>JAUXNX010000014.1 GCA_030682575.1 Gammaproteobacteria bacterium
ACTTGTTCCCGGTTTTTACGAACCTGGGCGTTAACAAGCTACTGCAAGGTGGCCTTCAGCGCTTACTGAAGGTGGGCCTCAATTTACCCGTTTGGAACGAATAATCAAAAGAGCTAATTAACTCTCCGAACAACAATACAAGGGCGTTAGGCGCCCGGACGATGAGCCTCGTTACTAAAATTGAGATCGCAGATAGCCCTGCAAAACTGTCCAAGCATGCTTCCGAGGAATTCAGTTTGCATGAGTATTTGAGCGACCAAGCAGATTGGAATGCTTCTTTTTGGATATTTGAAGTCGACCGATTGGATAACTATTGCCAGAATCTTCTCAATCTATTTAATTCAACTACTGATGGCTTTTCATTTCAGGCGCTTTGGGCTGGAGAATATCCAAAGAGCCAACAAACTGTTTCGATCAGCGAGCTAATTGCGCTGCTGAAAAATAACAGATTAGGAACATCTACGAGATATTTGGTGAAGGCAAGAATGAGCATGGAAAATTACGAAGAGATAGAACCAAAAACATTGCCGAGATGGGTAACGATCCCTTTGGGTATGGTGTTGGCTCCGTTTACCCTTATATGTGTAATTGGGTCTTCAGCACTGTTACTGGCTCCAAACGTTCCGCCGAGCTTTTTAACCGTTTCGCTGGGAACATTATTCTTGGCTGGAAGCTTGTGGGTTTTCTATTTGTCTCTACGTTTATTGTTTGTAAGCCCCAAAGGTCAAGCAAGTTTTATCACCCCAATCGGGTTAAGGGCTATAGCGTTAGTTTTTGCCTTAATTCCAATCGTATCGCTTCTTCTTGGCACATTTTGGGAAAAGCCGCTTATCCATAGCTTCATGACGACAGTGTACATTGGTCTCGTTCTGAGGTTGTGGGGTATAGCAAAGCATAGAGCGCAAAATGCCTAACAAAGTCCTCCAGTCGGACAAAATCATAGTGTCATGCCTTTTGCAAAAAGCGCAAAAGCCACGCCACTATGCTTTTGCCGCTGAGGAACGGCGTTGAGGCTGTATAAAAACCCCAATAACCGATTGTTCTGTTAAAATGTGGCACCGCAACCAAATCGGGTACGACACATGCCAAAGTTCAAACACTACGACTACAATCAGTCTGCGATGGTGGTGATCAATTACGAAGAGCAGTTGCAACCGGGTACGTTTGAACACGCCATTCATTACCTGATCGACAATAAACTCGATTTGTCTGTCTACTACCCGAACTATAGTAACGATGACAACGGCAGGCCTGCATACGATCCAGCCATTTTGCTAAAGATCATTCTGTTCGCGTACTCAAAGGGCATCACTTCAAGCCGACAGATCCAGTGGTGTTGCCAGACCAACATCATCTTCAAAGCACTGTCCTGCGACAGCGTCCCACACTTCACGACCATCGCAAATTTCGTCAGCAGTTACACCGAACAGATAGAAGAGATTTTCGAACAAATTCTGCTGGTGTGTCATGAGCAGGGTCTGTTGGGGAATGAATTGTTTGCCATTGATGGTTGCAAGATGTCCTCCAACGCCGCCAAGGAGTGGTCTGGCACGTTGAAGGAGCTGAGTGACAAGCGCGATAAACTCCGGCGTCAAATTTGTCACCACATCAAGGAACACAAGCGCATCGATAAAAATGAGTCAGCCGAACAGGACAGAGCAAAGCGATTGCAGCAAACCATCGAGACGCTCAACAGCGCCAGCGAGCGGATCGACAAGTTTCTAAAGACAGCCGCGCCACGGATGGGCAAGGGTCGCAGTCTCAAGGAAGTGAAGAGTAATATCACCGATAACCAAAGCGCCAAGATGACCACTAGCAAAGGCACCATTCAGGGCTATAACGGCGTGGCGGCCGTGGACAAGAAGCACCAGATCATCATTGAAGCGCAGGCCTTTGGTGAAGGCCAGGAACACCACACACTTCAGCCTGTAACAGAGCTCATAAAAGAGTGCTACAAACGCCTTCGCATCAGCAGAAACATCTATGCCACGGGCACAGTGCTCACTGCCGACACTGGTTTTGCCAACGAGGCGAACATGCAGTACCTGCACGATCAAGGCATCAATGCCTATGTGCCGGACAATCAGTTCCGCAGTCGTGATCCCAAATTCGCGGATCAAAAGAGCAAGTACGGAAAGCGTCACCAGAATGAGAAGAAGCAGCCTCAAGGGTTTGCACCAAGTGAGTTCCTGCTGAATCAGAAGTACAAGACTTGCGTGTGCCCAGCAGGAGAATCGATGTGGTTGCGCAGTGAGCGCACAGATATGCACGGCAATCGGAAGCTGTACTTCGAAGGACGGTTGAGCAAGTGCAGAGCGTGCACGTTGAAAACCCAATGCATGAGAAACCCGAGCTCGGCTGACACGCGCGAAGGTCATGGCCGACAAGTATCATTCATAGTGGAAAAAGGCAAAGCCAGCACAACGGGCTACACGGATTGGATGAGAGTGCGGGTTGATAGTCAGAAGGGTAAGCAGATCTATAGCCATCGGATGTCTGTGGTGGAGCCGGTGTTTGGCAACATCACCGTTCACAAGGGATTGAATCGATTTGGCTTGAGGGGTCGCAAGAAAGTACAAGGCCAATGGCAGTTGTATTGCATGATCCACAACATAGAGAAGTTGATGAATTATGGGAGATTGGCTGCGTAGCGGGCCGGTCACATCGCAGGATCTGTCTCAGACATTTTTCGAGCCAGTGGAGACTTCAATTGCACCGGGTGCTGATTTGAAGTTATAAGTTATCCAACAATAATTGAGCAGGCTACAGAAAGTCCTGAAAGCAGGTTTTTCTACAGCCTCGTTATGCCTACAAATCCGTAGCCGCCGCCGGATATATGAGCTAATATGAGACCCAAATAAAGCCCTAAAGTGAGGTTTCTATGCGTCAAGTATTAGCTGATTTCTCTGTAAGTATCTCAGAACTGAAGAAAAATCCTTCTGCCTTGCTTGCCCAAGCCTGCGGATCTCCCATTGCGGTGCTGAACCACAACAAACCAGCCGCTTACCTTATTCCAGCCGAGACCTATGAGGCCTTGATGGACATGCTTGAAGATCTGGAACTCGCAAAACTCGTGGAAGAGAGAAGGGGCGATAAAGTGCAGGCAATAGCGGTGTTTTTGGATGACCTATAAGCTTCGATTTCTTCCTGTTGCATTGAAGGAGTGGGAAAAACTCGGCGCTCCTATCAGGAGCCAATTCAAGAACAAATTGGCCGAGCGATTGGAAAATCCGAGAGTGCCTGGAGACAAGCTGCGCGGCTACGACTCCGTTTACAAAATCAAACTTCGTTCAGCTGGTTACCGATTGGCTTATGAGATCGTAGATGACGAGTTGCTGGTTTATGTATTGGCTGTTGGCAAGCGGGAGAAGGGTAAGATTTACTCTACTCTCAAAGAGAGAATCTGAATGAGTCTGGCAAGGCATAACACCTATTGAGGCTCTCTTATCGTGGGGGGACGTCACCTGCATGAGCCGTCGAGGAAATTGCCATGACAATGCCGTGGCAGAGAGCTTCTTCTCGCTGCTCAAGACAGAGAGAATAAAGAAGCACATATACAAAACAAGGAATGAAGCCCGAGCAGATGTGTTCGATTACATCGAACTGTTTTACAACCCGGTGCGCAGGCATGGCAACAACAACGGCGTGCCACCAACGAAGTTTGAAGAGCAGTACTTAATGAAGCTGTCAGGTGTCTAGTAAATCGGGGGCTTGCCAGAGTGTCTAGAGAACTCGGGGCGATTCAGAGAGCGAGAATTGGATTCTTCTACAGCCTCGTTAGTTGCCCTGCGCCGCGGCGTCGAGCTTGTCCAAAAGTTCAAGGCCTCGTTTAACATCGCCAGAGGCGGCCAAAGTACGGAAACGTGTTTCGCTACCAAACTCGGCCAGGGTTTGAGTTGAAATTTCTTCAATCAGTTTGTTGACGCTCATTTTTTTGCGACGAGCCAATGCTTTTAATCGGTTGTGTTTGTCGTCGGGTAGCCGGATGGTTAAAGTAGCCATGTTGTTATCCTCGTAAAAATTGCTCAGGTGTCATTATGTGCAGCCCGGGAAATATCAGTTCAGAAGTTTTGATATCCCTGACATTGTTGGTAACAACACAGTAGGCATTGCCGGCAACGGCAAGCTCAATTAAAAAATTGTCGCCCTCGTCGGGCAGGTTTGGGCGCCATAGATAGTAAATGGGCACCCACTCGCAAATGCTGTAATAGGCATTGAGCAATTCTCGCAGCTCATTGGGCGTCAGCGGGCATGGCTCCAGGATATGAGAGCGGCTTATCACGTCTTCATATTCCAAAAATAAGGTATTGCTAATCAATGGCTTGTAATGCCCTTGCAAGCATAGGCGGATCAGCTCTCTGTCCGGGCCGCCAGGACCCAGCAGGGCATTGATCAGCACGCTGGTGTCTATGACTATGGAATTATTCATGCGCCAGATGGCTGCATATATGCTATCACTTCGCAACGCTGACTAAGCAACTAACCAGGCGCAGCAGTTCGTGCCGTCGGCGCTCGGATGGCAGCGTAGCTGTCACCGCTGTGCGCGGCGTTATTCAGAGGCTCCCTAGATTGACACTCGCGTCAGGTTTTCCACTCCACTGGCTGTAACCAGCACATTGTCCTCGATCCTGATCCCGCCCAGCGGGATCAGGGCATCCACCAGGTCCCAGTTGATCAGCTTGCCGCGCTCAGGCTGTTGAGAGTTGTTGCGCTCCGGATTGAGCAACTGGGGAATGAAATACAGGCCGGGCTCGATGGTGAACACCTGTCCCTTCTCGATCTTGCGGGTGTTGCGCAGTGCTGGATACTCGGAGGGTGGTGCCTTGATGTCGCCAAGCGTGTTGATCTGCCTGCCACCGACATCGTGCACCTGAATACCAAGCAAGTGTCCGACACCGTGCGGCATGAACAGCGTACTGATTTTCTGCTGCATCAGCTCGTCGAAGGAACCGTGACAGATTCCATGCTCCAACAGTATCTCTGTCACACCCTGCTGCGCTGCAATGTGAATATCGAGATACGAGATGCCCGGCACAACGCGTTGCACGAGGCCCACTTCCAGTTCTTCCATTGCCTCTACCAGATCACTGAACAACGACAGGGTGTGTTCACGAGTGGAAGTGCGCGTGATGTCCGAGCAGTAGCCATTGACGCGACAGCCGGCGTCGATCAACAGCACCTGGCTTTGCGGAGCGACCTCGCGGCGCTTGTACTGGTAATGCAGAATTGCGGACTTCTCATCGAGCGCGACGATGTTAGTATAGGGTGTCTCCTCCTCCAGAATGTTGCACGCCCGCAGGTAAGCCATATGAATGTCGTATTCACTGCCAGCATTTTCGAACATGGCGCGCGCTGCCATATGTCCTTCCAGTGCGATGCGATTGGCCTTGCGGATACAGGCCACTTCGTAGTCGGTCTTGTACGCGCGGTGATAGTCGAGCCGGTCGAGCAATGCAGGAGGATTGTGGGCAGCAGGTGGTATGCCAATCGCGGTAGCGTAGTGAGTGTTCTCTCCAAGATACGCCAACTGTGATGGCTGCAGGCCGAGGCACTGCAACTGATCGGCTACCTCGCTGCTGCTCTCCAGCAAGTAGACAGTGAATGGCTCTGCTACCCAGTCTTCGAGTGTAATGTTCTGTTCATGCCAGAAATCCCTTGGCACCACCTGGAAGTAGACAGGCTTGTCGCCAGGTACGATCAGCACAAGTTGGTTGGGACGATTGACCGGCAACCAGTGCGTGAAGTGACCATACGCACGAAACGACACGGTCTGATCATCCGCGTAGTAGTACTGATCTGTGCCGCTGTGCAGCAGAATGGCACTGCACGCGTTGCAGGTTTCAGTCAGTGCGCTGCCATAGAGTGCGCGCAGGTGTTTGATGTGGTCTGCATAATGCTGGGCGAAGGACATGTTTCACCTGTCATGAGTGGACTCTGAGTGCCATATTGGTGTGCCTGTCGAGCAGGACAATAACACAACCCCGCCGTCCTTGCTGGCCTGCAGCGATGGCGCTATGATGCGGACAAGCGGCACAAGGCAAACAACCCCGGAGAACATTAGAGCATGAGCATCATCAAGGAATTCAAAGAATTTGCGGTGCGTGGCAATGTTGTGGATATGGCCGTCGGTATCATCATCGGCGCGGCATTCGGCAAGATTGTTTCGTCCTTTGTCGCAGATGTGATCATGCCACCGCTTGGCGTTCTGCTCGGTGGAGTAGACTTCACTGATCTGACCGTGGTGTTGAGAGCCGCAGCGGGTGATGTTCCAGAAGTTACACTGCGCTACGGACTTTTCATTCAGACAGTGGTGGACTTCACCATCGTGGCCTTCGCCGTGTTCGTTGCCATAAAGTTCATCAACCGCCTGAAGAAGAAAGAAGAAGCATCACCGACACCTCCTGAGGTGCCACCTCCCCCATCAAAAGAGGAGCTGCTTCTTGCCGAGATTCGCGATCTGCTGAAGAAGCAATCCGACGCGTAACGGAAATCATAATAACAAGAGGTTGTGTCCATGAGTCGAGAGGCCGGACCGTTTCATCTGGACAGTACTTATTTTCGCTTGCGACCTGATGCGTCAGCGCAACCAATGCCGGTGGGCGACAGTTTCTGGAAGGATCTGAGCAGCGGCGCACTGGGTGACTTTCACAATGAGTATCTGGTGACGACTCACAGCTTCAGTGAGAACTGGCCCATGTGGGAGATGCATCCTAACGGGGATGAAATCGTCGTGCTGTTGTCCGGATCGGTTGATTTCATTCTCGAAAAAAAGACTGGCAACCGGGTGATGCCACTGCGGGATTGTGGTGGCTGGGTGCTGGTGCCGACTGGTATGTGGCACACGGCAAAGGTGCATGCTCCGAGTACCATGCTCTTCATCACAGCAGGCGAGGGCACGCAACACAGGCAGGTGGATCTGTAGTCATGGATTCGCAGTATCAGGGGCGCACATGCTGACTCTCTACATCGCCAACAAGAATTACTCATCCTGGTCACTGCGACCGTGGATACTCATGCGTGTTCTCGACATTCCATTCGAGGAACGTCTGGTCCCGTTCACGGCTAATTCCAACTGGGAAGAATTCCGTCGTTTCTCACCGAGCGGCAAGGTGCCTGCTTTGGTGACGGATCATGGCACTATCTGGGATTCGCTTGCCATCGCAGAGTTTCTGGCAGAGCAGCATGCGAATGTCTGGCCAGCGGAGCAGATGACTCGTGCCTGGGCGCGCTCGGCTTCCGCAGAAATGCATTCGGGGTTCGCCGTGTTGCGCGAGCGCTGTTCAATGAATGTCGGCGTGGAGATTCGACTGCACGAAACAGGTGATGCGCTGCGCAGGGACATTGCGCGGGTCAATGAATTGTGGAAAGAGGGACTCGATCGCTTCGGTGGTCCATTTCTGGCGGGACCGCAGTTCACTGCTGTGGATGCGTTCTACTGCCCGGTGGCATTTCGCGTACAGACTTACGGCCTGAGGCTGGACGCTCCGGCAACGGCCTACGCGCAACGATTGCTCGCGCTGCCGCCCATGCTGGAGTGGATGAAGGACGCCGTGGCCGAACCATGGCGGGATGAGGACCACGAGGAAGATTGTCTGCGCGCGGGAACTCTGTTGCGGGACTTGCGATTAAGGTGATTCATGATTGATCCGGACAAGTTGCACAATCTGAAACGTTACACCGCCAATTTCTGGATGGAGTTTCGCGCAGTGGCGGTATTTCTGGTGTTGATGATTGCGTTCCGCAGTGCGGTGGCAGACTGGAGTGATGTGCCGACCGGCTCGATGAAGCCGACCATCATTGAAGGCGACAGAATTTTCGTGAAGAAGCTTGCCTACGATCTGCGTTTGCCATTGACGCACATTTCTCTGTTGCGGCTCGCCGACCCCCAGCGTGGGGACATCATCATCTTCGATTCCGCTGTTTCCGAGTTACGCCTGGTCAAGCGAGTCATTGGCGTGCCAGGTGATGTGGTGGAAGTGCGTAGTGATGTTGTGTATGTCAACGGTGAACCGTTGCATTACAGCCTCGTTGAGGACGCAAGCGACTTCGACGGATCCGACTTCGCGCGGGATATGAGAGAGAGTATACAAGCCGACAACTCTGGCGATAATGACTTGCGAGAGTACACCGTAAGGATGACGCGCGGCGGTCGCCTGTCATCCTATGGCCCAGTAGAGGTGCCGGATGACTCTTATTTCGTGCTTGGCGATAATCGCGACAACAGCGCAGACTCCCGTGTGATTGGTTTTGTGCCGCGCAGCGAAATCGTGGGGCGCTCCGATAGTGTGGTACTGTCGCTGGATTACGAGAATTCCTATCTTCCCAGAACGGAGCGGTTCTTCCACACACTCTAATCAAAGCAGATTATTTCTCACGCACCCGGATCAACCCTTCCTGAGCCACCGACACCACCAGCTCGCCACTCTGCCTGAAAATATTGCCACGACTGAAGCCGCGTCCTGCCGAGCTGGAAGGGCTGTCCTGCACATACAGCAACCACTCGTCTGCACGGAAGGGGCGGTGAAACCACATCGCGTGATCCAGACTGGCGACCTGCAGGCGGTTGGAGAACAGACTCATGCCATGGGGGCGCAGACTGGTTTCAAGGATGGTCATGTCTGAAGCATACGCAAGGATATGGGCGTGCCAGGCATAATCATCGGGCAAAGTGGTGTTCAGCTTCATCCACACGCTGCGAGTTGGTGGGCGTTTTTCAGGATGCAGATAATTTTCCGATTCGACCTGGCGAAGGTCGATTGCAAATGGGCGAGAGAAGCGCGCCAGCATTTCTGCTGACATCGAGTCCTTGTATTGCTCCGCCAACTGCTTGCGTGTCAGACAATGTTCCGGTGGTGGCACTGTTGGCATCTCGCTCTGATGCGAAAGCCCTGCTTCCAGCACCTGAAAGGACGCCGCCAGATTGAGGATGACTTCGCCGTTCTGCATCGCGCTCACGCGACGCGTATTGAAGCTCTTGCCATCTCGTAAACGTTCCACCACGAAAATGATCGGATGGTTCAGATCGCCTGGCCGCATGAAATAACTGTGCAGGGAATGCGGTTGCCGATCAGCAGGTACCGTGCGGCTTGCACTCAACAATGCCTGTGCAAGAACCTGCCCGCCATACACTCGCATCCAGCCCTCGTTCTTGTGCGTGCTGCGATACAGATCCACGTCCAGGGTTTCCAGTTCAAGATGGTCGAAGAGTTGTTGAAGCTGCTGATTGCTCTGGTCACTTGTCATGGGTCTTCTCGAGAAAGAAAGGTAAAAAAGATTGCGTGTTGATGTGGTGCAGTCTATCAGTTTCCCCCGTCTGTACGGCAATCGTTGTCTGACCAAGGCAATGGATCAGACGTGCCGTCCGGCCTGCCTTTACGGAGTCAGACGTCCCGCGTATGATCGGGCCTCAGCCGTAAAACGGCATTACAAGAACAAGAAAGTGAGGATTAGGGTATGCGTCATTTCGGAGCGATTGCAGGTGCAGCCGTCCTGGTTTCGGCAGCAGTACTGTGGGGTAGCGATCAGGAACTCAATGCGGCGGCCAACGATCTTGAGGCCGTGAAGAGGCAGTTCGTTGGGCATTACGAACTCTTGAGCTTCATCTCCTATCCCGAAGAGGGGGGTGAAGTTGACAACAATTACGAAGGTCGTATCACCTACGATGAACATGACAACATGACCGCACAGGGTATGCCGAAGGATCTGCCCGTGCGTGCTGCAGCCAGTGATCGCAATGTCAGTGGCGGCTTCGCCTACTATGGCGATGTGACGTGGGACATCGAAAATCAGATTGTCACTCATCATGTGAAAGGCTCGCCAAGTCGTGGCAGCTGGGTCGGAGAAGACAATGTGCGTCATTACGAGTTCGTGGACGGGCTGTTGAAACTCTCCATCGTGAATGAAGAAGGCCGTACCACCGGGACGTTGACCTGGCGCAAATACGAATGAGCCAGAGATCGGACGGTGAGTAAGACCCCGCAAAAACCCCTTTCCCGGTTCGACGCATGCTGGCTTGCCGAGGCTGTACGCCTTCACGAGCAGCAAGCAGCCAACGAATCCGCACTAGAGTTCTCAGAACCTTTCTCATTGCCTGAGTCGAACCCGCAAGGGTTCGAGGAAGCCTGGTTGTTGCGGCGCTCATATGTGCTTGGCACTGAACTGGGCATGCTCGATACCATCCACACGTGGCGCCGTCACGCGGGGATTGCACTGGTGCTGCTGGGTACGCTGGCAGTCATTAGTGGTTTTACTGCAGCTCTCAGCTTCTTTGGTGCGGAGAATCGTCAAGTCAACGTGATCTGGACGCTGTTGGGCCTGATTGGTCTGCCGTTGCTGGCGTTATTGCTGTGGGTTGCCGGATTGGTCTTCAGCGTGGGTGGCAGACAGGGCAGAGGAGCTGGCGGCGTCTTCGGGCGACTCTGGTTGTGGCTGGTCAGTCGCTGGCCGCGCACTGAGCCAACCAACCCTTCGTCTGCGAGCGAACCTGCTCGCGATGAAGCGCCCGTGGTCTTCCGCGCCCCCCAAGTTGCCCATGACACTGTAATACGAGCCCTTGCCGCGATGATGAGTCGCTCTGGAGTTGGGACATGGCTGCTCAGCTTCATCACGCACAGTCTGTGGCTGCTATTGCTCACAGCTACACTGATCGCGATATTGCTGGTGCTGAGCTTGCGCAGCTACGGTTTTGTTCTGGAGACCACGATATTGTCGCCGGAGGTTTTTACACGGCTCGTGCAGGGTTTTGGAGCGCTACCGGCACAGATCGGTTTCGCAGTGCCCGATGCGGACATGATCACTGCAGCCCTGACGGGCGAGGTCGTGACGCAGGTTGAGTCAGCGCGCAGGGCCTGGTCCTCGTGGCTGATCGGCGGCCTGCTCGTCTATGCTGTTTTCCCTCGTCTGTTGGCGTGGGGGCTCAGTCTCGTGCGATTGCTGGTTTTGTTTAGTCGCACAGGACTGGATCTGAGTCTTCCGGGATACGCGGATTTGTTGGCCAGGGAAGTGCGTCGAGCCTCTCCCGGTATCGTGGATGCGGCGCCACCAGCCCCGGCTGTGCGCCGCGTTGCTGATGTACATCGCGTGCCCGGTCGTGGTGCCGTGTTGTTGGGGTTGGAGTTGCGAGGGACCATAGCCTGGCCGCCAGGAGGCATTGCCAATGCACGTCCGCTATTCACTGTGGCCGAAATTGTCGACAGCCGCGAACAGCGACGCCTTGTGCTGACGCGCTTCAAGGCCGAGCCTCCTGCACGGCTTCTCGTCGCCTGCGATGCAGGCCTCTCTCCCGATCGCGGTGCTCTGGAATGGTTGGTGGATGTCTCACAATATGCGGGTGAGTTGCGTGTGTGGTTGCTTGATGCGCAATTAGAGGCGGGACAAGAACGGTTACATGCCTGGCGCGATAGTCTTGGCGCTATTGGTCTGGCTGGCAACCGCGTGATTTCCGGAGAAACTGCCGCTTTCGATTGGTTGAACCGCCATGACTGACTCTTCCGTACACAATGCTTCCCTGACCTCCGCAGACAGCCCGAGCGCTCGTGGACCGTTGCGTGTCGCAGTGGTGGGGCATACCAATACCGGCAAGACCTCGTTGTTACGCACTCTCACTCGCGATACAGGTTTCGGAGAAGTGTCCGCTCGTCCTGGCACGACTCGTCACGTGGAGGGGGCACGATTGACCGTTGGCGCTGAACTGATCGTGGAGTTCTACGATACTCCCGGTATGGAGGATGCCATCGCGCTGCTTGAGTTGCTGGATGCCCAGGCATCAGGTGGAGGACGGCGCCTTGATGGACCAGGCCGGATTCAGCAGTTCCTGCAGTCGCCCGCCGCCAGTGGGCGCTTCGAGCAGGAGGCGAAGGTGTTGCGGCAGATGCTTGCCAGTGATGCCGCTGTTTATGTCATCGATGCACGTGACCCGGTGCTGGCGAAGTATCGCGACGAGCTGGAGATTCTGGCCAACTGTGCCGTGCCGATTCTGCCGCTGCTGAATTTTACCCGCGATCCGCGTGCCGACGAACGTGGTTGGCGTGAGGCGCTGGCAAGGCTGGGTTTGCATGTCCTGGTGAGTTTCGACACAGTGGCGCCGGTGCGCGGCGGCGAGCGAGTCTTGTACGAGAAATTGGCGACATTCCTCGACCAGCGCGGGGAGTCGCTGCTGCGACTGACTGCCAGTCAATCCCGTGAGGCACAGCAACGGCGCATTGCTGCAGCCCGCTTGGTCGCTGAATTGTTGATCGATGTGGCAGCCTGTCGTGTGCGAGTCGAAAGCGCCGATACTCCGAGTGCCCTTGATGCGACTGTGACGGAACTGAATCGTCGGGTACGTGCACGGGAGCAGAGCTGTGTCGATGCCCTGCTGGGCCTGTATCGTTTCAGTCGACAAGATGTCGCCACTACCCATCTGCCCTTCAGCGAGGGTGGTTGGCGGGACGATCTGTTTGATCCCAGGACCCTCACAGCCTTTGGTATATCCCTTGGCGGTGGGGCGGCTGCAGGTGCCGCTGCCGGTCTTGGTGTTGATCTCATGCTGGGAGGAACGACTCTGGGTGCCGCTGCTGCCATCGGAGCGTTGATGGGCGGTGGGCTGCAGACGATCCGCCGCTTCGGTCGACGCATTGGCAGGCAGGCACTCAGCGCCGTCACGGGCAGTCGTTATCTGCGGATTGATGACCACATACTGCAGATTCTTGCGACTCGGCAACTGTTTCTGGTGCAGGCTCTGCAGGCGCGTGGTCACGCGGCCATTGAGCAGATCGCCGTGGAGGACATCTCAGCTCCGGCGCTCTGGCAGGGACGTTTGCCAGCAGTGCTGCAGAAAGTGCGCGAGCACCCGGATTGGTCCGGTCTCTATCACGTCACGAGTTGGGACAGTGGTAGACAGCGCAGCCTGGATGAGGCGACCAGGGTGTTGGAGCAAGCACTGGCGGATATGGTCTCCAGGTGATTGTCCGAAGTGTAATACCGGCGCTAATATTCCGCGCAGTAGATCCCGGGTCCCCGGTGATCGTCCTGATCCCTCGGATGAACCATGAGTCACCCAATCCTTTTCAGCATCTCACTGCTCACCCTGAGCAACGTATTCATGACCTTTGCCTGGTATGCCCATCTCAAGGACATGAGCCAGAAGCCCTGGCTCGTCGCCGCCCTGCTGAGTTGGGGTATCGCGCTATTCGAATACCTGCTGCAAGTGCCGGCCAATCGGGTGGGCTATACGGTGTTTTCTCTCGGACAGCTGAAGATCATGCAGGAAGCCATCACGCTGACGGTCTTCGTGCCCTTCGCGCTGTTGTATATGCGCGAACCACTCAAGCTCGACTATCTCTGGAGTGCGCTGTGCATCATGGGTGCAGTATTCTTCGCCTTTCGCAGCAAACTGTTTGGCGAGGCGTAGAGTCAAGATATGGCCGCACAAGCCGTTGATTGATTCTTGTGATGATGTGGTTTACTTTCGCCGAACCCGATTTTCGAACCGATCATCAACGGCATCTCCCAGGTGACCCATCATGTACACGTCTGACAACAAGAAAAAGAATTGCGAAGACCTGTCGCTCCGAGAGCAAATGGCAAAAGCACTGAGTACTGCCACGCTGCTCAGTCTTCTGTTGCTGACCTCTCTGTCCGGGGGTGTGTTGCAGCACGCCCATGCCCAGTCGGATGCCAGTGCGCTCAACTGGGTTACCACATGGTCCGCCAGCCCCAGCTCGTTGCCACCGGGCATGTTACCGCCAGAGACGATTGCCGACGCATTCAGTGATCAAACCCTGCGTCTGATACTGCATACCAGCATCGGTGGTGACATGGTGCGGGTGCGTGTTTCCAATACGCACGGCAACAAGCGCCTGCATATTGGTGCCGCTACCATCGCGTTGCAGTCCGAGGGCAGTGGTATCGTTCCGGGTTCACTCACCCGTCTGACCTTCGGTGGCGAAGAGAGCATCACCATCTCCCGCGGAGGTCTGGTGTTCAGTGATCCGGTGCCGTTCAACGTCCCGCAATTGAGCAATCTGAGCGTCAGCCTCTATCTGCCTGAGCCGAGCGGCACTGTCACCACGCATCTGGCGGCGGCACAGACCAACTATGTGGCAAGCGGCAACGCAACAGCCAATACAGAGCTGAGCGGCGCCGAAGAGATTGTTGTTTGGAACTACCTGACCGCCGTCGATGTAGGGCGCCGCGATGACATCACCGCCATCGTGACGCTTGGTGATTCGATTACCGATGGCGTGGGCTCCAATCGTGATCTCAACAATCGCTGGCCGAACTACCTTGCCAGGCGTTTGCTCACCGACGACAATGCGCCCGATTTTGCGGTTGTGAATGCTGGCATCAGTGGCAATAGAGTTCTTCAGGAGAATTCCGCGCGCTTTGGCGAAAACCTGCAGGTGCGCTTCGAGCGCGATGTGCTGGCGCTCAGTGGAGTGAGTCATATTGTGCTGCTCGAGGGCATCAACGACATCGGTATGGGCAACATGTTTCCGGGTGAGCACGTTGCTCCGGAGGAGATCATTGCGGGTTATCGGCAGATCATCACTCGCGCTCACGCCAAAGGACTGAAGATCATTGGTGCCACGTTAACTCCTTTTGAAGGCGCCGGGTATTACACCGAAGAAGGCGAACAGAAGCGGCAAGCTGTGAACGCGTGGATTCGCACGAGCGGCGAGTTCGACGGCGTGATTGATTTCGAGATACCCGCACGCGATCCGTCACATATCACACGACTGGTGCCGTCCTACACGTCAGACAATCTGCATCCGAACGACGAAGGCTACAAGGCGATGGCGGATGCGATCGATCTCGATCTGTTCAGATAATCAATGCGTACTTGATTCATCTGCAGGCATTATCCGCAGATGAATCAGGCGCAACTCAATGTATAAACTCCAAGGATTCAAATGAAATACCAAGGCAGTCCCGATTTCACTCACCAGCAGGCTGACAAGATCGGTATCCTGATTACCAACCTCGGCACTCCCGATGCGCCAACACCCAAGGCGCTGCGCAAGTATCTCAAGGAATTTCTCAGTGATCCCCGCGTGGTGGAAGCACCACGTCTTATCTGGTGGTTTGCGCTCAATGGCGTGATCCTGAACATTCGTCCGCGTCGTTCCGCGAAGTCCTATGTCAAGGTATTCACGGAGCAGGGCTCGCCATTGCTGTTTCATACTCGGAATCAAGCACAGGCACTGCAGCAGCACTTCATTGCACACGGCCGTGACGATCTGCTCGTGGATTTTGCGATGCGCTACGGCAGCCCCGCGCTTCCAGACGTGATGGAGTCGATGTTCAAGCGTGGTGTGCGCAAGCTGCTGGTGCTGCCGCTGTATCCGCAGTATTCCGGTTCTACAGCCGGGTCCACCTTCGATGCGATAAGTGCAGATTTCACCAGGCGGCGCTGGATTCCCGATTTTCGTTTCGTATCTCACTACCATGATTACGCCCCGTTCATTGCGGTAGCGGCGCAGCGCGTTGAGGCCCATTGGGCTGAGCATGGGCGTGCCGACAAACTGCTTTTCTCCTACCATGGTCTGCCACTGAGCTACTTGCAGTCAGGTGATCCCTATCACTGCGAGTGCTACAAGACTTCGCGATTGATTGCGGAAAAACTTGGGCTGAACGAGAGTGAGTACATGACCACATTCCAGTCACGCTTCGGGCGTCAGGAATGGTTGAAGCCATACACCGACATGACGCTGAAAGCGTTTCCGGAACAGGGCGTGAAATCGGTGCAGGTGTTCTGCCCGGGTTTCTCTGCCGATTGTCTGGAGACCATTGAAGAGATCGCCGAAGAGAACAAGGAATATTTTCTGCACGCCGGTGGTGAGCGTTATGAATACATCACGGCATTGAATGATCGGCCCGAGCATATCGAGGCGCTGGCCAGTCTTGTGCTGGATAATCTGCAGGGGTGGAGTGTGCGTGCGGATGCCGCGAGGGCGGGGCGCGCGAGTGCGCTTGGTGCGGGGTTGTAGCGGGTTTTCGCTGACGGGTCAGGGGGCTGTTCGCCTGCGAGCAGGCTCCTACATAGTGCCCTGTAGGAGCCTGCTCGCAGGCGAACGCTGGCCTCTACCGGCTACGGCGCCGCAGTCGCCGGCTGTTCTTCCAACCACTGATTCAGATCGATGATGTCCTGGGGGGTCAGAAGACCCGTGATCTGTTTGAGAAGCAATGTATCTATCACATAATTGTATTTCGCATCGGAATAATTTCGCAGGGCGATGAACAGCTGCTGTCTTGCCTGCAATACGTCCACAATGTTGCGCGTGCCTACTTCATATCCCACTTCAATCGCGTCCAGTGCACTTTGCGCAGAAGTGATTGCCTGCTGACGCTGGGAAATGACCAGTGCATCGGTGTTCACTCTGCGGAATGCATTACGTACGTCCTGTGTCGTCTGTCTGCGCGTGAGGCTCAGAGCCTCTTGCTGTGCGACTACGTCATACTCCGCAGCGCGACGTCTGGCCTGCACGCCTCCACCGCTGTACAGAGGAACGTTGATGGTCAGGGCCAGTGATGTGCCGTCGATGGCACCGGCGAAACGTTGCGAGCCGTCCGCTGACTGACTTCCTGCTGTCACGTTGTGGTTGAACCCGGCTTGAAGAGCAATAGTAGGGAGGTGATCGGCCTTGCGAGCCTTCAGGTTGAAACGCTGGGCTTCGAGATTGTAGCGTGCTGCTGCAAGCGCCAGATTGCTGTCCATAGCCTGCGCAGTCCATGACTCCACAGTGCCGTCAGCATTTACAATCGGAAAGTCTTCACGCAACACTTCCAGATTCGGATGTGGTTGGCCAGTAATGGCCTCAAGCGCTTCATAGCCACTCGCCAGAGCGTCTTCCGCCAGAATCGTGTTGTTGCGTGCCAGATCATACGCGGCCTGACTTTCGTAGACCTCCGTGATTGCGATCAGGCCAACTTCCTCGCGCTGCCGCGTCTGCTCGAACTGACGCTGGGCGGCCTCCTCCTCCTGACGGCGTGTCGTCAGATTGTCGATGGCACTCAGGACATCGAAATAGGCTGTCGCTACACGGATAATCAGGTTCTGTTCTTGCGCCGCGAAACTGATGGCGCCAGCCTGGTCAGACTGTTTGGCGCTTTGGTAGGCGTACCAGGCAGACAAGTTGAAGACAGCCTGGCTCAGACTCAGTCGATAACCGTGGGAGTTCTGACCCGGGCGGAAACTCATCTCACCGGGGATTCCAGATGTTTGGCGAGTGGTATTACCTGAAAGCGCTACGCTGGGTAGCAGCGCCGCACGCCCCTGATCAAGCTGTGTGTGGCGTGACATATATTGTGCTTCGGCCTGACGCAGCGTGGGGTCGTTGTTCATGGCCAGTTCGAGGATTGATAGTAGATCGTCAGCCAGCGCGGGCGCCGAGCCGACAGAGAGACAAACCAGAAGCCCGAGGCGTTGAGTAAATCGTCCCATAGTGAATAACCTTATATTGGTAGAAACTTTTGTTAAAACCTTCTGAGGATGTGAATTGCGGTCGTCTTGACGAAAAAGCAGTTCCCCGCGCTGGCGCCACTGGAAAAGAGCCCTCAACGTGATTTCTCGGCTAGCGGCATTCTACACAGTGTCACTATAGGTGACAAACCAGCGAGCCAACTAAATAGCCCGGCTTTTCAGCCTGTGCCCTCGAGTTTTCCCGACTCCGCTTTGTACGAATGGAAACCCGATTTCGGTTGCCCGGAGTCCAAATCACTCGTCCTTGTGGTCCGACCGCTCTGTGACAAGGGAAGCCGGATTGAGGCATAATGCAGCCCGGTACAAAAGACACCCAGAGCAGCCAAGGCGCCCGGAAACCTTGTTGCAAGCCATCAGACCTGCCCGGTCGCAAGATTAAAGGATAGACCATGAACGCCAATGCAGAGCAGTTTCTCGACAAGATCACCCGCCTGGACGACACCACCACCTACCACTTCACCGGTTCCAGCAAGGTGTATGTGCAGGGCAGTCGGCCGGATCTGCTGGTGCCGATGCGCGAGATTGTGCTCTCCGATACGCTGACCGAGAAGGGCCGCGAGCCCAATGCGCCGATTCGTGTCTACGATACCTCTGGTGCCTATTCCGACCCGGCAGCGAAGATCGACCTGCGTGCAGGTCTCAAGCCGATTCGCGCCGCCTGGATCGAAGAGCGTGGCGACACCGAGGTATTGCCTGGCGTCACTTCCACTTATGGTCAACAACGTCAGAGCGATCTGCGCACCGAACATCTGCGCTTCGAGCATCTGCGCGCGCCACGTCGTGCCAAAGCGGGCCACAATGTCACCCAGTTGCACTATGCGCGCAAGGGCATCATCACGCCGGAAATGGAATACATCGCCATCCGCGAGAACATGAGCTACATGCAGGCCCGCGAGCAGGCCCTGCTGAGCGGTCAACATCGTGGCGAGTCCTTCGGCGCGGCGATTCCCAAAGAGATCACGCCCGAGTTCGTGCGCTCCGAGATTGCCCGGGGGCGCGCCATCGTGCCGCTGAACATCAATCACCCGGAAGTGGAGCCGATGATCATCGGTCGCAACTTCCTCGTGAAGGTCAACGCCAACATCGGCAACTCGGCGCTGTCCTCCTCCATTGATGAGGAAGTGGAGAAGCTGACCTGGTCTGCCCACTGGGGCGCCGACACGGTGATGGATCTGTCCACCGGCAAGAACATTCACGAGACCCGCGAGTGGATCATCCGCAACTCCATGTTGCCAATCGGCACCGTACCGATCTATCAGGCGCTGGAGAAAGTGGATGGCGTTGCCGAGGATCTGACCTGGGAGCTGTTCCGCGACACGCTGATCGAACAGGCAGAGCAGGGCGTGGATTACTTCACCATTCACGCCGGGGTGCTGCTGCGCTACGTACCGCTGACCGCCAAGCGTGTCACCGGCATCGTCTCCCGTGGCGGTTCCATCATGGCGAAATGGTGCCTGGCGCACCACAAGGAGAATTTCCTCTACACTCACTTCGAAGACATCTGCGAGATCATGAAGGCATACGACGTGTCCTTCTCTCTCGGAGACGGTCTGCGTCCGGGCTCGATTGCCGATGCGAATGACGAAGCGCAGTTCGGCGAACTGGAGACACTTGGCGAGTTGACCAAGATTGCGTGGAAGCACGACGTACAGTGCATGATCGAAGGCCCTGGCCATGTGCCCATGCACATGATCAAGGAGAATATGGAGCGGCAGCTTGCCGTGTGCGACGAGGCACCATTCTATACACTCGGACCATTGACCACGGACATCGCACCCGGTTATGACCACATCACCTCGGGCATCGGTGCCGCGATGATTGGCTGGTTCGGCTGTGCAATGCTGTGCTACGTGACGCCGAAGGAGCACCTCGGCCTGCCCAACAAGAAGGACGTGAAGGACGGCCTCATCGCCTACAAGATCGCCGCTCACGCGGCTGATCTGGCGAAAGGACATCCGGGCGCGCAACTGCGCGACAACGCTCTGTCGAAGGCGCGTTTTGAATTCCGCTGGGAAGACCAGTTCAACCTGGGACTCGATCCGGAAACGGCGCGCAGCTTCCACGATGAGACACTACCCAAGCAGTCCGGCAAGGTCGCACACTTCTGTTCCATGTGCGGGCCGAAGTTCTGCTCGATGAAAATCAGTCAGGAAGTGCGTGACTACGCAGCGAAGAAGGAACTCGACAATGTCGATGCGGCGCTGCAAAGCGGCATGGAAGAGATGGCTGACACCTATAACCAGACTGGGCGCGAACTCTACCGCCGAGTTTGAAACACAGAAAATAGAATTCAGGAAGAGAAGATAAATGTCCAACCCACGCATAGACGACACCAACATCGCTTCCATCGAAGCGCTGATCACCCCGGAAAAGCTCAAACAGGAACTGCCTCTTGAAGGCGCTGCACTCGAATCCGTGCGCACCGCCAGGCAGACCATCTTCAACATCCTGGATCGCAAGGATCATCGCCTGTTCATGGTGGTTGGCCCCTGTTCGATTCACGATGTCGATGCGGCCATGGAATATGCGCATCGTCTGAAGAGGCTCGCAGCCGAAGTGCAGGACACCCTGTATCTGGTGATGCGCGTCTACTTCGAGAAGCCACGCACGTCTATAGGCTGGAAAGGCCTGATCAACGACCCGCACATGGATGACTCGTTCAAGATTGAGGAGGGGCTGCGCAAGGGCCGCAAACTGCTGCTGGATATCGCCGGTCTTGGGCTGCCGACCTCGACTGAGGCGCTGGATCCGATTTCTCCTCAGTACCTGCAGGATATCATTGCCTGGTCCGCCATCGGCGCACGAACCACCGAGTCGCAGACGCACCGCGAAATGTCGAGCGGCCTGTCCTCGCCTGTTGGTTTCAAGAACGGTACCGATGGCGGCCTGACCGTGGCGATCAATGCGATGCAGTCCGTCAGCAGCCCGCACCGATTCCTCGGTATCAACAGTCAGGGACAGGTGTCTGTCGTGACGACCAAAGGCAATCCCTACGCGCATGTCGTACTGCGTGGTGGCAGTTCAGGACCCAACTACGATTCCGTGCATGTGGCTCAGTGCGAGGCGGCTCTGAAGAAGGGCAAAGTCAGTAGCAACATCATGATCGATTGCAGCCACGCCAACTCCAACAAGGACCCGGCGGTGCAGTCGCTGGTCCTCAAGGACGTGACGCATCAGATTCTGGAAGGCAACCAGTCGATCATCGGTGTGATGATCGAGAGTAATCTGAATTTCGGCAATCAGAGTATTCCGAAAGATCTGTCACAGCTCAAATATGGTGTGTCGGTGACGGATGCCTGTATTGCCTGGGATGAGACTGACAGAAGTGTTCGGGAGATGGCGGCCAAGCTGCGGACGGTGTTGCCCGGGCGCACTGCACCGGTTTAGAAGGAGCGTATCCGTGCGGGGGGGGCGCGAATGGGTTCAAGCTCAATCAATTGCGAGTATGGCTCGCCCCCACGAGTATGGCATTGGTTTATGTGAGAGGGGCCGCCTGCAAACGCCGCTGGCAATTCGCTGGCAGGGCCCGCTCCCACATAATGCTGTGATCAAACAGGTTCGTCGCTTACGGCGAACCTGTTTGGATAATTACATGTAGCTCACATTGCTCTTGGCCACCGACTCCTCTTCTGCACGGCCCTGTTCAATCCACGTCTGTACGTGCGGGTTGGCGAGCAAAGTGTTGGCGTAACGTTGAGCCTCCTGGCTCAGCGTGGCGCCGTAGGACTGAAAGCAGACTGCCATAGGTGCATACATGGCATCGGCGATGGAGAAGCGACCAAACAGGTAGTCTCCCCCTGCGCCGTGCTTGCGACGGCAGCAGCTCCAGATGGCGTCAATGCGGGCAATCTCGTCAGCCAACTTGTCGGACACGAACAGATTCACCGAGGCCTTGCAGTTCATCGGCCAGTCTTTTTTGAGGTTCGGAAACTCGGAATGGATTTCTGCACAGACTGAGCGAGCACTGGCGCGCTTTTTCGGGTTGGCAGGCCAGCCACGACCTTCCAGCAGCTGTTCGGAAATGTATTCAGCAATGGCGAGGGAATCCCATACAGTAGTCTCGTTATGCAGCAACGCAGGCACTTTCAATGACGGGGAATATGGTCCAAGTTTCTCGGCAGTATTCTTCTGGTACAGGGCAATGTTCACCTCATCGAAGGAGATCCCAAATTCCTTGAGCAACAACCAGGGGCGCATGGACCAGGAGGAATAGTTCTTGTTGCCGATGATCAGTTTTATTTGACTCATTTAAAACACTCCACTGAAAGTCCGCGATGCCGTCGCTACCGGAGGAGAAAGTTGGAACCGATTTCTGACTACTGCGATTATCCTTCACCAGCATTTAGTGGGTTATTTTTTGATAAAGTTCCGAGCGAACACAACGAATCTGAATACTCACTGAACATAGTCCATTGGTAGCGATTAAACACGGTGTTTATTGCGCCCGAAAGCAACAATACGGGCATTACACTGACTGAATATGGCAGAAAAATGGCGGGGCATTTAGGGTGATTCGCGGCTTGACCCAATGCTCACTATTACACCGTAAATACTGTATAGTTGACGTGAAAGTGCTCGGTAAATGCGGCATCTGCATGGGTTTCGGGTAGTTTCGCTGAATGAGGTGGAATGGTGTATATGGCGAGAAGAATTGCGATTGTGGAAGATGAGGCGGCCATCCGAGAAAACTATGCGGATGTACTGCGCAAGCAAGGCTACGAAGTACAGACCTATGCCAACAGAAAGGATGCCATGCGCTCCTTTGATCTGAGACTGCCTAATCTGGCGATTATCGACATTGGCCTGGAAAATGAGATTGATGGCGGTTTCACCTTGTGCCAATCGCTGCGCTCCATGTCGGACACTTTACCGATCATTTTCCTGACAGCCAGGGACAACGATTTCGATACCGTGAGTGGCCTGCGCATGGGTGCGGATGATTACTTGACCAAAGACATCAGTCTGCCTCACCTTTCGGCACGCATTGCGGCCTTGTTCAGGCGGCTCGATGTGCTGGATCAGCCGACCTCTCCAGAAAACCTGTTGCAGCGTGACAAACTCACACTGGACATCGGACGTCTGACTATCCAGTGGGACAACATCCCGGTGCCGTTGACCGTCACGGAATTCTGGATGGTGCACGCATTGGTGAAATTTCCCGGTCACGTCAAGAGCAGGCAGGTTCTGATGCAGGAATCCAAGATATTTGTGGATGGCAGCACCATCACTTCTCATGTAAAGAGAATCCGCAAGAAGTTCATCCAGGTGGACGACGACTTCGATTGCATTGAGACTGTCTACGGCATGGGGTATCGCTGGAATACCCAGAATACGTCCGGTAGCAGTGACTCATAACAACAGGATTCATAACAGCGACACATAATGTCCCGTTTCCTCAAAAACCCGTTCGGTATCCGGTTCAAGCTGGTATTTCTCTCCAGCTTCCTGCTGGTCATCCCTTGGCTGGGCTATCAGTACATTCTTGAAATGGAAGAGTATCTGCGCCGAGGGCAGGAGCAGACGGTGCTGGGCACGGCTCGGGCACTGGCCACGGCGCTGAACGAGAGGCCCGAGCTGTTCGACGAGGGCAGTTACGGCCCGGCCCGTCAGAGCGACGATCTTTACGTCTATCCGATATTCTATCCACTGGCCCTGGACGACAACACGCTTGTGGACTGGCAGGACTATCAGCGCTATGAGTTGTCCTACGGCAAGAACGACACAATTGGCACGTTGCTGAACCCGCGCAGTCCTTTTGCCCGCTACTACCACTACGATAACTCCCTGAACTTCAAGCTGCTGGTAGGCGAGTACAACCGCTCCCTGTATGCCTACCTGAAGGTGACCGACGATGTCGTGGTGTACCGCAGTCAGGAGAGTCTCAGTATCCACCGTAATGACTTCCTGCAAATCTCGTTGGTGACGCAGGAGGGCGAGCTCAAGCGCTATGTGATCTCCCCCCGGGGTCCGGAATTCATCTATGCATACGAGGTGGGGAACGACCTGCGTGATCTCTCCTCCCTGTCTCACGAGGATCGTATCAGCGGTCAGTGGTACGAGGTGCCGGGAGGATATGAGGTGGAGTTGCGCTTACCGCTGACCATGCTCGGTGACCAACTCGGGTTTGCTATCTATGATGTGGACGATGAGGCTGGCAGGGGTGTGTCGTCTGTTGTTGCTACGTCAGATGTCAATGATCGAGAGCGCCTGGGCTCTTTGCGTAGACCTACTCCAGAGATTGACCGCATAGTGGAAGGCATGGGCCACACCAATTCCCGCATTCAAGTGGTTGATCGTGCGGGACGGATTCTGCTCAGCGTTGGCGATATACAGTCTGCCACGGGGCTGGTTCTGAGTGAGCCACCCTATCAGGAGCGCATTAACAAGTACTGGGTATTCATTGAGGACAATGTTCTGCATCCACTTTATTACAGGCTGCTCACCAAACCCTCCAACGACTTCATCGATGAACTCTATGTCGGGGGTACTGTGGAGGGACAGCACATCGCCTCCGCACTCGGTGGCGAGCCGCAGACTCAGTTCCGCACCCTGGACGATACGCAAACGCGGATTCTGGAAGCGGCGCATCCCATTCTTGCTGATGGCGAAGTCTTGGGGGCCGTGATTGTCGATCAAAACATGAACGGCATTCGTACCTTCCGTAATCAGGCGCTGGAAACCCTCTTCAATACCATTCTCGGGGTAATGGTGATTATTTCGTTCGGGCTTTTTGCATTTGCGTCGCGCATCTCGGCCCGTATCCGAGATTTGCGTAACCAGGCAGAAAACATCATCGATGATAATGGTCGTCTGCAAAATACTATTGTTGCGAGTCGCAGCTCGGATGAAATCGGCGATCTCTCGCGTAGCTTTTCCAGTATTGTGGAACGCCTTGGCCAATACACGAATTATCTGGAGAACATGTCATCGCGTCTTTCTCATGAGTTGCGTACACCGGTGACTGTGGTGCGTTCATCTCTGGAGAATCTGGGGTTGGTCTCTCAGGGTAAGGAATCGGAGATATACATTCAGCGAGCAGAAGAAGGCATCAACCGCCTCAACCTGATCCTCACCAACATGAGTGAAGCAACCCGCTTGGAGCAAATGCTGCAAACTTCAGAAAAGGAGCGTATTGATCTCGCCAAGGTCATTAATGGTTGTGTGGAAGGTTATCGACTGGCCTATCCTGATTTTGAACTGACTGCCGACATTGATGGGCCTGTAATGATCGAAGGGGTTCCGGAATATATCGCACAGTTGATGGACAAGTTGATTGCCAATGCAGTGGAGTTTTCTTACGAAGGAAAACCCATTTCCATATTCTGCAGGGCGATACGAGATCAGGCGGTCGTGAGGGTATCCAACTATGGGCCGTTCCTGCCTGAAGAAATGAAGGGTAGGCTGTTCGATTCAATGATCTCGGTGCGTCCACAGGAAAAGCAGAAGCAACCGCATCTGGGTATCGGATTGCACATCGCACGCCTGGTGACAGAATTCCATCACGGTCAGATCAGAGCAGAGAATCTGCGCGATGCCGAGGGTGTCGCGATCACCCTGGCGATTCCTTTGCTCGACGTATGATTCTGTTCGCGATCAATGCTTTCCAGTATAGAAATCCGGAGCGTTGTCCTTCACAACAGGAGAGTCCTGAGCCCAGGCGTGACAAGTGTTCAGCACCACGGGCTTCTTGCCCAGATGAGAAATGTCTGAATCGGGTTTGTTTGCGCGATGCTTCTTCAGTGGCATGATGGTCTGAAACGCCACCGTTGCCATTGGGTAGAGCAACTCAGTGATATGCGTGCAACCTGCTACCCCACCTACTCTCTCGCGAATACCTTCGCGCCAGCCAGGCCCCATGGTGAGTCCTTTCAGTGATGCATAGTTTGGAGCAATGTCAGGACAGATGGCGAAGGGACTGTTTTCGGTGGAGGCCTCTACTCTCTGTACGATGAAACTGCTGTCCACGGTCACGCGCACCAGCATTTCGTGCAAGGCCATGCCAGGAGTGACTTCGCCGCGCCAGTTGTTGCGGAAGGCATAAGTCTTCGTGTCTGTCATGTGTGCTTCGATATCGAACAAACCATCTTCGCGTTCGTAACCTTTGAAGGTTATGGCTCGAGTGTGGATGTGGATGCGTGGTGCAGGTGTTGACAAGGGCATGGTGGAGACCTCTTCTGCCCGAATCGGTTTCAGAGCGACCGTCAGTGCAGAATTTTAACCGTGTTGGGAGGGCGCGGATTATAACCCGGTTACTGACAGCCCTGTAAATATTGGTCAACTCCAGACAGATCACAGAGTTTCTACCTGAACGTCCGCATATTCGTACAGAATCACCACGCTCTGAGGCCTGCCATCGTCGTTCGCGAGATTGCTCGTGCCTTTGAACATCACCAGTCGGCGCGACTCCAGATCATAGGCAAGCAGCAGCGGTTCCAAAAACCAACCGACGACGCGCAGCAGTCCGGCCGGTCTGATCAGCAGGCATAGAATATCTCCTTCTGCCTGCGCACACTCCTGACGGTCGACCGGGGTAATGCTGATGCGCACAGATTCCAGACGTGATGGGACATAGAAACGGGCTCCCGCCGAGCGTCCGGATCGAAGGGTCTCCCATTGACTGCGGACAAAGGGATCGAATCCAGCATCAATGACAAGCTCATTGCTTGGAACCAGCGTTTGCGATTCCAGCGCGCTGCCGCCGCGTTGAAAGCCCGTTTGCAGATAGTTATCGGCATAGCGGGCAAAGAAGCGTGTCTGTGACCGCAGGTCTGTTTGTTCAACCGCAGGGGCCGTGAGAGATCGGGAGTAGTCTATCTGTTTCCTGGCGATCACGCGCTCATCGTCGGCAATGTATTCGATGCGTCCTGAAAGGAGTTCCGTTGTTGGTGCCAGATAGTGGAATTCACGATATAGAAAGATGCCATCGTCTGCTGACCTGGCAGTGCCTGTAACCCAAGGGGCTTCTACAGCTAATGCTGCAGCATTGGTGATGATGATATTCATGCCAAGCATGAAGATAAGGATACGAATCATGAGAGAATTTCCAGCGTCCTGTTAATGGCTAAACGCTCTACAATTGATTCACGCAGCAGCAGAAGACAAGGAAGCACTATGGCCCACGCGGCACCTATACCAACGAGTGACAACCACGTCGGGACCATCATGTCGATGTCGGTCAGGCCTGCACCTACGCTGTACGACAGGGGGGCGAAGATGCCTGCGAATAATGCACTCACCAACAAGTGCTTCTGGAACCAATGCATGGCATAACCAATGGTGGTTGCAAACAGAAACCACAGGCAGATCATCCACAGAGGTTGAACAGCAGTAGCAGATTGCAGAAGGCCGATTTTCAGAAGTGCCAGATCAAACATGAATCCCATGGTGCCTGCGCTGGACAGAAAGATGAGCTCCGTGCGCTTCTCTCTCACCGTCGCGAGATGAAAGATCAGGAAGACAATAGTCGTAATGACTGCCACTCGGTTCCCTCCCAGTACGCACATGGGCCAGCTCAATTGAAATGCCAACCCATTCACAACAGCGTATTGTCTGTCGTTGAAAATCATATCAGACGTCCTGGGCTGCTGGCAGTCCAATGCGAGGTGTGTTTCTGAATTGCGGTTTGGCAATCAAAATCTGCGCTGTATGGATCACCCGCTCCATGAATCCACCCTGGCAGTACGCCAGGTAATAGTCCCACATCCGCATGAACTCGGTCGTGAAGCCCAGCGCCTGAATCTCTCTGCTTCGGTCGAGGAAATTGTGTCGCCAATGCGAAATTGTCAGCGCATAGTCCCGGGTGATGTCTTCCAGGCCGATGATCTGCATGTCGGTATCTTTGCTGACATGGTGTGCGATGACACTATTGCTGGGCAGGCATCCGCCGGGAAATATGTAACGTTGAATGAAGTCCACTGCGTACTTCGCCTTCTCGTAACGCTGGTCGGAAATCGTGATGGCCTGAATCAGCATGAGACCGTCAGCCTTGAGTAGAGACGAGCACTTCCCAAAATAATTTGCGTAATACTCGTGTCCAACTGCTTCGATCATTTCCACAGAAACGAGCTTGTCATACTCACCGTCCAGATCGCGATAGTCCTTCAGGAGCAGCTTGATGCGATCCTGAAGTCCCGCCTCACGAATGCGTTGTTCTGCAAACATGAATTGCTGCTGCGACAGCGTGGTTGTGGTGACGCGACAACCGTAGCGACTGGCGGCATGAATTGCCAGCGAGCCCCAGCCGGTTCCGATCTCCAGCAGATGATCTTCGGGCTTCAACTGCAGGCGCTCGCAGATATGCGTCAGTTTGTTCAACGACGCCTCGTGCAGCGGTGTGGCATCGGTCGGAAATATTGCTGCCGAGTACATCATGGTGGAATCGAGAAACTGAGCGAAGAAAGTATTGCTCAGATCGTAGTGCGCAGAAATATTGCGGCGTGAACCTTCACGGCTGTTGGCGTTGAGACGGTGCATCGTGCGCGTGGCCAGTCTCTTGAACCAGGAGCGCTCGCCATCCACGCCATCCAGTACGTGCAGATTCAGAACGATGACTCTGACCAGCGTGATCAGATCGTTCGATGTCCAGTTCTGATGCATATAGGATTCGCCGCAGCCGATGCTGCCGCCGCGGACAAGATCTGTATAGAACTCCTGGCTCAGCACCTGGATGTGTGCCGTGAGAGCATCGGGGTTGTCTTCACCGTAGCACTGCTGTTTGCCTTCGTCATCCAGAATGATTCTGCCTGTGCGTAGTTGCGATAGCACTCCAAGTACAAAACTGCGTGCCCAGCGATCGAAGACTCCCGGTTTGCGCTGTGCTTTCGCAACGCGCGTAGAGGAGTGGTTCATCTCTGTACTTGCCTCAAGTCCGGCGGATTTCATGCTCACGGATTTCATGGGGTCAATTTCTCTCCTGTAATGATCTGGCTGTGTCCGAAGTAGGGGATGCGCTTTACCAGCAATTTCAAGGCCTGCCAGTAGATCGATAGACCTACCTTTGCCGTCATGAAGGGGTGGCGCAAGAGAATGCGATTGAGTGTCTGCGGAGTGATCTCCACGCGGCGCAGGCCCACGGTGGCATTGAATGCCTCTGTACCATCTTTCCAGTTCTGCAAATGAATACTGATTGATGTAGCGGGTGTCCTGCTTTGCCAGTGATAGGTCATATCCATGGGCATGAAGGGTGAAACGTGCATCTGTTTGCTGAAGCTGTAGCTCTGGTGGCGGCAACCGGACTCGCAGGGAATCACATATGGGATGCGTTCATGCCAGGGGGTATTGGTGACTTCCGCGACTATGTAGCGCAGGTTGTCCTCGTCATCGAAACAGTAATAGCAACTTATCGGATTGATCAGGTAACCGAAGTAGCGCAGATTGGTCAGCAACCTGATGGGCCCGTTCAACGTCTCGCCTGTAGCATTCTCAATGCATCGTCGCACCGCAGTATCCAGCGACGGAATTTCGGGAGACATGTAGTCGCTGCGTCGGAACCAGGCCAGATTGAAGCGGCGGGCAGACCAGAAGATGGCTCCCGAGAAAATGCGATCCAGTTCCGTCAGATCCAAATACATCATGAATACCTTGTAAGTGAATTCATGAGGTTTTGGAGAGAAGCGCCGGTGTCTCACACTACCCTCGAAAATTGCGCTCTTGAAAGTGTTCTGCTGGATGCTTGCCATAATAGTGGTAGTCCGCTTTTGTTCTTCCCTGGCTTCAGCGGCCAATACGCTTGTTGATGTAGCGGATGATCCTGCCCAGCACTGGAAGGTGCTGATAGATCATGGCACCAAGATCGTAGAAGTCTTCGTGGTAGTAAATCCTGTCGGTAAAGCGGATCTGGGTGATGCCCCGCACAGTCACCTCTTTGCCACCTGCCAATGCCTGATTGCTGAAACGCATCAACCAAGTGATGGTGGCCCAGTTCTCTCCGCTCTGTTCGTCCGTGTACTCGAATCCGATGCCACTGGAGTTGGCATACAGATTCTTCATGTAACCCTTCAGCGCAAGAATTCCCAGAATGGTGTGCAGGGGGTCGCGGAACTCGATGTCCTGAGTATAGATCCTGTCAATGCGCTCCAGGCTGGCCATCGAACCCTCCTGATAGAAGGACTTGAAGTCCTGAAGAAGGGCCTTTCTGCGATTGTCTGCCACTTGGCTGCTGTCGTTCACGGTGGTGGATTCCTGTGCCTGTTGCTGGCGGTCATTGAGAACTCTGGCCCGGTTGAAGTCGGTGGTGCTTTACAATTCTGTATTGTCTACGCCAGCAGAGTCGGATCGGATCAAAGTGTTGGACGGGTAGATAGAACGGGAGACACCTCCTTGCCCTCCTCGATCAGTCAAGAAAGAGTTTGCACTGTTCTGATCCAGAGAGCAGGCTGCAGCGTAAACCCACTCAAACAAGGCTCTTGCAGAGCAAATATAGACAGGAATTTCCGTGACAGGCAGCGACGACATCAACAGCAGGAAAGCCGCTTCCGGGTGGGGCACGCAAACAGTGCCTGACCCTTGGGAGGCGGGTCTGCGCAAAGTGGCGCAAGGCGGTGATCGCGCGGAATTCCGCAAGATCTTCGATCACTTCGCGCCTCTTATAAAAGCCTTTCTGATGAAAGGTATGTCTGCATACGCTGATCGCTCGATGGCCGAGGAGATGACACAGGAGGTCATGCTCAAGGTGTGGAACAAGGCAGCCTCGTTCAATAGCGGCAAGGCGAGTGTCAACACCTGGATATTCACGATTGCGCGGAATACCCGTATCGATTTCATTCGTCGGAATGAGCGCGCAGACCGCAGCATCGACATAGAGGACATCTGGCATGAAGCGGATTCACCGGAGCCACTGGTCGATCTGCAGCAGCGACGGGTGGAGGCGGTTATCCGCAACGCACTTTCCACATTACCGGAAGAACAGGCGCTGGTGCTGGAGAAAGCCTTCATTGACAGTAAATCACACAATGAAATTGCAGAAGAACTGGATTTGCCATTGGGTACCGTGAAATCGCGAATCAGACTCGCACTGAACAAACTGCAAATCCTTATTGATCGATAAACGTACAGGTAAGCACATGATTTCCTATCATCCTGACTCAAGATTCCTGACTGACTTCGCTGCGGCCAATCTGCCTCTGTCGGAAGCAGTATGTGTCTCAGCGCATCTGGAGTTCTGCGGTAAGTGTCGAGCGCACGTCCAGCAGCTTGCAGACATCGGTGGACACATGCTCTCTCGGCTGCAGCCCCAGGAGGTCGAAAAGACCAGTTTCGAGCGTTTGATGTCGCGTATCGGTAGCGGTGATGGAGCGCAGCAGGCGGTAGCCGATGCCATCCTGCCGACGCCTTCTGTAGCAGCATCGGAACCAGTGGTGGCGGTGGAAGAATCTTCCAGGGCGAGCGCTGCAGGGGTCTTCCTGCCTCGTGCTCTGCGTCGACTTTCAGCAGGAGGTCTCCATAATTTGAGCTGGGTCCAACTGGGTAATGCGCTGCGGGTAGCGCCAGTCAGAATTTCCGGAGATGTCCGCGAGACCGCCATTTACGACATCAAGGCTGGCGGCAGAATGCCTGAACACGAGCATCGGGGCGAAGAGATTACAGTCCTGCTCAAGGGCAGTTTCTCCGATGCCGAGGGGAGTTACAATCGGGGTGACTTCGTGGTGCGCAATGCCGGTGAGGCACACCAGCCAATGGCCACGCAGGACACAGACTGCATCTGTCTGGTGAGTCTGGAGAAACCTGTGCGTCCACGTGCATGGTTCTACCGACTGTTGGAGCCTTACGTGCAATATCGACTGCAAAAGACGCTTGAGCAAAATACCGCATTCTGATCACGGCGGTTTGTCTGATCCTGTTATGTTCGCCTGTTGTGCCCGACCTTATCTGCGTAAAGTGCAGCGCTGGCCGCCCAATGGGCGGCTTTTTCTTTGGTGTCGCAGGTTCGCTCGGGCATAATGCCTCCATCAAATATTCAACGACCAACCCAAATCAGCTACATACAAGGAGCAACTCCATGGCATCAGCTACCGCCAGACATATACTCGTAGATACCGAAGCAACGTGTCTGGAACTGAAAGCAAGAATCGAGGCAGGAGAAGATTTTGCAGCCATTGCCAGGCAATACTCTTCCTGCCCTTCGCGTCAGCAGGGCGGCGATCTGGGGCGTTTCGGGCCGGGTCAGATGGTAAAGGAATTCGACAAGGTCGTGTTCAGCGCAGAGCCCAACACCGTGCAGGGACCAGTGCGAACGCAGTTTGGCTATCACCTTCTTGAAGTTACAAGTCGCACAGAGTGATTATGAACAGACCCGATAAACGATGACTTCCCCTCAATCAGATTATGGTATTGACGATGTTGTGCTGACGAGTCGCGCAGCCGGTTATCGGGGGTTCTTTGCCATCGACAAGATCCGGTTGCGGCATAGATTGTTCGCGGGCGGATGGAGTCGGGACTTCGAGCGCGAACTGTTTGTGCGTGGCCCCGCTGCAGGAGCTCTGCTTTACGATCCGGTTCTCGACAGGGTCGTGTTGGTGGAGCAATTTCGTATCGGTGCCATGGAGAGCGCTCAGCGCGATGGCAAGAGCCCTTGGTTGCTGGAAATCGTGGCGGGCATCATCGATCTGGGCGAATCTCCAGAGGAGCTGGCAAGGCGCGAAGCAGAAGAAGAGGCTGGCTGCGTGATCAGTGCAATGGTACCCATTGCTCAGTACTACAGCAGTCCGGGTGGCAGCAGCGAGCTAGTCAGCCTGTTCTGTGGTCGGGTGGACGCCAGTAGCGCTGGGGGTATCCACGGCGTTGAGGAAGAGAACGAAGACATTCGTGTGGTTGTGCTATCGTCAGATGAGGCATGGCAGGCCATGCTGGATGGTCGGATGAACAATGCGATGACGATCATTGCCATGCAGTGGCTGGCCATTAACAAACAGGCGCTCAGGCAGCGCTGGACATTGAGTGCACAGGCAGAAAAACGTGATGAATAACAAGCAATACGTTATCAATCTGAGTCGCCAGATGGCGGACTGCGACGCCAATTATATTCGTTTACTAAAGCTGATGCCTGATCTAGAATCTTTCCGAATTGCATGCCTTGAAAGCCTTGCCAATACTGCTTTGGGTGGCAACCATGAAGGCGCGGTTCCAGGCTTCCGAGTGAGGGATTTTTGCAGTATCGGCGCGATGAATTCAGATACTGATTGCACAAGAGAATTCGTCATAGCGTCACCCGTTGGCGAAGGGGAAGAAACCAGGGTCCGGATCAGTACCTTGGAAGTCTTTCGCTACACAAGCACTCTTGAAATCGTGCAACTGACCAGAGTCAGCCGCTGGATCAGTCCTCCGGGCATTCTGGTTCGTCTCTATCATGACGCGGCTACAGCAGAGGCTGTGGCCTATCAGGGGCATCGGTCTTTTTTGGCAAAATACGCGACACCTAATTCAAAAATGTATCATCAGGATGAGAAGAGACAGATAAACGAATTCCTGGGTGAATGGCTGAGTCTGTGCATACAGGCCGGTCGAAGTCTCAAGGCACCAACATTCATCTGTGCTGCTTAAATTATGAACAGAGAGCAAGCGGATACTCCGTTGAGAGTGGTACAGATCACCGACAGCCATCTGTTTCGTGACCCCACGGCTGCGCTTCTGAAACTCAATACTCAAATCAGTTTTGACCTTGTGCTTGAGCTGGTGCAGCGCAAGGAAGAGAATATTGATCTGATCCTGGCGACTGGTGACATTGCTCAGGACGCTTCCATGGAAGCATATGTGCGTTTCGGAGCTGCGATGGAGCAGCTTGGCGCACCTTTCTACTGGATTCCCGGCAATCATGATCGCCGCGCGGTGATGGAGAAGGTGGCAGCGCACAAGGATGCGTTCATCAATCTTGTGAAATCAGGCAACTGGCAGATTGTCATGCTGGATTCGAGTATTGTGGGGGAAGTTCACGGCAATCTGGCACCTGAAGAATTGCAGCACCTCGAGTCTTGTCTGCAGGCAGCGCAAAATGACCCCGCCATCGCACATACTCTGGTGTGTCTGCATCACAACCCTGTCCCGGGGAGTGCCCTGTGGATGGATGGCATAGGCCTGCACAATGACGAAGAGTTTCTCGCCATCGTGGATCGTTTCAAGACAGTGCGTGCCGTTGTATACGGACACATTCATCAGGAGCTCGACTTCTTGCGCAAAGGTGTGCGCTACTTATGCACCCCTTCCACCTGCATTCAGTTCAAGCCGGATGTGGAAGACTTTGCACTCGATGATCTGAACCCTGCCTATCGTTGGTTCGATCTGCATAGGGATGGCAGTATCATCAGCGGTGTGGAACGGGTGACGGGACACGTTTTCGACGTGGATCACAGCTCCACGGGTTACTGACTGGTGAGTGACGCGTCGATGGCGCTCAGACGCCCCTGCGACTTTTTCCTGCTCTATCTTCACGGATTCAACAGTTCTCCACTTTCCCACAAGGCCAGAGTGACGCATGACTACTGCGTGGCATTGGGTGCGGGCGACAGAATCGGGGTGCCGGAACTGCCGCATGTGCCAGAGCAGGCAATCGCGGAGATGTGCGCAATCATCGAGGCGCAAACTCTGCCAGTGGCGTTGATCGGTAGTTCGCTCGGTGGCTACTACGCCACCTGGCTTGCAGAGGAGTATGGTCTGCGCGCGGCACTCATCAATCCGGCAGTCAACCCGGCAGAACTTTGGCATGAGCATCTGGGCGAGAATCGCAACTATTACTCCGGCAAGCGTTACGAGATTACCGAGGAGTACGTGGAACAACTGCGCCGTTTGGAGAGATCAGCCCTGCAGAATCCGCAGAACCTGCTGTTGTTGGTGCAAACCGGCGATGAAACGCTGGATTACCGCCTGGCGGTAGACAAGTACAAGTCGGCAACGAGTATAATTCAGGACGGTGGCAACCACAGCTTCGTGAACTATGAAGCGATGCTGCCCGACATATTCAGATTTCTCGCCAGCGACAACCCTGCCAGCAGCCACAATGAGAATTACACGCAATGAGCAATAGCTACAACGCCGATGCCATCGAAGTCCTGACCGGACTCGACCCGGTACGCAAACGTCCGGGAATGTACACAGATACCACCCGCCCCAACCACCTCGCCCAGGAAGTCATCGACAACAGCGTCGACGAGGCTCTTGCCGGACACGCGAAGAATATCTCCCTGACACTGCACAAGGACGGCTTCATCGAAGTGACCGACGACGGTCGTGGCATGCCGGTGGACATGCATGCAGAAGAGAAGGTCAGCGGTGTTGAATTGATCCTCACGCGTCTGCATGCGGGCGGCAAATTCTCCAACAAGAACTACAAGTATTCGGGCGGCCTGCACGGGGTGGGGGTGTCGGTCGTGAACGCGCTGTCCAGTCATCTGGAAGTGATCGTGCGCCGCGATGGCATTGTCTATCAGATGAAATTTCGCGATGGCGAGAAAGCGTCTGAACTGACACCGGTTGGCACAGCGCCCAAGCGCATGACTGGCACGACTGTGCGTTTTCTTCCCGACGAAAAATATTTCGACTCCAGCAAGATTTCCGTGCCGCGTCTCAAGCATGTGCTGCGTGCGAAGGCAGTACTGTGTTCCGGACTGCGCGTCACCTTCATCGACAACTCCGCTGGCGAGGACAAGAGTCAGAGCGAAGAGTGGTTCTACGAAGATGGCCTCACCGATTACCTGACCAGTTCCACGCGCGGCTGGCCCACACTGCCAGAGTTGCCATTCACCGGCTCCATGCAGGGCAATGACGAAGCGGTGGAGTGGGCAGTGCAATGGTTGCCGGAAGGCGGCGAGGTGACAGCGGAGAGTTATGTCAATCTGATTCCCACCGCGCTCGGCGGCACGCATGTCAATGGTCTGCGCACTGGTCTGCTCGATGCGCTGCGCGAATTCTGCGAATTTCGCAACCTGCTGCCGCGTGGATTGAAACTGACACCCGAAGATGTGTGGGAGCGTTGCTGCTACGTGTTGTCGGCAAAGATGCTGGACCCCCAGTTTTCAGGTCAGACGAAAGAGCGTTTGTCGTCACGTCAGTGCGCGGTATTCATCGCTGGTGTTGTGAAGGATTCGTTGAGCCTGTGGCTGAACCAGCACACGGCAGAAGCGGAGTTGATTGCGGAGCTGTGCATCAGCAACGCGCAGAGCCGCATGAAGGCCAGCAAGAAAGTCGAGCGCAAGAGAATCACGAGCGGCCCCGCATTGCCAGGCAAACTCGCCGACTGCTCGACACAGGACGTGATGGCGGGTGAGTTGTTTCTCGTGGAAGGTGATTCCGCAGGTGGCTCAGCGAAACAGGCGCGAGATCGTGAGACGCAGGCGATCATGCCACTGCGCGGAAAAATCCTGAACACGTGGGAAGTGGACTCCAGCGAAATTCTCGCGTCGCAGGAAGTACACGACATCGCCGTGGCACTCGGTGTCGATCCTGCGTCCGACGACATCAGCGGATTGCGCTACGGCAAGATCTGCATTCTCGCGGATGCGGACTCTGACGGGTTGCACATTGCGACGCTTCTGTGTGCGTTGTTTGTGCGTCACTTCCGCCCAGTGGTGCAGGCTGGTCACGTATATGTTGCGATGCCGCCGTTGTACCGCATCGACATCGGCAAGGAGGTTTACTACGCGCTCGACGAACAGGACAAGAACGGCATTCTCGATAGACTCGTCGCGGAAAAGAAAACCGGCAAACCGAACGTCCAGCGCTTCAAGGGCCTTGGCGAAATGAATCCCCTGCAGTTGCGCGAGACCACGATGAATCGCGACACGCGCCGTCTGGTGCAGTTGACTCTGGACGATCACTTGCACGCGAGTGATACCAACGAGATGCTCGACATGCTTCTGGCCAAGAAGCGTGCACCTGATCGCAAGGTGTGGTTGGAGGAGAACGGCAATCTCGCCGACTTCGCCGAGTAGTGAGTGACGCTGAATCGCGCATCACAATAAAATCGTATCTATCAATTCGTACTGACAGCAGACTGAACCATGACCCAGAACATCACAGTGAACGAAGACGGCGTCGAGCAGATATCCCTGAGCAGCTATTCAGAACAGGCCTATCTGAACTACTCCATGTACGTGATCAATGATCGCGCGCTGCCGCATATCGGCGACGGATTGAAGCCGGTGCAGCGGCGCATCATCTACGCGATGTCCGAGCTCGGCCTCAAGGCCGGCGCGAAATTCAAGAAGTCCGCGCGCACCATAGGCGACGTGATAGGTAAGTTCCATCCTCACGGCGACTCGGCGTGCTATGAAGCGATGGTGCTGATGGCGCAACCCTTCAGCTACCGCTATCCACTGGTGGACGGGCAGGGCAACTGGGGGTCGCCGGATGATCCCAAGTCGTTCGCGGCGATGCGTTACACCGAATCGAAACTGCGCAAGTATGCGGATCTGCTGCTCTCCGAACTCGATCAAGGCACGGTCGAGTGGAAACTGAATTTCGACGGGACACTCGAAGAGCCCCAGATTCTGCCCGCGCGTCTGCCGAATGTGTTGCTCAACGGTGGCAGCGGCATCGCCGTCGGCATGGCGACGGACATTCCGCCGCACAATCTGCGCGAAGTGGCGAGTGCGTGCATTCACCTGCTGGATGATCCTGCAGCCACCGTCGCAGATTTGCTGACGCATATCAAAGGGCCGGACTTTCCGACTGCCGCCGAGATCATCAGTCCCCGCGAGGATATCGTGGCGCTGTACGAAACCGGCAGAGGTTCGGTGAAGGCGCGCGCTGTCTATCAGGTAGAGAGCGGTGATGTGGTGATCACCGCATTGCCGTATCAGGTCTCCGGTGCCAAGGTGCTGGAACAGATTGCTGCGCAGATGCAGAAAAAGAAACTGCCGATGGTGGTGGACCTGCGCGATGAATCCGATCACGAGAATCCAACGCGCATCGTGATCGTGCCGCGCTCCAATCGCATCGACGCCGATGCGCTGATGCTGCACCTGTTTGCCACGACGGATCTGGAGCGCACCTACCGCGTCAACTTCAACATGATCGGCACCAATGGTCGGCCCCAGGTGAAGGACCTGCGCGCACTGCTGACCGAGTGGCTGGAATTCCGCACGGAAACCGTCAGACGCCGCCTGCAGAATCGTCTCGATCGCATCCTGCAGCGCCTGCACATTCTGGAAGGCCTGCTGACTGCGTTCCTCAACATCGACGAAGTCATCCATATCATCCGCACCGAGGACAAACCCAAGCCAGTGCTGATGGCGCGCTTCGCGCTGTCGGACATTCAGGCAGAAGCGATACTGGAGTTGAAACTGCGCCATCTGGCCAAACTGGAAGAAGTGAAGATCAGAGCCGAGCAGGAAGATCTGGATGCGGAGCGTGAGCGTCTGCAGCAGATTCTGGGTTCAGCCGCGCGCCTGAAGTCACTCATCAAGAGAGAGATCACCCAGGACGCAGAAGATTTCGGCGATGCGCGCTGCTCACTCCTTGTGAATCGCGTGGAGGCCCAGGCCTTCAGTGAAACAGAGCTGATGTCCACCGAGCCGGTGACGGTGGTGTTGTCCGCGCGCGGATGGGCGCGTGCAGGCAAGGGTCACGATCTCGATCCAGTGACTCTGCAATATAAAGCTGGTGACAGCTTCAAGTTTGCTGCGAAAGGCCGAAGTAACCAGAATGCGATCTTCATTGATTCGATGGGACGTACGTACTCAGTACCGTCACATTCGCTGCCGACAGCAAGGGGGCAGGGTGAACCTTTGACCGGGCGCCTGACGCCGGAATCCGGTGCCACCTTCGAAGGGGTACTGATGGCCGATGATAATCAGCAGGTGCTGCTGGCCAGTGATGCCGGTTATGGTTTTGTCGCGAAAGTGGCGGAGCTGCAGAGCAAGAACAAGTCTGGCAAGAGCGTGCTGAAGCTGCCTTCCGGAAGCAAAGTGCTGCCGCCACTGATGGTCAAGGATTACGCCAATGACACTGTGGTTGCGATTACCAACGAGGGGCGCATGTTGATGTTTGCATTGTCGGAATTGCCGGAGCTGCCGCGCGGCAAGGGCAACAAGATCATCAGTATCGCCTCCGCAAGAGCCAGTGAGCGATTGGAATATGTGGTTGCGCTGTGTGTGCTCGGTAGTAATGACGTGTTGACCGTGTACGCAGGCAAGCGTCACCTCAACATGAAGGCGTCGGATCTCGAGCATTACAGGGGTGAGCGTGGACGACGGGGTAACAAGTTGCCGCGCGGCTTCCAGAATGTTGACAGAGTTGAGGTGACAGAGGGCTGACAAAGTGTGAAGGGTTACCTCAGTATCTACATGAAGGTGCTTTGCCTGATGATGGGCGTGTGCCTGACGCCTTCCACTTTTGCGCAGAATGATGATCGCTTCGTGCTGCAATTGAAATGGGAGCACGAGTTCCAGTTTGCTGGTTATTACGCTGCGTTGTGGCAGGGCTTCTATGCGGAACAGGGGCTGGATGTCGAGATTCGCTCCGGCATGACACCGGATGGCAGATTTCTCGCACCGGATCAACAACTGCTGCAGGGGAATGCAGATTTCGGCATCGGTGGCATCGATGCCCTCGTGGGTCGCGGCAACGGCCACCGGTTTATCGTCCTGTCACCCGTGTTCCAGCGCTCCCCTGTTGCAGTCTTCACACTTGATAGTGTTCCTATTGACTCCCTTGAGCGATTGAGCAGGTTGCGCATAGCGGCAGTAACCGATGACTACATGCAGGTTCAGATCGAAGCAATGTTCATGGCGGGTGGCATCGACCCGGCCAGCGTTCAGTTCATCGACGCTGAGGCCAGTGTGGATTCGCTGGTAGCCGGGCTTGCGGACGCGATCGTCACCTACGATATCTCGGCGAGTTTTCGTGCGCGGGAACTCGGTATCGAACTCAACTCTCTTTATCCAGGCGACAACGGTATAAATTTCTACGGTGACGTTCTCTATACAACGGAGGAAGTTCTCGCTCGCAATCCAGAGCAGGTCGAACGCTTTGTGCAGGCCAGCCTGCGCGGCTGGCGCTATGCGCTGGAAAACCGGGAAGAGATTGCCGACAGAATCTCAGTCCAACTGCCACGCTATGCTTATCGCTATGATGACTTCTCTGGTTACAACCGACACTTCGCTGGCCTCATCGACAACTACATTCACTACCCGCTGGTACCTCTGGGGCACAATCAACTGGAGCGTTGGCAGCATGCCTATTTCCTTCTGGAACAACTGGGCCTGATCGAGCAGGGGTTCAGTATTGATGAACTGCTACCCTTGATGGTACGAACTCCGGAAGCAGTCAGCGACGTTGCGGTGTGGGTGATAGTCTCACTGGTACTCATTCTGTTGATGATCATGATGGTGCTGGTACGACCTCTGCATCTGCGCCTGCTGGTGGCCGCCCCATTATTGATTCTGATGGCGGAACAGCTCATTGAGACACGCTACAAGTTTCTGTTGGGAGAACAGCAGCGACTTGAGGTATCTGACCAGCTCAGCACCATTCGTTATCAACTGGAGAGTCGCCTCTCCAACAATCTCTCGTTGATCAATGGATTGTCGGCGTTTATCGCGTCCAACCCGGATTTTTCACAGTTGGAGTTCGACACCTATGCCGCCATGGTGCTTGCACGTGAACCTTCGCTGATCAACCTTGCAGCGGCCCCCGAACTCGTTATCCGTTATATCTATCCATTGCAGGGTAATGAAGCCGCTTTGGGTCTGGATTACAACGCGACCCCTGAGCAACAACAGGCAGTGCAAAGAGTGATACAGACGGGCTCCATGGTGATTGCAGGACCGGTTGATCTGGTGCAGGGCGGTGCGGCGTTCGTCGGCCGCGCGCCAGTTTATACGATAGATGCTCAAGGTAATCGATTGCTATGGGGTATCGTCTCGGCTCCAATTCCCGTGTCCTATATCTACAGCGAGACTGATCTGTTCGATCCATCCTCAGGTCTGGAGATTGCCATTCGCGGACGTGATGGTCTCGGTGCCGAGGGCGATGTGTTCTTTGGCCCAGTGGAGGTGTTCGAAAATCCTGGCACTGTGACCATGCCTGTCGTGCTTGGGGGCGGTTCCTGGCAGATTGCTGCCCATGCCTATCAGGGGGAGGCCACCACTGAGCCTGGGATACTGCTGCTGCGATTTGCCAGTCTGATCGCCGCCATGCTGATCATGTCAGGTATCTATTTTCGTCACCGGACGGTCCAGAAGGAGCGCGCTTACGAGCAGGTCATTTTCCGTAACGAACAGTTCCTGCGGGAAGTGGAAACAGTCTCGCGGGTCGGTGGCTGGCGTCTTGACGCAGATGGTGTGTTTACCGAAGTGTCACGGCAGTTCATACAGATCATGAATCTGCCCGCCGATCGTAATCCTGCATCGCTTGCGGACATCTCCGAATTGTTCTCGGAGGAAACCGGTGCCGTGCTCAGGTTGTTGCTTGAGCGCGCACAATTGCGTGGTGATGGTTTTGACACTGAATTGCGTTTGCAGCGTCGCGATGGCGAGCACGTTTGGCTGCACATCCGCTGTGAAGTGGTCGAGCTTGCTTCAGAGCGGCGCGAACTGGTCGGAGCAATTCAGGACGTCACACAAGCCAAGGAGGCGGACAGCCTGATTGAATATCAGGCTAACTTCGACGCGCTCACGGGGCTGGCCAACCGTTCGCTGTTCCGCGACCGGCTCGACAATGCGCTTGCCATGGCCAGACGCAACAGCACCAAACTGGCGGTACTGTTCATCGACCTCGACAACTTCAAATCCGTCAACGATAACCTCGGTCACGATGTGGGCGATGAAGTGCTGATAGAGACATCCCGGCGCATACGCAACTGTGTGCGTGAAGTGGACACGGTTGCGCGCTACAGTGGTGATGAATTCATTGTGGTACTGCGCGATGTATTCTCGGAGTCTGCTGTCTGGCGCATCGTGGACAACATCGTGGCCGCCGTGGGTGATGCCTACACCCTGCGTACGCATCAGATTTACTGTGGCGCGAGTGTGGGAATTTCTTTCTACCCGGACGATGCGAATGACGCCGATACCCTCATCATCAAGGCTGATCAGGCCATGTATGAAGTGAAGAAATCCGGACGTAATGGCTGGCAGTTCTATACCGATGAGATGCAGAAACAATCCGAACGTCGCCACCATTTGTTCAACGAACTGGTTACTGCATTGAACCAGGGTGAGTTGACTGTGCATTATCAGCCAATCAAGTGTCTTTCCACAGGTCTGATCAGTGGCTGCGAGGCGCTGGTGCGCTGGCGCAGGTCGGATGGGACCTACGTGCCACCGGACACGTTCATTCCGCTTGCCGAGGAGAGTGGTCTCATTATTCGTATCGACTATCTCGTTCTGACATCCGCCCAGCAATTCATTCGCGCATTGAACGCAGAGCTTGGTATTCAGATAGGACTCTCGGTGAATGTCTCGACGCGGCTGTTGTACATGCGTGACGAATCAGCGCAAGCCTGGTTTTACGCGATCAAGGCGCCGGGCAACACACCAATGACGGTTGAGATTACGGAGCGTGTTCTCGTCGAGGATGCGACCCGTGCCCGCCATGTGCTCGACGAACTCAATACGGCGGGTGTCAGCATTTCCATCGATGATTTTGGTACGGGTTATTCAGGGCTCAGTTATTTGTCCCGTTTCCCGGTGCAGGGGATGAAAATAGACCGATCCTTTGTCGCCAAGATCGGCAAGGTACACACAGAAGAAGCGTTGATTGAAACCATGCTGTTGATGGCGGCAAAGCTCAATATAAAAGTGGTAGCAGAGGGGGTGGAAACGCAGCAGCAACTCGACTTCCTAAGCAATGCGCATTGTCACTATGTGCAGGGATACTTCATCGGTAGACCCATGCCGGCAGAGGAATTTCGAGACTATCTCATCTCCACTCTGGTGTGGTGATTCAGGGCTCACCTTCAGCATAAATTCTGTGTTATCTTCGCCTCAAAAATATGGTGGCAAGATGATATCAAGACCTGCAAGACACTGGCTTCCACTGGCGATGTTGTGTGTAGGCAGCGATGCCTTTTCTCAGCAGGGTGCAGTTGCCCCCGCTCCTCTTTCCGCTGCGCAAAATCCCGTTGTGCAAACTCGCATTGAAGAAGTCATTGTCAGTGCGCGTCGCCGTGACGAAGACAGTCAGCAGGTTGGCCTCACGCTGACATCAGTGGGTCACGAAGAACTGCAACGGGGCTTCCTGCGGAATCTTCCCGATCTTGCGAGCAGTTTGTCGAATGTCGAACTCTTCGATGATTACGGCGGGCAGGGTCTGCCCGTATGGGTAATCCGCGGCGTCGGTCTGCAGGACTTCAACGCCAACAATACACCGACCGCTGCTGTGTATGTGGATGAGGTATATCAGAGTTCCTCCGTTCAGGGTGGCAGTGGTTTGTTCGATACCGGGCGGGTTGAAATCATCAAGGGGCCGCAGGGCGGGCTTTATGGTCGCAATACCAGTGGAGGCGTGGTCAGGCAACTCACTCGGCGTGCGAGCCTGCAGGGCAACGAAGGATATGTGAGCGCTGCGACCGGTAGTTGGGATGACCAGTCGATCGAGGCAGCTACCAACCAGATGCTTTCGGAAACGTTGGCAGTTCGTCTTGCCGGACGCATCAATCGCAGTCAGGACGCCTGGCAGACCAGTATTCCCTCCGGGAAGACGCATGGCAAAAAGGATACATGGGATCTGCGCTCGTGGTGGCTGCTGGAACCGTCTGAGCGCTCTCGATTCGAACTGAAGTTGTATGGTGGTGAGAATGATTCGGAGCTGCCGCTCGTTCGCTCCATTGGTCTCTACGATGCCACTGGGGGTTTCTGCACAGCCGTTCTTGCAGGGCGACGCGACGATGCCAACTGTCTTAACTATGCGGGTCTGGTAAATGTTCTCACGGGTGCTGACACGCCCTCCCTCTCGCCATCGATCCAGAATCGCAATGGTTCCACATCTCTTTCCAGTCCATTGAATCGTCTTGATAACAGTCATGTCGGCAGCACACTGATGTTTACCATGGATACTGCATGGTCGGTGCTGGGATCGCCCCAGTTACAGGCGATCAGCAATGTTGAAAATTTCGACTATGGTCTGAGTTTCGACTATGACGGTTCAGGTGCGGAGCTTGGCCATCAGATCACCAGTAGTGAAATCAGGACTGTCTCTCAGGAACTGCGGTTGGTTTCTACAGCTCAGTCAGCCTTGAACTGGCAGATCGGCGCGCTACTCAGTCGCGAGGAATTCGTCGAGGACAGACAGTTTCGTCTACAGGACAATATTCCGGTTGGTCTGGTGCACGGACAGCTCGACTACGAGCAGGTGACCCGATCTCGTGCAGCCTATGCATTGGCCGATTACACAATCGATGATCGCTGGTCGGCCACCGCGTCGCTGCGTTATACAAAGGAATGGAAAACTTATCGCGACGGCAGTGTGCGCGCTCCGGCATTTCCACCGCCCTTCGATGTGGTCGTGAGCAATCTCAATGGTGATTACTCGCTGGGTAGTCGCTGGTCCGGTGCCTTGGGGCTGAACTGGCAGGTAAGTGACAACACGCTCGTCTATTCGTCACTGTCGCGCGGTTTCAAGGCTGGGGGGTTCTTCGGCGGTTTCATCTTTGATCCTGCCGAGTTTGCCCCCTACAAGGAAGAGACCGTACTGGCATGGGAGAGCGGGTTCAAGATGCAGCGTGCCGATGATCGTCTGCGTTTGAATGCCGCTGTGTTCTATTACGACTATCGCGATGTGCAGGGTTTTGCCAATGTCGAGACTGGTCCGACCGGTGGTGCCAGTCTTGTCCTGGAGCGTCTCACGACATTGGGCGATGGTGAACACTCCGGAGTGGATGTTGATCTGATGTGGCTGCCGCATGATGGCTGGATCGTCGCAGCCAGTCTGGGCTATCTCGACGCCCGCATCAACAGTGGTGGTGGCACAACGCTCAACATTCTGAAACAGGTAGTCAGCACTGAGGGTGAGCGAGCGTATGCTCCACACGTGAGTGGCAGTTTCGCCCTGGGTAATGTCCGTCAGATATTCGACGGTTTCATGTTGGAGATTGGTGCGTCGTGGCATTATCGCAGCGACTTCTCAGGCACGTTGGTCTCGCCAGTGGAGAAAGCAGTCAGCAGTCTTGATGCTTATGCGTTGATGGATGCATATGTGACACTGACCCCTGCGGAAGGTAGCTGGTCACTTTCTCTACTTGGGAAAAATTTGCATAATAAAGTGTATTCTCCTCGCAAGGTATACGATTCACTTGGCAGTTATGTCGAGATAATGGGACAACCGCGCACATGGGCTCTTCAGGCTCGATACAATTGGTAGCGTGTAGGAATTTTCCTACACGCTACCAATTATGCTTCCGTATTGCGATTTGGTTGTCTTCAGAAAAAGCACTCTGAAATGTGAAAAACCCATTTTTTTCAGAGTATTTCTTCCGTTTTTGAAATGTATCAGGTCTCCTTCAATTACAAATCCGTGCTCTTGTTCTGTTCCAGAATCTCTTCAAAAATTCGCCCGCCGCAGTTTCTCTTTGTGAACCAATCATGTTGTAACACCAACGCTTCCAGGATTCTGTAACTATTCCTGGTGTATCGTATTATCATGCCTGCGTTGAAAAACTTTTCAATCCCGCTTCAGCCTGAACCAGATCCGGCGTCGAAATCTTCAGTGTCTTCTGTTTCAGGTGCTAGCCATCGCAACATTCACTGACTGGCACATTGCCAGACCCTGTCACTGACCCGCGCAGCGACCCATGTTGTGATTCGAACTTCAAAACCCACCATCATCTGAACTGCAAGCTTAGGAGCAATACCATGGAACTGCGCAAAACTGTCGACTCAGACGCCCATATCAACCGTATCAAAAGTTTCCCGATGCCGATGAGTCCCGGGCTGTACAAAGTATTCGAGCAAAGCGAGGAACAGCAAAAACTCGCCGTGCTGAACAGAACCGTCAGAGAGAAACTCGGTGAAGATTATCAATTGAAGACGTATTGCGGAGAGGAAGTACTCGACATCAGTGAGGCGACCTTCGACGCTCTGGCAATCTGCTACAAGACCGTGTTCAACGAAAGCTGGGGAGAATCCTGGACAGAGAGCTCGGCGAAACAGGAAATCAAGGACAGCCTGCGCTGGGACCCGAACCGGATTCCCTTGCTTTCCCTGCTGTACAAGGGCGAAGACATCATCGGTTTCTGCTGGGTGCTGCTTCTGGACAGGCAGGCCCTGAGCATGGAGCGTGATATGCCCTGGGAGCTGTCAGATGCCGAGAAGGCAAACGGCATGGCCATTTCCGGCTACTGGATGGAAGAGGTGGTCAAGAAAGACAAGATCATGTTCATCAAGGAGCTGGGTGCCTTGAAGGAACATCGCCAGAAGGTGTCGCCGTTCCTGTCCATACCGCTTTTTGAGAGAGCTGTGAAGTTGGGCTATGATGTCGCCTTTTTGTGGACCAACGTCTACAGCAAAGCTTTCAAATGGGGGCTTGGCGTCGGATTCTCTCCGGTGCACTTCTTTATCACCAATAATCTGTTGCTCATGTACGGAAGCGTCAAGGGCTCGCTGGATACACTCAAGGCGGTAGTAGAAGCGTCATTCAGCAAACAGAGTCAGTACTTCATGATAAAGAACATCAACAAGTACCTGCTCAAAGGCGAAACAAGGAATTGATCCATAGCGTATGAACTACATTTTCGTGCCCAATGCCATCGTGCTGATCCTGCTGGGCCTGTATACATGGCGGCAGAATCCCGGACGGCTGTCACAGTGGTACCTGGTGACAAACGTAGCAGTGGCAATATGGGCACTGTGTTTTCTTGCGTTGCATGAACTCCAGGCCGTGATACCGATCAACCCGGTATCACAGGTGCAGCTTGTCACAGCGCTGGTATTTGCCAACGGTTTTTACTACACGAGCGTGCTCTACCCGAATCCGGAGAGCATGCCTGGCAGGATCATCAATGCCATCAACGCATTGGTCATGCTGACGTTCACGGTTCTAGTGCTGTTCACCGACTATGTCTCACGGGCAGTCCTTGAAGAAGGTGTGGTGGTATTCGTCGACGGTGCCGGGTATCTATTCTACTCACTCTATCTGGTGCTGCTGGGAACACTGACCATCGTGAACCTTGTGCGCAGCTATCGGCGCTATCCTGAATACAGGATACGAGTCGCCTATATGCTCACCGGACTCGGATTGTTCATCCTGATGGCAATCATCTTCGACCTGGTGCTGGTACTCATGGGTAATTATGAATTGCTGGTGGTAGGTCATCTGGGTTCGGTATTTCCTTCGTTGTTCTTCGCGTATGCGATTACAAAGCACGATCTGCTCGATATCAAACTCGTGGTACAGCGCAATACTGCCAAGATCATTGTCGCATTGCTGGTGGTGACCACACTGGTTCTCGCCTTCGAGTTATCCTTGATAAGTCGACCATGGAGTCTGCTGTTCATCTGCTTGACGGGTGTGTTCTGGGCATTTGTAGCAGGACCACTTGAGGTCAAGCTCGTGACAACAGCCAGACGCAAGTTTGTGCGCAACTGGTACGATCCAGAAGGAATTCTGAATCGCCTCGCCGGCAAGCTGGAGCTTGAGAAGAATCGCCGTGACATCTTCCGGAAGCTTATTGAGGAGCTTGATGACACTTTCGAGCTTGAACGTGCTCACTCCATCGTGGCGGTGCGTGGAGATGACGACCGCCTCATATGCTATGAGTTGCTTGGTGGTGCAGAGCACAATCTGCAGAGCGAGCTTTCGGTGGACGATGAGTTCATGGAGGAGTGCAGGAACAGAACGGGGCCGACTGAATTGACCACGTTCAGTGCAGGCACTTTGCAGCGATTTGCAGCACTGGGTCATACTGATCCGGAGAAATCCCTGGTAGTCCCGTTCTTCTCCCCCGAGATACTTGAAGGCGTCCTGGTGCTGGGCGAGCGCAGCAATCAGGATGCGTTCAGCCAGAAAGATCGGCAGTTTCTGATGCGTCTCGTCAGCTACGTGTCGGCGATTCTTTATCGCCTGACTCCTTTCGAGAAACTCGAAAAACTCTACTTTGAAAACCAGAGACGCCTGCACGAAGCAGAAATACAACTGGTGCGTGGCGAAAAGACCCGGGCGATCGCTCATGCGACCCGTCAGGCCCATCACGAAATCAGAACGCCGCTGAACATCATTCGTCTCGGAGCAAGACGCATCAAGGACATGGAGTCTGCGGAAAAGTACAAGGAGATCATCGAGGCGCAGATCGAGAGGGCCATGGAAATTGTGGAGGAAACCCTGGCGATCACCGATGCGGAGGGCGGAGAGGAAGATCGGTATCAGTCTGTCGATATCAATCAGGTTGTGACCCGATGTCTGCGGCTGCTGCCAGAGTCCATGCATGAAAGGGTGCTGGTGCTCCAGGAAGATCTGCACGTCGTACAGGGAATCCCCAGTGAAATGCAGGTGCTGTTTTCCAATCTGTTGAAGAATGCGGTGGAAGCGATGCCTGAGCGCGGTACCCTCACTGTCCGTACTTTCGAGGAAAGAGGAGAGATCGTGGTTACCATCGGCGATACCGGCAATGGCATTGCTCCGGAGTTGCGGGAAAAGATCTGGGAGCCCTACTTCAGTGGCAAGGTGACAGCAGCAGGCAATATGACTGCGGGCAGAGGCTGGGGGCTCACGATATGCAACAGGATCGTGACAGAGCACAAGGGAACGATTCAATTCACGAGCGATACGGGTAAGGGGACGACGTTCACTGTGCGGCTGCCTTACCAGCTACTTGCGTAATTCCTTGGCCCAGCGTGCTTCTCGCTCGATCAGGATTTCCCGCAGTATTTCCGCTTCCTTGTGAATGACTATACGCTTGAGAATTGTCAGAAGCTCGTTCTCTTCAAAGGGTTTGACAATATATCCGGAGGCGAGCCCCAGTGTGGGATCCTTGGCCAGTTGCAACCGCTCCTTGTCGCTGTATGCGGAAAAAATCACGATAGGAATGTGACGCTTGAAGGGGCTGCGCCCTTCCTCACTACGCAGTCTCTTGATGAATACTTCACCATTCATTCTGGGCATCTGCCAGTCGAGCAGAATGCAGGCGACGCCGTTACTGAGGAAATTGAAGCCACGTTCATGCGTCTTCAGGATGGCAAATGCGTGCTCGCCATCATAGGCAGGAATCGCTTGATACAGCCCGGTTTCGTTGATGATTTCCACAACGAGATCCGATTGATCTCTGTCATCTTCGACAACCAGTACCAATGGTTTGGGTTTCATGGTCACGATCTTGGCTGCAGAATATTCTGCCATGCCCTCCAGGTTTTTCTGAAAACGAATACCGGCCCCTGAAAGATGCCTGTCAGCAATGCAAAGGGCAGCAGTACCAGAGTAATCAGTGTATTGGCAAGAATCACCAGAAAGGGGAAAGGCTCGCGCTTGTATTCTGTCTGTATCTGGCTGTTGGTCAATGCTACCAACTCAATCGGTTTCGACTTCATGCGATGAGTAAGAATGGCAGAAGTAAACTTGTTGTAGCTGCGTAATGGATAGCGCTTCCACTGTATGATCTGCAACCGATTGAGATCTATCCAGTTTTCATAAACAGCCAGAAGTTTGAAAAAAACGCCGCCAAGAACTCCGTAACATACGCTCCAGACGAGAATCAGAGGAAAGAGTACGATGGTCAGTAATCCGTTAAGCATAGTCAAACTCCATGTTTGCTCTTGCGTGGTACTGCACTTCGTAAATCCAGAATTTGTTTATCATCTCTGTGTTTCTGATTTTCCCTGACACTGTTATACACTAACGCCTGCCTGCCCTGATCTGCAACCACTGTGATCGGGTAATTGGCGTTATTGTCCCGGTTTTCACCGAATGAACATCAACGCATCGCAGAGATTTGTGCATGAAAACCAATACGCTCGTCAAAGGTCTTCTAGCGTTGGCGTATTCGGCGCTCTATGGCCTTATGACATGGCTGCTCACCGATAGTGTTAATGACCCGTTGTTCCAGGTTTTGTTTCATATCGCATATATAGCATTCATCTGTCTGACCTACGATCTGTTCTACCCCTATATGCTGATGGGTTTCAAGTCATCGCGTGGCAATCTGCCGATAAATCGACTTGGCTCCTTTGTCGAGACCATTAATGCCATGCATGAGCACACCGATCTGGATTCGTTGCTGGGTTTTGCATCGAAGGCGCTGACAGATCTGCTGAGAGTTGAGAGCACCACGATCTTTGTGTGCGATATTCTTGCCGGAGTGCCCGATGCAGCGCAGAAGCAGATGATTCAGTGGCGCCCTGAAAGTCTGGTGAGAAGTGATGGTGTGGATGGTATCGGCAGCGATAGTGCGGAAACGCGTATTCTTGATGAGACCAGTGCTCTTCAACAATATGCTCGACAACACAGGGGAGTATTGCTGGCGGCACGAAGTCCCGACGTAGTTGCGCGGGAGATGCACGAGTACAATGCCGAACTTGTTGTATCCGCTCATAGCGAGCAGCGACTTCTGTGCCTGCTGCTTCCAGGACGACGACTTCCTCACAGCAATCACAATGACGATGAACTGCCCCTTTTGCAGTTCTTCAGCAGACAATTGAACATCGCTATTGATCGCATTGATGCGTTGCGTAAACAGCAGGTCAGAAAGGAGGCTGCCTACGCGGAGAAGATGGATCTGCTTGCCAGTCTTAGTGCGAATATTGCACATGAGATGCGTACGCCGTTATCGGGAGTGCGTGCAAGTATCAGTGGCGTGGAGTCCTATTTGCCTGATTTGCTGGAGGGATATCGCCATGCCAGCGCACTGGAACCAGCACGTTTTGTCCCCATTCGAACGGAGCATGTGGAGATGCTGGAGAACACGCCAGCCCGCATCAAGGCGATGGTGGACCAGGCCAATACGGTTATCGATCTGTTGCTGGTCAATCTGCGCAATCGCACACTGGACCGTTCAAGTTTCACTGAATGTTCAATGGCCATCTGTGTTGTCGAAGCAGTGCAGACCTATCCTTTCAAGCGCAACGAGCGGCAGAAGGTGAGCCATGCAATCGAGCAGGATTTCGTGTTTCCCGGCGTTCCCGCGATGATGATCTATGTTCTGTTCAACCTTCTCAAGAATGCGCTCTACAGCGTGGAAGCCGCCTGCAAGGGAGGCATACACATTGCGTTGGAGAAAGACGCGAAAAGCAATAGAGTAGTCTTCACGGATACTGGTCTCGGAATTGATGCTGATGCGATTCCGAGAATATTCGAAGGATTTTTTACTACCAAGAGTGAAGGCACCGGAGCTGGGCTGCCGTTCTGCAAGCGGACGCTGAACAGTTTTGGCGCGCAGATTCATGTCAGTTCGGTGAAAGGGGAATACACAACATTTACCCTGGAATTTCCGGTATCGGCAACATCATCTCTGAAAACTGTTGACGATACAGTGTCTAGTGCAGAAATTTCTGCCCCCCAGCCGGTGCGCTGATGTGATCTCTATACGGAACGATGTCTTCGGGTCGATACTTGCGGAGCAGATTCTTTGCAACTTCAGCTGGTAGCAGCGCACAGTAGTAGGGGGCGCGATCCGAAATGCGCTCGGCAGGCACATAGTATTTTTTCCAGTTCGCAAGAATCCCAGCATCTATTTTCTCGTGATCATTGGTCACGTTGAACAGAGGCATCATGGCGCCTTTGTTCAATGCTTCGATCAGGTCCTGAGGCGCCTGTACCTCTACGCATTGCTGATGATGGCTGCGTAGTCGGGATTCTGGCAGCACCAGCAATATGGAGACAGTCCCTTTTTCGTCCAGCAGGAAGAAGCCCGAATAGGGTTCGTCGATGAGGTAATATTCAGCGACCTTGCGCTTCGCCAGAATCTCCCGGAAATAATTCACGAACTCCGGGTTGTTGATGAAACGACTCTGATTGTTGGCGATCACAGGGTCCGTGATCAACTTGAATGTCCTGCTGAAATAATGCTGCTGCAGATTGGCAATGGAGCGGTTGAGTTTTGCTTCGAGATTCTGGTCTTTCTTGCTGATGTATTGATCGATCAGCCCATCATTGAAGGCCTGCACCGCCAAGTCGGTGTCTGCCTGACCAGTCAGCAGGATTTTCTTTACATAGGGATTGGTCAGGCTTATGCAGTACTCGAGGCCATTCATTTCCGGCATGGAATAATCCACTACGACAACGGTTGGCGTGGAGAACCGCGCGGGGTTATAGACTTCCTTGTAGATCTCGTTGATGTCGATGTGGTTCAGCGTGTCAGAATCGAACGGGCCCGTTTTGTAGGACGAGTAGCAGCGTCGGATCATCTCGATATGCTGGTTTGAAGCGTTCACATGATCAAGCGCCTGGCTGGCAGACTGGAACAGCCGATAGCTGAGATTACGCCTCAGCAATAGACTGACGGCGTCGAGAAAGTCCGGATCGTCGTCTACCAGGACTACCTGCGTCGGGTAGTAGAACAGGTGACAGATCGGGAAGTTGATGTCCATTACGAAGCTCCATGTGTTGAACCTGGGGCTACCTTTCCCAGCGGCCCTTTTAACAGTGACATTCGACAGTGGCTTTCAGCGGTTGCCTGCGACTGACGAAAGGATGTTACTGGTTAGCCTGTCATGTTGCAAAGTCTTGTCAGAACGTCATTTCCTGGGATAGCAGATGCTCGACCTGGCGGCTGAGCAGTGCCTTGTAATTGACCATGGGCTCATTTACCAGCCAGGTCTTGATGAACTCACCGTTGCTGTCGTCCACTACTTCGTTGAATTCTTCCGTGATGAGACGAGTGTCCGCATCGGCCTGAATATAAACTGCTTCGCTGATGATCAGTGTGCCATCGGGACCCTCTGCGCAGATCTGCCGTGTCAACGCCAGATTCTCGCCTGCCACGGTGTAGCTCTGCTGTTCGAGCGACAGCAGCACCCCAGTCAGCAGCTCGCCGCAATGCAGCCCGGCCTTGAACTGCAGTGACGGCAGCGATTGTGCTTCAAGCTCGCGTCCCAGCGTATCGGCCAGTTCCAGGAAAAGCAGTGCTGCGCAAACCGCATGGAAACTGTGATCTTCATCAGTCTGTGCCGCGCCGAATGTAATGAGTATCTCGTCACCCGCGCACTTTTCGATATTGCCGTTGTATAGCTGAGTCACCTTGTGAATGTAGAAGTAATAGGTGTTGAGAAGCTCTACGGTCTCCAGCGGTTCCTGTTCATGCAGAGCGGTGCGGTAGTTGCTGATGTTCAGATGCAGGATGCTGACGATGGTGCTGCCTGGTTTACGGTAGGCAGGGGGTGTCTGCACAGTGACCGGAACTTCCGGCTCTTCTCCAAAAATCACCTGACGGTTCTCCGGATCTTCGAGTTCGTAGATCATGCGATTGTATTGACGAATCAGCATGCCCACTTCATCACCCCGGTCGCCATAGGGGCATGGTTCCGGCTCGCCTTTTCTCACGCTTTGCACGGAAGCGCTCAACATCCGCAATGGGAATGTTATGAAATACTGGGAGATTGCCAGAGTCACGCTCACGCCGGCAAGAATCAGCAATGCCAGGGCTGCAAGCATGAAAATAAAATTACGTGTGACCCCTTGTTCGATATAACGCTGGTCAAGATGGATTCTGACATAACCGGCCAATGAGTCCTGCAATGCAATCGGTGCTACATAACTGCCGAACAGATCAGTGCTGGCAGTCGCAACGGATGCGCCCGAGATGGCAATCACCTGATCGTCAATACTCAGGATTGCCACCTGAGAGATTGCCGCTTCCCGGGTCAGTTGATTAAGCAAGACGTTCATGCTGATGAGGTCGTTGGCCAACACAAGTTCTGTGGCCAGAATGGCCGTTTGCCTGGCAAGGGTATTGCCAAGACTGTCTGCCTGTTGCCGAAGAATGTTCTCGGTTGTCAAATTGGTAACCAACCAGAACACGCACATGGCCAGTATGACCAGCGCCGAGGTGCTGATGGCGAGTTTCTGTCCGATAGTCAGTTGAGAGGCATGCTGGGCGTAAAGCCTGGACTCGTAGTCCTGGTCTCGTGACAGGTTATCTATTGGCAAGATTTGTCTCTTCCGGTGATGTCCGGCAGTGTGGTCGCGCTATGGTTGCGGTGTGATTGTGCGCTTTGGTGGACAAGTGTAATCAATCGCAGGGGGTTAACGGAAGGAATCCAGTGTCAATTCTTCGTCCTGCACGAAGCTGAAATCCAGTTTGTCGGTCGGTTCCTGCAGGAAATTGCCCTGGACGAAGTTGACGTTTGCCTGCCATAGCAGCGGCAGAAGATTGATCTGATCGATCATCGGAGCTATGACCAGCAACCCTTTGGCATGCAGCGCGTTCACGGTGGTGTTGAGCTTGTCGCGCTGTACAAGATTCAGACCGATATCTTCAAGCAGTGACTTGTCCAGCTTCACGTAGGCGGCGCTCTCGTGTGGAAGGTACTTGAATGGCGTGAGCGTACAGCCGAAGTGGGTGATCGACAGGTTGATGCGTAACTGCTGCAGTTGCTGACAGAAACGATTGACCTCATCAGGTGAGCTGACGATGTCCAGTTCACTGATCTGCAGCACGATGTGGTTCGCAGTCTGGCGCTTCTCGTGCATGTGCTGTTGCAGCCAGGGAAGGAAGTCGGGGCTGACAATGGAGTTATGTGTCAGGTTGACGATCAGTTGCAGGCTTGCATCATTGCGCTCTTGCAATACTTGCAGTGATTTTTCTGCGACCCATCTGTCTATCCTTTCTCCAAGGCCATGCTGATTGGCCAGTTCCAGAAAGCGCGGCGGATAGATCATGTACCCTTTGTCTTGAAGCCTGATGCGGACCTCATAACGCTGGACCTCATCTTCCTTGAGACTGACGACTGGCTGAAAAACCAGAACGAAGTCTTCGTTCTCGAATGCGGCTTCCAATCGTTGGTACATCTGTTCAGGCGTGCCGTATGGGTCTGCCGGGACATCTCCTCTGTTCTGCATGTCACGCATGGTAAGGCTGTGACGGGCGCGGGTAATGATTGTCTCTGCAGCAGGAGATACTTCGTTGATGATGGCCAGTCCCGAGCTGATTGTGATCGTGCTGCCAGATGGCAGCAGCTTCTGCAGACCCTCTCCAAGACTGGCGCAGATGGTGTCGAGCAGTTTTTCATTTCTGGAGCTGCGGGCAGTGTGCAGCAGGATCGCGAACTCGTTGTCGCTACAACGACTGAGTACAGAGCCTTTGGGGGCAGACTTGCCTAGCAGGCGCGCGGCATCGGTCAACAGCATATTGGCCGCCGGTCGCCCGGACAAGGTGGAAAATTCTTCGAAGCCGGTAATCATGATCAACAGTAGAACGCTGTTTTGATGCTCATAAATAGCATCTGCTATGGCCTGATCGATACGCGCCAGCAGGCTGTTGCGGTTGAGCAGATTGGTCACCAGATCCTTGCTTTGCTGGGCTTTGATCTTGGACTGCATCTCGATATTGCCGGTTGCAGGGCGCAGAATTACTTGCTGGCTGCGTTCATCTTCGTAAGGAACCACGGTGCATTCCATGGTCAGGCGGGTCCTGGAATCGGGACCGGTAATACCATGGAAGAGGCAACCCCTGTCTGCGTCTTGCGGATCACGCAGAAATTGCCTCACGGCTTCGACATCCTGTTCATCCACAAGATCGAGAAAAGGCACGCTGCGAAGTTCGGCGCCATCGTGGTATCCAAAGAGACTCGCATAGGCTTGATTTGCGTAGATGTGTAAACCTTCGTGCAGGTAGCACACGGCGTCTGATGCGCTGTCCAGCAATAGTTGGTAACGCTGCTGCAATTCCCTCAGTGCTGCGCTGGTCTTGCGCTGGCATCTGCGCACGTCGAGATTGCCCAGTTCGCTCCGGGTAATGCTCACAAGCTGCGCGCATTGTTGTTGGTTCTGCAAGTTGCCGACGCAGGTGTTGAGAATGGTTTCCGGTAGTGCGCTGCCTTGTGCCACGCCAATAGCCAGTGCTGGTAGATCCTGATCCATTTCCCTGAGAACTGTGTGCAGTTGCTCCAGGGATATGTGTTTATTGTCGGCGAAAATGAAGAGCAGATCCCAGGTCTTGATATGCAAACGTTCGCGCAGATAGTCTTCATCGCGCACAGCTTCTGCGTGCACACTCAACCCCGCCTTGCGCAGCAGGTTGATGAGCAACTCGCCGTCCGCGAGAACGTCGGCAATAATCAACACATTGATAATCGGTTTTTGATCCATGCCGGCTCTGTCAGCGACTGAGTAAACGCCTGAATTGTCCCTTGGGCGGGGCTCCGGGTAGCAGAGGCGAGTTTAGCACAGTAATCCTGACCATCTGAGAAACAGATCACCTTGTTAAACTTCAATATATCACGAAGAAAGGGGGTTGTTTTGCGGAGTGTGAACCAGTCCATGTATGATGGGCAAAGTCTGGTTGTAAGGGAGAGGCCGCGCATAAAAATCCCGAATTGCGCTGATTTTATGACCCTGCTGCGTGTAAACTGCCAATGTCATTGCATTGGCAGTCCTGTGGATCTGCTACTGATTGTGGTGACCTGAATGGATTTTTCAAAACTGGGTGTCGTGCCCTGTTGCCACGGGTTGAGGAAATATGCCTGATAACAATAATCGCGATAGCACGGATGACGATAGCAGGAAGCGGGAGGAAAGACAGATCAGATTGGATGACATTCGCCGGGCAAGAAACCGCTTGTTCGTCTGCTTCTGGACGTTTCCCGTGTACGTGCTGGCAGTGACACGCGTCCTCGATTCGGGAAATTCAACGAGCACCATCATGTTCGCCTACATGCTCCTGTATGCCTGGTTCGGCGTGAATGCATCGGTCAAGCGCTGCCCGGATTGTCACGAGCAATTCTTTGTGAAGAAATTCTTTCTGAATCCTTTCTCCGGGAAATGCGCACACTGTGGCATTGCCTTGAAAGCCCAGGGGTGAGGAGTCTCTTTGGTAGTGGTGCCAACCCAGTGCCTGGAATCAGTGGGGGCGCGCTCCGAAGATCGCCGTACCGATTCGCACAATGGTCGAGCCCTCCGCGATTGCTGCCTCGAAGTCGGCACTCATGCCAATCGATAGTGTATCCATTTGCGGATAGTGTATAGCGAGTCTGCCAAGCATTTCCGCCAATGGACGAAATACCTGCCGTTGTTGATCAAGGTCTGCACAAGGCGCTGGAATAGCCATCAGTCCACGTAACCGCAGGTGCTGCAGCTTGCTTATCTGTGTGCACAGCCCCTCTGCCTCCTCCAGGCTTGTGCCTGATTTGGTGTCTTCTGCTGATAGATTGATCTGGATACATATATTGAGAGGTCCTTTTGTGGCGGGCCTTTGCGCGTCAAGACGCTGAGCGATCTTGAGGCGGTCGACACTATGCACCCAGTCGAAATGCTCAGCGATATCGCGCGTCTTGTTGGACTGTATGGGGCCGATGAAGTGCCAGCGGATACCTGGCAGGGGCAGAGTAGTAATCTTGTCCAGCGCTTCTTGGACATAGTTCTCACCGAAATCATGCTGACCGGCTGCATATGCCTCGCGTATCAGTTCCGGACTTTGAGTTTTACTGACAGCAAGCAAGCAGACGCTGTCTGCCGCTCTGCCGGACTGCTCCGCGCATTTCGTGATCTGCTTGCGAACTGTAGAAATGTTTTCTGCTATGCTTGCCATCGCTGCACTATAACAAAACAGCCGTGACATGGCATGACCACAACACTTTGAAGCAGGGGCCTACATCACCATGGATATCACCGAACTACTGGGTTTCAGTGTCAAACAGGGTGCATCAGACCTGCATCTAACCGCCGGAATGCCGCCGCTGATCCGTGTTGACGGAGATATGCGCAAGATCAACATACCGCCCATGGATCACAAGGAAGTCCACGGTCTGATCTACGAGATCATGACGGACAAGCAGCGCAAGGATTACGAACAATTCATGGAGACGGACTTCTCCTTCGAGGTGCCGGGTCTGGCGCGTTTCCGGGTCAACGCCTTCAACCAGAATCGCGGTGCCGCCGCTGTGTTCCGGACAATTCCTTCCAAGGTGCTGTCGATGGAACAACTGGGAATGGGGCAGGTCTTCCGCGATGTATCTGATCTGGCGCGCGGACTGGTGGTGGTGACCGGACCGACGGGCTCGGGCAAGAGTACGACACTGGCCGCGATGATGGATTACGTGAATAACACCCGCTATGAACACATCCTCACGATCGAGGATCCCATCGAATTTGTCCACGAGAGCAAGAAGTGTCTGGTCAACCAGCGGGAAGTGCATCGAGATACCCTCGGTTTTGCAGAGGCACTGCGCTCGGCCCTGCGTGAAGACCCGGACATCATTCTGGTGGGCGAACTGCGAGATCTGGAAACCATCCGGCTGGCGTTGACTGCAGCGGAAACAGGTCACCTGGTGTTCGGTACCTTGCATACCACCTCGGCAGCAAAAACCATCGATCGTATAATCGACGTGTTCCCCGCAGCGGAGAAAGCGATGGTAAGATCAATGCTGTCTGAGTCGCTGCAGGCAGTAATCTCCCAGGCTCTTCTGAAGAAAAATGGTGGCGGTCGTGTTGCTGCGCACGAAATCATGATTGGCACACCGGCGATCCGCAACCTGATTCGCGAGGACAAGGTGGCGCAGATGTACTCTGCCATTCAGACAGGTTCTTCCTATGGCATGAAGACGCTGGATCAGTGTTTGAAGGAGCTTGTGCAGAAAGGCACGATCACGAAAGAAGCGGCGCGCTCGAAGGCAAAAATGCCGGATTCATTCTGAATACATTAAACCCTTCGCTTGCTTGCAAGCGAACAGCCGTTCAAGTAAACCTTGCAGCCAGTTCGTTGAACCAGGCTTCCAGAACCAGTTGGGCAGAGAGACAGTCCAACTGTGCTTCTGACTCTCCTCTCATTCGTTGCCCGCGCGCCTCGAAAGTGCTGAGTCGTTCATCCATTCCATAGCAGGGTTTTGCATAACGGCCATTCAGGCGATTGCCGAACTTGCGCGCGCGTACCAGCAGTTCGCTCTCGCTGTCATCCATGTTGTAGGGAAGGCCCACGAGGAAAGCATCCGGCTTCCAGTCATTCATCAGCTTGTCGAGCGCCTGCCAGTCAGGAATTCCATCTCTTGCCGATACCGACGCAAGCGCGGTCGCTGTTCCTGTCAGAGTCTGCCCGAAGGCGACGCCAATCCGTTTGGTGCCGAAGTCGAAACCCATCACGGAGAACTCGCGGGATTTCTTGACAGGGAAACTATCCATATCAGTGCAACGTCCGGTGAGAAAAGACACAAGGTACTCTCATGAATGCCCTGCAAAGGAAGAAAGCTGGCTCAGACTCACGCCCAGTATTGACGCGGCGGATTCAGCCTTGGCGGCGTGATCGGTAGAAAAGATGAGAGCAGGCACAGCGGGCACTGTCAGCCAGAAATTCTCGCTGATCTCTTTTTCAAGCTGGCCCGCTTCCCAACCTGCACAACCCAGTGCCACCATGTAATTCTCCGGCCCCTTGCCGATAGCGATATCCGCAAGAATGTCCTTGGACATCGAGAGACTGAGCTCACGGGTGACCGGCAGCGTGTACTCCCACTCGCGCCCGCTCTCGTGCAGGATGAAGCCTTTGTTCTTTTCAACGGGGCCGCCGCTCATCACGCGTTGACTGTGGAAGATGATGTCACCGCGCTTCTGTTCTGTTTCAATGCCAAGCTCGGCAAGCAACTCTGCGACGCGCATGTTCGATGGCTTGTTGATGACGATACCGAGAGCTCCATCGTCACTATGCTTCCACAGATAGGTGACGGTGTGGGCAAACCAGGGGTCGTCAAGATGCGGCATTGCGATCAGAAACTGGTTCGCGAGTGTCCCCGGTACTGCCTCGTATTCCATGTCAGAGTTCTGATTCATGTCGGCTCGATTGTTCTCACTCGCTTGAGAATGAATTGCCACGATGAAAGCGCCAGGTGCGGATGATTTCCAGAATGTCCACATCAGCCTGTAATTCCGGTGGAAAGGGATCGAACGGAGCGGCAAGACTGACGATCTGTACTGCGGCCTCATCCAGCACGCGCTGTCCTGACGACTGCAAAATGCGAATCTCCTGCACGGATCCATTCGGGCGCAGTGCCACCAACATGCGCAGGCTGCCGAAAATTTCCTGCGAACGAGCCTGCTCGGGATAATTCAGGTTGCCGACAGCTTCGATGCGCTTGCGCCATGAATCCAGATAGAGAGCATCATGGCGCTTTTGTGTGGATGCAGAAGAGATTGTGTACTTGCGTGGTCGCTTGGCGTACTCCTGCTGTTGCAGGTCGAGTTGTGCCTGCAGGCTTGCAATCGCAAGGCTCAATTCTTCGGGAGTAGCCTGTTCGGAAAGGGGATTGTCGGTCTCTGGTGCATCTTCCTCCAACTGTTGCTCGATGCTGAGCTCCGCAGTGGTAGAAGTCAGCAGCGCGAGATCTGTCGGCTCCACCTGTTGATTGGGAGCGGGCGCTTGTGGAATTGGATCGACCTGTTGTATCACTTCGTCGTGAAACTCGGCTTCTATGGGTGTGCTCGGCGCTGCAGCCGTGTCGAGCGAACCACTGCCGGACTGATTTTCCTGGGCGATGAAGTCGGCCTGGTCCGGTGCGACGTCGCTGCGGTATTGCGCGAGAGTGATCTCGATGGCGGGTGCGCTGTTGGTTTCTTCCAGAAAACTGAAGCCCACTCCCGCGATCAGCATGATGTGCAGACATGCCGACAGGAATATGGTGAAGCCGAATCGCTCCTTGCTCAGATCAGTATTTTGAGTCATGGGTCCTGGCTCATGGGCCTGGTAGTTTTCAGTGTAATGTTCTGCCCGGGATCAACTTTTGTGGGAAAGCTTCTTCTCTATGCAATTCATCAGATCACCGGCGATGTCGAGATTATACGCCTTATTCAATTCGCGGACACAGGTGGGGCTGGTGACGTTGATCTCGGTGAGATAGTCGCCAATTACATCAAGCCCCACAAATAGCAAACCCTTCGCCTTGACAACATCGCGCACCTGACTGGCGATCCAGCGATCCCGATCACTCAACGGTTGTGCAACGCCGGTGCCGCCGGCTGCCAGGTTGCCACGCGTCTCTCCCTGCATTGGCACCCGGGCAAGTGCATAAGGTACCGGGTCTCCGTCAATCAGCAGAATGCGTTTGTCGCCCTCGACGATTTCAGGAATGAAACGCTGCGCCATGATCGGTGTGCGGCCGTGCCCGGTAAGAGTCTCGATGATGACGCTGACATTTGCATCATCCTTCTTCAAGCGGAATATGGATGAGCCGCCCATGCCGTCCAACGGCTTGAAGATCACATCGCCATGTGTGGCATGAAACGCTTTCAGTACGGAAGGCTTGTTGCTGACCACCAGCGGCGGACAGCACTGCGGAAACTGGGTGGCGAAGAGTTTTTCGTTGCAGTCACGCAGGCTCTGCGGTTTGTTCACCACGAGACAGCCGGCGTTCTCGGCCTGCTCCAGCATATAGGTGGAGTAGACGTACTCGTTGTCGAAGGGCGGATCCTTGCGCATCAGAATCACATCGAGATCGCCCAGTGGTTGTTCGACCTGCTCTCCCAGAGTAAACCACTGCTTTTCGTCCCAGGCGACCGTCAGCGGGCGGGTCAGGCCCATCGCGACGCCATCCTTCAGATAGAGATCAGACTGCTCCATGTAGTGGAGTTCCCAGCCCCGCTCCTGAGCAGCCATCAACATGGCGAGACTGGTGTCCTTCTTGTAGCTGATGGTCTGGATCGGGTCCATTACGATGCCCAGTTTGATGTCCGGTCTGATGCTCATGTCTATGCCTGTAGTTCTGAATGGATGAGGGGTTGCAAGGCAGACCCGCGATTGTGGAAACAAGTTGGGGCAGATCATAACGCAAGTCGACGATCGTATCGACGCACGCGGTCGCGGGATTACCGAACGTGTGCTAAACCTTTATGCAGGAGCGAGAATGTAAATCGGCAACAGGAGAAGTTCGACATGGATGCTCAAACAGCGGCGATCGACCCCGCGCTAGCCACACCTGCAGCGCTCGACAAGAATACCCACCATTCCCCCATCAAGGTGCTGCTCGTCGATGACAGTAAAACCATCCGCCACAGTGCCCGGCAGATACTGGAGGAGGCGGGTTGTCACATTACTGTGGCAGAAGATGGCTTTGATGCACTGTGCAGGATTGCGGCGGTGCGGCCCGACATTGTCTTCATGGACATCATGATGCCGGGGCTTGATGGTTTTCAGGCCTGCGCGCTGATCCGTGCCAGTCCGGAATTCGGGACCACTCCGGTGGTGCTGGTCTCGGCCAATGACGGTTTGCTGGACCGCGCGCGGGCGGAGCTGGCTGGTGCCCGGCGTTACATCCTCAAACCGTTTCGCAAGAACGATCTGCTGGGCGCCATAACTGCGCTTGTCTCCCGCTCAGTGTGCAAAGACAAGGAAGATAAGGAGCAGGCCAGTGGCGCGCATCCTGGTGATTGATGACTCCCCGCTGCAAAGTCTATGCATGAGCCGCATCCTGCAGACGCTCAGCCACGACGTGTTATGCCATGCAGACTCGCAGCAGGCCTTGCAAGTCGTGAATCGTCAACAGGTTGATCTGGTGTTGGTCGAATTGCTCATGCAGACGGGCAATGGGTTCGAGACCGGGCTGTTATTGCGCGAAGCAGGCTATTCCACAGTAGTGCTGCTGACCGGCGTATACCGAGAAACTGACGAGATCTGGGCCCGAGCATTGGGTCTCGCCGGTGTCATTACCAGGCCGCAGGCACCAGAGCGCCTGCAAACCAGGATCAATTCGATATTGATGAAACAGGGTACTTGCCGGTAACAGCGGAGGGCGTCAGATGTCCAGGGAGTTGGAGTTGTCTTTGCCTGCGGCATTGAGCAGACCTATGCAGGCTTGTGTCATGCAGTGTGGGCAGAGCGTCGTGACCTTTCTGCAGGGTAACAATCAGGAGGCGTTGGCAAACTCCCGTGTTCAGTTGACCCGACTCGGCGGTCTCTGCCGATTGCTGGGTGCGCGGCGTGCCGCGTTGTTTTGCATCGAGCTGGATGCGCTTCTGCTTTGCTTCAGCTCTGGCGGTGCTCAGTCCGTGCGGATGTTGGTGGGCAAGTCTGTTGTGCAGCTACAACAGTTTCTTGCGCGATTGTCTCGTCCTGCCTCGGACGAGGAGTTCGACATGGCTCGCATCAATATGCTGCGCACTGCGCGTGGAAAGATGGCGTTGCCAGTCGACTCCTCGTGCTGCGAGAGGTCAACGGTCGGTGCTCAATTCCCATTGCCGGATTTTCCTCACCTTGTGCTGGAAAAAATCGCAACACTGCAGGCTGGAATGAACGGCATTGAAGATCAGGTTGATCCGGAAGCACAGAGGGAGCATGGTCAACATCTTGCTGGCCTTGCGTCGCTGCTGCAGGTGTGCGGACTGCCTATGGAGATGCGCTGTCTGCCGAGAGCGTTGGTGCATCTTGAGCTGCACTTTCGCTATCTGTTGGAGCACTATTATCCGTGCTACCCGGAGTGTCTGCGAGAAACAGCACGGCTTGATGTCGGCGACTATCTTCTCTTCAGTGCTCACAGCAGTCTCGTGTCAATCCTCAACGGAAAACTTGTTGCATTGGTGAGTTCTCTGGCGGAAATTGCAAATGACAGGTTCGAGGAGGCCTTGACACCAGGAATCAGCATCGCTGCGAAAGAATTGATACACATCAGCGGCTCGATTCACCTGCTTTCGCACAGTGGAATTTCGACGGCGATTTCTGACAACTTGTGCTATCTGATGAAGCACGGCGAAAAACTGTGCAGAAACATGCACTGCAGTGTTGGCAACGTGTATGCCGCTGCGGAAAGTGGAAAGGCAGGGGGTTTGCTTCTGTTAAGAGTGTTGCTGCTGGCGCGGAAGATACTTGAGCAAAGTGGCAAACTTGATCGCCAGGGTGAAAACCTTGTGCGAAAAATAGCCCGTGACTGTGAGCGATTCGTGTCGCAGAGGCAGCGAGATCTGCGTTGCAACATGATGACCATGCATCGGGTAGATAACGAGTTGCTTGCCTGCGCCAACAACGAAATTGAGCACTATCGCTCCATTCTATCTGTCTGTCTTGATGAAAGCAGGAATGCTCACGGTATTCACTACGTAAGCGAGACGCTGTGTACGACAGTGAGCAAGCTGTCGCTGGCAATGCTGAGTGTGGGGCAAGCTGCTTTTCACGCAATTGTTGAAGCATTGCGCGGGAGTTTGACTCTCGGACTGGAGCATCAGCAAGGCACAGATCCTCTGCTGCAGAATGTACTCGCTTCGTTGTGCGGCATCCTGCAACGGCCTCTCCCCGTTGTTCCCGAAGAGGCGTGGCTGGGTGAAACTGAGTTGCAACAGTTCTCCGAATGCATCGACTTGTTCGTGACACAGACGAAGTGGTCGCTATGTGTGGCAGAGTCAGCGGTCTCTATCGAATGTCGCAGTGGAGACGAGTCGGAAAGCCGAGCTCGAATTGCCATTGAGCTACTGCCACTTCATCTTGCCAGGAATATTCGTGACCTGCTTTTCTGCGCGGAAGAGCTGGCAAAGTGTGCCGGGAATCCGGAGAGTTTCGAGGCATTGAACAGACGTCTGATCGTGGAGCTGCGAATGCTTGCGTCAGGAGCCCGCGCTCTGTATGTACATCGCGTTGCACGCCTGAGCACTGTGTTGGCGGAGGTGCATCAGGCACTGGCAGGACGCAGAGCAGATCTGCAGGCAGACATTGGCAATGCTCAGCATTTGCCAATGTCTTTGTTGGTAATGGCGCATCGGCAACTGCGCAGTGGTCTCAATCAGGCGGCGGCACGTCAGGAGGTCAGCAGCAACCGGGAGATCATTGCTGCTCTGTACCAGTGGCTGGAAGATCATTCTCGACAAGTCGCAACCTCGCAAGCAACAGAGAGCTTCGAAATATTTCTGCGCGAGACCGAGGAAATCATGGCCGCTATCGAAGAAGGCGCCAGGAAGCCCCCGGGAGATTGCGATACAAGATCGCTTCTGCACCACCTTCATACACTCAAGGGCAATGCCAGGCTGTTCAGCTGTGATGTGATAGCCACACTCTGCCATCGCTGCGAACAGTCATTGCTGTCTGCACCGCACACGCTCCACTCCGCATCTGCCGTTGCCGAGGCTTCGGGCGGTGCGATCTACTCACCTCGCACATCTGGAGTCGAAGCTTCTGCAGGTTCGAATTTCCGTAGATTCACAGCACTGGCGCAGGAACTTCGGGCAGCTATTGATGAGTTGACGTCTCTTGGAAATCGTCCGGAAGATGGTCAGGCAGGCACTCATGACAAGTACAATCCAGCAAGGATTCCGCTTGCACAGGCGCAGGAGCGCGGCATCGTCATTCCCGCTGTTTCTCTGCAGCGTATGGCAGAGCTGGCGGTGGCCGCACGCACTGGCAGTCGCGCCATGAGCGATGTGCTGCAGTCATGTAGTCACAATGCAGAGCCGACACGCCTGGCTTTGCTCGGGGACCTGCTGATTGAGCAGGAACGCTGCACTGTGCAGCTTGATGAAGAGATTGCAGGCTCCAGGCAGATAAGTTTCGCGCGACTTACTCCACGCCTGCAACGTCTCGTCGGTCGTCACGCCAATCTGCTGGACAGGCAGTTGCGCTTCAGCGTCTGCAATGACGAATTGCGCGCTGATCGATTATTGGTTGAAAGCCTCGTGGCACCTCTTGAGCATCTGTTGCGTAATGCTCTCGATCATGGCATTGAGTCAGTGCAGGAAAGAAGGGCGCGCGGCAAGCCTGACAGTGGCACTATCACCCTGTCTTTGAAGGAGAGCGAAAACTCGATGGAGATCACACTGACAGATGACGGTGCCGGTATCGATCCCGATGCGCTGACGGCACACGCCATGCGCCTCGGTCTGTCAGTTGATTTGCAGGCGGGGGCAAAGGAACGCCTTCAATGGCTGTTCCTGCCCGGCTTCAGCTCCAGGGAACTGGCAACCGAGGATGCTGGACACGGCATCGGACTGGCGATGGTCGACAGCACTGTTGCCCGGCTTGGTGGGCGGGTTGAGGTGGAGTCCATGCCGGGCCAGGGGAGTTGTTTCCGGATCGTGTTGCCCCGCGGACTGCCGCGTTGGGATATTGGTGCGAAGCCGGTATAATGCCGCCTTCGTTTTCCGACACTGGTAGACAATGCATTGAAAACACTAGGGTTCGCCTGGGGAATTGGTGGGATACTCCTGCTTCTGTTGTTCGCCGTGGTGCGCCTGGGGCCCATGGCACTGGAACTTGCCACGGTTGAGCTGCAGCAGTTGCACTGGTTTTCCCTCGCCGTCAGCATTCTTTACATGGCCTACGCCGAAGGCTACAAGGGTTTCCATCTTGGCTTTGCTCCCCGCGTGGTGGCCCGGGCCAGCTACCTGAGTGCCAATCCCCGTCCCCTGCATATTCTGCTGGCCCCTGCGTTCTGCATGGGGTACATCTATGCCACGCCGAAGCGCAAACTGCTCTCATTCGGCCTCACCGGCATGATCATCTGCTTTGTTCTACTGGTGCGCCTGCTGCCCCAGCCCTGGCGCGGCATAGTTGATGCGGGCGTGGTGACGGGCCTGGTGCTGGGCATGGCCTCGATCGTGTACTTTCTCCTGCAGCGGCTTTGTTTTCCCGAGGAGGCAGTCAATGCAGTAGCGACCGACGTGCCGGAGCAGTCGCGCTGACCCTCTGGGGACGAGCGCTGTCGACGAACAGAACTGCCTCACACAAAGTGACTCTCGAGAATGCAGAACAACCATAAAAAAATCAGCTCTTGCGCCATCATCGTGACGTACAACCCGGGGCCACAGGGCCTGATGGCACTTGTTCAGCAGATATCCAGGCAGTGTGATTTTCTAGTCATCGACAATGCTTCTGCCAATCACGACTCCTTTATTCCTTTGATTCGCTCCACTGCGCGCTGCGTTGGCGTACATCAACTGGACAGCAACATCGGTCTGGCCAGTGCGCTCAATATGGGGCTGCGTGACGCGCAGTCTGCGGGCTATGGTTTCGCGGTGCTCTTCGATCAGGACAGTCAGGTGCCAGTGTCTTTCTTTGCCAACCTGCAGACGGCTTACATGGAAGCGACGCGACTCTGCGGCCCGCGGGTTGCCGCCATTGGGCCGCGTATCCGCAATCCGTTGAATGACAGGCAGATGCCCTTCAAACTTTTCAGTCGCCTTTTCAAGCGTTCTGACATCAAGGTTCCCGGTAGTGATCGTCTATTCCATGCAGACTTTCTCATCTCATCGGGTTGCCTGCTGGCTCTTGAACACTTCGATGAAATTGGACAGATGAAGGACAGCTATTTCATCGACAATGTCGATCTGGAGTGGTGCTTCCGCGCCACCAACAAAGGCTTCCTGCTGCTTGGCACCGATCACACGCACTTGCTGCACAGCATTGGTGAAGAAGCAGACAGCAGGTTGGTGCGAGCCGGTGTGATGGTCAGTCACAGCCCGCTGCGCAGTTACTATTCCACGCGCAACCGCATACATTTGTGGCGACAACCTCACGCGCCGCTTGGCTGGAAGCTGCGCGACGTGCCGCGCTTCTCACTCAAGGCGCTGTGGCTGCTGTTATTCTCGCCGCATCGTGCCGACTACTGGGACAACATCCGCGATGGCATCGCCGACTCCAGAGGATTGGAATGATGAGCGATCAGCAGCCGCGCATCGCGATCCTGATGCCGACATGGAACAGTGTCAGATTCCTCCAGGAGCAGGTTGATTCTCTTCTCTCGCAGACTTATCAAAACTTTGTCATCGTGACGCGTGACGACGGTTCGTCGGACGACAGCACGGCATTGATGAGCGTGTATGTTGAGGCGCATCCTGAACACTTCCATGTGGTAGTCAGTGACGGTAGAAATCTCGGAGCAAGTGGCAGTTTTGCGTGCTTGCTCGATTATGCATTGGCAAACAAGAATGCGCTTGGTCTGCAGAAAGCGTATTTGATGTTCTGCGATCATGACGACATCTGGTTCCCTCACAAGATTGCGGTGACGATGCAGAAAATGCAGGATCTCGAAGCACTTCATCCTGGCATGCCTGCACTGGTACACAGTGATCTGCATGTCGTCGATGATGAAAGGCGTCAAATCGCGCTTTCCTTCTTCCAGTATCAGGGCATTCAACCGCGCCGGAATGGTTTTTCCAGAATTCTGGTGAGCAACACCGTGACTGGCTGCACGGCACTGATCAACGAAGAGCTGGCGACACTTGCCATGCCGATTCCCGCAGATGCGATCATGCATGACTGGTGGCTGGCACTGGTGGCGAGTGCGTTCGGAAAGATTGTCTACATTGACGAAGCGCTGTTGGATTATCGTCAGCATGATGCGAATGCTATTGGGGCGCGCGAATATTTAAGGTCGGAGCGTCCCAACCTGCTGGTGAGACTCTTCGACAATCGGCATGCGGAAGCGTTCAAGGCGACCGCGCGGCAGGCGCGAGTTTTCCATGCGACATATGGCGACAAGCTGAATGCCAGCCAGCAGGCTGCGATTGGTCTGACTCGCATGATGAGTGTAAGGTTCGCGCCGTTGCAAAAGATGCTGTTGAAATTGCTGCAGGTGTGATGGGGGCCTTATGGATTGGAAGCTGGTGATGCCCTAATAGCAGGCAGGGATATTCATCGACGCAGGACACTATTAGTGTTAGTGGTGTTGAGATTACTGCCATCATTGAAGTACTGCCTGCCTCGCATCGAATCTCAAAATATTGTGCATCTCAATTCGTCGCTCCGTATCACACATCGTCTAGTCTTCAGTGCCTTTTCAATACTGTAAAGTGCGATAATACCGTGAGGAATCGAATGGGAGGATTACCTCCCGGAACGATTGATCACTCACCCTTTAGAAGGCAATAACACCGATTTCATCTACTAGCGGCCATTTCTCCGAGTTGATGGAGATCGGTCGTTGTATGCGGTCACAGCTCACCACTTTCCCGAAACTCCATTCACCTCGCCCATAATTCATATCATCTATCATTTGGAAAAAATAATCACACATGTAGGAAGTTGATTCGTCATACAAATCAATAGACAACGATTGACACTTGAATAATGTGCGCAACTCTTCCCGGAGAGCTGCGGGAGTTAACTCCTACATACAAATAAAATAACTATTACTACTGTCCCCGCCATGTTGGACGGTAGAAAGTGACCGAAATTCACAGAACGGCATATTTGATTTGGTGGCATGAAAATGCAGAAAACCAAGTCAGGTTCGTATTTTACCACTGTAACGATTGGTTCTTATTGGAGATTCAAATGAAAAATCGCGTCATCCTTTTGGCGACAGCTCTCTGGCTATTGCCCTTCTCTGCAGCCAACGCTGGTCAGTTGACCAGTATCATTGCGTTGTCTCATGTTGAATTTGAGTCAAACAACAGATATCTGGTCGTAAAGCTGGGAAGTCCAATTACTTGTGGAAGTCAGTCGACTGATCTGGTCTGGTTTGCTATTGGTGCGAATCGCAGCCTTGGCAATGGTCTTTTCGATACGGATTCGGGTACAGAGAATTATTCGAATCTGGCTGCAGCCGCACAGAACGATCTGACGGTTGAGATCAACCTGACTTTTTCACAAGTATTGTCCACGACAACCTACGACGAGAATGAGCAGCCGATTACAACGGTTCACGGCTACAAGTGTTACGTCCCCGCCACTGTATACAATCCACAAAACCTGACTCCAGCCCCCTACCTGATCTACTACCAGTGAAGCAACGTCACAGAAAATCCGCAGGATGTGTAATCCCGCGCACAAAGAATCCAATGGAGTGATTTCCCTGTGAGCATGTTCTTCAGATTAGTGATTGTGTTTGGGCTAAGTCTTTTGTCCTGCCATGCACTCGCGTCTTCAGCGGGTCAGAAGATGTGGCTGCTTGATCTTCTGGAGAGCGCGATCACGCCACCGTTGGATAGCGATGGCGATGGTTTTTCAGATAGCGCTGATCCGGACGACGACAACGATGGAATGCCAGACGTCTATGAGATTTCCATGGGCTTCAATCCCCTTGATCCTTCCGATGGTCTTGAAGATGCGGATAGAGATGGAGCAACGAACGCGCAGGAATACATTGCTGCCAGCGATCCGTTTGACTTCTTCGACTGTGCTGGTTCGGCCTGCTCCTTTGATCCTGCGCCACTGCCCAATCAGATAAGCGTTCCCGCCGCAGATCCCGTTTCGGACAGCGTGGGCGCAATTGCCGGAGGCTTGAATATCAGCCCCGGTGGTAATGCTTCGTACTCGATTCCGCTGTTGGTGCCCACGGGGGTGGGTGGGTTGCAACCCCAGGTGAGTCTGTTTTATAGCAGCAGTGCCGGTAACGGACTGGCAGGTTTGGGGTGGGGGGCGTCAGGGACTTCGGTTATCAGCCGTTGCCCTCAAACCCTGGAGCAGGATGGCGCCAGAAATGATGTAAGCCTCGATCAGCACGACCGGTTCTGTCTGGATGGCCAGCGACTGGTGCTGGGAAATCCAAGCCATACGTATGGCGCTAATGGAGTTGAGTACCGGACTGAAATCGATTCAAACACGAAAATTGTCAGTTACGGCCAGCTCAGTGGTGGGCCTGAGTATTTCAGAGTGTGGAGCGAGGATGGGTCAGTGTCCGACTATGGCTTTGTCGCTAACTCTCGTGTGCAGCCCACCGGCGGGGCCGTTCTGATGTGGGCGAAATCCAGGACCAGAGATGCCTACAGTTTTGCAACAAATGGAAACAATAGAATTGAGTACACCTATAACGGCTGGGGGTCTACAAAAGACTTCCGGCTATTAACAATCAAGTATGCTTTCAGCTCTTCTGGGGCGGCGAGAGCGACGGTGGAGTTCAATTATGAAGCCAGACCCGATAACTCGTATAGCGCTGTCGCGGGCGTCCTTTTTGAGCAGAAGTACCGGTTGAACGATATTGTTGTCAAAGAAGAGAGCACGGTACTGCGCACATACAACCTCACGTATCTCAATGAAATCAATTCGAATGACAAGTACCCGAGCAAACTCGCCTCACTAAGCGAGTGCCGCGGTTCAGTATGCTTGCCTCCTACGCAGTTCACATGGTCCACGGCGACTGGAGGATTCTCTTTTGCCAGTACGAGCACCCCCGTCACAGGATTTTCCGGCTATATCGAGCCCGTGCCTTCCAATAATCCTACTGAGCTGGAGATTTCATCCAGCATAACGGCAAACGTGAATGGCGATGCGTATCGTGATCTGATCTGGATGGAGGAAACTTCAGAGGAGTTCTCTTTTCGCGTGGGACTTTCGAACGGCGCCACACTCAACACCGATTCCTATGAGTCCGTGTTGTTCGGCAAGATATATGGTTGGACGGTGACCGATTACGATCAAGATGGTTTTGCGGACATTTTGCTGGTATCGGACGATGATGGGGCAGAAGTGCTTAGTCTTTTCCTGAATCAGGATTTGGGGGCCGGGGTGCGAGGGTACACCGTCAATCCGATTGTATTGATCAGTGATCTTGCGCTGGCTTCTGAGTCGAGCAAAGTCGACTTCATTGATGCCAACTCGGATGGTCTTCTCGATATCACCTACGATATGAAAGTGCGGTATGCAGAGGCGGATTCTCTTGAGGAGAATGGTCCGTTCAAGCTCGGAAGTGAGTCGACCTATGCAAGTTTAAGCGCCATCAATGCAACGATTTCTTCCCTTTACTCCAGCTCCTCTTTTCGCGACGACTTAAAAGCTCACACTAACAAACGTAATTACTATTTCAAGCCATTTGAAGTGGAGGAGCTCAGACTTGGTGCGGATTTCACGGGCGACGGTTTGCCCGATATTCTGGCGACGATGCACGATGAGTATTGCCAGTCCAGCAATCCCTGCACAGGCGAGAGAGATGCCGCGAAGGTCATTCTGAAGAATAACGGTGCGGGAGGATTCAGTCTCTATGATTACCTTATTATCTTCAATGACTCGGAAAGTGAGCGAATTTCTGATTGTCGTCCTGTTGATCTGAACAGAGATGGTTTGGTAGATCTTTTGTGTGACGCAGGTAAGTTCAGTTTCAACGACGGCAAACAGATGTCAAGCGCAGTATACAACTCCAGTATCGATGGCAAAGTGTTGCATAGTCTGATTGATTACAACCAGGACGGCTATCTCGATTTTGTTTACAAGAGCAACGCGAATTACGATCTCAGGGTTCTTTTGTGGAGCGAAAACAAGTTTGCAAACTCCAGCAGCGTCATCGCCCAGACCAACTACATTGAACTCTACGGTCCTGCCGGTTCCTTCTTTGATATCAACGGCGATGGCCTCGACGACTACGTCAATTTCAACACGGGGGTATACCTCGGGAAAACCGCCGCTGTATCGGGCAATCCCACCAAAGCCTACAATCTGATCACGAAGATCAAGGATGGCCTCGGCAACGAAAAGCACATCGAGTACAAGCCCCTCACCGACGACTCGATTTACACTCGTGAGTCGGATGCCGTCGAGCAGGAGTGGGGCGCTGCCGTGTTCGACTACATCGCGCCGCGCTATGTGGTGAGTCGAGTCCGCAACAAGACGCCCGCGTATGACGGATCGGCATTCAATGCCAACGCTGAAAGTGCCATGTCCTACACCTATGCTGGCATGAAGGTGCAGCCCGCAGGCAGGGGAATGCTCGGCTTCCGGTTGCAGACGATTCTGGATGAACAGACAGGGATGGTGACGGAGAACACGTACCTGCAGCAGTTCCCGTTCACGGGCCTGCTTGCCGAGTCCAACACCTATGTGCCCGGCAGCTCGACGGCGCTCAGCGAAGCGACGATGACCTACGCCAAGCTGAATAATCTGAACGGGCCGAATGCGGCGCCGTTCAGAGCGGTCATGACGCAAAGTATCGTGACGACGCGAGCGGCAGAGTCCGTCGCCTCCAGTGATGCGGTGACTGTTGCCGGAGTTCTCAGTACCGTCACCAGTGAGTTCGACAACTACAACACCTATGGAGGGTTTGGCACCAGCACAGTGACGACAACCGGCGACGGCAGCACCTATCAAACTGTGACAGCCAACTCCTTCAACCACGACGCGACCAAGTGGCACATCAATCGGCTTGTCACCACACAAACGACCACCACGCAGAGTGGCAAGCCCACGGTGGTCAGGCAGGCGGCGTTTACCTACGACTCTGCAACAGGGTTGGTGGCAAGCGAAGTGCAGGAGCCGAACAACTCCCTGTACAGCGTCACGACCACCTATTTGCGCGACAGCTTCGGCAACCGCATTCGCGCTACGGAAACCGCAGGAAGCCTCTCGCGTTACACCCGTGTGGTGTATGACGCTACCGGTCGCTACATCAATCAGGTGTACAACAATCTGGAACAGCTTGAGATGAGCGTCATCTCACGCAATATCTATGGCTCTGCGACCGTGACCCAGAACATGGACGGCGTGCGGACCTACACTGGTTACGGCGCGCTGGGCCGTCAGTATTTTGAAGGCAACGACTCCGGCAGTTTCAGCAAGAGTGAGTACCGCCTCTGCGGCAGCGGTGTTACGTGTCCCACGGGTGCGGTCTACCGTCAGCGCAGCACGGCGGCGGACGGCAGTGAGTCATTCAGTTACTTCGACAATCTCTCGCGTGCGGTGCGCCAGCAGGTCAAGGGGTTCGATGGCACGCTGGTGACAACGGATGCCGTTTACGATGAATCCGGCCGGGTGAAGTTGACCTCAAATCCCTACAAGCCCTCTGAGAGCATCGTGTGGACCACAAACGATTACGATGTCGTGGGGCGGCTGCGCAAAACCACCGACCCGGACGGCAATATCGCCACCAACAGCTACGATCTTTACAGTGCCGGTGGAATGACCGGAACCCAGATTGTTGCCACCAATGCAGAAAGCCAGACCAAGACTACCATCAGTGATGCGCGTGGCCTGCCGTACCTGGTCACCGACGATCTGGGTGGACGCATCGGCTACGAATACGACGCGCGCGGTAATCTCACGAAGCTGATCTCCAAAGGTACAACCTCGCAGCCGCTGAACATCGAGACTGTGATCGGTTATGACTTGCTCGGGCGCCGCATCTCCCTCGACGATCCAGATCAAGGCGAGTGGGCTTACGAGTACAACCGCTTCAATGAACTGGTTGAGCAGGAGGATGCCCTGGGGCAGCGCACCGAGATGAGTTACGACGCGCTGGGCCGCATGCTCACCCGCGTTGACAAGAAGGCCGGTGGCACCGTCGAGGGCAGCACCACCTGGACCTACGACACCGCCAATAACGGTCTTGGCAAAGTAAGCACTGTTTCCGACAGCATCAGCGGCTACGTCGCCGCCTATGACTATGATGATCTTGGCCGAGTCAGTCGCACATTCACCGCGCTGGGTATCAACAGCATCGACGGCGAGTACAGCCAGATCGTCACCTATGACCAGATCGGTCGTGTGTTCCAGGAGGTCGACGCCACCTTCCACGGCATCCAGTACGCCTACAACAGCCACGGCTACATCGAGAAAGTGCTCGAAGCCACCAACACCAGCAAGGTCTACCACAAGATCGAACACACCGACGCCTGGGGCAACGTCACCCAGAGCAAGCTTGGCAACGGACTGAAAGTGCAACGCACCTACCATGCCGCCACCGGCCTGCCCGAAAGAGTACTGGTCAGTAACCCGCTGCTCGAAACGATTCAGGACAACACCTACGACTACAACGCCATCGGCATTCTGACCAACCGCAGCCGCTTCATCGAAGCAAACGACAGCACTCTGTCCGAGACCTTCCACTACGACGAGCTCAACCGCCTGACCCAGGCCAGCGCCACGGGCATGCCAAGCCAGACCTTCCA
>JAUXNX010000010.1 GCA_030682575.1 Gammaproteobacteria bacterium
TATGCGCCTGCTGTATGCTGCGATGTCCGCTTCATGGGTCACCAGCATGATCGTAATGTTGGCCTCAGAGTTCAGCTGCACGAAAAGATCCATGATCCCGGCGCTCGTCTTTGTATCAAGGTTCCCGGTCGGCTCGTCAGCCAATATGAGAGGAGCATTGTTCACCAGCGCCCGCGCAATCGCAACACGCTGCTGCTGGCCGCCTGAAAGCTGATTGGGATGGTGGTACTCTCTTCCCTCAAGCCCGACCTTTCTGAGCGCTGCCATGGCCTTTTGCCTCCGCTCCTCGGCAGAGACACCGTTATAAAGCAGCGGCAGTTCAACATTTTCTATTGCTGCTGTCCTCGAAAGCAGATTGAACCCCTGAAACACAAACCCGATCTTCCTGTTTCTGATCTCAGCACGCTCGTCCCTGCTTAACCCTCCCGCATCAAGACCGCCCAGCAGATAGTTTCCTGTTGTCGGCTTATCCAGGCAGCCGAGGATATTCATAAGCGTAGACTTGCCAGATCCAGAAGGCCCCATGACCGCAATGAACTCGCCCTCTTCTATCGACAGGGTTGTGGGACAGAGCGCCTTCACCTCAATCTCTCCGAAGGTGTACGTTTTGCTGATGCCCTGTGCCTCGATAAGGCTCATTTCAGAACATCTTCGGTGCCGCAGCAGCCGGCTTGCCATTGGCCTTGCCAGTAGATTCGACAATGACATCCTGCCCTTCCTTAAGGTCAGTGGAAAGAAGTTCACTGTGCATGCCGTCGCTGATGCCTGTGCTGACTGCAATACGCTTTGGCAAGTTATTCTCGAGCACCCAGACACCGGGCCCTTTCTGCTGCCTCGCAGTCCGGGTCTTATCCGGTGTGGCGGGACTGAAGCGCAGCGCTGCCTTTGGCAGCTTCAGCACATTGCTATGCGTGGATGTAATGATCGAAACATTTGCGGTCATCCCGGGCTTGAGCTTGAGCTCAGGATTAGACACCTTGACCACAACATCATAGGTGACAACATTCTGGACAGATATCGGCGCATTGCGTATCTGAAAGACCTTTCCCTTAAACGTGGTCTCAGGATATGCATCAACCGTAAAATCAACATCCATCTCTGTTTTGATCTTGCCTATATCAGCCTCGTCAACATTCGTGTCTATCTGCATCTTGGTAAGGTCCTGGGCTATGGTGAAAAGTGTGGGCGTCTGAAAACTTGCTGCAACGGTCTGGCCCACATCCACGTTCCGTGATACAACAATACCGTCAACAGGGGAGACGATCCGCGTATACCGCATATTGGTCTCTGCTGTTTTGAGCGTTGCATCTGACTGCGCAATCTGCGCCTTTGAGGCAGTCACTTGTGCTTTGGCAGTAAGGAAGTTCGTCTCTGCAGTATCGAGGTCGCTTCTTGCGATAAGATTTTTTAAAAAAAGCTCTTTTGCCCTGTTCATCGATCTTTGGGCGTCTGCAAGCAATGCCTCTGATTTTTCGAGGTTCGCCTTTGCCAGCAAAAGCCCTGCCCTTGCCTGCTCCACCTGGGCCTGAAAGGTTGCGGGATCTATCTGTGCGATGACCTGGTTCTTTTTTACTGCAGAATTGAAGTCAACAAATATCTCTTTCACCGTGCCTGAGACCTGCGTGCCGACAAGCACTGTGGTGACAGCATTGACTGTGCCGGAGGCCGTCACAGTGGATGTTATGTCGCCCCGCACGACCTTTTCGGTCCGGAATTTTACGTCATTCCCCCTGTTGCTGCGCCAATAAAAACCGGCAACTGCCAACACAGCGACAACAGCAATGACAGCAATGATCTTTTTCATCTTACCTCCGGACAGTCAGAAATCAATAGTGACAGTTAAACATTTCAACGGGTCAATAGTTGCATCACACGGCATTCAGCTGTCTCACTTTACTCTCTGCTCAGTGAACATTCACGCTCAGCTCAAAGTCACCAGGGCTGGTTGCAGCAGCCTTTGCTGCCTCGAAGGTGATGACATCCTGATTGTAGAGATCCATGAGATGCTGGTCAAAGGTCTGCATGCCGTATTGCTCCTTGCCCGTAGAGATATAGTCGCGCATGTTTCCCATCTTATCCGGATTCTCAATACAGTCAGCGATACTGAGCGTATTGCGCATCACTTCGATGACCGCGACACGGCCTGCGTTGTCTTTTCTTCTGATGAGCCGCTGTGAGACTATGGCTGTGACCGCTTCAGCGAGACGCTTTCTGATGGTAAGCTGCTCGGAAAGATCAAAGACGCTGATGATCCGCTGTATCGTCTTCGGAGCGTCGACCGTATGAAGCGTAGACATGACCAGATGTCCGGTCTCAGCGGCCTTCAGGGCAACATCAATTGTTGTCCTGTCCCGCATCTCTCCGACCATTATGATATCAGGGTCCTGGCGCAGGGCCGCACGCAGGGCCTTGGAAAAACTCTCTGTGTCAGATCCGATCTCACGCTGGATAACAGAGGATTTGATCTCATTATGCAGGTATTCAATAGGATCTTCGATCGTCACGATCTTACAGGGCTTCGTATTGTTGATCAGATTGATCATGGATGCCATGGTCGTTGACTTGCCGCTTCCGGTGATCCCGGTGACAAGGATAAGACCCCGCTCCTCCAGGGCCAGGTCCTTGATGACCTGAGGCAGACCGAGAACATCAACCGACGGTATGTCGTAGGGCACGATCCTC
>JAUXNX010000020.1 GCA_030682575.1 Gammaproteobacteria bacterium
AATCAACACAGATTACTTGAAAGTATCGGGTATGTACCTCCAGCGGAAGCTGAGGCAAACTACTACCGCCAACTGAGTGAACCGATGGCTCAAGCGGCTTAACTTAAACCAAATGGCCTCCACGAAACCCGGGGCGATTCAGATAAACAATTAGCCGATTGGCTATAAAGCGCGGCGGTCGGCGGGATCACCTGGTCCGCCCATGGTCCCGCCGTTCAGGTCAGCTACACTGATCCAAATTTGCTCTAAGCGATTATGGGATTTGAAATCTGCGTGGCGGACTACTCACTCTTTCAGAACAGTTTGGCGACTCCCCAAAATGTGAGCTTCTATGTGGAACAAATGCGGAGATGATCGAGAAACATTACGGGAAATTTATTTAGAAGACCGTCCGAACTTAGGAGCGGCAATTGCGAGATTCGACATAAGAATGACCAGAATTGGTCACATATTGGTCATGTCGACTAGGCTAAATCAAACAAGTTGTTGATTAGCAAAAATAAAAAATGGTGCACCCGGAGAGATTCGAACTCCCGACCAAGTGGTTCGAAGCCACCTACTCTATCCAGCTGAGCTACGGATGCGTGCGGGTGGGGATTATATAGAAGTCACCATGGTCGGTCACTTCATAATTGTCCACCCGTGCTCATGGCCCCAGCGTGCCAATCGGCACCACAGTTACCCCATCGGGTCGTCGATATCCGTAGCCACCAGCGGTGATTACCAACATCGCTGACGGTTCGCCACAGCGCGTTGTATCCACACGCTGCGCGAACTTGAGGAGCTGTGCGGCAGCCGCATCCACAATGTGCGGGGCTGAGCTCAGCTTGACTTCGCACGCACACCAGCGTGCATCGGCAGTGGTCACAATCGCGTCGATTTCGAGTCCGGTGTTGTCCCGGTAGTGCCGAACATCCCCACCCAGTGACTGGCAGTAGACGCGCAAGTCTCTGACCACCATGGACTCAAACAACAATCCGGCAGTGTTGAGGTCTGCAAGCAAGCTCGCGGGGCTGGCGCCCAGGGCTGCAACTGCCAGAGAGGGATCTACAAAGTGGAATTTCCTGCCGCTGCGCATCCGTGAGCGTGAGCGAAGATGCACAGCCCATGGAGGTTGGTGCTCCACGATCATGAGACGCTCCAGGGCGTTGATGTAGGCAGCGACAGTGTCACTGCCAGGAGAACCAGCGGGGATTGCTACATCTGCCGCGATCGATGCATGGCTGACTTCGGATGCAACATGTCGTGCAAGAGATTCGAACACGGCCTGAACTCGTACCGGATCTCGACGAATGCCATCTACCGTATGGATATCAGCCCTGTAGATATCACGAACATAGTCCTGAACCGCCTTCAGCGCTGCTAGTAGACCAAGACCGGTGTGAGCAGGCCAGCCACCTCGACACAGAATGGCGAGCAGTTCATGAAAGCCAAGACCAGGATCAGAAGCAGAGAGCGTTTCCCCCCGAAGAAGAGCCGACAGTGACAATTCGCCGCTACTTGCTCCCATTTCCAGAAGACTCATGGTGCGCATTCGTAAATGAGTAAAACGACCAGCTCCTGTGTGACGAGTATCATCATCGGCAGGAGTCGCGGAGCCAGTGAGAATGAACTGCCCAGGAGTCTTGCGGGCATCCACTTCCCGGCGAACGCCGTTCCATACAGCTGGAGCCATTTGCCACTCATCGATGAGCCGGGGTGTTGCTCCGCTCAATGGCAGACGTGGATCAATGTCCACACTGACGCGCGCGGCACTGTCCATATCCAGAAAAACGCTGCTGGCCGCAAGTTGCATCGCGGTTTCTGTCTTGCCACAGGCTTTGGGGCCTTCTATAACCACAGCACCTGCAGACGACAGGCGATCCTTGAGCTCAGCGTCAATTACCCGATTCAAGTAGGCCATTTGGGATATTTCCTTGCAACCAGCTATTTGCAAGAATCTTAACCCGTGATCTGCAATATTTACAACCAGTGGTTTGCAATGTTTTCAATCCGTGATTTGCAATTTTTCCCCGTATGAATCGCCATCAGCTCAGAGCCGTCGCCGCACAGGAGAAGCACGCCCATCAATCCACCCGCGCCCCACGCACCGCGACGCTGACCTGATTCGCCGCAGGCATCACACCAGCCGGGAAGTTGATGCTGGAATCCAGCTCGCCGCCCTGCCCGGAGGCTATCTGGGACAAGCCTACGCTTCTGGTGACCAGTTGGCCTGACACTACCGCCTGGAACTCCACCGTCACGTCACGAATCGTCAGTGGTGAGCGGTTCTCGATGCGCGCCAGCAGGCGTCCGCTCTGGTTTACGTATGGCTGCACGGCAATGTATTGACCAGGATTATCCGCCACATCCAATCTCATGAACGCAGCACGTGCCTGATCACCAATGGGTCCCTGTGCATCAGCGGCAAAACCAAAGTACTGCTTGGCAGCCGCACGATCATTGCTTGCCAATGACAATGTGCCCAGTTCATTCATGGCCATGGCGGTGGGCAGCAGCTTGATGCTGGCTTGCAGATCAGCTGTGGCCCGACGGTTGTCGCCCTGACGCGAGTAGGCGACGCCTCTGCCGAGGTAGTAATCGAAGTAGTTGGAGTCACGGCGAATGGCATCGTCGTAACTCCTTACGGCGTTCTGGTAGCGGCGCTGGTAGACCATGATGTCGGCCTTCAATCCATGGAAGCGGGCCTCATCGGGCACCATGCGCAACGCGGTTTCCACTCTCTGCGCGGCATCTTCCAGACGATCCTGCGCTATCAGTCTCTCGGCCTCGTCAAAGGCGTCGTAGGCCGGCTTGTTCTCGCGCAGGAATGCTGTCGCCTGCTGATAACGCTCAGCGCCAAGATCCCCTCCTCTGAGTCCTTCGGCGCGCAGCTGGGCCACGAGAGCACGATTGTTTTCCACGCGCTCCTGGGAAGGTGGATGACTGGCGAACAGACCATCAAGCCAATTGCTCTGGCGGCCCTCGGACAATCGCACAAAAACCTCCTGCAGACTGATGGCAGCGCTGGGGTCATAACCGGCTGCGGCCATGTAGCGGATGCCATATGCGTCCGCCTCGCGCTCCGCGTCGCGGCCATATCGTTGCGTCATCAGTTGCGCACCCAACTGGGCACCACCGACGATATAGTCAGCATAATCATTGCCCTGAGCAGCGATCGCGCCGACCACCATCGCCCCTTGCAGCAGCATGCCCCGCTCCATCGCCTGAGCGCCGTGACGCGCCGCTGCGTGCACGATCTCGTGGCCCAGCACGGCGGCCAGTTCCGCTTCGTTGTTGAGTTCGATCAGCAGACCGCGATTGACCGCAATCTTGCCGCCAGGCAATGCCCAGGCATTGGGAACGGAGTTGTTGAGCACCACGAATTCATAGGGAAGTTGGCGATCACTTACGGCGGCCAGGCGTTGCCCTACTCTATTCACATAGGCGCTGAGTTCGCGGTCGACCGTGAATTGCCCACCCTGACTCTGCTGGGAGGGCGTGTATTGCTGCTGCCCTATGACCAGCTCGCGCTGCTCGGAGATAAAGCCAAGCTCACGTTGCCCTGTCACCGGGTTCACGGCGCAACCCGTCGCGATGCCAAGCGTCAACAACAGTGCTGCCATGGCCACCCGGCGCAGGCCCAATTCACATATCTCTTTGTTCAGATTCATCATGACCTCGACTGTGTCTATATCCCGCGAATACTCATGGCCCGATTCTACCCTGTCGCGCAGATTTTTTTGTGTGCGGAACAGCACACCTGATCCGCGAAACTCCAAATCCAGGCTATGCTCTTGAGCATTACATTTTCAATGATCAACCCCCGCAAGGATTTCAACATGACCAAACGCTGCTCATGGCCGGGCAATGACCCGCTGTACATCGAATATCACGACAAGGAATGGGGCGTGCCCCTGCATGACGAACGCGCACTGTTCGAGTTTCTCTGCCTGGAATGTCAGCAGGCCGGATTGAGCTGGATCACGATCCTGCGCAAGCGCGAGAACTACCGCAAAGCCTTCAAGAATTTCGAGCCGGAGGCGGTGGCGAGAATGCAGGACAAGACCATCGAAAAGTTGCTGCTCGACACGGGCCTGATCCGCAATCGCCTCAAGCTTTATTCCATCCGCAGCAATGCCGTGGCGTTTCTGGCCATACAGAAGGAGTTTGGTTCGTTCGACAAATACATGTGGAGCTTCGTCAACGGTAAAACGATTGACGGCAAGCGCACAGGCATGGGCGATATCCCGGCCACCTCACCTGAAAGTGACGCGATGTCGAAGGATCTGAAAAAACGTGGCTTCAAGTTTGTCGGTTCCACGATCTGTTATGCGCACATGCAGGCTACCGGCATGGTGAACGATCATGTGAAGGATTGTTTCCGATACAAGGAGGTGAAGACCTGATCATTTGCGGAAGCGACTCAAAGCGCCCGCACGTTGATTGCATAGCTCGACACTATCAGCAGGAACAGATTGAAGCCCAGGACGGCGTAATGCACTCGGCGCTTGTTGGTCCAGATCAGACAGGCCAGCGAGGGCACAATGAGGATTGGGCCAATCATCCTCGACAGCAATGTCTCACGGAAATCAGGCAGCAGTACATCTGAAGTGGCGGCGATCACAAAGAACAGTATCGCCATTCCGAAGAACCAGTTCTTGATTCTGAAATAGTGATCTTCCAGATCCAGCCGCTGAAAGTGCCGCAGCTCCGGCGTCAGCACGAACGTCAGCAGCACGAGCACAATGGGCGCGCTGAGCACCAGCAGCATCTCGCTGACCGTGCGTAGATCGACAGCCTGATACTCCCAAAAACCCAGATAGTGAAATGTGATGAGCAGTAGAAGCCAGAACGACCAGCCAATCATGAACAGCGGCCTCGACAGACGGTGTCGCACTCTGATCAGACGCCCCCAGCCCATCATCAACTCCGCCATGGAAAACGCGACTACGACCGAGACGAACATCATGATGAATTCGAACTTGGACATGGCGCGGCGCCTTACTCCTCCTGAGGAGTGTTGAGGAACTCTTCGTTGGCAAGACGATTCGATTCGGCCACGCGCTTTTCGAACACGATTCTGTGGAGAACTTCTGTGAGGCTATCGCGAAAACTGTCGGCATGCAGATAGGCACAAACGGCACCATCATTACTGTCCAGTGCACGTTTTTTAAGATCAGCACGATGATCTTCACTGACGATGATCACTGGCGTCTGAGCGCGCAAAGGACTGCTTTTCTCGATATCGCGCAGACGATAGAGAAACTGCTCGCGCGGTTTCTTGTGATGATTCCAGCCCGTGATGATGCAGGACAACTTGTTGGTCAAGACTCCAAAACCACGATCATACTGCCGGATCGCATCCATGGCATTGGCTTCGTTGTAGGTGTTGATACTCGTGTACAGCCCTGTACTGCCAATCTCGGCTGCGATCTCATCCACCAGTTTGTTGTTGAGATCGTAAATCAGGATTACGGGTTTGAAACTCATTATTTGACCTCTACGGGACCTTGATTAACGCAGCAGTTGCCCGCCATCCACATCTACCGTTGTGCCGGTAGCATAGCCATTCTGCATCAGGTAAATCAACGCGCTGGCCACTTCCTCGGGACGGCCGACACGTTCGACGAGCTGACCCTTGACCATCGCTGCCACGCGCTCGCCCCTTGCCTCTCCCATCCAGTCGAACAACGCTGTGTCGATGATGCCAGGAGATACGACATTGACGCGGATCGGTGCCATTTCAGTCGCCAGACAACGCACCAGATTCTCCACCGCCGCACCCACGCAACTCAGGGACGAACTGTTCGCCTTGATCTTGCGGGCCGGAGCTCCGCTGACGAGTGTAATGGAACCGTCCTTTGCCATGAAAGGAGCGCCTGTGCGAACGACTTTCGCATAACCCCAGAGCTTGCCGAAGGCCTCCTTGAACTGGTCCTCCGTCTGCTCCAGAAAGGGCTTGAGTGTACGGCTGGCGCCGGTGGCGGCGGAAACGAGATGATCGATGACACCAACCTTGGCAAACAAGGCACGCAGACCCTCTTCATCGTGAGTATCGGCGTTGATGACAGTGATTCTGCCAGCACCCAGTGCTCTTGCCTTTTCTATATGTTCCGCAGATCGACCGGCTGCCCAGACACGCGCCCCAAGATCACTGGCGGCCAGCGCTGTGGCCAGACCAATGCCGGACGTCCCGCCAATCACCACGACATTCTTGTCACTCAATCCTGATTTATTGTTGGTATTCATGAGCTCTCTCCAGATCAAATTCAATGCAGGTTGGCGATGACGTGGTAGATCAACCACGACTTCGCCAACGGCGGCGAATGGTAGCACAAAAGCTCCACCTGCTCAGCCGCTCGGGAATTTCACACACGCGGGCTTTACCGGCAACGGCAGAACTGGCAAGGTAGGCAAACATTGGATTCATAGAACCCGGATCGGAGTTTTACTTCGGCAAATCCGGAGCAAATCAGGAGAGCAGCATGTACAAGAATGTAGTTATCAAAGGTATTGCCATCATAGGTCTTGCAGGCATCGTGAGCTCCTGCGCCACCTGGGTTCAACTGACATCGGCCGGTCGCCTCGTCACCGTTGCCACCCCCGCAGAAGTCACCAGCTGTACGCGCGTGGGCACGAGTACAGCACGAGCAATCAGCAGTATAGCTTTCGTCGAGCGGGGCGGCACCAAACTGCAGTCCGAACTCATTGATCTGGCGCGTAACGAAGCTGGCGACATGGGCGGCAATCGCATCGTGACTGAGTCCCCCATCGTCAACGGCCGCCAGAGCTTCGGCGTCTATCGCTGCGGTAACTGATTTATATCTTGTTGGGAGCTGCGAACACACTTGTGTCCAGCTCCTTCTCCCACTTCGCCACAACAGTCGCCACTGCCAGATCACCGGTCACATTGACGCTGGTCCGCATCATGTCCAGTGGTCGATCAAACGGAATGATGAAGCCAACAACGACAGCAATCTGTTCAGGAGTCATGCCGATTGCTCCCATTACTGCCGCCATCAGAAAAACTGAGGCACCTGGCACTGCAGCAGTACCAATTGAAACAAGAGTTGTTGCTCCCATGATGATCAGGTAGTCGACAAACGCGAGTTCAATGCCAAAAGCCTGCGCCGCAAACACTGAAACAATGCCGACATATAGCGCAGTGCCATCCATGTTGATGGTCGCGCCAAGAGGAATGACAGTTGTCGCCACCACGGGACTGATGCCCAGATTTTTCTCCGCTACGGATAGAGTGACAGGCATGGTCGCAGAACTCGACGACGTGGAAAATGCCACCAGCGTGGCATCTCTGGCACCACGGAAAAACGCCATCGGCGACACTTTCACCACAAACTTCATAAGGGAGCTATGCACGATCGCCACATGAAGCAAGCAACCGGAAATTACCGCAAGCGCCAGTCGTACCACATCCAGCAGTGCCGCCACTCCTTGCGTACCGGATACCCATGCGATCAGAGCAAAGACGCCAAATGGCGCCACTTCCATGACCCAGCGTGTAATCTTGAGCATCACTTCCGAGGCTGATTCTGCCAGATCAGCTATCGGTTTCGCCTTCTCTCCGGTCACCAGAGCAGAAACCCCCACCAGTACCGCAAAGAAGATGATTGCCAGGATATTTCCCTCTGCCAGCGCAGCCACTGGATTGCTGGGCACAATGCTCATCAGTCTTTGTGTCAGCGGAATGGCCTCCTGTACTGTGCCAGGCACAGTCGAACTCAGGTCAACGCCGATACCAGGCTGCAACAGCACGGCCAGCACAACTCCGATACTGATGGCGGCGACAGTGGTCAACATGTACAGCGCCAGTGTCTTGATGCCAAGCGAACCGAGTTTCTGTGGATCGCCCATGGCGATGATCCCGGAGACCAGCGTGAAGAAGACCAGTGGCACTACCACCATGCTGATCAAACGTACGAACAGGTCGCCTATCCACTTGATGGATACCGCGCTCTCACCCCACAGACTGCCCACCACCACACCAAGTACCAGGGCCATCAGAATTCGCTTCCAGAGGGCTGTTTCGAACCACACACGCAACATACACACTCCTCAAATTCGCTGTAAATCGGGATTTTCTGCCAGGAAAGTCAATCACTTGGCAGCCTATAGAAAAAGCCAATCAAGCGCCAATAATTTGTGAGGACGAGGCCGGGAATCCAACTGGCAAATGTGCGACAATGCGCGCCCAGCGCAAATGACAGACAAAAGTCTAACAGGCACACTGAATGACGAATCGCAATGAAGCACCCGGAAAGGGCTGGATCGAAGGTATGGTGAGCGGCAACGTACACCTGACTCAGAATCTTTTTTCGCTGCGTATAGAAGCCGACCTGGCTCCTTTTACTGCCGGCCAGTACACCTCATTGGCCCTCGATATTGATGGACAGCGCATATCCCAGCCCTACTCCATCCTCAGTGCACCCGGCCAGCAACCCGTTGAATTTTTCTTCTATACGAATCCAGAGGGGCAGCTTTCCATCGAACTCGGCAAATTGCAGACCGGGGACTCTGTCTGGATTCAAGAACAGGCAGAAGGCAACTTCACACTGGAGCAGGTACCTTCATCAGACTGTCTCTGGTTGCTCGCCACCGGAACCGGGGTAGCCCCATTCCTGTCAATGTTGCTGACGCCGGAGCCCTGGAAGCGATTCAGACATGTCGTGCTGGTGTATGCCGTGCGCCAGTGGCAGGACCTCGGTTATGGCGACTTGATCAAGGGGTTGCAGCAAGCTCACGTCGATCAATTTACTTTTGTACCCTTTGTCAGCCGCGAAAAAATCGAAGGCAGTATTCACGGCCATATCCCCGCCAGTATCACCAATGGCACACTGGAGCGTGTAGCCGGTCGAAACATGACTCTTCCGAATTCGCAATTCATGCTCTGCGGTAATCCTGGCATGGTGCAGGATGCAACCGTTGCTCTGGAGCAAAAAGGGTTCAACAGGCACGGGGATGGTGTCAGTGGCCAAATCACGCTGGAGAGCTACTGGTAGAAACCCATCACCCAAATGCAAAAAGGCCGGAGCAAACAATTTGCTCCGGCCTTTTTTGTTTCTCGCGAACCGTCAGGCAGTTGCCTGCCTGACGGATTCACACATCATGCACCTGGCGTCCACTCCAGAGAGACCCAGAACTGACGGCCCCATGGTGTGGAGAGACGGGTTTCAAATCCACCCTGCAT
>JAUXNX010000028.1 GCA_030682575.1 Gammaproteobacteria bacterium
CAAAATTACGCGCCTCACCACCCCAGGTCTCCGCGCACACACGTGTCAGAGCCGCTGTCAGTGTCGTCTTGCCATGGTCAACGTGGCCAATTGTGCCTACGTTAACGTGCAGCTTCTTTCTCTCAAACTTGCCTTTCGCCATTTTGATCGCCTCTATTGATTTTCACACTCGCCCCCGTGATCAGCGACCACAGCAACAGCGTTAATTATAAAAATACCGCAGCACCTGAAATCAGCACCTGCACTTTCCTGCGACGCGCTTTCCATGCTTTCCGCACGAAAGTCGCAAACCTGGTGCTCACATCCGGATTTGAACCGGAGACCTCTTCATTACCAATGAAGTGCTCTACCTCTGAGCTATGCGAGCCAGACACTAGTAATAAACAGTCCGAGCCAATATTCGTTCAAACTATAGAGACTCAACATGAAACCACTGCCTTTTAGCTAACAGCGGAGCCATTCCCCTAATAAACCGTTTTGTAAAACTGGAGCGGGTAGCGGGAATCGAACCCGCGTAACCAGCTTGGAAGGCTGGTGTTCTACCGCTGAACTATACCCGCCGCGGCCAGAAGCCTTCGAAAATTCCTGCTTCTAGATGGTGGAGGGGGGTGGATTCGAACCACCGAAGCTCGCGCGTCAGATTTACAGTCTGATCCCTTTAGCCACTCGGGAACCCCTCCTACAAGAGCCCCCAAAGCCTCTCAAGGTACCTGGGTGTCTTATTCAGAGGCGGCATTCTAGGGGAATTGCAATCCATGTGCAATCGTTTCACAGAGTTTTTCTCCCGCCTGAATATAGGTTTTGGGTAGTTGAATTTCGGCCCAATGAAGAGCAAAGGCAGCCTCTGATTCGATCCCGGAAACCAGCACCCAAAGCTCTTCGCGAAACTTCTCTTCCTCGGCAATTACCACCCTATAACCTAATTTCTCAAGCTGAGCTTGAACATTAAGAGCATTTCTTTGTTCGGTGAAAAGCCCTAAAGCAATTCCGTTTGCCAAATCTCCGCGAGCAATCAGAAAACTGTCTATCATCAGGTTGTTTGCCGCAAATGCCTCTCTAATCGCAGCCATTGTGCTCGTAGCAAGCTCCCTGGAGGCGAATGGCGGCACGTAAACCCTGTAATCAGGAGCAATTGGAATACGACGAACTTCAGAACTCATCGTAAAGCGACTCGCGTTGGCACCAATAAACCCGTCGGCATCAGCAGGGCTCTCAAATGGACCAATCTCTGCGCAGTACTCTACAGCAGGAGTTATGACCGTAGTGCTATCGAACAACGGCAATGCCACTGAAGACCCGAGAACTTGCATCGGATAGTAACGCAGCTCCTCAGGCATCGCTTCGGAAACTAGCAAGATATCTCTTTTAGCTGAAAGGGCTTGTTCTGCGTCGACCAGCTCGGATTGTCGCTGCCCAACCATAAATCCCCAGCCCAGATAAAGGAGGTTCGAAAACAACAAGCCAAACAATATCCCACGCATGATTTATAAGGCCTCGAAGTATTCGTTTAAGGCAGCGCGCTGGCGAGGCCGTCGAGCACCAAATCAGGCGCAACTCTGTGGGAGATGCCGCATCTGTCTAAATGTATAGAAAGCAGCATCGCATCTCCACCCGTCAAGTATAGGATGCTTTCGGTGTCGCCTGCTGCCAGTCGGTATACATACTGCACCCAGGCAACCATCATCGCCACAATTCCACCATGCACGGCCAGCGCAGTATCTGTGCCTGGCTGCAGCATCTCAGGCCATTCATTCTGCTTCACCATTCGGATTCCAGTACTCTCCAGCAAACTACGTTTCTGCAAACTCAATCCCGGCACGATGTAGCCACCTAGATGTTGTCCATTGGCGGTCATTACGTCGAAAGTCGCAGCACTACCGGCGTCGACAACACAACAAGCTCCACGACAGTCGTTGTAGGCGGCAAGAACTGCGAGCCAGCGGTCAACACCAAGCGTTTCCGGTTTCTGATAAGCATTTGTGACTCCAGCGCATTGGTGAACTGGCTGGGCAAACTCGGGCGTGAGGTGCCAGCGCTTACGACAGATATCATTCAGCATAGACACGACGCTCTCACCTCTGACGTTCGCTATTCGAACTCTCTGAAGCCCGCCCACCAAATCCACATCACCGAATTCAGATTCGTCGGCGCAACTGCCTCGCTGTACGATACCCCCATCGCCGTGCGACAGTCGCCATTTAAGCCGCGAATTCCCGACGTCGATATCAAGAATCATGACTTATCTCATCAGCCACAGGCCGCAATCTTACCTGCAACTCTCCCCCAGCCATGGCTTTTACGCCCTCAGCGGTCTCAAGGATTAATGCTCCTGAGCGATCAACACCCATGACCAGACCTCTGGTTACCGTTGTGGCAGTACGCAGTTCAACTATCCTTCCTTTGTTTGCATCCAATTGATCCCACCTTGCATGAAATGTCGCAAATCCGGTCCGCTCAAATTCCTCCAAGCCATTCGAAAGCTCTCTGATCATTGCGGCGGCTATTACATTTCTGTCGATCCCTGCGCCGAAGTTGGAAAACAGATCTGTATAAGGCTGGTCAATCTGACTCGCAGCATTGTCAGGCATTCTGATATTCACGCCTACTCCAATAACAACCCTGCATGGCCCGGCAAGATCGCCACTCACCTCCAGCAATATTCCGGCAAGCTTGCGCCCATCAAGGAGAATATCGTTCGGCCACTTGAGTGTCATGCCATCGTAACCACACCAACCCAGTGCTTTCACTATGAGCACCGCGACAACGAGACTCAACCCCTCAAGCGCGGCAACACCTGCTTGAAACGACCATGCTATCGACATGTAAATATTTGCCCCAAGAGGGCTGACCCAGACTCGCCCCCGCCGCCCCCGACCAAGCGCCTGATGGTCGGCAACGACGATATGGCGCTCGACGCCTGGTTGCATTCGTCGCAGAACCTCCGTGTTAGTGGAATCCACGGAAAACACTACACTAAGATTTCCACGCCACTTTTCGGACTCCGCGCCTAAAGAGAGGAACACCTTTTCATCGCAGAGGAACTCCAGCGCTGATGGCAATCTGTAGCCCTTACCAATGACAGAGTGCACCTCCACCCCCATGGACTTGAGCTTCTCCACCTGTTTCCATACCGCCGCACGACTCAGACCAAGGCCACGTCCCAACTGCTCGCCAGAGTGGAACAAACCGTCAGATAGTATTGTAAGCAGAGGCCGGAGATCCATGTAATAATCCGCTAGGCAATGTAGATCCTGACAGCTGCCAAGACCAGCGAGATAGAGGCGAAATTGTACAAGCGAAATAGGAAAGGGGAAATCAGACACCACTTGATTGCGCTAGTGTAACGCCATCAAGTGGCCAGGAACCGAAGCCTGCCAAGGCGCAACTCTCACTCGATCTCGCTGATGCCCAACCAAGCAATGAACATCTCATCCCAAACCTGATCCCCCCAACGAACCTCCTGAGAAGGATCCGGATTCAGGGCATTCTGAGATGAATTATCAAACGCCCCATCTGCCACGATGACCGTACCTGCAGGAAGAAACTTTGGCTCACGCAAGCGATAGGTCATCTGCCAGTTATGTTGGAAATTGGGGACTGATAACAATTCTTCGGTTAAACCACTAGGATACTCAAGCCGGTACTTCACCCGTTTTCCTCGATAATGCATGTGTGGAGCGATATTGTAGAGATAAGAATCTTTTGTCACCTTGGTTGTAGCTGTTACAGAGAAATCTGCCACCCCCGGAGGCACTACAAACTCTCCATTCATAACTGCTGTTCTGACAAGCGGATACTTGGGCGGGGTATCATGGAAATACAAACCAATCTTGGTCACATCCACCACTGGCCGCCCTATGGTTGTATAGTGAAACTGAATCATGAGACGCATATCTCTCTTGAGAAGTATGCCTGTATCATTATCAAACGACATATATGCTCTCCCTGGAGCGTAGCCTCCAAAGTTGGTCCGGCTTCCACCGCCACTGGCATTTTGTCGTTGCTGTCTCTCATCCTGAGTGTAGGCTACGATATGATGCAGGGTCGCCTTGTCACCAATATCAAACTCATACGCCCGCACCCACCTGTCACGATCCAGCCCAATTTCAACGGGAACGAACTTATAGTCCAGCACACCGCTTGCAGGAATTTCTTGAGCCGGAAATTCAACAATCAAGTCAGGCTCTCCCAGAGCCCACTCGGACTCAACAGCCGGCTGATGCAACAGAGGATCTACATCCCCATCGCGCGGAGCTCCCTCGTCCACCCAGCTAACCAGGACGGCTTTCTCTACATCCGTAATATGGTGAACATCAACAAATTTATCCAGATACTCATAATCAATCTGACCGGGAGGCATTCTCATAGTCAGAAGAGTTTCTTTGATCATCGAACTCCAACCACTGACCATCTGATGGCTATCCATGGACCAGGGGGCCACACCTCCCTCCCTATGACAGGAGACACACTGACGCTTCAGAATTGGCACCACATCATTAACGTAGGAAACGCCATTCACTACCGCCTCTTTCACAACGGTGTAAAGCACAGGATCGCCATGGATCCAAGGGGCGTCTGCAATTACTGGCGCGCTCACAGAAATCGCAGATAACACCTCTTCCAGATAATTTCTGTTATTAGCACTAGATTGCGGCCGACCATCCGACCCAATTCGACTATCGATGGCGCCTCGATACAATAGAGTCATGCGACGTGGATCAATCACGAAGACCTCGCCTGCAGCTTCAACTCCCAGAGATTGGGAAACCAGCTGCGAACGATCCATGAGAACAGGGATGCGACTGCCAACAACGGCCAGAGTGGAAATCACCTGCTGCCTACTATCTTCCTGGAACGGATCCAACATTAGGAAATTTATGTTTCTGTCGCTGTATTTGCTCTGAAGCAAGTTCAGCTTGGGAAGAGCTTCTGCAGATACGGAACATTTATTCCCATACACATATATGACTACCGCTGCACTCTCTTCATATCTACTCAACTGATGGAAATAACCCTCATGATCAAGCAGTGCAAAATCGCTCACGCCTCGAACGGACGCAGCAGTTACGTTACTTATACTCAGGAAAAAACTAATAACCAGTACGACCAGTTTCATTACATCAACCCATGAATTCAGCATGCTTCATTCTCAATTATAAAACATAGACAGCTGTCAGCGAGCTTCGTCAAAATAAAACCTGCAATAGTTTGTAACAGGTCTGCCACTTTGAGCAGCAGTCGTTGAGCCGACCAGTCCCGCCCCGGAAATGAAAAGGCGCCCGTGAGGACGCCTTTTCAAGCTATACGCTGGCAAATTACTATCAGCGACACAGAGAACTATTTTTCGGCCGAGTAGTAAGTCCAGTAACCGATAAACATCTCTTCCCAGCTCTGCAGGCCAAATCTTACCTCCTTGTCAGGATCTGGGTTTGCCGTATTGTAGACAGAATTATCGAACGATCCCGTCACGTGTACCTTGGTGCCCGCAGGCAGATACTTGTGCTCGCTCAACTGATAAGTTGGCTGCCAAGCATAGCTATAGTTCGGCACACTGAGAAGATCTTCCACCGTGCCGTCCGGATACTCTGCGGAGAACTTCATATCCTTGCCCCGGAAGTGCATGTGAGCACGCAGACCGTTAACAACAACCGCCTCTCTGAACGTATAAGTACCATGCGTTTCGTGGTCGAGAGCATGCGGAGGAATAACGAACAGGCCGGACACGGAGCGGGTAAGGTTCTCGTGAGTAGGCTTGTCGTCATAGAAGTACATGCCCAGTGTAGTTTCGTCTGACGTAGCACGACCATTGGTAGTGAAGTGAAACTGCATGGATAGCTTGTGGCCAGCAGGAATGTAGACACCGGTGTCCTCTGGGAAGACCATAGCCTCAACCTTTCCAGGAGCATAGCCTTCAAGGAAGCGACGAGCGGTTGACTGCTGATCTGCTTCGCCACCATCAAAAGACTCTGTCGGCGCTGTCACATACGTCAGGAGGTGGTGAAGAACTGTTTCATCACCAGGGATGAATTGTACAGCCCTGACCCACTTGTCCTCGGTAAACGGCAATTCCATGTCGACATTGATATAGTCAAGAACGCCCGTTGCTGGAATCTCCTGCACAGGAGATTTCACTATAAAATCCGGCTCGCCCAACTGCCAGGATTTCACATCGGCGTATTCAAGGTTGCTCAAAGGATCTTGTGGCAAACTACCCTTTGGCGCCCCGGCATCGATCCAGGTAACCAGTGTTTGCAGATCAGCATCAGACATATAGGCCGCATTATCGAAGTGTCCGATATTGGGATCGACCTGCATTGGAGGCATGCGCTTGGTCAGCAATACCTCACGAATCATAGGAGACCATCCTTGTAGCATAAGATGACTATCCATTGCGAAGGGCCCTATGCCACCCTCACGATGACATTCAGCACAATGTTCAACGATGATTGGAGCAACTTCAGTTGCATAATCAGGGGCATTAGCCGCAAGTACGGGGCCATTTGCAATACCCAGATCACAACCCGCAACATCCATAACCATGGTGTCCTGCTGGGTGCCAGCCAACTCGTTGATCAGCGTTACACCCAGATGCTCGTGTACAGGACCACGATACAGAACTGTTAGACGCTCCGGATCCAACACGAGCAGCTCCCCAGCCTTTCTGATATTCAGCGTCTTGGCAACCAATTGGCTGGAGTCCATCATGATAGGAAAGTCGAGTCGCTGTGCTTTCGCCACTTCACGGATTGATGCGAGGTCGTCCCCAGCGGAGTTGATCATGAGAAACGCAACATTTCTTGCTTCCCATTCGGTACGCAGATCGCGTAATTGGGAAACTGCTGATTCAGTCGCAGCACAGCTGTTGGCCTGGGAGAAAATAACAATAGCATCCCTGTGTCGATATTTACTGAACTGATGAAAATCGCCGTTCTGATCCAACAATGCGAAATCTCCGGCTCTCTCTGGAGCGGCGTGCCCCAAGGGGCTCATCGCGCCCGCAAGCACGAACATCGATATCAAGCTAGCATTCTTCATATTTAGCACTCCAATTTAATCTTTTTGATACTTCTTTTACGGTGGCTGAGTGTAATCTAAAAACTGGAAGACGGTTACGCGATCACATCACTTTTTGTGGCATTTTGAAACATTCCCGGGTCAAATCGATTCGCATGGTAACATTTTCAAAAGAATTATCTCGCGTTCTCCGGAGCCAAAGCTCAATGTGGAAAGGTTTTGGTCAACTTTCAAGACAAGCATTCTATAGACTTCCAGGCAGACTCCCACACGCATTCGACAGATGCCATCTGACAAGAGTCTGAAGCATGACAGCTGCACTGGACCCAAAGACTTTCTGAGGCGTTTCACGTACAGTCGAGCATCCATCACTCCACCTACAATAATAAGAGAATTGCGACATGAGTAAACCGGGATCAACTGTATGTTTTGCCGCAAGACTCGCACTTGCTGCCTGCTTCGTGACGAGTAATGCAATAGCACAACTTGAGAATCCGAATGTGGTACCCAACCCCTACGACACCGTCCCTGGTATCTGGGCGGAATTACCCGATGGCCGGACTTGGGGGGCTACCAGCACCGTATACTATGCAGGCGATGGACACATCTGGGCTGCCGAGCGTTGTGGCGGAAACACTAACTGTCTGGATACACCTGATATTGACCCGATTTTCCTGATCAATCCGCAGGGCCGGATAATCAAGAGCTTCGGTGCGGGATTGATCGTCTGGCCGCACGGGATTCACGTCGACTTTGAAGGCAACGTCTGGATAGCTGACGCCCGAGGGGATACCGAACGCATGAAAGGGCATCAAGTGCACAAGTTCAGCGCGGATGGCGAACTACTCATGAGCCTTGGATTGCCCGGGGTGGCGGGCAAGGGTAACAACATCTTCGATCAACCCAACGATGTATTCGTAGCACCCAATGGCGACATTTTTGTTGCAGATGGCCACTCTTCCGACGGCAATAATAGGATAGTGAAGTACAACAGCGCCGGGGAATACCTGCTGGAGTGGGGAGGCAAAGGTACGGGGCCGGGACAGCTAGACGTACCACATGCTCTTGCGATGGACTCACAGGGTCGACTTTTCGTAGCCGACAGAGGCAATAGCCGCCTGCAGATCTTCGAACAGGATGGCACATGGGTCGCCACTTGGACGCAGTTTGGCAGACCGAGTGGTCTTTATATTGACGGCAACGACATGCTCTACTCCGCAGATTCAGAATCCAATACTGGTCCGGGCAGAAACCCGGGATGGTACAGGGGGATTCGGATCGGCAGCGCGGCAACTGGCTTCGTCTCCGCCTTTATACCCGACCCCAATACTGGCGCCGCCAGTGGCACCAGTGTCGCAGAGGGAGTCACTGCTGATGAGCAAGGAAACGTATATGGGGCTGAGGTAGCACAGCGCATGTTGCGCAGATATGAGCCAAGAGAGTAAGAGTGGCGGGACTTTTTTCTGCCAGATCCAAAACAGCATCTGGCAGAAAGTCGCTTAATGCACAGATTTTTCGACCTGATTTGGCATCCCAGTCACGAAGAATCGATTGAATAGTGCCTGCATCAACCACAGAATACCGCCAGCCACCAAGAGCAAAATCCCCCACTGCGCCAAACCTGCGTAAAAATCAGTATTGATCACAGGCACACGAATATCATAACTCATCAGGACACTCCAACGCTCAGCCATCCAATGCCAAGCGCTATGAGCCACCAGCGCCGAAAGTATGATTACTCCCATTTTCTCGGCCACAAGATGACGGAAGACTATCGCGAGCAAGGGCACTATCAGAACCAAAACCAACAATTGCCCCAACTCCACACCGATATTGAACGATAGCAGGGCCGTCACTAAATGCGACCCCGCAAACTGCATGCTCTCGGTCAACAGGAATGAGAATCCGAAACCATGAATGAGACCAAAACCGAATGTCACCAACCAGCGGTTCTCCTGCTTGAAACCAATGATGTTCTCAAATGCCATATACACTATCGACAGCGCAATCAAAGTCTCAATCAATGGAGGAAACCAAAGCACGGAAGGAACAACACCAAAGACTGAGGCAATCAGTGTAATGGAGTGAGCAATCGTGAACGATGTGATTACAGGCACCAGCGCTTTCACACTCCGGAGCGGAATGACAAGACAGAGCAGAAACAACAAGTGATCTGTGCCTTCCAGAATATGATCAAATCCCATTGCAATGAAGCGAATGGAAGCCTGAATCCAACTAGGGTCAAGGTACACGAGACCTGGGTTTCCTATATAACTGAATGGTCTCTCTGCACCGTCTGGCAGGACGAATCGCATCACGGTGTTGGTTTCCACGCCCAAACCTGCCAAACGTGGATCCACTGAGATTCGTGAGTCAGCAGACAGTATCGGATAAGTGACCAGCACATCAGCCATACCCTGACGCCAGTACAGATCCACACTATCGTCCAACTTGGGGCTCATAATGTTGGCCAGAGCCTGATCATAGGTATTGAAAGATCGATCAGAAGGCAGAGATACTCGTACGCGACGAAGTTGCTTATCTTCAAGGCGCCGCCCGTCTTCATAGAACTCGAGAGCACTAAGAACATAAACTTGCGCTGCAGTTTCCAGTGCGATATCGGCTTCAGAAAATATTAACGACCCAGGAGTCCCGCGTACCGGAAACACAATCTCGCCCAACGCATCCATGGGAACTCTGAGCAACACCGTCAACTCGTTGCCTTCTGGCTTCACAAACCCCTGAACCGCAACCCGCAGCGGGACATCGTCAGCAACTGCGCTCTTCAATGGAGTGACGCATGCCATTAGCAGCAAAGCAAAGGCCCAAAATTTCCGAAGCAAGTCCCCTGTTCTCGATTGACAAGCAGCCCCACCAAACAAAGTTGGCACACCGATTGGTTTGTAGTTATATCTGCCCAAAATCTGCACCTCATTTGCCATCTGCCATCTGCCATCTGCGTATGCTGGAAAACAGCACTGTCCAGGCAATCACAGAGTAATTGTAAGTATTTGTAATCGAGCCCGGGAAATCAGGGATTCCGAGTATACTGTCTGTGAAGAAGTGAGTATACTGCCCGTCGGTCTAAAAAAAACAAAGCCTCAGTAGAGACTTACCCTGGAGGGAAAAAGAATGACAAGAAATATCAAGTATGCGGCAGGAGCCACATTTGCGGTTGCTCTGGTAGCACTCGGTGTCAGCCAGTCACAACTGCAAGACCCCGCCGAAGCAGCAAGCTCAATGGTTATGGCGCCAGCTTTCGAAGTTGATCCGTTTTGGCCAAAACCCCTGCCAAATCAGTGGATTCTGGGCCGCACCATCGGTGTTGACGTCGATGCCCGCGACCACGTATTCATCGTTCACCGCGATCAGGACTCCATGTTTGGTGGCGCGACCGAAATCGGTTTGAAGCTCGGCGTAAGCGAATGCTGCACTCCGGCACCTCCTATCATTGAATTTGACCCAGCAGGAAATGTTGTTAATGCGTGGGGCGGCCCAGGCGAAGGTTTTACATGGCCAGCATCTAACCACGGTATCGATATTGCTCCAAACGGCAACGTTTGGATCGGTGGTAACGGCGGGGGCGACTCTCATGTACTGGTATTCACTGGCGACGGACGGTTCGTTGCTCAATACGGTGAGCCGGGTAACGACACAGACAGCAACAGCACAACTCACTTCTCTCAGGTGGCTGAAGTAGCTATCGATGCAGAAGCGAACGAGGTTTATCTTGCTGACGGTTATCGTAACAAGCGCGTTGCAGTACTGGATCTGAATACCGGCGCCTTTAAACGCTATTGGGGCGCTTACGGCAACCGTCCTGTTGACGGCCCCGTGACGTACACACCCGGTGAACCGCTTCCGCAGCAGTTCCGCGGCCCCGTTCACTGCGCTATCCCATCTAACGATGGCTTGGTGTACGTTTGTGACCGTGGTGCTGACCGAATTCAAGTTTTCCGCAAGGATGGCACGTTCGTCAAAGAAGCTCAGGTAGCTCCACAGACTCTGAACCAAGGCTCTACGTGGGATATCGACTTCTCCAAAGATGCTGCGCAACAGTACCTGTTCCTTGCAGACGGTCAGAACTTCAAGGTCTACATAATCGACCGTGAATCTCTTGAAGTGTTGACCAGCTTCGGTCACGGCGGCCGCGGCCCAGGACAGTTCTATGCTCCGCACAGCATCGCGACTGACTCTCAGGCTAACATTTACACCACTGAAACTTATGAAGGCAAGCGCGTTCAAAAGTTTGTCAATCTGGGTATCAAAGAGTTGCCGCGCACCAACCAAGGTGCTCCATGGCCCGCTAACAAGCTATAAGATTGATCTGATCTAACCGCCTGTTTCAGGCCGCAAATAAATGCCACCGCGTTGTTCCATCAACCGGTGGCTTTTTTATTTCTGATGTTGAATAGAACCACTTTATGCATTAAGTTAAAACCAACTGAACGCCGCTCCACCAAAGCCTTCCATTAGATGTAACAGGAGTTACTATGAAAATTCGTGGCCTCGTCTACGCAGTACCCGTTTTTTGTGCATTGTCGATGCATGCGCCACTATCCTTTGCCGAAGATGTTCTTATCAACTATGAGTACACACTGTCTCCTCAGATTGATTTCAGCAAAACTTCCAAAGGTACTCTCAAAGTGGCAGCCTTTACTGATAAACGAGCCGTGGCAAATGCTCGCGAAATAGCCGGATTTCAGGCTGAAGAGCCCGTTGCCGGTATCGTCCGCAATGCGCTCGTACAGGCCTTCACTGCTGGTGGAGCCCTGCTGGTAGATGATGGACAATCACTAACGCTGGAAGGGGAGTTGACTGAGGTTTTGGTTGCAGAAAAGGAAGCGGGGATTGAAGTGACAATTCGCACCCACATCACACTGAAACAAGGCGCGAGAACAGCATTTGACACGGTGATCTTCGGACGCTCTACAGGGGTAACCCTTGACGAGGCTGTGCGCGCAACACTCGACAGATTGGTGAACTCGCTCATCCTGGACGATTATTTCATCATGGAAGCGATTTAATTCTACGTCGGAGAACTGGACAGGCCATAGAATCTGCTGAAATGACTTACTCACTCACGAAAGGAACTGCTATGAAAAAACTAATAAGCGCAATATCCTTAATGTTTGTCGTTGCCATATTGGCAGTCGCACAGGTAAGTCAGACTGTCGAGTCGCAAGAGGTTGCAGGAAAGGTGTTCGAACTTCGCACCTATAAGTCAACTCCAGGAAATCTGAACAAACTTCTGACTCGTTTCAGAGATCACACCATGCGTATTTTCGAGAAACATGGTATGACCAACATCGGCTACTGGATTCCTACGGACGAAACGGAATCCGCAGATACACTAGTGTACCTGTTGTCACACGATAGCCAAGAGGCAGCAATGAATTCCTGGAGAGCTTTCTCTCAAGACCCGGAATGGCAGAAAGTTAACACAGACTCTAACGCCAACGGTCCAATTCTGGACAGTGTGCAGCGCAAATTCATGACTGCTGCAGATTTTTCTCAGATGAAATAGTAGAACAGCACGGCAGGGGTCTGAACTACATCATACCCCTGTATCCGTTCAACCATAAGCCATCTCAAGCATTTCCATAACACCGTCTATCTGAACCCCCCAGTATACAACCGCGACAACAACAATTAATACCGAACTGACCAGCGCAACAATTTCTCGCCGACTCATCCCTCTCTTGTTTCGATTACTTTCATTCTTCATGACTTGATTCCGTTTTCCTTGCGAGTGACGCCAAAAATTCTTCGTACATCAAGAGAAACCGATCCATCGTCCAGTCGCGGCTACGCTAAACCACAATAATATCGAAGCAACTGCGAGAGACTTCAGCACCACAGGATTTATCGAATCGTGTTTGCGTTGCAGTAACGGATATTTTACGAAAAACACAAAAGCGATTCCTGTCGCGAGCGCAGTCATCTTCGCCCAAAAAAAAGCGTTGTAATACATTCTCAGTGCGACTGCAGCGGCCATGAAAATCCCCGTCGCAATCATCAGCGAGACCGCAACTTTGAACCATTTGTGAGTGCTCTCAACAACCACTTCGGATGGAACATCTCGCAGCAGCACATTCAACAATCGCAGATCTGTCACAAGCACGGTGCCACCCAGCAGCGCCAGCGACATCAGATGAAGAGACTGACCCAAAGCATAAACTCCGCCGTAAGTCTTGCCGATCTGTCCAAGAGCAGAGGTTTCCATCCATTCAAAAAAAGATATTAATTCCATCGAAATTTACCCCAATAACCTTAGAGTGCGTAGATGCTATTCAGCCATGCATCCGGCAGCCCACGCGATCAGATCCGAATTAACTCGATAACAATCGTACCAGTCATAGGCGATCAACCTTCCCGTTGTCACTACCCCCGCCCACAGAGCCAGTGATAACCCGGCCGCGTAGCGCAAACGCTTGGGAGCGACCGGCTCATTGTCCCAAGTTGCAACAGATTCATTCATTCTGCGATGAAACAACCACGCGTTAATTCCAGCAGCAATCAGGAGAAAAAATTTGACTCTGAACCAGATGCTTTGTGTAGTGCGAACAGGAACCGCGTAATAGAGCAGCAAACCAGTCACAACCATGATTGTAAATCCAATCATCATAGGAATATTCAGGCGTGCAGCTACTTTGGACGCCGGAACATTCGTCATGGTGAGTCCCAGCATTCGCAGATCTATAACGAACAGCATCCCCAGAAATATCATCAGAGTAAGTACATGGGTCGATTCGATCCAGTTGTACATATAGTAAGACTCATGCAAACCGGAACTCCATGCCTGAGCATCCAACCACTCTGCAAAGTGCAGTAGAATTTCGTTCAACACGTCGTTTGCCCCCCGGCTCTTTCATATTGCTGACTCATACTCCTCTCCCTGCCATTGAGTTTTTCACTATTGCCCAATCCAGCCTTCGACCCCAAGTGGGAGTCAACATAACACATGACGCACATCGACAGACTTGCCTCAAAATTCGGGCTGTCGCGCTTTACAGGACACTCAGATCATCTACAGCGCGCCCGACATTACAACGAAGATTGCTCCTATACAACTGCGATCACAATATTCCGTGGTTCACAATCTCGGTGAAATAGCCGCTAACACGTAGCCTGATAACAATCTCCGTTTGTTCGTCGTTGCGGAAGTACCAGCCATGCTGACCTGAGAAAGGAGCCACCAGACTGCCATAATCACCCAGACTTGCCGTGTTCTCGCGGTACTGCACCCAGAAAGAGTCGTCCACAGGATCATGTCCATGAAAGTCCGAATACACTAATGCTCCATCTGTGTTCCATTGGTACAGGATCACCTGATCCTCAGCGAGAACGCTCTGAACCTCTGTTCCGGCTCCGGGAGCCAGCACAATCTCCACCACTTCGGATCTGAATGGCGAAAAGTGATTCTGGAAGACAGACACATCCTCCAGCGGGCGCGGATCATTTGTCGTTACTACCTCCTCGGTACATGCCATCAGAGACGATGCCAGAGCAATCAACATGGCGCGATGCGCCAAAACTCTTCCAGGCAGTGTCTGGCGAACAGACCAATACTTACTTGTGATCCTGTCATTGCAAATTGTGAGTTTGATTATGAATACCTCCTGCATGAGGGGCTTTGATGCAAGTCATGGCAACAGACGCTTGATGCCGAGATAGGTCCCTATTCCACACAGCAGCGTCACTGTGGCAAGCATAAGCAGCATGAGGGCATCCCACAAGGGACGATCACGCAGTAGCGGAATGAAGTCCCCTCGATGCAGACCATTGACCAGCCAGCGATACCACCTGATTCCGCTGTCCACCTTGGCAACCAGTTGCCCGGTAGTAGCGCTAAGGTAGTAGCGTCTCTGTTCTACATCGTCTGCAATGACACGATAGACAGGATACTCCCGAATTGCATGATGATCGTAGTAATAGGCATCGCCGGCCTCAAGCATGCTGGCCGTCAAAATCGGGACTTCCGACAGCATGAAGGTCGCCAGACCTTGCAGATCATGATCAGCGAGTGGGGAAGGAACAAATGTTGCTACATCAAAGCGCGACCCGAACCCATTACCAGTAGTGGCAAGGATGGTGATTGCACCTGCGCTGCGGAAGAGTTCGATCTGCACTGTAGTCGACTCGACTGGGAATTGGGGCAGACGCCCTACCACTTCAACAATGTCCCCCCATGTCATTGGCCCACCACTCAAGGCACGCGCCTCGGCGGAAGCGCCTTCTCCTTCCAATAGCCCCCATGGATTCATGGACAGCAGGCCACTGATTACCCAGACCAGCGTCATTACTCCGGAGACCAATCCTGTGTAGTGATGCCAAAGTGCGATGCCTGTGTAGGGAGATGAACGCGCCGCTCCTTCCCCCCTGAACTGCCGCACGCCTACATACAGGCCTGTCAACGTCAGGAATACTCCGGCGACTGAGACCCAGATCACCGTCTGCGCCCACAGGCCTGGATGCTGACGCAGCACAGCAGGATAAATCCAGTGCACTACCGCCCCAAAATAGTTCCAGAAGCGCTCTGTGCCCGTTGTAAGCAGAACAACCTCCCCCGTTGCACTGGAGACATACCATTCTGTCTGGTTGTGGTCGTTGGATTGGAACCGGTAAAGCGGTCGATGCGGACTGTATGCCCCAGTGACTGTCCACTGGTCGATTTCGATAATTTCGGGAGAATCACTCCCTACCACCAAGCCGGAATTTTTTGCGAAGCTTTCAGCAATCCGAGCAGCAGCATCTGCAGTGATATGCGGCAATTCCGTCCCCCGCAGTAAATCCAGCATCACCAGAGGCATACCCGATACCTTTGCGCGCAGAACTGGCGTAGTCTCGTCGAGCATTTCGATCGTGACTGCACTCAAGTTCTCCTGTGTCAGTCGCGATGCATCCGACATATTGCAGCATTCCTGAAAATTCAGGGGTGCCAGGCCCCGCAGTTGATCCACCCTACTCATCTCCGGGTACTGAACATACATCATCACAAATCCTGACAAACACCACAGCAGCAGGATAAATCCCACTGTGATACCAAGATAGCGATGTAACACAAACAGCAGACGATTCATTGAGATACTCAGTCAAGCACCCATCAGAACTGATAGGAGTAGCCGAGATGCAGAGTGCGACCAGTCCCAATGCTTCGGTAAAGATAGGAGCCCCCGACATCACGCGTGCCGGAATCCACTCTTGTGGTATAGACCTTGTCACCAACGTTTTCGACCCTGAGAACCACTCTATGCCGCCATTCTGACCCCAGTTGATAGTAGGCCGATACATCTGCCACTGTGTAATTTCCCCGTGTCTGGGCTCGGCGGGTATTGACGTCCCCAACATAGTTTAGCGCCAATGCTACGCCCCAGGGCCGACCAGAGGGTTGGTAACCAAGCTTGAACTTCCCTTCTGTTTTGGGTATCTCGGTCAGCTGTATGCCGCTGTCGTTCAGCTCAGCACTGGTGTAAGTGAAGCTCAGATTAACGCTCCAGCCTCTGCCCATTGATAAGGCTGTGATCAACTCCATCCCCTCGACTTCGATTTCGTCGCCAGTATTAACAAAACTCTCACCCTCAACGCCAGCGATGACCAACGGAACGTAGGACGCAATGTAATCAGTTATTTTTCGCTTGAAGCCAATCAATTCGTAGCTTGTCTTGCCTGCAGTTCCGCCGATACCGAGGTTGATGTTGCGGCTCTGCTCCGGTTTGAGATTCGGATTGCCAATCGCAAACCATTGGTCGTCGGGCACACCGTCTGAGTCGTCGTCATAGTACTCATTCAGAAAAAGCATCTCAGCATCAGGAAGACGGAACGAAGTCCCGAGAGAAGCCCGCACATAGAGATTCTTATTGGAGTCATGCTGACCGCTGATATTCCACACGGTGGCACTATCAACATTGGATGCCCGATTGTGGCGAATCCCGAAAGCCAGCGCCGTATTCTCGAACAGGCTCTCAGTAGTTCTTATTTGTGCGAAGGCTGCATCCACCCGCTCCTCCTGATCAGCAATACGCCAGACATCGTCTTCCCCTGAGAAGTTCTGGTGATCCAGCCCCAAAACATACTCGAACCCCTCGACGAGATTCAGTTTGAGCATGGCATTCATACCGTAATCTTCGTAACCCCAATAGGTTTCGTCGTCACGTACTCTAATCGCGCCGGTCAGGGTGCCACCGGAGCCCACCACATTGTGAATTCTGGTGTAAAGAGTATCCCAGTTGTGGTAGTAGACCTTGAAATACAGACCAATGCTCTCGCTGAACTGGAGGTCATACTTGGCAGTGATGATGTCTTCCTCCCGTTCGTTGAAAGTGGCGCGATTGGCAAAGGGCGTCAGGAAGTCCAGTGTGTTTTCCGTACGCTGGTATTGCAGAGAGATACGAGACCTCTCACTTAGGTCGAAAGCATATTTGGCGCCGACAACATTGACCTTATAGCCTCGATACCTGTCCGTGGCACTAGGCTGGATATCCTCGCTTCTATAGGGTTTGTAGCCGCCTGATTTGTCCTTCGAACCATAGAATACAAATTGATGAAGCCCCGTGCCGGTACGGTAGTAACCATTGGCAACATACCCGTTGTTGGAATTGATACTTGCGGCAACAGCCCCATCGCTGTGCCTCTGGAAGCTCTTCGTGACTACGTTAATCACACCGCCGACCGATTGTGTCCCATAGAAAATTCCTTGCCCCCCTTTGAGAATCTCAATCCGGTCAACCATGTGCGAAGGGATGGTATCCAGAGGGCTGGTGCCGTTATAAAGCCTATTGGTAATTCTGACCCCGTCTATCAGCCAGAGAATTTCCTGATTGCGAGACCCTTGCAGGGATGCATCGAAATAATCGAATGCGCCATTCTTGGGAGCTACATGCAGTCCCGGCACCAGCATCTGCAGCGCTTGAGCAATATCAACAAACCCCTGCTGCTCTATCTCAGCAGCAGTGATAATTTCCACACGGTTACCATATCTACTCAGATCCATGGGAATTGTTTCTTCCAGCCCTGATGATGTCACCACGATTTCTTCAGGCACGGTCTGTGCGGCGGAAAATTCCATCTGTGTCACTACCAAGCCACCGTAGAACACCCAACCCACTGCATTCTTTACCGACACTTTACTCTCCCGCAATACTGCAGCCGCCCAACCTCTGGACTCAATGCCTAGTGGTTACCACGAATACAGTTTGACAAATGCTTCGATCAGGGCTGAACTATGCCCCTGATACCCATTGGATATTTAACTGTCAGGTATTACACGCTGCATGTCCGCAGCAACTCAAGCAGCCCGCTGTTTTGTAACTGTTTCTCATAACGTTAATATTTGTTAACGATCTTTTTCATGATGTCGCGAAGCCGATAATAAGAATACTGGACGGACCAATGACGACAGAATCTTTAGAGGCATCTTCCCGGCAACCTTCACAGGTATTCTCCGTGGATGAACTGCAACTCATCACTCAGAATATTGCAGACAGCGGCGAGCTAGGGCGATCGAAGACATACATCAACCTGCTCAGATATCTCGTGGATCATGCGAGCAGTGGCAAATCACCAAAAGAAATAGAAATCGCAATTGATGTACTGGGACGTGATTCCAGTTTTGATGTGTCGAAGGATTCTGTTGTCAGGGTATACATCCATCAATTGCGCAAGAAGTTGGACAACTACTACCGAAAGCACCTGCAGGATGCACAGCACAGAATCATAATCCCTAAAGGCCAGTACACCATTGCAGTGGTGCCGGTAGAGACATACGACATTGCTGCAGGATCAGCCTTGAGAACTCCGGAAACAGTGACAGGACGGTACTACTTGTTGTCGCACCTTGTATGGATATTGCCTGCCATTGCGGTACTGTTGGTAGCTAATCTGTATTACCTAATTGGCTCTGGTGCCAACACAAGCGACTCTGATATGCATGTCACTACACAATTGCCTTGGAGTGCCGTTCTTGATGACGATCTGCCAGTTCTACTGGTTATGGGGGATTACTATATATTTGGAGAGCTGAACGAACTGGGCAACGTAACGCGCATGATCAGGGACTTCAGTGTCAACTCACCTCAGGACCTGAACGCGCTATTCATGCGCGACTCTGCAATGACCACCAGATATCTGGATCTCGATTTGAACTACATGCCGGAAGGAAGTGCACTGGCGCTGGCGAGAGTGGTTCCTGTACTGCTGAGAGCTGGCAAACGCATCAATGTAACCATGATGTCCCGGCTCAATACGGCAGATCTGAAAACGCATCACATTATCTACATAGGCTACATCAGCGCCCTCGACAAGCTCCGAGGTTTAGTATTTGCTGACTCCGGACTACAAATTGGCAGAACATATGACGAGTTGCTCAACAGAAGTTCGGGAGATATTTATTCCAGCGATGCAGGCCTGCCTTCGCAAGATGAGCCCTTCCGGGACTACGGCTTTTTCTCCACTTTCCCTTCGACAAGTCAGAATCAGTTCATCATTATCGCTGGCACACGGGATGCCGGTTTGATGCACACTGCCCAGGCTGTGGCAAACAGCGCAAGCCTGTCTGCCATAGGTCACTCACTCGCGCCTTCTTCAAGTCATTTGGCGGGATCGTATGAAGTACTGTACGAGGTGTTCGGATTCAATCGCATGAATTTCGATGCAACCCTCGTTTACTCCAGAACGCTTGATCCTGGCCGAATCTGGGGTGGTGAGCTCAGCAGTATGCAAGGAATGCTGGGGCCTTAAAGTTTGCGCATGTACGCTACTCACTCATTCCGGGTAATTACTCCGAAATTGAACTGCCATGACTGCCTCATGTAGTCGAACAGGGCCAACAGAAAAATTATTACCCCATCTCCATCCCTTCTTCGACAGTATCCATAAATTGTAGGCTTGGCAGAGAAATTATAGTCTCCAAAGACGAGTATTTGAACCGAGTCTAATTGCCCGCCTCATTCAATCAAGACGCTTGCTGAATCGCAGCGTCGCCATAGTCAGCGTAACACCAAGGAATAGAAGTAGCGCAAGGATATCTGTCAGCATCAAATTCAAATCAGCTCCTCGCAGCATTACGCCCCGTATCAGTCGAACGAAATGAGTCAACGGCAGTATCTCAGCGAGATACTGTGCAGCCAATGGCATACCATGGAAGGGAAACATGAACCCAGACAGCAAAATCGAGGGAAGGAAAAAGAAGAACGCAATCTGCATCGCTTGGAACTGCGTCTGAGCAACGGTGGAAATCAGCAGCCCAAGCGAAAGATTCGTCGCGATGAATACAAGAACTACTATGAACACATCCAGCAGGCTGCCCCGTATCGGGACTTGAAACAGAAAGCGCCCCAACAGCAGAATGATGGTGACTTGAATCAGACCGATCACCACATAGGGAAGAATTTTTCCCAACATCAATTCAGTGCGTTTTATCGGTGTATTGATGAGAAGCTCGAGATTACCTCTTTCCCGTTCCCTGACAATCGCAAGACCGGTAAACAACACCATCGTCATGGTCAGAATCACGCCAATCAAACCAGGCACTACATTGATTGCAGAGCGTCGTTCGGGATTGTAGAAATTTCGAAGCTCGATCAAGGCAATATTGCGCGGGGAAACCCGTGAATCAAACGATACCGGCATCGCCGTCAGTTGCCTCGCGACTCCCTGAATTACCGGATCCGTACCATCAACCAGCAACTGGGCAGCCTGACCCGCATTCTGCTGCACACGTCGATCAAAGTCCGCCGGGATGTGAAGACCCACTGAGATCAATCCGGCATCAAGCAGGCGATTCAGCTCCATCGGCGAATCAACGTGATACTGAAAATCGACGACTTGCGATGCTGACATGTCTGCAATCATCTCTCTGGACAGACTGGTATTAGCCTCATCGGCAACTGCCGCCCGCAGATTTCTGACGTCTGTATTGATCGCAAATCCGAACAATGTCAACTGCAAAAGAGGCACCCCGACGATCATTCCAAAGGTTAATCTGTCCCTTAGAATCTGTAGAAGCTCCTTATGCATGATGGCAAACAATCGTGTCAGCGATTTCATGCCATGCGCCCCTCATGATGCTTCTCGGTAACAGCAACAAACACGTCTTCAAGATTTGCCTGCACCGATCTCACATGGGCATCCACGCCGTTGGCCTGCAACCTTTCTATCACCAACTGTTCGGCAGCTTGAATGTTCCGGGGGAGTAGCACTCGCAATTGCAAGCCCAACTGAGTGATACTAAAAATCTCCGACACCCGGTGCAAGGCGGCGCGGGCCTTGTTAGGCTCAATGGCTGACACTTCGATTACCTGGACGGCGATTGCCTCAGCCAGCTCTTTAGGAGAACCATCGGCAACCAGTTCACCCTGGTCGAGAATTGCGAGGCGATGGCAACGCTCTGCCTCATCCATGTAGTGAGTGGAAACCAGGATCGTCGTGCCCTGCTCTGCCATACCAAACAGCATTTCCCAGAAGTCGCGGCGATTCTGCGGGTCTACTGCACTTGTGGGCTCATCAAGAAGCAATAGTCTGGGTGCGTGAATCGTGGCCGCAGCAAGGGCCAATCTCTGTTTCTGCCCACCGCTGAGCGTTCCTGCACGCTGATTGGCTTTCTCCTCCAGATTGAAACGCATCATCAAATCCCGAATGCGTTCCTTTCTGTGACGCCTGGGCAATGCGTAGATCTCCCCCATGAACTGCAGGTTCTCATTGACCGTCAGATCGTCGTAGAGCGAAAACCGCTGCGTCATGTAGCCGATCTTCTGTTTGAGCTTTTCAACATCCTCGGGAACCCGCAGACCAAGTACTCTTACAGTGCCAGATGACGGGCTCAGCAATCCACACAGCATTCGAATAGTAGTTGATTTTCCCGAACCATTAGGTCCAAGGAAGCCATAAATGACTCCTTCGGGTATGCGCAATTCAATGTTATTGACTGCAGTCAGGTTGCCAAATTTCTTGGTCAGCCCGTTTGCTACAATTACAAATTCCGACTTATGGTGCATTACTCTGCACCGAACCTTACCTCAAGAGGAACTCCGTCTGGAAGTCTCTCGGGAGTGGATGGGAGTGCGATTTCGGCAAGATAGCTGAGACGCCCTCTGTCTCCCGCTGAAAGTGAATAGTAGGGTGTAAAGCTGGCCTCGCTGACTATACGTCTGACCTCGCCAATTACCTCCCCCTCAATTCCGTCAATATAGACATGAACACGGTCACCATGCTTCACACCCACGCGCAGCGTTTCAGGCACATAGACTCGGGCATGGGGTTGTTCTCCCGCCAGGAGAACAGCAAGCACATCACCTTGCCTAGGCTGCTCTCCCGCTTCAAAAGGCAGTGAATCTATGTACCCGGGAACAGGTGCTCGCAGATACAGTCGTTCTCGATCAATATGCAGTGCGGCGATGTGAGCTTGGGTCTGCTGCAGTTCATAGCGCGCTTGCTCAATATGCTCGAATCGGGTACCCGCCATTAGCAGTTGCAATTGAGCATTTGCGGTATCAAGCCGCGACCTTGCTATATCAAATTGAACCTTTGCAAGATCGAGATTTTCTGCAACTCCCAGTCCTCGCTCGCTCAAACGGGCCTGACGCAGCCACTCCACCTCGCGATAGTCCTTATCGAGAACTGCTGCTTGAATTTGTGATTTCAAGACTGCTATTTCTTCCGCTCGCGGACCATTCTCCAACTCTGCCAAGCGAGCTTTCAGTCGAGACTCCGTTGCCTGCACCATCATGAGCTGAGCATCAACTCGTCGGGCATCCATAACAATAAGCAGTTGTCCAGAATCAACTCGATCTCCTTCTGCAACAAGCATCTCGATTATAGGCTCGGAGGCATCAGCAACAATCTCGATTCTGTCCGATGCAAGAAGCCCAAGTGCAACAGGTGGAGCTTCCTGGCACGAAGCAATTGCTACGAGCAGTATCAATCCCGCAAACCAGCGACCGGGCATGTGTTCACTCCTTCACAGTCATGATTGGTGTCTTCGAGTCGTTTGCAATGACTCCCGATAGAAACAACTTACAGGTATGCTCTGACAGAGCATCCACGGCGCCTTCATTCACCCTGATCTCCAAGGCACTCTCAAGCAGTGGTCTGGCAAGGAACGGAAATATCGTCATGCTCATCAGAGATAGCAGTGCGAAGCGTGGTTCGAGATCATCACGAAAGTGCCCATCTTCCCGCTCCTGCTGAATCAGTTTAAGCAGCCCAGGGGCAAGATGATCTCTAATTCTGCTGATAATGAGCAGTCGAAATTCTTCTTCTCCGAACAAAACTTCACGAATCACGAAATTCGGCCACCAGGGATTCTCCGCCAGCAGAGCCATATAGGACTTGATGAAACCTTCAATTGAGTGATAGTGGCTATCTTCCAGCAGCGTTAGATTTTCAATCATGGGAGCGAATATCTGTTCAACCATTGTCAAATACAGGCCACGCTTATCGCCGAAATAGTAGTGCACCATTGCGCCATTAACACCAGCGGCCTCGGCAATGGTCTTAATAGATACTCCCTTGAACTCACGCACGGAAAATTGTTTACGGGCGGCGTCCAGTAGAAGGGCTCGAACATTCTCAGTATCGGCTCCGGCTGGCCGCCCTTTTTTTGTCTTGACTGATGGTTTTTTCATGACCCTCAATTAAACATTTAATTAATTAAGGATCAAGTAGTTGGAGCAAAAAAAAATGCCTGTGAAAGAGGCATGAAGATAGTGGCCGTTTACTTTACTCTCGCTAATGGTCAAGCCCCTTCAATATCTGAATCGCCCCGGGTTTCGTGGAGGCTCCTAACTCTGAGAGAATGGAGCCATGAGCAAACCAAAGTCAAACCGATTTTCCCCTGAAGTCCGTGAGCGCGCCGTACGCATGGTGCTGGAGCATCGCGGTGAGTATCCATCCC
>JAUXNX010000029.1 GCA_030682575.1 Gammaproteobacteria bacterium
GGGATGGATACTCACCGCGATGCTCCAGCACCATGCGTACGGCGCGCTCACGGACTTCAGGGGAAAATCGGTTTGACTTTGGTTTGCTCATGGCTCCATTCTCTCAGAGTTAGGAGCCTCCACGAAACCCGGGGCGATTCAATCTGTGGGTAGTGTGGGCTCTAAGTACCCTTTTCGAGTCGCCCATATCGGGTGACCTGACCTTCAAAGGTGGTACGTCATTATCAAAGGTCTACAAAGTCATTGATCGTTTTTCCGAAGATATTGACCTGACCTACGACATCCGCAAACTTATTCCGGATTTAATCGGTGACGGTGGAGAATTGCCTGTCAGCCGGAGCCAGGCGGCTAAATGGACACAAGCTGTGCGGCACAGGCTGCCTGGCTGGATCATGGAAAATGTGCAACCAGTGATTCAGGAAGCCCTGATCCGGGAAGGGCTCGATGCTCGGCTCGAACTCGGTGGCTCTGGGAACGATAAACTATTCCTGCACTATCCTGCCCTGATCAAAGGCACAGGATATGTAGCTCCCATAATTACATTGGAATTCGGAGGCCGTGCGACGGGTGAACCGCATGGAGTATTCCAGGTTTCTTGTGACCTTGCGGACTACTTGCCTGAAGTGACATTCCCTACTGCATCACCACTGGTGATGAGTATCGCACGCACCTTTTGGGAGAAGGCTACGGCCATACACGTATTCTGCGCACAAGGGCGCATTCGTAGTGAGCGATACGCCCGGCACTGGCATGACATGGCTGCAATCGCACGAAGCCCTCATTTCGCGAGTGTATTTGCTAATCGTCAGGTGGCAATGGATGTCGCTCGCCACAAGTCGCACTTTTTTATCGAAAAGGATGCAACTGGCCAAGTGATCGACTATGCAGCAGCGATCAACGGGCAATTGAAATTCGTCCCGGAAGGCGAAGCCAAGGCTGCTCTCGAAAAGGACTACGCGGCCATGCTGGCCGATGAAGTAATGATCGGTGACGCGTTGCCCTTCGATAAACTACTGGAAATATGTGCTGGCCTCGAAGTCAAACTCAATCACCGTAGCCATACGTTCAATGACAACGATATGGACTCACATACAACCTTTAGGTAGTCGGGTTTTAACCCTGTTTTACTGACGCAGCGCAGCCTACAACCGCGACGCGTATCGATAGTTGATATCTCCACTTGCCAGAAGCGCTTCATAACTCTCCAGAAAAAGGTCTTTTGAATCTGTTGTCCTCCAGCGAGGCAGCCGAGGCCTGCGCTCTGTATCGGTGGCATTGAGCGTTATTTATGCTCCTCATATTTGTGACTCGGCGGTAGTGGCTTGTAGATGGGGGTATGTAGCCTTTGTGAAAATTGGTGTGAAATGAGGAAAGCGGCCCGGGAGAAGATAATTATGAGGAATTTGGCCGGATAGAATGCGCCGAACTCAAGCTGCCGGCTTGGTTCGCAGGTGCATGATGATCAGCATTGGCCAAAAGCGACTTGCGATGTGAAATGACTGCTACTTTTGACCTGTTGTGAAATAAATTTCCTGCGCTCCGTCTCACCGATGCTGACTGCTGGGGCACCGCTCCGTAGCAGTGCTACAGAGCGATGAGGTTTTTCCCACAACTTATCTGTCTAATGACGGTTTTGGAGGTGAGCCGGGTCTGCCCAGCAGATTCCAGAGCAGTTCAAATGAGTAGCCGTAGTCACTGAGGGTCCTGTCACTCAAATGTGCATGTCTCGCATAAAACTGGTGAATGTGTTTTCGTCCTACTTGATGTGGCGTAGTAACTCCTCTCTCATGTGCGGCGATGTTCTCAAGAGCACGAACTAATGTTTTTACGCGTGCTCGGCGCGCGATTTTTCCGCCTTTTCTCAGGTAACTATGGCAGTTCTCGGAAATCCAATTTTTCATCTCAAGAGCCCCTGTTATTTACCTAGGTAGTTGTTTGTAATCTGTGTTCTGGAATGGCCGAGCTCTTCAGCGATTTTTAGTCTGGCTTCCAGATCTAGGTTGTTGGCCTCGTCTAAAGTCACTTCTCGGCAATTCGCTAGTTCTGCTATGTGTTCGCGCCCGGATTTTCCACGGTCAACTGGGCTTTTAACGCCAGTGAGCATCTGATACCGGGAATTGGCGTAGGCATGACGTTCGCCGTGAAACGTGATGCCGAGGGTCTTGAGCTCGCTATAACACCATCGTTTAAATTGTGCGTAGTTGAGCTGATCTGGGATCAGACTCCGACGCTGGCCTTGGTACTGAATGGCGTTCTTTACAGCGTTAATTTGATCATTAGAGATGATAGGAATTTCACGAGGCCGTCCGCCTTTGGTTCCAGCTGTAATTTGGATCCGTCCAGATCCTAGCGCTTGTCCCAGTGCCCTGGTGGGGTGGATTTTGAGGCTTTCCTCAAACCGCAGGCCAAGAGCACGTTGGAGTTGTAAGATCGCTGACAAGTGAGGTGACATACGTGAGCATGCATAGTCATGTGCAGCCTCGGAGGTGGCCTTGCTCTTCTCCGCTATATTACGGCGCCGTTTAAAACCTGCGTCGCTGACAGCTGCCACTCGAAGCTCGCGGTCACCTCGGGCGATCTCCAAAATTCGATTTACAGCAGCTAAATAGTCGTGCGCCGTTGATGTAGAGAGCTGGCCGAGTTCCTGCTGTGTTTTCAGATATAAAGCGTATAGCTCGACGTGAGTTCTTCGTATCTCCCGCATATCCAAAATATTGTGTTCAATTTTTATGTAATTGCAAAATTGTCGCCACCTACTGCTGTTGACGGCCTGCGTGACAAACGATGCCCCTTCGTCTTTTAGCGCGTTACATCCCGCACGAATGATGCACCGATTTCTCAGTCCGAAATTTCGTGCAGACCGATTGCGTTTTTTCATTGAATGGTTCCTCAAAAAGGTGTTCGACCGCTCTGACATCCCTTAGCTGTGTTGAGTGATGGGCGCATTGTTGGCTCGCGCGTGCCTAGGTCAGAGAAAAATCGACTTTTCACGCAGTCACGCGGGGCTATTCCCAATATTTTTTGTCTAACGCGCTGCTATGGAGGGGAGCTCGCGCCGTCGACGCAGCATAGGGATACTGGTCGCAGGCTCAGGCGGGCGCGTGGCACGGCAGAATGTGCCGAGGTTTTTGAGGTAATCGTAGGAAAACGTTTTTTTCATATTTCATTATCAGTATGAAAATTATGGAAAAAAGTTTTGAAATTTTCTACGTCTATTTTTCTGGAAGTACAAACCAACAACAGCTGGAGAGCTGATATATTTGTAAGAAAGGAGTCGTTCTTGGGGTTTCCGGAAATCTTGATTCTGTTTTGACTACGTCAATAAACAGATTTTGAAGAAAATTCCGCGTGGAAATGCTGTTTTTTTATAGTGGCCAGCTGCCGCTGTTGACCCGTGCTGGGGTCTCTTTTCTCAGATTACCTTGTAAAATTTTGTTGTCAATCCCCTAAGCGGGAAAAAGATGCTGAGCTCTGTTTATAAAGAGTAGCTTGTGGCGGAGAGTGAACCAGTTTTCTACTGTCGAGCCACAAAAACGTCGCGTCTGTGTAGTCAGAACTGTCGCAATTTGATGTTCTTCCGAAATTACGACGTCTCTGTGTAGTCAATCGTGTCGTACTTCTTGTACCAATTTTACTTTCGTCGCGTTTTTGTAGTGAAAACGGTCGTATCTGGATTTCCCCCAAATTGCTCACTTCTTTTAGGCACAACATGATGACTCTTGGGTTATAGCAAACGCGAATTGAGTCTGCTCCGTGTTTTTCCATAATAAGAGCGCAGAACATGTTTGTATTAGTCTATCTTTTTATACACATCATTTTTTTCGAGAAAATCCTGCAGGGATTCTCCGGGGATAGACGGCCCTGTCTGTGTGTTGAACTCTATCATCCCTTGTGAAATAAATCGTTTAATGAGCTGTTCCTCAGTGATTCCTAGTGTTGACGCCGCATCTGCTAGTTTGTCTGGCATGGTCTCCGCTGGCTTGAATGTAATCAGGTAGGTTTTCATATATATCGCAAAGTCCCCAAGTTTGATCGTAACCGTCCGGCCATCACATCTTGCCAACCGTTTCCGGTTGCCAGTTGTTTGGCAATAATTCGTTAATAGCGCTGGCCTTATGGGTTGGCAGTCTGGCCAACACATCGCGCAGATAAGCATAAGGATCATGCCCATTGAGTTTGGCCGATTGTATCAGGCTCATCACGGCAGCGGCGCGCTGGCCACTGCGCAGCGATCCGGCGAACAGCCAGTTACTACGACCGAGTGCCCAGGGCCTGATCTGGTTTTCAACCTGATTGTTGTCGATGGGTACGGCCCCATCATCTAGATAACGGGTGAGCGCGCTCCAGCGTTTTAAGCTGTAATCGATAGCCTTGGCTGTTGCTGTGCCATCCGGCACCTTCTGCCGGTTGCCGATAAGCCAAGTGTGCAACGCATCCGCTATCGGCTTGGCGTGTTGTTGTCTTAGTGCATAACGTTGATCGGCATCCAGTGCTTTGACCTGACGTTCGACCTCGTAAAGTCTTCCGATGTGCTCCAGCGCTGTCGCAGCCAGTGTGCTTTTGCTGGCTTCATGCAGTTCAAAGAACTTGCGCCGTGCATGGGCCATGCAACCGATCTCAGTTATTCTCTGGCCAAAGCTGGCTTTATAACCGCTGTAGTCATCGCAGATCAGTTTGCCCTGCCAGCCTTCAAGGAAGCGTCTGGCATGTTCACCAGCACGAGTCGGTGCAAAGTCATACACCACCGCTTTAGTGTCAGCATACGGTGTGGTGCAGTACGCCCAGATATAAGCGCGATGTGTTTTCTTTTTGCCCGGCTCAAGAACAGGCACCGGTGTTTCATCGGCATGCACCACCGGGTGACTCAGGATGGTTTGCCTAAGTGCATCGGCCAGTGGTTGCAAAGCAACACCGCAGCGGCCCACCCAGTCAGCCAGGGTTGAGCGCGCTATCGGTAAGCCGGCACGACCAAAGATTTGTTCCTGTCGGTACAGCGGCAGATGATCTGCGTATTTGGCCACCAGTACGTGAGCCAGCAGTCCGGTGGTGGGAAGACCTTTGTCGATAACGTGTGCAGGCACCGGGGCTTGAGTCAGTGTTTCACAGTCAGTGCAGACCCACTTGCCACGGATGTGTTGTTCAACGCTGAACACTCCTGGTGTGTAATCAAGTTTCTCGCTGACATCTTCACCGATGCGCTTGAGGCGACAGCCACACCGGCACTGCGTGTTTTCGGGTTCGTGTTCGATTTTAATGCGTGGCAGCTCTGCCGGGATAGCGACACGTTTTGGCTGTGCTTTGGGTTTGTTGGTGATGGATTCATCTTTAACAAGATCCGCCCATTCTAGTTCGATGGCACTGGCATCGGCCTCAATAATGTCATCGAGCAGACTGCGTTGTAACGGGCTGATCTTTTCGCTTTGGGCGCCGAACTTCAGTCGGCGAAGCAGCAACACCTCATGAGAGAGTTTGGCGTTGACCGCTTCTAGATGTTGGTTGCGCTGTTCAATGCTCTGATTACGTTGCTGCAGGGTTTGCAGCTGCATCTCTTGCGTGGATGCATTGCCGATCAGCTGGGCAACCAGTGCACGCAGTTGTTCGGCATTAAGCTTGTTCAGATCAGGTTGAGTCATGGCGTAAGTATGCCACTGATACCGGCTCACTTCGATACGCTGCATGGGTGATGGCATTTTTTGTAAGGGTATGATTCGGTTTAACTTAAAGTAGATTGATGACGCCGGCCTCGCCCATAGTGTGCCAGGGCAGACCTTGCACCAGCGCGTGAAGCTGTTCATCGGTAAGACACAACTGCGCAGGGCGCCAAGACTCGGCCCAGTGGAACTTGCCACGATTAAGGCGACGGGCACACAGCCAGATCCCCAGCCCATCATGGATCAACACTTTCATCCGGTTAGCGCGTTTGTTGGCAAATAAATATGCACAGTGCGGTCTGGCACTGCCAAACACCTGAACCACACGGGCCAATGCTTTGTCAGGACCGGCGCGCATATCCAAGGGTTCTGTGGCCAACCAGATCTGATCGATCCGGATCACCGCAACAACTCACGCAGCAGCGCCAGGCAACGATCAGTTTGTGACACCGGCCAGCTGATCTTGATGCATTGATTGTGAAATGGGATCTCAACATCGATCCTCTCAGTATGGCCGCCGTGCCCTTGACTCGGCGCGGGCTGTAAAGCAGTCTTGCGTTGTATAGGCAACGCAACAAAACCACTGGCGACAGGCACCTTGTTATCTTGTGCTTTGCGGATCCACCGGTGAACCATGTTGGCATTGAGACCATGAGCCAGCGCAATTTTTGGGATACTGGATTGCTTGGATAGACAGGCTTCAACAACTTTTTGTTTAAACTGCGGCGAATGGCGTCGTCGCTTACCATCGGATTGATTGACGCTTAACTCGTTCATGATAAGTACCCACTAAAAAATAGGTGGGTACTATTGGCAAATCAGATTGTGCAGGCAATATGTGTTGGCCGTACGCTTACGTTTGATCAGCATCGAATTTCTATCAAGTACGTTGTATGTCGATTTTACTCGCTTTCCCGATCATATCTCGAGCGTCCAGGTAGGTCAGTTGCCATGGTTGAATTCGGTTCGCCATTAGGTAGTTCATGAGAACTTGGGTATGAGCAGGATTTCGCCGCATATATACGACTAGGTTTGCCAAATCCTGCTTAGACAGAGCTTCATCAGTCGCTGCTGTTTTCACGGACCATGTGATGTAAACAATAGCTGCGCCGACCACAGCGGTACCCACAATAGTTTTAACACTCACTAATTCTATAAGGCTTGCAGATACTCCTGCTGCCACAACTGCTGCGAAATATATCAGCGATGCGAATATTCTGGATTTTTTAGTAACAACAAGCGGCGGGTTCAGTTCCGGTGGGTCTCGTGTCTCGAGCATTGAGCCTCCTGGGGACAGTCATTTACCACTTCAACACTTCAGCTTTCCATCCATTTTGAATAAGCCAGCACGTCAATCATAGGAACTGTTCCACTGTACTGAAGTTCAGCAATAAGCTTGAAAAGAAAAGCTGTGGCCGCCTTGGCACTCGCACATACTTCGTAATTTCGCTTCTCTTTATCAAAGTAATAGTACCCACGAGCCGCAACGCAGCCTATGTCAATTGAGCCGTGTTCAGTGTGGCCACTCAGATTTTTGATAAGCGACTCGCCCATTGCAGGATTCCAATCACAGTCCAGTGTTAGTAATCCTCCAATAATTGGAAATAGTGGCTTCGGCGGATAGACCCCGCCTACAAAAGGAATTGGGAGGCTGGTTCTGTGAAGTCTTCGTACACTGCTAATCTTTGCTTTAGCGTATTCTATATTGTCACTGTTTGCGGACTGCTTTGATTCAAACACTGCATACACACTCTCCGCAGGTATGACTCTCTGCCCTTGGAAATCAAATACAAACGGTGAGTACTGCCGATCAAATATCACTATGTCCATTTGATCACTGAAATTCCCCAGACTGTCTACAACGTGGGCTTTATCAGCTTGGTATCGCATCGGGAGGTACGTTCTGAAAAGCTCAAGCCATGCATTCTCGCTGCCGTCACCTTTGGTTCCTGGATGTTTAAATGACTTACGAACACTTGTAAGCTGCGTTTGAATGTCAGTGTGGAGAGATTCAAATATATCAGGAAGAGACCATTCACTCATGATGCTTTCTCAACAAATGGTTTGGTGGGGAGTGTGCGTTTGGCGATTTCTATTGCCGCTCCACCTCGAACAGGATCGTTTGGATACGCTCCGAGCACTATTGCTGGTAATAAGCGCTGGGTTATATCTGAGAACGTGAATCCATAGTCACGATCTTCTGTACTTCCAGTTAGTTCAACTAACATCTTAATGTCGTTTTCACCAACGCCAAGTGGCCCCAGGGATTTCCGGAGAATATAACCACGCTGTGCGATATTTGGTCTGGAGAAACTAAGAATTTCTGCGGCCCTTCGCTTGATGGCCGGGTCAAGTGCGCCGATTCGATTCGTGCACATAATGACCGCAGCTGGTAGCTTCTTGTTTGCAATGCGATCAATCCCACGAATAAACGCATTCACACCAGCACGGTCTTCATGATGCATCTGATCAGCCTCTCGGGATTGCGCCAATGCATCAGCCTCGTCTATAAGCAGTATTACGCCGCCCCGCGCTTTGCCATTCTCACTATAGTATTTCTGTGCTTCCTCAATCGTGTAATCAAATGCTGCAGAGACGAGCTGGGTCATTTCTCCCACCCTTCCTTGACCTCTCGTTGCGAGACTCATGGGAAAAAGAGTGATATCGATCTTTTCCTGACGCGCAACAGCATCACCTATTGTCTCGGCTAGTTCGGATTTACCTGATCCCACATCACCAGCCAAAACCACTAAAGGAGGTCTGCGCAACACAAGATTCATGACATCTGTTGAACCGGGGTGAAATTCTTTTCCCCACGCAAGCAAACCTGCGGGATTTATTAAAAGCCCGAGAATTTTCTGTAACCTTTCTATATGATCGTCCAGTCCAACAAGTCGGGCTAGTCGCTCTTGAGGCTCAAAATCTGGATAGATAATGCGCTTTTCAAACAATTCATCAATCGGCGGTTTTGCACTCATCCGAAACTCCTCACTCTTGATCTGGCCAATGATTGCCCGCCCGCAGAGTAGTTCAGGTCAGACTCGAAATATCCGGTGACACTCGGAGCCGGGGCACCGACCCTTTTAACAATGACAGTGCTTCGAAAGGCCTCCTTCTGCTGTTCAGTCAGCCTGCACCAAGCGTCATTTGACTCAAGATAACTGGTGAAATTTGCACCAGCGATATTCCTGTTAGGTGCTATTTTTCCAGGATCATCGTCTACACCATGATCCAATAGCTGCTGTGCAGAGTATCGAATTGTCGGCTCTATCCAGCTTTTATCTTTTTGGAATCCATATATCACCGAATGCAGATATCCTGCTTTCAGGTATTCCGTGACTTCTTGCTCATAATCGTTGATCCATTGATCTGAAATGTGCCCAGGATAGAGTCGTTGGATTCGCTTCAGATCGGTCGAAATTTTTGAGGCAAGATATCGTGCATGCGTGACGGTGAACGTTTTTGTTTCTGTAACAGTGGTACTGAATGACATGCGTCACCTCACACCTGAAAAGTAGTTCCGAAGACTTTTTGCCAGTAATAAACAGTTTTCTCTTTGGTTGTCGCTGATAGCGCTGCATCGATAGCATCGCCCGCATCCAGCGCAGCAGCCACTATCGCGTCTGCCTGCGCCGAGCTATAGAGTGATGCCACATTATTTTTTTCATTGACAGGATCGATGATCTGTATCGGTTCAGAGAACAACCCAACCGTCGAGGCTTTATAGAAATCCTCAAAGATTATCTTCTCTCTCACATCGCTCGTAGCGATATAGGTAAAGAAATGTTGAAGCGCTTCTGGATAGTCGGAGAAGTCACAGCCTTTATCAAGCAGGTGTGACAAGATCATTTCGATCATGAATGATTTGAATCGAAAATCCGGGTTTTCATTTTTCAGACGCCTTGCCCAAAATTTCACAAGTCGAATGACCTGTGCAAAATCCTTTTCCTGCTTCTTCTTTCTGGTACGAATGAATTCAATGTGCAGCGGAATACTGGTTTTGAGAAACGATCCGTCCTCCTGACTGACAAGATTGCCATACCACTGAGGATCGCCGTTGTAGATAATGGGAACTATATCAACATCTAGTCCCGAGCCTTTGAAAGATATCGTTATGCTGTATGTTTGAGGTTTCACCTGATCGGGCGTCAAGTTAGGAAATGCTCTCCTAAGCCGCTCGGCGATATACTTCAGCAGCTCTGAAATGTCTTGGGGGGCGTTCGATCCGCTCACATAGCAGGCAACGTCTATGTCGTTGAGTGAGCGAAGTGCTGTGCCTTTTGCGAGACTGCCCGACAGAATCATCTTTCTGAGAGAGAACGTGGGATTCTCAGAAAGATGTGTCTCCAGCTTTTCTCGAAGCCTGCGGACTTGAGCCCGATATTCGTCTGCCTTTTGCTTAGGCAGGTTCACTCTTTCGTCTGCAAACTTTGCGATATCCTTATGATCCACATGGATTCGAGACATAGTAGTTCGCTCTCCTACTTCTCTTTGCGGACACCCTTGAACGGTGTCTTGTCAGTGGTCTTAACATCCATAAATCGACCTGTGTCAGTATCTCGTTTCACGTAGTGCCCTGACGGGGTCTGTGTCTGTGAGCGGTCTCTTACTGCGCCATTCCTGTGTCCATCGCCCGTTGGGGGATTTGTAGCCATGATGCCTCTCCTATGAGATTTACGTAGAGCAAGCCGATGCTATATATAGAAAAAACAAGCATTTTCAAATCAATATATAGTGTTTTTCTGACACGAAAATATAATAGAGGGATATTTTGTTCAGATTACCGAACTCAATATATCAGTATCATTTACCTGTAGTCAATACTATAATTTCCGCTACTCTGAACTTTTAACTTCAAGACTTTGGGAGTCGCAGTTATGCCCACCACACTTGGGTCTAAAATTAAAAAATTGAGGGATGAGAAGGGATACACCCTTGAAAAACTGGCTGATCTAGCGGAATCCAGCAAGAGTTACATCTGGGAGTTAGAGAATAAAGCTCCGCCGCGCCCATCAGCTGAGAAATTGTCTAAGATTGCTGAGCATTTGGGTGTCACGATTGAATACCTGCTCGATTCAGACTCAGGCATTACGAAGGAAGCAGCAGAGGACGCTCATTTCTATCGCAAGTACCAGAAGATGGACGAGAAGACCAAGGATATGCTTAAAGCTATGGTTAACAAATGGACTGAAGGCAATGACTGAAACAAAAACTCCGTTGCAGTGGGCTTTCAGAATATCGCGTATTTTGAATACCGCTCTAGGAGCGAATCATTTCCCCATTCAGGTAACGGAGGTCGCAGAAGAGATATCCCGACAGCTTTTTCCTGATGACCCAATTAGTCTGATTCAGGGAGCAGAGTTGCCTGGATTTGATGGAGCCTTATATAAAGACCCTGCAAGCAAAAAGGGGTGGGCGATATTTTATAACAATAGTCTCAACTCAGTTGGCCGTATAAATTTCACGCTCGGACATGAATTTGGTCATTACCTATTGCATCGTAAGCGCTATCCTTCGGGAATACAGTGTGGGGAACGTGACCTTACTCGCTGGGAGTCGGAGTTTGGTCAAGTTGAACACGAGGCCAATGTCTTTGCTGCCAACCTGCTTATGCCTCTGGACGACTATCGCATTCAGATTCCGGATGACTCCAAAATCACAATGGACTGGATGGACCACATTACAAATCGATACGGTGTCTCATTACTTGCAGCACTCTTACGTTGGATTGAATACACCCGACAGAGAGTAGTGTTAGTCATTTCCCGAGAAGGGTTCATCCTTTGGGCAAGGTCTAGCAATTCGGCGCGAAAAAGTGGCGCGTTTTATCGAACCGCCAATCAACCTCCGATCGAAGTACCGGCCCACTCGCTCGCTGCTAGGCAAAGCGATATAAATGCAGAGCAAGCACGTAAAGGGATAGCGCTTGACTCCTCTGTATGGTTCAAAGAATCAAGTGAGGAGATAGCTATTTTCTCTGAACAATACGATTTTACGATCTCCATAGTGCAACTTGAGCGAAATGTTAGATACGATGATTCTGAATCTTTTACGATTTCATCTTCGCCGAATAGATTCGAATGATGTTATACAACGCTGAAGTAGTTGCTCTATCAATATGGCCATCGTAAAAAATAGCGAACCTAAACGAGTCGGAATCAGGCTCGTTTTTCGCACCATATCTTGCACGAAGCGGAAGTGTAGTAATCTAAAAATAACCAGAGAAGGTAGTCTAAGGAGCAGGGATGTGTCAACACGCTGAACTAACACTCAAACCGATTAACGACCTGTTGAAGTTGTCGTTTTTTATTCCGGCGTATCAGCGCGGTTATCGCTGGTCGTCACGCCAGGTTATTGAGCTGTTGGAGGATGTTTATGAATTCTGCGACCGGAGACATCCAAATGAAGACGATTTCTATTGTTTGCAACCTGTGGTTGTTAAACAAAAAGTAGTTGAGAAAAAACCGGATTCACGAGAAATAGAAATGTGGGAACTGGTGGATGGCCAGCAGCGCCTTACAACCATTCTGCTTATTTTGGGTTATTTCAATGGCCGATTTTCCGAGGATTTCAGAAAGCAGCTTTATTCTCTGGAGTATGAAACACGCCCGGAAAGTCGGGAGTATCTGCAGACATTGGACGAAAAGGAGAAAGAGAAAAACATCGACTTTCATTTTATCTATCAGGCGTTTGCGACTATTAGAGACTGGTTTAGAGATAAGGTGCACAGAATTAACGATATTGAATCGGTGTTTTTGAACAGAGTGAAGGTGATCTGGTACCAAATACCGGAAAGCGAAAATGTCATTGATGTCTTTACACGGCTCAATATGGGAAAAATCCCACTGGTCAACGCCGAACTGGTAAAAGCCCTGTTTCTGCGTTCGGCGAATTTTGCTGCCGATGGGCTCGCAGCCATACATCTTCAGCAACTGTCAATTGCCCAGGATTGGGACTCCATCGAAAGACGTCTTCAGGATGATGGGTTTTGGTATTTTGTCAGCAATAGGCTGCTGGCCTCAAATCGAATCGAGTTTGTGTTGGAACTGGCAAGCAGAAGGCTGAGTAGCGAGGGGATACTCGATAACGACAAACTTAAGGTGTTTCTGCAATTCAATAAGCAACTGTCTAAACAGCAAGGCACGGTCGATCTTGCTAAAGAGTGGCTCAAGGTTAAGCAATGTTTCATGACGATTGAAGAGTGGTACAACGATAAGGCGTTGTATCATTTAATCGGTTTTCTGGTGTCTCAGGGGGTGCCCGTGACCACGCTGTTTGATTTAAGTGAGAACTGCGACAGCAAACACGGTTTTCGCCAGTGTCTGATTGAGCGGACCGCTGACTTGACCTTCCCCGGCACTCCATTCAGCGATTTCTCCGTCTCAGTACTTGAAAACAAATTATCTGAGCTGAGTTATGGCAACGATGCACTTCAAATAAGACGACTGCTGTTGTTGTTCAATATTGCCAGTTTGTTGGCTAACCCGGTGACGAATGCACGCTTTCAGTTCGATAAATACAAACAGGATAACTGGGACATTGAGCATATTCGTTCCGTGGCTTCGGCGATGCCAGCTGATAGACATAAGCAGAAAGCCTGGCTGGAAAATGTAGTCGACTATATCTCTGACGACAATACGTTGTGCTCCAAAGAACGCGCTGCTGAGGATGCCCATATTGCCCGTAGCCTCAAGGACGATGCCAATCGTCTTGTGCAAACGATGAGCTTTGACGATGCGCAGTTTGAAGCGCTTTATCAGCGAGTGTTAGCCCTGTACGACCCCGTATCCGACGATGATGCTGATCATTCGATTGGTAACTTAACTTTGCTCGATAGCGCTACGAACCGTGGTTATCGGAATGCAATATTCCCGATTAAACGGGCGACTATTATTGCATTGGATAAAAAAGCGACTTTTGTGCCGCTATGTACTAAAAACGTGTTTTTGAAATATTACAGCAAGCAGGTTGATAAGATGCTGTTTTGGGAAGCAAAGGACAGCGAAGATCATCAGCAAGCAATAATTTCGAGCATTTCTGGTTTGTTTTGTGGCGAAGGAGTGCATCGATGAGCGGTGAAAGCCTGACGTTTTACAGTTTGTTTAACCGGGTTGATCGTATTGAGATCCCGATTTTGCAACGCGACTATGCACAAGGTAGACCAGAGGAGAGTGAGGTGCGGTCGTTGTTTTTGCGTTCATTGTTTAATGCTCTAACCAAGTGCGATACTCCAACCCGGCAACCGTTAGATCTGGATTTTGTTTATGGCAATTATGAAAGTAGCGCGACCCGTGTAGGCGGCGAGAAGGCCACGAGCAAAGTGTTCTCGGTGCTTGATGGGCAGCAGCGTCTGACAACCTTGTTCCTGCTACACTGGTATCTGGCGCTGGCAAATGGCAGCCTTAATCAGTTCCGGCAGCAGTTTGTCTCCGCAAGTGGCCAGTCACGTTTTACCTATAAGACGAGACCGGGCACCAACGAATTTTTTAATGCGCTGGTAGTCAATGATCTTACTATTGCTGATGTGCCGATCAGTGAAACAATCGCCGATTGCCAGTGGTTTTATTTATCTTGGCACCAAGACCCAACAGTTCGAGCTTGCCTATATATGCTGAACGCCATCCAGAAAAGTTTTGCTGGCAGCGAAAAGGGGCTATTCGACCGACTTGCTGACGGAGATAGACCCTATATCACTTTCCAGTTTTTAGACCTGCATTCATTTGGTTTGTCTGATGAACTCTACATCAAAATGAATGCTCGAGGTAAGCCACTTACCATATTTGAAAACTTCAAAGCCAAACTGGAGCAATACATTTCGTCTTACACGGGGCCATGGCCGGAATACCATTTATCTTTCCGAAAAGATATGGTCGATGGGTATGAGTACTTTATCCACAAAATAGATACGGACTGGGCAGATCTATTCTGGCCTTACAGAACGATAAATGCAGAGGATAATACCTTTGACGATGAGTTTATGAATTTCTTCCGTTTGATCATCATGTTTCATTCGCTGCTGGATAGCAAAGAGCAACCAGACAAATTGGCTAGGCTCACCCAAGCACTCTTTGGTGTTGCTGGTCGTTTAAAAGAACTCAGTCTTTCGAAATATGATGAGCTTGGTTGTTTTAGCCAAGCGCTTATTATCCGCTTCATTCAAATTGTCGACCTGATTTATGGCAATGGGTTATCGGGAAAAAATATTCGATCGTATCTGGACACAAACGTCTACTATGCAGAGGAAGATGTCTTTAAGCGCATAGTCAGCAACAGTGCAAATTACGATGATAAACTGCGTTTTTTTGCTTTTTACAGTAATCTCGCAAAAAGTGATGATTTGGCAGAACTGAACAACCGGATGCGGGTGATATACAACTTAGTGGAAAACACCATCACCGACTCACCCATGGATTTCTATCGGGCACTTTTTGTTATCCATGACTTGAGCCAGATTGAAAAGCCTATTTTGGAGGCGCTGAAGGATGATTTTCAGCTTTCGGTATTTCTATCCGCTCAGATACTGGAAGAAAAAATCAAAGCGCATCTAATTTTAAAATCCGATCGGTGGCATCAAGCTATCGTTAGAGCCGAAAGCCATGCCTTCTTTAACGGGCAGATTGGCTCAGTTTTAAACTTCTCGGGTGTATTAACTTTTTATCGGCAGCAGAGCCACTGCAACTGGAGCGAAGGAGAGGACAGCCAGTACTTTTGTCAATTCATTCGCTACTTTAATGCCTTGTCCGCTGTATTCAATAAGATTGCCCATAGCTCTGCTGCTATAGATTACGCTTGGGAGAGGGCGGTGCTGAGTAAAGGGGTGTACTGTACCCGCGCATCAAGTAATAGATTGAACCTGCTCCATAGTCGTGATACCAGAAACAACATTCCGCGAGACCACAGCTGGCGTCGCCGATTGCGTATCGGCATTGAATCGGAAGAAGCAAAACAAGCATATGTAAAGGCGGTATTGGATGATTCATTATTTAATTCAGAAGACCTACAAAATTCACTTGAGGCTATCTGCTGTCAAGCATTGAAAGATGGGCTTGATGATTGGCGTCATTCCTTGGTCAAACATAAATCGCTGTACGAATACTGTACACAGGGTTTTATTGTTCAAGATGCCTATGGAACCGTGCTTCTGCGCCAATCACAGCGCAACCATTATCACTGCGAATTGTTTGCCAAGGTGCTGGAACTGGAACTCAATTCAATGAAAGACCAATTGCAGCCTTTTACACAAGTCTATTGCGAGTCCGTAAAGTCGCGAGACGACAATTCAGAAGTCCGTGTTACCGGTTGTGTTTTGGATGACCGGCGCTATCGGGTAGTCGTTAGAAATATTAGAACCAACTTTTCCATTTTCTTTAAAACAGTTGGCCAGTATGACTATCCCGACAGTGTCGTCTCTATGTTGGAGCGGCTGGGAATGAGCAAGGTTGACGCTGGCGAGGGCTTTGGTGTTTTCTATCAAATAGAACAATCAAGCATTGAGCAGTCACAAATTCAGATACTAAGGTTATGCTCTGCACTAAGGGAGTTGACAGCATAGGCAATGGTGGTGAGACCGCCCAGCAGAAAAAATCAAAACTTCGGATTTTAAGGCTGGCTTGAGCAGCAGCAATGTGGTTGACCAGCAGGACTGTATTGGTCCGATAAAATCGCAAAAATCGCAAAATAGTTCGATTTGGTGCCCTCTGAGGGCACTTTTTGACGTATTAGATTCAGAAAACCCCGCTAAAATTTAGGTTGCTTGGGTGTCAATTGACATTGTACGTACCACTAAATTTTACAAAAGGAGTTTTCATATGTATTTCAATTGTGAGTTAAATATCCGCCCTACCGATCATGACAATGATATGGATGTAGATCGCAATATGATTGCTATTTTTTCCACAATGCCAATTGAAAAAACACAACCGGAAATGCCCCCGTTTGCCGCTAATTTTATGTTAACGATTGTGGGAGAATATGAGTCGCTAGAGGAGGCTCGTCAGGCATTTTTCGAATTTTATCCTGAGCATCGAGCTGCTGAAGATGATGATATTGTGCCGCTTAATGAAGTGTTTGACGGTGTTGTGGCGGTTTTCAAGCCAGGAAAATTCCAACCTCTCGGAGGTGAGGGTAGCCTGATCTGGATTAATAACAACGTACAGCGGGACATCACTGCTGCTACTAGTGATGATGAAATCGAGCAACTATGGGTATCCTACCAGCTACAAGCCAACCAAGAGGGGAATGAACTGGATGAGCGTATCGCACACGTGCTGCTGGATTATAGAGAAGATTTGCGTGAAGCTGACGCTTAAATTGTCGCTAAACGGTACAATTTCGTTGTCGGTCTACAGCTAAATTTGAAATGATAGTTTGCCTGATAAATCTTTGAATGCGCTTGAGCTGGTAAATATTGTGTGAGGAAAATTTGCTGTTCACATTTTCTTGAGTTCTCACGATAGCGATTGAGCGGCTTCGAAATAATATGACCAGAATGTGACCAATTTGCAGACCATGCTAGACCATAAAGGACAAACACTAAAGCAACAGGCTGCAATAAATGCTTTAGTTATCAATGTCTTTGATGGTCTGTCGTGGTCTCGGATATAAAACGAAAAAGCCGTCTAGAGAGTTCGAATCTCTCCGGGTGCACCAAATAAAAGAGCTACAAAAACAAGCAGTTATCTAGCGCGCTAGGTAGCTGCTTTTTTGTTTGTGGTTCGCGTATGTGCAGAGTACACAAGTGCTGGCTGGAAAATCTCCTTATTTTATAGCGAGGCATATTAATGGGTCATATATGGCCTGCAATATCGATTTTATGCAATAAAAGGCCAAAAATGACCTAAGTAGTCTGGCGGGTATGGTCAGCAGTGCTGTCTTGTTGTAGGATATCGGCAAATAAAGAGTATTTTTTGGCCTATTATCTGATTTTAATGCCATTAAAGGGTGGTATATGGCCTCTAAAATTGATTACAAGGTAGCGCCCCCCGATGTCATTGCCGCCGAGCTGGGCGGCCGCATCGCCACTGCACGGCTGCAACGAAACATTACCCAGGGTGAGCTTGCCGAGCAATCGGGCATTGCCATCCGAACCCTGCGCCGTCTGGAGGCCGGTCAAGGAGGCTCTATCGACACACTGATCCGGCTGCTTCAAGCCCTTGGCGCGGCGCATTCGCTTGACTTGTTGCTGCCTGAAAGCGGCGTCAGCCCGATGGAGGCGATTCAGAAAAACAGATCAGGGCGAGGTGGCGTGACTCGCTCGCGCCAGCGCGCCAGGAAAAAGCCAAAAGAACTGACCAGCGCCTGGTCCTGGGATGAAGGGAAGACGCCCTGATGACTGCAACCGTAAAGCTTTGGGGTAGAGTCATTGGCGCCGTACAGTGGGACGTCGACCGGGAAATCGGCGTGTTTGAGTACGATCGGCAATTTACTCACTCTGGTATCGAGATTTGCCCAATCACCATGCCGCTTCGCCAGGGCCTCTATCAGTTTCCGCAGCTTCGCGGGAGTTTTTCAAATCTGCCGGGTCTCGTGGCTGACAGCTTGCCGGACAAGTTTGGCAACAGACTCATTGATGCCTGGCTCGCCTCTCAAGGCCGACAATCGGACAGCATGAACCCGGTTGAGCGTCTTTGTTACATTGGCCGTCGGGCCATGGGAGCCCTCGAATTCGAGCCATCAACAGGCCCGGACGCAGAACAGGATGTGACGCTCGATGTGGCAGCGCTGACAAATCTTGCAAACAAAGTGCTCTCGGAAAGAGAGTCGCTGGTCGGATTGCTGAATCAAGGACCTCAGGATGCTGCGGCGCTGCAGCATATTTTACGCGTCGGGACATCGGCGGGGGGTGCTCGCGCCAAAGCGTTGCTGCTGTGGAGTCGGGACACTGGTGAGTTCCGATCCGGCCAGCTCAGCGCTGCGGAAGGATTTGAGCATTGGCTGCTGAAATTTGATGGTGTCAGCAATAACCGGGATCGAGAGTTGGCCGACCCGTTGGGGTACGGCCGTCTGGAGTTTGCGTACTATTTAATGGCTCGTGACGCGGGAATCGACATGACTCAGTGTCGGTTGCATGAGGAAGGCGGCCGCGCGCACTTCATGACGCGGCGATTCGATCGCACTGACCAGGGCAAGAAAATCCACATGCTCTCGCTTGCTGCCCTTTGTCATTATGACTACAACGACCCGTCCAGCTACAGCTATGAACAGGCCATGCAGGCCATCCGTCAAATCTGTACGCACCCGGTAAAGGACGCCGAGCAGCAATTGCTGAGAACAGCCTTCAATGTGGTTGCCAGAAATCAGGATGATCACGTGAAAAACATTGCTTTCCTGATGGACCCACAAGGTCACTGGCGCTTGTCTCCAGCGTTCGACATCTCCTATGCATGGAATCCTGATGGGGCTTATACCAGTCGACACCAAATGAGCGTCAATGGGAAGCGGGACGATTTCAGTAGGGACGATCTGATGGAACTGGCCCGCACCGGCGCAATCAGGCCTGCCAGGGCAAGAAAACTTGTCAATGATGTTGTCAGCAGCGTCAGTCGCTGGATGGACTTTGCGAAGATGGCCAACGTAGACCAGGACAAGGCTGAAAGCGTCAGATTCGCACACCGATTATCCATTTGAAAAATGAGCTTGCAGAAACCCGTTGACAGGCATAGCATATTTCAACATCTATTGAGATATTGAAATAAAATAATGAAACTCACCGAACCCCAGGCCCTCAAAGGCTTCTCTGCCCTCTCCCAGGAGACCCGCCTGCGCATCGTGCGGTTACTGGTCACGGCCGGATCATCAGGACTGTCCGCGGGTGCCATCGCCGAGCAGATTGGCGCCAGTTCATCGCGCATGTCCTTTCATCTGAGTCATCTGGAGCATGCGGGACTGCTGGAATCTCGGCGTGACGGACGCTCCATCATCTACAGTGTGTCCTTTTCAGCTCTCAACGGTCTCGTCGAATTTCTCACCCACAATTGCTGCAAGGGTAGTGCGAACGCGCACCCCTTTGTGTACTGAAGGAACATTAGTGATGCTGTCCAACCTGCCAAATATCGTTGCCGCACTGTTGGAAATTCCGCAGCAGGAGAGACTTGCCGGAGGGAAGTCCAAGCATCCGCCGCGCATTCTGCTGCTTTACGGTTCTCTGCGCGAACGCTCCTATAGCCGCCTGCTCACACTCGAAGCCGAGCGCTTGTTGCAACACATGGGTGCCGAGACACGTGTCTTCGATCCAACCGGTTTGCCGTTGCCCGATGCCACCGCTATCGATCATCCGAAGGTGCAGGAGCTGCGCGAGCTGATGCTGTGGTCCGAAGGGCAGGTGTGGACAAGCCCTGAACGCCACGGCTCCATGAGTGCTGTATTCAAGGCGCAGATCGACTGGGTGCCGCTGGCCCTTGGCGCTGTACGTCCGACCCAGGGACGTACTCTCGCCGTCATGCAGGTATGCGGTGGTTCGCAAAGTTTCAACTCGGTGAATCAATTGCGTGTGCTTGGACGCTGGATGCGCATGATCACGATCCCTAACCAGTCTTCTGTGGCCAAGGCGTTTCAGGAATTCGACGAGGAGGGGCGCATGAAACCATCGCCGTATTATGATCGCGTGGTGGACGTGATGGAGGAACTGATCAAGTTCACGCTGCTCACCCGGGATGTCTCCGACTATCTGGTGGATCGTTACAGCGAACGCAAGGAATCGGCAGAACAACTCAGCAAACGCGTATCCCTCACGGCGGCCCTTTGAGCGAACAGACTTCCACTCCCGACAGCGAACCCGAGCCAGGTACACGTCCTCGCTGGCTCGTCGTTTCGGCCCTCGGCATCATGCAGATTTTTGCCTGGGGTGGATCCTTCTATCTGCTCACTATCATCGCGGGACCGATCACTAATGACACAGGCTGGCCACTGCCGTGGATCATCGGTTCGCTCTCCGCCGGACTGCTGGTTGCCGGCATGGTGTCACCCAGAGTGGGCGTCGCCATCGACAAGAAGGGTGGAAGATTCGTCCTGGCACTTTCCTGTCCGCTTCTCGCACTTGGACTGGTCGTGGCAGGGTTCGCACAGTCACTGCCGGTGTTCATCGCTGGCTGGCTCATCATCGGGTTGGGCATGGGGTCCGGCCTCTACGACGCGGCATTCTCCACGTTGGGGCAGATCTACCGCACGCGCGCCCGCACTGCCATCACGGCGCTCACTTTGTGGGGTGGCTTCGCCAGTACAGTCAGTTGGCCACTTACTGCGTGGCTGGTGGACCAGGTGGGGTGGCGTGGCGCCTGCTTCGCGTATGCGGGAATTCAAATGCTGTTGTGTCTGCCGCTGGTGCTGACGCTGATTCCCCGGCCCCGGAAGACTGCTGTGGCAAGCGAGGCAATTCCAATTGCTTCCGATGCGCCGTTAAGCAAGACAGAACACAGACAATTCCTGTTGCTGATCCTGGCCTTCATGACTGCGGGTACGACCTTCTCGATTCTCACCATTCATCTGCTCGTGTTGCTTCAGGCTCAGGGCGTGACACTGGAGAGTGCAGTGCTGCTGGGCACGCTCATTGGTCCGGCGCAGGTGGCGGGGCGCATCATCGAGATGTCCAACAGAGGCAGGCATCACCCTTTGTGGACACTCACGGCGGCCATCGTGTTGATCGCCAGCGGGTTGGTGATGCTGGCTGCAGGATTCGCAGTGATCGGTGTGGCGCTGGTGCTCTACGGAGCAGGCAATGGCATATTCTCGATTGCGCGGGGCACAGTGCCTCTTGCCTTGTTCGGGCCGGATCGCTATGCCATCGTAATGGGAAGGCTGGCGCGGCCAGCCTTGCTTGCCCAGGCACTCGCGCCCGTACTGGCCGCATGGTTTCTGATACGGCACAGCCCCGATGCCGTTCTGACCATCATCGGAATATTGGCGTTCTGCAATGTGCTTGTTGTAGCTGCCTTGTGGGTGGTGGCGGTACGAAACGGTGATGGACATGCCCCCCATTAGCTCCTATCCTCGATAAAAAGAGCCTCCGCCCAACAATAATTCAATAACGGTTGCCCTCCATGATCGGGCAGTACCGGGAGCCTGTTCATGAAGTTCTCCATTTTCATTGCCCTTGGCATGTCGCTATGTACGTTCGCCCACGAGTCGCAGGCGCAGAGCCAGGCCATCAGTTGCAACCTTGACGCATACCAATCCACTTCCGGTATAGAAGTCACGAGCAATACTGCTGGTCCGCTGTTGAGGTGGAGAGGGACGGGTGATGAACAATTACAATTGCAACTCACGATTGTCGATGGCGAACCTGTTATTCGTTCACTGCAAATGCGTGATGATGACATTCCTTGGCGCACCGTGCTCACCGACGCCCGCATCGAATTCGATATCGTTGAAGGCTTTCGCCGCATCAGCAATCAGCAACTGGTACCGCTGCGGGCGCTCGGCATCGAACTGACGCAGGAGGTGGTGGATCGCTACAAGTGGGATGTGTTCTGGGATGCCCCCCTGGATCTGCGTGAGCAGCAGGGCACGGGCAATCCACCACCACTGGATGGGGTTGCACAGCAACCAGGTTTGCCGCGTTCTTCCGATGAAATTCGCCGCAACAGTATCCGCTACAACGTTAACGACTGCATTGTGATCTCGGATGGTGCGCGTGTGGAGGTACGTTTTCCTGGTGTGACGCTTGGCTCCTTCAGCGGTGAATTGACGTTGACTGTATACGTTGGCACCAACCTCATTCGTACCGAGGTATTGGCAGCGACGCAACTGCCATCGGTGGCCTACAAATACGATGTGGGTCTCTCCGGACTTGATCTGGATGTCACTGCCTCGGTAGCCTGGCGCGATACCGGCTACCAGCAGCAGTCGTTCGCGCTGGCTGGTCCCGCAAACGAAAACGGGGTGCCGGTAACGGCGGCCAACCGCTTGCTTGTAGCAACCACCAACGGTGCATCCATAGCCGCTTTTCCACCGCCTCACACGTTCTTCTGGGCGCGCGAAGTCGAGATCAATGTCGGCTACAACTGGTACCGCAAGGACAGCGACGATTCTTTCAGCATCGGCATCCGCCAGGGCGAGCAGGAAGTCGTCGAGCGTTACATGGCGAACTGGTCGCTTTACAGCGCACCGCCCGGATCGCAACAGCAGATGGTGGGTTACTTTTATCCGTCGTTGTCTGACGGCGACGACACGTTTCAGCAGGCTCTGGCCTTCACCCACAACGATGTCTACAAGGCACTGAACGGTTACAAGGTGATGGGCAGTCACTATCACACCGACATGGGCCGCAACCTGATAGACAGCGGCAGCATCGACACACGACTGCGTGACTTCGAAGTCATACGCTCGGCGGGCATCGATATTGCGGGGCCAGTGGATCGTCCTCGCGAAGAGACTCAGTTGCAGGAATTGCACTGGTTGTTTGAAGGTGCCATACGCCATTCTGACGCTGACTTCATGGTGTGGCCGCAGATGGAGAACAGCAACATTCTTGGTGGTCATTGGGATCTGCTGTTCTCCCATCCCGTCTACTACGTCGATGAGAGGGCACCTGGCACTCCACTGGTCACAGAGCATTCCGAGTACGGGAAAATGTACAATATCGGCAGTGCCGAGGACATCATGGCGATGGTCGAGGCGGAAAACATGCTGATCTACATGCCGCATCCGCGCACGAAGGGTTCCACCGGCTATCCTGATGCTGTCGCAAACTCTCCGCAGTTTCTTCACGACAGCTATCGCGGTGCGGGATGGCGCTGGGGAATGGGTTCCGATCTGTCGGAGAAACGTCTGTCGGATTTTCGCGTGATTCCTTTGCTGGATGACATGAACAACTGGCTCGTGGGCACCGGCCTGCAACCGAAATCCCTGATAGCGATCACAGAGACTTACTTCAAGGCGCCAGGTGATGATATTTATGCCAACGGTCCGGTGACATATCTGAAGTTGGACGAGTTGCCTGTGGGAAACGACTATTCCCCCATCATTGATGTGCTCAAGAGTGGCGACTATTTCGTGACTTCCGGTGAAGTGTTGATTTCCTCCCATGAGTATATCGGCAGTGGTGATGAGCGAGTGCTGCTTGCAGACGTGGAGTGGACTTTCCCGCTGGACTTCGTGGAGGTCGTGTACGGAGACGGTCTGCAGACCATCAGCGTCGTCATCTCGGCGACGCACCTGCCTGCATTCGGCAGTCACACCTTCGAGATACCCTTCAATGCGGGAGGGCAGGCATGGGTGAGGTTTGCTGCATGGGACTCTGCGGGCAATGGTGCCATGACCATGCCCGTCTGGTTGGAGTAGTGCGTGGCTTATCGCCCAGGGCAACTATTCTGATACGCACCAAATTCAAGTTTCCGATCCGGCTTTCAGGTGCACCTGCTCCGTTTTGGTTCACCGCTCGTCCTTTCAAGGCGGCGAGAATCAGGTAATGAGCCTGAGTGCTCCTGCCGTGGTATCCGTCGAGGATGGGCAGGTACGAAGCAGGAGGTACTTGGGATTTCCTCACTGTTTTCAAAGGAATTCTTTCTGGTGCTGCAGCACAGCTCAGATACAAAGAACAAGTCTGATTGAAACGCTGCAGAAGGGAAATCGATACTCCGGCATGACTAATGCATCTGACTGGCGAGAACCGTCCTTCCGAGGACAATCCAACCAGAGGAGTAGCGTGATGTCGGAACCTGTCAGTCGGCGAGAATTCATGAATTTGCTGGGAGCCACCTTTGGCACCGGCGCACTGATCCGCCTGGGGTCGGCACTCAGTCTCATGCCTGCGGCAGCCGCGGTCTCAGCGCCGGTGTTCGCAGCACCTGCACCGGGAAAAGGGCGAGTGGCGATTCTCGGCGCCGGCATTTCCGGTTTGACTGTTGCCTGGGAGCTGACCAAGGCCGGATACGAGTGTACTGTGCTGGAAGCCTCCAACCGTGCGGGTGGGCGCATCTTGACAGTGCGCTCCGGTGATACTGTTGACGAGATTGGCAATCGCCAGGTCTGTGAATGGGACAACGAGCCCCATATGTATTTCAACGCGGGCGCAGCGCGTATCCCCAGTACCCACCGCAATCTCCTGCACTACTGCAAGGAGCTGGGTGTAGAGCTGGAAGTCTTCATCAACGAGAGCAAGACTGCCTATGTGCAGGACGATGCCATCCTCGGTGGCAAACCGATCCGCAATGGTGACCTCTCCACCAACGTGCGTGGCTTCCTCGCTGAACTGTTCGCCAAATCCTTCACTCAAGCGCAGCTGAATGAGCCCTTTTCGGAAGCGGAATCGGAGATCATCATGCGTCTCATCAGGACCTTCGGTGATCTGGATGAAGACCGGCTCTACAAAGGCAGCTCGCGCGCAGGCTATGCCAGCGGAGGCTTCCTGGACCACGGCGTCCTGAAGGAGATGATCGCCTTCAAGGATGTGATGAAGACCCGCTATCTCGGAACGATGCTGACGGCAAATGAAGGCGAGACTGGCCCACTGCTCATGCAACCGGTGGGCGGCATGGACATGATCATCAAGGGCTTTACGCGCGCACTGGGTGACAAGGTGATCTATCAGGCGCAGGTCGCTGGCATGCAGATAAAGGACGATGGTGTGGATGTCGCCTTCGATCACAACAGCAAGCGCGAAACGTTGTCCGTTGACTACTGTTTCAACTGTATACCCGCACATCTGATGACGGGCATTCCTCACAATTTTCCGACCGACTATCTGCACGCAATGAAGTACATCCGCCGCGGCGAAGCATACAAGGCTGCGTTCCAGGCCAAGGAGCGATTCTGGGAGAAGGACGAAATCTACGGCGGCATCAGTTGGGTGAACGCTCCGATCGGTCAGATATGGTATCCGTCCCACGGCATTCACAAGGCAAAGGGTGTGATTCTTGCCGCCTACAACTTTGGCGGCGGCATGCACTTCACCAAGATGCAGCAGGCAGAGCGTGTCGAAGCATTGTTGGCGCAGGGGGAAAAACTGCATCCGGATTATCGTCAGTTGGTGGAGAAACCCATCACCATTGCGTGGCACCGAATCAATCACATGCTTGGCTGTTCAGCGCGCTGGCAGCGCAGTCCTGGCGGCTGGACGCATGAGGAGGAGGCGTTGTTCGACACGCTGCAGCAGCCCGTCAATGGTCGCCATTACTTCATCGGCGATCAGGTGAGTTACCACGGCGCGTGGCAGGAGAGTGCAATCCTCTCCGCACACTGGGCACTCAATGATCTCAACCAGCGTTTGCGTGCAGAGAGTGGAGCCTGACCATGATGAGCTTTCGATCTTCACGAACAGCACGACCATTAACGGAGAAATCAGGTGTCAAAGCGGAGTCAGGTGTCATGAGCAAGTGCATTTTCCGGATCGCAGTGGCATTACTCATATGCCTCCCATTGCAGGCGCGAGCGCAGTTGGAAGGCGAGGCCTATTATAACGACCTCTACTGCCAGACTTGCCACGGTGCCGATGGCGTGGGAAATGAGGGCGTTCAGGCTCCTCGTTTGGCCGGGATGGAGCCCTGGTACCTGAAGCGACAGTTGGAGATATTCCGCGACGGCATTCGCGGCACTCATCCCGCAGATTTCCAAGGCTCTGAGATGCAGCCCATGGCCACGTTGTTGACTGACGAAGGCATAGCCGAAGTCGTGGCGTGGGTCGGCAGTTGGCCGTATGTGCCTGCCGAGCTCACGATAGAGGGCGATGCGGCTGCGGGTGCTGCACTCTATCGGAGCTGTGCAACTTGCCACGGCAATTCTGCAGAGGGCAGCGAAGCACTCGGAGCTCCGGCACTCGCAGGACAGAACGATTGGTACCTGGTGACACAGTTAACCAACTTCAAGGCGGGGTATCGCGGTGCTCACGCACAAGACAGTCAGGGTTCGCAAATGATGGCCTTCGCGCGCATGCTTGCGGACGAGAAAGCCATCACGGACGTAGTCAGCTACATCAACACTCTTGCTCGATAACACCATACTTGCTCAATAAAACGAGGATCACTCCATGCAGGCAATTCATAACAGATTTTTCAAACGTGCGGTGCTTTCACTGCTCATTCCAGGCGTGTTGCTGACAGCCGGTTGTGCAGAGGAAACCCAGACCGTTGTTGCGGCCGCAGAAGCTCCTGTGGCGGCACCGGAGATTATCCGCACAGGTGAGAGCACTAATCTCTACACTTCTATATACATCCCTTCTGGTGCTGAGACGCTCTACCTGAGCGGCGCGGGCGCATCGCCGAACGCCGATGGTACCTGGGGCGATATGCAGGCACAGACCATCGATATCTTCAACGGTTTCAAGACCAAGATGGAGGCTGTGGGCTGGTCCATGTCCGACATCGTGCAGGTGCGGGTTTTCGCCGTGGCAGGTCCTGATGGTGTGCTGGATTTTGCGGGATTCAACGCCGGTTACCAGCAGTTCTTCGGTGTGGAATCCAACCCAACCAAGCCGGTCAGAACATTCGTGCAGATCGCAGGTCTGGTCCGCGAGGGCTGGCTGGTGGAGGTCGAAGTACGCGCTGCGCGCATGCCCTGAGCCATGCAAGGTTCTGGTAGCCGCATCAGCAATCGGATTCACGCCACCACACGCCTGCAGAAACTCATCGCTCAATCCGCCGCCCCGGCGGTGCCGCATCTGCTCCAGTCGATACCCGAGTCCCGTGCGATTGTGCAGTCCGGTCAATGGATCGTGATGGGCCATAACCCTGGCCCGTGGCGATTGCCTGCGCAAAAATTCCACAGAAATAAGTTTTTCAATAATTTCAGAGTATTAGTTGGTGCAACAGAGAACCGGCAGATTGTTAAAAAATGTGCCAATCTGTGAATATTTGCCCTTAACAGCGAAAAACATTGGCAATCATCTTCGAAATTCTAATATGATGCCGACCGAAGTAGTATTCTCTCGAAGGTCATTTCTTCGTAAATACAGCTTAATAATCAGCATCTTAGAGTTCGGTCTCGGGGCTGGACAGGGTATTCCCTGCATTGGAGATGTTGAAAAAACACACGGTTCCATAGATGCACATTCGCCACATGGTCGATGTCGCTGTTGAATTCAGAACTACCCCTCAAGAGATAGAAAGGAAATAACATGACTTCTACATACGGTCAGGCGTTCTTGAAGAGCTTCCTGGGTCAATCACCCGATTGGTACAAACTGACAATTGTCGGCTTTCTGATTCTCAACCCTCTGCTTTTTTTCCTGATCGATCCGTTCGTTGCTGGCTGGGTTTTGATTCTCGAGTTCATTTTTACGCTGGCGATGGCCTTGAAATGCTACCCACTGCAGGCGGGTGGATTGCTGGCCTTCGAGGCTATTGCTATAGGTATGGCGTCGCCCGAGACCGTCTATGCTGAAGCGCTCACAAATTTCCCGGTTATTCTGCTGTTGATATTCATGGTGGCAGGTATCTCTTTCCTTAAAGAGATGCTGTTGTTCACTTTTACAAAAATCCTGCTGCGAGTTCGCTCAAAGTTATGGTTATCACTGTTGTTTGCATTTGTGTCGGCTGTACTGTCTGCATTCCTTGATGCGTTGACGGTGACGGCGGTAGTGATAGCAGTAGCATCGGGTTTCTTTGCGGTCTATCACCGGGTAGCGTCAGGTCTGCATCACGATCAGAGTCACGACGTCACCGACGATGGCACTGTCAAGGAGCACAGCCGTGCCGACCTTGAACAGTTCCGTGCATTCCTGCGCAACATCATGATGCACGCTGCGATCGGAACGGCGCTGGGGGGCGTCAGCACCATCGTGGGAGAGCCTCAGAATCTGTTGATCGGCAGCATCATGGGCTGGGATTTCATAGAGTTCTATCTGCGTGTTGCACCTGTCTCCATCCCTGTGTTGATAGTGGGTTTGATAACGACGGCGCTGGTCGAGAAGTTCAAGATTTCGGGTTATGGCGTCACACTGCCAGAGAATGTCCGCAGCATTCTGGAGAAGTTCGATGCAGAGCAAAGCGCCAAGATGACCAAGTCGGACATTCTGCAAATCTGGGTGCAGGCTGCCGTAGCCATGTTCCTCGTTGTCTGTCTGGCGCTGCACCTGGCTGAAGTCGGTATCATCGGACTGGCCGTCATCGTATTGGCCACTGCCTTCAACGGCATCACCGATGAGCACCGTCTGGGTCATGCCTTCCAGGAGGCCATGCCGTTCACCGCTCTGTTGGTAGTCTTTTTTGCAGTGGTTGGCGTGATCCATGAACTTCACCTGTTCACACCAGTGATCGACTACGTGCTGGCAATCGAGAACAGCAGCACACAACTGTCTGCCTTCTATATTGCCAACGGTGTTCTGTCGATGGTGTCAGATAACGTATTTGTTGCGACCGTTTATATCTCCGAAGTGGCGCAGGCGTTCGAGGCAGGACGCATCAGCCGTGAGCAGTTCGAGCTGCTCGCCGTGGCGATCAACACCGGCACCAACGTGCCGTCAGTGGCTACACCTAATGGCCAGGCTGCATTCCTGTTCCTGCTCACATCAGCACTTGCTCCGCTGATCCGTCTGTCTTATGGGCGCATGGTGGTGCTGGCTCTTCCTTATACATTTACCTTGTCCATCACTGGATTGCTGGCAACGATGTATCTACTATAGGCACCGTCGTGAGCGCCACGAAAGGCGCCGCAAAGTTGTGACATGAAATGGGCCCGTGCAGTCTGACTGTACGGGCCCGTTATGTTCCGAACTGCGATTTTTTGCTTGAAATCAGGGGCCGAAGAAGGTTTGCACATGCAGATCGGCTTCGGCCCCTGCGTGCGTCAGGGATGAAAATCCGGGGGGATTGATGTTCGGGAGCCGTTTCCACCACAAAAAGTTATGCAAAGGTAATCATCTATGAGTACTACGTATGGCCAGGCGTTTCTAAAGAGTTTTCTGGGCAGTTCTCCAGATTGGTACAAACTGACAATTGTCGGATTTCTTGTTCTCAACCCCCTTCTGTTTTTTCTCGTAGATCCTTTCATCGCGGGCTGGGTATTGATCGCAGAGTTCATCTTCACACTCGCCATGGCACTCAAGTGCTATCCACTGCAGCCAGGCGGCTTGCTGGCATTTGAAGCGGTTGTCATTGGCATGGCTTCCCCCGAGACGGTCTATGAAGAAGCGTTGACCAATTTTCCCGTCATCCTTCTGCTTATCTTCATGGTGGCGGGTATCTCCTTTTTGAAAGAGATGCTGTTGTTCACGTTTACCAAAATTCTGATTCAGGTACGGTCCAAAGTGGCGCTGTCCTTGATGTTTGCCTTCCTGGCGGCAGTGCTGTCTGCCTTCCTGGATGCGTTGACAGTCACGGCCGTGGTGATTGCAGTGGCATCTGGTTTCTACTCCGTTTACCACAGAGTAGCGTCGGGTCTGCAACACGATGCTACGAGCGATGTGTCCGATGATGGCAGTGTGAAAGAGCACAGTCGGGCCGATCTTGAACAGTTCCGTGCATTTTTGCGCAACATCATGATGCATGCCGCCATCGGTACGGCACTGGGGGGAGTCTGTACCATTGTGGGTGAACCGCAGAACCTGCTCATTGGTCATATCATGGAGTGGGACTTCGTTGAGTTCTTCCTGCGAGTTGCGCCTGTGTCAATGCCGGTGCTGGTGGCAGGCCTGCTGACGACAATTCTGGTGGAAAAGTTCGGGATCGCGGGTTATGGCACCAGGTTACCGGACAGCGTGCGCTCCATTCTGGAGAAGTATGACGCCGAACAGACTGCCATGCTGACCAAGGGTGACATACTGAAACTGTGGATTCAGGCTCTGGTGGCGGTGTTCCTGGTGATCTGTCTGGCACTGCATCTCGCAGAAGTGGGCATCATCGGTCTGGCAGTCATCGTGCTGGCAACAGCGTTCACAGGAATTACCGATGAACATCGTCTGGGGCATGCCTTTCAGGAAGCCCTGCCATTCACGTCGCTGCTGGTAGTGTTCTTTGCCGTGGTGGCGGTGATTCACGAACTGCACCTGTTTACTCCGGTAGTGAATTTTGTACTGGCGCTTGAAGGTCATGCACAGTTGTCAGCCTTCTATATCGCCAACGGCATGTTGTCGATGGTGTCTGATAACGTCTTTGTTGCCACGGTGTACATCACCGAGGTGCAGTCTGCATTCGAGGCTGGCCGCATCTCCCGCGACCAGTTCGATCTGCTGGCGGTGGCGATCAATACCGGCACCAACATTCCTTCTGTGGCAACACCCAACGGCCAGGCTGCTTTCCTGTTCCTGCTGACTTCGGCACTGGCTCCGTTGATTCGCCTGTCCTACGGGCGCATGGTGGTGTTGGCGTTGCCATATACCATCACCATGTCCATTACAGGTTTGTTGGCTACTCTCTACATTCTTTGATTGTTCCGCTTTCGTCTCACTTTTTCAGGGCCTGTGCAGAAATTCTGCACAGGCCCTCTTGTTTGCGCCAGGTCAAAGATATTCGCATCAGCTTTGTCATGGGTTGTGACTCTTCCCGGCGCGGCCTATGATCGGGTGGTGCGGGCGAGCTGTGAGGTCGTTCGCGAACGGAAAACTACTGGATAACGAATCAAGGAGATGCGTGATGAGTCACTACAAGAACGTACTGGTTGCTATTGATGGGTCTGGTGAGTCAAAGAAAATTCTTGGCAAGGCTCGGGATCTGGTCAAGGGCAGCGCTGCCACCCTGCATGTTGTGCTGGTGTATGAAACGCTCGTCGGCAATTATACCTACGAGTTGAACATGGGGGACTTCGAGAAAGCGCAACGGGATTTTCAGGAGCAAATCGCCAGCAGTACCCGTGCGATGTTGAAAGAAGGGTTCCCTGAGGTTGCGGCTGCAAACGTGCACTTTCTGAGGGGCAAGGCCGCAGATGAAATCAAGCGTCTGGCGACCAGCCTCAATGCTGATCTGGTAGTAATAGGCAGTCACGGTCAGGGAGCAATCAAGGCGGCAGTACTGGGCTCTACCGCAAACAGTGTGCTGCACGGCATTCACTGCGATGTGTATACCGTGCGCGTGTAGGCTGGCCTGCAGCGGTCAGATGTCCTTGCGTAGAGTGATTGCGCCGCGAATCTGACCGTTGAAATAGCCTGTTGCCATATCGTCCGGGTATCTCTGTTCAAGCACGCTGCGCACATCTGGCGCAATGTCATTGCCGTGGCAGGTCAGGCACAGCGGTGCGGCAGGTTGAGCCTGCATATAACGAAACTCCCTGCCGACGATCTCGGCCACATTGATGTCCGCCCCCGCCTGACCGCCGCGCTGACGCTCGTCAAACATGTTCAGAGCCATGACTTCCCAGGCATCCGGAGTGGCAGCGCTGCTGTTACGTGTCTTGAGGCTGACGCGACGTACGTTCCAGCCGGTATCTTCACTAAGCTGTTGCGCGATCTGAGGGGCCTGCACTGCGCAGACTTCAATGGCGTGTACCGGGCCGCCGCTGGCGATCGCCAGCTGCAGAGTAGGGAGCAGAGTGCCCACGAAACGCTGCGTGATTGCCGCGGCTTCTGCCACCAGTTGCGGTGGCGCAGAGACTGGCATGGGTTCGAATGACAGCGCATACGGGGGTGGTACTTCTGTGTTGGAGGCTGTGGGTGGCGGCTCATTAGTGCCGATGATCGGAGCGCCGATGTTGGTAGAAGCAGTGGTCCCAGTGCTCCCGGTAGGCGTGCAGGCAGTGAGCAGCGCAAGACAGATCAGTGCTGTGAGGCCTGTCCGCCCAGGTTTGCTTGTGTGGATCGTGATTACTGCAGTCATGGGACTCTCCAGTCGAGGTATCGAGTGCAACGGGCGCTGCCATGTATGCGCGCATTGTTTTGTGCGGGCATGATAGCGCCGGTCTTTCGGATTCGGATAGAAAATTCTGGCAAGCAATTGTGTCAAATCGTCAGCTGTTAACAGAGCGTGAACAACAGGAGTAATATCCGTTCACCAATTCGAAAGCAGCGATCAGACAGGAAGAGGATGTGGCGCAGGGATATTCAATGACGATAGCCAACACAGCCACCAGGCGTCCTGTGGTGCTGCGCGCAAGCAAACTCTGCAAGGTCTACGAGATGGGCGAGGTCAGTGTGCATGCGCTCAAGGACGTCGATCTCGATCTTTACGAAGGGGAACTGCTCGTGTTGTTGGGTGCATCCGGCAGTGGCAAGTCCACATTACTCAATATCCTCGGTGGTCTGGATGTCGCGTCGAGTGGATCATTGTTTTTCCAGCAACAGGGCCGCGAGCAGGAATTGAGCCGGGCCAGCCAGACCGAGCTGACCAACTATCGCCGCGAGCATGTCGGTTTCGTGTTTCAGTTCTACAACCTCATTCCCAGTCTGACGGCCCGCGAGAATGTTGCCCTTGTGACGGATATTGCCCGCTCGCCCATGAGTCCGGAAGAGGCGCTGGAGTTGGTCGGACTGGGGCCGCGTATGCATCACTTCCCTGCCCAGCTTTCCGGAGGCGAGCAGCAGCGTGTGGCCATTGCCCGTGCCGTTGCCAAGCGCCCGCACATCCTGCTCTGCGATGAGCCGACGGGCGCATTGGATGCCAGTACCGGGCGCCTGGTTCTCTCCGTACTGGATCGCGTCAATCGCGAGACGGGTACTACCACAGCGATCATCACGCACAACGCAGCCATCGGTGAGATCGGCGACACTGTGGTGCGCATGAGTAGTGGAGAAATCGTGGAGCGGCATCACAATACTCAGCGTGCGAACGTGGAGGATGTGCAGTGGTAGGGCCGCGACGGTCAGGCCATGCTTTCGAACGCCTGACGGCGAGTCTGGCACTGCGCCCGCTAAATCGCAAACTGCTGCGCGAGTGCTGGCATCTGAAGGGTCAGATGCTTTCCATTGCCCTTGTCGTTGCGACCGGCATCATGACCGTAGTGACCATGCGCGGGAGCTACGAGTCTCTTATCGGTGCGCAGCAGCGTTACTACACCGATATGCGTTTCGCCGATGTGTGGACCTCGTTGCGCCGCGCTCCCGAGTCGTTACGTGAACAGATCGAGGCGATTCCAGGTGTCGCATTGGCCGATACGCGAGTGGGGCTTCTGGCAACGCTTGATCTTGAAGGTCTGGATGCGCCTGCCCAAGGGCGCTTTGTGTCTATCCCCGAAACCGGGCGTCCGGTGCTCAATGATATCCTCGTCAAGCGCGGACGCTATGTCGAACCCGGTGCCCCGGATGAGGTGATTCTCAGTGAGAAATTTGCCAACGCCAGAGGCCTGAATCCGGGTGACACCATTCGTGCCATCATCAACGGACGTTCGCGCGAGCTGGATATTGTCGGTATCGCGATCTCGCCGGAACACACCTATGCCGTGCCTCCCGGTTCGCTGCTGCCGGAGGATGACCGTTATGGTGTGCTGTGGATGGGGCGCCGTGCGCTTGGTCCGGCGTATGATATGGATGGGGCTTTCAACGAGGCTTTCATCAAACTCTCTCCCGGCGCCAATGAACTGGCCGTGATCGATGCGCTCAATAGATTGCTGGCTCCCTATGGTGGTTTCGGGGCATACGCGCGCCGCGATCAGGCCTCTCATGTGATGCTGCAGGGCGAACTGGATCAGAACCGCGTCATGGGCACAGCGATGCCTGCGGTGTTTCTCGGCGTGGCGGTGTTCCTTCTGCATCTGGTGCTGGGGCGCCTGATCGCCACGCAGCGCGGCGAAATTGCGGTACTCAAGGCCTTTGGTTATCACGATTGGGAGGTGGGGCGCCACTTCCTGATGTTTGCAGTAGTGGCCGTTTTTGTCGGCGCCACCATTGGCACGGTGGGCGGCATCATGCTCGGTGATGCCTACATCGGCGTTTACCGACAATACTTTGATCTTCCCGATCTGGAGTACAGCCTCAGCCCCGGTTTGTTGCTGGTCGCTTTGCTGGTGAGTGTTTCCGGAGCTTTTTCAGGGGCACTTGGCGCTGTGCGCAAGGCTGCGAGCCTGCCACCAGCGGAGGCCATGCGAGCGGAACCACCGGCACGCTTCGAACCCGGATTGCTGGAGCAGCTTGGTATTGGCAAACTCCTGCCCGCCTCGGGACGCATGATCCTGCGCAACGTGGAGCGCAAACCACTGCAGGCATTTCTGTCTTCGCTGGGGGTCGCGTTTTCGGTGGCCATTCTGGTGATTGGCACGTTCATGTTCGATGGTGTGAATCATCTGATTGATCTGCAGTTTCGGCAGATTCAGCGCGAGGACATCACGGTCTCCTTTCTGCAAAACCTCTCCGGCGGTGTGCGACATGATCTGGCGCGGCTTGAAGGAGTGACACGTGTCGAGACTTATCGCATGGCACCGGCCCGTCTGCGCTTTGGGCACTGGAGTCGCGAAACAGCCATTCAGGGCATGGAAGCGGATGGACAATTGCGACGCATCATCACGGCCACGGGCGGGGTGCAGCCCCTGCCTGCGGATGGACTGGTACTCAGCCGTGTCCTCGCCGATCGTCTGCGCGTGACTACTGGGGACACTGTGGTCGTGGAGATGCTGGAAGGAAGGCGCCAGATTACATCTGTGCGGATTGCGGGCATTGTCGAGGATTTTCTTGGTGTGTCTGCCTACATGAATATCGATGCACTGCATCGGCTTACAGGTGAGCATGACGTGATATCCGGTGCGTATTTGTCAGTGACAGAGTCTGAGCGCAGCGCGCTGAATCTCGAACTGAAGCAGATTCCTGCTGTGGCCGGAGTCGCATCGCCTGCCTCCATGCTGGCGTCATTCGAACAGCAGATGGCGCAGAATATCTTCATCTCGGTCGGTTTTCTTGTGGGCTTTGCCAGCGTCATCGCGGTGGGAGTGGTATACAACGGCGCGCGCATTGCGTTGTCCGAGCGCGGTCGCGAACTGGCGAGCCTGCGCGTGATGGGTTTTCATCGCCGCGAGGTGGCTGTGTTGCTGCTGGGAGAGCAGGGTATCATCACGATGCTGGCGATTCCTCTTGGCTGGGTGATTGGTTATGGTCTGGCGTGGATGATGGTGCAGGGACTGCAGACCGATACATTCCGAATTCCGTACGTGGTGGCGCCCCGCACGTACATGCTGTCGGCGCTTGTCACCATACTTGCCGCTGTCGCCAGTGGGCTCGCGGTGCGACGCAGACTTGACTCCCTGGATCTGATCAGCGTGTTGAAGACACGCGAGTAAGGAGCAACAGAAATGGCACACAATTCCGCAGAACCTGGCGGCAACAGCAAGCGCTGGCTGCTGACACTGCTCGTGATCGTTGGTGTGGGTGTGATGATCGTGTGGTCGTCGCGGCCACAGCCCGTGAGCGTGGAGACGGCACTGGTGGAGCAGCGTGAACTGATTGTCTCAGTGCAGGAACAAGGGCGTACGCGCGCTCGCGAACCATTTACCGTTGCTGCGCCGGTGAGTGGGCAGTTGCTGCGTACCACGTTGATCGAAGGAGATCGGGTCATCAATGGTCAGATCATCGCCAGTATCGCTGTGGCTCCCGAGAATCAACGCACGGAGGCAGTGCTGCGTGCGGCTCTCGCGGCTGCGGAGGCGAGAGTGGCTGCAGCGCAGGCGACACTGAGTGAGGCCGACATTGTTCTGCAACGCGCACAGCAGGAATCTCAACGTCGGGAGCAGTTGTTTGGTTCACGCATGATCGGACAGGAAGAGCGCGATGCCTATCGTCAGGCCGCCGATGCCGCACAGGTGCGTCTTGTTGCCGCCGAGGCAGGTCTGGCAGCAGCACGGGCAGATGTCGAAAGTGCCAGGTCACAGTTGATTGGCTACGGTGGTCGCGGTCCGGAAGGAGAGATTCCAGTGCTCGCGCCAACTGATGGTTATGTACACCGGGTATTCGAAAAGAGCGAACGAGTAGTTGCTGCAGGCACACCGCTGTTTCAGATCAGTCGCGGCGAGTCGATGGAGTTGGTGGTGGACCTGTTGACGCAGGAAGCCGTGCAGGTCAGCCAGGGTGATCGCATGCTGATCAGTGGGTGGGGTGGAGCACAGACACTGGAAGGGCGCGTGCACTACATTGAACCTGAAGCGTTCACCAAGTTTTCCGCTTTGGGTGTGGAGGAGCAGCGCGTGAATGTCATCGGAGAGTTGGTGGGTACCAATCCTGGATTGGGCGCCGAATATCGGATCGAAGCTGCGATCGTGGTCTGGGAGAATCCCGCCGTGCTGACCGTACCAACCAGTGCGCTGTTTCGTCGTGATGAGAGCTGGCATGTGTTTCTTGTAGAGGCCGGTACTGCCGTGCTGCGTGCCGTGCAGACCGGGCAGCGCAGCGCCGAGTATGCGGAAGTGCTGCAGGGGTTGCAGGCTGGCGATGAGGTGGTGGTGTTTCCATCCGATCTGGTGACTGATGGGGTGAGTGTGCAGTGAATCGGCAATCTAATCCTGCAGTGCAATCGGTGCTGGTCTGTAATGCCGGGAGTTCCTCGCTCAAGTTGGCGGGATGCGAAGTGAGGCACAATAACTTCGATCTACGCTGGCAGATTTCCAGTGAAGGCAACGCAGACGAATTGTGCAACAATCTGCGAACAGAGCTGAGCAGGCGTGAGTGCCCGCAGGCTGTCCTGCACCGCATCGTGCATGCCGGCCTGGTACAAGAGGAGCCACAACGATTGGATGATGCGCTGCTCGCGCGCATTTCCCATTGGGCCGCGTTGGCGCCCCTGCACAACCATCTGGCACTGCGCCTGATTGATACGATCAGTCAACAGTGTCCGCAGGTGTCCCAGTTTGCCGTATTCGATTCGGGTCTCTATGCCAGGTTGCCCGCCGTCGCATCGCGCTACGCGTTGCCCGGTGATCTGTCGCCACTTTGGCCTCTGCGCCGCTATGGGTTTCATGGATTGGCGCATCGCAGTCAGTGGCGCAGCGTGCAGCAGAGCAACGCTGTTGTCGGGCAACCAATGCCACGCAGGTTGATTACTCTGCAATTGGGCAGTGGCTGTTCTGTTACCACCTGGCGCGACAATCAGACTATTGATACAACCATGGGATTCACGCCGCTCGAAGGAGTGGTGATGGCAACAAGATCTGGCAGCATTGATCCTGGCATTCTGCTGCACCTGCTTGGCAATGAGGGTATGACTGTTGCCGAATTGTCGGCGCTGCTCACGAAAGAATCCGGGCTTGCAGCGCTGGCTGACGGTGGGGGTGACATGCGCAGAATTCTGGCTCTTGCAACAGCCGAAAGTGAGGCAGCAGTGCACCACTTCTGCATGCAGATTCGCAAGGCAGTCGGTGCTGCCATCGCTGTGCTTGGTGGTGTGGATGCGATCAGTATCGGGGGCGGTATTGGAGAACATCAGCCACAGGTACGAGCGGGTATACTCGATGGTCTTGAGGAGTTGGGGATTGCTCTCGACTCAACACGGAATTTCGCTGCGCAGGGACTGACGGCGTTGCATCATGACGACAGTCGAGCACAGATATGGTTGACACCCGTCAACGAAGTGACAGAGATGATCTGTCAGTATCAGAAATCAATGCAGGTTCAGGAGAACAAATAATGGACAATCGACGTGAACAGTGGCTGGCAGGCTGCGGTGTGATTCAGCATGACCAGTTGACCTGCGAACGGGTCGATCAGTTGGTGGCGCATCTGAGTGCCAAAGGCATTTGCAGCGCCGCGAACGCATGGGACATGTTCATCGCTGCGGACCGACTTGGTTCCATGGGGTTGTGGCTGACGGCCCACATGACCTATGCGAAGAATGTCTACCTTGATGGCCGCGTGATGACTGCCGAGGATTTCAAGGTAGTACCCGAAGGACATACCGGCGGTGCGCTCAACATTGTGCCGGCCTATGTTGGCTACCTGCTTGCCAATGCACTGACTGGCAAGACGCGGGCATGGTTGATGGGACAGGGCCACTGCGTTGCGGCTATCGATGCGGTCAATGTGCTGATTCGCAATCTGGAACCGGAGCAGGACGCACACTATCCATTGAACGATGCCGGACTCAGTCGCCTTTGTCAGGATTTCTACAGCTACGAAATCGGTGCCGACGGTCGTCCCGTGGCGCCTCTGGGCAGTCATGTCAACGTGTTTACCGCAGGAGGCATCAGCGAAGGAGGCTATCTTGGCTTTGCCGGACTGCAGTATGTGCATATGCCGCTGCCAGGTCAGGAGCTGGTGAGTTTTCTCAGTGATGGCGCCTTCGAGGAGCAGCGGGGCAGCGACTGGGCCGCTCGTTGGTGGCGCGGGGAAGATACCGGCCTGGTGATGCCGGTGATGATTGCCAACGGTCGTCGTATCGATCAGCGCACGACGATGTCGCAGTCAGGCGGTGTGCACTGGTTCCGCGAACATTTGACTCTGAACGGCTTCGAACCGATCGACATTGACGGACGTGATCCAGCGGCGTTTGCGTGGGCGATTCTGACCATGGCAGAACGATTGCAGGAGCAGCACGCGGCGATTCAGGCAGGACGCAATCACTATCCGGTGTTGCTGCCGTATGCCATTGCCGAGACCGTGAAGGGATTCGGTTTTCCTGGAGCGGGTACCAATGCCGCTCATAACCTGCCTTTGCCCGGCAGTCCGGCGCTGGACGCAGAGAGCCGGGAGTCATTCATTGCTGGTTGCGAACTCTTGCATGTTGCGCCTTCGGAGTTACAGCAATCGGTGGCAACTCTGTGTACGCACCTGTCGCAAGACAGAGTGCAGGAAAAAGATCACTGCTTGCGTAAACTGGATGTTGCGGAACCTGTTCTACCAGCACCGAATGACATTGCTGTTGGTGCTGCCGTCGCGCCGATGGCCGCCGTCGATGAATGGTTTTGTGAATTGGCGAAAGCGAATCCAGGACACCGCATTCGCGTCGGTAATCCTGACGAGATGCGCAGCAATCGCATGAACAAGACGCTGGATTTTCTGAAGCACCGCGTGACTGCCCCAGAGGCGGGCATCGCGGAATCTCTGCATGGTTCTGTCATCACCGCACTCAATGAAGAAGCTGTTGTCAGTGCCGCGCTTGCCAACAAGCAGGGTATCAACCTCGCTGTGAGCTATGAGGCCTTCGCGGTGAAGATGCTGGGGGCCATGCGTCAGGAAGTGATCTTTGCACGCCACACACTGGAGACTGGACGGGCAGTGCAGTGGTTGTCGGTGCCCGTGCTGGTAAGCTCCCATACCTGGGAGAACGGCAAGAACGAACAGTCTCATCAGGACCCGACGCTCTGCGAGGCCTGGCTTGGAGAGATGGCAGATGTGGCGCCTGTATATTTTCCCTGCGATGCCAATACAGCCGTTGCTGTCGTGAAATCACTGTTCGGTCAGCGTGGCAAGGTGGCGACTGTCGTGGCAGCCAAGAACGTCGGTCCGGTGTATTGCAGCACAGGTCAGGCAGAGCGGGCGGTGCAGGACGGAGCGATTGTGTTGAGCCACGATGAGGGCGCACAGTTGCAACTGCTGGCACTGGGTTCATATCAGTTGAGTGCAGCGCTGGAAGCTGCCAATGTCCTGCGTGAGCGCGGTAAACGCTGTTCCGTCGTGGCGATCATCGAACCGGGGCGCTTTCGCATTCCTCGTGACGAGCGTGAAGCCGCGTATGTCCACGATGATGCCGCGCTCGCGGCGATTATTCCGGCAGTGGCGCAGCGTCTCGTCATCTGTCACACCCATGCAGAGATAATGACTGGAGTGCTGCGGCGATTGGATACTGGTTCTGCCAACACCGTTTTTCTCGGTTATCGGAATCGTGGTGGCACACTGGATGTGGCGGGGATGCAGTATGCCAACGGGCAGAACGCCAGCCAGATCGTCGCTGCCTCTGAGCGGATGCCAGTCTTCAGATCCGGTATCGGAAACACATGATGCAGAAGCAGGTTGACGAAAATTTCCTTTATCTGACGCGTGCAGGTATCGATACGCATCAGGAGCCCGTCGTCTACATGCGCGAGGACTGCCACGTTTGTCACTCTGAAGGTTTCAACGCGCAGGGCAGGGTGCGAATCTGTGTCGAGGAGCGCAGCATCATCGCGACATTGAATATAGTGACCGGGGACTTCCTCAGTCATCAGAAGGCCGCCCTCAGTGACAGTGCCTGGAAGCTGCTTGGCGCGAAAGAGGGCGACAAGGCACGGTTCAAGCACGCGCCGCCAGTGGAATCCATGAGCCATGTGCGCGGCAAGCTGTATGGCAAACCCTTCACGCTGGAAGCTGCGCGGGAAATCATCACTGACATCAGCCAGGAACGCTATTCCGACATTCAACTTTCGGCTTTTGTGACGTCGTGCGCCGCGAATGCGATGAGTCTGGAGGAGACCATTGCCGTCACGCAGGCCATGGTGGAATGCGGACAGAAATTCGCGTGGGGCGATGGTGTGCAGGTGCTGGACAAGCACTGTGTCGGTGGACTGCCGGGCAATCGCACAACACCAATCGTGGTTGCCATCGTTGCCGCCAACGGTCTGCTGATGCCCAAGACGTCGTCGCGTGCCATCACTTCACCGGCGGGCACAGCGGACACCATGGAAACCCTTACCAATGTGATCCTCAGTTTCGAACAGATGCAGAAGGTAGTGCGCGATCAGGGTGCCTGCCTCGCGTGGGGTGGATCGGTGTCATTGAGTCCGACCGATGACATCATCATTCGAGTGGAGCGTGCGCTGGATCTGGACAGCGAGGGGCAACTGGTCGCTTCGGTGATCTCCAAGAAAATTGCCGCAGGATCCACCCATGTACTGATCGATATCCCTGTTGGACCTACAGCCAAGGTGCGCAGTGTCGAGCTGGCGGAGCGGCTCGGCAATCTTCTGAAAGATACCGCGGCAGCATTGGGCCTGCATGTGCAGACAATCATCAGCGACGGTACTCAACCTGTCGGACGTGGTGTGGGCCCTGCGTTGGAGGCTCGGGACATACTGGCGATATTGCAGAACAAACCGAAGGCTCCGACAGATCTACGTCAGCGTGCTCTCACACTGGCGGCAACATTGCTGGAGATGGGGAAAAAGTGCGGGCATCGCGAGGGGCTCGCGCTCGCGACCCGGACATTGGAGAGTGGGCAGGCGTGGCAGAAATTTGTTGCAATCTGCGACGCACAGGGCGGATTACGAGAGCCGCCATTGGCACAACATCGTTACGACATCGTTGCTCAACGTGCAGGCGTGGTGGCCATGTTCAACAACAGGGTGATCTCGCGACTGGCGAGCCTTGCTGGCGCGCCCAATGCCCCGGCAGCTGGACTGGATTTGCATGTGCGTCTCGGCGATAAAGTGGAGAAGGGGCAACCTCTGATGACGCTGCATGCAGAGGCGGCGGGAGAGTTGGAGTACGCGCTGGACTTTTATCGTGCGCACCCTGAAGTGCTGCGCGTCGAGGAGGAAGTTGTGTGAAACGCATACTGATTGTGATGCCGGGGCAGGAAGCGCTCGGCTCCAGCCTGCTCGCCAGAACGGATTTCCAGGCTGGAGTCATCGAGCTGCGGCGCTTTCCTGACGGCGAGAGTTATGTGCGGGTATTGAGTGATGTGAGAAATGCCGAGGTGGCAATTCTGTGTCAGTTGCATCAGCCTGACGACAAGGTGCTGCCGCTTTTGCTACTCGTCAGTACGTTGCGCGATCTGGGCGTACGCCGCGTTGGCTTGATTGCGCCCTATCTTGCCTATATGCGGCAGGACAAACGCTTCCGCGAGGGCGAGGGCATCAGTGCCCGTTATTTTGCACGGCTGATCAGCCAGCAGGTGGATTGGTTGTTGACCGTCGATCCGCACCTGCATCGCATCCATGCACTGAGTGAGGTGTACAGTATCCCGGCACTGGCGATGACCGCCGTGCAACCGATTGCTCAGTGGTTGCGTGAGAATGTGACAAAGCCACTGGTGATTGGTCCTGATGAAGAATCCGAGCAGTGGGCTGCGCGTGTGGCACAGGCGGCGGATTGTCCCTGGGAAGTGCTGACGAAAGAGCGCTTCGGTGATCGCGATGTGCGAATCTCCCTTCCGCATGTTGAGCAATACACAGCCTGCATACCCGTACTGGTGGACGACATCATCAGCACCGGCCGCACCATGTTGCAGGCTGCAGCACACCTGCAGGCAGCCGGACTGGTGGCGCCGATATGCATCGGTGTGCATGGCATCTTTGCAGAGGGAGCGCTTGCGGAAATGCAGGCAGCGGGAGTGACAGTTGTTACCAGCAACAGCATTCCCGACATCAGTAATCAGATCGATCTGGCCCCGTTGTTGGCTGATGGTCTGAGGCATTTGCTGTAGATCTTGTTATGTTGCACGGGCTGTGCCGGACGTGAATCAGAAGGCGATGCTATGTCCGAGTGCAGGGATCTCACTGCGAATGCTGTGCTCCGTCCACAGTTTCTGCGAAAGTGCTTCCAGCGCTTGAGCCTCGCCATGAACGAGAACGAGTTTGGGTGCCGGATTGAATCCTTTTGCCCAATTGATCAGTTCACTTTGTCCTGCATGCGCCGAGAAGCCGCCCATTGTCTCGATTCTGGCTCTAACCACGAACTCATCACCAAACAGGCGTATTTTCTTTTCGCCATCGACGAGGCGCCGGCCCAGTGTGCCGCGAGCCTGAAATCCGATGAACAGCAAGGTTGTCTCTTCGCGCCAGATGCGATGCTTGAAATGATGGCGGATGCGCCCGCCGGTGCACATGCCACTGCCCGCAATGATGATGGCGCCCTGCTTGATCTTGTTGATAGCCATCGACTCTTCTGAACTCTGGCACATCTTCAGGGTGGGCAGAAATTCTGCGAGTGACTCTCTTCCAGAATCGGTCAGGCAGCGCACGTCGGTGTCGTCCAGCAGATGCAACCAGTGGTCATAGACCTGAGTCACCTCGATCGCCATGGGGCTATCGAGAAACACCTGCCAGTTGTCGAGCCTGCCCTGTTGTTGCAGACACCCAAGGTGAAAGAGTATCTCCTGGGTCCGGCCCACGGCGAAGGCAGGAATCAATACATTGCCTCCACGCTCCCAGGTATCGTGCAGCACTTTTTCCAACTGTTCCACAGTGTCGTCCAAAGTACGGTGGTCGCGGTCACCATACGTGCCTTCCATCATCAGCACATCTGCACTATGCAGTTGTTCAGGAGCGTTCATCAGGACAGAATCAGTCTTGCCGAGATCTCCCGAGAACACAAGGCGTCGTGTCTGACCTTTTTCGTTCAGCGACAACTCTACAATCGCTGAACCGAGAATGTGTCCTGCATCGTGGAACGTCAGCGTGGCATCCGCCGTTACCTGCACGGCGCTGTGATATGGTGCCGTGCTGCACAGCTTGATGACATTCTTGACGTCCTGGTCGCTGTACTCCTCTACCAGTGCAGGACGGCCGCTGCGCTGGCGGCGCAGATTCTCGTGTTCCAGATCGCGGTGATAAAGACCGGAGGCATCCTCCAGCAGAATACGCAGCAGGCCCTTGGAGGCCTGTGTGCAATAGATAGTGCCGGAGAAGCCCTGATTCACCAGCAGCGGCAACATCCCGGAGTGGTCGAGATGAGCGTGGGAAAGTATGACGGCATCTATGCTTGCCGGATCAAATGCGAAAGTCTCCTCCTGCACGCGCTCCATGGCATCGCCTCCCTGTCTGACGCCGCAGTCCAGTAATACCCGACCAATCGCGGGAGACTCCAGCAGGTGACAGGAACCCGTGACTTCTTGCGCCGCGCCGTGAAATGTAATGGTTGCCATGTCTGATCTCCTGCGTAAATGGGAACTTCTGACCAGACCTCAATGTTGATGCCGTTGCTATCAAGGGCCAGAGGGTTAAGGGTCTGGAGTTTACGAGTTAAGGGCTGGAACTGAATCGGATGTCTGCATACCAGGCGCGCATCATGACGCCAATATTGTCGGAGTCGGTCATCACTGCGAGACCGTCGAGACTGTCAATTTCCTCACCGAATGCCTGCAACCAGTCCGCGCGGATATCACGCGTATGGCTGATCCACTCTCCGGCTTGTGCATCACCACTATTTATTGCCCACATCTGTACACTTCGCCCCCCATAGGGATTGTCCCAGTGAGTGCCGACAGGGTTCCCGCTGGACCACACATAATTGATCGCCTTGCTACGCCAGAAGGCGAGGCCGCCATTACGGATCAGATAGACTCTTGCAGCGTAATCATCGCCGCTGCGGCTTCGCTCATCAATGTCAGGGCCAAAGGTGCGCTCGATGCGCCAGCGCCAGTGCAGGTATGGGGTTTCGTTCAAGTCGATATTGAGGGTCTGGTACAGGGCACTCGCGCTGCTGTCAGCCTCTGCGCGCAACACACGCTCCTGATTGAGCATCACGCTGCGATAGGTGGTGGAATCCTTGAAGATTCTTTCCTGCCAGCGCAGCATGTCGACGCGCCTTTCGATGGGCGCCGGATCCGTGGCGGCTGCTGGCAGGCCAATCAGTATCATGGCCGTCAGCGCTATGGCTTTTGCAGGATGCTTCATTTAGTCTCTTGAGCATGTCCAGCTTTGGAAAGAGCGCAAACATTAACAGTAAATCTTCATGGATGACAATTCCTGCAACCGAACCAGACTGTTGAGAGTGAACTATGAACGATAATAACAAGAGCGATGTGGAACGTATGCAACTGCATGAGGAGCTGAAATCTGACAGTGTGGCCGGGAATGGTCTGATCAATCGTCGTCATTTGCTGGGGCTCGGCCTGGCAGGTGCCGGTTCATTGGTGGCGGGCAATGTGCTTGCTGCTGACGCAGGGCTGGTGATTCCGGCCTGGTCGAAAACTCCTGGCCGTGAGCTATCCGGGTATGGCAGTCCTTCCCACTTCGCCAACGCCATTAGCCGTATTGCGCCGTCGCCCAATAGCATTTCACCTGGCACTGGAGCATCACGAACGCCTCTGCACCTTCTACAGGGCACCATTACGCCTAACAGCCTGCACTTTGAGCGCCACCACTCAGGTATTCCCGATATCGATCCAGCCCAGCACCGTCTGGTGCTGCACGGTATGGTGCGCCAGCCACTGTCATTCTCCTATGAAGACCTGTTGGCGTATCCTCAGATCAGCCGTGCGTATTTCCTGGAGTGCTCGGGCAACAGCGGCGCCAACAGTGCGCCGACAGCCTCGGACAACAGTGCTGGAGGGATTCACGGACTGCTCTCCTGCTCTGAATGGACCGGGGTACGCCTCTCCACGTTGTTGGAGGAGGCAGGAGTAACACCGGGCGCCAGTTGGATCAGTTGCACGGGCGCCGATGCTGCGAGTCTCGGACGTTCGGTACCGCTGAACAAGGCGCTGAATGACGTGATCATAGCTCTCTACCAGAATGGTGAACCGATACGCCCGGAGCAGGGCTACCCGATGCGCTTGTTCGTTCCCGGCTGGGAGGGCAATGTCAGCGTCAAGTGGCTGACCCAGATCAAGGTCACTGATGCGCCTGCCAACTTCCGCGATGAGACCTCTCGCTATACCGAGTTGCTACCAGACGGCAGAGCGCTGCAGTTCACTTACCCGATGGGCGTGAAGTCCCTGATTACCTCGCCCTCGGGTCAGATGACATTGCAAAGACGCGGTTTGCATGAAGTGACGGGATTGGCATGGAGCGGCAGCGGTGCCATCCGCCGCGTCGAGATATCCGCTGATGGTGGTCGCACCTGGGCTGATGCGCACATCGAACCGAACCAGCAGGAACTGACATTGACCCGTTTCCGCTTACCCTGGTTGTGGGAAGGAGGGGAGGCGATTCTCCAGAGCAGGGCTACAGACACGGCTGGCAATGTTCAACCAGCCAGAGCGGCGTGGGTGGCCAACTACAGCCCGGCCAATCGCTACCACTACAATGGCATTCAGAGCTGGGCGGTGTCTGCTCAGGGCGAGGTGAAGAATGTTTACGCCTAAGCGCACCACAGCCATTTTTCTTTCGTTGTTGCTGGGTGCCTGCGCGAACGCAGCAGAAGATAGTCCCCGGCTCGGCACTCCCATCAGCGAAGCTCAATTGCAGGGTTGGGATTTGATCGTTGCTCCGGATGGATCCGGCCTGCCTGCAGGTTCCGGCACAGCAGCTCAGGGGCAACTGGTTTACGAACAGAAATGCGCGTCCTGTCATGGCATGCAGGGCGAGGGGATGCCAGGAGTTCCGGCACTGGCTGGTGGTTCTCCGATTGGAACGCCGCCGCTCATGACGGTCGGAAGTTACTGGCCCCATGCCAGCACTCTCTTTGACTACGTGCGCCGTGCCATGCCACCACTGGCTCCCAAGTCCCTGACCGATACAGAGGTCTATCAGGTGACGGCCTATGTGCTGCATCTGCATAACATCGTGGAGCGTGACTTCGTGCTAGACCGCAACAGCCTGCCCACGGTACAGATGCCTAATGGCGGCAACTTCATTGACCGCAGTCAGGTGCAGCGTTAGTGATTGATCCGCAATGGGGTCACAAAGAATTGCTCGACAGGGAGCTGTTCCGGCAACAGGCCTGTATAGAGGGCCTGTGGCAAGATGCTGACGATGGCGCAACGCTGACGATTCACAATCCTGCTACAGGCACGATGCTTGGCAAGGTACCGAAGATGGGGGCGGCGGAGACCCGCCGTGCAATAGAAGCAGCAAACAGGGCCTTGCCTGCATGGCGGGCCCTGACGGCCAAGGAACGCTCCATTCACCTGCGCCGCTGGTTCGATCTGGTGATGCAGCATCAGGACGACCTGGCACGGTTGATGACGCTGGAGCAGGGCAAACCGCTATCCGAATCACGGGGTGAGATCGCCTACGCAGCCTCCTTCATCGAGTGGTTTGCCGAGGAGGCCAAGCGTGTCTACGGCGACACCATTCCCGGCCATCAACCAGACAAGCGCATCATCGTCATCAAGCAGCCTGTGGGAGTGACGGCAGCCATCACTCCCTGGAATTTCCCAGCCGCCATGATTACCCGCAAGGCCGGACCGGCGCTGGCGGCTGGCTGCACCATGGTACTCAAACCTGCATCCCAGACTCCATTCACAGCCCTTGCGCTGGTGGAGCTTGCCAACCGTGCCGGCATTCCTGCTGGCGTACTTAATATAGTGACAGGCGGTGCCTCCGCTATCGGTGGCGAGCTGACCGGTAATTCACTGGTCCGCAAGCTGTCCTTTACCGGTTCCACCGAGATTGGCCGCAAGTTGATGGTGCAGTGTGCCCACGATATCAAGAAAATTTCCCTGGAACTGGGTGGCAATGCGCCGTTCATTGTATTCGATGATGCTGATCTTGATGCAGCCGTAGAGGGGGCGTTGATCTCCAAATACCGCAACAACGGTCAGACTTGCGTGTGTGCCAACCGCATCTATATTCAGGAAGGGATATACGACGCCTTTGTGGCGAAGTTCACCCATGCCGTGGACAGCTTGCGGGTTGGCAACGGACTGGAGGAGGGCGTGACTCTTGGCCCCCTTATTGACGGCAAGGCGCTGAGCAAGGTGCAGGAGCATATTGCTGATGCCACAAGCAAAGGGGCCCGTCTTATCAAGGGGGGCAGCTCTCACAGTCTGGGGGGAAATTTCTTTGAGCCCACAATACTGGTGGATGTGCCGCACTCGGCTTTGCTCACGAAGGAAGAAACTTTCGGCCCTGTGGCTCCGCTGCTGCGCTTCCGCGATGAGGCAGAAGCAATCCAAAGAGCCAATGATACCGAGTTCGGTCTGGCAGCCTATCTCTACTCAAGGGACGTAGGGCGCGTTTTCAGAGTAGCCGAAGCGCTGGAGTACGGCATGGTCGGCATCAACACCGGATTGATCTCCACGGAAGCCGCTCCTTTCGGGGGAATGAAGTCCTCCGGACTGGGGCGGGAAGGATCTCGCTACGGTATCGAAGAGTATTTGGAGATCAAATACTTGTGTCTTGCAGGCCTGTAGTAGTTGGCCATCTAGTGTAAGTGTCTGCTAACAAACCTCGCTATCTCTGTCATATTTCTCCATTGTCAATAGGCAAAAGTGCCATATTGCACATAAAAAAATGTTGACAACTTATTCCTGAAAGATACCCGGTGCATTTATTTAAACTAATGCTTTACAGGAGGTTGGCGAGTGATATATTCAGCGCCCCGAATGGATTGCTGGCGCAGAATCTTTTCGGGGGGAGAGAGACACACAACAATGTACTAGAGGTCGATATATGAAGTTCAACAGTAGTTATCCACAGAAGAAATTGCTATGTGCAGCTATTTCCGTTTCCTTGCTGCAAATCAGTGGCGTTGCGCTAGCGCAATCGCCACAAGTCGAAGAAGTAGTTGTAACAGGCTCCTTTATTCGTCGTACGGAAGGATTCCGTGCCGCTTCTCCAATCACGCAGATCACTGCTGATGATGTGGCTCTGGCTGGCACACCCAACATGGGTGATGTTATTGCCAACATGAGTTTCAACCAAGGCTCGCCAGTGACTCAAAATTCACTGACAGGTGCTTCCAGCACCTCCACTTCAGTCAACCTGCGCGGACTTGGCGCGGGCGCTACGCTGAACCTGGTTGACGGCATGCGTGTGATAGGCACCAACGTCAACACGTTTGTTCCCCAGATCGCCCTTGCGCGTCTTGATGTGGTGACTGATGGTGCTGCGGCACTATACGGTTCCCAGGCAGTAGCAGGCGTGGTCAACTTCGTACCGCGCAGCTCCTACGATGGCGTCCGCCTGGAAGCCTATCAGCAGGGCGATGACCGAGGAGACTACAAGGACACGTTGTTCAGCGCCTTGGGTGGTACCGAGTGGAATGGCCTGAATATCGTCGTTGCCGGTGAGTGGCGCGACAACGGTGCGCTGCGCATGCGCGACCGCCCAGACCAGATGAATGCCGGTCTGACATCCTCGTCAACTTCCAACCCAGGCAACTACACAGTGCCATTGCGTGACGCGGCAGGAAATCTCCGTCGCACCAGCACAGGCGCTCTCGTCACCACAGTATTGCCTGATCCAGGTTGCGGTGTGACTCGTGAAGATCCAACGAAGCAAGGTGCCAACCCGAATGGTTTCCTGTTCTCTCAAACAGGGACTGCAGCCGGAACGCGTTGCTGGTATGACTACGGCGAGTTCTGGGACTACCGTACTGCCGCCAACATTGGTACGGCGTTCCTGAATCTGTCTTATGACGTGAGCCCGGATCTGAGCCTTTCCGCGCAGACCAGTTTCTTCGCCCGTCGTGCCTACAACCGTGGTTCAGCCTCCAACCCAGGTGGCCGCGTGTCAGAGCTGCCGGTCATTCGCGGTGAACTGCCGGGCAACCCATACCGTGCCAGGAACGCGGCCGGACAACCACTGTTCGCGCGTGATGCAAACGCTGATGGCATTCCTGATCGTGCCGCCAACGGCGACGTGATTCTTGATCCGAACGGTATCGCCTTCAACGAAGACGTCCGTTTCGCAGCATGGCGTCCATGGGGCAAGCAGGGCACACTGCCAAGCCAGTTGAGCTCCGATGGTTCGCTTGCATCTGACACCTACATCCGTGGTTACAGACAGGCTTTCAAGGCGGATTTCGCGGTGCCGTTCATTGAGGATTGGCGTGGTATTGCCACGTACACGTACTCTTCACAGCTCGACAAGAGTCTGGCGCCAAACTTCAGCCTTGGTGCAATCACTCAGGGTCTGAACTGCGACGTGGTGAAGAATCGCGAGGCGTGTTTCAACCCGTTTGTTGCCACCAGCCCTGCGGTACTCAATACCCAGGCTGTAGCGGACTCTACTGTTCTGCACAGCAATCGCATAAACGAAACAACGACACTGCAGACATTCGATCTGGTGGTGAATGGTGATTTGCCGCTGGGTGGTTTCGAACTGCCAGGTGGACCCATTGCATCAGCACTGGGTTATCAGCGTCGCGCAGACCGATTCAACAATATCCCCAGCCTGCACAGTCTGACTGGCGATGTGTTCATTGGTACGAAACTGTTCCCGACCAGCGATGGCCGTCACGTAGACTCCTTGTTCGCCGAGTTCTCATTGCCGCTGCTTGACAACCTTGAGCTGCAACTGGCTGTGCGCAACGAAGACTACAGCACTGGTCAATCGTCTACCGATCCGAAGTACGGCATCGTGTACACGCCGATTGATCGTCTGACGCTGCGTGCCAGCGCCGGTACATCTTTCGTTGCTCCGACACTGGATCAATTGAATGCACCCGAGTCTTGTGGATTGACCAACGTGTCTGATCCTTTCACGACTTTTGCTGCATTCACGGCGAACTGCTCACGCGGTAACCCGAATCTGGTACCGGAGTCTGCGGATACTCTGAGCGTTGGTTTCGAGCTGGACCTGATCGAAGGCATGAAGGTGTCCATCGACTGGAGCGAGACTGACTTCACCGATCGTATCGTGTCATCCACCACTGCAGACGTGCTGGCGACCGACTACTTCAACTTCCGTCAGGCAACTGGCTACACAGGCACTGCCAAGCCGTCACTGGCTCAGGTGGCTGCATGGGTAGCAGATCCGCGTTCCGACAAGCGTATCCAGCGTAACCCTGGTGCAGTTGATCAGATCGACCGCATCATCAGTGGTTCCAGCAACGCGTCCAGCATGCTGGTGCGTGCGACTGACCTGAAGTTCAGCTATAACTTCCCGATGGCCGACATGGGTCTGTTCAGTGTGTCACTGGACGGCACGTATATTGACAGCTATCAGTATCAGCTGCGTGCGGATCGCCCCGTTGTTGAAGCAGCGGGCCTGCAGAACAACAACACTGGTGCCACACCGCCCATGCCACGCTGGAAAGCAAACCTGAGTCTGGGTTGGTCTTCTGGTCAGCACAGTGCCAACGTGACCACGCGTTATATTCACCACATGGTGTTTGATGCGGATCCGTTTGCATACCAGGCAAGACTGCCGTTCAGCAATTTCCGCAATCCGTCTGAGCTGCGTGCATCCACTATCGTTGATGCAAGCTACAACTTCAGTCAGTACGAAGCTATGGGTGGCGAATTTGCCTTCACAGTAGGCGCGCGCAACCTGTTCGACAGACTGCCACAGAAAGTGCCAATGCTCGGTGGTATGGAATCCGTTCTGTACGATCCAACAGGCCGCATGCTCTACGCTCGCGTAACCTACGAGCTGTAAGTTGTAGAAGCTTGCTTGCAAGCGAACAGCTGTTCCTGATCCTTGCGGTTCAGGAACAGAGTTGGACAAAAGGGCGATCCCGCAAGGGGTCGCCCTTTTTCATTGATGGGGGTAGACTCGGGTCGGCCAAGACAGAACAACAAGAAAAGGAGACTGCCATGCCAACCTTTCCACGCGCCACCGCATCACACTTTGTCTGTCCACACGCAGCCTCTCTTCCGCGACTCAAACCTGCGCTGATAGCCTGTTCCATGGCGCTATGCTGGACGGCAGCCTCTGCCACCGCTGCAGAGCGCAGCGTCGAAGAAGTCGCCGACATCTACCGGCAAGCGGCTACGCTGGCCGCAGGGACACAACACCTGCGCCTGCGCAATGTGGTCTGCCCGGCTTCGCCACCGTTGCCTGTCACGGCACCATTCGCAGTTGTACCGAGTGAGCCCGCGCCACGCGTTGTTCCCCCTCTGGCCGATTGGTACCACGAGCCGGTCAAGGTATTCGACCAGTTGTATTTCGTTGGCACCAATGAGCACAGTTCCTGGGCTGCGGTGAGTGACGAGGGCATCATGTTGATCGACACGCTGTATGACTATGCCACCGGCGACGCGATCGTTGGCGGTTTGCGCAAGCTGGGGTTTGATCCCGCCGATATCGAACTTGTCATCATCAGTCACGGCCACGGCGATCACCATGCGGGAGCGAAGTATCTGCAGGATGAGTTTGGCGCCAGGGTAGTGATGGGTGCGGATGACTGGGATCTGGTGGAGCGCGATCGCCGCAACCCGATTCCGCGCCGCGACATCATTGCCGAGGACGGCATGAGTTTCACGATGGGCAACACCACGGTCACGCTGCATGCCACTCCGGGTCATACCGATGGCACGATGTCCTCGATCATCACCGTACAGGACAACGGTGTGGAGCACGTTGCCGCGTTGTGGGGTGGCACGTCAATTACCGAAAGAACAACCACTGACAATGTGCAGCTCTATATTGATTCCGCCGTGCGGTTCAGCAATATCGTGCAGAGCGCTGCAGCCGATATCCTGCTCGCCAATCACCTGATCTTCGATGGCAGTATGGATAAAATCCCATTGCTGGCGACACGTCAGGCCGGTGATCCTCATCCCTATGTGGTGGGGACTCAGACCATTCTCGATTACCTGAGTGTGGCGGAGAATTGTGCGCGGGCAGTCATGGCGTATCGCTGAATTGTCCGCGAACTCCGATCAGGGGGAGCTCGTCCTGCAAGCGATCAAGTTATCGATCGATCATCTGCAGTAACGCCACAAAGTCGTCACTGGGCATCGGTCTGCCGAGCAGATAGCCCTGAACCTCATCGCAGCCTGCAGCATGCAGATAGTCGAGTTGCTGCTGTGTTTCAACCCCTTCGGCCAGTGTGTGATAACCCAGACCTTTCGCCATGCCGATAATCGCGGTGACGATGGCCTCGTCCTCGCTGTCATGGCCGAGACCGCGCACAAAGGATTGATCGATCTTCAGTTTGTCGATGCGGAAGCGCTTCAGATAGTTCAGTGAGGAGTAGCCGATGCCGAAGTCGTCAATGGCGAGCGAGATACCCAATTCGTGGAAGTCCTGCAGTACATCGAGAGTGCGTTCGGAGTCATCCATCGCGATACCTTCGGTGATCTCCAGTTCCAACAGAGAGGGTGCCAGGTGGCAGCTTTCCAGTGCAGCAACGACGTTCTGATAGAAAGTTGGCTGACGGAACTGTACGACTGATATGTTCACAGCGACAGGCACAACATTGAGGCCCTGTTCCTGCCAGAACGCAACCTGGCACACTGCTGTGCGCAGCACCCAGTTGCCAATTTCAATGATGAACCCGCTTTCCTCCGCCACGGGAATGAACTCGGCTGGGGAGATGAGTCCTCTGACTGGATGCATCCAGCGTACCAAGGCCTCCGCACCGATGATCTTGCCGGTATGAGCATCGAACTGCGGCTGGTAATGCAGCAATAATTCGTTCCGCTCCATGGCCAGACGTAATTCGTTTTCCATTTGCAACAGAGCTGTGGCCTGTTCGTGCATCTGGCGCGTGAAGAACTGGAAGTTGTTGCGGCCGTTTTGCTTGGCACGAAATAGTGCTGCGTCGGCAGATTGTACCAGTTCACCGAAGTCATCGGCATCTTCAGGAAATTGAGCGATGCCGATGCTGGCGGTGAGTGTCAGACGTTGCTCACTGATGAGGAAAGGCTCGCAAAGGATGTCACGTATTTTACCTGCCGTGTGGGCAGCATCTTCAGCACTGATACCCGGCATCAGCAGGATGAAGTCGTCACCGCCCTGACGACTCAAAGTGAAGTCAGGATTCAAGCCTTCTACAAGACGGTCGGCGAACTTCTTGAGCAGGTTGTCTCCGACGTTGTGTCCCAGAGACTCGTTGATGAGTTTGAAACGATCCAGATCGATGAACATGAGTGCAACGTGCGACTGTGTCTTGCGCGCGCTGGCGATAGCATGCAGCGCCAGATCTCTCAGTAACTGACGGTTGGGTAATCTGGTCAGAGGGTCGTAATTGCTCAGGAACTGGATGCGTTCTTCAGTAGCCTTGTGTTCGGAGAGATCGGTCAGTATGCCAATGTACTGGACTGCACGTCCTTGTGTATCGCGTATCACATTGATTGATAACCACTGTGGATAGGTGTCGCCATTCTTGCGTCGATTCAACAACTCGCCCTGCCAGTGTCCGTGCCTGTCAATCTGTTCCCACATGGCAGCGTAGAACGTCTTGTCGTGATGGCCTGAGGATATGATAGAGGGGTTTTCACCCAGTGCTTCGATCTCAGTGTAGCCGGTAATTTGGGTATAGGCGCGATTGATGGAGATGATGCGATTGTCCGCATTGGTAATGACGATGCCGTCACGATTGGATTCGAATACCTGGGCCTGCAGCCGCAGTGTTGTCTCCAGCTTCTTTCGCTCGCTGATGTCGGTGGAGATGCCGCACAGGGCATAGATGGCGCCATCGGCACGGCGCAATGGCAACTTGGTGGACCAGTAGGTCACTACCGTGCCGGAGCTGGCAACGATATTGGTTTCTTCCTTGTTAACTGTCTGGCCCAATTCCAGCACAAGTCGATCATTCTCGCGTATGTTGTGCGCTGTGACCGGGTCGAAGAATTTTTCATCGCCCGCGCCCACTACATCTTCAATGTCCACTCCCCACAGATCCAGCACCTGTTGGTTTGCGTACAGGTAGCGGCCATCCGTATCCTTGAGATAAATGCAGGCTGTGACATTCTCCATGATGGTGGAAATGCGCGCTTCGCTCTCTTCCAGTGCACTGGTGGCCTGTTGCCTTCTGACTTCCCGATCGAAGTTGTCGAGCGCAAAACTGATGTCGTTGGCCAGTTCGCTCAGCACTGCGATGATCTCGTTGTCAAAGGCTCCCGCATCGCTGTGGTAAACATTGAGCACTGCAAATGGTTTGTTGTTCCGTTGAATTGGAAAAGCGCCACTTGCCCCCCACCCGAATTCTTTCGCAAGACCGTGCCAGGGGCGGGTATCCTCATCTGTCAGATAGTTGTTGACGATAACTGGAAGATTCTCCCGCATCGCTCGCCCGGTGGGGCCACGTCCTTCCGGTATGGTGCCATTAGCCGAGATCAGCAAATCATCCAGATAGCCCAGACCTGATCCGAAGGAGGCCGTGGGAACGATTTCCTGGTTCTCGGGATTCAGTTGACCAATCCACGCCATGCGCATCTCTCCGAGCTCCACGGCGATGCGGCAGACCAGGGGAAACAGTTCCTTCTCGTTGCCCATGCGGATGATGGCCTGGTTGGTTTCGCTCAGGGCCTGATAGAGATGAGTGAGGTAACGGATGCGGCGCTCGGACTTCTTGTGTTCGGAATAGTCGCGAATGATGGCGATGTAGTACTGATCATCGAGTCGACTGGCATGTACTTCCGCTGGCAGTGTTGTTCCATCTTTTTTTTGCAGCGACCATTCGGCCAGGTAGCCACTGCCTGAACTCATGGTGGGGATTTCCCGTAGCAGGCGTTCGCGTTCGGAGGGGGCGACAATATCCTGCGGTTGCAGATTCAAGAACTCTTCGCGTTCGTAACCCAGCAGACGCGGTGCCATCAGGTTGCAGTCAGTGATGCGATAGTCGTGATCAAGGACGACTATCCCGTCACCTGCATTGTTGAAAAGCCGTCTGAAACGACTCTCGGCGCTTGCTCGTTCTCGCATCACCATCCAGGCAAGCAGGCTCAACAGTATGCTGAGTGTGCTCCCACTCAGCAAAGCCAGGCCACTTCTCCAGGCAGGCATAACACTGGCTTCAAACGCTTCCGTTGCACTGAAAAGCAATGTCCACTCACGCCCTCCCACCGACAAGGGAAGGCGCAGTTGGGGGCGGTCATTCCCTGTGCGTGTTGCATGATCCACGGTATCGGAGTGGTATAGCAGGCTCTCTGCGCCGCGCGGCTCGCCATCGTGAATCTCGATGTCCAGATCGGGGTTGAATTCACCGTCAAGCCCGGCCATGAAGTCAATCATGCGGAAGGGAACATCCACCCAACCGATAATGGCTGTCTGGCGTTGTACCAATGTGTCGGTGGGAGCACCAGCCATATAGACTGGCAGATACATCACAAAGGACGCCGTGGCTTCGCGTCCAGTATCCTGAACAAGGGTCATTGGGCGGGTGATCGAGATGTCGTTCTGCTGCAGCGCCAAGTCCAGTGCTTCGACTGCGCTGGGAACGGTCAGCACGTCAAAACCGAAGGCTGTGAAGTTGTCTTCGTCCAGCGGCTCTATGAAGACTATCGGGGCATAGCTATCCCGCTCTCCGGTCGGGAAAATCTGATAGTTCGGGGAGACACTGGCGCGCATGTCTGACAGGTGTTGTGAAAGCTCTGTGGCATCGATGAGGTGCACATAAGCCACGGCCTGGACGCCACGCAACCTTTCGGAAACCTGCAGTGCGTCGACATAGTCGCGGAAGTCTTCATATGTGACATCGCTGGAAGCACCGAAGAAGCCCTGCACGCCACGCATGACAACCTGAAAGGTCTCGATCTTGTGCCGAATGTTGACGCTGGCTCTGAGCGAAGCGGTTTCAAAGGCCTCGCGCAGATCGGTGGCATCCTGCTTTCTTACCTGTTGCCACAATAAAGCTGTTATGCCAAGGCTGATGAATAGCACAAAGGCCGCAAACAGGATTGGGATACGCTTGTGGTTCCTGCTGTGACGCAACGTCGAAGTCATACAGCTGCCTGATGAAGGTTCTCATTTTGGATCAGGTTAGACCTTCTGTCCGACGGCTGTCCATTGAATCAGCGCGCTGAACCATGTCCATGCATTTTCTCCAACATGCCGGGTTTTTGACGTTTTTTCCAGTGCGAGCATGTGCATGTGTGAGGTGGCTCAAATTTTGTACAAATTTTCGCCTGGGTTCATGAGTGATTGGAAAATATAATCAAATCCATCAGTTAGCGCTGCCCGTGGGGCAGGCATTGTCTCTTACGACAGCCCAGTCCTGAGTGAACGACGCAACACCAGGTAACCGACAATCCCCGACAGCAATGAACCGACAATGATACCCAGACGCTCGTCGAAGATTCGCGCAACCCCTGACGTCTCGAATGCCAGTGAACCGATGAACAGGCTCATCGTGAAACCCACTCCGCAAAGAATTCCCGTGCCATAGAGCGACAACCAGGACATGCCCTCCGGCAGATCGGCAAGCTTCAGTTTGATGGCCAGCCAGCACATGCCGAACACGCCCAGTTGTTTGCCCACAAACAGGCCCAATGCGATGCCAAGGGGTATGCCATGGGTAAGCTGCACAAAGCCTACTCCCTGGAAACTGACTCCAGCATTGACGAAGGCAAATACGGGAAGTGTAAAGAATGCCACCAGCGTATGCAGGTCTTGCTCCCACTCTCGCAGGGGGGAATGTTCCGGATTGGATGCCGAGCGCATTGGGATGAACAATGCCAGTATTACGCCTGTCAATGTCGCATGCACACCGGATTTGAGCATGGACACCCACATTACAGTCCCGATCATGATGTACACACTGCGCGCTTCAACTCCCCGGCGATTCAGCAGAATCAGGATCGGAATGCACAACCCCGAGATCAGCAATGAGAGCAATGATATCTGGTCGGTATAGAACACGGCGATGATGACGATGGCGCCGATGTCATCGAAGATGGCAAGAGAGGTCAGAAATATCTTTACCGTGATGGGAACACGCGAACCGAGCAAAGCGAGTATGCCGAGTGCGAACGCAATATCCGTGGCAGCCGGTATCGCCCAGCCGGAGGTTGCTTGAGAATCTCCGGCATTGACCCAGAGATAGACGGCGGCTGGTATCAACATCCCCCCGAGAGCACCGAAACCGGGCAATACCACTTTCCTGATAGTGGACAGCTCCCCCTCCAGGACCTCACGCTTGAGCTCCAGTCCAACCAGGAAAAAGAACATCACCATCAATCCATCGTTGATCCACATCAGCAAGGGTTTGGCAATTTCCAGCGCGCCGACCCGCACTTGCACCGGGGTGTCAATGAAGATTGCGTAATATGGCGCCAGCGGCGAGTTGGCCATTAGCATGGCCAATGCGGCAGCGAACATCAGCAGAATTCCGCTGGAGGATTCCATACGGAAGAAGTTGGCAATGGCGTTGTTGGAGGTGTTGAGCATGGGGCTGGCATTGAGCATGGTGTCGTGAATCCGCTGGGATGGGGAAAGCAGTGTACACAGGCAGTTGGTGGGATGACTAGTCAGCTCCTCGAATTCTCCTGCGCAGCAGCGAACGTGCTCACGAGCAAGTTCATTTCTGCAGGATATGGAAGGCGCTGGTTCTGACACTTTTTGTTACAGGCGGCTCTGGACACGCCTGCGCGCCATGTCGTAGGCTCCGGTATCCCTTCAATATGTACCGCTAATAGTGCCTCCAGAGTGGCTGATTGGCTTGAAACTGACCAATAGGTTCGAAAATGAAAAAAACACTTGCTCTGCTTGCTCTCGCATCCTGTTCTTTTTGCCAACCTCTCTTCGCCCAGGACCATGGCGCCGAAGTCGCCGATCCGGAAGCGTTCAACACTCCGATTCCCATTTATGACAAGGCGCTGGGCCCCTTCACTTATCCGATCTCATCAACCAATCCGGAGGCGCAGGCATACTTCGATCAGGGTTTCCAGATGATGTACTCGTTCACCACGCTGGATGCGGCGCGTTCGTTTCGTGAAGCCCAGCGCAGGGATCCGGACTGTGCCATTTGCTACTGGGGTGAGGCCTGGGCCTGGGGGTCTTACCTGAACAGCCCCATGTCTGCAGACAATTCACCGCGTGCCTACGCTGCTATCCGCGAAGCGCTCCGGCGCCTGGACAAGGCTACCGAGAAGGAAGCGGACATGATCATGGCAATGTCGACACGCTACGTACAGAATTTTGATCCAGCACAGCGCATGGATCAGGAGCGGGACTATGCGGCAGCCATGGAAAAACTTGCGGCCAAGTATCCCGACGATCTCGACATTGTGACCCTCTACGGCGATTCACTTTTTCTGTTGGAGCCGCGTCGTGGTACACGGGATCTTGATGATCCTAACGTGATTCGCCTCCACAGTGTCCTTACCAGCGTCCTGGAAAGAGACATCCGGCACCCTGGAGCATGCCACCTGTACGTACATGCTACTGAATCCACACCGAACCCCGGGCTGGCCGAGGAGTGTGCTGAGTTTCTTGGTACATCGATTCCCGGTGCCAGCCATATCAATCACATGCCCAGCCATACCTGGAATGAGATTGGTCGCTGGAACGATTCCATCCGCGCCAATCTGATGGCATTCCATTCCGATCAAAAGGCCGCGATAGGCGAGGGTTTCGCTATCTACCCAATGCATAACCTGGCGATGCTGCTGTTCGCAGCGAGCATGGACGGGCAGGGTGCCATCGCCATTCAGGCCGGCAAGGATTTCGAAAAGCTGATGAACAATTCCATGAATCACGTGTTGACGCTCGTGCGTTTTGGCCGCTTCGATGAAGTGGCGGCCGTCAGCAGGCGCCCGACCAACAGTGATGTGGACGGTGGCATGTGGGATTTTGCACAGGGTTATGCTGCGCTGAAGATGGGCGATGCGATGACAGCGCGCGATTACCTTGCCAAGGTCCAGCAACTTTCTCAGGACACCACAGACAATTTCCGATTCCATGATGGTCGCAATCTGCTGGCAGTGGTGGCCGGTATTCTGGAAGGCGAGATCGCCTGGAGTACTGGCGACATGGCCAGCGCGATCGATGCGTTCGAGAGAGCGACAGCTGCATACAACAACATCATGTATGACGAGCCGGAACCGATTCCGTTCTCTGCGAAGCATTGGCTGGGGGCGGCCTACATCGAGGTGGGTGAGTACGACAAGGCCATCACGGTGTATGAGGAAGATCTGCGCGAGCATCCGCACAATGGCTGGGCGCTGCTCGGTATCAAGCTGGCGCTGGAGGCTCAGGGCAAGTCTGATCCGGAGATTGATGCGCGCTACTCCGAAGCATGGGCGCGCTCTGATACCTGGGCGTTGAGTTCCAAGTTCTGATTTGCTTGAGTTGTCTTCGAACGGCGACGGGAGGTAGCAGAGGAGTTCTGCGACTGACCGCGCCGCTCCGCGGTGCCCTCTTTCCACAAAAAGCCCAAGGTCTTTTTGCTGCATTCGGCGCTGGTCTTTTATGTCGCTGAACCCCTCTGCTACCTCCCGCCACCTCGGCAAACGCCAAGCGAAGCATGATGCAGATTCTTCGAAAAACATACCCCGCTGTGTCTACCGGCAGCGTGCGGAGGCGCACCGTCACCCGATTTTTGGAATCGTGATTATTATTTCTTCTGCTGTTTTCTCCGTCCGCAGGCCTGTGGCATCTACTGCTTCGTCCAGGGCGATGGAGCGCGAGAATTGACTCACGCTTGTGCTGCTGCTCTGGAAGCCGCCGTTGCTGTTGGTGATCTCACTGCGTACCTGGGCTGAGATGGAAAGCGTGTTGTCTACCAGTGCGGTATTCAGCTCCACCTCGCTGCCGTCGGCTACAGCAATGATCACGCGGTATTCCTCGTCGGACTCCTGCACGGCAATCTCGGGTTGGCGCATCGCGCTCGAAAATGCGCTGAATCCGCCCGGACCACTGAGACTGAAATTCATGCTGCCGCCGGGCATGCCATTGAAGAGTTGATCCATCTGTAGCTGCATCTGCTGAAGGCGCTGGAACGGATCGCTGCCGAAGCCCATGCTCGCCCACGGATCAAAGAGTGACATCTGTCGCTCGGTCTCAGCACGTTGCTGTGCAGTCTCTTCGAGCTTCTGGAGAATGCTGTGCCTGGCATCGTTGTCGCCGCGCAGTTCATTGACTTCCCGGTTAAGGGTCCAGCTGTAGACGGCGAGCACTCCGGCACTCAGAAGTGACAGGACTGCCACTCCGGCAAGCAGCAGTGTTCTGGTGTCGTTTGTTGCGGACTTGAGTACGTTCTTCAGCACGGTCATCACCTCGCTAATCAGTTTCAAAAAGTTCGGGTCGCTGGCTGCAGAGCCATCGGTGTGCATTGCTGAAAATGTGGATTCAGTTGAAATTTTCAAGTGGCTGGTTTGGAGGTTTGAGTCTGCTGCCGGTGGAGTCGGCGGTGACACGCCGTGAATACATCCATGTAGGCTCGTCATCCGCCATCCCTGGCGGCTGACGGTCACCGCCGACTCCACCGGCAGCAGACTCCTGAAGCTCTGTGCCAGCTTGAGAATTGACGCCATGGATGGCGGAAATGCAGAAAATGCAGGAGCATTTTTTCTGTCTGGGAGTTGTATGGTTCTGTTTACCTTGTCTACTGCCCGGCTCTGACTTCAGTGGTGTTGTCATCGCTTGCAAGCAAGCTCCTACAGTGTGCTATACCGAGCTTTGATTGTGAGAATAGCAACGCTGGCACAGGACTTCAGGAGCACGCTGTCGGTAGAGCTGACGGTGATCGTCAGCCGCCAGGGATGGCGGATGACGAGCCCCCATGGATGGGTTCACGGCGTGTCACCGTCAGCTCTACCGACAGCGTGCTCGAACCACCGAGCCACCGTGTATCAAATCCCATTTCGTAGTTTGGTGCAGAGTGATGGATGTTGCTACCTTTCACCGCTCGACGGTGTAGGTGAGGTCTATGCTCTGGGTGCTGCCGGACTTGGCTTCCAGCTTCACGCGCTCGGTGATGGAGTAATCCACTGCCAGCGTGGATTCGGTCTCGAACAGACCCACGCCATAGCGGATGAAGATCTTCGGCGTCAGATACTTGCCCAGCGTCAGACTACTGTTGGCCGCATCTCCCGAACTCGTGAAAGCCAGTGTATCCAGCCCCAACTGATTGCGGATCTGATTCGTCAGTCCCTGACCCTGATTGATGCCCAGATTCGTGATGGCGCCGATCAGCGCGTTGCTGTCCTCATTACCCAGTTCTGCGAAAGGGCGGTCGGTCAGCAGCACCGCAATGATGTCGCCGTCCGGCAATGTCGGTGTCGAGAACAACTGGCTGCGGATATTGCGCAGTGTGCCGTTCATCTGCACGCCCACCTTCACGTTTTCTGTTTGTCGCACGGCGCGGATATCCAGTGCCGGGTTGTCATAGCTGCCGAAGAACAGCAGCTTGCCATGCTCGATGATCAGGGTGCGGCCATAGGTCTGATAGTTGCCTTCGATCACTGTCAGTTCGCCATAGGTCAGCGGTGAGCCTGTGGCGCGTTGCGTGATGTCGAGTGCCCCGGAAAGTTGCGTGTTCAGACCGAAGCCGCGAAAGCGCACATCGTCGCCCAGCACCAGATGCAGTTCCGCCGTGATGGGTGTGTCGCCGAGTATGCCCCGGTCACCCTGTGCGGCATTGCGAACCTCGGGTGCATCCACTGGCTGCGAGACCAGTACAGTGTCGCTGGACACGTCGATGGCACTCTCCGGCAGTGTGGTGATCTGCACATCCAGCACAGGCAATACAAGGGTGCCGTTGATGTCGATCCCTGCCGCACTTGCTGCGACATTCATGTTCGGGCTGATGGCCAGACTGAGTTCGGGAAGGTTGACCAGCTCGAAGTTGTTGCCCAGCAGTTCAAGCGTCAGAGAGCGGTTTTCCGAGAGCGGGTCGTGCAGCTCGCTCACGAAGCTCAGCGTTCCATCGCCTGATAGCGCCTGCCCCTGAATCACGATCGTCTCGCCGCCATCGCTGGTCATGGTAGTCGTCAGCTCGCTGATTACCATCCCCAGAGCTGGTACTTCCAGCGATCCATCGGCCACGGTCATGCTGCCGCCGAAGCGTGGTTCGTCAACCGTACCAGAGATGATAGCGAGGCCTGTCAGTTGGCCACGAGGATTCTGCACTTGTGGAACGAAGGCTTCGATCCAGCTCAACTCATCGAAGGCCAGATTCAACAGTCCATCGAGACGTTGCTGCGGATCGATGCTGAGGCGTGCCCGGGCGTTGCCTTCCACAGCCATGCCGGTGGCGGCGAGGTCAGGCTGGTAGAAGTCCGCCAGGCCATTCAATTGCCAGGCATTGTTCTCGCGAGTACCGCTGAGCGTCGCCGTGCGCCAGTGGAATTCCTGTATCTCCGGTTCGGGTGTGCTGGCAGTATCTGTAGCCTCCGGCACAAAGTCTTCGGCGACTTGTGCCGATGTGACATTGATTCGTCCGCTGCCGGCATTGACATTGAAGCTGACTGATAGCGCAGCAGGATCATTCGAGAGTCTGCCGCTGACACCGAGTTCGGCATTCAAGTTGCCATCAATGGCCGTCCCGGCAGGCAGGCGTGGTATCAGGCCGGATGCTGCGCCAGCCTCCGGGGTAGTTCGCGATGGATTGACTGGGTTGAAGACGGCCAACGGGTAGTTGCGTAGAGCGGCCTGGGCGTCAATCTCCCCACCGTCGCGCCAACTGCCATTCAGGCACAGCTCACTGCCCGCTTCCACCCAGCAATGTTCTGCGATGTTGACCTGAGTCGCCGAGAGCAATAGGGCGACTGTTTGATTGAGCTGCCAGTTGCCTAATTCGGAACGAATCGAGGCGCGCTGCAGTTGGCCTGCCCAGGTTGTCTCTTCAACATCGGTGAGGCCTCCCGAAGCGGCAAGCTCGCCTTGGCCGATCGGGCCGTCGACGGTCAGCTCCAGAGTGTGAGCAGCAGGTTGTCCGGCAACATTGAGATGCACCCGACGGATGCGTTGTGTTCCAGCGGCGTCGAGAATGATGTCTCCCAACTGCAGCACAAGAGTATTACTGCCGTCGCTGTAACTGCCTTCCAGGTTGAGGTCGGCAATGCTTACGGTGTCATAAACGATGTCGCGGCCTGAGGCCTCGAGACTGAGTTGCAGTTCGGCTGGCGTGCCTATGATGCTGCCCTCGGCATTGAGACTGCCGTCGAGCAATGGAGAGAGTGTATGCAAGTCGTTGGCACGCAGTTGCCATTGCAAGTCGATGGTGTCTGCCCAATTGCCACTGATCTGCAACTGGTTGTTGGCGCTGCGCAGGCTCAGGTCAGATATCTCATATCTATCCTGCGTGAAGCTGAAGTTGCCATTACCGGACAGAGGGTAGCCATTGAGCTCGCCGGTCAGGGAATCCAGGGCGAGTTCGCCCTGCCAGTCGGTATCCACCTGTCGCAATTTCACAGAACCGGTGCTTGCCATTGCGCCCGGTGCCAGTCCCTCTGGCAATAGAGTCTGATAGCTGCTGGCATCCTGTTCGAGCAGGCTGTAGGTGAAGTTCAGAGTAAAGGCATCCTCCCAGCTCAGCTCACCACTGCTGTTCAGAGTGCCGGTAGGCGTGCTGACGCTCAGATGATCAAAGGACAGTGTCTGCTCGTTCAGCACGGCATCCCAGTTCAGTATGATGACAGGCAGGATGCTCTCACCGGCAGGATTCATGACACCCAGCCCGGCAACTCCGATCAGATGCAGATCATCGATCCAGCCCGTCGTGGTGATCTCCGCCGACTCAATGTGCAGCGCATTGCCTTCACCCGGATCCACCAGGGGCATCGCTTGGCCTGGCAACTGATGTTGCAGGTTGAACTGCTGGTCAGCCGGAGCGTTGTTGGTGAACAGACCGGTGCTGACATTGCCCTCACTGAGAATGCTCGCCGGGTTCTGCAATCGATGTGAGACGATGAGTTCGCTCGCATCGCCACTCAGATCCAATCTGCCCGCTGCGTAGCCCAGATCGGCCAGTGTTTCGTTGCCGGACTGAGCGAAGTTGTATGACCATCCCAGATCGAGGCGGAGGGGATAAGGTGACACCAGATCGATCTGGATCGAACCGTCCAGGTTGAGTGGATTGGCTCCCAGCAGTAGTTCGGTAAGCTGCAGCCGCTTCTCGCGCAATGTGGCCGCGAAACTGAGAATGCTGATCTCCATCACCTGCTCATCGATATCCAGGCTGGCATTACGCAGGCGGAACTTGCTGATATTGACGCCAACGGGCAGGGGCAGCAGGCCCTCCAGAGGATCGCTGAAGGCATCGGTCGCATCAGATGAGGGTGTGGTCTTCCAGTTCACCTGCAGGCCATCGGCCTCCACCAGCGCCAGAGAGAACTCGCCAGAGAGAATCGAAAAGGGGTTCCAGGTGGTAGTAAGTGAGCTCATGGTGACGGTGTTGCCGCCGGAGACATAGCGGACGTCCTGCAGTGTCATGCCCCACAACAAGGTGCCTTCGGTGTCGGCGATGCTGAGCTGCTGAGTAGCGTCGTTGAGAAAGCTGCTGACACGATTGACTACCCAGCGACTGCCGGATGCGGTACTGAGCAGGGCGCTGACGATGGTCAGCAATGCCAGAATCACGATGAAAAGACGCACTACACTGACCAGGATCAGATGCAGCACACGCGGGGTTCCCGTCCTCGGTGGTGCAGGTTCGGTCTCGGGGTACTCTGGTGCCAGGCGATGCTTGCTCACAGATCCGGCCCCATGGTGATGTGCAGACGGAAACTGCCGTCGTCGAGCCCTTTGGCGACATCGGCGCGGATGGGTCCGATCGGTGACATCCAGCGAATGCCCAGGCCGGCACTCTTGTAGAGTTCGAAGTCGGCAAAATCGGCAAATGAATTACCGGCATCGACAAACACAGCACCTTTCCAGCCTGGACGCACGTCGAAGTCGTACTCGGCGCTGCCCGTCAGCAAGTGCTTGCCGCCAATGACTTCGCCCTGGTCGTTGAGGGCGCCGAGGCTGCGGTACTGATAGCCGCGCACGCTCTGGTCGCCACCGGTGAAGAAGCGGATGGAGACTGGCAACTCCTCGACGCCGTCCACGATAGTGGTCGCGGCCTCCATGCGCAGCAGGGCCCGCCCCGGCCCGATAGTCTGCACGACCTTGCCGCTGGCATATATCTGCACGAAGCTCATGTCCGACAGAAAGGCATTGGAGGCGCCACTGATCTGAGTAAACAACCGCCAGCCGCGTGTCGGGAAGATGGGATCGTCGGCCTGGGTTCTGGCCCAGTTGATGCCGGAAATGGTCAGGTTGCTGCTTTCACGGACAGCATTGAGCTCGGAGTTCTCGCGCTGATAATTGATGAAGATGTTTTGCAACCAGTCATTGCCGAGTATCCATGCGTCTATTGTCGAGCGATAGCTGACGCCTACCTTGTAGGTGTCAGTAACGAAGGTGTCGGTGTCTTCGCCGACGTATCCGGTCGAGATGCTCAGGCTTTCCGTGGCAGGGTCCCGCAACGGGATGACGTAGCTGAGGTTTGGTTCCTGCCGCAAAGGCGAGATGCCTATATCACTGCTCAGACGGTGGCCAAGGCGATTGATGTAGCGATCTTCATGGGCGAGTGTCACGCGCGGGCCTATGTCCGTGGTCATGCCCATGCCAACAGTCCAGGAGCGGCGAGGTCGGACCGCGAGTTCTATGTCCACCGGCACCTCACGCGAAGTGGAGGCTGAACCGGTTTGCGCAGCATTGAGCTGCGGTGTGACTGCCACCTGGCTGAAGTACTGGCTGTCGTTGAGGCTCTGACGCAGAGCGATCAGCATCTCCGTGGAGTAGGGCGAACCCTCCTCAAACGGGACAAAGCGGGAAATGAAGCTATCGGAAAGCTCTTCAATCGGGCTGATGCGGATGGCACCAAAGCGATAGCGTTCACCCGGATCGAAATCGATGTGTACATCAGCACGGTTGCGTTGCAGGTCCACTGCCAGCTCCGATCGACTGAAGCGTGCTGCGAAATACCCGTTCTCTACCGCTACGGCGCTGAGGGAGGCTTTCAGATTTTCGTAGTTACTGTGGATCAACTGCCCGCCAGGCGTGAGCGGGGAGTTGCGCAGCAGCTCGGCAAAGGGATCTGTCTGGCCTCGGGTGCGGGTCTCGTCCGGTGTGACATTGATATTGATGGTACCGATCTGCACCGGGGCGGCAGTAGTGAGGTCGATGCTCAGGGACCAGCATGGCTCTCCGGCGGTGAATACACCGCTCTGCTCCAGAGTGTAATAACCCAGTGCCTGTGCGGCGCGCTCGACATCGCGACTGACCTGAGGCAAAAGGCGGTTGAGGCGGCGCTGCGGGCTGTTGCAACGCTCGCTCTCCACGCTCAGATGGGCGCGTATGTTTTCCTCCAGACGCGAGTCTGCGCCCGTGATGATGATCGCGGGCACGGCTGTCTGTGCCTGGCCTGTCTGGGTTGCTGCAAGCACTGCCAGGGACAGCAGGGAGCGAAACAACTGTACTCTCATCATATTCATCTACTGCTTGTAAACTCCGGATTTCGCTTGCAGACTCGGGCTCGTGGCTGCCTGCGATTATCGCACCCCGTCTGCAGTGGGGTATACGTCATTTTCCCCGTATGTGTGCAGTAATGCCTTCTTTCAACACATGAGAATTGAGGTTCTCTTGCCGAGGACATCATATTGAAGACCTCATATCAGAGAGCCAGGCAAGCCTGTACCAATGCCCAAGTCAGAGGTGCCAACATGGCAAGAAGACCCGATTCAGGAACAGAAACACTCGATACACTCAGGACGTTGACAGTCAACGGTACGGACTATCTCTATCACAGTCTGCCTGCCCTGCAGACGGCGGGTTATCCCGATCCGGCGCGTCTGCCTGTCACACTGCGTATCCTTCTGGAGAACCTGCTGCGCCGCCTCAACGGCAGCACCGTCACCTTACACGATGTTCAGCAGCTCCTTCTGTGGCCTGAGACACGCAGCTCCGATCACGAAATCAGTTTCATGCCGGCTCGCGTTCTGATGCAGGACTTTACTGGCGTGCCCGCTGTTGTCGATCTGGCCGCGATGCGCGACGCAGTCGCCAGAAAAGGGGGCGACCCGGCACTGGTAAATCCGCTCAATCCCGTGGATCTGGTCATCGATCACTCGGTGATGGTGGATCATTTCGCACAGGGTTCAGCGTATCAGGACAATGTGGAGATCGAGATGGAGCGTAATCGCGAACGCTATGAGTTTCTGCGCTGGGGGCAGGAGGCGTTCGCGAATTTTCGTGTGGTGCCGCCCGGTACCGGCATCTGCCATCAGGTGAATCTCGAATTTCTGGCAAAGACCATTTGGTCTGCACCCAGTGACGGCAAGCTGTTTGCCTATCCGGATACGCTGGTAGGCACCGACAGTCATACCACCATGGTCAACGGCCTTGGAGTGCTCGGCTGGGGAGTGGGAGGTATCGAAGCCGAGGCTGCGATGCTGGGTCAACCGATGGCCATGGTGATTCCGCAGGTAGTGGGTTTTCGTGTCGAGGGCCGCTTGCGCGACGGCGTGACTGCCACGGATCTGGTGCTGACAGTGGCGCAGAAACTGCGTCAACATGGGGTCGTCAACAAGTTCGTCGAATTTTATGGGCCGGGTCTGGATGCGCTGTCCCTTGCGGATCGTGCCACGATCGCCAACATGTCACCGGAGTATGGCGCCACGTGCAGTTTCTTTGCAGTCGATCAGGAAACACTGCGTTATCTAGAACTGACGGGGCGCGATGCCCAGACGATTGCGTTGGTGGAAGCCTACAGCAAGGCGCAGGGATTGTGGCGCACGGGAGAAGAGACGGCAGTGTTCAGCAGCACTCTGACACTTGATCTGGGCGAGGTGGTGCCGTGTCTGGCAGGCCCGGGTCGGCCGCAGGATCGAGTCTTGCTGCCGGACGTGGCGCACAACATTGCCGAACAACTGGCAGGCGGTATTCGCAGGTCGATTGCAGTGATGGATGAAGACTTTCAACTCCACGATGGTGATGTGGTCATTGCCGCGATCACCTCCTGCACTAACACTTCCAACCCTGCTGTGATGATGGCAGCGGGATTGCTGGCGCAGAAGGCGGTGGCAAAAGGGTTGCGCCGCAAGCCCTGGGTCAAGACATCGCTGGCGCCGGGATCCAAGGTGGTGACCAATTATCTGGTCAGGGCAGGGCTGCAGGAGTCACTCGATGCACTGGGGTTCAACCTGGTTGGCTATGGCTGCACGACCTGCATTGGCAATTCGGGGCCGCTGCTGCCTGCCATTGAGGAGGCTATCGAAGTGGCAGGACTTACCGTGTGCTCGGTGCTGTCGGGTAACCGCAATTTCGAAGGCAGGATTCATCCGCGTGTGCGCGCCAACTGGCTTGCCTCGCCGCCGCTGGTCGTGGCCTATGCGCTGGCAGGCACGATGAATCTGGATATCAGCAGCGATCCCATCGGTCAGGATCGCAACGGTCGTCATGTCTATCTGCACGACATCTGGCCAAGCAGCAGCGAGATCAGCAACGCCATGGCGCTGGTGAGTCGCGAGATGTTCAGCAATGACTACGCTGATGTGTTCAGTGGCAATCCGCAGTGGAATGCGCTGCCAGTGAATCGCGCCAAGACCTACGCCTGGAATGCGGCATCCACCTATATCCAGAATCCACCATTCTTCACGCCACAGATGGGGGCCGTGCATGGCGACATTGTGGGCGCACACATCCTCGCTTTGCTCGGCGACTCGGTAACAACTGACCATATATCGCCAGCGGGTTCGATCAACAAGATCAGTCCGGCCGGGCGCTATCTGATCGATCATGGCATTGCTGTGAAGGACTTCAACTCCTACGGCTCGCGTCGTGGCAATCACGAAGTGATGATGCGTGGCACCTTTGCCAATGTGCGTATCCGCAACGAGATGCTCGACAAGGTCGAGGGCGGCTACACACTGTTGCTGCCGGAGAAACACCAGATGAGCATCTATGAAGCATCGATGTCGTATCAGCAGCGCGGTGTGCCGCTGGTCGTGATAGCCGGATTGGAATACGGCACGGGATCAAGCCGCGACTGGGCTGCCAAGGGCACGCGGCTGCTGGGTGTAAAAGCTGTCATCGCGGAAAGTTTCGAGCGCATCCATCGCTCCAATCTCGCCGGCATGGGTGTGCTGCCACTGCAGTTCAAACCCGGCATCACGCGCAAGAGTCTGCAACTGGATGGCACGGAGATCATCAGCATCCGTGGGCTTGATCACGTGAGTCCGGGCATGAATGTGGTGATGGAAGTGGTGAACGCCGATGGCATCATCAGAACGTGCGAACTGCTGTGTCGTCTCGACACCGAAGATGACGTCGCCTATTTCAGTCAGGGTGGCATCATGCCTTATGTGCTTGAGCAACTTCTGGCTTAGTGATGGTTTGCCGAGCTGGGTTTGTGGGGCAAGGCTCACAGGACCGTCAGCCGCCAGGGACGGCGGATGACGAGCCCCCATGGCTGGGGTCACGGCGTGTCC
>JAUXNX010000021.1 GCA_030682575.1 Gammaproteobacteria bacterium
TTTTGGTTAACGCCGGTTTTGTAGTCCATAAACCAACCAGCCGGGCATCCATCAACATGGAGAATATAAGCACCGTTTTTGCTGCCTCGCTTATGTCCTTCGATATGAAAGCGGTGCAATTTACCATCGGGTATGAGTTCACCAGTATAATCCCAGCGGATTGCATAGCTTGCTGGAATTGAGATTCTATGCCGGAAGTGGTACAATTTACACCTGATTTTGTTGAAGAAAACGTTTTGCTCGCGCCTTGCTCCCACAAGGCGTTTTTCATTTCTGGAATCATTATTTCTAGCCCTCCGCCCGATAGTTGATCGGATCTGCAAGCCATTTATGCAACTCCGCATTATCGTAATATGTGCACCGTATACCCAATCGCTCAGGCTGAGGTGCTCGACCTTCTAATGAAAGTTGTCTGAATTTTTCCCGAGAAACGGGACTGAACGGGGCAAAGTTTTTAAAACGACTTTTACCAATTGCGGGCAGTGTTGCGGGTTTCTGCAATTCGTGGTTGTATTTTGACATAACAGGTTATCCTCAGTAAAAAGTTGAGGATTGCTATTATTAACATCCAAATTAACCATGCAACTAGGTTACGTATCTGTAACCTAGTCAATAAAATGGATCAAATGTAAGCTAGATAACAGTTTTTGGTGCTTTATATTTTTTTAAAATATTTATCAAATTATCAGGTTTGATGTCTGATTGTAATTCCACTGGCCTGATACTACTATCCAATACCCAGCATTCTTCAGCATCAAGAATTGGCTTTCTCGGCCTAGCTCGTTTTGGAATGAATTCAATTCCAAAGTCATAAATACCAGCAGCTACCTGAAGAAATTGAGTAAATCCTTTATCAGAAAAACAATCATATTTATCAGAAACAAAGGTGTAGCTTCCGTTGAGCTCAAGCGCAGCCCAGAAATGCGCTACTGACTTATATTCTTTCCAATATTCTTTAATCTTGGATTCGGCGGGTAATTTGGAACCATCGCTATATTTGGTTTTTTTGCCGAATTTCTCTGTGACGTAAATCGCTTTGTGCAAGCTGGGTTCCTCCCACTTGAATCTATCCATTAAATATAGAGAAGTTAAAACCTGACCTGCAATACATCCTCGTTTCATTCTTTCTGTTCGAATTTTTTTAAAATCAGCATCGGATGGTGCATCAATAAGCAACGTAGTTATTTTTCTTGTACTTAAGGATGGCTCAAGTGACTCGGATTGAGGTGAAAGCCATTTCTCTGATCGTTCATCGGCTTTACTCAATTCAAGCTTAGCTACGTTAATTCCATAATTCTGATTCCGTAACGCTTCATCATTCGGAAAAAGCATTATTGATAATATCCAGCCTATATCGTTTGGATGGCCGGTTAATGTGATTTCTGGCATTTATGTGTTCATACCGGTTTGGAATTGACTCTCTACGCAGCTTTAAATGGCAATATTATTGCACCCGTCTTTATAGCTTCCAAAAAATCAGCCCAGTCCTGCATCATGCGTGCCCGTGGTTCCAGATACAGAGCATGGTTATAACTCGCTGATACTGCATCACGTTTGGCATGTGCAAGCTGTAATTCAATATGCTCAGACTATAACCGCGTTCGTGAAGGATCGTTGAAGCTATTCCTCTGAAGCCGTGGCCGGTCATGCGTGAGTGATACCCCAACCGGTAGAGTGCGTACAGGATGGTGTTATTGCTCATTGTTTTACCGTCTCTGCGTTCACTGGGAAATAGTAAGATTTGATCGGCTGCCAGCTCTTTGATTTTTCCCAATACTGCGATAGCTTGGTTTGATAAGGGCACGATATGCGGGGTTTTCATCTTCATGCGTTCAGCCGGTATGCGCCATTGCTGTTTATCCAGTTCCATTTCATCCCACCGCGCACCGATTAACTCACTGGTACGGACAAACGTTAATGCCATCAATTGCAATGCCAGCTTGGTTAAAGGTTGCCCGTCATATGCGTCAATCTTGCGGAGTAGTTCAGGCAATTCCTTTTGATCCAGCCTTGCATAGTTGGTTTTCTTGGTGGGTTTTAGTACATCGGAAGGCTTGATATCCGCTGCTGGGTTGCGTTCTGCCAGTCCATGTGCCACGGCATAGCGCATAATCTGATTGCAAGTGGTTAGTGCTCTTTTTGCAATATCCATCGCGCCGCGTGCTTCAACCTTCTTGATAACCATTATCAGCATGGGTGCTGTTAATTCAGCGATTGGCTTTCTGCCGATAAAGGGAAATACATCAGCTTCTAACCGCTTGATCGTATAACCAGCATGACGCTCATTTCTGCCTGATTTCCAGTGATTCCACCAAAGGCGTGCTATAGATTCAAAGCTGTTTTCAGCCGCTATAGCTTCTTGCTGCTTTTGTTCTTGTCTGTGTTGTGAGGGGTCAATGCCTTGTGCTAATAGTTCTTTGAATCGTGCATGTTCAATGCGTGCATTTTTTAATGTCACATCAGGGTAAATACCCATAGAGAGCATTTTTGCTGTGCCATTAAAGCGATATCGGTATCGCCACCATTTCGCGCCTGAAGGCTGAACCAGTAAAACAAGTCCTTGACCATCAGGAAGTGAATAGGGCTTATCTTTGGGTTTTGCTGCCTTGATGACTGGATCTGTCAGCTTCATGTGAAAACACCCTTTGCCAGTAGCTTGCACAAATATGTGAGTAACATTCTCATGAGTATTATAGTTACTCACGATCTTACTCACAAATTTATCTTGTTACTCACATTTCACATGATTGGCTACGGTTAACAAAAAACCCGCTAAACTTATCATTTATGCGGGTCTTGTTGGTGTTTCTTGGTGATGCTAGGAACATCTGTGGCGGAGAGAGAGTCTGACGAAAAAAACATTTAAACTATTGATTAACAATATTTATATTTTAATAAAATTAAACAAGTCTTACCTTCCGTCTTTCCTTTAAAAATTCCTTAACCTATAACTCATCGAATGAAAAAATAGCTTAAGTACGGATTCGAATCCAGCAATACGCAGCAAATTTCTAAAATAGACCGCTAATAAGTCGCCCCTGAAAAACTGTATCAATTCTATCTTGGATCAGTAGATTCAAAAGGCAGAGTGTTAACAAAGTCAAAATCAAGCAATTTGATCATTCCATCAAAGAATTTGCGAAATCTGCAATTTTCGCCACGGGAAGCTGATCTGCTCGATTTTATTCTCTAGTTTCGAGTGATAGAGACTGCATCTGTTTTTGGTGGTCTTGAATATCTCACTTATACTTTGCAATAGATTGAACGCAACGAAGCGTTGCTAACTACATTCGACTGGCTTTTGTCTGATCAGTCTACTATAGGTCTACTAATATTTCCCTGTCAGTTTCTTTATTTCATGTAATCCATTGTTTTGTTTGACTCACCAAAGCGGAAAAAACTAAGCACTGGAAAATAATAATCGCTTACAACAATATGTAAAGAATTTAAATAAGGATGTGTATTTTTATGAAGCATGAGTATTGGCATGCGGATTCTGCATTAACCAATATGTAAGTTAAGTGATCAATCTAGATTGAGTGCAATTTTTATTTCATATCATTCTCAATTGTCTTTAATAGTTGATTTTCTATGTATTGAATTGCATCTTCAACACTATTAATTTTTGAAGTAGTTTGGTCAGAGATTTCAATTCCAAATTTTTCTTCTATTTCCATTATCAATGGAACAGTATCTAAAGAGTCTGCTCCAAGATCATTGACAAATGATGATTGATTCTTAACCTCCACCAGATTAACACCAAGTTCTTTAGCTACAATCTTTTTCACTCCCTCGCTAATCACACTGTTGAGAAGTTGTTTAATTAATTTTAATTTCTCACCGAAAATCTCTGGGGCTTTCTGGTTAAGTACTATAAATAGCTTTGTCGATTCTTGTAAAAAAGGTAATGCTTCCTTTGGTTGTTGCCACTGTACATATGCGGAGCCAAATGCCCATAAAGTATTCGCCAAATCAGGTTGATAAATGGCTGGATCCGCCCCAGCCAATACACGGCGAGTCGTTAATGCTTCCTTGTAGAGCTTTTCCGCCTCATTCCGGCGACTTCTATCCGCTTGAACCAGATTTCCCAGATTGTTAAGTGTAGTCGCCACATCAGCTCGATACACGGTTGGATTTTCTTTAGCTAGTTCACGGCGAGTCGTTAATGCTTCCTTGTAGAGCTTTTCCGCCTCATTCCGGCGATTTCTATCCGCTTGAACCAGATTTCCCAGATTGTTGAGGGTAGTCGCCACATCAGCCCGATACACGATTGGACTCGCTCCAGCCAATTCACGGTAAATCTTTAATGCTTCATTGTAAAGTTTTTCCGCCTCATTCCGGCGACTGCTGTCCTCTTGAATCAGATTCCCCAGATTGTTGAGTATCATCGCTATATCGGGCCGATACTCAGCTGGTTTCACTTTGGCTAGTTCACGACGAATCTTTAATGCTTTTAAGTAGAGTTTTTCCGCCTCATCGCGGCGACTGCTGTCCTCTTGAATCAGATTCCCCAGATTGTTGAGTGTTTTCGCAACATAAGGTCGATAAACGGGTGCATTCGCCTTGGCCAGTTCACGGCGAATCTTTAATGCTTCCACGTAGAGCTTTTCCGCCTCATTGCGGCGACCTTTATCAGCTTGCGCCAAAACACCCAGATTGTTCAGTATTCTCGCTACATAAGGGTGATACACCTTTGAATCTACTTTGGCCAGTTCTTGGTAAGTTTTCAGCATTTCCCGATAGAGTCTTTCCGAATCATGAAATTGATTTTGCACCTGTAGGAATAAGGCATATTCAAACAAACGTTCAGGCGTTCTGTCGAGCTCTAATGCCTCCTCAAAATACTGCCGTGTCTGAGGGATACGCTGTTCACCCAATTTATAATCAAGCGCGGTGAGCCTGGCTTTCAGAATATAGTCTGCAGATAGATCATCAAGTTGCTTCTTAACTTGTTCATTTTTTTTGAGTAAAGCTAGTTTCTCCTTCTCCATCTCCTTAGCCTTTAGTATTTCACGGGCTGCCTGATAATCGCCTTTCTCAAAATACTTACTCGCTATTTTTCCCCGCTCACTGTTGAGCGGTATTTTGTTGATTTCCTCTGCTAGTTTGAGGATGTTCCGTTCAAAATCAGCTAAATTCTTTTCAGCTTGTTGCAATTCCTTAACAAAGCGTGAATTACTAGGATATTCATCAAAATTTATCCTAGCATTATCTGCCGCTTGCTTTAATTCCTTATAGTCAGCCGATTGATAGATAGTGAGATTAACATTCCCTATAGCATTCACTGCAATACCACTATTATTCTCGATGGTCTGATAAGTTTGCTCAGGCTTAGCCCAGGCGAACTGAATACAGCCACCAATAACAAGGAGCAAGCAAAGCTGTAAATATGGTTCCACTGATCATTTCTCTGGAATATTGGTGGAAACATCCCCACCGGCATTGATCGCAATACCGCTATTTTCTTTAATTTGTTGATTAACAGTATTTGGTCGTTCTGACCGAGGGCGATCTGGTGCAGGCAAAGATGACTGATTGCTATTCACATCCCTACCAGCATTGAAAGCACCTCCAGTATTAGTGTCGATTGTTTGCGTGATTCTCGGTGCATCCGTATTCTTGGTTCCTGGCAAAACAAAGCCGAGAATAATACCGACAAGACCAAGTATAAACAGGTAATTAACCCCTTTGTTCATCAGCCGCTCGACAGCAGGATTATCCAGTTTCATACTGGATAGCGACTTTAGTAAACCAGCGAACACTACGAGTACTAATCCTGTTAGCACCCAAACATTATCAAGATATTCCCAAACATTAGCGGTTTCCATTACCTTTCCCTCTATCACTTTCAAATGTATCATTCACTTCGCATGAATGAACCCGTATTGTATGGGCATAGTATTCTTGTTTTGTAAACAAGAGATATTTTCCCGTTTATATTTCCCCGTTCAAGTAACAACACGGGGGGGCTACAAATACATCTTATTGAAAAATAAATAATAACTATAAATGTTCTTCGCTTCTAAGACAACCAGATTTGATCCTATAAGCCGTCTTTACGAGCACCCGGCCGTCAGGACGGGGCGCAGGCAAGGCGGCACTGGTAGATGATATTTACGCAGCAAGCGCATAAATCCATAGGGGGTACCTGTGGAGTTATGCGCGCATTCTGTCCTTGACATTCCATAAA
>JAUXNX010000030.1 GCA_030682575.1 Gammaproteobacteria bacterium
CAAAATTACGCGCCTCACCACCCCAGGTCTCCGCGCACACACGTGTCAGAGCCGCTGTCAGTGTCGTCTTGCCATGGTCAACGTGGCCAATTGTGCCTACGTTAACGTGCAGCTTCTTTCTCTCAAACTTGCCTTTCGCCACAATATCACCTCATCAAAACTAAAATTAACGGAGTCTGTCTGCGCCTGAGCTCAAGTGATCATCAGGCGCCTTTGCTGGCTATGATGCTTTCCTTGATGTTGTTCGGCACTTCTGCGTACTTCAGGAACTCCATCGTATAGGTAGCTCGGCCCTGAGTTGCGGAACGCAGATCTGTTGCATATCCGAACATCTCGGAAAGTGGAACCTCAGCGTTGATCACTCGCCCCATGGGGCTGTCATCCATACCCTGCACGGTGCCGCGACGACGGTTAAGGTCGCCCATGACGTCACCCATATTCTCTTCGGGCGTCACCACCTCAACCTTCATGATTGGCTCAAGTAGAGCAGCATCCGCCATCAGCGCGCCTTTCTTCATAGCCATCGAGCCGGCGATCTTGAATGCCATTTCGCTGGAGTCAACGTCGTGATAGGAGCCGTCGAACACCGTCACCTTCATGGCAAGCAGCGGATATCCGGCGAGTACGCCGTTCTTCATCTGCTCCTGGACGCCTTTATCAATTGCAGGAATGAATTCCTTGGGAATCACACCACCCACAACTTCGTTAACGAACTTGTACTCTTCATCAGGCGGCAGCGGCTCAAGACGCAGCCAGCAGTGGCCAAACTGGCCACGACCACCGGATTGCTTGACGTGCTTGCCCTCCACTTCCACAGACTTCTTTATTGTTTCACGGTAAGCCACCTGGGGCTTGCCGATATTCGCCTCCACACCGAACTCGCGACGCATGCGATCAACCAGTACGTCGAGGTGCAACTCACCCATGCCGGCGATAATGGTCTGGCCAGATTCTTCGTCGGTCTCAACGCGGAATGATGGATCCTCCTGAGCCAGCTTGTTCAGAGCGATACCCATCTTCTCCTGGTCGGCCTTGGTCTTTGGCTCGACTGCCACAGAGATCACAGGCTCGGGGAAATCCATCTTCTCCAGAGTGATGATATGGTCAGGGTGGCAAAGAGTTTCACCAGTAGTGACGTCCTTGAGACCGATCGCTGCTGCGATATCTCCCGCGTACACTTCCTTGATCTCATCGCGGTTGTTGGCACGCATCTGCACCATACGACCTATCCGCTCTTTCTTGGATTTGATGGGGTTGTATACCGCGTCGCCGGAATTCAGGAAGCCGGAATACACTCGGAAGAATGTGAGGGTACCTACATACGGGTCTGTGGCGATCTTGAATGCCAGAGCTGCAAACGGCGCTGAATCATCAGCTTCACGAACAGCATGAGTCCCATTCTCCAGAACGCCTTCGATAGCCTTGACTTCAGTCGGAGCTGGCAGGTACTGGATGACCGCATCAAGCACGGCTTGTACGCCCTTGTTCTTGAATGCAGAACCACAGAATGTTGGAACGATTTCGCCTGCGAGAGTGCGCGAACGCAATCCAGCCACAATCTCTTCCAGCGTAAGCTCGCCACCATTGAGGTACTTGTCCATGTACTCATCGTTAGCTTCAGCCGCAGATTCAACCAGGTTTTCGCGCCACTTTTCACAGTCAGCCAGCATGTCTGCTGGAATATCCTGATACTCGAAGGTGGTACCCTGGTCCGCCTCATTCCAGATGATGCTTTTCATCTTGATCAAATCGACCACACCTTTAAAGGTATCTTCAGTTCCGATTGGCAACTGCATCGGAACAGGGGCTGCACCAAGACGCGACTTGACCTGAGCAACCACGCGCAGGAAATCTGCACCGGTACGATCCAGCTTGTTCACGAAAATCAGTCGAGGAACCTCGTAACGATTAGCTTGCCGCCAGACCGTTTCAGTCTGAGGCTGCACACCTGAAGAACCGCAAAGCACTACCACTGCGCCATCGAGCACTCGCAACGAACGCTCTACTTCGATTGTGAAGTCCACGTGTCCGGGGGTGTCGATGATATTGATACGGTGCTCATCAAACTGCTTGCCCATGCCAGACCAGAAACAGGTAACAGCTGCAGAAGTAATGGTGATACCACGCTCCTGCTCCTGCTCCATCCAGTCCATGATCGCGGCGCCGTCGTGCACCTCACCAATCTTGTGGGATACACCTGTATAAAACAGTACGCGTTCACTGGTAGTCGTCTTACCGGCGTCTACGTGAGCGACGATTCCGATGTTTCTATACCGGCTCAAAGGAGTTTTTCTGGCCACAATCGTACCTTCAGCAAATTAAATGATTTGAATTCGAAATTATCAGAAGCGGTAGTGCGAAAACGCTCTGTTGGCCTCTGCCATACGGTGCACGTCTTCGCGCTTCTTGACCGCACTGCCACGCCCTTGGGCGGCATCGGAAATTTCACCTGCGAGGCGCAATGCCATGGACTTTTCACCACGCTTGCGGGCATGCTCAACGAGCCAGCGCATGGCAAGCGCAGCGCGACGCTCCGCTCTTACTTCAACCGGGACCTGGTAGGTGGCACCACCCACACGACGGGACTTTACTTCTACCATCGGGGCGATTGCATCGAGTGCTTTTTCAAACGTTTCGAGAACATCGGCAGTGGAATGTTTTTTCACTACCTCAAGAGCACCGTAAACGATCTTCTCGGCGACGGACTTCTTGCCATCTTCCATCACGTGGTTCATGAACTTGGCGAGCACTTTGCTGCCATACTTTGCATCCGGAATAATGTCCCGTTTTGCGACAACGCGTCTTCTTGGCATAACTACCTCATATTTATTCAGGTTATCTGGAATTCCCCGCAGCACGGAATGCACTGCGGACATCCAGCCTTACTGGGTACTGCATACTGCTTCAGCTCAGCCCGGAAAGGCAAAGCCGGACAAACTTGTTAAGATTTCGGGCGTTTGGCGCCGTACTTGGAACGACCCTGCTTACGGTCAGACACGCCAGAAGTATCAAGGCTCCCCCGCACCGTATGGTAGCGAACACCAGGAAGGTCTTTTACCCTTCCACCGCGGATCAGAACCACTGAGTGCTCCTGCAGGTTGTGCCCCTCACCACCAATGTAGGAGGTCACTTCATAACCATTGGTCAGACGAACACGACAGACCTTACGCAAGGCTGAGTTCGGCTTCTTTGGCGTGGTGGTGTATACACGAGTGCATACACCTCTTCGCTGAGGACAACCTTGCAAAGCTGGGACATCGCTCTTGGAAGCCTTGCTTTGTCTTGGTTTACGCACCAACTGGTTAATAGTGGCCATTCATTACTCCTGCCTGCACTTGCTTCAATTTAAATAAGCCGACGCCCATCTGGCCGCCGGATATCAACCGGGTTTGCTGCCGATTACTCAGCAGATCTGAAAATTGCATCATGCGGAAATCATGTTTCCACACAGAGGGGAGAGCGCAGACAACCGATAGGACAACTGCCTGCAACGCCACCCAGAATAAAGGATGCGAGAGTTTAATGACCTCACACCCCATAGTCAACTTCTAACTGACCAGCCAACTTGGGACAGGAGGCATCAGCCTCCTGTCTTCAGAGCCTCGGTCAGGGCCGCTTCGACATCACTGGCGCTGACAGAGGTGTTCTCTGTCGCTGCTGCCTCGGCCGCCAACTTCTTGCGTGATTCGTGATAAGCCAAACCTGTTCCCGCAGGAATCAGACGGCCCACCACGACGTTCTCTTTCAGGCCGCGGAGGAAGTCACGTTTGCCAGTAACTGCCGCTTCGGTCAGAACGCGCGTAGTCTCCTGGAACGAAGCTGCAGAGATAAAGGACTCGGTAGCAAGTGATGCCTTGGTAATACCCAGCAACATGCGCTCGAAACGGGCTTCTATCTTGCCCTGAGCGCGCATCTTGTCATTCTCTTCGGCCACTTGGGTAAGCGTAACCTGCTCACCTTTGATGAAGCCGCTATCGCCCGTGAAGGAAACCTCCACCTTGCGCAGCATCTGACGAACAATCACCTCAATGTGTTTGTCGTTAATGCGCACACCCTGGAGGCGATAGACTTCCTGGACTTCATTGACGATGTACTCGGACAACGCTTCCACGCCTTTGAGACGCAGAATGTCATGCGGCGATGGCGGGCCGTCGGAAACGATTTCACCCTTCTCGATGAATTCCCCTTCGAACACGGTCATGGTGCGCCACTTCGGTATCAGGGTCTCGTAGAAGCTGCTGCCATCGATCGGATTCACGCCATCCTTCGGAGTAATGATCAGGCGGCGCTTGCCCTTGGTTTCCTTGCCGAACGATACTGTTCCCGAAATCTCCGCAAGAATCGCAGGCTCTTTGGGCTTCCGTGCTTCAAACAGGTCGGCAACACGCGGCAGACCACCGGTGATGTCTCGAGTCTTCGAGCCTTCCTGCGGAATACGGGCGATAACGTCACCGATATTCAATGGCGCGCCATCCTGAATGGCGATGATTGAATTGGCTGGCAGGAAGTAATGCGCCGGCACGTTAGTCCCGGGAATGCAAAGCTCCTTACCATCCGCGCCCAGCAGCGTCACAGCAGGACGAAGCTCTTTGGCAGCAGATGATCGCTCCGCAGGGTCAATCACCGACAAGCTGGACAGGCCAGTAATCTCATCCGTCTGACGACGCACAGTAATGCCTTCTTCCATATTCGCGAAGGCTACCTTACCCGCCACTTCAGAAATAATCGGGTGAGTGTGCGGATCCCAGGTGGCTACAACCTGCCCGGCTTCGACTTTCAGATTCTTGCCCAGCGTGATGACGGCTCCATAGGGAAGCTTGTACTTCTCACGCTCGCGACCGCCCTCGTCACTGACAAGCATCTCGCCGGAGCGGGATACAACCACCAGATTGCCGAGAATATTCTCCACAGTCTTCATGTTGTGCAGTTGCACGCTGCCCTTGGTCTTGACTTGAACGTTGTCCGCAGCGGTTGCTCGCGACGCAGCACCACCGATGTGGAATGTACGCATTGTGAGCTGTGTACCCGGCTCTCCGATCGATTGAGCTGCGATCACGCCGATGGCCTCACCCACATTGGCAATATGGCCTCGGGCAAGATCACGGCCGTAACAGAGACGGCAGATACCGAAACGGGTTTCGCAGGTAATGGGTGAGCGCACATGCACCTCGTCCACACCAAGTGCATCCAGTTTCTCAACGAGGCGCTCGTCCACCATGACTCCGGCTTCAACAATGACTTCGCCGTCAACTTCGTTCACAACGTCCTTGGTCAGCACACGACCCAACACTCTGTCACCCAAAGGCGCAATGATGTCGCCACCTTCAATAACAGGACGCATCACCAGACCATCGGTAGTGCCACAGTCATGCTCTGTGATGACGAGATCCTGGGAGATATCCACCAGACGACGCGTCAGATAACCGGAGTTCGCAGTTTTCAGAGCAGTATCCGCAAGACCTTTACGCGCACCGTGCGTAGAGGTGAAGTACTGCACCACACTCAGACCTTCGCGGAAGTTTGCCGTAATCGGCGTCTCGATGATCGAGCCATCAGGACGAGCCATCAGGCCTCGCATACCCGCGAGCTGACGAATCTGTGCAGGCGAGCCTCGCGCACCTGAGTCCGCGTAAATGTAAACGGAGTTAAAAGACTCCTGGCGCTCTTCCTTGCCTTCCTTGTTGATGACAGGCTCCGTTGAGAGGCCATCCATCATGGACTTGGCAACGAGATCGTTGGCACGGGACCAGATGTCGATCACCTTGTTGTACTTCTCACCCTGGGTTACCAAACCAGAAGCATACTGGTTCTCGATCTCTTCCACTTCGGCATCAGCCTGCGCAATGATTGCGGCTTTCTCGACTGGAATCACGAAATCATTCACGCCGATGGATGAACCGGAGCGCGTGGAATACTTGTAACCCGTATACATCAACTGGTCAGCAAAGATCACGGTTTCCTTCAGCCCAACGTAGCGATAGCAGGCGTTCAGGATTCCGGAAATCTGCTTCTTGGTCATCTTCTGATTGACCATGGAAAACGGCAAGCCAGCGGGGACGATGTTGAACAGCAACACTCGGCCCACCGTTGTTTCCATCATCTCGCGTACGACGACTTTCTCGCCTTCGCTGTTGAAACTAGTACTGGTAATACGGGCCTTGATACGGGCCTGCAAGTGTACATGGCCTGTCTCATACGCACGCTGCACTTCTGCTGCGTCCGAGAACACCATCCCCTCACCTTTGGCATTCACACGTGCGCGGGTCATGTAGTACAGACCGAGCACCACGTCCTGAGACGGCACAATGATCGGCTCGCCGCTCGCAGGAGCCAGAATGTTGTTGGTGGACATCATAAGCGTACGCGCTTCGAGCTGGGCTTCCAGCGTCAACGGGACGTGTACAGCCATCTGGTCACCGTCAAAGTCGGCGTTGTAGGCAGCACACACCAGTGGGTGCAGTTGAATCGCCTTGCCTTCGATCAGTACCGGCTCAAATGCTTGGATACCGAGACGGTGCAGCGTAGGCGCACGGTTCAGCAATACCGGGTGTTCGCGGATCACGTCAGCGAGGATATCCCACACTTCCGCAGTTTCGCGTTCCACCATTTTCTTGGCGGCCTTGATGGTTGTAGCCAGTCCACGACGTTCAAGCTTGCCGAAAATGAATGGCTTGAACAGCTCCAACGCCATCTTCTTGGGCAGACCGCACTGGTGCAACTTCAAAGTCGGACCTACCACGATCACCGAACGACCAGAGTAGTCCACGCGTTTGCCGAGCAGGTTCTGACGGAAACGACCCTGCTTACCCTTGATCATGTCGGCAAGAGATTTCAGTGGACGCTTGTTGGAGCCGGTAATGGCACGACCGCGACGACCGTTGTCCAGCAACGCATCAACGGCTTCCTGAAGCATACGCTTTTCGTTACGTACGATGATGTCAGGAGCGTTCAGATCCAGCAGACGCTTCAGACGGTTGTTACGGTTGATTACGCGACGGTAAAGATCGTTGAGATCCGACGTAGCGAAACGACCACCATCCAGCGGCACCAAGGGACGCAGGTCGGGCGGCAGCACTGGCAGCACAGTCAAGACCATCCACTCCGGCTTGTTGCCGGATTCAGAGAATGCTTCGAGCAGTTTCAGACGCTTGGACAGCTTCTTCAGCTTGGTCTCGGAATTGGTCTGGGGAATCTCTTCACGCAGGCGCGCAACCTCAGCGTCCACGTCCATGTCTTTCATGAGTTGCTGAACGGCTTCGGCGCCCATCTTGGCATCGAACTCGTCGCTGAACTCTTCCATGGCTTCGTAGTACTGTTCATCGGTCAGGAGCTGCCCCTTCTCCAGCGTGGTCATGCCAGGGTCTGTGACGACAAATGATTCGAAGTACAAAATACGTTCGATATCGCGTAGCGTCATGTCCAGCAGCAGACCGATACGGGACGGCAGTGACTTGAGGAACCAGATATGCGCAACCGGGCTTGCCAGCTCAATATGGCCCATGCGATCACGACGCACTTTGGACAGCGCCACTTCAACGCCGCACTTCTCGCAGATCACGCCACGGTGCTTCAGGCGCTTGTACTTGCCACACAGGCACTCGTAGTCTTTTACCGGTCCGAAAATCTTGGCGCAGAACAGACCATCGCGCTCCGGCTTGAATGTACGGTAGTTGATAGTCTCCGGCTTTTTGACTTCGCCGAAGGACCAGGCCCGGATCATCTCCGGTGAGGCCAGACCTATGCGGATGGAATCGAACTCATCCGATTGTGATTGGGACTTAAGCAACCCTAGCAGGTCTTTCATTCTATATCCTCCGCCTGACGCTCAATGGCAACAGGTTTCATAAAATCACTAATTCGTTGTGTCACTTAAAGCAAAAGCCTTCAAGGCTTCAGATTTCCGCCCACCGCTGCCGGCGGGCGGATTCACACTATTTGGTGGAAACGTCCAGTTCCATGTCGATAGCGAGCGATCTGATTTCCTTCAACAACACATTGAAAGACTCGGGCATACCTGGCTCCATGCGGTGATCTCCATCCACGATGTTCTTGTACATCTTGGTTCGACCTGCCACATCGTCGGACTTGACGGTGAGCATTTCCTGAAGCGTGTAAGCGGCGCCGTATGCTTCCAGCGCCCAGACTTCCATCTCCCCGAAACGCTGACCGCCGAACTGCGCCTTACCGCCCAGAGGTTGCTGGGTCACAAGACTGTACGACCCGGTTGAACGCGCATGCATCTTGTCGTCTACCAGGTGGTTCAGTTTCAGCATGTACATGATGCCGACAGTCACCTTGCGATCAAACGCCTCGCCAGTACGTCCATCATAGAGTGTGACCTGACCACTCTCGTCCAGACCTGCCAATTTGAGCATCGCTTTGATCTCGGACTCATCTGCACCGTCGAACACCGGTGTTGCCATCGGCACACCACTGCGCAGGTTGTAGGCAAGCTCCATAATCTCCTTGTCATTCAGGAGATCAAGATTTTCCTTCTTGGTGCCTACGCTGTTGTAGATCTGATCCAGCAATTTTCTCACTTCAGAGGCCTGACGCTTTTCTTCCAGCATCAGATTGATGCGATCACCCAGACCCTTGGCAGCTGCACCGAGGTGGGTCTCCAGGACTTGACCTACGTTCATGCGCGAAGGCACGCCCAACGGGTTCAGCACGATGTCTACCGGGTTGCCGCTTTCGTCGTAAGGCATATCCTCGACCGGCATGATCACGGAGATCACACCCTTGTTACCGTGACGTCCGGCCATCTTGTCACCTGGCTGAATGCGACGCTTGATAGCAAGATAAACTTTCACAATCTTGAGAACGCCCGGAGCGAGATCGTCGCCTTGAGTAAGCTTGCGTCTCTTGTCTTCGAAGCGATCGTCGAGATCAACACGTCGCTCTTTCAATTGCTGTTCAGCCCTTTCAAGCTGCTTGTTCAGCTCTTCTTCGGCAAGGCGCAGTTTGAACCAGTCGTCGCGCGGCAGCTCATCCAGATACGCTTCAGTCAGGACAGCGCCTTTCTTCAGGCCGGGGCCTCCTGCCACAGTCTTGCCTACCAATGCAGCACGCAAACGATGGAAGGTCGCACCTTCTACAATCTTGTATTCGTCATTGATGTCTTTACGAACCTTGCCAAGTTGCGCTTTCTCGATTTCGAGGGCACGCTGGTCTTTCTCCAGACCGTCACGAGTAAATACCTGTACGTCGATCACGGTTCCTTTCACGCTGGTGGGAACACGCAATGAGGTGTCTTTCACATCAGATGCTTTTTCACCGAAGATGGCGCGCAGCAGTTTCTCTTCCGGAGTCAGTTGGGTTTCGCCCTTAGGCGTAACCTTGCCAACCAGAATGTCACCAGCGCCCACTTCTGCACCGATATATACAACGCCCGATTCGTCCAGCTTGCTCAGTGCACCTTCTCCGACGTTGGGAATGTCAGCAGTGATTTCTTCGGATCCCAGTTTGGTGTCACGCGCCACACAGGTCAGCTCCTGAATGTGGATCGTGGTCAGCCTGTCTTCCTTCACCACACGCTCGGAGATCAGAATCGAGTCTTCAAAGTTGTAGCCATTCCAGGGCATGAACGCGATGCGCATGTTCTGACCAAGCGCCAGTTCACCGATGTCCACAGAGGGGCCGTCGGCTAGTATGTCGCCACGCTCAACTACATCCCCCTGCTTCACCAGCGGCTGCTGGTTGATACAGGTGTTCTGGTTGGAACGTGTGTACTTTGTGAGATTGTAGATATCCACACCCGCTTCACCGGCCTGTGTCTCTTCATCACGCACACGTACGATGATCCGCGAGGCATCAACACTCTCGATCACTCCGCCGTGCTGTGCAACAACACAGACGCCAGAGTCACCAGCAACATTACGCTCAAGGCCGGTTCCCACCAGCGGTTTTTCGGCACGCAGTGTTGGGACGGCCTGGCGCTGCATGTTTGAACCCATCAATGCACGGTTTGCGTCGTCGTGTTCAAGGAATGGAATCAGCGCAGCAGCCACTGACACCATCTGCTGAGGTGCGACGTCCATGTAATTGATCTGGTCGCGCGGCATCAGTGTCGTTTCGCCTTGGTGACGCACTGTCACCAGGTTGTCGATGAAACCGCCATTCTTGTCCAGTGGAGCACTCGCCTGGGCAATCACGAACTCGCTCTCGTCGATCGCAGACAGGAAGTCGATCTCGTCAGTTACCTTGTTGTTGACGACCTTGCGATACGGACTCTCCAGGAAACCATATGAGTTTGTTCGCGCATAGGTTGCCAGAGAGTTGATCAGACCGATGTTCGGACCTTCCGGTGTCTCAATGGGGCACACGCGGCCATAGTGAGTCGGGTGCACGTCGCGGACTTCGAAGCCGGCACGCTCTCTGGTCAGACCACCTGGCCCAAGAGCAGATACACGACGCTTGTGAGTCACTTCCGAAAGCGGGTTGTTCTGGTCCATGAACTGGGACAGTTGGCTCGATCCGAAGAATTCCTTGATCGCGGCGGCCACCGGCTTGGCATTGATCATGTCTTGAGGCATTAGACCTTCGGAATCTGCCATACTCAGGCGTTCCTTGACGGCACGCTCGACACGCACCAGACCCACACGGAACTGGTTCTCAGCCATTTCACCTACTGAGCGAATACGACGGTTACCGAGGTGATCGATGTCATCCACCACACCGAAGCCATTGCGGATAGCTACCAGAGTCTTCAATACATCCACAATGTCGTCAGTACTTAGAACCGGGGAACCTTCGGTTTCCACGCGGCCGAGACGACGATTGAACTTCATACGTCCGACCGCAGACAAATCGTAACGCTCGGAGGAGAAGAACAGGTTGGAGAACAGGTTCTCCGCTGAATCCTTCGTGGGCGGCTCACCAGGACGCATCATGCGGTAGATCTCTACCAGCGCCTCAAGACGGGAGTTGGTGGAATCCACACGCAGCGTGTCGGAAACGAAAGGACCACAATCGAGGTCGTTAGTGTAAATGGTCTCGAATTCCTTGATACCAGCCTTGATCAGCCCAGTAATAATTTCTTGTGTAATCTGGGTGTTGCAGACATACAGGATCTCACCGGTTTCCGGGTCAATAATGTCCTTCGCGAGCGACTCGCCATACAGAAAATCCGGAGTGACTTTCAGCTCAGTCATCTTTGCCTTTTCCATCTGGCGGATATGGCGAGCCGTGATACGGCGCCCCTCTTCGACGATGAGCTCACCCTTCTTGTCCATAACCGGGAAATTGACAACTTCGCCACGCAGGCGTGATGGGATCAATTGCAGGACAATATCAGCATCCTTACCAACGATTTTGTATGTGTCGTTCTCATAGAACATGCCCAGAATATCCTGGGCAGAGTAATCCAATGCGCGAAGCAAAACGGTCGCTGGTAACTTGCGGCGACGGTCAATACGCACGAACACCATATCCTTCGGATCGAATTCGAAATCCAGCCAGGAGCCACGATAGGGAATGATGCGAGCAGAATAGAGCAGCTTGCCCGAGCTGTGAGTCTTTCCTTTGTCATGGTCGAAGAAGACGCCAGGAGATCTGTGCAACTGAGACACAACTACGCGCTCGGTACCATTAATGATGAAAGTACCACTATCAGTCATGAGAGGAATCTCTCCCATGTAGACTTCCTGCTCCTTGATATCTTTGATGGTCTGAGTCGTCGACTCTTTATCAAACAGGATCAGGCGCACTTTGACGCGCAGGGAAACGGAATAGGTGATACCACGCAATTGGCACTCTTTCACATCGAATGCAGGCTTGCCCAGATCGTAGCTGACGTATTCGAGTATCGCTTTGCCAGAATAGCTGACAATAGGGAATACAGACTTGAACGCAGCGTGCAGACCTTGATCGAGTCGCTCCTGTGGAGATACATCAGCTTGAGTAAATTGACGAAATGAATCTATCTGAGTTGACAAAAGATATGGAATATCCATTGCGCTTGGCAATTTACCAAAGTCTTTACGGATACGTTTTTTTTCTGTATACGAATAGGCCATTAGTGTTTTTCCTAACAAGTGTGTACTTGGCTCTGTCCTTTCAGCATATCTACACCGGCTTCTGCAACGGCCTGTGCACTTCGGGCTGATAAGTTACGGTCAAGTACTTGTCTGAACTTTATGTCCACACAAACGTGGACAACCCCGCCATCGAATCAATCTTTTCCAACAAGAAACTAAAATCAATAAACGCTATTGGCTAAAAACTGAAAGCACAGAAATCGGGCAGAGAACACTCTGCCCGATCCCAATGCTGTACTACATTTGCAACCTGCTTATTTAAGCTCAACAGTCGCGCCGGCTTCTTCCAGTTCTTTCTTCGCAGCTTCGGCATCAGCTTTACTGGCACCTTCTTTCACTGTGGAAGGAGCACCGTCTACCAGGTCTTTCGCTTCTTTCAGACCCAGACCGGTCAGAGCACGTACCACCTTGATCACGTTGACTTTCTTCTCGCCTGAAGATTTCAGGACCACGTCAAACTCGGTCTTCTCTTCAACAGCTTCAGCTGCTGCAGCCGCTACTGGCGCTGCTGCTACTGCGGCGGCGGCAGAAACACCGAACTTCTGTTCCATTGCTTCTACCAGTTGTACTACGTCCATTACTGACATGTCAGCAATAGCATTCAAGATATCATCTTTAGACAGAGCCATGACTCATATCTCCTACATTACAAAGTAAATTGAAAATCGGTTAAACGAACAATCAGAATTATGCTGCTTCTTTCTTCTGGTCGCGCACTGCGGCAACAGCTCTTGTTACCTTCGCCGGAACCTCGTTCAAGGTTCTGGTCAGTTTCGTTATAGGCCCAAGCATCACACTCATCAGCATCGAAACCGCCTGATCGTAGGTCGGTAGATTTGCCAATGCGTCGATCTGGTCAGCACCCAATAACTTGCCACCAATAGACAGCGCCTTGATCTCGAACTTGTCATTTCCTTTGGCAAAACCCTTGAGCACGCGCGCGGCGGCACCCGGATCTTCCATCGAGAATGCAAGTATAGTAGGTCCGAACAGAGCATCCTTGATGCAGTCAAACTCGGTATTCTCTACAGCCTTCTTCAGCAGGGTATTTCGTACTACCCGTAGATATACATTGTTTTGACGTGCAACCTTACGAAGCTCAGTCAGATCGCTAACAGTGACACCGCGATAATCGGCGAGCACTGCAGATAAAGCACTAGTAGCAGCTTGATTGACTTCCGAGACGATTTGTTTCTTGTCTTCCAGTCTTATAGCCACTAGTTCAACTCCTGATTCGGGTTACGTTGCCGCAACCCAGACTTGTTTACTCTTTCTGCATTGATGTCATCGCCGAAGAAAGAACTTGTAACTGGTGAAGTGAATACAGCACGAATGCCGAATCGGGTTACACCATCTGCGTAGGACGATTAAGCGACGAGAACTTTCCTCTCCGCACCTACGGTCTTTGACAGCCCTGCTGTCTCTCCCAGGAGATAGACAGCAAAACCCCAAAGTCTGTCACGGTCATTACTGACCGTCTTAAACTGCCAATGAAGAATGATCAATCAGAACGCCAGGCCCCATTGTGGAGGACAGCACCACTTTCTGAATGTAGATACCCTTGGACGACGCTGGCTTCGCTCTTTTGAGATCTGACAAAAGAGCCTCAAGATTGCCTTTGACTGCGTCTGCCTCAAACCCGATTTTACCGATACCGCCATGAATGATCCCTTTCTTGTCGGTCCTGTAACGAACCTGACCCGCCTTGGCATTACGAACGGCGGTGGCAACATCGGCAGTGACTGTGCCAACCTTCGGGTTAGGCATTAATCCACGGGGACCCAGCACCTGCCCCAACTTGCCAACGACACGCATCGCGTCTGGCGTTGCGATGACCACATCAAAATCCATGTTGCCCGCTGAAATGCTTTCAGCCAGATCGTCGAAGCCGACAATATCGGCCCCAGCGTCTTTGGCCTTGGTGGCATTTTCACCCTGCGCAAAAACCGCGACGCGAACCGTCTTTCCTGTGCCATGCGGCAGCAATGTGGAACCCCGAACGACTTGATCGGACTTACGTGGGTCTACACCCAGATTCACCGACACATCGATAGATTCCTTGAACTTGGAGGATGCGAACTCAGTCAGGAGTGCAACCGCTTCGTCCACGGAATACTGCTTTGCGCGGTCCAGCTTCTCATTCACCAACTTACGTCTTTTTGACACTTTAGCCATGATCCTTACACCCCCTCAACGTCAATACCGGCACTTCTCGCGCTGCCAGCCAGTGTGCGCACGGCAGCATCCATATTGGCAGCTGTCAGATCAGGCATCTTCTGGGTTGCAATTTCTTCCAGTTGCGCGCGAGTGATCTTCGCTACCTTCTCAGTATTTGGACGTGGACTGCCCTTCGTGATACCTACCGCCTTGCGGATAAGGACAGAGGCCGGCGGAGTCTTGGTGATGAACGTAAAACTACGATCAGCATAAACAGTGATCACAACCGGGATCGGAAGACCGGGCTCAAGGCTCTGTGTTGCAGCATTGAAAGCCTTGCAGAATTCCATGATGTTGACACCGCGCTGACCCAGCGCAGGACCAACGGGCGGGCTCGGGTTTGCTTTACCAGCAGCAACCTGAAGCTTGATATAAGCGGTTACTTTCTTTGCCATTTGTAGTTCTCCTGTTGGGTGCAATCACCCGGCATCAACCTGCACCGAGCTCCCCTGCGTGCCATGGGTCGGCAGGACCCCTGGGACACGACTCACATCAACGTCCGGCTTGCTCGTCCATATTCACGAAAAAGCCAGGCTCTCTTTGCAACAATCCTGTCAACCTTCTCCATAACAGCCCCACCGACCTCTTCCAACTCGGTGATTGTAATCAACTTTTCTCAACCTGGCTAAACTCAAGCTCAACCGGGGTGGATCGACCGAAGATCAGAACCGCAACACGCAGACGGCTCTTCTCGTAATTCACTTCTTCCACCGCGCCGGTGAAATCATTGAAGGGGCCATCGACCACTCTAACCATCTCACCAGGCTCATAGATGATCTTGTGAGTAGGCTTGTCCTGACCATCTTCAAGACGCTGAAGTATCTTCCCGGCCTCCTTGGCAGTAATCGGCGCTGGCTTTTCAGCTTTGCCCCCGATAAACCCCATGACCCTGGGCGTTTCTTTAACAAGGTGCCAGGTGTCGTCGTTGAGCTCCATCTCCACCAAGACATAGCCTGGAAAGAACTTTCTCTCACTTTTGCGTTTCTGGCCAGCTCTCATCTCCAGGACTTCTTCCGTCGGCACTAGAACCTCGCCAAACAGGTCTTCCATACCAGACAATGCAATGCGCTCCTTGAGAGCATTCATTACCTTTTTCTCATATCCTGAGTAGGCGTGAACCACATACCAACGCTTTGCCATCTGCTAACCTCTAACCTATGATTCCAGAAACGATCTCATTCAATCCCCAGTCCAGCATCCAAAGGATAAGCGCTACGATCAGCACAACCACCAACACTATCATTGTGGTCTGAGTAGTTTCCTGACGACTAGGCCAGACAACCTTACGGATTTCGGCGCGGGCTTCCATACAAAGCGCAAAGAATGCACCACCTTTGGCTGTCTGCACGGCCAACCAGGCTGCCGCAGCACCGAGTATCAGAATACCAATAGTTCTGTAGAGAAGAGACTCTGCAGCGAAATAAGAATTCGCATACACGCCCGCGAACACAATAGCAGCAACGATCGACCACTTGAGCCAATCGAGCTTGTATTCCTGATCACTGATTTTTTCGGACATAATTTATAGAACTCAGTTTGACTACCAAAAGGCCAAGAGATTCTTAACCCGCACCAACATCAAATCAACTTGGCTCTGCACATAAAGTGGCAGGCCAGGAGGGAATCGAACCCCCAACCTACGGTTTTGGAGACCGTCGCTCTGCCAATTGAGCTACTGGCCTAAATCTTCTAAAGATAAGCAAGCCGAAAGCCCTGTTACGGACGTTTCGGCTTGTTTAAACATCATCAGTTTTAGTGACTTATTCGAATATCTTGGCTACGACGCCTGCGCCTACGGTGCGACCACCCTCACGGATAGCGAAGCGCAGACCATCATCCATCGCAATCGGGTTGATCAGCGTGACAACCATCTTGATGTTG
>JAUXNX010000031.1 GCA_030682575.1 Gammaproteobacteria bacterium
GGTGTCTCGTTCGTGGACCGTCGGCCGCCAGGGACGGCGGACGACGAGCCCCCATGGATGGGTTCACGGCGTGTCCACGAACGAGACACCCCGCATCCCACGCCTCGCCCTACGGAGCACTACACATTACGCTTCGGTCAACCCACCAAACGCGGCAAGGAAGGACTTCAGGAAGCGGGACACTTCCATCGTCATGATGGCGAAATCCTGATCGAACTGCTGCACCTCGCTTTCTGCATCCGCCTCCTGCGCCCGCTCAAGAATCATGTCTTCGAACCTCAGGCGCGTGATGGTTAGATCTGCGGCAATTACACAGCTCAGCGTGTCATTCCAGATAACACCCAGCTTCTTCACCTGCTTGCCCGCATCCAGATGCGCCTTGATCTCCTCACTGCCCAGGTCCTGCCCCTTGCAGCGGATCACATTGCTGTCCTCCAGCGGGTTGAACAGCTCACAGTCCTGATTGATGACGAACTGCTCTGTTGCCTTCTGCTTCACCAGCCAACGGGTCATGACATCGCTCGGCGCGTGCTGCACATCGGGCAATGCGATGGGCAGCGAGCCGAGGCTGTCGCGCAACAGCACCGACAGATCTTCAGCAACGCTGGCACTGCTGGTGTTGATGATCAACAGGTTGTCTTTCAGTGCCAGATAGGCGTGAATTCTGCGTGTGCGGGAAAAGGCTCGTGGCAACAGCGCCGCAATGACATCGTCCTTGAGCTGCGCCTTTTCCTTGCGCGTGATCTTGCGGGCCTGTTTCTGTTCGATCTCCGCTACTTTCTCGGCAAGCACATCATTGACGACAGACGCTGGCAGCAGCTTCTCGTCCTTGCGCGCGCAGAACATGATGTAGTCGCCAACAACATGGGTCAGCGCCTCGTGTTCACCACCGATGGGGCTCACCCAACCGGCGCGGGTGCGATCGAATGTGGTACCGGAACGAAAGGCGTGCTCGGCAAGTTTTTCTTCGAGTTCGACAGCAGTCAGATCAATCGGTTTGGTGAAGCGATAGAAGCGTATGTTTTTGAACCACATGAGGGAGTTCCAGCAAGATCAGTATCGGTGTAAGACATTCTCGGCGAGGATTGAAAGTCAGGGGCTGCAATTCTACTGCAATGCCCTGCTTGCGGCATACCACCGGACACAACCAATTCCCACTCTGGTGACGGCACCCTATACGGGACAGCGGGCAGAAGTCGCTATTGTGGATTCCACTTCAGCCATTCGTCAGCGAAGTATTTCACGCACTCCGATGCCACGAGCTGCTCATTGAATTGCGCGAGTTCGGTGGCGGAAATGTCGCCACTCTCCCACTGCAGGTAATGCGCTCCGACAGAATTCATCAGCCAATACTCGATCTTCGCTGTATAGGCAACCAACGCTCCTGCCGTTGCTGCCTGCACTCTGCACACCAAGTAGTCCTTCGACGCCACTCGGCGAGGCGCACCGACAGTCTCCAGCCCGGCCTCGAAAAAGCGCTGGGTATTCAATCGGAATTCCTGACGATCCTGCGGCAATTCAATCCAGTTGCCAATTTCCACATAGGCATCAAAGCGATCAATGCCGGACAGGGAAATGCCATTGCCCCGCGGGAAAACCTGCGCCTGGGACAACGTGGATTGCAGGAAGAAAAGACACAGGCAGCCGACCAAAGCACAGATTCTTGCAAGGGACTTCGACAAATTTGCCTCCAGATCGTGGCCACCACCATGGGACCACGGAAAAATATTGCATCTGAGAATGCGAAAGCGTTACCGCGGATGCACACCAACAGGAACCGCTATTGCGGATTCCACTTCAACCATTCGTCGGCGAAGTATTTCACGCATTCTGTCGCCACCAACTGTTCATTGAACTGCGCAGGCTCGGCGGTAGCAATTTCGCCACTCTCCCACAGCAGGTAATGCGGACCGACAGAATTCCTGAGCCAGTATTCAATTTCAGCACTGTATGCAACCACCCCTCCGACCATGGCCGCCTGCACTCTGCAAATCAGATAATCCTTGGCGGCAACACGGCGAGGCGATCCCGCTGCCGCCAGTCCCGCCTCGAAAAGACGCTGGGTATTCAACCGGAACTCCTGACGATCCTGTGACATGCCAGTCCAGTTGCTGATCCCCACATAAGCATCAAAGCGATCAATGCCGGACAGGGAAATGCCATTGCCCCGCGGGAAAACCTGCGCCCGGGACGACATGGACAGTATGAGGAAAAGGAACAGGCAACCAGCCAGGGTGCAGTTGCGCGCAAAGGACTTCGTCAATTCAACCACCTGATTGTGGACAGCCCTTGGGTGCCCGCAGAAAGAATAATTTTTTTATCACCACTTTACGGCGGGGAATTCTGCTCTGTTTTGGACGGAATTGCACTATGCACATCCCTTCCGTCAGCGCAGCTCATGACCGCCTGATCCTGTGACTTGTTTCAGCAGGCGAGTGAGCCCAGCGTGACACGGTCATTAGCGTTCAGATCCTTGAGCGTTCTCACCTCCTGAAAACCACATTGCTCCAGCAACGCTGCCACCGCCGGACCCTGTGTCCATCCATGCTCCAGCAGGAGCCAACCACCAGGTTTGAGATGATCAGGCGCTGCCATGCAGATGGCACGAATGTCGGCGAGGCCATTATCTAATGCTGTCAATGCTGTGGCAGGTTCAAAGCGCAGATCCCCCTGCGACAGATGTGGATCATCGGGATCAATATAAGGGGGATTGCTGACAATCAAGTCGAACTGACCGGAGGGCAAAGCGTTGCACCAGTTGCCCCGATGGAACTCCACATTCTGAATGCCAAGCCGGGTGGCATTGTCACTGGCCACTATCAGCGCATCGATACTAGTGTCTGTGGCAATGAGCCGCCAACCGGGTCGCTCTGCGGCCAGAGCCAGAGCAATGGCACCACTGCCGGTGCCGAGATCGGCGACGCGCATTACTCCGGCAAGTGACAGGGCAGCTTCTACCAGCAACTCGGTTTCCGGGCGAGGAATCAGCACATGACGATTGACATGCAGGGTCAGCGTCCAGAAGTCTCGAGTGCCGAGAATATACGCCATCGGTTCACCGAGCACACGGCGCTCCAGCAGGGAATCAAAACAGGAATGCTCGGAGGGACTCAGCAGGCGTTCGGGCCAGGAATACAGATGACTGCGGGGTTTGTCCAGCGCGCGGGACAACAACAACTCGGCATCCACCTGCACCGTGTCGCTGCCAGCGAGCGCATGACTGGCCATGCGCAATGCCTGCTTGATGGTGATCGCTGTCATGAATCACCCTGCAGCAATCAAGACTCCGCCAGCTCGGCGAGCAGATCGGCCTGATGCTCATTGATGAGTGGTTGAATCACGGAATCCAGCGCACCTTCCATCACCTCGCCCAGCTTGTAGACGGTCAGGTTGATGCGATGATCCGTCACGCGGCCCTGCGGATAATTGTAGGTGCGTATGCGCTCGGAGCGATCGCCGGTACCGACGAGCTTGCGACGCGTGTCGGAGACTTCCTGCGCCGCAGCCTGCTGCGCCTGATCGTTGAGCTTGGCGTGCAGCAGTGACATCGCGCGCGAGCGATTCTTGTGCTGTGAACGTTCGTCCTGGCACTCCACCACGATGCCGGTAGGAATGTGAGTGAGGCGAATCGCGGAGTCCGTCTTGTTGACGTGCTGACCACCAGCACCGCTGGAGCGGTAGGTATCAATCCGCAGATCCGCCTTGTTGATCTCGATCTCCGCGAGTTCATCCATCGCGGGCATTACTGCAACGGTACAGGCAGAAGTGTGGATGCGTCCCTGAGTTTCAGTTTCCGGCACACGCTGCACGCGGTGGGCACCGGACTCGAATTTCAGGTGGCCATAGACATTCCTGCCCTCGATGCGCGTGATGATTTCCTTGTAGCCACCGTGTTCACCGGGACGCTCGCTGAGAATTTCCAGTTTCCAACCCTGCACTTCGGCATAGCGCGAGTACATGCGGAACAAATCGCCGGAGAAGATCGCTGCCTCATCACCACCGGTGCCGGCTCGTACTTCCAGGAAGATGTTGCAGCTGTCTTTCTCATCCTTGGGCAGCAACAGTTTCTGCAGTTCCAGTTCCTGCTCCTCAAGACCGGCTTCAATGGTTCTGACTTCTTCATCTGCCATCTCGCGAATGTCGATGTCGGCATCCTTCTGCATTTCCCGCGCCTGCTTCAATTGGTTCTGCACGGTCTGGAACTGCATGAAAGCCTTCACAACGGGCTCGATCTCGGCGAACTCCTTCGAGAGCGTGCGAAAGCGATCCTGATTGGAGATTACTTCACCATCGCTGAGCAATGCTTCCAGCTCTTCGTAGCGGTCCTGGAGGTTGGCGAGTTTGTTGAATATCGATTCTTTCATGATTGCGGTGTTTCTCTTGCTGATTCTTCGGACTGCTGGATATTCTCTTTATCATTCTGTTCTGTGCTTTTATAAGCGACGGGGCCAGAACTCTGATCCAACTCATATAACTCGCGGGTCAGCAACAAAAGATCGTCTCGTCCGTCTGCGCTCGCCTTCTTCATCTGTACGCTGGGCGAGTGGATCAGCTTGTTGGTCAGCGAGCGGGCGAGCGACTCCAGTGTCTCGGGTGCCGGGTCGCCCTTTTCAAGAGCGCGCAGGGCTTTTTCCACTTCCCGATTGCGAATCTGTTCGGCCTTCTCGCGGAATGCGCGCAGCGTGTTTACCGCATTGAGCGAACGCATCTGACGGATGTAGTCCTGCACACCCCTCTCAATGATGGAACTGGCCTGGGCTGCTGCCTCGGTCCGACTCTTCACACTGTCTTCGATTACATCGCGAATATCGTCAATGCTGTACAGGTAGGCATCCGCAATCTCACCCACCTGAGGCTCAATGTCGCGAGGCACAGCCAGGTCGACCAGCAGCATTGGCTTGTGGCGACGCTTCTTGATTGCGCTTTCTACCGCGCCTTTGCCCAGCAGGGGCAATTGACTGTTGGTCGACGACACCACGATGTCGGCCTTGATCAGTTGCTCGGGAATCTCGGAGAGCAACACGCCTGCGGCGCCGAACTTTTCTCCCAGCTCCACTGCGTTCTCGAGAGTGCGGTTCGCAATCACAATGTTGCGCAGCCCCTTGTCCGTGAGATGCCGGGCCACCAGCTCGATGGTACGTCCCGCGCCAATCAGCAGGGCATTGAGGCTCGGCAGATCGGAAAATATCTGTTCGGCAAGACTGACCGCTGCATAAGCGACGGAGACGGGATTCTCGCCAATGGCTGTATCGGTACGCACCTGTTTGGCTATCGAGAATGCTTCCTGGAAGGCACGCCCCAGGTTACCACCGATCACGCCCATGTCCTTGGAGACGGCATAGGCGGACTTGATCTGACCCAGAATCTGCGGCTCGCCCAGCACCATGGAGTCCAGTCCGCAGGCTACTCGCATCAGGTGCCGCAACACATCATCACGCCAATGAAAATAGCTGCAACGGCGCAACTCTTCTTCGTTCAGTCCGTGGTACTGACCGAGCCAGGAAATCAGCCGCTGTTCCTGTTCACGCAGCAGACCAGCAGGCAACTCGACATCGGGATCAACGGCAGAGCTGTCCCCCAGATTGATCTGGGCATAGAGTTCCGTGCGGTTGCAGGTGGAGACAATCACCAGTTCCTCCAGGCCGTCGAGAGCCGTGGCGCGCCGAATCGCATCAGCCACTTTCTCTGGAGGAAAGGCCACCTGCTCGCGAAAATCGACATTCGCGGTGTTGTGATTGATACCGAGCAGAACCAACGCCATAGGAACCCTTGCAGAACACCATCATCGACCACCCCGGTTTACGGGTATGTACGGGTGCGAAAAAGCTGGCCATATTACTAAATAACCAGGGTATACCCCAACAAGATAATTCGCGCGCTGCAGGCTGCCAACTGGATTTGTTATCCTCGAGACAATACGGGTACACTGGCTCGCATGAATACACTCTCATCTACAGCATTGTTAATGGCTCTATCCCTGACCCTTGCCGCCTGTCAGACAATGATCACACCGAGCGAGGAAATCGAGGAAACCCAGACGCCATCGGTGGCACAACGAGCACCAGCGCCGGAGCCAATTGTCTACGGCAATTTCACTCCCGATCAGCTTAACCGTGTCATCCTCAATGAACTGGGAGGGCAGCGCGGCTACCTGCCAGACGCGACACAGGACTATTACTCCCTGGCCATGGAGACTCAGGATCTTGGGGTCATCCGTCGAGCCAGCCAGTTCGCCTCTGCCCTTGGCGACACCGAGGCCATGATAGAGCTGGGCAGGCTCTGGATCGATAAAGCCCCGAATTCGGTAGAGCCTCACATTATCCTGAGCTATCAGCTGCTGGAAAGCGGTCGCCTGGCCGAGGCGATGAGCCACATGCGCAGAGTTCTCGAGCTTGGGGGCAATATCGATTTCACGGCCGTCACCGGCCGCACCGAGACGCTCTCTGCCACTCAGCGCGAGGGGGTTATTGCCGGAGTGCGTGAGTTGCGCGTCGACTATCCCGACAATCGCTCTCTGCACTATGCCTTGATCCAGCTTCTGGAACAGAGCGAGTTACCCAACCCAGCAATGGAAGAGTTGACCTCGTTCCGCAATCGCTATGGCAATTCAGCGCGTGTCCTCCTGCTCGAAGCACAGCTGTTGTTGCAGATGGGTCAACTGGAGAAATCAATCGCAGTGCTCGCCAACGGCATTGATGACTATCCCGACAATCGCCTGATACGCTTCAACTACGCCAGAGTGCTGGTGCAAACCGGAGATCTGACGAACGCCAGACAACAGTTCGGCATTCTGGCCGAAATGTCTCCCGACGATTACGAAACACTTTATTCCATGGCGCTCCTTGATCTGGAGCTCAACTCCCTGAGCAATGCCAAACGGACGCTCACGCGCCTGCTTGGTGTCAACTACCGTATCAATGATGCCCACTTCTATCTGGGCTACGTCGGCGAAAACGAGCGCAATTTCCGCGAGGCAATCGAGCACTACAAACAAGTGCGCCTCGACTCCAACAATTTTGTTGCTGCTCAGCGCCAGGCCATTCGTCTGATGATAGAAGAGGAGAGTTTTGACGAGGCGCATAGCTGGGCTATCACCGTCTCCGAGGGCAACCCGCGACTGCAGGTCCTGCTGGCCACTGTGGAAACCGATGCTCTGATGGCTGAAGGGCACCTCGAGCGCGCGCGTAATCTGCTTGATCAAACCATTGCCCGATACCCCGGCGATACTGACCTGCTGTTTGCACGCTCACTGGTCAGTGAACGTCTGGGCGATATGGTTGCCGCCGAAGCAGACCTGCGCATCATCATTGACCTGCAACCTGAGAATGCCCGCGCCCTGAACCACCTGGGCTACACCCTGGCGGACCGCACGGATCGCCACGAGGAAGCGCTCGCATTGCTGGAAAGAGCGATAGCCATCTCCCCCGACGATCCCGCCATCATCGACAGCCTGGCCTGGGCCCAGTACAAGGTTGGCCTTTACGAAGAAGCGTTGACAAACCTGCAACGCGCCTATGCTGTATTCCCCGATCATGAGGTGGCTTCTCATCTTGGCGAAGTCCTGTGGATGATGGGGCGTCGCAGCGAAGCCAACAAGGTCTGGGACGACGCCCTTCGCGAGCGTCCCGACAGTGATCTGCTCAAGAATGTTATCGAGCGCTTTCGCAACGGCACGGACAGTTGACGGTGACCCTTCATAAACCATTCCTGATATTGGTACTGCCGCTGACCCTGGCTGCCTGCGTCGGCCCCGCCCGCATGGATGCCCCCGTCAATGACGACTGGCGTGAGCGCAGCGAGGTGCTGGAGGCCCTGACTCTGTGGGAATTCACCGGCCGCATTGGCGTGCGGGATGATCGGGAGTCCCATTCCTCGCGCATTCGTTGGCGGCAACGTGGCGAGGAATACACGATCAACCTGTGGGGAACCCTCAACGCGGGCGCCACCGAGATTTCAGGTGTGCCAGGGCATGTCGTGCTGCTGCAGGAAGGCGAAACACCCCTCACTGCAGATTCCCCTGAACAGCTCGTCTATGAACAATTGGGTTATGAGCTACCCGTGTCGCAACTCAGTTATTGGATCAAGGGCATCCCCGCACCCGGGGAGAGCAGCGCGCCTGCTTTCAATGCAGAGAACCATCTGGTAAGTCTGGAGCAGTCCGGCTGGCAGGTGCAGTACCTTGGCTATACCAACTACGAAACCGAATCGTTGCCCACGCGCATCCGCATGGAGAAGGCGCCACTGCGTCTGGACTTCGTGCGCCTGGACTGGACGCTGCAACCCTGAACCAGATCTCCAGGACTGCGCCACTCATGACCGACTCCCTGACCCTGAAATCCCCAGCCAAGCTGAACCTCTTTCTTCATATCACCGGGCGCCGCGCCGACGGCTACCATGAACTGCAGACGCTGTTCCAGATCATCGACTATTGCGATGTCCTGCACGTTGTCACCACTGACAGCACCGATGAGCAAAAAGACGCTCTCATCCTGCAATGCGACAACCCTGCACTGACCGGCGACGACAACCTCATCCTGCGGGCTGCCCGGGCATTGCGCAACCACACAGGCTGCACGTCTGGCGCCAGCATCACTCTCGAGAAGCACATTCCAATGGGAGCGGGCCTGGGCGGTGGCAGCTCGAACGCAGCCACCACTCTTGTGGCATTGAATCAGCTGTGGCGTACTGGACTGGATGTTGCAGCGTTGTGTGACATCGGTGTGCGTCTGGGCGCCGATGTGCCGCTCTTTGTGAGGGGCGAATCAGCCTGGGCAGAAGGCATCGGAGAAATCCTTACCCCTGTCGATTTACCACCCAAAATCTATGCGGTGATCACCCCGAATTGCCACGTTTCCACAGAAGCCATTTTTTCCAATCAGCAATTGACACGGAACACGACTGCCATCAAAATGGCCGCCTTTCTGGATGGGCAGACCAGAAATGACTGCGAAAACATCGTCAGACGGCTCTATCCGCCGGTCGATGAGGCACTGAACTGGCTGAATCAACACGCCCCCGCCAGGATGACAGGAACCGGTGCCAGCGTGTTCGCAGCCTTCGACAGGGAAGATGAAGCACTGGATGTGGTCAGCCGAATTCCAGTCGACATGAAAGGGTTTGTCGCCAAGGGACTGCAGCGCAGCGCGCTGTCTGGCACTTGAACTGACCGGGCTAGCAGAAGCCGAAAAGATTTTTTGGGGTGTCGCCAAGTTGGTAAGGCACAAGGTTTTGATCCTTGCATTCGTTGGTTCGAGTCCAGCCACCCCAGCCATTTTAGAGATCGTCCATCAGGGCGGGTACGCCTCGGCCTGATCCCACATTAAACCCAGACAGACTGCCGGATTGCCTATCTTAAGCCTGACGAAAAAACATCTCAGAACTTATTCGAAGCAGCCTCCCAAAGGGTCGGAACTCATGGCTAACAATTTGATGGTATTCGCAGGCAATGCGAATCCAGCACTGGCAGACAAGATTGCCAAACACATCGGCATCCCTCTTGGTGATGCCACCATCGGCAAGTTCAGTGATGGTGAAGTGACTGTCGAGATCAAGGAGAACGTGCGCGGCAAGGATGTCTTCATCATCCAGCCAACCTGTGCACCGACCAACGACAGCCTGATGGAATTGTTGCTCATGGCAGACGCCATGCACCGCGCCTCCGCCAACCGTATTACCGCTGTGATCCCCTATTTTGGTTATGCCCGTCAGGATCGCCGCGTGCGCTCTGCCCGTGTTGCCATCAGCGCCAAGGTGGTTGCCGACATGATTGTGGCCGTGGGTGTACACCGGGTATTGACCGTTGACCTGCACGCCGAACAAATCCAGGGTTTCTTCAGCATTCCCGTCGATAACGTCTATGGCTCGCCGCTACTGACTGACGATATCGAAAGACAGCATTACGAAAACCTGATTGTGGTTTCTCCTGACGTCGGCGGTGTGGTTCGCGCCCGCGCAGTGGCAAAGCAATTGAATGTGGATCTGGCGATCATCGACAAGCGCCGCCCCCAGGCCAACGAAGCCCAGGTGATGCACATCATCGGCGAAGTCGCAGGGCGCACCTGTCTGATCGTGGACGACATGGTCGACACCGCAGGCACGTTATGCAAGGCAGCCGCAGCATTGAAGGAGCACGGAGCGGCACGAGTCGTCGCGTACTCCACCCATGCCGTACTGTCAGGAAATGCCTACCAGAACATCATGACCTCTGAACTCGACTCACTGGTTGTCACCGACACCATTCCATTGAGCGAAGAGTTCACCAAGTGCAAGAAAGTCCGCCAGCTCAGCATGGCGAAACTGCTCGCGGAATCCATACGCCGCGTCAGCAACGAAGAATCCATCAGCGCGATGTTTGATAACACCTGATCAGGTTGATCCCTGCAGGTTTGACAGAGCACTGAGGTTGTTGGGGATTTCATTGAAATCCCCAACAAGTACGAAAGACCCGAATCTAGTGCCGCGATCTGCCCTGGCAAATTGCGGCGATATGCTTCAGGGTCTTTTTTTAACGCTGTGCCGGGCTGGTCGCAAGCCCTGTACAGTTTCGACGATGTTGAGAAACATCACTGAACCGGAGAAATAAAATGTCCAACGATTTCGAGCTTAACGCTACAGTCAGAACGGATCTGGGGAAAGGTGCGAGCCGCCGCCTGCGCCGTTTGGCTGACCTTGTTCCAGCCATCATATATGGCGAAAGCAAAGAGCCTGTCTGCATCAATATCCCGCACAAGGATATTCTGAAGGCGGTCTCCAACGAGGCTTTCTTCTCACACATCATCACTCTGGTGGTGGGCAAGAAGAAGGAGCAGGTTGTTATCAAGGCGCTGCAGCGCCACCCTGCAAAACCACGCATCATGCACGCCGACTTCCAGCGCGTCAGCGCAGACCACGCCATCACCGTTGCCGTACCACTGCACTTCATCAATGAAGAAAAATGCAAGGGCGTCAAGCTTGGCGGCGGCAGCATCATCAAGGCCATGAACGAACTGAACATCAGCTGTCTGCCAAAGGACCTGCCTGAGTTCATCGAAGTTGACATGGCCGATGTGGGCGTTGGTGAGGCTATCCACATTTCCCAGATCAAGCTGCCGAAGGGCGTCACCAGTGTCGACCTGACTCATGGTCACGATGCTGACAACTCTGTTGTGAGCGTTCTGGCACCTCGTGGTGGCGCTGCCACTGAAGGCGAAGGCGAAGCAAGCGCCTGATCTCACCCCCTGCTGTAGCGCTGCGGACCGTAGACTATGCAAGGCAATGAGCTGAAACTGATTGTGGGCCTGGGAAATCCGGGCCCGCAGTATCGCCATAACCGCCATAACGTGGGCGCCTGGCTCGTTTCCCGTCTGGCGAAAGACGCCAACAGCGAACTGCGCAACGAAAGCAAATTTTTTGGTGAAACAGGACGCATCACGCTGGCTGGCGCAGATGTGCGGCTGCTCTTTCCCACGACTTTCATGAATCGCAGCGGACAGTCTGTCGCTGCATTCTGCAATTACTTCGATATCGCCCCCGAGAACATGCTGGTGGCTTACGACGAAATCGATTTCGACGTGGGCACGACACGATACAAGCACGGCGGTGGTCACGGCGGTCACAACGGCATTCGCGATATCATCAGCGCACTCGGTGACAAGCGCGATTTCTACCGGCTGCGAATTGGCGTCGGGCATCCCGGCAACAAGGCACTGGTGGCCAACTACGTCCTGAGCGATCCCTCAAGGACAGAAACGGAAATCATCGATGCCGACATTGATCTGGCGATCCGCACACTGCCTCACGCAGTGAGAGGCAACTGGCAGACGGCCATGCACGAACTGCACACCAAACCGGTCTGAAGACAGGGCCGTGGCAGACAACGAATCACGATATCGCCGCGAAATGAGCGGCACAAGGAATACAGATCATGGGTTTCAAATGCGGCATCGTAGGTCTTCCCAATGTGGGCAAATCGACCCTTTTCAATGCACTCACAAAAGCAGGAATCGCCGCGGAGAATTTTCCGTTCTGCACGATTGAGCCCAATTCCGGCCTCGTACCGATGCCCGACCCGCGTCTCGATAAACTGGCCGAGATCGTGCAGCCACAGAAGATCATTCCGACCACAATGGAATTCGTGGACATCGCCGGCCTGGTGGCCGGTGCATCCAAAGGCGAAGGTCTTGGTAATCAATTCCTTGCCAACATCCGCGAGACAGACGCAATCGCTCACGTTGTGCGCTGCTTCGAAGACACCAACATCATTCACGTGGCCGATCGCATCAACCCCGCCGCTGACATCGAAGTCATCAACACTGAACTCGCGCTGGCCGATCTGGAAACTCTGGAGAAAGCCCTGCACCGCGTCACCAAAGTAGCAAGAAGCGGGGACAAGGATGCCGCCAGACAGCAGGCACTTTTCGAGCGTGTGCGCGCTCATCTCAACGAAGCGAAACCTGTGCGTACCCTGAATCTCGGCAAGGACGAACTGGCCGATCTGTACAGCCTCCACCTGTTGACGGTAAAACCCACGATGTACATAGCCAACGTCGATGAAAATGGCTTCGAGAACAACCCTTACCTGAATCAGGTGATCGAGATTGCGAAATCCGAAGGTTCTTCAGTGGTGCCTATCTGCAACAAGCTGGAGTCCGAAATTGCCGAGCTTGATGACGCGGAGAAGATTGAGTTTTTGCAAGACCTGGGCATGGAAGAGCCCGGCCTTGATCGCGTGATTCGCGCCGGATACGCACTGCTCGGCCTGCAGACATATTTCACCGCAGGCGTGAAGGAAGTGCGTGCATGGACCGTGAAAGTGGGAGCCACGGCACCACAGGCAGCGGGTGTGATTCACACTGACTTCGAGAAGGGATTCATTCGCGCCGAGGTCATGAGCTATGAGGACTTCGTGCAGTACAAGGGTGAACAGGGCGCGAAAGACGCTGGCAAGTGGCGTCTGGAGGGTAAGGAATACATCGTCAAGGACGGCGATGTGGTGCACTTCCGGTTCAATGTCTGAGGGTTGACAAAAGCAGTCTGAATGGCCAGAATTCGCATCCTTCAAACGGCCAGGCGACAGTATCTGACCGGTGCGAACTTGATAGTTTCATGGCTATGTAGCTCAGTTGGTTAGAGCGCAGCATTCATAATGCTGATGTCCGTGGTTCAAATCCACGCATAGCTACCATACAAACAAGGGCTTACCGCAGGGTAGGCCCTTTTTGTTTGCTCCACGACAGCATGAAGTTCTCAGCAAGTGCAAAAGTTGATTTCCATCAAGGCGTGAAGTATTAGTGCCGCCTATTCTTCCCATCCGAAGTCCCACCAGAGTCCAATGCCTACCCTGCAGTTCATGGCCCCAACCACCTTGGTGGATGTCTTATGTCTACGGGATCTTTTTTGCAGGAATTTTCGTGTAGCACACGATTGTCGGCGATCCCATCGGAGCGATGGTAACTCCGGCTACAGTTCGGAGCCCCATCTGCATATCCATGTGCTCAACGCAACTTGCCGGTGACAACTCCGCCAAGCGGAGAATCTCTGGCGCTCACTCTCAACGGCACTTACCCTGTGTGCAACTGTCGAATCGAGGTTCCAGCATCATGAGTAAACGCATTTTGATAATTCAGGGGCACCCGGACGCAAGCGCACGGCATTTGAATCATGCTCTGGCCGACGCTTATAGCCAAGGCGCGCTCAGCGCGGGTCATGAAATACACATGATCACAGTGAGCGAGTTGGATTTCCCAATGCTGCGTTCACAGCAGGATTGGGAGCATGGCGAGGTGCCACCTGCACTGAAACCCGCGCAGGAGGATATTCTCTGGGCTGAACATCTGGTGCTGTTTTTTCCATTATGGCTGGGAGAGATGCCAGCAATGCTCAAGGCGTTTCTGGAACAAGTGGCGCGTCCCGGATTTGCATTCAAGTATGCAGACAACAATCCTTTTGGCATAAAGGGCTTGACGGGGCGAAGTGCGCGCATCGTCGTCACCATGGGGATGCCTTCCCTGGTCTATAAATGGTTTTTCCGCGCCCACAGCCTCAAGGCGCTCAAGCGTAACATTCTGGGTTTCATCGGTATCGCACCGATCCGTCAGACGGTAATCGGCATGGTTGGCAATTTGCAGCCAGCGGATGCGGAGAAGCTGGTAAGGCAATTACGCAAACTGGGAGAGGGAGGTCTGTAAAGATAGACCAGATTGAAAAAGTACTGGCCTACCGTGCCCTGTCTCCCAAAGGCATGATATCAGTATCGTAAAAGCGCCAAGCGTTTCTACCACTGCGCTTTACTTCGTACAGCGCGGCATCCGCCTTTTCCATCAACTCCTGCGGCTCCGCTGCATGTTCAGGAAAAAGAGCAATACCGAGACTGGCGCCAATCTGCACTTCTGCTTCCTCCAATCGGAAAGGGTTGTGTAACTCCTCAATAATGCGACTAGCAACGTTTCTCACTTCATCCAGATGAACGAAGTGGTAAAGAATTACCGCAAACTCATCACCGCCAAATCTTGCCACGACGTCGCGCCCGCGCACCAGTTTCTTCAGGCGCTCACCTACCTGTATCAGCAATTCATCGCCAGCAGCGTGACCCCAGGTGTCATTGACGGGTTTGAATTTATCCAGATCCAGCATGAATACGGCAACAATCCGCACTTTCGACTTGCTGACCTGAATCGCATTCTTCAGCTCATTTTCAAACATGGTCCGGTTTGCCAGCCCGGTCAAGCCATCCTGCAACGCCAATTGTTCAAGCTCGGTTCTCTCCAGATGATCTATCAATACTTCGCGCAAGCGAGCTGCCGATTCCAGTTCAGTCTCCTGCCACTCGAAACTCCTGCCAACCACTAGTTCAGACCATTTGTCGAAAGACTTTCTTGGCGTGAATTCTTGCGCTTCACAATTTCCAGAGGCGGAGTTCCGGTCATTACCAGCCCATTGCACATCCTCTTTCTGCTCATTCCTGCAGAACACCACGAACCCGCGCTTGCCGAGTGGAATGTACAACATCCCGCTGGCATGCTTGACCAGTGATTCTTGCATCTGCAATTCTCTCGCAATCCTGCTGGTATGAAACACCTCCTGATCATCGAGTTGTGCCAGCCATTTGTTCAGAACCGCCAGGGCATCAATTCTCGCAACAACGCCATAGCGCAAATCCTGACCATCCACGTTGAACCAGATGCCGTCAGCTGCAAATACTTTGAGCAATTGTGTTGCATAGACGTTGAAGCTAGCGGACAGGCTCGCATTCATTCTCAGTGCTGCGAGGATCGTTGACTTGACGGCAAAGAATTCAGAGCGACTCCGTTCGGCTTCCAATGCCATCAGGCCTGACATTTGCAGAGAGACTGTTCTGGCCAACTCCTCGCACAGGAAGCGGCGTCTGAATCCAATTGGCGCAAGTTGCAGATGGTGGCACGCCACCATGCCCCAGAGGTTTCCTGCAACCTTGATCGACACACTGAAGGAAGTCCGTGCACCGATATTCTGCAGGTACTGAATGTGCACAGGGTGAACAGCGCGCAACTGGGAGTAGGTCAAATCCAGCGCTCCGACTTCATCTGCAGCGACAATGTTCACATCGGATGCCGTGACATCCACGATAATGCGCTGCATATTGACGGCATAAAGTCGGCGTGCGTTCTCGGGTATATCAGCGGCAGGAAAATGCAGCCCCAGGAATCCCTGCACGCCAGGTTTATTCTGTTCGTCGATGACCTTGCCGTGCCAATCCGGCATGAACTTGTACAGCATGACACGATCAAATCCCGTGATCCTGGCAATACTCTGCATCAGCAAACGGGCCGCACCATCCGGCGTATCCATGGCGGCGAGCCTTTGCAGGAATCTGAGCCTGTCGCTGTGTTCGTACACCGCTTCATCGGATCGGGTTTCAATCTCGACAATGATGAAGGGACCACGTGGATGGCTCGAAATGACAACCGGCGTGTCATTCAACACGGACTCCGTGATTGTTGGCAGATACAGCTCGGGGTCATCCTCTGCAGCTGCCATCGAAATATCATTGGAGTGGAAGAAATCCGACCAGTGATTGCCGATCAGATCCTTGACGTCTCGCATCAGAAAAATGCTCGCGTTCTCTGAACAGGCGGCGATCCTGTCAGTGGTCCGGTCGATGGCCAGCAAAGCACCGCAAGGCTGAATTTTCCCGATCAAATGCAGCTCAGCTGTCTTGCAGTCATTAATCAGAACGGTCATGTATCACCTTGGAAAACACCCCGAGAAAAACATCAAAGGTTTGAATGGTCGACCGGAGTGCCTGTTGCGCCTCCCGACTATCACCATCAAGCTGTGCAAGCATGGCCAGAAATGCTGACCAATGTTCTGCGGCGTGTCGCTGCAGATGCCAGAAGCTGAATGCCTTGTCACAGAGTTCAGGCAGGGTTTTTTCGAGCCGACTGGCAATGAATATACCCCCCTGTGACGATCCTTCAAGAACGTAACGCGCCCCCAGATAACTGCCGATGCTGTCAACGCAGATCGGACTGATTGAGCTGTCTTCTTGTGCATTCACCCCCAGTTGTTGTAAATCATGGTCGAGTGCAGGCACTTTGCAGGTATATGGAGAAAACCCGGGATGTAACCCGCTCTTCTCAAAACTCGCCAGTGCAGGCTCGATCAGGCTGAAGCATTGTCGCAGCAAGCACAGAACCTGGACGTATTCGGTTAATGACATTCCGGGAGAGAGCAATCGCTTCAAGGAGGGATGCTGATCCAGCGCCTGGTGCCTGTCTCTGGATGAACTGGCCAGTCTTTGATGTAGTGATGTCGGGGTCAGTTTCGCGTTCATGGAATGGGTACTTACAATGAATAACATTGTCGCATGTCAGGGTCTCGGACTCGAGCCTGTCGCAGACCATGATACCCGCGCCTACCCGGATTGGACACATCCATGGCTCGGTTGCATGGTTTCAATTGTCGCTGCGATACCAGCAGCAGCGGCATCAAGACGTGCCAACCCTCACTTTTTGAGGCCGATCTGCATAAATCTGGGTGCCGCGCTATACATGCCGGATTCAATATGTATAAATTTCTCTGAATTCCAACCCCGACGCAGGAGATTCCCAGCCATGTCATCAATCCAACTTCCCGGCGCCCTCGTCACTGCCGACTGGCTCAGTGCAACCCTTGTATCCTCGCCCTCCAACTTGATCGTACTGGATGCCAGTTGGCACATGCCTGCCACTGGACGGGATGGCGAAGAGGAATGGCGCAACGAACGCATTCCCGGCGCGGGATTCTTCGACTTCGACAGGCGTATCTGTGATCGCGATTCCAGTTTGCCGCACATGTTGCCGGACGCGGAGCTGTTCACCACAGAGCTGCGCCGGTTGGGAGTCAACAGTGACAGCGCCATCGTCGTCTATGACAGCCTCGGCATTGTCTCTGCTCCCCGCGCCTGGTGGATGTTGCACGCCATGGGGCACCGTCACTGCGCCGTGCTCGATGGCGGTTTGCCCGCATGGAAACAAGCCGGTCATGAGATAGACAGCAGCGAGCCGGATGAAAACGTGCGCTCCGGCAACTTTGCAGCCAATCGCCAATCGACACTGGTGAGCGATTGGCGCGAAGTATTGCTCGCGACCACAGGGGAGCACGTCAGCATTCTTGATGCCCGCTCCGCAGATCGCTTCTACGCACGCGCCCCAGAGCCAAGGCCCGGACTGCGCGGCGGCCACATGCCAGGAGCGCGCAACCTGCCCTTCGATACCTTGACCAACAAGGGCTTCATGCGGTCCGTACCGGAACTGCAGCAGGCGCTGGCAGAACGGGTTCCGCAATCCAATCGCATCATCGCGAGCTGTGGCTCGGGTGTGACCGCGTGCGTGATTGCGTTCGCCGCCCATCTGGCTGGCCATGACGACGTTGCCGTGTACGACGGCGCGTGGGCGGAATGGGGCGCAGGTGACAGCCTTCCGGTCGTCACTACCGACTGACAACCTCGGAGTAAATTCCGTATACTTGCCAGTCCAGCAATTTTCGAAAAGACGTACCATGACCACAGACAACACCGAGCAGCCGCAGTCTGTAATAGACACCACCAAGCCAGAGAACAAGCCGCCCAAAGGCAGCTTCCTCGCCAATCTCGCATTCAACATCATCATCCCTGTGTTGATCCTCAGCCGACTCAGCGGCGAAGACAGCCTCGGCCCGGCGCTGAGCATCGTCTTCGCGCTCTCCTTTCCTATCGGCTACGGTCTGTGGGACCTGCGCCAGTCCGGCAAGATCAACCCGTTCTCGATTCTGGGCATTGTCAGCGTATTCCTGACCGGCGGCATCAGCCTGCTGCAACTCGACCCCAAGTACATCGCCATCAAGGAGGCCGCTATCCCCGCATGTATCGGACTGGCAGTGCTGTTTACCCAGCGCACGCGCTTTCCGCTGGTAAAGACGCTGATCCTCAATGCGCAACTCGTGCGTGTCGATGCCCTGTACGCCGCACTCGCCAGCAATGGCAAGACGGCGCTGTTCGAGAAACGCCTGGCGCAGGCCTCACTTATTGTCGCGGGCTCATTCTTCGTGTCGTCAGTGTTGAATTACGTGCTGGCTAAGGTGATTCTCGTGAGCCCACCGGGTACGACGGAATTCAGTGAAGAGCTGGGCAGAATGACAGCACTGAGTTATCCGGTCATAGCACTGCCGAGCATGGTGATTCTGATGCTGGCGATCTGGTATGTGTTCTCGCAGGTGAAGAAACTGACGGGAGAAAGTCTGGAGACGTTTCTGGTAGATCAGGAGAAGTAGGTTCCTCGAGATGAAGTCCGAATTCACGTTTCTGTAACAGTGCCTGTAGCAAAAGACTGACACCCGATGCTTATTCCACTTTCTTCTCCGCCAGGTTTTCCGGATCTTCCCAATCGCAACGAATCACCTGCAACTCGTTGCGCCATGCCTCGGCATCGCCATAGTCGAAGAACTTCTGTTCGCGCTCGTGCATACCTTTGACCCGAATCGCATGCTTGATCGGACACCAGAACTGCTCTGTCCTCGCAAGCACTTCCCGGGCATAGGCCAGCAAACCGTTGCCATAGCCACAGTAAATACAATTGATCTTCTGAACGGTGTTGAGATACGGCAGGCGATGCCGGTCTAAGACCATATAGTCACGTCGAACAACCAACGGCACTTTGTAGATGCGGAAACAGATATTCTGGTAGATCGTGATGGTCAGATCCAAAAGAATTAATGGGAATATCATCCCATAAATGACCGGAGCAGTGAGGAGGACGCCAAGCGGCGCACTGAGAATATAACGCAGACTGCTGATGCGATGTTTGCGATGCAACCGCTCCACATTACGATCGAAAACGGCCTTGCCTCGTTGCAGTGTATAGTTGAACTGCTGCCTCTTGGCTTCCAGAAGACGCTCTATTTCCTCCTCAAGTTCTTGACGCGTTCTTCGTAACCGCGCCAGCAATTCATCAAACCTCTCCTGTGGTGTCATATGCTGCGCCGCCTCGTGATCGAACCTGATTTGTCATGCATCGGTTGAAAGTGCTGGCAAGCGCTGGCGCTGTTCGGGAAACGGAGCGAATGGCAAATCTCTCGATCACGCGGCAAACGCCACCAGATGATCCATCTCGATCCGGATACCGATCATCTCGCCCTGCGCGTGCCTGTGATGACTGGGCACCAGACTCTGCACCTGTGAACCGTCGCCGAGCGCCAGCGTATAAAGATACCCGGCCCCTCTGAATGCCTTGTCGATCACTCGGGCAGTTGTCGGACTGGCATCGTCGTGAATTACATCGTCCGGACGAATCAGAACCGACACTGAACTGCCTTCTGCAAAGCCGTGAAGTTCATCACCACCCAGCACTCCCAGAGCAGTCTCTACCCGCGCAGAATCGAGCACCTTGCCCTGCAGAAACACACCTTCACCAACGAAGTCGGCCACATACGCGCAGGCTGGCTGGTGATAAAGCTCGAACGGTGTGCTCCATTGCAGCAACTGCCCCGCCCTCATCACACCGATCTCATCAGCCATGGCGAACGCTTCGTACTGATTGTGGCTGACGAGAATCGCGGTGATGCCATCGTGTTTGAGCACGAGACGGATCTCGCGAGCTATCTCCTCGCGCAGCTCCACGTCGAGACTGGCGAATGGTTCATCGAGCAACAGAATGCGCGGCTTCGGTGCCATGGCTCGCGCCACCGCGACACGCTGTTGCTGTCCGCCGGAAAGACGATGGGGATACGCGTTCAGCAACTCGCCAATCTTGAGCATCCCGGCCAGTTCCTGCACACGCTTGTGCTTGTCTGCTCTGCTCATCGTGCCGAGACCGAACGCGATGTTCTCGCTGACCGTCAGATGCGGAAACAATGCGTAATCCTGAAACACCATGCCGACATGGCGCTTCTCTACGGGCAAGCACATCTGCTGGTTGCTGACGGTATGACCTGCAATTTTGATCTCGCCGTGCAACGCTTTTTCGAACCCGGCAATCGCGCGCAGCAACGTGGTCTTGCCGCAACCACTCGGGCCGAGCAGGCAGCCGATCATGCCCTGTGGCAATTGCAGGTTTATGTCGCGAACGATGACGGTGCCTTCGAGGGCGACCGATACATCTTTGAGTTCAAGTACGTGCGTCATGACCGGGGCGGGACCTGGAGATTGTCTGGCTGAGGATGATAACAGGAATGATACCGGCCAACACGATCATGAGGGCAGTGCTGGAGGCCTCGGCAAGGCGTTCCTGATTGGCGAGTTCGTAGGTGCGTATGGCGAGTGTGTTGAAATTGAACGGACGCAGAATGAGCGTAGCGGGCAACTCCTTGAGCACGTCCACGAACACCAGCAGACTGGCAGTCAGCAGACTGCCGCGCATGATCGGCACGTGCACGCGGCGCAGAATCTGCAGCGGCTTCAATCCCATCGAGCGCCCGACGTCATCCATGGTCGGTTTGATCTTGCCGAGCCCGGCATCGAGCGTATTCAGTGACACTGGCAGGAAGCGCACGAGGTACGCGAATACGACCGCCACCAGCGTGCCGCTCAACAACAGTCCTGTGGCGATATCGAAGTGTTCCCGCATCCAGGCATCGACTGTGTTGTCGAACCACGCAAAGGGGATCAGTACGCCCACCGCAATCACCGTGCCGGGAATCGCATAACCGAGGCCAAGAATGCGCACCATGCCGCGCGTCGCCAGTGTCGGCCGCAGGCGTTTACTGTAGGTGATGAACAGGCCGAGCAGCAATGCAATCACTGCTGTAATGGAGGCGAGTTCCAGACTGTTGAAAAACAGTGTCAGGAAGCTCTCTTTGTCGATCAGATGCCAGGTGTCCACCGCCCACATCGACAACTGCACAAAAGGAATCACGAACCCGAGCAGCACTGGCAGGATGCAGTAAGTCATCGCTCCCGCGCGTTTCCACCCGGTCAGTTCGATTTGCGGCAGACGTGTGTATTTGTTGCTGGTGTGATGGTAACGGGCTTTCTGACGCGACCAGTGTTCCGCGAGTATCAGAAACAGAATGAAGATCATCAGCACGGCAGCAAGCTGGGCCGCTGCGGTAATGCTGCCAAGCCCGAACCAGGTGCGGAAGATTCCCGTGGTGAATGCAGAAATGCCGAAGTACTGCACCGTGCCGTAGTCCGCCAGCGTCTCCATCAATACCAGCGAGAGCCCGGCAATGATGGCCGGACGCGCCAGTGGAATCGCGACACGGGTAAAGGCCTGGAAGGGAGTGGCGCCAAGTGTGCGCGAGACTTCCAGCACGCACACGGATTGTTCGATGAATGCCATGCGCGACAGCAGATAGACATAGGGGTACAGCACCAGCGACAACATCACTACCGCCCCGTTCAGCGAGCGGATCTGCGGAAACCAGTACTCGCCAAAACGCAGCTCGAAGGTCTCCCGAATCCACAACTGCAGTGGACCGCCGACATCGAGCATGCCCGTATAGGTGTAGGCGATGATGTAGGCGGGCATGGCGAGCGGCAGCACCAGTGCCCACTCCAGAATGCGACTGCCGGGAAAGCGGGTCATGGTCACAAGCCACGCCGGACCAATGCCCAGCACCAGCACCATCAGACCAACGCCCACCAGCAATGTCAGCGAATGCGTGACGTAGTCGCCCAGCACCGTGTCATAAAGATGCTGCCAGACGCCATCACTGCTGTTGGTGACCGACGCCAGAATAGTGAGAACCGGCACGCTCAGCAGCAGACACAATAGCAGGATGCCCAGCGTTGGCAGGCGATTGGAAAATCCGGTTTTCAAAGACGACAAAGCCCCTTCCGGGGCCTTGTCCATAGAGTGACTCATGTACACATCTGCTTCAGTGGTGCAGGCAATTGCGACTGCTGGTAATGGCTTACTGCCAACCTGCCCGATCCATCAGGCGCACGGCTTCGGCATTATGAATACCGAGCTGCTCCAGCGCAATGTTGTCGGCCTTGAACGTGCCCCAGGATTGCAGCACTTCACTGGCCGCTACATCAGAGCGCACCGGGAACTCGTTGTTCACTTCGGCGTACCAGGCCTGTGCCTCTTCGCCGGCAAGGAACTCCAGCAACTGTACCGCTTCATCGACGTTTCTGGCGGCCCTGGTGACTGCTGCGCCGCTGACATTCATGTGCGCGCCATTGCCGTTCTGGTCCGGGAAGAACACCGCCACTGCCTGAGCCGCCGTGCGCTCGGCTGCATTGGTGGAGTTGAGCATGCCGCCATAGTAGTAGGTATTGCTGATGGCGAGCTCGCACTGGCCGGCCGCCACAGCGCTGATCTGTTCACGGTCTCCGCCCTGCGGATTGCGCGCAAAGTTGGCTACCAGGCCAGTGACCCACGCTTCGGTGGCCGCAACGCCATTGCGACTCACCATGGAAGCGACAAGTGACTGGTTATAGATATTGCTGGATGAGCGCACGCAGATCTTGTTGTCCCACTTCGGATCTGCCAGATCGGCATAGGTGGAAAGATCAGCAGGATTCACGCGAGCCTTGTCGTAAATAATGACGCGCGATCGCAACGACAGGCCGAACCAGAAGCCTTCGGAGTCGCGATATTGCGCTGGAATAATGTCATTGATGGTGGATGATTTCACAGCCTGCAGCACACCAGCCTGCTTGGCGCGGTAGAGACGGCCCACATCTTCGGCGATCAGCAGATCGGCAGGAGAGTTGGCGCCTTCGAGAGTCAGGCGCTGAATCAGTTCGTCAGCGGCGCCCGTGACCAGATTCACCTTTACACCGGTGCGTTCGGTAAAGGTGTCCAGAATGGGCTTGATGAGGTTTTCCTGTCTCGCAGAGTAGATGTTCACGTCCGCAAGCGCTGGCATGGAACAAGCCGCCAGCAATACCAGGCTGAGTTTTCTTACCATTTGTGACGCTCCTCGGTGTGAAGCCAGCAGGGGCTCAGCCACGGTACACAGGTACCGGAGCACGGCTTCATCGCGAGAGAGATGATAATCGATCTCATTTAGACTTACAATCGGAATTCAGATAACCCGATCGTCAGACAGTCGTCAGGCGTCCTGCAGGGAGAGGGTCTCTTTCTTTGGCACTGCGGGGCTGTCTGCGAAGAATACATAGGCTTCTTTGGCATGCTTGGCGGCATACATGGCCTGGTCAGCCTTGCGCAGCAACTCAGTCGCATCCATGCCATCGTCCGGTGACAGCGCAATACCAATACTCAGATTGACCAGCAGTTGATTGCCATCCACCTGCATGGGCTTGTGCAGCGACAGCACGAGCGTCTCGACAACCTGGCGCACTGAGTCCCGGGAAGCGCCATTCAACAGCACAGCAAATTCATCGCCACCGTAACGCGCGATGAGGTCGACCTGACGAAGACCTGCCTTGAGACGTCTGGCGATGACCTTCAGCACCTGATCGCCAGCATCGTGACCGTACCGATCATTGATAAGCTTGAAGTCGTTGGTATCAAACATGAGCAAGGCAAACGGTGTTGGCTGCACAGTGGATGTGGTCGTGCACAGGTTTCTGATACTTATATCGAAGAGTCGACGGTTGGCCACGCCCGTCAGCGTATCCAGATGGGCGAGTGTATTGAGCGGGCCGATCAGGCGTCTGGTCAGAAAGAAAATTGCCGCCATGCTCAAAACCACACAAGCCAGCATCCAGCGCAGCAGATTGCTCTGCACCTGATCGAAGACGGCCATGACTTCCGCCAGTGACTTGCCCAGCACCGCCACTACCTGTATGTCGTCACCACTTTCCAGCTTCACTGTATTCATGAGGTATTCATCATTACCGGCAGTGAATGAAAGCGGCACTCCACCAGTAGCATTGAATTGTTCGAGCAATCCGTCATTCACTGCTATAGGGAATGTAGATGCATGCAGCCACCACGTTCCCGACGCATTGCGGGCAAGGAAGGCATAATTGGCACTGGCATAGCCACCCACGCTCTGCCAGAGTGGATCGCCCATGGGGAAACCAATGCTCAGAAGAGCGACCGGGTCGGGAGTATTGATGGGGACAGTGATGATCTGGAAAAGAGTTTCACCCTCAAAGTCCATTGGCGCAATCATCCGCTGGCGTGCAGACTCCTGCAGAATTACCGGATTAACATTGAAGATCTCTGGCTGATTGGGCAAGAGTGGGCTGGACACAAACGCAAGGACCTTCCTGTTCATGTCAGTCAGTAACATCACCGCGGCCTGTATCCGGAAACCATGGTTCTCCAGCATGGACTCGATGGCGTGGCGATCCCCTGTCGCAATTGCCTCGCGCAGGCCGGTATCAGAAGCCAGCACCTGACCTGTCAGTGCCAACTGCCGACTGCGAATCTGTATCAGGTTGTCCAGGATGTTCGAACCCATCTGCAGATCCTGCTGCACTTTCTGTCTGCCGATGCGCTCATTGCTAACCGAAAGCACTACGTACGAACCGACCTCGATCAACACAAAGACCAGGATGAAGACATAAATGATCTTCCATTCGTACGAGCGGTAATTCATGCATTTCCCTTCAGGAGACGATTTGCTGCTTTTCTATCCAATAGCAATCGCAATCGCAATCGCAATCGCAATCGAAACTAAACCACACCTGCTCAATAAGCAAGCAGTGCTTTCGTCGCCATCACCGTACCTGATTAACCGGAGAAGGCCCGAATGACGACCAGGTCCCTCCGTGTCCTTTGCTGTGCGCATCGCCCTGCGACCAGTCACAGACGCCATCTGGAAAGATATCCCTCAGCGCCGCCATCTCTTGCTCAGTAAAACTGACCGTGTAGTCTGACAGGTCCAATGGCTTGAGTCGGCAACTCACAATGTCGTTGCGAAGCGGTGCACCCGCTACCTGACGCGGTGTCGGGTAAGCACGATAGAGTTGCTGACACAACCCGTTACCGGCATAGCGTTGTGGCTCTTCAATCCGGATATGCCCACCATCACGGTTGTCCCAGCAGACATCCACCAGCGCAGCTGGCTTGGCAGCCACGACGGTAGTAGATAAATCAGCACCGGTGCCGGACGCCTGAATACCTGTCAGCCAACGATCCATCTCGGTGAAGAGAATCCCCAGATCAGGTTGCTCTTGCGTGAATCCCCACGCTCCCCCTACCGCCATCACATGGTTGTCGGCATGACCATTCGCCGCCTCAAGCCTGGCACGCGTGGTGAACTGATGCACGATCATGTGAATGTCACCATTCGGGCGATCATCGGTGTAACTGCGATAGTCAATCACTGGTGTGGTGGCCAGTCCGGCACCACCAGACAGGATACGACCACTGGCGAAAGCCAGGCGCGTGGCGTTCGGGTCTGCCACGTGACGCTCCGGAACATGATTCAAATCGCTGTCGAATCCTCCGATGTCACGATTCAGAGCTATGAACTGTTCGCTGCTGATCCCACCCCTGTTGAGGACATCAAGACCATACTGCACGCCTCTGTTGTCCAGCGGACGTCGAGCATGCCCCGACACAGGATCACTGCCGTAGACGTTGCGGGTATGCTCGTAGACAGTGGCACGCAAGCCATCAGGATTGCTCGGCGTCATCCGCAGACTTTCCAACTCAGGCAAACCAACTTCGCCCCCCTGCTGCTCGTCGGCGATTCCTTCCTCATACACCGGATCCATACGTGCGGCACCTTGACTCAGATTAGGGATACTGCCCCACTGTCCAAATCCGGAGATTGCCAACTGCTGTTCGGCACTGAATGTGTCAGGCGACACTTCGGTAAAGTAGTGGTGCAGGAGTCGAGCATCTGCCAGCGTGAAGATGGTGGCCGACGTCACATCGGGAAAACTGGACGAGACAATGATGCCGTCGAAGACACCGGGGTAATTGTCGGCAGTCTGATGGCTTTGATAGGAACCGCCGGAGGCGCCGGTCGCAATTGTGTAAACCGGCTCACCATAGGTTTCCACGAAGCGTTCCTTCACCATGATGTGAGTTTCGGAAGCCAGCAGGTCATTGCAGTTCTGACCGAAAACATTGAGAGAGGACGAGATCAGCGCATAGCCCATTTCCAGCAGCCCCTCGCGCAACACCCCTCCCGTCGAATCGCCCTGGCGATACCAGCCCTGTCTGCAACCTCCGCCATGGGTATAGACCAGTTTGCCGTTCCAGCCCGCGCTATGGGTCCAGGGGTCCGGTTGCGGCTGTGCCGGATCATGCAGCATCGCCACTTCATAGATGGCGCGATTCACCGTGCCGGTTTCCACACGCACGATGAAGGGCACTTGCCGGCCATCGGGCAAAGCGACCTGATCAAGATCAGCGGGTCGCGAAGTTGCATCTGTGGGAAATGGTTTGAACTCTCCACCTGTAGTCGAGAGATACACATAGTCGATGCGTGTCGCTACGGAGCAGTGGGAATCAAGCGGCTCACCAAGTGAGTCCCCGGCAACAGTGGTAAAGGCGTGCGTCTCGCAGAAGAAAGGTTGCTGATGGGGACCGGAAATGATGGGTCCTGTAACGGGGTAACTGGTGAGCTCGAGTCCCACTGCTGCGCCGGTGTCTCCAACCCACGCCTCCACCAGATTGGAGCCATCCTGCAATCCCTCAATCAGGCCAAGCAGCACATACTCTTCTGCCGGGCGAAATCGCGCACTGACATCGGCACCATTCACCGACACTCGGACTGCACCGGCATCCACACCAGGATCAAGTCGCAGGCGCAACAACACATTCCCGTCGGTGACCAGCCAGGGCTTGGCGGAGACACTCTCGATTCCAATGCCGGACTCCGTGGTCATCACGTGTTCACCTTCCTGTGGTGAACAGGCTGCCAGCATAGCGGCCACAAGCAGGGTTGGCAGGCACTTCCTGAACAGATGATTCATAACGGGCTCCCGCGGTGTTATTGGAATTTTGCCAAGAATAGACCAGCGCCTTGATCGGCGCTACCGGCGTGACCGTCCAGCAGTCGCGTTAAACGGCATTTGCTGTAGAATGCCAGCACACCAGACACCAGGGGACACCATCATGACAAGAAGTATCGGCCAAACTCGTTACCGCATGTTCATGCCGACCGCTCTGGCGGTGTTAATGCTCGCCGCAGCAAGTTGCAGCGATTCAGAGATGACTGCAGTGTCAGAGACAACCGGCCCATCCTACAATACAACCCTGAACATGCGGGACTTCATGAATCTGGTCCTGGAACCTACGGCAGATGTGTTGTGGGAATCTGCAGGCTGGATCAACAGCATTGAGTCCGGTTATCAGGAGCTCTACCCCACGAACGACCAAGAGTGGGACTACGTGCGCCGTCAGTCCGCAGTAATTATTGAACTGGGCAATGCACTGGCGCTACCCGGTCGCGCCGTGGACAACGACGCTTGGGTAACCTATGCCAACGGACTAAGCAACGCAGGCATTCTGGCAATGAATGCGGCAACCGAACAGAATCAGGAAGATTTCTTCCAGGCCGGGGCGCAGTTGTACAGCGTCTGTACAGCGTGCCATCAGGGTTATAACGCTGAAATCTCAAGATTCGCCAGCAACTGACCGGTGTATCCCGTGCGACTTCCAGTCATTGGCAAAACTGCACTAACGACGCTTGCTCTTATGGTGAGCGGTTGGTTGCTGCTCAGCACCGCCACACACGCTCATACCATCGCAGGCAACGATGCCAATTTTGTGCAGGACATTGATGGTCCCGCGATCCTGCCCTTCATCTACCTGGGTGCCAAGCACATGGTCACCGGCTATGATCATCTTCTGTTCCTGTTTGGCGTTGTCTTCTTTCTCTATCGTCCGGTGCATGTCGTGCAATATGTCACGCTGTTCGCCATCGGGCACAGCATTACACTGCTCAGTGGTGTACTCGCAAACCTGCAGGTCAACGCCTTTCTGATCGATGCGATCATCGGCCTGTCCATCGTCTATAAAGCGTTTGAAAACATGGGTGGTTTCGAGAGGATAAGACGCCTGCGGCCAAACCCGAAAATAGCGGTGTTTGTATTCGGGCTCTTCCACGGCCTGGGGCTGGCCACGAAACTCCAGGATTTCGATTTGTCCCCAAACGGTCTGGTTACCAATATCGTCAGCTTCAATATCGGCGTTGAAATTGGTCAGATACTCGCACTGTCCGCTGTCTTCATAGCACTTGGTATCTGGCGAACCAGCAGTGGTTACCTGCGTCATGCATTCGTCACCAATACTGCGCTGATGAGTGGCGGGTTTCTGCTCGCCGGATATCAACTGACCGCCTACATCACCACGCCTGTCTATTGAGACAGGCCAGGAGTTTCGAGATGCAAGAATCTCATGACAGTGCAAACACCACTGCCCCATCAGCGCGACAGCTGATCGTTGGTACGAGCGCAGCACTCGCTGTGGCGCTCGTGGTGCTGTTCACCATAGTGCTCCCCGCAGAATTTGGCATTGATCCCCTCGGTACCGGTCGGGCGCTCGGCCTTCTGGAATTGGCAGATGCCAGCCAGGGTCCGCTGGAAAAACTGCCCGTGGCTCACAAACGTGACTACGTTGAGTTCATCCTCGAACCTTTCCAGTCAGTGGAATACAAATATCATCTTCAAGCAGACAGCAGCATGGTCTACTCCTGGCAGGCCACCGGCGAGCTGGTGTATGACATGCACGCAGACCCCGAAGGGATGGAAGGCGAGGAATTCGTCGAGAGCTTCGACCAGGGCGCAGACAGTAGCGGCTTCGGTACCTACCATGCTCCGTTCACCGGCATCCACGGCTGGTTCTGGGAGAACAGAACATTCGAGGTGGTGGTGCTGCGACTGCACAGCTCAGGGTTCTACGAAAACTCGATAGTGTTTCGCGATGGCGGCAGCTACGAGCAGGTATTGCGCCCACTGTTCGAGTAACTGCGGCAACAGAGACCATGCAACCTGGCCCATGAAAAAAGCCCGTACTGTTTTCGCAATACGGGCGTTTTCATTGACTGCAGTCACCTCAGGATGACAATGAAACCTTACGGCTCGGCGGGATCGGAACCATCGGTCGGTGCGCCTGTGCCTGACGAACCCATGAACAGCTTGCGACCATCCGGGAAAGTGATGTCACGGCCATTGCCTCGACAGCTCGGCGTGCACAGACGGTCCTTGCTCTGGTATCCAGTCACGACAATTTCAGTGCCCAGTTGCAGGGAATCACGATTGATGCCGCGACGCAGCAGAGTATTGGGCGTACCGCCTTCCACCATCCAGGCCTGCTTGCTGCCATCGTCATTGGTGTGCTCCAGATGAATCCATGAGTGCGGATTGATCCACTCCACGCGGGTAATCGGACCACGCAGTGCTATCGGCAGGTTCGCATCGAACTCTGCAGAGAACGCATGGTGTGCAGCCGCAGGCGCACTCACTGCCGCCATTGCGCCAGCCGTCGCGATAGATGCTAACAACATCTTGATTTTCATATCTTCCACCCCTCTACATTTATCGAATTAATTTGCTTCAGCCGTCGATATCCGTACCAAAAAGCTCAGCCTCACGTCCTTTTCTGTACCTTCCGTACATCAACTCTTCCACAAACTCCACACACTTGAATTGGGGGAGCTCGAAGCCTTCTTCAAGTCTCCGGTATATCGGCATGCTGATCGTCCACGGACGTTCGAATATATCCGCATCTTCAATCGTCGCCTCGTACTCCATGACATTCTCGCTGACCAGCGTATATCGCTCTGTCACTTTCAGCTTGTACGTATGATAGTTTCCGGACCTGTCGAACCAGGTGCGATCATCCAGCCCAGTCACCTCGATCACGAAAGTATCACCATCCCAGTAACCGTAGGACTGACCCATCCACGCATCCAGTGGTGGTTCACCCGGATCTTCCAGATAAATATTACGTACCGCTCCCGCAAACGAATAGGCAAAGAAGACAGCGCTGTTACTGTGAAAAATCTGGAATGGATGTGGCATGTAGGTGGCCCGTGGTACACCGGGCATGTAGCATTTGATTTCGGGATCAGCAGTCAACCAGTTATCCTGATTGGCTTGTCTCTGCGCAAGTGCTTCTGGCTTGTAAGGAATAGTACCACCCTCGACTACTCCGAAACTGGCTGGCACAGCACCCACTGCGCCCAGCGCGACAACCTCAGGAGCAGGAACGGGCACGAAATCACCGGGCACCATCGCAAAGGCTGCTTTGGCAGGCGCTGCTTCAAGATTATTGTTGGCTGTGCTCAGAACCTGCCAGATACCGTTGAGATCGGGTTTACCGTCCGGCCCTCTCGGAATATTGCTGGATGTTGCAGCAACAGTTGCGGCAGTCGCACCCCCTGAAGGCTGTGTATCAGCCGGTGAACATGCAGCTACTGACATAATGGCTGCAGCTAACAGGTAAATCCTTATTCTTATTGTTTCCGGCATGTTGCAGCCCCCCTCGAGTCGGGCGATATAAACACTTACAAAAATGAGTGTCAAGACATCGGATATACTGTCGGAGACTAGCCGCACGACATAACTAAAACAAGGAACACACAAATGCAGCCTGCCTTTCGTTATCTTTCATTGATCTTCGTCAGCCTGATAGTCGTTTCCTGCAGTTCAACGTCTTCGCGGATGGATTCAAGCGCCGCAATGATCGACAGTCTGTCCAGACAGGGACCACACCAGATTCGCGCCTATATCTCCATGCCGGATGCGCCGGAATATGCCGGCGCTACCATTTACTATCCACTCAACGCCAGCGGCCTGCTCGGCGGAGTTGCCGTTGCGCCAGGGTTCACAGAGCGGCAACGCCACATCAACTGGTGGGGTTCACGTCTGGCCACTCACGGCTACGCCGTGATCGTGCTGGATACCAATGACCCGCGAGACAGACCGGAAGTGCGAGCTGAGGCCTTGATGGCAGCGGTGCGGACATTGCGCGCCGAAGGACAACGCCGAGAGAGCCCGCTCTTCGGCAGGATTGACAGCAGTCGCATGGCAGTGATGGGGCACTCAATGGGCGGCGGTGGAGCACTGTTGGCAGCGAATGCTTACAGCAACGAACTGTCAGCCGCCATTCCCTTCACATCATGGCAGCCTGAAGGAAACTTCAACAACATCACCGTTCCTGCACTCGTCATAGCTGGAGAAGCGGACACCATCGCCCCTGTTGACGTACACGCCTGGTCTCACTATCAGAGCATTGCCACCGGAACTCCGAAGGCCTTTCTGGAAATAAAGGAGGGAGATCATTTTGTGGCCAACAATTCCGCAGCCCACCTGCATGGAATCATGGGTCGCTACGGGATTGCCTGGTTGAGACTGTATATGGACGGAGACGAACGCTATCGCGAATTCTTTACAGCATCCAGACCATCAGCGGACTCGGCAGTACTGTCCCGTTATGAGTTCAACGAATAGGAACCACGGGCGAAAAGAATAGAGCGGAGAAAACAAGGAATACAAATAAAAAGTGGCAGCCGGAATTGCGCTGCCACAAGGTCGATTAAACAGTATTCAGGCGTGAATCGCCTCAGTTGGATTTTCTGGCGGTGAAGGTGCCGGAGGCCTGGCCGCCCAGATCCACATTGCCCCTGAGAGAACCGTCTTGTTGCAGAGTGCCCTTGTAGGTAACGTTGCCCAGGTCGCCAACCAGTACGAACTGGAAGTCATTGCCGGTGGCTGTTCCTTCAAAATCGGTATTGCCGAGCTGGCCGGTGTAGTGGCCGGTGATCTTGCCATCGGCCTCGGCCATGGTGACAGTGGCGTTGCCGGTCTGCCCCATTATGTCGACGGCAAAAGTCCAGTTGCCACTGACATCAGCGCTGGCGAACTGGGCGCCCAGCAACAAGGTGAAGGCAACGAGAAACCTGGAAAAACGGGTGACTGTGGTTCTGATCATGGTGTAAATACCCCCCGGGGTTTGGCTGGTTGAAATGCGGGTAGAAAGGTAACACGCACCATGTCCCGCTCACCAGCAATACCTGAAGGCGACTGACCTGCAAATTCAGTCATCTGTCGTATCACATCCCGTTGCCGACGATCCGCCTCTCAGGCAAATGGCCCGACTATTTCATAGGTGATACCGGGTCCGTTCTCGCTGAAACCAGTCTGCGAGCTGAAATAAAGGCGAGTATATGTGGGATCAAAAGCCGGGCCGCAGAGTTCGGACTCATCCTGCCCTACCACTTGTACCAGCGGCACCACTCCACCTTCGGGAGTGAGAGCCACCAGTTGGTTGTCGCCACCGTCCTCAGCCACGATCACATCCCCTGCCGGTGTAATTACCACATTGTCCACACCTTTCAGGATTGGATTGGTGCTGGTGTTGATGTCGTAGAGAATGGTCAATTCGGTAGTCTGGACATTATAGACCCAAACCCGATTGTCCCCTTTGGTCGTGAAATAGATGCATGAACTGAAGTACGCAATTCCTTCGCCTCCATTGAATGGAGTGGCAACTGGCACTTGTTTCCGAGTAGGGACTGAAACCGCCGCAGCATCGGATAATGCGTGCCAGTTGACATACGATCTGCCTTCGCGTGTCTGGACTTCTGCCACCTCGAGTATGCCGCTGCCAATATCCGGCAACTCACGCTCCGGGCGAAATCTGTACAGACAGCCGTCCGGTTCGTCTTCCGTCAGATAAAGATGTCCGTGCAGAACGTCTACCGCGACGGCTTCATGCTTGAAAGCCCCAAGTGAGGGACGCACTTGAGCGGGACCTCCTCCGAATGGATCACACTCATAAACGAGGCCCCGATCCTTCTCTTCGCACGACAACCAGGTATTCCACGGCGTTGTTCCGCCAGCACAGTTGTCACTGGTATTGTTGAGAATCGAATAGGCATCGACCACATCGCCTCGGGAATTGAAGCGCAGTGCGCCAACTCCACCACCGCCGAGAGACACCTCGCTGTTGGAGACGTAGATCCAACCCCCATCAGCCGTCGCATAGGTCGCGCCACCATCAGGTTTATGGTGCCAGATGTACTCTCCATCAAGAAGTGGGCGCTGTCCCGAGATTGCCAATACTCTCGAACGATATCCGGCCGGCAGCATGATACCGTTTTCATCCGGAGGCAGCAGAGGTCCCAGATTATGCAAACCCGAGAAAGACTGCTGTGTTGCGCGCGTCTGAGCATGAACGCGTGCAGAGGAAAATGCGACCGGACTGCTCGCAAGCAGGCTGCCACCAGCAAACGCGGCGAGCCCCTTGACCCCAAGACGGATGAACTCCCTGCGTTGTGTATTCAGATCTGACATCACCAACTCTCCACGGGATGAAATTCGGACTGGAGAGCAGCCTAGCACCGCTGTGTTGCAGATTCGTTACACCCTTTCGTTATACGCACTGTAAACCCGGTGGACAGAGCTCAACGCGGCAGGTCGAGCTGTGAGCTGTTGACGCGATACCACCCGGCAATGCTGAAACGGTCCCGGCGTGCAGGTTTCACCTCATGCGGAACATCTTCACTGAGAAAGACCACCAACGTTCCGAATGCCGGTGTCACCGACAACACACTCTCAACGCCGGACTCGTCGTACATGACCAGTTCACCACCATCGTCGGGCAACCAGCCAGGATTGAAATAGGCCACCACCGACAGAACGCGATTGGTGCCATCCTTGAACGGCTGATTCTTGAACGCATCGACATGCTTCTTGTAGAACGCACCGGGGCGATAGTGTGCAAAGTGGCTCTCGAATGAAAACAGCCCGAGGAAAAGTCGCTTGTTGAGATGGAGTCGCAGACTGTTGGACCAGTTCAGCCAGTCACGCTCAACGGCTGTACGGCCTTCAATCCAGCAAATCTCGTCGCGACGGACAAACGGATTGAGAACGTGGTCTGCACTGCGCCCGACACCAGCAGGTGTAAAGCGTTCGTCGTCAGGAGTTTGCAGTTGGGTCAGAAGAGCAGATGAAAGTGCTATCGGCAGTGCGTTGGGAATCACACTCCAGCCCTGCGACTGGATATCACCGGCGATACGCTCGAACAACGGATCATCGCCATCGAAACGACCGGTGTTCGAATCAATTGCCAGAGACATCGTGCGGCGCGCTCCAGGTCGCGGTCAGGACTTCTTGCGGAATGTGCGAGCCTTCTTGCTTCCCAGTGGAGTACCATCCTTCTTGATTTTGGGTCGAGAGCCAGTCTCGGCCGGGATGTCCTGCACAGCAATGCCCTGCTCTGCCGGGCTTTCCAAAGTTGCATCCTTGCCACCAACCACGGCTTCAGCTTTCTTGACACGCATCTTGCTGCCCCGCACATCCAGGCCGTTAAGGGCACGAATCGCCGCCTTGGCCTCATGGGGTACAGGCATGTTCGCGAAGCCAAACCCCTTGGAGCCACCTGTCACCTGATCGATGACGATACTGCAGGATTGCACTCGACCATGAGCCTCGAACAGTGCCAGAAGCTCCGGCTGAGTGACTTCCCGCGCAAGGTTGCGGATGAGGATTTTCAATGCTGTTCTCCAGAATGCCTGACGGGGACCGACCCGGTTCTCCGGGCGCGGCGGCACAATACTGCAAAACGAGGCCGGAGTCGAACCTCCATGTGCGCTGAAGTCTAACAAGGCACGAGGAAATAAGCAGTAGTAGCCTGCCTCCGCCTCCTCTATAATGCGCGACTTTCGCAGCAGTCGACCAGATATGCCCGCGCAGCATGCGGCACCCGACTTCTACGCCACCGCAATGTTACACATCAGAAACCATCCGCAACACTCATCTGTAAAGAACGGACACTACTTTGATTACTGCTTCCAATATCACCATACAGTTTGGTGCAAAACCGCTTTTCGAGAACGTTTCCCTGCGCTTTGGCAATGGCAATCGCTACGGCCTGATCGGCGCCAACGGCTCCGGCAAGTCCACCTTCATGAAGATCCTGAGTGGCGAGATCCAGCCCAGCTCAGGCAATGTCAGTGTGGACGTCGACGAACGCGTGGGTATCCTGCGCCAGAACCAGTTTGCGTATGAGGATTTCACGGCCATCGATACGGTGATCATGGGCCACGACCGGCTGTGGAAAATCAAGGAAGAGAAGGATCGCATCTACAACCTTCCAGAGATGACGGAAGATGACGGCATGCGCGTGGCAGAGCTGGAAATCGAATTTGCAGAACTGGATGGCTACTCTGCTGAAGCCAACGCTGGTGAACTACTGCTGGGACTTGGCATACCGTTGGAGCAGCACTACGGCCCCATGAGCGCCATCGCACCAGGCTGGAAACTTCGCGTGCTGCTTGCTCAGGCCCTGTTCGCTGATCCGGACATAATGCTGCTGGACGAGCCCACCAACAACCTCGACATCAATGCTATTCGCTGGCTCGAAGGCATTCTCAATCAGCGCGACTGCACCATGATCATCATCTCACACGACCGTCACTTCCTGAACAGTGTGTGTACGCATATGGTCGATGTGGATTACGGCGAATTACGTCTTTATCCCGGCAACTACGATGACTTCATGATCGCGTCCACGCAGGCACGCGAACGTATCCAGGCCGACAACGCCAAGAAGAAAACCCAGATCGCCGATCTGCAGTCTTTCGTGAGCCGCTTCTCCGCCAACGCTTCGAAGGCCAAGCAGGCCACCTCCAGAGCGAAGCAGATCGAGAAGATCAAACTGGAAGACCTGAAACCTTCCAGCCGCATCAGTCCCTTTATCCGCTTCGAGCAGGAGAAGAAACTGCATCGTCTTGCACTGGAAGTGAACAAGCTTTCCCTCGCCTACGATGAGAACAAACTGATACAGAATCTGAGCATGATGATCGAAGTCGGTGAACGCGTCGCCATCATCGGACCAAACGGTATCGGCAAGACCACATTGCTGCAGGCACTGACTGGCCACTTCGGCAAGGGTGCAGACGAAAAGATGTCAGGCACCATCAAATGGTCCGAGAACGCCAACATCGGCTACTACGCACAGGACCATAATCATGAGTTCGCAGACGACATCAATCTGTTCGACTGGATGAGTCAGTGGGCCAGACCCGGCGACGACGAACAGGACATTCGCGGCATCCTCGGCAAGATGCTGTTCTCCAAGGACGATAGTCTCAAGAAAGTGAAGGTCATTTCCGGCGGCGAAAAGGGCCGCATGCTGTTCGGCAAGATGATGCTGCAAAGACCGAATATTCTCGTGATGGACGAACCGACCAACCACCTGGACATGGAATCCATCGAAGGCCTCAACCTTGCGCTTGAGAATTATCCTGGCACGCTGATCTTCGTCAGCCATGACCGCGAATTCGTGTCGTCACTGGCCACGCGTATTCTGGAAATCACCGAAGGCAACATCACCAACTTCAAAGGTGACTACGACGAATACCTGCATCAGCAAGGTGTTGAATAAGGACTCCGATGACAGACGCCTTCACTACACTGAATCTTGCTCCGGAACTGATCGAGAATCTCAACACGCTCGGTTATACCAGCATGACAGAGGTGCAAGCCCAGGCCTTGCCGATTGCACTGGAAGGCGGCGATCTGATTGCGCAGGCGAAGACCGGCAGTGGCAAGACAGCCGCGTTCGGCATCGCACTGCTCAACAATATCAATCCACGGGACTTCGGTACGCAGGCATTGGTGCTGTGCCCCACCCGTGAACTGAGTACCCAGGTTGCCACCGAACTGCGACGCCTGGCTCGCTACATGCCCAATATCAAGATCGTGGTGCTGTGCGGCGGGCAACCACTGGGCCCGCAGATCGGCTCACTGGAACACGGCGCCCACATCATCGTCGGCACACCGGGTCGCCTGAAAGACCATCTGGAAAAAAAGACACTGGACCTTGTGCGCACCAGAACGCTGGTGCTCGACGAAGCAGATCGCATGCTGGACATGGGCTTTTCCGAAGACATCGACTTCATCATCGGACACACTCCGCAGTCACGACAAACGCTGTTGTTCTCCGCCACTTTTCCTGACGATATTGAATCCCTCAGCGCCCGCTATCAACGCAGTGCGCACCGCATCACGGTAGACAGTGGTCATACCGGTGCCAGTATCACGCAGCAGTTCTTCAGCTGTGGAGTCGCAGAGAAGGAAGACCTCCGGCATGCCGCCGTGCTCAAGCTTCTGCAGCACTATCGCCCCGAGTCATGTGTTGTCTTCTGCAATACACGACAAGCGACCGCAGACTGCGCGCGCTACTTGAGCAATGCAGGCCTCTGCGCGATGCCCTTGCACGGCGAGTTGGAACAGCGCGAACGCGATCAGGTGCTGATCCAGTTCCGCAATGGCAGTTGCCAGGTGCTGGTGGCCACCGATGTCGCCGCACGGGGACTGGATATCGAAGACCTGCCCATGGTCATCAATGCCGATCTGCCGCGCGATCTGGAAGTCTATACGCACCGTATCGGGCGCACCGGCCGGGCAGGCAACACCGGTATGGCGATGAGCGTCTTTTTCGAAAATGAACGCTTCAGGGTTGATGCACTGCGTTCACGCCCCGAAAACGCCGATGCATCCAATATCCAGCCAATCGCGGTCGTTCCTGCTGATCACTCCAAACTCATGACTCCTGCAAAGCAGACTCTGAGCATCTCTGGTGGCCGCAAGAACAAGATTCGTCCCGGCGATGTGCTCGGCGCGCTGACAGCTGACGGCGTCATTTCCGGCGACAACATCGGCAGAATAGACATCTTGGAACACGCGAGCTATGTCGCCATTGACGCCAAAGTGGTTAAACTGGCGCTGCAACAACTCGACAATCGCAGAATCAAGGGGCAGAAATTCAAGGTTCGTTTGTGTGGGAGCAGCCCCACCCGCGATTGATCCAAGGCCTCTTGTGGGAATTGAAAATGTCCAAGAGAACGCATTGCGAGCGCTGTCGTAGACCTGAGCAGTTTTGCTACTGCGCCATGATCAGTCCGCTGGATAATATTTGGTCGGTGCACATCCTGCAGCATCCGCAGGAGAGTCGACACGCTCTCGGCACAGCAAGAATTGCTCATCTCGGGCTCACTCGCTGCACGCTGACGGCAGGCGAACAATTAGCTGCCGGTGATCCTGCTGACATCGCGCTGATATATCCTGGGCAAGGCAGTCAGCCGCTCTCCATTCTGAAGGACCAACCTCCGCGCCCATTGCTCTTTCTCGATGCTACCTGGCGCAAGACTCGCCGCATGCTTTTCGAGTCACCTGCACTGGCGACACTGCCGCGTTACGCCCTGGAGTCACCTCCACTGAGCCGTTACCGCATTCGCAGAGAACCGAGTACTACCGCACTCTCTACGCTGGAGGCCATCGTGTACACTCTTGGTCAACTCGAAGATGCGCACGAAAGATATGCGCCATTGCTTCAGGTAATGGACAGCCTGATCGAGCAGCACATCGCTTTTATGGGGATAGACACCTTTACGAAGAACTACACCTGCAACGACTCAGTTTCCTGAGATCATCCCAGGCACAGTGTCAGAATTTTTCCTTTTTGTGGCACACAGCGAGACCTTCAAGATCAGCACAGGAACCGGTGGTTGAATCCTCGGATGCGACTGAGGTAACCTCCGCCAAAGGACGGTACACGCCGTTTTCGTGCGACTCTGATGGCACAGATCAACAACTGTAACTGCCAGACGCTACAGTGACACTCCAGGGATTGAGCGAGAATTCACAGATGAACGTTTTCAACAGCAATTACCGCGCTCTTCAGATCGCAGCGATATACCTTCTCATAGGCGCGTTGTGGATTCTTTTCAGTGACCTGCTGTTGCTCAGGCTGTTCACAGCCAATGTACCCGATGTCACCCTTACCCTGTACCAGACCTGGAAGGGCTGGTTCTTTGTTGTAACCACGGCTGCGCTGCTCTTCCTGCTCGTGCGCCGCAGCCACGAAGTCCAGAACCGCACTCTGAACAAACTTTCTTCCGCAGAGAAGCGTTATCGCGAACTCATCCAGAACGTGCCGGTTGGCATTTACCACACGAACCATGCGGGTCTTTCAGTTTACCTCAATGCCCAGTCGCTGGAATATCTTGGCATGACCACAACGGGCCAATCCGAGTCAGCACCCCAAAAAAAATGGCTGGAACTCATCCATCCCGATGATCAGGCCCGCGTCATGACTGCATGGCAGCAGGCAGTGAGAATGGGCGCGCAGTTTCACGAAGAATACCGAATCTGCATAGGCGAGACCCCGATACGCTGGATAGTGGATGTGGCTCATCCGGAAACCGACGACGATGGTCGGTTCGTTGGTTATCTCGGCACACTTACCGACATTTCCGATCTGCGAGTGACGCAACAGATCGAACACGAGCTGCACGAGCGATTGCAGGCAGCCATCGAATCAGCTCATGTCGGGCTGTGGGACCTGAGCCTGCAAACCAATGAGATGTGGTACTCGGAGGAATGGAAACAGCAACTGGGTTATCGGGGTGACGAAATTGGCAACCGCCTCAGCGAGTGGCAGACACGTCTGCATCCTGATGACGCCGAGCAAGCATCCAGAGCCTTGCAATGGTTCATACGACATCCTGATGAAGACCTGCACAGCGAGTTTCGCCTGCGTCACAAGGACGGTGGATATCGCTGGATTCTCTCTCAGGCCAGCATCTTCTACGAAGACGGCAAGGCCACTCGAATTCTCGGCACCCATACCGACATCACCCGCATAAAAGAGAACGAAAGCAATCTTCGCGAATCGCGCGAACGCGTGCAGCACCTGATGGAAGCCAGCCCTACTGTGCTCTACACCATGCGGATTCAAGGCCAGAAAGTCACCCCGAACTGGGTCAGCGATAGCATCACACGCCTTTTCGGCTACAGCACCGAAGAGGTACTGCAGCAGCACTGGTGGTCATCCCATCTGCATCCGGAGGATCGCGAATCCGCTATTCAGGAGACCAGGCGCCTCCTCAGTGATGGCAACATCCGCCACGATTACCGCTTTTTCGACAAGTCCGGCCAGATGCACTGGATACGTGACACAGTGCGCATGTTCCAGAACGATGACGGCCAGCAGCGTGAGGCCATCGGCTCTTGGCTGGATATCACTGAGCAGCGCCAGGAAGAAGAAAAAATGCGCCTCTACGCGGCTGCGTTTGACAGTATCAACGAAGGCGTCATCGTCACCGGTATGGATCTGATTATCCAATCAGTGAACAAGGCAGCCCTGAGTATTTTCGGGTACAGCGAGGAAGAGCTGCTGGGTGCGAAACCTTCCATTTTCAGCTCAGGGCGTCACACCAGAAAGTTCTTTGCCAGCATGAATGCAGCGTTGCTCGGTACCGGCGCATGGCATGGCGAGATATGGAATCGCCACAAGGACGGCACCGTTCAGCCACAGTGGTTGAGTGTCAGTGTTCTGTACAACAACAGCGGAAAACCGGAACGCTATGTAGCGATCTACACTGACATCAGCGACCTGAAGAAAACAGAAGCCGAACTCAAGTATCTGGCCCATTACGATGCTCTGACAGGACTGCCGAACAGGATTCTGCTCGGTTCGCGCCTGCAGCATGCACTGCACACGGCAAGACGTCAAAACACAGGACTGGCTGTACTGTTCATCGATCTTGATGACTTCAAGAGTGTCAACGACAGTATGGGCCACACGATCGGAGACGAATTGTTGGTAGCCGTGGCGGGACGACTCGACTCCCGGGTACGCGATCAGGACACCTTGTCACGTCAGGGCGGCGATGAATTCGTATTGCTGGCAGAGCATCTGAAATCCCCCGATGAAGCAGGCCTCATTGCCCGCGACCTGCTGAACGTTCTCAAGGGGCCATTCATATTGTCGAACAATGTGCAGGTCTACGCGGAAGCCTGTATTGGCGTTGCCGTCTATCCGGATAACGGCAGCAACGTGGAAGACCTGATGCGCAATGCCGACACCGCCATGTACAAGGCCAAGAAACAGGGGCGCAACAAATTCTGTTTCTACGAGGAGGGGATGGGCAGTGCTGTGATCGAGCAACTCGAATTGGAAACTGCCCTGCGTCAGGGGCTGGAGAAGAATGAGTTGATGCTGCAGTACCAACCCAAGCTCGATCTGGTCACTGGTGCCATGACCGGTGCAGAAGCTCTGGTGCGCTGGCAGCGCCCTGGTGTGGGCATGGTGCCACCTGATCGCTTTATACCGATTGCAGAACGCTCCGGTCTGATCGTTCCCATTGGCGAATGGGTACTGCGCACAGTTTGCCAGCAAATCCGCGCCTGGCTGGATGCGGGATACAACCCTCTGAGCATTGCCGTCAATGTCTCTGCACGCCAGTTCCGCGCTGCCGACCTGCACAGACTCATTGTCGATACGCTGCAGGAATTTGCCGTGCCGCCGGAACTCATTTCGCTCGAAATCACCGAGACAGCCTTGATGGAGAACGCCGAAGAGGTGCGCGAAATCCTTCGCGAAATCAAGGCGCTGGGCGTTGGCATCGCGCTCGACGACTTCGGCACAGGGTTCTCCAACATGGCCTATCTGTCACGCTTCTCACTGGATGTGCTGAAAATCGACACATCTTTTGTAGCCGAGATCGACGTTGATCACCACTCACGCAATCTGGTGGACTCCGTGATTGATCTCGCCCACAACCTGAATCTCAGGACAGTGGCCGAGGGGGTGGAAACCGAAGCCCAGTTTGAGTATCTGCAGGAAAAGGGTTGCGATGAAATCCAGGGCTACTACTACAGCAGACCGCTGGATCTGGCGATTTTCTCGGAGTGGCTCAGGCAAGGGGGCAAACCGCAACCCCCCACTGATTAAGGGGCCTACATCAGCGATATGATTGCGGCGATACCACCGCCGATCAACAGAATCAGCGTAGGCAGGATACTGAGGCCAAATCCGAGCGAGCGTGTGCCTGGATCGGATACGTAAGCACGCAGATACACAATACGCCCAACAAGATACACTGCGCCAATACCGGCGCCCAGGTCCGGCCTGATCCAATATCCGAACAGTACAATCGCGGGAATGAAGATCACCAGCATTTCCAGAGTGTTCTGATGAACCCGGTAGTATCGTTCAAACACGGGATGCCCGGTAATGGCCGGTGCGGCAACTTTGTACTCCCCCCTTGCCTTGCCTACCAGCAACCCGAATACAAAATACTGCAACAGCGCTATCACGATGACGATCGCGACGTATTCCATGGTGCTTCTCCCGATAATGGACGTTGACTACTATTCCTGCTTTTCTTCCTGCTTTTGTTGCAAAACCTGTTCCTGCGTGTTCTTGATGATCTGCTCCAGGTAGGAACTGGATCTAGTCACTTCGTAGCGCTTGAATTTGATGCGTGGATGCTGCTCGCGCATGCGCGAACTCAGCAGACCATGTGCAGAATGCAACTGTGCATCAGTAATGATGCCGTTGGTGTCACACTCCTTTGCAAGGCGCAGCAGCCTGTCAAAATTCATGATGAAATTGTCGGTATGTGTTGAACGTATCTGGGTACCATAGAACAACGGTTGAAGATCAGTCCCCTTGCCTGCAAGCACGAGAAAATTGCGCGAGAAAATCTCGAAATCACCGGTGGCGAACAAGTGCCACATCTCCATGAATTCGCTTTCCGAATAGGTGTTGTCGCCCTGTGGTCCCTTGCTGGATTGCAGCAGAAGTCCACTGATACCACCAAGCTGACGCCGGGTATTGTCAGCAATCTTGAAGAAGGTCTCCTGGCGCGCATTCATTTCCGTTGCGGCAATCGCCATGGTCTGCTTTTCGGACTGGATATTGTTGTCGCGCAGTTCGCGATTGTTTTCGGCAAGCACACTCTGCTGAATGAACAGACCAATCACCAACCACAGAAATGCCAGTGGGGCGAATGCCCCTTCGAGGAAAGTGCCCATATCACCGATGGGCAGGCTGGCGAACTCACCCCATCCCACGTTACTGGAAATATACAGGGCACCCAGAAACAGCCAGACCAGGGTCAGTACAAGGCCATACAGTATTCGCCAGTCCCTGTGATTCTCATCAGTGAGACTTTTGTTCTTCTTGTCCATACAACTTTATTCCGATTACCCAATTCCCGGCCAACATGTGCAGGCCAAACGCTGCACTTGCCGACACCTTGAAAGCACCGTGCGCGAACGCTGGCTAGGTTACTGCCTGCACTGGAATGGGTCAACGAATAAGAGGTCTGCGGAAAATTCTGAGGCGATGATTCTCAGGATGTTGTGCGGCGGGAGTGATATTCGCGCAGCAGAGTAGCGTTGTCCGCCAGCAATTCATCAAGTTTTGCACATATGGCCGTGTTGCGAGCTGCATCGGGATCATTGGAGTAACCGGCACTGTAGTGCTGCAACGCCTCGGCAAAATCCGGCAACCGATTGAAGAAAGTGCTGAGGGTGCGGGTATCTGCCTTGGCGGCATTGATGCCATAACCAAGTTGCTCCAGGCACAGACCGTTGAGCTGCTGCTCAAACTGGCCGTGCATGGGAAACGCCAGGTAGGGTTTCTGCAGATAAATGGCCTCGCTCATCAGCGTGAAACCTGCCGTGGCGATAACCGAGCGAGCGGCGGCCAGGTCTTTCAGAAATCCCATTGTGCTGAAGGCTCTGAACTGCAGATTGTCGTCGACCTGCGCCTTGTTGTAGCCGTAGACCACGAAACGCTCATCGGGAAACTGCCGCAGCGTTTCAATCAGAGTATCGTAGCCACTGGTGAGATAGACCAGGTGGTAGCCGTTATCAGTCGGGTGCAGCGACTGGACCTCCCAGCGTAGAATCGGGGGAAACAGGAACGTTCTATCGTTCTTTACCGGGCCCTGAAAAAATGTCGTGGCAAGTGCCACATCAGGTGCAGGCACCATCATGCGTATAATGGCCTCGGTGATACGCTGATCACGGCGAAGATGCTTCGGTGCTTCGCAGTGCATATAGCGCATGCGATGCTGGTTATCCAGGCTGATAAGAGGTATCCCACGACTCCCCGCTATCCACGCTGTTACCGGCTCGAAATCGGTGATGACGCAATCCGGTTTGAAATCGCTGAACAATGCGCGTACACGACTGATGCTGCGCAATCCAGCCGACAAGTACCGCAGGTTATGCAGCAACGTACTCATGACGGCAACCTTGTTGTCCTTGCTGACAATGTGCAAACCACTGATCTGCGTCGCGGGAAACAACTCGTGCAGCACGCTGTAGCCCCTGTCATAACTGACTATATGCACCTCATGCCCTCTGCCCACAAGGTGTGTCGCCATTTCCTTCGCCCGCGAGGAGTGGCCCGAGCCTTCTCCCGATACCCCATAAATGATGCGCATGTGTGGTTCAATGACCCCTGCCCTGCGGGCACGTATAAGTGGCTGCAAAGTATATAACCGGAATGTGACACTTGTGCTCGTGTCTCCTTGCTTTGCCGAGCCGTGCCTGTGCTTTTTGTTGGCAGAGTGGCACGGCGTGTCGTGCCACCTCCCTCCCGTCAGCACGAATCGGCACAACCTTGCGATCAGCACCCGCAGCGTTGCTATTGCGGAGCAGAAAATTGATAATTGCCCGCCTCCGCGACCCCCGGAAATCAGCCGATGAGCAAGAAAAAAGACAGCGTTTTCAACTTCGAGGAATCCCTCGCCAATCTGGAAAGCCTCGTATCAGCCATGGAAAACGGCGCGCTCAGCCTGGAAGAATCCCTGCAGGCCTTCGAGAAAGGCATCCGTCTTACCCGCGAGTGTCAGGCGGCGTTGCAGAAGGCTGAGCAGAAAGTACAGATACTCATTGACGAGAATGGCAGTCCTGAATCTGCGAACTTCGGCACGGACAGCGATGACGGTGCCAACCTCTGATGAACAGTCCTGCCGCCTTTGACCTCGACGCCTTCATGGAACAATGCCAGCAGCGCATCCAGTCGGTGCTGACCACTCAACTCGATACTCTCCCCCCGTTGGCCGTCAACCTGCGCAAGGCCATGCAGTATGCCTGTCTGCAGGGCGGCAAACGGGTGCGTCCTCTGCTTGTCTATGCAGGTTTGCAAGCCTTTGGAGGGCATCAGGCACGGGCCGATGTCGCCGCCTGCGCCATCGAGTTGATGCACTGTTACTCCCTTGTGCATGATGATCTCCCGGCCATGGATGATGACGACCTGCGGCGCGGCAACCCAACGGTCCACATTGCCTTCAACGAAGCGACTGCGATCCTTGCCGGAGACGCGCTGCAAAGCCTGGCGTTTCGCTTGCTCAGCGACCCCTCTACGATGGCCGTGAGCGACACCACCCGACTGCGGATGATCAACCTGCTGGCCTCTGCCGGCGGCTATGAAGGCATGGTGGCTGGGCAATCCATTGACTTCGATGCCGTGGGCCGCACACTCACACTGACCGAGCTGGAAACCATGCATCGCCTCAAGACTGGCGCCCTTATCAGTGCCAGTGTACGGCTCGGCGCGATGGCCACGGAGCGGGCCTCCGAGTCGCAACTGGCAGCGCTGCACCGTTACTCGGAATACATTGGCCTGGCCTTCCAGGTTCAGGATGACATTCTCGATGTGACCAGCGACACCGCCACACTTGGCAAGACACAGGGCGCGGACGAGGCACTCAACAAACCCACCTACGTGTCACTGCTGGGCCTGGAAGGTGCCAGAACAAAAGCCGCAGAGCTGTGCAACGGCGCAGTCGCAGCGCTGGACGGTTTTGACCATAACGCCGAGGCGCTGCGGCAGATCGCCCATTACATCGTGGAGCGCCGTCATTGACGCTCAATACTGGCGAATTGACGGAGACAGGTCATTACTTTAACGTAGCGCCTACCCTGAAACCGGCCCGCATTCATACAACACCATAGCCCCAAGACCCGCAGCAAAACACAAGAGTACGCATAACCAGATGCTAGACGAGATCCCTCTCAGCCGCCCGGACACTCCCCTGCTCGATCAGATAGAGAGCCCGGCGGACCTGAAGAACATCGAGCCGGCACAGCTCCAGGAGCTGGCCCGGGAAGTCCGCAAGTTTCTTCTCTACTCCGTTGGCCAGACCGGCGGGCACTTTGGCGCCGGTCTCGGCGTGGTGGAACTGACCATCGCGCTGCACTACGTCTTCAATACCCCTCATGACAGGCTCGTCTGGGACGTGGGTCATCAGACCTATCCACACAAGATTCTCACGGGACGTCGCGAGCAGATGCTGACGATGCGCCAGGCCGGGGGTCTCGCCGCATTTCCGAGTCGTGAAGAGAGCGAGTACGACTGCTTCGGTGTCGGGCACTCCAGCACCTCCATCAGCGCCGCACTGGGCATGATGATCGCGGCCCGTGAACAGGGCATCGACCGCCACACCGTCGCCATCATCGGTGATGGTGCAATGACGGCGGGAATGGCATTCGAGGCACTCAACCACGCAGGTGATCTCGATGAAAATTTCCTCGTGATTCTCAACGACAACAACATGTCCATCTCGAAAAATGTAGGTGGGCTGTCGAGCTATTTCGCCCGCATGTGGGCCAGCCGCCCCTACAACTTCATTCGCACTGGCGGCAAGAAAGTGTTGTCGAAGATTCCTCCTGCATTGAAGGCAGCGCACCGCGCCGAAGAGTACATGAAAGGAATGGTGTCACCAGGCACGTTGTTCGAGGAAATCGGTTTCAACTACATCGGACTTGTCGATGGTCACGACACCGCCGAACTGATCAACATCCTCACCAACATCAAGCAACTGCGAGGACCACAACTGCTGCATATTGTCACGCAGAAGGGCAAAGGCTACTCGGCGTCTGAAAGCGACCCCTTCGGCATGCATGCAATGAACAAGATCGAGCCGCAGAAGAGCAAACCCGCTCTGCGCAAGGCCGAATCACCAACCTACTCTGCCGTGTTTGGTCAGTGGCTGTGTGACATGGCGGCACAGGACCCGTTGCTCACTGCCATCACGCCGGCCATGAGTGCCGGCTCCGGCATGGACAAATTCGCCGAAGAATTTCCGAAACAGTTTCACGATGTCGCCATTGCCGAACAGCATGCTGTGACGCTGGCCGCAGGCATGGCATGTGATGGCTTGAAACCGGTGGTGGCAATCTATTCGACATTCCTGCAACGCGCCTACGACCAACTGATTCACGATGTGGCTTTGCAGAATCTCGACGTGCTCTTTGCCATCGACCGCGCAGGATTGGTCGGTGAAGACGGCCCTACGCACGCGGGGAGTTTCGATCTCAGTTTCCTGCGCTGCATTCCCAACATGGTCATCATGACGCCGAGCAACGAGAACGAAACACGCCAGATGTTGTACACAGGATACCGTCATCGCGGACCCGTAGCGGTGCGCTATCCTCGCGGCAAGGGGCCCGGTGTCGCCATTCAGCAACACATGGAGTTGCTGCCTATCGGCAAGGGAGTGGTGCGCAGAAAGGGTCACACTGTCGCTATCCTCGCCTTCGGGAGCCTCGTCAATACCGCACTGGAGACAGCGGAACTTGTCGATGCCACTGTCGTGGACATGCGCTTCGTTAAACCATTGGACGAAGCATTGATTGGCGAGATGGCCACACGCCATCAACTGCTGGTCACGCTGGAAGAGAACACAGTGAAAGGAGGAGCGGGAGCAGCAGTCAACGAATTCCTGCTGCGCGAGGATTACCGCATTCCAGTGCTCAATCTGGGTCTGCCAGACGAATTCCTCAGTCACGGCAAAGTGCCGGACATGCTGGCCAAGGCAGGATTGGACAGAGACTCCATAGCCACGTCCATTCGCGCGAAATTGCAGAAGTGCAAGATTCAGTCACAAGCTGTGTGAAGATCATTTCGGGGATTCCTGATTGCATTTCCTGATCGCAGGCCGGACCCGCGATTGACTCATATCGGGCCAGTGCGTAGACTGCGCGCATTGTTGCCTGAGCGGATTTTTTCCGCGGCCACAATACTGATTAGTTGTCATGGTGCCCGCCTGTCGCATTCTCTGGAACGCAATGGTCGGGATAATTGGGAAGCTGGTTCAATGCCAGCGCTGCCCCCGCAACGGTAAGCGATACGAGCGTGCAAACGCTTTCCCCGCAAGCCCGATACCAGCCTGACGACGAGTTACTACTGAGATGAAGCGGAGGGCTCCATCGGTGGTCGGTTCAGTCGTCCGGAAATGTCTCCGGCGTCGATTTTTTCCTGCCGCTCCCCTCCCTCATGAAACTTATTTCATTGAGGACTTGTAAATGAATCACCGTAAACTTCTGGCAATTGCCTGCTCTGCAGGTGCCACGCTATCTCCTTTTTATTCACTGCATGCACAGACAGGCAATTCTGGACCCAGCACCAATGGGCTGGAGGAGATTGTTGTTATCTCCAGCCGCATCGAGACACCACTGCGGCAGATCGGTACATCCGTTTCTGTGCTCAATGCTGACGACATTCAGAGCAAGGGCAATTCGTCTCTGCTGGACATTCTGCGCACCATGCCCTCTGTCGCTGTCAGCAACACTGGCGGCTCCGGCCAGGTGAGCACATTGCGTATTCGTGGTGAGGAAGGCTATCGCACTCTGGTGTTGCTGGACGGCATGAAATTGTCCGACCCGAGCGTCACGCAGGTACAACCACAGCTGGAGCATTTGCTCAGCAGTGGCATTGAGCGTGTGGAAATTCTGCGCGGTCCGCAGGGTTTGAGCTATGGCGCCGATGCTGGCGGCGTGGTGAACATCAGTACACGTCAGAGCAGCACCGAGTTACGTTCACACATTGATGTGATGTCCGGGGCATTTGACACACAGCAGTTGAGTGGCAACATCAGCGGCGGCTCCGAGCGTGCAGATTTCTTTCTGTCCGGCACTCGCTATGAAACTGACGGCTTCAACACTCGCAGCACCGATACGGTGCTTGCCGACGATGATGGGTACGACAACACATCCCTGCACGCCAGAGTGGGTTTCAATGTCAGCGCGAATTTGCGACTGGAAGCTGTGCATCGCGACACTGCCGGCGACTCGGCATACGACGGTTGCTTCAACCCAGTCACGTTCACCACGATCCATGACTGTGATGCCAGTTTCGAACAGCAGGCGTCGCGCCTCTCAGCTACATATCAGACCAACTACGGCACGCATGCCATGGCATACGCAACGACAGAAACCGAACGCGAATATTTCGCTCTGGGTTCTTCAAGCTATGGTTCCAGCGGGGAACTGACCCGTCTGGAATACATCGGCAATATCACGGCTCATGACAACTTCAATTTCGTCTATGGCATCGATCTGGAAGAGGAAGACAACAACGGCGAGACGCGGGACCAGCTCGGCTACTACGCGGAATATCTCAGCACTTTCTCCGAGAATTTCTTCGTCACTGCCGGTGTACGTCGGGACGACAACGACGACTTCGGCAAGCACACCAGCTACCGCATCAGCAGTGCGTACCTCTTCGACCTGAGCAATGATGCCATAGTGAAAGTGCGCGGCAGTCTCGGCACAGGATTTCGCGCACCGAGTCCTTATGAAGCCAGCTATAACCGCAACCCCTGGGCCAAACCACCGGCATCACTCATCAAATTGACTGAAGAGTCGAGCAAGGGCCATGAACTGGCAGTCGAATACTACACAGATGGAGGGCTGCATCTGGAAGCCGTGTACTTCGATCAGCAGATTGAAGACGCGATCTATTTCGACTCTGCTACGTACAGTGGCTATCTGCAGGACATCGGCACCAGCACCTCGGAAGGCATTGAACTGTCCGCCACTGTTCCGCTGCATCAACAGTGGACACTGGAGACCAACTACACCTACAACAAGACCCGCAAGCCCGATGGCACCCAGCGGCAGTTGCGTCCGAAGAATCTCGCCAATCTGGGCCTCGCCTGGAACAGTGCGGATGATCGCATCAAGGTCAGCGGTTTCTATCGCACCTCCCGCGACTCCTCCGACGTTGCTGGCGGCGTGCCGGTGGCATTGAAGGATTATGACGTCATCGACCTGACAGTGAGCTACAACCTCAGCGACCTGATCCATATCTATGGCCGCGTGGAGAATCTCGCGGACGAGGACTATGTGGAGGTATTGGGCTACAACACAGCAGGCCGTTCCGCATATGTCGGTGTAAGATTCAACTTCTGACATCGCTATCACTTCACCAGGAGTCGGTCATGACCAACACGCACGTGGACAGACAAGTCCGCCACAAGAAGGCCATGCAGCGCAAGAAGGCCCATATCGATGAGCGCATCGCCGCAGCCACCATCGACAAGGGCCTGATCGTGGTGTTGACCGGCAATGGCAAGGGCAAGAGTTCCTCTGCTTTCGGCATGCTCGCCCGCAGCGTGGGTCACGGCCTGCGCTGCGGCGTTGTGCAGTTCATCAAGGGACAATGGGAGTGCGGCGAGCACCTGCTGTTCAAGGATCATCCGCTGGTGGAGTTCCATGTCATGAACACGGGCTTCACATGGGAGACCCAGGACCGCGACAAGGACATCGCGGCGGCGAGGGCCACCTGGGCCCATGCAAAAGACCTGCTGAAGAATCCAGATGTGCAGGTGGTGGTGTTGGACGAACTCACCTACATGTTGACCTATGGTTATCTGGATGCAGAAGAAGTGTTGTCGGCGCTGCGCAATCGCCCGCTCCATCAGCACGTCATCATCACAGGACGCAACGCCAACGCCGCGTTGATCGAGATGGCTGACACCGTGAGTGAAGTAGTGGACACCAAACACGCTTTCAACAACGGCATAAAAGTGCAAAAAGGAATCGACTACTAGTCTGCACTTCGAGTGCCGATCTGCGCGGTGGGGAGGCTTCCGTACCGGACACGCCGTGAACCCATCCAAGTACCCGTGCGGGCATAAAGGGGCTCGTCGTCCGCCGTCCGACCGCCATGGATGGCGGAAGTGCAGAAAATGCAGGAGCATTTTTCTGCCCTGGCGGCCGACGGTCCGGCACGGAAGCCTCCCCACCGCGCAGCTCTACCATTTGTGGTGCTGGCAGGACTTAGGAAAACACATGCTTCTGACTCGATTGATCTTTACCGCTGCACTTGTATGTTCAACATTCGTTGCCGCCCAACCAATCACAGTGACCGACGACGACAGGCGCAGCATCACGCTTGAGCAGCCGGCGCAGCGCATCATCAGTCTGGCACCATCGCTGACGGAGTTGCTGTTTGCAGCCGGTGCGGGCGACCAGGTTGTGGGCGTCAGTGAGTACAGTGACTATCCACCGGAGGCAGCCACCAGATCCATCGTTGGGAGATACGATCTTCTCAACATGGAAGCCATTGTGGCGCTGGGGCCAGACCTCATCGTGGCATGGCGCAGTGGCAATCCACGGGCGGGCGTCCAGCGCCTTATTGATCTTGGATTCAATGTCTATGTTGCAGAGCCAACTACCTTGGCCAGCATTGCTGATCATATCGACAGCTTTGCGTTGCTGGCGGGTACGCAGCAAACCGGAGGCGCCACTTCGCGCTTCTTTCGTGAACGCCTGAATGCACTGAGTGCCGAATTCCAGAATCGTGAGCCGGTAAGTGTGTTCTATCAAGTGTGGAACGAGCCTCTGATCAGCGTGGGCGGCAACGAACTGATCAACGACATCATCACACTATGTGGTGGCAGCAACATCTTTGCAGACCTGGGGCTGGCACCGAAAGTGAGCGAAGAAGCCGTGCTGCAACGCAATCCTCAGGTGATCATCGCCAGCGGCATGGACATCTCCCGCCCGGAGTGGCTGGACGAATGGCTGCGCTGGCCACAACTGCAGGCCGTCGCGAATGGCGACCTCTACTTCATTCCTCCCGACCTGGTACAGCGACACAGCCTGCGTGTGCTCAGTGGCGCCGAGCAGATGTGCAATCACATCGGCAAGGTTCGCGTTACCGGTCGCTGAGTGTCTCAACTGGCGCTACTCGTTAATCAGCATCGAGCCAAGCCATGATGAGAATAGTTTTCATCTGCAGCATTGCTGAGAGATATGTGCGATGGCGGGGATATCAGACTCTGGAACAAATCGGGACATCTTTGGCTCTTTTTGCTGTGCAGCGCCGATATTTACTCTGGCTTGAGTCTATAATCCAGCCACCTCAATCAGAGCTGGCATTCTATGCAATTGGTCCGACTTGCAACATGGATGGTGTGCACTACGTGTTCACTCGGGGCCTCATACGGAAATGGCCAGACACTGCGTATTCTCAACTGGGAGGCATTCCTCTCGGAGGACACCATCAGCCAATGGGAAGCGCGCACCGGCGCCAGCATTGAGCAAATCTATTTCGACAACGACGAGAATCGCAATTCACTGCTGACTTCCTATGATCAGACCACCATCGATCTTGTCGTCATCGACCAGGTGTCCGCTCCCGTGTTTGGCAGGCGTGGTGTACTGCTTCCCGTAAGCGCGTACAGCGGCACTCCCAACCTTAGCCATATTGACCCGCAGTGGAAAGCCCAGTGCGGCGAATACGGTACACCCTACCTTTGGGGCACGATGGGGCTGGCCTATCGCAAGGACATTCTCACCCTGCCACCGAGTTCCTGGAGCGCTTTGCTGAACCCGGCACCCGAACTGACGGGACATATCGGACTGCTGGAAGACTACGTAGACACCCTGGCACCTTCCCTGCTCAAGCGCGGCGCATCAGTCAACACCGCCGATGAATCCCTTTTGGCAGAGGTGTTCGAGGAACTAAGAAGCCTGTTGCCAGCAGTACTGACATTCGAATACCCCATCACCTTTGTCGGTAGTTACCCGAATGCTGACGACCTGCATCTGGCCCTTGCCTACAGTGGAGACCAGTACGAACTTAACGACATGAGTGGCGGCGATGTCTGGGGATACACTATTCCCGAGGAAGGCACCGTATTGTGGATAGACTGCCTGGCCGTTTTGGCGAACTCACCGAACAAGGCCCTGGCCTTCGACTTCATCAATTTCATCAATCAACCCGATGTGGCGGCTGCCAATTCGGAGGCTGTATTCGTTGCCACTCCCAATGCCTCGGCCCTGCCCCTGCAATCGACGGCATTCCGCAGCAACACTCTGATCTACCCGGACGAGGCGACGCTCGCCAAGAGCCAGCACTACGACTTCGCAATGGCCAACGAAAACGTGCGACTGCGCAATCGCATCACCAGCTCTCTGGTCAACATCCATGAATCTCAGTAGACGATCCCTTCTGGTAATTACCCCGGTAATGCTGCTGAGCTTTCTTGTGGCCTCACTGATCGTGTTCGAGCAGACCCAGAACTTCGTAGAACGTCAGGAACAGAACAGACTCAACTATGCAGTCAGTGAACTTTCCGCCGTGTTCAACCAGTACACTACATTCACAGACAGCTACCTGCACTCAGTCACAGAGAGTCATGCCTTCCACGAATACCTGCAGGCCAGCGACGAGGCCTACAGCGAACTGGCTCTCGTGCGCAGCGTGGAAGACAGCCTCCGTACCTTCCGACAGCATCGCTCCAACTATCTCAGTGTTACCATCGCCCGCAACTACCAAAACCCCGAAATCAGCTACTACTTCGAACTCAGCGACAATCCCTTCAGCACCATTTCTGAACCACTGGCAGACTTCGCCTTCAGCATGTTCGAGCGCACCAGACTGACAAGTTGGGAATATCTGCAGCCGGAAGGCCAGCGCAACACAATCGTCAAAGCACAACTGGTTGATCGCTACACTTTCTCCAGCCCTCTGCCCAGCCAGCTCGACAACAGCGTTGTGGTGCAGCTGGCAATCGAGCCCACTGAATTCAATCAACTGCTCGATGAACTCGTTGTGGAAATGAATGCACAGATCAATATCGTGAGTGAGTTGGCGCCAGGCGATAGCATCTCCGCCTTTACCAATCTGGGGGAAAATCTATATCTCCAGGCCTTCCTGCCCCGGAATCATCTGCAGGTGCAGATGCGTCCACTGGCAGGCTGGTTGGCTTTGGTCAGCCTGCTGTTCGCCATTACCGCATCGGTCAGCCTGCATGGGCTGATGCGGCGCTATGTCACGCGCCCGGTATCGCTGCTGGAACAGGATCTCGCCAATGTGCTGGCAAAGCGTCGCACCACCATTCCGGAGCGTACAACGGAAGACGATGAGATCGGACGCCTGGCTCGCACCTTCCGAACGCTTTACGAGGATCTCTCCAATTCTTATAACGAGACCCGGCGCCTGTCACAGCACGACAACCTGACCGGGCTTTACAACCTTGGCTACATTACCGAGATGGTCAGAAACGCACTGCAGGATGCCCAGGCAGCAAATGAACAGGTCGCGCTGCTCTACCTCGATCTGGACAATTTCAAATTTGTGAACGACAAGTATGGCCATCGCTTCGGCGATGAATTGCTGCAGGCCTTTGCGAAACTACTGCTTGATGTCACTGCCTCGCAGTCACCACAGATGAAAGGTGATCAGCCTGCACTGATACTTCCCGGGCGCGTGGCCGGAGACCAGTTCTGCCTTTTTGTCCGGCACCCGCTCGCATTCATCATCACACGCGAAATTGCCACTGAGGTACAGAATCTGCTCGCTGACGGACTCCCGTTTGCAAATGCACGCTTCCCCGTCACCGTCAGTATCGGCATCGCTGTTTATCCAGAAGACGGGGACTCTGTCAGCCAGTTGCTCTCCAACGCCGACACGGCGATGTATCAGGCAAAGCTGCAGGGCAAGAACCAGGTGGCCTATTACTCTCCCGCGCTGGCAGACAAGTTGCGCAGACGCCAGGAGCTGGAGACTGCGCTCAAACAGGTCAATCCCGATGAAGAGTTCAGGCTGGTGTATATGCCCCTGCTGAACGTCAGGACTGACGATCTCGATGGCTTCGAAGTCCTGCTGCGCTGGGACTCACCCCGCTTTGGCAACGTTGAACCGGACGAATTCGTGCCTATTGCCGAGTCCTGTGGCGTATTTGCCAAGATCGACGAATGGGTCATCAGTACTGGCTTGTCGAGCTATCCGGCGATTCGGAATTTGCTGGGTCGTGAGTTCAAGATGTCGCTGAATATCTCCTCGGCACAGCTACGATTGAGCAACCTGACCGAAGTGCTGGATCGCTACGCGAAACGCTTCGGCATCGCGCCGCATTGTATTCAACTGGAGATCACGGAAACGGTGAACATTGAGTACACTGCGCACGCGAGCGACTTCCTGAATCGACTGTCGAGTGCTGGTTACGTGCTGGCGCTGGATGACTTTGGCGCCGGCTTTACCTCTTTGCTGCGTCTGGTGGAATACCCGATCGACATGGTGAAGTTCGACAAGAATTTCATTCAGCAGACACTGAAGCGTGGCAACCGCCAGATTCTGAAACCCCTGGTGGAGTTGTGTCATTCCAACGGGATGCTGGTAACGATGGAAGGTGCCGAGTCCCAGGAGGACATCAATCTGCTGCGTACGTTCGATTGTGACTATATTCAGGGCTACTTCCTCGGCCGCCCGATCTCTCTCCCTGATATGGAAGAAGCCGTCCGCACGTTGCGTCAAAACTCCCAGGCCAGTTTGTTGTAACTCACTTCTTTCATTCACTCTGTAGCTCGAGCCGGAGTTGCGGGTTGAGGACGGCAGGACACGCCGTGAACCCATCCATGGGGGCTCGTCATCCGCCATCCCTGGCGGCTGACGGTCCTGCCGTCCTCAACCCGCAACTCCGGCTCTGGCTTCAGTGGTGCGTCCCGGATTCATCATCCTCCCTGCGTCAATGATGTCGCCGTCTTGTTTCGGACTTCAGTGATGTGTTCTGAACTCGCCACTGCGTTGGGATTCATGTGGCATCTATCGCCAGCAGGATGGCTCATACAGTCGGTGAACAAATCCTGCAGGAGCTTGCTTGCAAGCGAAGTACACCCACTGAAGTTAGCGACGTGCTTGTGAGGGGAGGGCCACGGAGTAGTGTTCAAGCTTTCAATCGTCGTGGGTCAGGTGGCCCATCTTGGCTGCTTTTACTTCGAGGTAGGACTTGTTGTGGGTGTTCTCTCCCGTGTGGATGGGCACGCGCTCTGTCACAGGGATGCCCATGGCTTCCAGCGCGGCAACCTTCGCCGGATTGTTGGTCAAAAGACGCAGCTCCTTCACACCGAAGTGATCGAGCATCGGCCGACAGATCGCATACTCACGCCCGTCCGCCAGAAAGCCCAACTGCACGTTGGCTTCCACCGTATCCGCGCCCGCATCCTGCAATGCATACGCCTTGATCTTGTTGAGCAGGCCGATACCTCGCCCTTCCTGGCGCAAATAGAGAATCAAACCACGCCCCTCTTTTGCGATTTGCTGCATCGCGTACTGCAACTGCGGACCACAGTCGCAACGCAGACTGAACAACGCATCACCCGTCAGACATTCCGAGTGCACGCGGCACAATACAGGCTCACCGGAATCAAGGTCGCCGATCGCCAGCGCGATGTGTTCCTTGCCCGTCGCAGAGTCTTCGAAGCCATGGATGGTGAAATCCCCCCACGCTGTCGGCAGGGTCGCGCCTGCCACGAATTTTACTTGCACTCGCCTCTTCCTTTTACTGTGATTCTCTAACTGAAAAAATACGCTGCCACTTGCAGACAGATGCAGGCCATCACACCGGCCAGCACGTCATCGATCATGACGCCAAGGCCCCCATCGACGTGACGATCCAGCCAACTGATCGGCCACGGCTTGAGAATGTCAAACAGGCGAAACAATACGAAACCCGCCACGATCCATCCCCAGCCCGCTGGCGCAAGAAACATCGTGATCCAGTAGCCGACGAATTCGTCCCACACGATACCGCCGTGGTCGTGAACGCCGATGTCCTGCGCGGTCTTTCCACATAGCCACACACCCAGTGCAAACGTCGCCAGCAAAAACAGCAGGTATACCAACCAGCTCATCGCGGGCAGTAGCAGATACAACGCCACCGCCATCAGTGTGCCAAAGGTGCCCGGCGCCACAGGTACTGCGCCACTACCGAAACCGAACGCTGCAAAATGTATTGGATTGCGCCAGACAGAGGCCGGTGTCAATTTTGGCATCGCTCCCATTACTGTCGCTCCTGAGTCTGCTGCTGCGTTTCTTTCTGAGTTGAAAAGTGGTTGTAGCCCTGCACGTTCAGCGCAATCTCTTTTCCGTTGCGAAGCCAGTGTATGGGGCCATGGCCGGATTCAATCCGGCCAATACATGTCGCGGTGGTATCTGTCGCAAGCAGTTGTTGCTCCAACTCCTGCACTCGCTCTCTGGCCACGGTAAAACACAGTTCGTAATCGTCACCGCCACCCAGCGCCAATGACAACCGTGCCGATTCGGAAATCATTGCACGGAACGCATCTGACATCGGCAGCGTCTCTGTGTTGATTGACGCACCCACAGTACTGCCCCTCAGAATGTGTTCCAGATCGGAGGCAAGACCGTCGGAAATGTCGATGGCGGCGGACGCGAGCCCTCGCAACGCCATGCCGAATTTGACACGTGACTCCGGCTGATAGAACGCCGAAACCAAAGCTTCCGCATGAGAGACCGGTAAATCCTGCGGCGAACTTCCCTTCAGTACAGACAGCCCTGCCGCGGCATCGCCCAGCGTGCCAGTCACGTATACCAGATCACCAGCACTTGCGCCGCTGCGCGTCATGCCAGCATCGACCGGCCGCTGCCCATGTACCTGCACACATAGGGTGATCGCGCCGTGCTCGGAATGTGTCGCCGTCAGATCGCCCCCCACCAGCGGGCAGTCATGCGCCTGCGCAACCACTGCAAGCCCGGCAGTGAAACGCTCCAACCAGTTTTCATCTGCTTTGGGCAAACTCAACGCCAGCGTGAAACACAAAGGCTCTGCACCCATGGCCGCAAGGTCACTCAGATTGACGAGAAGTGTACGTTGACCAAGCAGGAACGGATCTGCTCCCGGCAGAAAGTGCACACCTTCCTGCAGCAGGTCCATGGAGATGGCGAATTGTTGCAACGGATCAGCGGAGAGTAGCGCGCAGTCATCACCTATGCCGAGTGTGACACCCTGTTTTGCAAAAGCCAGCCCCTCCTGATTGAAGTGACGGCGGATGATCTCAAACTCGTCGGACGCCAAATCGCGAAGCCTCAATGCAATGAAAAATCTGGCAGGAGTTCAACGCAAGGAAAGACATGAACGTGCCACGCTTCTCAGATTTCCAGCGTACGAATGGAACGGGCGGCACGATCAAGAATCCCATTGATGTACTTGTGACCATCCGTTGCGCCAAACACTCTGGCCAGTTCCACGCTCTCGTTGATAACCACTTTGTAAGGTACATCGATGCGGTACAGCAACTCGTACATACCAAAGCGCAGCAGCGAGAGCTCGACAGGATCAAGCGCAGAGATGTCACGATCCAGCATCGGTTCGAGCTCGGCATCCAGTTCCTTCACACGCGGTGGAATGGCGGGAAACACTTCATTGAAGTAGGCCCAGTCAATCTTGCCAAGGTAGTAACTGCGAAACTCCGCCTGAATGTCGCTGACCGACGCACCGGCGAGCTGCCATTGATACAGTGCCTGCAACACCATGCGCCGCGCCTTCTGCCGATCAGAGAGTTTCTTTTTCGGACTTTCCGGCTCAGCCATCGTTGACAGCGGCGTTTTGCCCTTCGGCATGGGGGACTCTGACACTGTTTTCACCTACGCTCCAAGCTTCTTGATGACGCTGACCATTTCCATCGCGCTGAGCGCGGCTTCTGCACCCTTGTTACCCGCCTTGGTGCCGGCACGCTCGATGGCCTGCTCGATGGTATCCACTGTGAGTACACCGAAGGCTACTGGAATGCTGCTTTCCAGACTGACAACACCCAGACCCTTCACGCATTCACCGGCCACATATTCAAAGTGAGGAGTGCCACCACGGATCACCGCACCCAGTGCGATCACGGCGTCATATTTGCCCTTGGCCAGCACGTTGCGAGTCAGCACTGGCAACTCGAAGGCACCTGGCGCCTTGACGATGGTGATGTCGCTATCCTTCACGCCGTGACGACGCAGCACATCGAGAGCGCCTTCCAGCAACTTGTCGACAACGAAGCTGTTGAAGCGGGCCACCACAATCGCGTAGCGTGCGGAACCGCCGAGAAAATCACCTTCTATGGTCTTGATAGTACTCATCTGTTATTCACCTTTTTAATCAGTATTTCGCTGTGTCTGCAGGAAGGTCTCATCGAAGGGGACAAACTCCACCACTTCAAGATCGAACCCGGAAATCGCATGGAACTTCGCCGGATAACTCAGCAGGCGCATCTTGCCGACACCGAGGTCGCGCAGAATCTGCGAGCCCGTGCCGATAGTCAAGTCATGCCCCTTGCGGTTGGCGCGCGGCGCACCGGCTTCCTCACCAAACGCTGCCGACAGTGTCTCGTTGATGTCCTCCGCATATTCTGCGCCGGATAGTAACACAGCCACTCCTCGACCTTCCTGTGCGATGCGTGCCAGTGCCGTGCTGAATGACCAGCTCGGCCATGCCGGATTCACCACATCGCAGACGTCACGCAGTGTGTTGGCGATGTGCACGCGCACCAGAGTCGGCTGTGCCGGATCCAGCTTGCCCATGCTGAAGGCCAGATGTGGACCACCCAGAATGGTGTCGGTAAAGGTATGCAGGATGAACTCGCCATGCTCGGTCTGTACCTGGCGGGATTCCTTGCGAACCACCGTGCGCTCGTTGGCGATGCGGTAGTGGATCAGATCAACGATGGTGCCGATCTTGAGGCCGTGTTTCTGCGCGAATATCTCCAGGTCGGGGCGGCGCGCCATGGTGCCATCATCATTCATGATCTCGACGATCGCCGCCGCTGGCGTGAAGCCTGCGAACCTGGCCAGATCGCACCCGGCTTCCGTATGACCGGCGCGCTGCAGCACGCCACCGGGCTGGGCCATGATCGGGAATACGTGACCGGGCTGCACGATGTCTTCCGGTTTGGTGTCCCGCGCCACAGCGACCTGAATCGTGCGGGCGCGGTCAGCAGCGGAGATGCCAGTCGTCACACCCGTTGCGGCCTCGATGGAGGCGGTGAAGTTGGTGTGAAACTGCGTGGCGTTCTTGTTGACCATCGGGCGCAGATTGAGGAAATCGCAGCGCTCACGACTGAGCGTGAGGCAGATCAGCCCCCTGGCATTGGTAGCCATGAAGTTGATGTCTTCGGTGCGCACGCGCTCGGCGGCAATCACCAAGTCGCCTTCATTTTCGCGATCTTCGTCATCCATGAGGATGACCATACGCCCCTGGCGAATGTCTTCGATGATCTCTTCTACTGTGTTCAGTTTCATTGTGGGTCAGTCACTCTGTTGCCAGTCAATTTTCATTCTGTGGGAGCGGGCCTTGCCCGCGATTATGTACTCTATCCGGCGATCTGCCCGGCCAGTAGTCCTGGGCTGGACACGCCGTGAATACATCCTTGTAGGCTCGTCATCCGCCATCCCTGGCGGCTGACGGTCCAGCCCAGGACTACTGGCCGGGCAGCTCTCGCTTCTGTATCAATTGTGCCATCTGTTCGCCATGAATGGCGGAATGTGCTGGCTGAAGAAGCGAGCTTGCTCACGGATGAAGCCGGACACCCTCGCGAGCAATTCTTCACACAAATCCGTTCTCGGCCAGGAACCCCTTTGTCAGCTTTGCTGCGGCCCCCTCTGCTGTTTCGTCTGCCGCGCGGTCGCCCTGCATCAGGCGTTCGAGGTAGCGGGCGATCAGGTCCACTTCCAGATTCACCTTCTGGCCCGGGCGGTAGTCCTGGATGATAGTCTGCGCCTGGGTGTGGGGAATGATGTTGACGCTGAATGTGGCGCCCTTGACGGTGTTGACGGTGAGGCTGGTGCCGTCGATGCAGATCGAGCCTTTCTGGGCGATGTATTTCGCCAGTTCGTTCGGCGCGCGGAAATCCATGCGCACGCTGGCACCGTCGGGGCGCCGGTCGATCAGTTCACCGACACCGTCAACGTGACCGCTGACGATGTGGCCGCCGAGGCGTTTGGTTGGCGTCAGTGCCTTTTCGAGATTCAGTTTCGCGCCCTTGCTCAGGCCGTGCAATGTCGTCAGTTGCATCGTTTCGTTGGAGACGTCCGCTTCGAATTGCGAATGACCGAGACGGGTGACAGTCAGGCATACGCCATTGACCGCGATGCTGTCGCCGAGGACCACGTCACTGAAGTCAAGCACGGGGCTGCTGACGGTCAATCGCCATTCGCCGCCGCGCAGTTGCAGATCGGCAACGGTGCCCAGTGCTTCGATGATGCCTGTAAACATGTGGTCTCCTGTGCCTGTGTCAGCGGTTGATGAGGCGTGCAGTGATGCGGCAGTCGCCCGCAATGCCCTGCACATCGACAATTTCCAGCCCGACGTGGTCACTCATGTGCCGCAGCCCGGGCAGATTGAGCAGAGGCAATGCATCACTGCCCAGGAACTTGGCGCCGATGTAAATGATCACTTCGTCCACCAGCCCCGCCTGGATCATCGCGCCGCCCAGTGTCGGGCCAGCCTCAAGCAGGACTTCATTGCAACTGAACTCGCTCGACAGCAAGGTCATGGCAGCGCGCAGATCCACGCGTCCGCCCGGTACGGTTGGCACTTCGCGGATCAGGGCCTTGCTATCCTGAAAGCGGGCGTATTGCTGCAGATGCGGCGCTCCAACGAGGAACAGCACATCACCGGGCAGGCTGAGAATCTTCGACTCCGGCGGCGTGCGCAAAGAGGAGTCGAGAATGACGCGCAGAGGCTGTCGGGCAGCGGCTTCATTGGCTCTGTCGATGCTGACATCGGCGCCCTGCAATTGCTCGGCACGGACGTTCAGACCAGGGTTATCGCTCAACACGGTATTCACGCCGGTCAAGACAGCGCAGGACTCGGCCCGCAACTTCTGCACATCAGCCCGAGCAGCGGGACCGGTAATCCACTGACTCTCGCCGGAGGCCATTGCCGTGCGGCCATCCAGACTCATCGCCAGTTTGCAGCGCACGAAAGGCAGGCCCTCATCCATGCGTTTGATGAATCCACGGTTCAGCGTCCGGGCGTCATCTTCCAGCAGAGGCCATGTGACCTTGACGCCAGCATCACGCAAGGCCTGGGCGCCTTTGCCCGCCACCAGCGGATTTGGGTCGAGCATGGCGAATATCACTTCTGTCACTCCTGCTGTAATCAACGCATCCGTGCAGGGCGGCGTTCTGCCATGATGGCAGCAGGGCTCCAGCGAAACGTAGGCTGTGGCGCCGCAGGCCAATTCGCCCGCTTCACGCAATGCGACAACTTCGGCATGAGGCAATCCCGGCTTCTGGTGCCAGCCGGTGCCAACAATCACACCATCCCGCACAATCACGCAACCCACGCGCGGATTGGGCGTCGTCGAATAGACGTTGGTAGCGGCATTGATCGCCAGGTTCATTAAAGAGACAGCGGTGCTGTTCATTGCAGGGATCCGGAGGCTCAGTTGTCGTTGGCCAGACGGTCGATTTCGGCGCGGAACTCGTTCAGATCCTTGAAGCTGCGGTATACCGAGGCGAAGCGCACGAAGGCCACTTCATCGAGTTGGCGCAGCTCTTCCATCACCTGTTCGCCCACCATGCGCGAGGGCACTTCGCGCTCGCCAGTGGCGCGCAGGTGATGCTTGATCCGGTTGATGGCCTCATCCACTTTCTCGATGCTGACAGGGCGTTTTTCCAGCGCCTTGAGCAGGCCCGCATGGAGCTTGTTCTCATCGAAGGGCTCACGATTGCCGTTCTGCTTGACGATGCGCGGCATCACCAACTCGGCGCTCTCGAAGGTCGTGAAGCGCTCGGCGCAAGTGATGCACTCACGCCTGCGCCGCACTTGATTGCCTTCGGCAACCAGACGCGAGTCAATCACCTTGGTATCGAGCGCGCTGCAGAATGGGCAATGCATAGGCGATCCTGTGATCCTGGTGAATGGGTGTCAGTGGTTCAGCCGTAAACCGGGAAGCGTTCGCACAGCGCGAGCACCTTGTTCTTCACCTGGCCGATCACAGCCTCGTTCTCGATGTTGTCGAGAACGTCGCAGATCCATTCCGTCAATTGAGTCACTTCTGCTTCCTTGAAACCACGGCGCGTCACTGCTGGAGAGCCGATGCGCAGACCACTGGTCACGAAGGGCGGACGCGGATCGTTCGGCACAGCGTTCTTGTTGACAGTGATGTTGGCGCGGCCCAGAGCGGCGTCCGCATCCTTCCCTGTGATGCCCTGCTTCACAAGGCTCAACAGGAACAGGTGATCATCGGTGCCGTTGGACACGATGTCATAGCCGCGTTTGATGAAGCCATTGGCCATCGCCTGAGCATTCTTCACCACCTGCTGTTGATAGGCCTTGAACTCGGGGCTCATGGCTTCCTTGAAACACACCGCCTTGGCAGCAATGACGTGCATCAGCGGGCCGCCCTGGCTCTCGGGGAATACGGCGAAGTTCAGTTTCTTTTCCAACTCGGGGTTGGACTTGGCCAAGATCAGGCCGCCGCGCGGGCCGCCCAGAGTCTTGTGCGTCGTGGAGGTCGTGACGTCTGCGATCTGTACCGGGTTCGGGTACACACCCGCGGCCACCAGACCGGCAACGTGGGCCATGTCCACCACAAACCAAGCACCAACCTTGTCGGCGATGTCGCGGAATCGCTGCCAATCCACCACTCGGGAGTAAGCAGAGAAGCCAGCCATGATCATCTTTGGTTTGTGCTCCAGCGCCAGTTTCTCAACCTGCTCGTAGTCGATCTCGCCGGTGGCGCTGTTCAGGCCATACTGGATGGCATTGTAGATGCGACCGGAGAAGCTCACGGCAGCGCCGTGAGTCAGGTGCCCGCCATCGGCCAGGCTCATGCCCAGCACGGTGTCGCCCGGCTTGAGCAGTGCCATGTAAACGGCGGCATTGGCCTGGGAACCGGAATGGGGCTGGACGTTGGCGTAGTCGGCACCGAAGAGCTGCTTGGCGCGCTCAATGGCCAGAGTCTCGACGACATCGACGTGCTCGCAGCCGCCGTAGTAGCGCTTGCCGGGGTAGCCTTCGGCATACTTGTTGGTGAGCACGGTGCCCTGGGCTTCCATGACACGCGGGCTGGTGTAATTCTCGGAAGCGATCAGTTCGATGTGGTGTTCCTGACGCTGGGCTTCGGCCTGGATGGCGGCGCTCAGTTCCGGATCAAATTCGGCAATGGTCATGTCACGACTAAACATTCAAAACCCCGTTGGCTGGTATTCAGTGGAGCGGCATTTTAACCCAAGGCCCCCGTATCGGCACCCACAATGTGCTGTTGCATCAGCCTTTTATCCGGATTTTTTTGCATCGACCCTATGAATGGGCTGCATGTACTGTGCAACCGTACTGTCTATGAACGTTCTGTACTCCGATTGCCGCCCCACTGCCCCCGGCCCACCCCTGACGGACACGCCGTGAACCCATATATGGGTTCACGGCGTGTCCGTCATGGCAATGACCCACTGCGCCGCCCGACCTACAGAGTAATCAGGATCAATGGTGGTGATGATCACCATGCGCATGCACGTGACCGTGATCGATCTCTTCTTCAGTGGCTTCACGCACGCTCACAACTTCCACAGCGAAATGCAGAGTCTGACCCGCCATCTCGTGATTGCCGTCGATGATGACGTTGTCGCCTTCCACTGCCTTCACAGTGATGTGCTGTGCGCCGTGCTCACCCTGCGCTGTAAAGGACATACCTGGCTCGATGTTGTCGACGCCACGGAACATCGACTTGTCGATGCTGTGGATCAGGTCCGGATCGACCTCGCCGTAGGCCAACGCGGGAGGGATGACTGCCTTGAATGAGTCGCCGACTTTCTTGCCGTTCAATTCGTTCTCCAGCCCCTGAATCAGGCCGTGCGTGCCGTGCAGGTACATCAAGGGATCGCCCCCGGCCGAGGAGTCCAGGACTTCTCCTGCGTCATTCTTGAGGGTGTAGTGAATCTCGACTACTGCGTTCTTTCCTATGGTCATTGTCATGAGGGGGTCCTGGTTTCTGGTGATCTGGATTTTTCAGGGACGACATTATAAGGAAATGGCGCCTCGGCGATAGACCCGGCGGCAGAAAGCGTACCTGTCACGTCTTCCAGCGATCCCCGAACTTCTCCTGCAGACGCCGCATGCCGCTGAGCCAGCGATCATAGTCCGCCGCCTTGCGTTGCATGTAGGTCAGCACCTCAGGATGGGGCAGCACGAGAAAGCGCTCCTCTGCCAGTGTCTCCACCACAGTCTGCGCGAGCTGCTCTGGCTCCAGCATGCCGTCCACACCTGCCACACCTGCCCCACCACTGGTCATCTGCGTGCGCACCGCCTGGGGGCAGAGCACCGACACCTTGATGCCGCGATTGCCGTAGGTGATCGACAGCCACTCGGCAAAGCCAACCGCCGCGTGCTTGGTTACCGCATAAGGGGCCGAACCGACCTGACTGAGCAGCCCGGCTGCCGAGGCAGTATTGAGCAGATAGCCCTCACCCCGCTCCAGCATGGACGGCAGCACGGCCCGCGACGCAAACACATGGGCCATCACGTTGATATCCCAGATGCGCTGCCAGTCGTCGGTGCTGACTTCCTCTCCCCCGGGCGTGAATATCCCGGCGTTGGAGCAAAAGAGATCGATGTGCCCGAATGCGGCGAGCGTCTGCACGACCAGATCCGCGACCTGTTCCTCACGACTGACGTCGGTGACGATGCCCAGCGTTCGAGTCAGTCCGGCAATTGAGGCGCACACGGCATCCACGCCTGCCTTGTTGATGTCAGAGACGACAACGGCGCTGGCCCCTTCTGCCGCAAACCTCTCACACAGCGCCCGTCCAATCCCGCTGGCGCCGCCAGTAACCACCACCACTTTGTCTTTGATGTGCATGATTCGCCCTTCTTGTTGTTGTTAATCACTCCGTAGGTCGCGCAGCCCAGTGGGGTAGGGGTAGTCAGAACACGCCCGTGAATACATCCTTGTAGGGCTCAGTCGCCGCCGTCCTGGCGGCTCATTCCACCGATTCAACGAGCCCCTTCAGTCTCCCAATGATGATCTGCTCAGCCTCTTCAACAATGCGCTCCACCAACTCCCTGCAGGTGGGAATGTCATCAATCAGCCCGATCACCATGCCAGCGGACCACACGCCGTTTTCCGTATCGCCAGTCTCGAACAATTCACGTCCTCGCACTCCCTTCACCATAGGAGCAATGTTTTCAAATTGTGTCTCGCCCGGTTGCGCTTCGATGGCGAGCACCTGCTCTGCCACGCTGTTGCGGAACACACGCGCAGTGTTGCGCAGCGTGCGAAAAATCAGCGCCGTATCCAGCTCGGAAGCATCTACCATGCGCTGCTTCACGCGCTCGTGAATCGGCGCCTCTTTGGTCACGAGAAAGCGCGTGCCCATATTGATGCCATCTGCCCCCATTGCGAGCGCAGCAGCGAGACCACGACCATCGGCGAAACCACCGGAGGCAAGGAATGGAATGCTCAGCCGCTTCGCCGCGAGCGGCAGCAGTATCAGATTGGTGACATCATCTTCGCCCGGATGCCCGGCACATTCGAAACCATCCACGCTGACCATGTCACAACCAAGCGCCTGGGCTTTCAGGGCATGGCGAATCGAAGTGCACTTATGAATGACGGTAATGCCTGCGCCTTTGAACAGCGGCATCCACGGCTCTGGATTGCGGCCCGCAGTTTCCACAATGCGAATACCTGACGACACGATGGCATCGACATATTCACCATAGGGAACCGGTTTGATGGTAGGCAGAATAGTGAGATTCACACCGAAGGGTTTGTCGGTCATGGTACGGCAGCGGGCGATCTCCTGAGCCAATGCTTCCGGTGATGATTGCGTCAGCGCCGTCAGAATGCCCAGTGCTCCGGCATTCGAGACGGCGGACGTCAACTCTGCCCGCCCCACCCACTGCATGCCGCCCTGTACTATCGGATGCTCGATCCCGAGCATTTGTGTCACTCGCGTCTTCATTTGTCCCCCCGGATCAATATGTCACGCTCTGGTCGCAAAGGCCGGATTATAGGCATTGCCCGGGGACGTAAAACAATGATTTTCTGCAGTGCATTTATTGCCGATTTTTGCAACACTCCGGCGGTCCTGACGGTCGGTGCGCCCCGCCTTCTTCTGGCATACGCAGGCATCTACCCAGACCATCGGCATTTTCAATTGTGCTATATTCGGCCAGCTTCAAAACTCACCATCAAGGGAGGACTATAAAAGTGAAATACGAGAGAGTACGAAACACTCGCAGGATCCAGGCGGCAACACCCACAGTTGCAGCATTCCACGGTGTTGCACCACGTCTGCTCGCATTGTCATGCGCAGCGGCAATGTCTGTACTGGGCGCTACGACTGCCTTCGCCCAAACGCCTCAGATCGAGGAGATCATGGTCACGTCATCCACACGACGTCCTGAGTCTCTTTCCACCGTCAATGCCAGCATCGGCGTCCTTTCTGCAGAGGAGTTGCGCACCGTATCACATCAACACATTCAGGAGGTCCTGAACCGCCTGGCTGGTGTCAACATCAACCGTGGTAATGGCCAGGAAAGCCTGACAGCCATCCGCTCTCCCGTGCTGACCGGAGCCGGCGCCTGCGGCGCTTTCATGCTGGCTGAGCAGGGCATTCCGCTGCGTGCGGCGGGCTTCTGTAATGTGAACGAATTGTTTGATGCCAACAGTGAGAATGCCACCCGTATCGAAGTCATCCGTGGCCCGGCCACTGCTTATTACGGTTCGAATGCTGTCCATGGCATGATCAACGTTGTACTGCCTGATCCCACGGAGGACGGTGAGCTGACTTTTGAGGCAGGCCCACGTGGTTCTCAGCGCGTCAATGCCACACTGGGCATGGACTACGGCAACTTCAAGCACATGTTCCTCTTCAACGGTGCTGATGAGAATGGCTACCACGACGACAGTTATCTGGCTCAACAAAAGCTGTCCTGGCGCTATCAGTACACCACGGCCGGTGGTTATGCCCTGGACGGTGGCTTTACTGCCACCAACCTGAACCAGGAAACGGCGGGTTACGTGGAAGGCAAGGACAGTTACAAGGACAACAATCTGCGTGACACCAACCCGAACCCGGAGGCCTACCGCGATAACCAGAGTTTTCGCGCATGGACCCGTATCAGCAAGACGCTGGGCAATGACTGGGAAATCGTTGCCACACCGTACTTCCGCAAGACCGACCTGAATTTCATCCAGCACTTCCTGCCCGGCTTGCCGACCGAAGACAACGAACACACCAGCTTCGGCCTGCAGCTTGGCAGCTACAAGGATCTGAGCGAGGACACCATGATCTCCTTTGGTCTGGACCTGGAGAGCACCGAGGGCAGCCTGTTGCAGCAGCAACGCTTCCCCACTGTGGGCGCAGCCGCACTGGTTGCTCAGACTCCTGTCGGCAAACACTATGATTACGAAGTAGAGGCTATCCAGATCGCTCCGTTTGCCCATCTCGAGCATTACTGGGACAACGGCTTCGACATCTCCCTCGGCCTGCGCTATGAGCACATGGAATATGACTACGACAACAAGATGCTCGATGGCCGTACCCGTGACAACGGTGTCCCCTGTGGCTTTGGTGGTTGCCGCTACAACCGTCCGGCGGATCGCTCAGACAGCTTCGGCAACTGGGCACCCAAGATCGGCCTGCGCTATCAGATAAATGACGATCACAATGCCCAGTTGCGCCTGAACAAGGGTTACCGCGCTCCGCAAGCAACTGAACTGTACCGTCTGCAGAACGCACAATCCGTGGCGGATCTGGACTCGGTGGAAATCGACAGTGTTGAGCTTGGCTTTGAAGGCAGCTCCAATGTCTGGGAATACTCAGTCACTGGCTACTACATGGACAAGGACAACGAGATCATCACCGACAGCGCGCGCATCAACCTCAACAAAAGCCACACGAAACACCGTGGCCTGGAGTTGTCCGGCGCTCTGGAGATCAATAATCAGTGGCGCGTCACCGGCGCTTACAACTTTGCCCGTCACACCTACGAGAACGACGAGCTATCCGGCGGCGTGAACATCAAGGGCAACGATGTGGATACCGCACCGCGTCGCTTCGGATCCTTCCAACTGCAGTGGCGTCCATCTGAAACGATTTTCGCCGAGCTGGAATGGGTGGATGCTGGCGCGTACTACACCAACCCGGAAAACCGCAATCGCTACAATGGCCACGATCTGCTGAACCTGCGCGCGCGCTGGGAAGTCAGACCAGACGTGACCCTGGCACTGAACGTGCTCAACCTGACGGACGAGAAATACGCTGAACGCGCCGACTTTGCCTTCGGCCGTGATCGTTACTTCACTGGTCAGCCATTGCGTGCGTTCTTCTCGGTGAACTGGAAATACAAATAGAACGTTTGGTAGAACGACTGTATAGATTGCAGTCGCTGTGAAGCAAATGCCGACGGTTGATCCCGTCGGCATTTTTCATTGGAGCTTGCTGGCAATATCCTGCAGTACCGATACTCGGGTTTATGTCGCGAAGTTTGTCTATAATCCGTGCATGCCGATCCCAGCTACCCCTCACAATGAGCCGATTCTGCAGAAACTACTGCGCTATTTCGAACAGCAGTCTCTGCCTCGCAAGGCCATTCTGCATCCAGACCGCGACATCAATCGCCTCATCAATTCCGCCGAGCTGCCAGCGGCGAACTTTCGCAATGCCGCCGTGCTGATTCCCATCCGCGATGTCAACGTCATCCTGACACTGCGCACCGAACATCTCAGCAGTCACCCCGGCCAGGTCAGCTTCCCCGGCGGCACGACAGATGCCTGCGATGCCAGTCCAGTCGCGACTGCGCTGAGAGAAAGCGAAGAGGAGATAGGCCTGTGTGCGGAGTCGGTACAGATAATCGGGCAACTGGGCAATCTGCTGATGCCCTCGGGCTATTGCGTAACCCCAGTGGTGGGGTTGCTGGCGGCGGATACACTCTTGATACCCTCACCACGCGAAGTGGCTCATATCTTTACAGTGCCAGTAAGCATTGCCCTGAACACGGCGAGCTATCAACGTACGCGCGTGATGCTGCAAGACTCGGAAAGAGAGATTCTGGAGTTTCACCATGAGGGATATCGGATCTGGGGCGCTACGGCGACAATTCTGTATCACCTGGCACTTGAGCTGGAGACAGCTGACAACTCGACCTGAACGTCAGTCAGACGCTGAATCGCTCTTGAGCAGAAGATCGCGCTCATCCTGACTGACGCCGGACTCACTCTCCACTGCCGAGTGACAAACCATGTTTCTGCCTCGCACCTTGGCCTCAAACAACCAGGAATCGGTACGCTGCAGAAACTGGCTGACATCATCACGGGACTCTGGGTGGTAAACGTCCACACCAAAGCTTGCGGTGATTGACACTTCGTGCCCCCCTGGACTGAGCGGAGAGTTCGCGATTTTTTCGCGTAACCGATTGGCCAGCATGATACCTGCGCGCAGGGGTGTGTCGGGCAGGATGATGGCAAATTCCTCACCACCATAACGGCAGGCAATATCGAGACGGCGGATTGTCCCCATGAGCAGACGTGCGGTATGCACCAGTGTGCTGTTGCCGAATTCGTGCCCCCAACGATCATTGAATATCTTGAAGTGGTCGAGATCGAACATGATGAGGCACATGGGTTTTCCGGAGCGCCGTGTGCGCTCCATTTCCATCTCCATCGCCTGGGTAAAGTGACGATAATTGTAGAGTCCCGTCAACTCATCGGTGCGTGCCAGTGCCAGCAGTGCGCCGACCTCTGCGCGCAGACGATCCAGTTCTGGCAGATAACTGCAGGCTGGTTCGCCCACTGGGCAAAGCAGAGGGGCGTCCAGTTTATCCACTGGCTGCTCATTAATATCGGATTGCTGCAAGCGAATACTCCCCGGTCAGAGTTACCGGCGCGACCACGCCAAATCAAACAAGAACACCGACTCGACCAACCTTCAATAATCTGTGTATCGACTCAGTCGCCGAAGACTGAAGCCGTTTCCCGGCTTCAGCGACGTGCCCAGCTTGGTATTTCACCCAAAAGATCGAAGGAAAGATGACCGAATGTATAGACAAACAGCGTCACCAGAATCACCGACATCACGTCCAGCCAGATCCCTGCCACGACCATCTTCATGATGGGCACGCGACCAGTACCATAGACGATTGCATTCGGCGGCGTCGATACCGGCAGCATGAATGCGCACGAGGCCGCGATCGCTGCCGGAATCATCAACAACAACGGTGATACGTTGATGGCCTGTGCAAGGCTCGCCATGATCGGCATACTCATCGAGGCCGTGGCCGTATTCGACGTGAACTCCGTGAAGCCTGTCATGAAGGTCACCACGCTGACGACAATCACCAGCGGATTGGCACCGGCGAGCATCGTCTCGAATACTTCAGCCAGATAGTTCGATAACCCCGAAGTCGCAAACCCCTTCGCCATCGCCAGACCACCGCCGAACAGCAACAGAATCCCCCAAGGCACCTGTTTGGCAGATTCCCAATCCAGCAGAAAGCCCCCTTTTTCCTTGCTGGCGGGAATGGCAAACAGCGTGAGCGCCATGGCTATGCCGACAGTGCCATCGTCGATCAGGGAACCGACTGGTGCGATGTCAAACTTGCTCAGCAACAGATCGAGCCAGTGGCTCCAGCCATAGATGTCGATTCCGGCTCCCAGCAGTCGCTCGCTGCGCGTCATCCACAAAACAGCGACAGCCACAAATACCACAGCGACCTTCTTCTCTTCGTTGCTCATGGGGCCGAGCCCGCGGATCTCGCTGTCGATGAAATCCCGACCACTGAAGGGTGTCGTGGCTGGAAGAGGAAACAGGAAGCGGCACAACATGAGCCAGACGGCAAAAAGAAAGACCACCGACAGCGGCAGGGCAAACACCATCCAGCCGCCAAACGATAGCGGAGGTGCTTCAGGAAACAGTTGGCTCATCTGCGTCACGAGCACGCCATTGGGTGGCGTCCCGATAATGGTTGCCAGCCCGCCGATGGACGATGAGTAAGCGATGCCAAGCATCAGCACCAACGCGAAATTGGGAGCACGTACGTCGACGCTGCCACCCTTCGCGACGATACCGCGATTGAGTTCCTCGTAAAGCACGATCAGGGACAGTGCCATCGGCATCATCATCATGGTGGTGGCAGTGTTGGACAGCCACATGGACAGAAAGCCGGTCGCCACCATGAAACCCAGCACCAGTCGCCTCGGTTCGCCACCTATCACACGCAGGATATGCAGCGCGATGCGCTTGTGCAGATTCCACTTCTCCACAGCGATGGCAATCAGAAAACCACCGAGAAACAGGAATATCAGCCAGTCCATGTACTGGCTGGTCACATTCGGAAACACGATGTCCAGATCAGAGGGTTGCAACCCATTACGTAGCGATGTCTCGCTGAAATCCACCTGGCTGCTGGCATCACGGAAGCCTCCGCGCATGATGCCCAGCATGGGAAACAGAACGATCGGCAGCAATGAGGTCGCAGGTATCGGGATGGCTTCGGTGATCCACCACACCGCCATCAGCACCACGACGGCGAACATGCGGGTGACCAGTGGATTGGTCGGATCGAGATCCACGAACAGGAGAATGAAGACAAACAAGCCGCCACCGAGCCACAGGCCGATCCTGCTGCGCAGCGGTACTGATGTGGGGGGCACATTTGACGGAACATTGGCTGATGAATTTGCCGGTGCGCCTGTCTGGCTACTGTTCTTCATGGCGTCGCTGCCGGACTGCGTAGTCATCTGCCCCCCCTGTTGTTGTTCTTATGTCAAAAGAATTATCAGTCGGCCTGCCATGACTCCTGCTCGCCGACCAACGGATCGGCAAACACTTCCGCAAGAAAATCCGCAATCGCGCGCTGTGCTCTGCTGTTGGCGAGCATGTTGTAGACAGTGCCCAGTTGCTGATCCTTGGCCGCAGGATTGGTAAACGCATGCTTCGTGCCGCCATAGATATGCATCTGCCAGTCTGCACCTGCCGCACTCATCTCGGTCTCGAATTCGAGTACCTGAGCGGGCGGGCCCATCGGATCATCGTGGCCATGCAGGCAGAGCACTTTCGCTGTGATCGCCGCATTGGCAGCATCACCGGCCCCAAGCAAACCGTGTACGGCGATCACTCCGAGCACATCGGCACCGCTGCGGGCGAGTTCCAGCACCGTCATGCCACCGAAACAATAACCAACAGCCGCCACCAGATTCGCGTCCACCTGCGGCAGCGCACGTGCAGCCACAAGTGCAGCCTGCACACGGCGACGCAACAACAGACGATCGCTGGCAAACGGTGCCATCAAAGCGGAATTGCCAGCCGTGTCGCCGTCCTTGCCGAACACACCCTTGCCATACATATCCAGCGCGAAACCGGCATAGCCCAGTTCGACCATGCGCTCAGCGGCACTGCAGGCAAACTCGCGACGTCCGCTCCAGTCATGGGCTATCAGTACCAGCGGCTGTGGGCTGTCTGCGGTTTCGTCATAGGCAAAGTAGCCTTCCAGATCCCTGTCGCCGTCCCGGTAGTCGATGTATTCAGTCTTCATCGTCAACGTCCTCGCAGTCAATCCGCGCTTACAGCTTGGCGAGTATCGCCTCTGCCGCACTTTCGACGATGCCGCCAGCGGGCTCCACTCCCAGGTGCGTGACCACGCCGTTGTCCACAATCATCGCATAACGCTTGCTGCGGGTTCCCATGCCGAAACCAGTCGCGTCCAGTTCCAGACCAATGGCCTTCGTGAAAGCACCATTGCCATCCGCGAGCATGATCAGTTCCTCGGCATTCTGGGACTTGCCCCAGGCATCCATCACGAACGCATCATTGACAGCGAGGCAGACGATGGAGTCCACACCTTTGGCCTTGATCTTGTCTGCCAGCACCACATAGCCCGGCAAGTGGGTCACAGTGCAACCCGGTGTAAAGGCTCCCGGAACAGCAAACAGCACCACCTTCTTGCCCGCGAATATTGCATCGGAGCTGATGTCCTCTGGTCCCTTCTCGCCCATGATCTTGAATGTGCTGGCTGGCAGTTTATCGCCCTGTGCTATGGTCATGTTTGTGCTCCCTTGTGTATTGCGCTGATGTATTGCCGGTGAATTGAGTTGGTGGTCGATGGTAGCAAAATTCCGCAGGAGTTACATAAGCGCGGCACATCCTTTGCGGAACTCCGGGTATACTCTCGGGCACTCGCGCCCAAGCCCTTCCAATGGCCCCTGCTGATGGACACTCTCTTTTTTCTGTCTTCCAAGATATTGTGGGCCCTCGTCTCACCTGACAGCCTGCTGCTGATATTGCTGGTGGCAAGCTGGCTGCTGCTGGCACTGGGTCTGTCACGCTGGGGGCGCCACCTGCTGACGATCACGTGTGCTGCAGCTTTGCTGGTGGCATTCCTGCCCCTCGGCGAATGGCTTTTCTACCCACTGGAGCGCCGTTTCACAACCAACCCGGAACTGCCGTCCCGCATCGATGGCATCATCGTGCTGGGTGGTGCCGTGAGTCCTCAGCGCAGTAGCGCATGGCAGCAGATCCAATACGATGATGCCGCAGAGCGCATGAGTGCTTTCGCTGCACTGGCCCGACGCTATCCCGACGCGGAGCTTGTATTCACCGGAGGAAATGGCAGCCTCACCGGCCAGGCTTTCAAGGAAGCCGATAGCGTACCGGGGTTCATGCAGGATATGGGCTTGGGAGATCGTGAACTGGTGATCGAAGCGGAGTCCCGCAATACCTGGGAGAATGTGGTGCTGAGCAAAGCGCTGGTCTTGCCTGATACCCAGGAACGATGGCTGCTGATCACGTCCGCGTTCCACATGCCCCGGGCCACGGGGATCTTTTGTGAGCAGAACTGGCCGGTGATTCCCTGGCCGGTCGATCATCGGTCCAATCCGGACAATCTGCTGCGCGTGGAGCTGCAATTTGCTGCGCATCTGCGCGAACTGAGCATGGCAACCCGTGAGTGGCTGGGTCTCCTGGCCTACTACTTTACGGGTCGCAGTACTCGCCTGCTGCCCGGTGAAGCGACGCACTGCGGCGGCACGGACACGCCCAGGTCATAACCCGGAAACAGTATCGTGACCTGGTATCGGCACCGCACCAATGACGGATTCAATCCATTCCAAGTGCCCTGAGAGACGCTCGTAAACTCCCACCGCGCCATACAGTCCCAGTCGACCAGGGTCGGACGCAGCGCCTATCTCTCCGACAGCCACGCCAGCGATACTCCAGCCTTCTGCGGTTTCCAGCAGTGCAGGGCCGCCACTGTCACCCAGTCCGGGCAATCCTTCGAGATCCACAGCGCGACTGTCAGGCAGTCGCGGATCATCGAAATCAAAGCGCAGACGTTCAGCAGCATTGCTCACCACGTTACGGGCGAGACGGAAGCGCCCATCGTCCACCTGAATACCCGTGGTTCCCAAACCAAAGTAGCCCCAACCAAGGAAAGTAGCTACTCGATCAAGTTCATCACGTTCGCGATACAGGGCCAGCGGAACCGGAAAAGGCAGCGGGGACGATAACCGCAGCAGGGCAAGGTCAACCTCCCTGTCGGTGTCGGTTGCACTGTAACGGTACTGGTATTGCGGGTGGATGACGACATGGTCGATCCCATGCAACTCGCCGGCGATCTGCACCGGATACTCTCCGGCACGCACGAGAATCTGCAGCATGGACGTATCTTCGAGGCAGTGCGCCGCAGTAATCGCCCACTGTGGATGAATGAGGGTTGCTACGCAAACCTTGCGAGTGGCGCGCTGCTCCAGCCAGAACACGGCGGGGAACTGCGTTTCTCTGGCCACGTGTCGGGAGTATCCAGTATCATGCCGTATCACGATGGCATGGGTGACGCTGATCTGGACCAGTAACAGGATTATCAATAATAGTCGTCTTCGCAACGTGCAAGTTCCTGATTCAAACCATATCCGCAAACTGTGGTTCAGCCTGGCAGAGAAATTTTCGACCATGACCAATGAAAGCAAGACTCCCGATACCTCTGTTGACGCATCTTGCGATGAAGATCGAGAGTATGAAAAATCCGGCCTTTATCCAAAGGACGGGAAACCATTCCGACTGTTCGCGCTGCTGGGCTTTTTGGCAGGAGTGATCGTTTTCATCGCCGTTTCCGCGGTAGTGCTTGATCGACTGTTGATCTGATCACCGTGCAGATCTGCACGGATAAGGCATCGCTCGCACAGACGCACTACTTCTTGCGCAGACGATGTGCGACCCGCAAATTCGGCCTCTCACGCTTGGTGGTTGCCATCTTGAAGATAGCGTAGAGACGCACAAGTATCACCAGCGCGGCAACCACAATAAACGCTGTCAGGCTGAAGATCAGCCATTGCTCATGAGTCCAGTTGCCTCTCGCCATCCAGCTTTCAAACATTATTTATCCTCTTGCACACAGCCTGCACATCACTCTGTAATACCGGCACCCGTTGAATCTCCGCGTCATTATGCTGCAGTTACAGGACTGATTGCCAGTTCAGGGCAAACAACCTCAGTACAGCAGTGGACGCATATTACTCAATGTTTTTGCCAACTCTGCCGCTATAGTGATCAGATACCTCACAACTGGTTGTTCGCAACATGTCAGAAATTGCACTGCAAACCGCTCCTCAGAATATGAATAACGCCACCGTCAAGTTTGTGACTTTTGTGCTGGGTGACGAAACCTATGCCGTAAGCGCCTCTTTCGTCAATGAGGTATTGCGGTATACGGAAATCACTCCTGTGCCAGGTGCGCCAAACTTCGTCCTCGGAATCATCAACCTGCGTGGCGATGTGTTGACAGTGATCGATACTCGGGAAGTGTTTGGGCTGTCATCTCACGAAGTGACGTCGCAGTCACGCATCGTGGTAGTCGAATTGGAAGACTATGCGGTAGGTGTGCTGGTGGATCGCGTGGCCGCCGTAGTGGACCTGCAGGAAGGCAGCATTGAGCCTTCTCCCAACACCGGCAACGACAATGCCGCGCGCTTCATTCAGGGTGTCTACCACTACAACGACGAATTGATGGTCCTGGTGAATTTCGCGAAAATAGCGACGCTTTGACTCATTCCTGGGACTGATAGCGGAAATGTACAGTCGACTCAACCATCCTGAATCATGGTATCGATGATGGTCTCGAGTGCGCGGATTCGTTCATGCGGGTCCTGCAATTCAAGCAGGCTTTGCTTGCGCTCAAGCGTCAACGGAATCAGCTCGCTCAACCGCCATCCCAGCTGCCGCAGATCTTCATAGTCGATATTCATTCCAAGCTTGCTGATTACCGGATGACTCGCCAGTTGCTGCAGCAGACTTATCAGCACATCGTGCTCCTCCTCCACACTGATGGGCGCTTCACCCAGAAAGTCGACGCTGCAGTAGTCAACATTGCCCATGAGCAATTGATCTTTCTCTGACCAACACTCCTGCACCACGAACTTGTGGTGCCCCTCCACGGTCACGCCCAACAGTCCGTTCGGCAACTGGTCCCAATCAACCACCCGTGCATATGTGCCTACGCGGTGCACCTGCTGCTTTACGCCCGCTTTGGCTACTTCATCGCCGTCCTTGAGCAGGCAAATGCCAAATCCAGTATCTGTCTTGAGCGCCTGGCTAACGAGATTGAGATAGCGCTGTTCAAATATCTGCAGCGGCAGGCGTCCGCCCGGAAAGAGCACGGATTTAAGCGGGAACAGCGCAATGGTCTCCGCCCCTCGCCTGGTGATGCTCTCAGCCTTTGTCTCTGTCATTGCCTCATCCGCCCTGCTGTATCCGATTGCTGCATTTCAAATCTTGCGCGCTGCAAGCGCCTGCAACAGTTTCTGGTGAATACCACCGAAACCACCATTGCTCATGACCACGATATCGTCACCTGACTTCGCCTCTGCAGCCAGGCTAGCCACGATACCCTCAACCGAATCGAACACTCGCGCCGGGCTGGGGCTGCTGGCCACCACGCCGGGCAGATCAAGTGCCACGTTTCCTGAGTCAAACCACAAAGTCAGGTCGGCAGTACGGCAGGCCTCGCCGAGTGCGGCCTGATGGACCCCCATCTTCATGGTGCTGGAACGCGGCTCAATCACGGCAATCAATCTTCCACTCCGCCCTGCACTCTCGAACTTCGCACGCATGCCGCGCAATGTGATGTCGATGGCCGTGGGATGATGCGCGAAGTCATCGAATACCCGCACACCCTGCACCTCTCCCAACAGCTCCTGACGACGCTTGACGCCCTGAAAACTCATCAAGGCATCACAGGCAACGCCGATATCCACGCCTGCATGGTGCGCTGCCGCCACCGCCGCCAGCGCATTGCGAACATTGTGGGTACCTCCGAGCGACCAGTCGACGCGATGGCTGCCCGCGTCTACTCCCCGGTTTCTCTTGCCCAATTCAAACTGACTGCCATCGGGGCTGAGCAGACGCACATACCATGAGACCTGTTCATCTGCATGAGTTGCTGACGCATCTCCTGCCTCCAGAGTCATCATCTGGCGTTGACTCCAGCAGCCCATATCCAGAGTGGCATTGAGGTTGGCATCATCGCGCGGGGAGATGATCAACCCATTACCCGGAATGATTCGAACCAAGTGGTGAAACTGCCGCTGAATGGCAGCCAGATCCGGGAAGATATCGCCGTGGTCGAACTCAAGATTATTGAGGATGGCGGTACGCGGAGAGTAATGCACGAACTTGGAGCGCTTGTCGAAAAAAGCGCTGTCATACTCATCCGCCTCGACAACGAAGAAGGGTGAGTCACCCAGGTCTGCCGATGCCGGAAAATTCTGCGCAACCCCACCAATCAGGTAGCCGGGCTTGAGTCCGGCACAAGTCAGTATCCACGCCAGCATCGAACTGGTAGTGGTCTTGCCATGCGTACCGGCGACTGCCAGCACCCAACGGCCTTTCAGTACGAAACGTGATAACCACTCGGGCCCGGAGCAGTAGTCCAGCCCCTGTTCCAGCACATACTCGACTGCCGGATTACCCCGGGACATGGCATTGCCCACCACAACCAGATCTGGATGAGGCTGCAGATGCGCCGCACTGAACCCCTGCTGCAGCACGATGCCCTGCTGTTCCAGTTGCGTGCTCATGGGGGGATAGACGTTGGCATCGGAGCCACTGACAGTATGGCCGAGCTGTTTGGCCAACACGGCCAGACTGCCCATGAAGGTGCCGCAGATGCCAAGGATATGAATATGCATGAAAGGTCTCTTGTTCTTGTGTGTGGTTGCCAACAGAAAATGTGCCCCGCATTGTCTCAAAATAGCCCGTGCAGTAACATCCCGGTGAACTTCGCGACAACCATCGAAAGGAGAAAGTAAATCACAGCTCACGAAAGTTTCTGGAACTTTTCCAACCGCGTATATCGCAAACCGCATGTCAGCAGCACCTGCCTGACTTTACAGAGTTCGTATGGACTGGATGTGAATCTGTTGCTGTTCTCGTGCTGGCATGCACACACCCGCGGCCTGTTTGATGCGCAGATGCTCAGAGATGCCCTGGCATTCTCGTCCATGTGGGCAGACAACGTGGTGCGCCCCCTGCGCAGTGCCCGCACTTGGATGAAAACCAACACGGAATCTGCTCAGTCGGACAGCGAAGTGGCGGAAGGATTCAGTCAACTGCGTGAGCAGATCAAGACGCTCGAGCTCCAGTGTGAACAGTTTCAGGAAAACATGCTGGAGTCGCTGGTGAAAACACCGGTGCAAATGCTGTCGACAGAAATGACTATTGCCGCCGCAGTATACAACCTGCGCTATATCATTGAGGCGTCAACTCTCCCACTCAGCTCAGCTCTGACCGACAGCCTCGCTGGACTGGTTCTCAATGTCCTGGACCAGGCGGATGATGAAGAAATTCGACACGCTATCAGGAAAGAGTTCATACAAGCGATGGCATAGCACTCACGACTTGCGGATGCCTTCCCAGCGCCTGACCACTCCCGCTTCGATATCGAACAGATCCAGCACCCGCCCGACACTGTGATTGATAAGATCGTCAATCGTCTGGGGATTGTTGTACAGCGCCGGCATTGGCGGTGCGATGATTGCCCCCAACTGGCAGGCCTTGAGCAGCAATTCACAGTGCCCTGCGTGCAGAGGTGTCTCTCGTGGCATCAACACGAGGCGACGCTTCTCCTTGAGCACTACATCCGCCGCACGAATCAGCAGATTGTCCGCATAGGAATGCACGATGGCCGATAGTGACTTCATCGAGCACGGCGCCACGATCATCCCGTCGGTGCGGAACGAACCGCTGGCAATGGACGCCGCCATGTCATTGATGGAGTGAACATGATCGGCCAGTGCCTGCACATCACTCAGCTGCCAATTGGTCTCGATGGCGATGTTCATCCTGGCGGACGGCGTCAGGATCAGATGTGTCTCCACCTCAGGCACAGTCTTCAGTATTTCCAGCAGGCGTATGCCATAGATCAGTCCGCTTGCTCCGGACATCCCAATCGTCAGTCGCATTCCATTCCCTCATGTGTGTTAAACAGGTAACATCGTGGCCTTTCTTCAACAGCTCCCTTCAACGGTCAGACTAGCAGGTTCTCTCACCATGGCCAAAGCAAACCTATTCTATGCCCAGTCGGGCGGAGTTACCTCCGTCATCAATGCCAGTGCCTGTGGTGTGATCGAAACTGCCCGCTTGAACAACGACAGGATCGGCAAGATCTACGCAGGCCGTAACGGTATCATCGGCGCCCTGCGCGAAGAACTGATCGACACCGGCAAGGAGTCCGCAGGCACCATCGCAGCCCTGCGTCATACCCCTGCCGGAGCGTTCGGCTCCTGCCGCTACAAGCTCAAGAGCATCGAAGATAACCGCAGCGAATACGAACGTCTGCTGGAAGTCTTCAAGGCGCATAACATCCGTTATTTCCTCTACAACGGCGGCGGCGACTCCCAGGATACGGCGAACAAGGTCGCTCAGTTCAGTATTCAGCAGGGCTTCCCCATTCAATGCATCGGTGTTCCCAAGACCGTGGACAATGATTTGCCATTGACGGACAACTGCCCAGGCTTCGGCTCTGTCGCCAAGTACGTGGCGGTATCCATCCGCGAAGCCGGACTTGATGTCGCCTCCATGTGCGAGAGCTCAACCAAGGTCTTCGTGATGGAAGTGATGGGCAGACACGCGGGCTGGATCGCGGGTGCTGCAGGTCTGGCCGCCGAGCAGGAAGGCGATGCACCGCACATCATCCTGTTCCCCGAAATTGCCTTCGATCAGAAGAAGTTCCTCAAGAAAGTGCAGGAGTGCGTGAAGCAGTTCGGCTACTGCGCCATCGTCGTTTCCGAGGGTGCACAGAACAAGGACGGCAGCTTTCTCGCCGACGCCGGTGGCAAGGATGCGTTCGGGCACGTGCAACTGGGCGGCGTGGCACCTTTCGTCGCGGAGATGATAAAGAAGGAAACGGGCTACAAGTATCACTGGGCCGTTTCCGATTACCTGCAGCGCGCTGCGCGTCACATTGCTTCGGCGACCGATGTGGAGCAGGCATACGCGATGGGTCAGGCGGCGGTCGAGTTTGCACTGGCGGGCAAGAACGCCGTGATGCCGACCATCGTGCGCAAGCCAGGAAAGAAATACAGTTGGAGTGTGGGTGAAGCGAAACTGTCCGATGTCGCGAACGTCGAGAAGACCATGCCGCGAGATTTCATCACAGCAGATGGATTCGGTATCACTCCGGCAGCACGCGCTTACTTCGCGCCGCTGATTCAGGGCGAAGACTATCCCCCCTACAAGGATGGTCTGCCTCAGTACGCACGCCTGAAAAAAGTGCTGGCGGTGCAAAAACTCAAACCCTGGAAAGGTTGATTCAAGATACTCCCCAATCGATTTTCCCTGCAAACCAGTGATCAGATTCTATCGGCGTTGGGGGGCAGCAGGCCCGTTCTGCGGCTGACCGCGCCGCTCCGCGGTGCCCTCCCTCCGCAAAAAGCCCTCAAAAAAAACTGAGGTCTTTTTGCTGCACTCGGCGCTGGTCTTTTATGCCGCTGAACGGGCCTGCTGCCCCCCAACGCCTTGATCCTCCCAGACGACTGGACTTGCAGATTCTTCAGTGTGCGTCCGCTGCCGACATTACTGCCAAGCACTTCGGAAGGTGGAGGGTTGCAGCACCAATTCCCGATTTATGTATTACCTGTGCAGAGCTCAAGATGTAGCACGCAAATCGAGAAGGCATGACTACAGGAGCCAAGCAGTGGAAGAATCTGCCGTTCAAATCGCATGGCACTTGCTGAGGTGGCGGGAGGTGGCAGAGGGGTTCAGCGACATAAAAGACCAGCGCCGCACGCAGCTAAAAGACCTTGGGCTTTTAGCGGAGTAAGGGCACCCCGGAGGGGCGCGGTCAGTCGCAGAACTCCTCTGCCACCTCCCGTCGCCGCTCGGAAATACCGTTCTATTCTTCAACAACGACAGGCTTCAACCTGCGGTTATCGACAATCAGCTTGCCTACTACCACGACAAACAGCAGACCTAAACCCAGCAACTGATTCAGCTCCGGGAATGCCAGCTTCTGACCCACGTACACCAGAATCAGCGCCAGCACATTGCGCACCCAGTGCTCACCTACAACACCAGTCATATGGCTGCCAATCCAGATACCCGGGATCGATCCGATCAACAGAGTCCCCAGCAGACCATAATCTACTGTACCCAGACTGGCGTGCCCAAGTCCCGCCACCAGTGTGAGCGGCACAGCGTGGGCCACGTCAGTACCAACAATTCGATTGATGTGGATATTGGGGTAGAGAATCAGCAGTGCAGTCACGCCAAGCGCACCAGCGCCCACTGATGTCAGCGTCACGAGAAAACCCAGGATCATGCCCAGCAACAGAGTCAACCCGGAAATCACCTCCGGGCTGAGCCTGGGTCCATGCCTGGATGACTTCAGCAGTTCATTGCGGAACAGCACGGACAGTGAGGTAACTAGCAATGCAATGCCCAACCAGAACTTGATCTGATCAACAAGCTCACCGGATTCAAGATCGATATCAGCGAGATAGAGCGTCGTGATGAAAGAAACCGGCACACTGCCTGCGGACAGAAAGCCAACGATACGCCAGTCAATGTTGCCCAGCTTGCCATGAGCAAAGATACCGACGGTCTTGGTGACTGCAGCGTAGAGAAGATCGGTACCAACCGCCACAGCAGCGTTGACATTGAAGAGCAGCAGCAGAATGGGGGTCATCAACGACCCGCCCCCTACTCCGGTCAACCCTACCAACCAACCCACAACAAATCCGGCGATGATATATCCTGGCTCAAACAGCATACTGCCTCCGTCAAAAAGAGCGGGCACTATACCAGCTGCTTTAGAGCCATAATAAGATTTAGTTCTTCTACTTAATAACCAAATGGAATAATGAAGAATGGAATTTCAGGGCGCCAACTGATCGATTTTCCAGTGTCCGCCAGGCTGCAGAGCATACTCGAAGCGATCATGAAGCCTGTGCTTTCCTCCCTGCCAGAATTCAAGCTGATGCGGACGCACACGGTAGCCCCCCCAGAATTCGGGCAACGGAATCTCCCCCTGTGCATACTTGCGACTAATGGCATCGTACTGCTTCAACAGAACATCTTTCGACGCCAAAGGCCTGCTCTGGGCCGATGCCCATGCTGCCAGTTGACTCTCCCGAGGCCTGGAAACGAAGTACTGCTGAGACTCTGCGGCACTGATTTTCTCAGCCAACCCGCAGACCTCGACCTGTCTCTCGATCACATGCCATGGAAAATGCAGACTTACCTTTGAATTACAGGCAATTTCCCTGGCCTTGCGACTCTCGTAATTGGTGAAGAATACGAAGCCCTTCTCATCCACAGACTTCAGCAACACGATACGCTGACTGGGCTGTCCGTCCTTGCCAACTGACGCCACGACCATCGCATTGGCATCGGGCAGGCCCATGTCGACAGCTTCTTGCATCCAGCGTGAAAACATCTCAATGGGATTGTCAGAAAGACCTTCACGGTGGAGCCCGCCCTTGAGGTACTCACGGCGTATTGCTTGCAAATCCATACTTGATCCTTGCCTGCGACCTCAGGGTGCGCTCGTCATTGAGGTACCAGTTTGCCGTATTCCCAAACCTGTTGACGTACCGATCCACGTGGGTAGTAAAACGTTCCTGGTCCATGCTTGTCATTGGCGAAGAACTCGCCGACGTACTTCTGACCGTTGGGCCATCGGTAAGTTCCAGAACCGTGGTAGAGGTCGTTGAGGAATCCACCCGTGTAATTTTCCACGTTCTCTGACAACCAGTGTTCGGAGTATTTGTTCTCTGTCCAATCACGCACCCCGAAGAAATACGAACCGCGACCATGTCGCTTGTCATCCCTCCACTCACCGATGTAGAGATTACCTCTGCCGTTCCAGTAAGTGCCACGTCCATTTCTTATGCCATCACTCCAGAGACCATCATAGTAAGCGCGCTCTGAGCGGGACACCATCTCCGTCAACTTTCCATAGCCGTCGTACTTGCCGTCCTTGAAATTCCCACGGTATGTGTTCAAACCGATGGTTGTCGTGATTTCAAGCGCGCCCTCTCCATTGATACAGTCACCAAAGACGCACTTTCTGCTGATCTCGACAATTTCCTGTTGCGCTATCTGCAACTGCGCCTGTGTTGCACCTGCAAGAGCAAACAGGGCCGTACCGAAAATTGACAGCAGCAAAACAAATACAGCACTGAATCGTTTGGTAGTCTTCATATGGAACGCCTTGGTATCGAAAGTCTTCATCTCAATGATCTCCCTGCGAATTACACTAACCCCAACTGGAGCAGCCCCAACTGAACTAGCCAATGTGTCGAAGCACAGTCAAAGGACTGGTATTCACAACCCGTCGTGTCGCCATCACGCCCAGTGTCGCGATGATGAGCATTCCCAGAAGAGGACCGGCAAGCCAGACCCAGTAATGCAGCCCGAACTCCTGCTGGAACACTTCTGTCTGTAGATAATACAGGCTTCCCTCCGCTCCAATGGTGGCAATGATACCTGCAATCAAGCCAATGCCGGCGAATTCAATGAAAAGACTGCTCAAGATCAAACGTCGGCCCGCTCCGAGAGTGCGCAGGATTGCATTTTCGCGAAAACGCTCATCCAGCGTCGCCGTCACACAGGCCAGTAGCACCAGAGCCCCGCAGGCCAGTACCAGAAAAGCGATCAGCTCGATTGCGGAAGTCACCTGGGCGATGATGTTCTGAATCTGCTCGATCAGGGCGTCTATCTCGATCACCACGATAGTGGGGAATTGTCGCAACAGCTCGTTGATCAGTACCTTCTGCTCTTCCTGCATTAACGCAGTGGAGAGATAGGTACCACCGAGAGCGTCCAGTGTTCCAGGGGAGAAGATCACGAAGAAGTTTGGTTGCATGTTGTCCCAACGCACTGAGCGCAGGCTCTGCACCTGAGCTTCGAGCAATTGCCCCTGCCCCACATCGAATTCGATGATGTCACCCAAAGCCGCACCCAGGCGCTCGGCGTAGTCGTCCTCAAGGGACACGAAGCCAGGTTGAGGATTCTCGTTCCACCAGGTGCCAGCAACGATCTGATTATCCCTGGGCAATTCTCTGGTCCAGGTGACCTGACGGTTGCTGACGCGACGCGGCTGACCATCTTCGCCTCGTGCTCCCCCACCTGACTCACCTTCTACCAGATCGTCCTGTCTGGCAGCATTGCGTTCGGTCACGCTGTTCTGTTCATCATCGTCATCTTCCCAACTGGGGCGTGGTACTTCGCCGTTGATGCGAGTAATACCCGCACTCATCATGGGAAAGAACTGATTGGGCTCGACATCGTTCTCGCGGAAGAAGGATTGAATGCCGTCCACTTGCGGCTCGGTGACGTTCATCAGGAAGTGGTTGGGAGTATTCTCAGGAAGTTGCGCCTGCCAGTCCTGGATCAGATCAGTACGCAACAGCGTCAGGATAAGCAGTGACATGATAGTCAAGGAGAACACCAGCACTTGCAGGACGTTCTGCTTGCGGCGGCGGCGCATGGCCGACATGGCCAGCTTCCAGGCACTGCCCGCCTTCATCCCTACACTGGCGCTGGAACGCAGCAACAACCAGGAAATGCCGGACAACACCAACACCACACCCAACACCGCAAACACCAGAATCGAGGTCAGAACTACATCCTGGCTGTACCATAGAATCAGCGTCAGTGAACCCGCCAGACCGAAACCATAGGGCAGCCTTGCACTCAAGCTGTTGTCGTCGAGATCCTTGCGCAATACACGCAGCGGCGAGGTCTTGCGCAGCGCCAGCAGTGGAGGCAACGCGAACGACAACAGGCAAATCACGGCAGTCATCGAGCCGATGATGTAGGGAGTCACGCCAGCCGGCGGTAATTCGATCGCCAGCACGGCACTGAGTGCCTGCAGGATAAGGGCATGAATCGCCCAGCCGAGCCCCGAACCGATGACGATGGCAACCAGCACCAGCACAATCTGAATGCTCATGTAGATTGACATGATCTGTCCCGAGGTACAGCCCAGTGTCTTGAGAATTGCCACATAGTCGAAATGGCGCTCTGCATAACGGCGCGCCGTCAACGCAATCGCCACTCCTGCCAGCAGCACCGCGAACAGGCTGCCAAGCAACAGGAAACTTTCGGCCTTGTTCAGCGCTTCTGCAACTTCGGCGCTCTCGTCCCGCACGTCGCGCAGACGGAATTCTCCGGCTGTACGCTCATCAAGCCATTCGGCATACCCTTGCAAAGCTCCGGCATCGCCCGCAAACAGATAGCGATAATTGACACGGCTGCCCACCTGTATCACTTGCGTCGCAGGGACATCGGCAGTATTGAGCATCAAGCGCGGACCGGCATTTTCCATCATGCCGCCTTGCTGGCGATCAGGCTCCTGCACGATGACACGGGTGACACGCAGCTCGGCTTCGCCCACATAGACGATGTCACCAATCTGTGCATTGAGCGCAGGAAGCACACGGGATTCAACCCAGACTTCACCGGGAGGTGGCCCGCCCGCAATGGGTGCACCCGCAGTGAAAGGTTGATCGGCGACCACCAGTTGACCGCGCAGCGGGTACTCACTGCTGACAGCCTTGGCGGACACCAGGACGTTACCGGAATCGGAAAACACCATTGAGCCGAAACCCATTGTTTCAGCCGTACTCAAACCACGACGACGCGCCTCGTCAAGCCACTCCACCGGCGCTTCACCGCGGCCACCCAGTACACGATCCGCCGCCAGCATATTGGCAGACTCCATCAACAGGGCCTGCTCCAGACGATCAGTGAACAATGCTATTCCGGTGACGGAAGTCACGGCCATGATCAAGGCCAGAAACAACAACCGCAGTTCGCCGCCTTGCCAGTCACGCCAGAGCAAACGCAGAGACAGCCGCAGGAGCGTGTTCAAGCGCAGCGGATCGACGCGGACAACCTTGTCTCCGCCGACATTGGGTTCCAGCAGGTTATTTCCCACCCCGGTATCTTTCACACCAGTATCCTGCACTCCACTAGTCATGCAGAGCCCCTTCCACTTCGAGAGCTGTCTCCTGCGCAGCGGCGTTCATTTCGTCACTCACGATTTCACCCGCGACAAGGCGGATCGTGCGATGGCATTTGTGCGCCAGTCTCTCATCATGAGTCACCAGCACCAACGTGGTGGCGTACTCCTTGTTAAGGGAAAAGAGCAGATCAATGACACGGGCACCAGTGGCGCTGTCAAGGTTGCCAGTGGGTTCGTCGGCAAAGAGTATCCTGGCCTCGGACGCGAATGCACGTGCAATGGCCACTCGCTGCTGTTCGCCGCCGGACAGTTGATTGGGGTAGTGATGGCCACGTTCGCCAAGCCCCACGCGGGTAAGCCACTGCGTGGCCTTTTCGTGGGCATTCTTGTCGTTCTTGAGCTCGATGGGCAGCATGACGTTCTCGAGCGCAGTCAGGCTGGGCAGCAACTGGAAGGACTGGAACACGAAGCCCACGAGTTGCCCCCGCAGCACTGCACGTTGCTCCTCGTCCAGAGCACCAAGGCTGTGACCATTCAGGATCACGTCTCCGGAAGTGCCGGTGTCCAGCCCGGCCATCAGCCCCAGCAACGTGGACTTGCCCGAACCTGACGCGCCCACGATGGCCACGGTTTCGGCTGTTTTCACTGCCAGTGATACTCCCTTGAGGATCACCAGTTCACCTTCGCTGGTCGTGACGCGCTTAACGAGATTGTCGATTTTGATCATTGAAGTTCCTGCTGGGCTGTCATGAATTCTGTGAGATTGGATACGCATGAGAAGGTCAGATCGGTTCATGACCGGCGCAATTTGAGACCGGGACTTTAGCGAATACTGACAAGGGAGTCGATCACAGTTTGCTCGTCTGACCATGACTCTGTAAGGTCGGGCCGATTGTATAAAGGGGGCAGAACGATTAAATTGATCTTCACGCAACACTCAAACCCAGCACCCGTCAAGAGACACAATGAGCGCCAAGTTTCGCAATCACATCGCCACCATACTCCTCTTCTTGAGCAGTGCGCTGCTATTTTCCGTCGTGGCAACTGGCCAGGAGGAGCGCCCAGTCATTCTGGTGTTCGGAGACAGCCTGAGTGCCGCATATCGTATGGATGAAGCGGATGGATGGGTCACTTTGCTGGGAGAGAAAATCAAGGAGGAAGGGTTGCCCTTTCGGGTCGTCAATGCCAGCGTCAGTGGTGAAACGACAGATGGCGGCCTCGCACGCCTGCCCGCAGCACTCAGCACGCACAATCCGGCTTTCGTGATTCTGGAACTGGGGGGCAACGATGGGCTGCGTGGGTTGCCGGTATCCCACATTCGCCAGAACCTGACGCAGATGGCGACACTCAGCCGGGAAGCTGGCGCGCGCGTAGTGCTGGCAGGTATTCAGATACCACCTAACTACGGGCCACGTTACACAGCTCCCTTTGCCAGTCAGTATGGCGAGATCGCTGCGGAGATGGATCTGCCCCTGATTCCCTTTCTGATTGATGGCATCCCTCAACAGCCCGAACTGATGCAGGACGATGGCATCCATCCACGTGCTGAGGCGCAGAGCATGATCCTGGACAATGTCTGGCCGGTGCTGGAGTCACTGCTGAAAGAGGAAATGGCGGCTGAAAGCTGAATCAGCGCCTGAAGGAATACTCGATGTTGTCGACTGCGTCGACGGAAAAACCCCTGTCCCTGTACCACTGCGTCAACCGCACACTCTCTCCCTTGGCTTCCCCATACAGATGGCTCACCTGCTGGGATTTGCAGAATTCCAGCACTTCATCCAGTAACGCACTGCCAACACCGAGATGACGATAGTTCTGGGAAACCGCGATATTTCGAAGATAGTAACTGACGCCAGGTCCAGCGCTCTCAGCTTCATGCGGACGTTGGCGACGATGCGCCGGAGGACGACTCAATTGTGCAAATGCAATGGGATTGGCGCCACTGTAAACGCGAAACAAAAGCTGCGCGTCCAGCCCGCGAGGACGAACGATCTGTAAATCCGGAACAGAACAATTCAGGGTTTTCATATCTTCAGAGGCTACCACTGTCCATTGCCATGCAACTTGACGCTGCTCACAGTTCGTTCAAAAACAATGCTTTTCAGGCTTTGCTTTTATATCTGTGCGATAAAAAAGTACTGGGGATTGCCGTAGTTGTCCAGCCTTCCCCCGAAATAGCAGAACACATCTCACGAACATGGCGAAAAAAAGGGTCGCGAGTCACATGAATGATCGTTTCTTGAGCAATAAAGGGGCAAGAGTGATCGAATTTCAGCCAAATCAGTTCACTCCGATCTGACTACATCAGGCGCCTTGTCGGACATTCGCATCAACATCAAGGCAGAACCGAGATTACACAACCCCATCGCCAGAAACGCATTGTCGTAATTGCCAACCTGATCGTAATAGGCTGCCGCAATGATCGGTCCGGCTGCCGACATCGCGAATGAGAATGGCATGGCAGTGCTGCGCACAGCCCCCAGATAGCGCCGCCCGAAGTAGGAAGCCCAGATGACTTCCTGCAGAGGAATCAATCCGCCCCAGCCCACACCCATCAACAGAAACGAGGCGTACACGAGCACGTCGACCTGTGCCTTCACACTCAGAACAATGAAGATCACCGACATGCCCGTGATGGCTGCGCCGATCGCTGCGAGCGGTTTGGGTCGATAGTAGTCGATCCATACTCCCCACAAAGGTTTGCTGAGAAATGCAGGAATCGAGGCCAATGACAGCATTGATGCCGCCATCAGACGCGGATAGCCCGCATCGCTCATGAACGGAATGGTCTGCAGCAGCATCACCGTGACAGATATCTGGAACAGACCAAAAGCGAGCACCAGTTTGTAGAAGTGTCCGGTGCGCATTGCCTGGGAGCGGGTCAACGAATTGTCATAGTCCAGGTTCGCCTTCGACGTTTCCTCCTGGGTCATTCGTGTGGGGACAGCACCGTCGGGACACATGCCATAGTCCTCGGGAGCGCGCCGCACCAGCAGCGCTGCTGGAAACGTGAACACCGCAACGACGATACCCAGAACGTGCCAGGCATCCCGCCACCCGAGCAGATCGACCAGCCAGGTTGCGAGCGGCGGCAGCACGATACCTCCTAGCGAGACGCCCATGGCTGCAACCGCGACTGCCCTTCCCCGTTGGCGCACAAACCATTTTCCCAATGTCACATTCACCACGAGATTGCCAATCATGGCGGCCCCGATAGTCAGAATCAGGCCGTTCAGGATCAGCCACTGCGTCAGAGTCTGAACTCCGCCAAGAGCAAAAACCGAGAGAGAAAGAATGACTGTGCCGACGAGGATAAAGGGACGACCACCATAGCGGTCCAGAGCGCTGCCGATCACGAATCCCGTAATCGCGACGACCATCTGGCCGATGGATCTTGCCGAGGTGAACTCTGCGCGGGTCCACCCAAACTCGTCACTCATGGGCGTCATGAAAGCCCCCGCGACATAGTTCTGCATACCAACGGCAATGAACTGTGTGACGAAGGCCGCCAGCACAATCCAGTAGCCGTAGAATACTGGCCGAGTCGGGTTGCTATGCAGTGATGACAAGTCGCGTTCCGATCAGGGAGGAACGCTGACCCTCCCATCCTGAAAGGGTCAGCGCAGAATGGCCGGCATTATCGCAAAGCATTTCCGGTATTACTACATCAGTACTGTGGCGGCAGGGGCGAACTACTTGTAGTGATTCCTGCGGCCGCGATCTTCGCGATGATCATTGCGGCGATTATCGTAACGGTAATTACGATCATTGTCGTAACGGCGATTGTTGTGCTGAATGCCAAACGGCGCATAACGAGCAGGCGGCGCCGCGTGATAGATAATCACCCGATCATGATCGCGGCGCGGTTGTACGTAGCTGTGCGAGTAAGTCGTATAGCTACCGCTGAGACCGTGAAACACTGTGGTAATGCTGACGTAGCTGCGGTGTACATGGCGATGGCTGTGGCCGAAGGAGGTTTGCCTGTAGCGACGATCGAATCGATCGTAGTAATTCGACATATCGTTGTAGCGAGCCTGTATGTAGAAGCGATCATGGTGGCCACCCAGCGACTCCCGAAAGCGCCGCGCCTCTCTCGCCAGGTTTTCCGCATCACTGCGCAGATACCCATAACCACCTGTATGACGAAGCTCGCGGGCAATACTGTTGCTGATGGCTTCCAGCTCGTTCGCCTGCCGCAACAGGTAGGCATCATTGGCCGAAGCCTGCGTGGTGACTGCCAGGCCTAACAGAAACGCAAAAAACAATGTTGTTTTCATCGTCGGACTCCTCTTGAGGGTGAGCCAGACCGCTCTCACCCCGTTGATCCAGGAGGCATGATTGCCTTCTTGAGGATAAGTCTACCGATGGCAACTGAACTTGAACTGAACGTATCGAGAGGATTCATCCGCCTGTAATGGCAAGATACTCGCGCACCACATTGTCGATGCCCAGCTCCAGGGATTCGACCACCAGAGCATGGCCGATGGAAACTTCCAGAATGCCGGGAATCTGCAGAAACAGCCCCAGATTGCGCAGATCGAGGTCGTGCCCGGCATTCAGCCCGATGCCCAGCTCCCGGGCACGCTGTGCCGTAGCACGATACTCCTCGAACACCTCCGCTTCGCGCGCGGTGCCAAAGGCCCCGGCGTAGGCCTCGGTATACAGCTCAATGCGATCAGCCCCAACATCCGGAACCAACTCTACGGCCTGCGGGTCAGGATCAAGGAACAGACTGCTGCGCACACCCAGCGCACGCAGGCGAGCCAGCACATCGCGCAGCAGCTCGGTATTGGCGGCAATGTTCCAGCCGTGGTCTGAGGTCAACTGATCCGGCGCGTCCGGCACCAGCGTGCACTGAGCTGGTTTTACCCGAGCAATCAGCTCCATGAATTCCGGCGAAGGATAGCCCTCGATGTTAAACTCGACGCTGGGAAAGTCGCTTAGCAATGCCGTAATCTCGACAACGTCCTTGCGGGTAATATGACGCTCATCCTGACGCGGATGTACGGTGATACCTTTTACGCCAAGACCGATCAGGCGGCGCACGAAATACAAGACATCGGGGAAATTACGGCCGCGAGAATTGCGCAACAAGGCAATCTTGTTCACGTTGACACTCAATATTGTCATGGTCGGTTCCAGTGCCCTGCATTCAGAGCTCTTCGACTGCGGAGTCTGGAGACACCGCGTCGGGATTCAGAAAATTGTGGACGATTCGATAAAAAGTCTGCGGCTTCTCAGCATGAAGCCAATGCCCCGTGTGCATGATGACCTTGATCTTCGCCTGTGGAAAACGCTGCAGGATTTCGCTGCGATGCTTTTCAGTAATATAGTTCGACAAGGCACCTTTTACAAACAGCACAGGACCATCAAATACTGAGCCAGTGGGCTTGTCCCGCAGATTCGCATATGATGCATGCAGTACCGGCAGATTGATACGCCACTGAAAACCACCATCCGGGTTCTTCACCAGATTCGTGAGAAGAAACTGACGCACGAGTTCATCCTCTTCGTATTTCGCCAGAATCGTATCTGCCTCGTTGCGGCTGCCGATGGTGGCAAGATCAATCGCCAGCAGTCCGGCAAAGATATTGTCATGCTCACCGTGATACTGCACCGGGGCAATATCCGCCACTATCAGATGATCAACCCGTTGCGGCGCCTGCAGCGCCATTTGCATTGCCACCTTGCCACCCATGGAGTGGCCGAGCAAATGACAGCGTTTGATGCGATGATCGTCCATGAACTCAAGCACATCGTCTGCCATGCATGCGTAGTCCATGTCATCGCTGTGAGGAGAGCCGCCATGGTTGCGCAGATCGAGTCCTGTCACCGCGAAGTCCTTCGCCAGCTCGCGGCTGTGCCAGCCCCAGTTGCCCAGGCTGCCGAACAGACCATGCATGATCAGCAGCGGCTCACCTTCTGTGGAGTATTGCTTGAAGTTCAGTTTCATCGCGTTATTACAGTTCAGATTTCAGAATCGCCAACACATCGTCGTGGTGGGTCTTGGTCTGGACCTTGTCCATGACGTGCACAAGCCGCCCTTCCTTGTTGATGAGAAAGCTGGTGCGCAGAATTCCCATGAACTCGCGCCCCATGAATTTCTTCAATCCCCACACACCATACTTGTCGGCGACAGCGTGGTCTTCATCGGACAACAACGTGAAATTCAAACTGTCGCGCTCGGCGAATTTCTGCAGCCGCTTGACCGGATCAGGGCTGACCGCCAGCACCACGGTATCGAGTTTCGCCAGCGCTGCCTTCACGTCCCGCAACCCGCAGGCCTGCACAGTGCAACCGGGGGTCATGGCCTTGGGATAGAAGTACAGCAGCACGTTTTTCGCGCCACGAAAATCCTTCAACTTCACTGGTGTGCCGTTCTGATCAGTCAGGGTGAAATCGGGGGCCAGGTTACCGATTTTGGGAATGCTCATGGATTCTCCTCGAGATGCGCAAGGTAGCGGCCATTATAGCCGGGGGTGGCCCCCGCTCGTCCATTGCCAACAATGCTGGCTACCCAAACGGGCTTGCTGGCCTTACACTCCAACCCCATGAGACAACCAGTCAAATCCATCGTAGTCCTTACCGGTGCGGGTATTTCCGCAGAGTCAGGTATCAGTACCTTCCGTGCCAGCGATGGCCTCTGGGAGAATCACCGCATCGAAGACGTTGCCACTCCGGAAGGCTTCGAGCGCAATCCCCAACTCGTTCATCATTTCTACAATCAGCGCCGCCAACAACTGCTGCAGAACCACATACGTCCGAACGCCGCGCATATTGCGCTGGCGAGACTTGAGCGCGAGTTCCCAGGTGACGTATTGCTGGTCACCCAGAACGTGGATAACCTGCACGAGCGGGCCGGCAGCCGCAAGCTGCTGCATCTGCACGGAGAATTACTGAAGATGCGCTGCCAGGAAAGTCATCTGGTGTTCGATATCCGCGAGGACATTGGCTTCGATTCGGTGTGCCGCTGCTGCCAGACTATCGGCAATCTGCGCCCGCATGTTGTGTGGTTCGGAGAGATGCCCTTCCATATGCCACAGATCACCCGAGCGCTGGAAGCATGTGATCTGTTCATCTCCATCGGTACGTCGGGTAATGTCTATCCTGCCTCGGGCTTCTACCAGACCGCAAAGATCAAGCAAGCTCACACTGTGGAACTGAACCTGGAGCAGACTGGCTCCAGCTTTGACGAACACATTTATGGTCCTGCCTCGGTGGTGGTGCCAGAGTACATCGACAATCTTCTTTGTGCGGTACAGTCACCCTGAGTGGCTGGTGTGGGAGCGAGCCCCGCTCGCGATTGACGCTGGGCACTTATCGCGAGCAGGGCTCGCTCCCACAGGGGCGCCTGTCATAGCAGGGCCGCAAGTTCCTCGGGAAAACAGGGCTTGCCCGCGGCGCTTACCGCCGTGGTAATGATGCGGGCATCCATGATGATGGCGCCGGTCCTGGCGTGCACGATCTGCTGGACAAAGGTCAACCGCAGGCGGGACTCGTGCTTCGTGGTCACGCTGATGGTGAAGGCATCGCCACTGCGCAGCGATCGGCGGTAATCCAGCTCCGCGCGAACCACAACAACGATGATGCCATCCTCCGTCAACTTCGCGAAATCCAGCCCCCGGCTCTTCAGGAACTCATGACGTGCGTGCTCCAGATAATGCTGATATACCGCATTGTTGACGACCCCCTGCATATCGCATTCGTAGTCACGCACGGCCATGGTGGTGGTAAATACCGTTGTCATATCAACGCTCATTCCTGCGGGCTCCTGATGTCGGCGAACAGTCTTGATGGCGGCGATGATAGCACTGCGCGATTTACACTGGTGACAACGAGTGAATTTGCATAGACTCCCAGCACCACTCGAATCGAAGGATTGCCCGATGACATTTATTGAGAAGCGTGCCCCGGCACTTTTCCTGTGCATACTGCTGGTTGCCTGCCAAACGCCTGCGGAGCGAACACTGCAGGCTCTGGATCTTCACGAGATTACCGTTCAGCAATTGCAGTCTGCGATGACAGCAGGAGAGGTCAGCGCCGAAGATGTTGCCCTCCACTATATCCAGCGCATCGAGCGACTGAATCCGCAATTGAAAGCCGTGCTGGAAATCAATCCCGATGCCCTGGACATTGCCAGAGCGATGGACGCGGAACGGGCTGCCGGACGAGTCCGCTCCGCTCTTCACGGAGTCCCCGTTCTGCTCAAGGACAATATCGATACTGCTGATCGCATGTACACGACCGCAGGCAGCCTGGCATTGCTGGACGCGCCGGTTCCCGCGAAGGATGCCTTCCTGGTACAGCGCCTGCGCGATGCCGGCGCCGTGATCCTCGGCAAGACCAATATGAGCGAGTGGGCCAACTTCCGCTCCACCACTGCATCGAGCGGTTGGTCCGCAAGAGGTGGCCAGACTCGCAATCCATACGTGTTCGAACGCACTCCCTGCGGTTCCAGCTCTGGCTCTGCCGTGGCGGTTGCCGCCAATCTCGCCATGCTTGCCATCGGTACCGAAACCGATGGTTCCATTCTCTGCCCGGCATCTCACAACAGTATCGTGGGCCTGAAGCCTACACTCGGCATGATCTCCCGCGCCGGCATCATTCCGATAGCCCACAGCCAGGACACAGCTGGTCCAATGACGCGCACCGTGACTGACGCTGCGCTACTGATGAATGTGCTGGTGGCCGCCGATCCGGAAGACGAGATCACCACCAACATGCGTACCCGTACCCCGCTGGACTATACGCGCTACCTCATACCCGATGGTCTGCGCGGCAAGCGCATCGGGGTCATGGGTCAGGACTTCTCGCGGCATCCCGAACTCAACGCACTCATGGACGCGCAACTGGAAGTGCTTCGCCAGGCGGGTGCCGAATTGATCTCCGTGGGCATCCGCACACGCAACTCCTTCGGTTCGGCAGAGACTCAAGTACTGCTCTATGAATTCAAGAACGACATCAACAATTATCTTTATGGGCGAGGCGGCGCCTTGCAGTCACTGGAAGATCTGATCCGATTCAACGAAGAGAGCGCGGCAACCGAGATGGCCGACTTCGGGCAGGAGCTTTTTCTGCAGGCACAGGAAAAAGGAGGGTTGGGTGATACCGAGTACCTTACTGCGCTGGGAATGAGCAAGGCGCTGTCCCAGACCAACCTGAACAACGCGCTGCGGGAACTGGATCTGCATGCGCTGATGGCTCCGACCAACAGCGTTGGCTGGCTGGTAGATCCTGCAGGTGACAAGACCGATGGCTATATTTCCAATGCCAGTCTTGCGGCCGTTTCCGGTTTCCCCAGCATCACGGTGCCCGCTGGTTACATCGATGACTTTCCCATTGGCATCACCTTCATCGGGGGGGAGTTCTCCGAGCCCACACTGTTCACCCTGGCCTATAGCTTCGAGCAATTGACGCAGGCACGCAGGGCGCCACCAGCAAACTTCTGAATAACTCTGTTGTGTCTCTGCGTGAGAGAGTTATTCAGAGGTTCCCCAGGCCAGCTTGTCCAGAGGTTCGGGACGATGCCAATGACGACCCTGCACGTAGTCGATCCCCAACTCGCGGCACAGGGCCAGAGTCTCGGCGTTATCGACATGTTCCGCGACTGTCTTCAGATTCATGAGATGTCCAATCTCATTGATTGACTTCACCATGGCCTTGTCGATCGCCGAGGCCTGCATGCTCCTGCACAGATCACCATTGATCTTGAGAACATCCACAGGAAGATTGCGCAGATAAGCGAACGACGACATCCCTGCCCCGAAGTCATCCAGTGCAAACCTGCAACCAAGCCCCTTCAGAGCCTTGATCAACCTGCCGGTGTAAGTCAGGTTCTCGATGACCGACAGTTCCGTAATCTCGAAGAAGATCCGGTCTCCGGGAATATTGCGGGATCTCATCTCTGCCGAAATGAAATCGAACAACTCCGAATCCGCCAGCGACATGGCAGAGAGATTGAGTGCGAAGAAATCAATGCCATCGAGTTTGTGACGATTTGCCGAAAACCACCGAAAGAAATGGCGAATGACCCAGCGATCGATCTGTCCCGTCAGTCGATAACGTTCCGCAGCGGGAAGAAATGCATCCGGGAGAATCATGGTATCGTCGCTGTCCTTGAGCCTGAGCAGGATTTCCACTCCCTGGCATTGCACATCATCGTTCTGCACAACATCGACATGATCGCCAGAGATACACAAATCTGACGCCACGCTGCTGATGCACTGAAAGAACAGTACAAAGCCACTACTCTCCAGCGCCTCTGTGATGCGTGACACCCACAACGTCTGCTGCAACTGCCTGCTCAGTTGTTTATCGTCACCACTGTGCTCATGGGTACGGTTGCGCCCGGAATTCTTGGCAACAGCGCACGCCGAGTCTGCCAGGGTCAAGGCTGATGCTCTGGTGGAGGCCTCCGGAAATGAAAGATTGACGAGCCCCACGCTGGCGCCAAAAGTGAACTGGCGGCCTCCGGATTGAAAGCGGAACCCCGCAACCGCTTCCCGCAGATTGCCTGCGAGTTCTCGAGCGATCACGGGATCACAATCCAGCAGGATCACACCAAACTCGTCACCCCCGATGCGACCAAGCACGTCGGTACTGCGCAATTGGGCCCGCATCAGTTCGGCAATCTGAACCAGTACCTTGTCTCCCGCCATGTGACCGCAACTGTCATTGACGATCTTGAACCGATCCAGGTCGATGAAGAGCAAATGGTGGGAGCGCTTTTCAGAGTGCACACCAACGATGGCCTTGTCCAACTCCAGTTCAAACTGGTGGCGATTGATCAACCCGGTCAGCGCATCATGGGTCGCCTGATGCAGGAGGGCATGCTGACTACTCTGCAATGAATCCAGCATCCCGTTGAAGGCTCTGCCAAAGGCACCAATCTCGTCGTTGCCCGACACTGGCAAGCGCCGTTGCAGCCGCGAGTCGCCCACATCGTCCACTGCAGCACTGAGGGTTTCAAGGCGACGCAACACGGATTTGTCGAGAAACAGCAGGAACCAGCCAACCAGCAGGATGAAGACCAGTCCTCCACCAATGCCGGAATACATCAATGTGCGCGAGGCCTCGCTGTAGAAGTCACGAGGCGTTGAGACTTTCATTACGAAGGAAGGCTTGCCCGAGTAATCGTTGATGAGACTGTAGATTTCTACTAATTCCCCATTGACGGGTTGAAACAACGCTCCCCGAGGACTTTCCTGAATCGCTTCCAGAACTGCCTGATTCCTCCCGTCGGCCACGAATTCCGCAAGTGGCAATATCTCGATCTCCTGTTCCACAATCTGCGCAAGATTCGCCACTGCTGCCTGGTTGTATTGCACGGCGGCAATCAGCGACGTCATACCGGAATTTCCTTCGAAATCCAGATTGGGGTGAGCGCTGATCAGGTGGATGACACCATCGATCATCATGAGCCCTCTTTTGAAACTGGAGGTATCCTCATGCACATGAAGGTTGGACAGAATGACCGTACTCACGAAAGGGGAATCTGCCGTCTGAGGCACATCCATGTTCACGTCTGAAGGATCAGTTTCCCGTGCGATAATCAGTTCGCCATCCTGATCGATGACCGCCAGATTGCGAATATTGAAACTTCCAGAGATGGCATCGGCCAACGCATCACGATAGGACACGGCTGTAGGGCCAGCAGAGATAAGAAAATGAATCAACCCGCCGGCTGCCCAACCGCGAATGACCTCGTCCAGTCGCTCGACCTCCAGATCGAGGGCATTGAGCACGCGACGCCGATTGAGTTCAAGGGTCTCCTGCTCGATATCCTCATAGCCCTGAAGAATGAACAGGTAGAAACCAATGAATAATGAGGCCGACATCAGCAGAATCACCAACAGTTGGCCAAGCACTCTGGATCTGATCATGGAAACTATTCTGGAACCGAATTGTTGTTATGTGGCTAATTGTAAACCACATCCCTTACAATGGTTCGCATGTCGCTGATCCCCCGGCGAAATGCATCAACATTGATGCGTTCGTCATTGCCATGTACGCCGGTCGCTTCGCCGTTCGGAGTAATGATCGGATCGAAGCCATAACTCACGATCCCCTGATCGCGCGTGAAGTGGCTATCGGTAAAGCCGGTGCTGACCGAGGGCAGGACACGGGAGCCGGGATGCAACTCGCGGGTCACTCGCTCAATTGCCTGAAAGAGACGCGAGGTGGTATCGGAAATGGCCGGTGTAAAAGCCATGATGACCTCTACTTCGACGCCAGTGTCTGCAATCAGATTTTTCAGACCAGCCACGAACTCCTCCGAGGAGCGATCCGGAAGAATCCGGCAATCCAGTTCGGCCCACGCTTCCGGCGGCACCACATTGATCTTGTTGGATGCCTCCATGCGCGTCATGGAACAGGTGTCGCGGGTCAAGGCATGGCGGCCAGGATTGTCTTCTTGCAACCGACGCATGAAGTCCGCGTCTTGTACCGCCAGTGACATATTCGCGAACGCTGCACCCCAGTCATCATTGCGCCCAACAGAGAGACCCTTGAAGTAGGCGTCCACGGGCGCGACGATGCGCGGCAGAAAGGGATTGGCGCGCAGAATCGCCAGCGCGTCGACGATGCGGGTAACCGAACTGGTGGTGCGCGGCGAAGACCCATGACCAGGCACATCGATCGCCGTCAGGCGCAACCATACCGGGACCTTCTGGGTGACTTCCACACCGAAGACGACATCATCTCCTGTTCTACCACCACTGCCACCTTCGTTCAGCAACAGCCCGACACCAGCAAAAATCTCTGGTCGATTCTCGATCAACCAACCCACGCCGAATTCACCACCGGCCTCCTCATCCGCGCTGGCCAGGAACACGACATCACGATTCAAGGGCAACCCGGTACGATGCAGACTCAGGAACGCGGCAAGATGAGAGATGCCTGTCCCCTTCATGTCACGAGCCCCACGACCCAGAATATAACCATCGCGCAATTCGCCGGACAACGGATCGGTTGTCCAGTAATTCAAATCTGCCGGCACTACATCGGTGTGTTGCAGCAACATCAACGCGGGCTCATCACCCCCTTCGAGTCGCGCCCAGATGTTGCCCCTTCCCGGTGCACTCTCCGCAGTCTCGTAGGCTATGCCTTCGGCTTCGAAGATGCGGGCGAAGAATTCCACCGCACGGTATTCATTTCCCGGCGGGTTGACCGTGTCCACACGTATGTATTCCTGCAACCAGGCGACTGCCTCGTCTTCAATCGACGGCGAATTTCCTGCTGTCTGAGCATGGATCTGAAAGGTTATAGCGCAGATTGCAAAACCCAGAACAGGCAGAAATGGAATCTTCATGACTTTGGCAACTCCTCGGCGGTGTGTGGAGACAAAAGGGACATGTCACTCGCGATCAACAGAGAGTCCGTGGCCGTCGCCTTCTGGTCTTGATCCTCGGCCAAGACGAATCTTCAATGCCAGATTATTGCGTGAATCCGCATTGTTGAGCGCGTCCTCTTCAGTGATCCTGCCTTGCATGAACAGATCATACAGAGATTGATCAAAGGTTTGCATGCCGCTTTCACGACTTTTCTCGATCGTTTCCTTGATAAGATCAATCTCCCGCTTCTCGATCAGATCCGAGATGTAGGGTGACTTCAGCATCACTTCCACCGCAGGCACACGCTTGCCCCCGACTGCAGGAATGAGGCGCTGGGAGATCACAGCCCGCAGGTTCAATGACAGATCGATCAGTAATTGATGATGCGCGGTATCGGGAAAGAAGTTGATGATCCTGTCTATGGCCTGATTTGCGTTGTTGGCGTGCAACGTCGAGAGACACAGGTGGCCTGTCTCGGCGTAAGCAATGGCGTGCTGCATGGTCTCACGGTCGCGGATTTCACCAATCAATATGACGTCCGGCGCCTCGCGCATGGCATTCTTCAGAGCATTCGCATAGCTGTGCGTATCCAGTCCGACCTCGCGCTGATCCACTACCGATTTCTTATGCGAGTAGATGAATTCTATGGGCTCTTCGATCGTGAGTATGTGCCCGTCCTTGTTGGTATTGCGGTAATCGACCATCGCCGCCAGTGTTGTGGACTTGCCGGACCCGGTTGCTCCCACCACGAGAATCAGCCCGCGCGGTTCCAGTACGAGATTCTTGAGAACCAGAGGCAACTGCAACTCCTCAATGCTTGGAATGCGGGTCTTGATATAGCGAATCACCATCGATACTTCGCCGCGCTGGCGATAGACATTCACCCGAAAGCGCCCGGTGTCCGGCAGAGTAATGGCCAGATTGAGTTCCAACTCTTTTTCGAAGATCTTTTGCTGCGCATCATCGGCAATGGAGTAGGCCAGACGCTTGACTTCTCCCGGCTGCAGGACCGTTTTTCCTACCGGCATCGAATGCCCCTGAATCTTGATTGTCACAGGGGCTCCGACACTGAAGAAGAGATCTGACGCTTCCTTCTCCACCATGAACTTCAGGTACGGGGTAAGATCCATCACGGTTCCTTTCTGAAAAATGATCGCAGCCTGATTGTATACAGAAGCGCATTGCTATTCATAATAACCCTTGCGCACTACCCCGGAGTTCACCCCGTCCACTGCACCATCGCGCAGCCACTGCAACGACGCATCGAACAACAAGGGGGCGTTGGTCTCCCACATTGCGTTATGGGAAGCGCACCCCAAATCAAGCAGTATCTTTTCTGCAGCTCCGAGATCCTCATACATTTCGTTGACCCGCGCAGCAGGCACCTGTCCATCCAGATCAGCTGCAACAAGCAACATCGGAGTTTGCGTCTGCGCTACCACATCGCGGGTCCAGCCCCATACTGCAGTGCTCGGTGCACGGCGTACTCCAGTGCCCCAGGTGGCACCCACTGGATCGGAGGCGAGCATGTCCTGCCAGACAGCAGTGCGGACATGAGACTCTACCTGATTGCTGCAACCAGTTTGACGCGCCCAGTTACTGACAAAGTCCTGTCGGGACTGTTTGGTGAATGCAGCCCCGGGTACCGGTACTGCATCCGGTGGATTGGCAGAGCGATTACGATTGTAGGCAGGCGCCAGGAGCACCACTCTGTCGACCTTCTCTGGATACTGTGCCGCATAGCCAGCCGCACGCGGTCCGCCAAGCGACCATGCCACCATGTGTACCTTATCGACTCCACGCAGCTCGCGCAGATAATCTACCACAGCATTGATGTCATGCCAGTCCGATTCAATGGTCGTGGCGCCGAATGGATAACTGGGAGCGCAGGTGGTTGCGAGCATGGCGGGAATGAAATCCTGTTGTGCCTGCTCCGACAGATTGCAGGGATCGTTCATGACATGAGGGCGAGTCGAGCGACCATACCCTGTGGTGTCCATGGCGAAGGTGTCGTATCCCGCCTCGGCCAGATATGCCATCCAACTGTAACCTGCCACGGGCACATCGAACGCCACCTCTGCCGGTGTACCTGCGCCATGCACGAACAACACAACCTTGCCATTGAGATCGGCACTGCGCAGCGGTATCTCCGGACGGGTTCGTTCACGGACATAAATCTGCGCTGTTTCGCCTGCCATCGATGGCGCTGTGGAGACAACCTGTACGTAGTGATCGATGCGCAGTACCTCAACGGAAGGCTGAGCGAGATCCTGAGCAATTGACTGCATCGAGATAATGCTGCCGAAAACGGCGAACAGCGGGAAGAAGCGGCGGAGACCTGTTTTCATTGTATTACTCCGGTAGAGGTTTTCTGGAACGGGCACTATACAACAGCCCTGGTGTTTACGACGAATAACAACGAACTCACACGAATTCATCGTTGATTACTTTACAACAGTGGCGTGCAACAACCGCGCCAGCTGCTCAGCTCGTGCGGCAAGGTTATGCTCTGCACTTGCAAAGGACGCCTCTCTGGACAATGGCCCAGGTGTGATGGCGAAGGCAGCAGTGAGACCCAATGCATACAACGATTCAAGAGAATCTCCCACCACTCCGGCCAGTGCGATCACCGGTACACCGTATTTCTGCGCCAGCCTGCAAACACCCACCGGCACCTTGCCTGAAGCGCTTTGCCCGTCGAGGCTGCCCTCGCCGGTGATGACCACGTCGGCGCCACTCATGTGCTGCTCAAGATTCACAGCCCTAATCACTGTCTCGACACCAGAAACCAATGTCGCGCCAAGCAATCCCTGCAGAGATGCTCCAATGCCGCCCGCCGCACCACTTCCAGAAAAGCCATTCACCGTGAATCCATGGGCATGGGCGCATTCCGCATAGTGCTGCAAACATCTTTCCAGCTGTGCGACTTCATCAGGAGAGGCGCCTTTCTGTGGCGAATAAACCGCAGCGGCACCCTGCGAGCCGAGCAGATCATTGCTTACATCGGTAGCCAGCGTAATTTCGACACCTTCCAGGAGCTTGCGCGCCGCTGCGATGTCCATATGTGCAAGCCGCATCAGCGCGGCACCACCGGGCGGCAACTCATTTCTGTCTGCGTCAGTGAAACTGGCGCCCAGTGCCTGCAGCAAACCAACGCCCGCGTCCGTCGTCGCACTCCCACCCAGTCCGATGATCAAGCTGCGCGGGCGGTGTTGCAGAGCCGCGAGAATCAATTCTCCAGTGCCCCGGCTGCTCGCGATCAGTGCATTGCGATTCTGTGGCGGCACACGATGCAGACCACTCGCCTCCGCCACTTCCATAACAGCTGTGCTGCCGTTGTCCAACAATCCGTATTGAGCGGTCACCCGCATGCCCATTGGATCAGTAACAGAACACGAATGCAGCGATCCGTTCTGTGCATTGACCAGCGCCACCGTCGTCCCTTCGCCACCATCGGCCAGAGGCACTTCTGTCAGGACATCATCAGGGGCGACCCGGCGCCAACCCTCTGCAATGGCATGCGCGACCTGCTGCGCACTGAGGCATTCCTTGAAGGAGTCAGGCGCGATGATGATGTGCATGGGGCGACTTTCCATACGGACCTTCACAGCGCCACCAAAGAAACAAGCCACACCGCGACAATGGTGACCAGACCCATCGCCAGCGTAGCGCCCGTATGCGCACGATACGCAGTCGGCACATCCATACGACTGAACTGCGCCACCACCCAGAAGTAACTGTCATTTGCGTGCGACACTGTCATCGCGCCTGCACCAACCGCCATCACTGTCAGCACACGTCCCATGTCACTTTCAAGTCCGATTTGCGGGAGAAGCGGCGCCACCAACGCAGACGCCGCCACCAGCGCCACCGTAGAAGACCCCTGCGCTGTTTTCAGTGCGGCGGCCACAAGGAATGGCACCACTACTCCGAGGCCAAGAGTGGAAAGACTGTTGCCGAGAAATTCACCGAGTGGGGTGGCGGCCAGCACCGCACCAAACGCGCCACCTGCGCCTGTCACCAGCAGGATAGGCGCGGCAATCACCAACGCATGCCCGGTCTGTTCGCCAAATGATTTCATGCGGTCATCGCCGCGCAGCAGCAACACCGCGCAACCCAGGCCTGCCATCAGTGCATTAAGTGGTTTGCCGAGAAAATTCAACCATTCATACAATGCGCCTCTGCCGAAAAAATCCGCAGGATAGTTCGCCAGTGAACCGATGCAGATCAGAAGAATCGGCACCAGGATCGGCGCGAATGCGAGCAGAGGCCCCGGCAACCCATTGTGATGACCTGCGCGCTGACCCCACAACTCAGGCGTCGCGATGTTCTGCTCTGCAGACACTGCATTGTTCTTTTCCTCATCCAGCTCCGCACTGTGCAGATGCCGGCTGAAGTGCGCCCACACCAACCCAGTGGCAGCGGCAATCAGCGCGAAACCAAGACCCGCCAGAATCACCATGCCCAGATTATCGCCGAGTCCCAGATTGCCAGCCGCCGCAATCGGTCCCGGCGTGGGAGGCACCAGTGTATGCGTGGCAAATAAACCAGTAGAGAGCGCCACCGTCATCGCCACAGGAGAAGTGTTGAGCGTCCGCGCCAGCGACCGCTTGAGACTGTTGAGAATCACGAAACCGGAATCGCAGAACACCGGAATGGAAACGAAGTACCCGACCGCCGACATTGTCAGCGTCGGAAAGCGCTGCCCGAACACCCGGATGATCGACTCCGCCATCGTAATCGCCGCGCCGCTGCGCTCCAGAATCACACCGATGATTGTCCCCAACACAATCACCAGACCGATGCTGCCCATGATGTTGCCAAAGCCGCCGCGAATGATCGTGTCGATATCGCGCAAGGGCAGACCATAGGCAAACGCCGCAATGAAGGCGGCAAGCAGAAGCGTGAAGAAGGGACTTAGCTGGAGCCTGGCCGTCGCGAAGACGATCAGGGCAATGAGAACCAGCAGGATGAACACCAGCGTCATGGAGACATTCCCGATTATTCTTGTTGCAGAAGTTATTGGAGGGGGTGAGCACTGAAGTATAGGCGGGCTGGCGGCCGCAATGCCACAAGTTGTCGTGGCAGCACTACCTCAGTTCCCGCCAGCGTCCACGTAAGTCCCCTCCTCCACTCTGGCCCCCCGTAGAATATTCACCATGCCATAGTTCCCCTCATGGCACGCATACTCATACAGCTCCTCTTGCATCTTCAGCATCGGCACCAACACAGTGACCGGCGCGACAAAAGCCTGTGGATCATCCGCAGTGAACACGTAATGCACTTCATTGTCGGAGACGCGAGTGAAGCGCTCAGTCAGGTGCATGTTGGCGCCGATGCCTGTGCCTCGAAAACTCTGAGTCTTGTCGGTGAAGTTTCGGGTTTCGACAACGAGAGTATCTCCTTCCCAGTAGCCTCTGGAATCGCCAGTCCACTGCTGGACGTCATCCGGCAATCGTGGACGACCATCGATCGGCACGATACGCGCCTCGTGAATCATCTCGTTGAAGATGACGAAATGATCCTCGTTCTGAAAGAGCTGCACATTATTGTTGTACATGCTCGGCATGAATGGTGGCACGGAGTTGAACCCCAACAGGCAGCGCTCGGAGAGGCCACGGTCTTCCGGGCCGTCCTTGCCGATACCGCCCACAGTGAAGCGCACGGGCCGCTCACCGGGTGTATCGGGACCAAGCCCTCCAAAAGCGACCGGCGCACCAGGTACACGGGCAGGCATACGGCCATTGGGGGGATCAATAATCAGCGACGTGCGAACGTTGTCGCCAAGCGGCGTGCCTTCCACCCAGAACTGGTTGTAGCCGACGAGTCTGTCGTCAGGATTGTCAGGATCGGGATCTATCGTTGCTGCTTCCGCTCGCGCGCGGATCCGGGCAACTTGATCGGCAGTCAGATATTCCTGATCAGCGTATGCGGCAGGGCGCTCCAGCGGTGTGTTGGAGCTGAAATTCCAGACGCCACGCAGATCGGGCTGGCCCCATTCGTTGCGGGGTGCGATGTAGTTGTCATCGGCAGCTTGAGAAATGGTGGTCAGAACGGTAAAGGAGACAGCGAGGCACAGAAGGAATTTTTGCATGAGGTCCTCCGAAGAGTCGAAGATGGGGTCAATCAATCGCCTGCAAGGCAGGCTCCCACAGGGGAGCTGCTTGCAGGTGACGCAGCGGAAATTACTCCACTGCCGGCTTGCGGTACTGGCCGTACAGCAGTTCTTCCACAAACTCGACGCACTTGAATTCGAGCATCTTCATGTTTTCATCAAGACGTCGGTACAGTGGTAGACGAATCGTCCATGGCTCGGTGTATACCTCCGGGTCAGTGATGGTGGCTTCGTACCAGACCACGTTCTCGCTCTCCATGATGTAACGTTCTTCCACACGCATCTGGTAGCTGTGCCAGTTGCCCGCACTGTCGAGCCAGGTGTCTGGCATCTGACCTGTCACGGTGATCACCAGCGTGTCGCCTTCCCAATGACCGATGTTATGTCCCATCCAGCTGTCCACCTGTGACTCGTAATCCGGGCGATCCATGTAGACCATGCGATCTGCACCCGCGAACTGATAGCTGATCAGCGTGGTGTCCGGCGCCTGGAAAATCTGGAAGGGGTAGGGCAGATAAGTGGCACGTGGCACTCCTGGCAGATAGCATTTCACTATCGGATCAAGCTCCAGCCAATTGGCCTGGTTCTCCAGCTTCTTCGCCAGTGCTTCTGGTCGGTAGGGAATCGTGTCTCCCACGACAACGCCCTGCCCCCCAGGAATAGCGCCAAGAGCCCCCATTGCCACAACTGAAGCGGGACCAGGCTTGGAAGCCTGAGTCTCCAGATTCCAGTGCGCGGTACCCATGGTCTGCCAGATCCCGTTCAGGTTCGGTTTGCCATCCGGCGTACGTGGAATCGTGCCTTGAGCGAATACTGAACCACTCACCAGTGTTGATACAGTTGCTGCAACCAGCAATAGTTTCGTCATTCTCATGTTCATGGACTGCCCTTACTTGTTGTTAGTTACCACTGGCATCGACGTATGTGCCATCTTCCACACGCTGCCCTCGCAGAATGTTGACCATTCCGTAGTTGCCTTCGTGACAGGCGTACTCGTAGATTTCCTCTTCCATCTTCAGCATCGGCACCAGCACGGTAAATGGCGCAACGAAAGCCTGAGGATCATTGACCGTGAACGTGTAGTGCACTTCAGTGTCAGATACTCGCGTGAAACGCTCGGTCAGATGCATGTTGGCGCCGATGCCGGTGCCGCGAAAAGTTTGTGTCTTGTCTGTGAAGTTCATGGTCTCAACAACCAGTGTGTCGCCATCCCAGTAACCGCGCGAATCTCCGGTCCACTGCTTCACATCTTCGGGCAGCCGGGGGCGACCATCGATTGGCACTATGCGCGCCTCGTGAATCATCTCGTTGAAAATGACGAAGTGATCCTCGTTCTGGAACAGCTGCACGTTGTTGTTGTACATGCTGGGCATGAACGGGGGTACGGAGTTGAAACCCAGCAGGCAACGCTCGGAAAGACCACGCTGTTCAGGATGGTCCTTGCCGATGCCGCCCACGGTGAAACGCACTGGCAGTTCACCGACAGAGTCAGGCCCAAGACCGCCGAATGCCACTGGAGCACCTGGTACGCGCGCAGGCATTCTGCCATTGGGCGGATCAATCAACAGCGAGGTTCTACGATTCTCTTCAATAGGGAGTCCTTCGATCCAGAACTGGTTATAGCCACCTACCCCGCCCTGCGAGGAATTGCCGTCGGACTCTTCGATTTCGCGCAGTGCGCGGGCGCGGATCTGGGCGATATCGTCATCGGTGAAGAATTCCTGATCAGCATAGGCGGCTGGGCGCTCCAGTGGGGTGTTGGAGCTGAAGTTCCAAACACCGCGCAAATCGGGCTGACCCCATTCGTTGCGAGGGGCAATGTAGTTGCTGTCGGCAGCATGGGTTACCGCAGTGACAGATGCGGCAACACTCGTGGCAATTGCCAGTGATATGAGAATTCGACTGTTCACGTCATTCTCCTCCAGTAGGTATCGGTAGTTGCAATAAACAGCTGCTATTGATCGGGCTGATTGTTTGTATTCTTGTAATGAATGTTCTGTGAAATCATCCTGTTATTTCACGGAAGTGAGCCGAGGGTAATCCAGCCAATGGCATTATTCAATGACTAATGGGGGAATTGAGACGGGTTCACGAAGCCGCAGGATTACAGTTCCTGGCGAGGTCAAAAACCCAGAATGAACAGGGACAACATCGCTATGGCGGTGCCCAGCACGATCCCCGCCAGAACATCGGAGATGAAGTGTACCCGCAGCATGACGCGGGACAGACCAACCAGGCTGGCCCACAGATACATGAGCAGCATTGCAGCCGGGAAGAACACGGAAACCAGCGCTGCCATCATGAAGGCTGCAGTGGTATGTCCGGATGGAAAGCTGAACTCGTCGGAGGGTTGCAACAACGGCGCCAGAGCCTGCACCACATGGAAAGGGCGGCGACGCTTGCAGGAGCGCTTGAGCAGCCAGTACAGCGGCAACTCCAGCAGGAAGCTGAGCAGACCTGCCATCAGAAAGCTAATGCCAGCCTGCGGAAAGAGCAACGGCAGACTTATCGCAAGCAGCACGTAAAAGTGACCATCGCCCGTGGAGGAAATCCCGCGAACCAGCTTTTCCAGCGGAAAATGTCGATGCAGACGGTTGATCCCGAGGAAGAGTCTGGCGTCGAACTCGGCAAGACGTTGCAGGGCTTGCAGGCTCAGTTGCAGCATCGCGGTTCTCCCCGCAGGTGTATTCATCATGCCGGGCATTGTGACCAAGCAATGCGACACTCACATGTCAATTGCATGACATTTTCGTGACAAAAACGAATCACCTGTCGGATACCAATACCCCGAACTGGTCGATCTCGATCAGAACATTGGTCATGCCGGTCACGTCAGCAGGTGCCGACTGTGGAGTCTGGTGCTCGGCGAAGACCAGTACTTTCAGGGCTTCGCGATGGCCCTCAGGAAGAGACAGAGTGGCAGAGTCGAAGCCTTGCAGAATTGGCAGATTCAACACACGGATTACATCGGCGTGAGTCTCACGGTACTCACGCTTCTTCGAGTACCAGTCGAATTGTGTAAAGGGCTGGTCGCTCACAATGCTGGTGTCGTAGAAGAACACCACATCGATACCTGACAGCAGTATGGAGTTCAGGTCCATCCGGGAGGAAACGCGAATAGAATTGATGGCCGTCTCGGCGTTTGCCGGAGCCACCAGGATCACGATCACCAGCAGTGCAATGAGGCGTCTGGCCCGTGCAATAGGCATGAGAAATCCTGGCATCATGTTCTCTCCAATCTCTCTTTTCAGGAACCTGCAAATCATGCCATGGATTCTACTCCGCCAACGGGGATGTGCAATCCAGGTGAGCGGGCATAAAAAAAGGCATCCCAAGGGATGCCTTTTGAATAGTGGTGCCGCCACCAAGAGTCGAACTCGGGACCTACTGATTACAAGTCAGTTGCTCTACCACGGCTGAGCTATGGCGGCACAAGAAAGACAATGTCTTTCAGGGCGCGCATACTACCAATCCTTCCTGGATTGAGCAACGTCTTTTTGCCAGCCCTTGCCCCGCTCCATGAACCGCCATGAAGAGCCCCTTCATTGAACGCGTGCGTATAATGCGTTAACTTGGCCGGGCAGTGTTTCCCTACCCATCAGCACATTCATCATTCCCAGACAGAGCATAGCGATGACAAGTCCAAGCCGCAGTAGATCATGGCAGAAACTCTCCACGCACTATCAGCAACTTCATTCAACACCTGTCACCATCGCGAGCCTGTTCGCAGCCGACCCCTCGCGGTTCACGCGCTTCAGCGTGACCAGCGGCGAGGTATTCCTCGATTATTCGAAGAATTTGCTCAACGACGAGACACGGTCGTTATTGCTGGAGCTGGCAGAAGAGTCCGGGCTGAGAGAAGCAATTGCCGCCATGTTCCGGGGCGATGTGATCAATGGAACCGAGGCTCGACCCGCCCTGCACGTGGCGCTGCGTACACCATTGCCAAGCGCCACATTGAAAGTGGGCGACGAGGTACAGTCCACCCTGAACAAGATGGAAGAGTTCGTTGCACGTGTACACCAGGGTAATTGGACAGGCTACACAGGAAAATCCATCCGTACTGTCATCAATATCGGCATTGGCGGCTCCGATCTCGGCCCGGCCATGGTCACCGAAGCGCTGCGACACCTGCATGTTCCGCAACTGAGCACTTGCTTCGTCTCCAACGTTGACCCGGTACATATGCGCCAAACGCTGGCCCATGCAGATCCGCAAACCACGTTGTTCATCATTGCCTCGAAGACGTTCACTACGCTGGAAACTTTACAGAATGCAGCAATGGCCCGCCGTTGGTATCAAGATAACGGTGGAGACGTGGCACAGATATCCAGGCATTTCGTTGCGGTCACCGCCAATGTGCCCAAGGCCGAAGCATTCGGTATTGATGCCGCCAATGTGTTCCCGATGTGGGACTGGGTTGGAGGACGTTATTCTCTCTGGTCAGCCATTGGATTGCCGGTGGCTCTGGCAATCGGCATGCACGGTTTCAGAGACCTGTTACATGGAGCACGTCTGATGGATGAACACTTTCGGGACGCGCCGTTCGAGCAGAACATCCCTGTCCTGATGGGGCTGTTGGCCGTGTGGTACAGCAACTTTGGCGGTGCTTCCAGTCAGGCCATTCTTCCCTACAGTCAGTCTCTGCATCTGTTCCCGGCATTCCTGCAACAATTGGAAATGGAAAGCCTCGGCAAGTCCGTCGAAGTGGATGGCAGTCCGGTACAGGTTGCCACTGGTCCGGTTGTCTGGGGCAGCGCAGGTACCAATGGTCAGCACTCATTTCATCAATTGCTGCATCAGGGCGTGCATCTGATTCCGGCTGATTTCATCGGCGTGCTCACCAGCGTGCACGCCGCCGACAGCAATCAACACACCCATCTGCTTGCCAACTGCTTCAGCCAGAGTCAGGCATTGATGCAGGGCAAGAGTGAGGAGGAGGCGTATCAGGAACTCCTGAAACAGGGTCGCGATGAAACCTCCGCAAGAGCGCTGGCGAAGCACAAGGTGATTGCAGGCAACAAGCCGAGCAACACCATCATGCTGCAGACCCTATCGGCACAGAATCTCGGTAGTCTCATCGCGATATACGAGCACAAGGTATACGTGGAAAGCGTCATCTGGCACATCAATGCCTTCGATCAGTGGGGAGTGGAACTGGGCAAGCAATTGAGCGAAAAGCTTTACGGCGCACTGACTGCCGATGCCGCATGTTCCACGTTTGACGGCTCGACAAATGGCCTGATCAATCATTGCAGGAAGTAGAAACGAAGAGTGAAAACGACGAGCGACATGAAGAACGACAACAAGATAATCGTCGGCAGTGAGGAGTGGTGTTCGCTGCCACTGCTGGGGATCCCCGCTATCAAGGCGCGAGTGGACTCGGGCGCCAGAACATCCGCGATTCACGCATTCAACATCAAGGCATTCAAACGCGAAGATGTGGCATGGGTCAGTTTCGAGGTTCATCCCTTGCAGAATAATCGCCGCACCATCGTGCGCTGCGAAGCGGAGGTGGTGGACAAGCGGGTAGTGAAGAGTTCCAGCGGCATTTCCGAAAAGCGCTACGTGATACGCACACAACTTCAGCACGGCTCCCTCAACTGGGACATCGAACTGACGCTGACGAACCGCGACTCCATGGGCTATCGAATGCTGCTTGGCCGCGAGGCCATGATGGGCCGTATCCTTGTTGACCCGGCTGCCGAATTTCTGGGCGGAGATGTTCCCGACAACATGCTCGAAGAGCAGTACGTCAACCACACCCGTGAGAGCTCTGGACTCAACATCGGCTTGCTGGCAAGCAATCCCGATCTACCCAGCAATGTTCGCATCATGGAAGCTGGCGAAGAGCGCGGTCATCGCATGCACTTCTACGATATCAAACAGTGCTACATGAAGCTGGACGCCGAGGCACCGGAAGTGCATTACCGGGGCGGCAAGATTCTCAACAAGCTTGATGCCGTGATTCCACGCATTCGGCCTGATCTCACCTTTTACGGCTGCGCACTGGTACGGCAGTTCGAGAGTATCGGCATTTACTCACTGAATACGGCGGAAGCCATCGGCAGTTCGCGGGACAAACTCTTTTCACTGCAGATGCTGCTCCGTAACGGGTTGAGTATTCCCACATCCGGCTTCGCCGACAGTCCTATTGAAACCGATGAACTGATCGACATGGTCAACGGTGCACCGCTGGTCGTGAAACTGCTCGAAGGACCCCAGGGTCGCGGTGTGGTGCTGGCAGAAACACGCAAGGCGGGTGAGAGCCTGATCAACGCATTCAAGTCCTTGCAGGCCAACCTGTTGGTACAGGAGTTCATCAAGGAGGCCGACGGCAAGGATCTGCGTTTGTTCGTGGTCGATGGCAAGGTGGTGACGGCCATGCAGCGTCAGGCCATTGCGGGTGACTTCCGCGCCAATCTGCATCGCAGCATCTCGGCCTCCACGGTCAAGATCACATTGGAGGAAAAGCGCCTGGCGATAAAGGCAGCGAAAGTGATGGGACTGAAGGTCGCAGGCGTCGATATCATCCGTTCGCGCAAGGGACCACTGCTACTGGAGGTGAATTCTTCGCCGCGCATCGAGGATATCGAGGAAGTCACCGGCAAGGACGTTGCCGGTGCAATGATCAGCGCAATCGAAAGACATCTCGGCTGGAAACGTCGCCTGGCAGTGCCGCTGGATACCAAGTCCAGATCATGAACAATCTCCACTTCCGCAAGGCACAGAAATCAGACATGGACTGGCTCTATGAGACATTCAAGCTGACCATGCAGGACTACATCACAAGGACTTGGGGCTGGGACGAACTCTTTCAGCATCACGGCTTTCACGACAACCTGCCTCCTTCCAGTTTCAGCATTGCTTCGCTCGAAAATGCAGATATCGGCGCCTGCAGTGTGCTGGAAAGGCAGGACCATCTGTGGCTGGAAATGGTACTGGTATTGCCGGAAAAACAGAACGCAGGACTCGGCAGTGTGCTGCTCAAGAATGTGCAGCAAAGCGCCCTGAAAAAAGGGAAAAATGTGCGCCTCAGCGTGTTGAAGCTGAACCCGGCGCTGCGTTTCTATCAGCGCCTGGGTTTTCGCGTTATCAGCGAAGATCAGTGGAGTTACAAGATGGAGTGGAGCCACTCTCACGGTCTGTGAAATTGTGTCAGCCCATCAAACCCAGCAACTCCTTGGTCTTCGCTTCCATCAACACCTTGTCTGCGCGCGATTCCACATTCAGTCTCACCACCGGCTCGGTGTTGGACATGCGCACGTTGAAACGCCAGTCCGCAAACGTCATACTAAGTCCATCGGTGAAGTCCACCGCCAGCGCCGAACTTTCGTAGCGCTCCTGTACCTTCTTCAACAGCGCCGCTGGATCATGAATAGTGCGATTGATCTCGCCACTGGCGGGAAAGGCCGCCATACGTTCTTCCACCAATTGTGCAAGCGTCTTGCCAGACTTGCTGATCATCTGCGCTACCAGTAGCCACGGAATCATGCCGCTGTCGCAGTAGGCAAAATCGCGAAAGTAATGGTGTGCGCTCATTTCGCCGCCATACACCGCGTCTTCCAGACGCATGCGCTCCTTGATGAAGGCATGACCTGTCTTGCACTGGATCGCTTCACCGCCATACTTCTTCGCAATCTCAATGGTGTTCCATGTCAGGCGCGGGTCGTGAATCACCTTGGCGCCGGGTAGCACACTCAGGAAACTCTCGGCGAGCAGACCCACAATGTAGTATCCCTCGACAAAGCACGCGTGTTCATCAAAGAAGAAACAACGATCAAAGTCACCATCCCATGCAATGCCAATATCTGCCTTGTGCTTGAGAATCGCATCGATACTTGGCTGACGATTTTCCTCAAGTAGTGGATTTGGCACTCCATTCGGAAAGTGTCCATCGGGATTGTGATGCACCTTGATGAACTCGAACGGCAGGTGCGGTTCAAGCAGATCAACGATGGCACCGGCCCCGCCGTTACCGGCGTTTACCACCAGCTTGAGTGGCTTGAGTACCTTCACATCGACATAACTCAGCAGATGTTTGATGTAGGCAGGCTTCGTGTCCTGGGCAGTCAAAGTTCCCTTTCTCGCTGAGGGGGCGAACTCCCCCGCCTCGGCCAGCGCCTTGATATCGTTCAATCCAGTGTCGCCGCTGATGGGTTTGGAATCTTCCCGCACCAGCTTCATGCCGTTGTAGTCCTTCGGATTATGACTCGCAGTGACCACGATGCCACCACTGGTTCTCAGATGCGATGTAGCGAAGTAGATTTCTTCGGTTCCACACTGCCCGATGTTGATGACATCCACGCCAGAATCCAGCAGCCCCTGAGTCAGAGAATTGCAAAGCGACTCGCTGGTCAGACGGATGTCATAACCCACTACCACATTCTCTGGCTTTAGCCAGGCCGCGTAGGCACGCCCGATGCGGTAAGCAATCTCTTCGTTGAGTTGATCGGGAATGCGACCCCGGATGTCATAGGCCTTGAAGCAATTGATCTGAATTTTCATCGCGGTCTCTTGTATACGTTGGTGTAATTGTAGTTGGAGGCTTCCATGAATCCTTCGATACTGCCGCAGTCAAAGCGGCGCCCCTGGAACTTGTATGCAAGAACGTTACCCATTCTGGCCTGGGTCATCAGCGCATCAGTAATCTGAATCTCACCGCTACGACCGGGCGGCGTCTCCCGCAGGATATCGAAGATGTCTGGCGTGAGAATATAACGCCCGATGATTGCAAGATTGCTGGGGGCCACAGCGGGGTCCGGTTTTTCCACCATCTCACGCACACGGTAGAGGTTCTCCGCTTCCAGATCGCCAGCGATCACTCCGTACTTGCGGGTGTCCTCACGAGGAATTTCCTCTATGGCAACGATGCTGCAGCGGTATTTTTCATACAGTTTCACCATCTGCGCGAGCACTCCATCACCTTCGGTGACGCAATAATCATCAGCCAGGATGACGGCAAAAGGCTCTTCGCCAATCAACGTTTCGCCAGTAAGAATGGCGTGCCCCAGCCCTTTCATTTCGATCTGGCGGGTGTAGGAGAACGTGCACTCGCTGATGATGTGGCGGATGTCACCCAGCAGCCATTCCTTGTCGGTGCCTGCAATCTGGTGCTCCAACTCGTAGCTGATGTCGAAGTGATCCTCGATGGCGCGCTTGCCGCGTCCGGTCACGATGGCCATGCCGTTCATGCCGGCCGCCATCGCCTCTTCAACGCCATACTGGATCAAGGGCTTGTTCACGAGCGGCAACATTTCCTTGGGCATGGATTTGGTCACCGGAAGAAAACGCGTACCGTAACCTGCCGCCGGAAACAGGCATTTCCTGATCTTGTCCATCTGTCTGCAAGTCCTCTCGTTTCAGTTCGATTCGATTCAATGTGTGTTAACAGGTGCCCTGCCGTAAATGTCGTCGAAGCGCACAATGTCGTCTTCACCCAGATAATTGCCCGTCTGCACTTCGATCAGCTCGACCATCTCCGTTGTGTGGTTCTGCAGCCGATGCTTGCTGCCAAGCGGGATGAACGTGGATTCATTCTCATGAATGGTAAAGACACGCTCATCACAGGTAACCGTTGCACTGCCTTTGACGACTATCCAGTGCTCTGCCCTGTGATGGTGCAATTGCAGAGAAAGTGAGGCCCCGGGTTTCACCATGATGTGTTTGACCTGATAGCCCGTGCCCATCGCAAGAGACTCGTAACTTCCCCAGGGGCGATACACCAGTACGTGATTGACGCTCTCGGCCCGCCCCGCCTTCTCCAATTGCTGCACGATGCGTTTGACGTCCTGTACACGGTCTCTTGCTGATACCAGAATGGCATCGGCCGTTTCAATGATGATCAAATCTTCAATGCCCACGGCAGCAACAAGACGGGACTCGGCGCGGATGTAGCTGCCTTTTACGTCCTCACAGAATACATCACCGGACAGGACATTCTGTGCTGAGTCCTTGCCCGAGGTTTCCCAAAGCGAATTCCATGCACCCAGATCATTCCACTGAGCATCCAGTGGCACTACTACCGCATCGCGGGTCTTCTCCATCACAGCGTAGTCAATGGAATCACTGCGACAAACAGCGAATAATTCCTTGGGCAGTCGCATGAAGTCGACATCAGGCTGGATGCCAGCAAAAGCCTTCCTGCAGACTTCCATGATGTCCGGTGCGTGCTGTGCCAACTCGGCAAGGAAACGCTCTGCCGTGAACATGAACATACCGCTGTTCCAGTAGTAGTCTCCGCTGTCGACATAAGTCTTCGCGGTAGCCAGATCAGGTTTCTCCACGAAACGCTGTACTGCATAGGCCTCCGAAACCTCCGCAACGCCACGAAGGATATAACCGTAACCCGTCTCTGCCGCAGTGGGAACAATCCCGAACGTGACCAGTTTGCCGCGGGCAGCCAGACCCTCACCAACCTCGATCGCATGGCAAAGCGCCTGCGTGTCGCGTATGGCATGGTCGGCGGGCAGCACCAGTAGAATCGCATTTGGTTGCATCTGCATGGCCTGCAGTGCAGCAATCGCCACCGCCGGAGCGGTATTGCGGCCAATCGGTTCCAGCACGATGCTGGCTCCTCCAATGCCCAATTCCTGCAACTGCTGCGCGGTAAGGAAGCGGTGCTCCTCATTGCACACGACGATAGGCGCACCAAGATCGCGCACTCCTTCGAGCCTGGACAACGTAGTCTGAAACAGCGTTTTTGGCACTGAGTCGGGCGCATCCCGAGTGGGATCAGAGGACAAGGAAGTAAACTGCTTGGGATAAAGCTGACGCGAGACTGGCCACAACCGTGTGCCCACACCGCCCGCAAGAACCACTGGAATGATCATCGATCCGTCCTGTTTCCCGAAAGGTCGAACAACAGACATTTACGGGGTATTTTTGTTGAAAATCCGTCACTCGCAACGGCCGCACAGTGTGCCACAACTGCGTCGAAAACGCGTCCTGGCCCCGATTCAGCGCGCAAAATAATATCGATTATTTCCCGGCGCCGCGATAATATCGCAGCCTTTGCGAACCGGGCCAATGAGATTCTGCCCGTTATTTGCCGGTAAACACCCTGATTTACACATGAACTTCTTACAAATCCAGATGAACTTCCCACTATGAACGGCCACATTCGCAAGAGCTCTTATACCCGTGATGAATTGCTGGACTGTGGCTATGGCCGCATGTTCGGGCCGGGCAACGCACGCCTGCCCGTCGGCAACATGCTGATGCTTGATCGCATTGTCGAAATCAACGATACAGGCGGTGACCACGGCAAGGGGCAAATCATTGCTGAACTGGATATTCGTCCTGACCTGTGGTTTTTCGAGTGTCATTTTCCGGAAGACCCTGTCATGCCTGGATGCCTCGGATTGGATGCCATGTGGCAACTGGTAGGTTTCTTTCTGGGCTGGCGGGGCAACCTCGGCAAGGGGCGCGCCCTGGGGGCAGGCGAAGTCAAATTCAGCGGGGAAATCCTGCCAACGGCCAGCAAGGTTGTCTATCAGCTGTCACTGACCCGGGTTATCGAGCGGAAATTGGTAATGGGAATTGCCGATGGTACAGTGTCGGTCGACGGCGAGGTCATCTACATTACGAACGGATTGAAGGTGGGGTTGTTCACCCCTGAAAGCAGATTCTGACGTATTTTCCATTGATTCTGGTTGTGAGGTTTTTATGAGACGCGTTGTAGTTACCGGTATTGGCATCGTTTCCTGTCTGGGTAGTGACAGGCAGACTGTGCTGGAATCCCTGCGTGAGGGGCGCAGCGGCATCCGCTTCAAGCCCGACTACAAGGAAATGGGCCTGCGCAGTCATGTGGCTGGCTGGATTGACCTGAACCTGTCTGAGCTGATCGATCGCAAGATCCTGCGCTTCATGGGCGACGCAGCCGCATTCGGCTACCTCTCCATGGAACAGGCGATCAAGGATTCCGGACTTGCCGAAGACCAGGTATCCAATTTCCGCACCGGTCTCATCATGGGCGCCGGTGGCTCATCGTCCGCGGATCAGGTTGAAGCTGCCGACATTTTGCGCAGCCAGGGTGTGCGCAAGATCGGGCCGTATCGCGTCACCCGCACCATGGGCAGCACCGTCTCCGCCTGCCTCGCCACCCCTTTCAAGATCAAGGGCGTGAACTATTCCATTTCCTCGGCCTGCGCCACCAGCGCGCATTGCATCGGCAATGCTGTCGAGTTGATCCAACTGAACAAGCAGGACGTCATTTTCGCCGGCGGTGGCGAGGCCGAGCACTGGTCACTCACCAATATGTTCGACGCAATGGGTGCTCTGTCCACCAAATACAACGAAACGCCGGACAAGGCATCGCGCGCCTTCGACCAGGGTCGAGACGGCTTCGTGATTGCCGGCGGCGGCGCGGTACTGGTCATTGAAGCGCTTGATCATGCGCTCGCCCGTGGCGCAAAAATCTATGCTGAAATCACCGGTTACGGTGCCACTTCCGATGGTTACGACATGGTGTCTCCATCCGGCGAAGGCGGCATCCGCTGCATGCAGATGGCAATGAGCACTGCGAGCGGCCCGATCGACTATATCAATACGCACGGTACCAGCACCCCGGCCGGGGATGTCTCTGAACTGCGCGCGATCAAGCAGGTGTTTGGGGACAAGACACCACTGTTGAACTCCACCAAGTCCTTGAGCGGTCACTCTCTGGGAGCGGCCGGCGCACAGGAAGCGATTTACAGCCTGCTGATGATGGAGAACGATTTCGTCTGCGCCGCCGCCAATGTGGAGAATCTGGACCCGGAAGCAGAAGGGCTGAACATTCCCCTCAAGCGCGTTGACAACATCAAACTCAATCGCGTCATGTCCAACAGTTTCGGGTTTGGTGGCACCAACGCCAGCCTGGTGTTCGAACGATACGATCAATAAGCGGAACCCAGCAGCCAGAACCCGAGGTTTATCTTGCAGATATGCAACGCAGCTACAGGACAGCGTACCGCCAGCTATTTGCTGGCGTTGATCTGCCTGTTCCTGACTACCTCGCTGGGAGTGGTGACCGGAGCATACGCGCAGGGACTGCCAGGCAGTGGCGGCGGGTTGTTGGCGCAGCAATCGCAGTTCCTCCCCGTCGATGAGGCTTTCATCTTCTATACCAGCTTGCCGGAACAGGGAATCGTTGTTGTCCACTGGACTGTCGCGCCGGACTACTACCTCTATCGGGAAAAGTTCGCCTTCGCCCTGGGCACCGATACGGATTCCATGGAGGCGTTGGAGGCGGAACTGCCAGCAGGGGTCGCTCATCACGATGAGTTCTTTGGCGATGTCGAGGTGTACTACGGTCAGGTGGCGGCACGTCTGCAAATTCCTCAAGGTATGCAGACCAGCCCCATTTTGCTGATGATCGAATATCAGGGCTGCTCCGAACTCGGGTTGTGTTACCCGCCCCAACGCAGGGAAATCGAACTCAGCCTGTAAGTGTGCAGGTAATTCTTGATGAAGTTCTCAGAATATTCTGAGAAAATGCAGCCAAAATTAGCTAAAGCGCCGAAATTGCTCAGAAACAGAATCGTTCGACCCTGGCTCTGCACAAGCCCTGACAACAAAGTTGTTCATAAAAACGAGATTGCACTTCATCATGGCAACGATACTTGTATTGCACGGACCCAATCTGAACATGCTTGGCAGCAGAGAGCCGGAAGTCTACGGCTCCGAGACCCTCGCCGATATCAACGCCAGACTGACTTATGCCTGTATCGAAGCCGGACATCATCTGCAGCACCTGCAAAGCAATGCCGAATATGAGCTGATCGAACGACTGCATGACGCCCGCAATGAAGGCATCAACTTCATCATCTTCAATCCTGCCGCGTTCACACACACCAGCGTCGCACTGCGCGACGCCATTCTGGCAACGGATATCCCTTTCATCGAAGTGCACATTTCCAATGTTCACAAACGTGAGGCATTCCGACACCACTCGTATTTCTCGGACATCGCGACAGGCACCATTACAGGATTGGGTTCCTACGGCTACGATCTGGCTCTGCAGGCAGCACTGCAGCATCTCAAGAAAAGCCGCTAAACACCCACATACAAATACAACACACTGACAAGAGAGCCCTTTATGGACATCAGAAAAGTAAAAAAACTCATTGAACTGCTGGAGTCTTCAGACGTAGCGGAAATCGAGATCAAGGAAGGCGAAGAGGCGGTACGCATCAGCCGCGTATCCAAGTCTGTTCCTCAGCAGATGCACTACATGGCCCCAATGCAAGCGCCCGCGGCCGCACCTGCTGCAGCGCCCGCTGCTCCAGCTCCAGCCGCCGCAGAGCCCGAGAGTGCCAGCAAGAAACTGCGTGGCAATGTCATCAAGTCGCCAATGGTTGGCACGTTCTATCGCTCACCCTCGCCATCATCACCGGTCTTTGTGGAAGTGGGACAGCACGTGAAGGTCGGCGATGTCATCTGCATCGTTGAGGCCATGAAAATGATGAACCAGATCGAGGCGGATCACGCCGGCGTTGTGGAAGCCATTCTGGTTGAAGACGGCGAGCCGGTTGAATACGACCAGCCCCTTATCACCATCGTGTAACACACACGGGTTCGGGATCGTTTTCAACTTCACTCAAAAGGTTTCACTCCATGCTTGATAAAGTTCTGATTGCCAATCGCGGCGAAATTGCACTTCGCGTCCTCCGGGCCTGCAAGGAGCTCGGCATCAAGACTGTGGCCGTGCACTCCAGTGCCGACCGTGACCTGATGCATGTGCGCCTGGCAGACGAGTCCGTCTGCATCGGCCCGGCCAACGCCACTGACAGCTACCTGAATGTCCCTGCGATCATCAGCGCCACCGAAGTCACTGACGCGGTTGCCATCCACCCTGGTTACGGCTTCCTGTCAGAGAACGCCGATTTTGCAGAGCAGGTAGAGAAGAGCGGCTTCATCTTCATCGGGCCACGCCCGGAAACCATTCGCCTGATGGGTGACAAAGTATCTGCCATCAATGTGATGCGCGAAGCGGGTGTGCCAACAGTGCCGGGCTCAAACGGTCCGATAGACGACAACAAGGATCGCACACTGGCCATCGCCCGCGAAATCGGCTACCCGGTCATCATCAAGGCTGCGGCGGGTGGCGGTGGTCGCGGTATGCGCGTCGTGCACAGCGAGGCTGCACTGCTCAAGGCCATCTACGTGACGCAATCTGAAGCCAAGGCATTCTTCGGCAGCGGCGTGGTATATCTGGAAAAATTCCTCGAGAATCCTCGCCATGTCGAGATTCAGGTTCTGGCGGACGGTCAAGGCAATGCCATCCACCTGGGCGACCGCGATTGTTCCATGCAGCGTCGTCACCAGAAAGTGTTAGAAGAGGCCCCGGCACCGGGAATTCCGGATCACATCAGACAGAAAGTAGCCGAAACCTGCGTAAAGGCCTGCGAAAAAATGAACTATCGCGGCGCCGGCACACTGGAGTTCCTGTATCAGGACGAGCAGTTCTACTTCATTGAAATGAACACGCGCGTGCAGGTCGAGCATCCAGTCACTGAAATGGTGACAGGTATCGACATCGTCAAGGAACAGCTCAAGATCGCCAGTGGCGAGAAGCTTTCCATCAAGCAATCCGACGTCAAGATCACGGGTCACGCGTTCGAGTGCCGCATCAATGCCGAGGATCCGGTGACATTCCTGCCCTGCCCGGGCAAGATCAATTTGTTCCATGCACCAGGCGGTAACGGCATTCGCGTTGACTCGCACATCTACAGTGGTTACACGGTACCACCGTACTACGATTCACTGATTGCCAAGCTGATTACCTATGGTGCAGACCGAAATGGCGCGCTCGCCCGCATGAGCAATGCACTGGATGAACTGCTCATTGATGGTATTCGCACCAACACACCTCTGCACAAGGAAATCATCCGCGATGCAGAATTCCAGAAGGGTGGTGTCAACATTCACTATCTGGAACACAAGCTGACCGCGCATAACAAGTTGCCCACAAAGTGATGTTCGTGACGCCTTCAATCGCATCACAACACTCGCGCGCAACAAGAGCCTGATATGCCGTGGCAGCAGCTGAAAATCAGAGTCCCCGAAGCTCGCGCAGCACTTGTCGAAGATCTGCTGTCCGAGCTCGGCGCTGTATCGGTGACGCTTCAGGACGGCGAAGATCAACCGGTATTTCAGATTGACCCCGGCACAACTCCGATCTGGCACAACACGGAAGTTGTCGGTCTCTTCGAGTACGACTCGCCCATCCTGGCAGTAGTAGCCAATCTGCGCGCCCGCGCACACCTGGATGACACTGACGAGGTGGTCGTCGAGGAAGTGGCCGACACCGACTGGGAAAGAGTCTGCATGCAAGACTTCAAACCCATGCGCTTTGGCGAACGTGTCTGGATATGCCCCAGCTGGGAAACTCCCCCCGAACCCAATGCCGTGAACATCATGCTCGATCCTGGCCTGGCATTCGGCACTGGCACACATCCGACGACAGCGCTCTGCCTCGAATGGCTTGACCAACAGGATCTTCAGGGCAAGACTGTCATCGACTATGGCTGTGGTTCAGGGGTGCTCGCGATTGCCGCCGTACTACTCGGTGCTGGCAGGGTGATAGCCATCGACAACGACCCGCAGGCGATCATTGCCACGCAGAGCAACCGTGAATTGAATCAGATAATTCCAGCGCATCTGAGCGTACACTTGCCGGGAGTGACGGACCATCCCAGAGCAGACGTGCTGGTTGCCAACATCCTGTCCGGGCCTCTTGAGCAATTGACGCCTGTCATAGCGGCGCTGGTCAAGCCCGGCGGCAAACTGATTCTGTCCGGCGTTCTTTCTCAGCAGACGCAGTCACTGATGGACAGCTATCAACAATTCTTTACGATGCTTGCCCCGGTAACGCGTGACGAATGGGTTCGCGTGGAAGGTGTTCGACGCTGATCTGCCCCCTTCCCGAATTTCACACTCCATACATGGTGGACGAAGTCAGACTCTATGGCGCTATTCATCACACAATGCCCCCATTGCATGACCTGCTTCAGGACCAGTATTACACAACTGCAGTCCGCAGAGGGCATGGTGCGCTGCGGTGCATGCCTGAAGATATTCGTCGCCGACGACAACCTGCTGCCATCTCCCGATCTGCGCACGGTGGACGTTCCTGTGCCAGTAGAGGAAGTGAAGCATCTACTCGAGAAAGATGAACAGCAGTTGCCACTGGATGATGAAGACTTCGAAAGAGAGTTTGCGGATAACATCTTCACCCTCGATCTTGCCGACTCGCTTCCCAATCGTCACGACCCCTCGATCTCCGAACACCAACCAATCTGGGAATTGCTCGACGAAGACACCCCATCGGCACAGGAGTACTCAGAGACACACACTGAACATGAAGAAGAGTTGATGCAGGAGTCCGACACATATCAGGAGAGCCCCCCGCAGGTATTCGAGGAGGAAGAGCAATTACCTTCTTTTGGAGCCACAGAGTTTCACGAGCATAGCCTTGATGACGATCTCGGTGTACGCACCCGCTTCACTCCCGAAAATCTTGCTGCTGCCAGAGACATCTCTGATCCACTGGAGCTACACTGGCAACCACCAGAGCGACGTGGTCGTTACATTTTCTTGATGAGCGTCCTGGCACTCGTACTGACAGCGGGTCTGCTGGCCCAGTTTGTCTGGTACAACATGAACGACTTGAGCCAGAACGCCAGTGTTCGCGCATCGCTGGAGAGAGTCTGCAACCTGCTGGGTTGTGAATTGCCACCAATGGTTGCCATTCGCTCAATCAGCAGCGACAACCTGGTCGTACGCAGTCACACAGAAATCGCCAATGCACTGAGCGTCAATCTTGTGTTTCGTAACAACGCAACATTCGCGCAACCTTTCCCGCTACTGAACCTGCGCTTCACCGATGTAAACGATGTCGTCGTTGCCGAGCGCCGCTTTACTCCCGAAGAATACCTGCCAGCAGACATCGCCAGCATGAACATGATGCCGGCCGGAGCGCCGGTGCAGGTGACCCTTGAAGTCATGGACCCTGGCAGCACCGCCATCAACTATGAAGTCAGTTTTAGCCCGATGTCTCCCCTTACTGGATTCTGAATCGGCTGACGCCCCTTATCCTTATAATCCATTCGGCATTTGTACCCTATTTTTTCCTTTCACCGGTGCATCCGCATCGCTATGATTGACCGCGTCGAAAACCCTGAGAAATTCAGCCTGTTAGCGAACTTTCATTAGCGACAACCTGTGCAATCAGTGATCAACATAGGCTCTCACATCCTGGCTAATCGCGTCATTCTGGCGCCAATGGCAGGCATTACAGACCAGCCCTTTCGCGATCTGTGCGTTGAATTAGGCGCAGGTCTTGCTGTGGCCGAGATGATCACCTGCAATACGGATCTGTGGGAGAGCGACAAGAATCGCGCGCGCCTGGTGCGCTCAGCGGTCGGCAGACTCGAGTCGGTACAGATCGCTGGATCTGATCCACAGATGATGGCCGATGCAGCACGCCTGCACGTCGATCTCGGCGCGGACATCATCGATATCAACATGGGTTGTCCGGCCAAGAAGGTGCTCAAGAAAGCAGCAGGATCCGCGCTGCTGAAAGACACACAGCTCGTGAAGACAATACTCGACGCCGTAATCGCGGCCGTCGATGTGCCTGTGACATTGAAGATTCGCACAGGCTGGTGCCCCGAATCGCGCAATGGCGTAGAGGTGGCACGAATAGCCGAAGATGCCGGAGTACAGATGCTTACCGTGCATGGCCGAACACGTGAGTGCCGCTTCATGGGCGAAGTCGAATACGACACCATCGCGGCTATCAAGAAGTCCGTCCGCATTCCCGTGATTGCCAATGGCGACATCACCACGCCGGAAAAGGCTCGTCAGGTACTCGACTACACCGGCGCGGATGGTGTCATGATCGGGCGGGCAGCGCAGGGCAATCCCTGGATTTTTCGACAGATCAATCACTACCTCGACACAAGTGAACATCTGCCTGCGAGTCCACTGCAAGAGGTGCAACGGATATTGCTCAAACACATATCCCAGCTCTACGAGCTTTATGGCGAGTTCAAGGGGGTGCTGTTTGCTCGCAAACATGTGGGCTGGTACACCGGACTTATTGACGAGACATATGCATTCAAGAAGTTATTCAATCAACTGAGTTCTCCCGAGCAACAACTGGAGAGTGTCAGAAATTATTTCGACGCTCTTATCCATCAGAAACCTGACAGCAACACTGGCTACAGCACCGTTGGCAATAACAACATTGGGATCAACAGGAAGGAAGCAACAGCATGAGCACCATGGATAACATGACGCCCCGTAACAATCACACCAGCATCGGGAATGGCGCAACGCCGATTCATCATCAGCCTGCAGGTCTGCGCAAGGACGTAGAAAGATCCATGCAGCAATATTTCTCTCATATCGGTGATGAAACCGTGGTGGATCTCTACCAACTCGTACTCAACGAGATCGAAGGTCCTTTGCTTGAAGCGGTGTTGCGTCACACCGGCAGCAACCAGAGCAAGGCCTCTATCATGCTGGGCTTGAACCGTGGTACCCTTCGCAAGAAATTGAAACAACACGGATTGTTGTGATGTACCCGGATAATCTCTGACAGGATTGCACGCAAGGGACCCCGATCCTGTTAATTGACAGACAGACCTTCCCTACTATGTCCACAGCCAAAACAGCCGTAGTCCGGCGCGCCCTCATCAGCGTGTCGGACAAGACCGGCGTTGTGTCATTTGCCAAATCATTGCACAACGTCGGTGTCGAAATCCTCTCCACAGGGGGCACCTACAAGCTCCTGCGTGCCGAGAATATTCCCGCCATCGAGATCGCCGAGTACACCGGTTTTCCTGAAATGATGGATGGCCGCGTAAAAACGCTGCACCCAAAAGTGCACGGTGGCATTCTCTCCCGCCGCGACATCGATCAGGCAGTCATGCAGGAACACAATATTCCTCCGATCGACCTGGTCGTCGTGAATCTCTATCCGTTCGAGGCAACTGTCGCGAAGCCGGATTGCGATCTGCCCACAGCGATCGAGAACATCGACATCGGTGGGCCTACCATGCTGCGTGCTGCTGCCAAGAACCACGCATGGGTCGGCGTCGTCGTGAATCCCTCTGACTACGACAGGATCATTGCAGAGTTGAAGGAAAACGGAGGAGCCCTGCGCGACAGCACGCGCTTCGATCTGGCCGTGCGCACCTACGAACACACGGCAGCCTATGACGGCGCCATCGCCAACTACCTCGGCAAACTCGTGACAAACACTGCCGACGCTGCACCGGACACCTTCCCTCGCACCTTCAACAGCCAGTTCATCAAGAGCCAGGACATGCGTTACGGCGAAAACCCGCATCAGAAGGCAGCGTTCTATGTGGAGAAAAATCCACAGGAAGCCAGCATCAGCACCGCTGTGCAGCACCAGGGCAAGGAGCTTTCGTACAACAACATCGCCGACACCGATGCTGCACTGGAGTGCGTGAAATCGTTCAGCGAACCGGCCTGTGTCATCGTGAAGCACGCCAACCCCTGTGGCGTGGCGATTGGCGACAGCATCAAGCACGCCTATGAACTCGCTTTCCAGACCGATCCCACCTCGGCCTTCGGCGGCATCATCGCGTTCAACCGCGAGCTGGATGCTGCAACGGCGCAGGAGATCATCAACCGTCAATTCACCGAAGTCATCATTGCACCCACCGTTTCTGCAGAGGCGCTGACCGTACTGGCGGCAAAGCAAAATGTGCGCGTACTCAGTTGCGGACAATGGCCATCCAGTCCGCTGGCAGCGTGGGACTTCAAACGTGTGAACGGCGGACTGCTGGTGCAGGATCGCGATATTCATCAGATCAGCGCTGCAGACCTGAAGGTCGTCAGCAAGCGCCAACCCTCCGAGCAGGAAATCTCCGATCTGCTGTTCGCATGGAAGGTGGCCACATTCGTGAAGTCGAATGCAATCGTGTACTGCAGGAACAATCAGACCATCGGTATCGGTGCGGGTCAGATGAGTCGTGTCTACAGCGCGCGTATCGCGGGCATCAAGGCTGCCGACGAGAATCTGGAAGTACGTGGCTCAGTGATGGCCTCCGATGCATTCTTCCCCTTCCGTGACGGCATTGATGCAGCGGCAAAGGCCGGCATCGTCGCCGTGATTCAACCGGGCGGCTCCATGCGTGACGAAGAAGTGATCGCGGCGGCAGACGAAGCCGGTATGGCCATGGTATTCACCGGTGTCAGACACTTCCGTCACTAACTCTTGCCACTAAATTCGCGACACTGGTTCGCGATACTGCCGAATGGCGATCAGGATGATGACATGACGAATATATTGATTATTGGCAACGGTGGCCGTGAGCATGCACTGGCATGGCGCGTGCGACAGTCCCCACAGGCAGGGAAGATTTTTGTCGCACCAGGCAACGCCGGTACTCACCTTGAGCAGGGGGTGGAGAATGTTGCCATCGACACACTCGACTTCCCCGCACTGGTCGCCTTTGCCAAGGCCAATCAGGTTGGCTTGACCATTGTCGGACCAGAAGCACCATTGGTGGCAGGCGTAGTGGATTACTTCGCCAGCCATGGTCTGCGTTGTTTCGGCCCTTCAAGAAAAGCGGCTCAACTGGAAGGCTCCAAAGCCTTTACCAAGGATTTTCTCGCGAGACACGGCATCCCCACTGCTGCCTATTGCAACTTCACCGAGATCGCTCCGGCGGTCGCTTATGTCCGTGAGCAAGGCGCACCTATCGTCATCAAGGCCGATGGTCTGGCTGCCGGCAAGGGTGTGATCATTGCGCAGACTGTGGCGGAAGCTATCGCAACCATCGAGGACATGCTCTCCGGCAACAAATTCGGCAATGCCGGTCACCGCGTGGTGATCGAGCAGTTTCTGACAGGCGAGGAAGCCAGCTTCATCGTCATGGTGGACGGTACCAACGTACTGCCCTTCGCGACTTCCCAGGATCACAAGGCCCGTGACGATGGCGACAAGGGACCGAACACCGGTGGCATGGGTGCTTATTCTCCCGCTCCTGTCGTCACTGACGCCGTGCATGCCAAGGTCATGAAAGAAATCATCATGCCCACCGTCAACGGCATGCAAGCAGATGGCAATCCCTATGTCGGTTTCCTCTACGCTGGTCTGATGATCTCCGACAACGGTGATGTGAATGTCATCGAATTCAACTGCCGATTCGGCGACCCCGAGGCCCAGCCTGTGATGATGCGCCTGCAGTCAGACCTGATTGCTCTGTGCAATGCCGCGCTGGACGGTCGGCTCGATACCGCAAAAGCAGACTGGGACCCGCGCCCGGCAGTGGGTGTGGTGCTGGCAAGTGGCGGCTATCCCGACGCCTGCGCCAAGGGCGATGTGATAAGCGGGCTGGAAGAGAATACTCTGGCGGACCGCAAGGTGTTCCACGCAGGCACGAACATGAGCGGAGATGACGTGGTCAGCAACGGCGGTCGTGTGCTATGCGCGACCGCGCTGGGCAAAACAGTTACAGAAGCGCAGCAGGCAGCGTACGCGCTGGTTGCACAACTCCACTGGAACAAGGTTTACTACCGACGTGATATCGCCTACCGCGCCATTGCCCGGGAGAACGCACAACATCATGACAAATGATCACACGGCAGAACGCACAACGGCAGGTGGCACCGCATTGAATGGACTGGATCAGTTGATTGTCCAGTTCGATCAGGCGCTGCGCACACTTGTACCTGGCAGCAGCACAGCACGGCGTCCTTCTCCCGCTGGTACATTGCAGGAAGCGGATCTGAGCGATGCGCAGCGCCAGCAGGCTGCGTCCCTCATGCGCATCAACCACACCGGGGAAGTCTGTGCCCAGGCGCTGTATCAGGGTCAGGCTCTGACCGCTCGCCTTCCCGACATCCGCGACGCCATGGAACATGCAGCCCAGGAAGAAGTGGATCACCTGGCCTGGTGCGAAGACCGCCTGCAGGCGCTGGACAGTCATGTCAGTTATCTGAATCCGGCATGGTATGCCCTGTCCTTCGGACTGGGTGCAGCAGCCGGACTGGCGGGTGACAAGTGGAGCCTGGGATTCGTGGCAGAAACTGAGCAGCAAGTATGCGATCACTTGCAGGATCATCTCGAGCAGATACCCGCTCAGGACGAACGCAGCCGCGCCGTACTGGAGCAAATGCTCATTGACGAGAAGGTCCACGGGGAAACTGCCAGGCAGGCAGGAGGAGCCGAGCTGCCCATGCCCGTAAAACTCGGCATGACACTCATGTCAGTCGTGATGAAGAAACTGGCTTACAGGATTTGAAGATCAGTCAGGAATGATCTCGAAGTCGTGCGTGATCTCGACGCCACCGTTCACCAACATGATGGTTCCTGAACAGTATTTCTCCGCAGACAAAGCAATCGCCCGCTCTACTTGCTTCTCACTCAAGTCCTTGCCACTGACGCGGAAGTGCATGTGGATTTTCTCGAACACGGCTGGAATTGCATCAGCGCGCTCTGCCGTCAGATCACATACACAGGAGGAGACGTTCTGACGCGCCTTCTTCAGGATAGTCACCACGTCATAGGAAGAACATCCTCCTACACCCAGCAGCAACGTCTCCATCGGACGAATGCCGATGTTGCGACCACCGCTGGACTCAGGCCCTTCCATCACAATTGCATGACCGCTGCCGGATTCGCCCAGAAACATGACTCCGTCTACCCAGCGTACTGTCGCCTTCATCATCTACTCTCTTGTCTATATACACATGTATGTATTCAGAGGCCGCGTTACTCCGCTATCATTGCGCGGGCTTTGACCAGCGGTGATCGACCTCCGTCTAATCGAGGCGCAAGATTACCACAGACTGGCTGTCAGCACGAAGCGCGCAGACATTCACAATAAAGCCGAAAATGTGATATACATCTGCGACATTGCACGCCGTTCGACCTTGCCGATCACCATTGTTGATTGCTGCAAGACTTTTCGCGATGCCATTGAGGAGAATAACAACATGGCGCTAATGGCCATCACGCCGCATATCAAGGATCTGGATAATTTCCTGACCAATTGCCACCGTCGCCGCTATCCCAATCGCGCCACCATCATCTATGAAGGCGATGCCTGCAACACGCTCTATTACATCATAGAGGGCTCAGTATCCGTTGTACTGGAAGACGACGATGGCAAGGAAGTCGTCATCGCCTACCTGAATCCAGGGGACTTCTTCGGGGAGATGGGCTTGTTCGAGCAGAAGGAAGCGCGCAGTGCCTGGTGCCGTGCACGCTCGGCCTGCGAAATCGCCGAAATCAGCTACGCAAACTTCAACCACTACATTCGTCTGCATCCAGAAATCGTGTTCACCATTGGCAAACAGATGGCGCACCGCCTGCGCAACACCACCCGCAAGGTAGGTGATCTTGCCTTCTACGATGTGACGGGTCGCATCGCCCGCACCCTCATCGAACTCAGCAAGGAACCTGATGCAATGACGCATCCGGATGGCATGCAGATCAAGATAACCCGGCAGGAGCTGGGCCGCCTTGTCAATTGCTCAAGGGAAATGGCGGGTCGCGTACTCAAGACGCTGGAAGAGCAGGAGCTGATCTCCGTCAAGGGCAAGACCATAGTGGTCTATGGCACTCGCTGAATTGCCAATGAGATACATGAGGCCCGATGTGTCACGCCTTGTGCCTCACCGCACGTCACTCACCTGAAGCCAGCAGCAACAGTCCATGCTCATTCGTGCTCTGAGCCATCAACTCGTGCTTGCGGGCCTCTATCAAGCCCTGTCGTTCCATCCGTTCACGGCCCGTCATGCCGCCGCGCTGCAGCATCAGTTCTGCCTTTCTGTAGGAGCCAAGCGCCTTGATCTTGTCTCCCTGCAGCAGAGCAGTTTCGCCCATGTACAGATAAGAGTTCACTGCCACAGTCACCCCCAGTGAACTCAAATAGCGACCCACTGACTCCATCTGCTCGGCACGTACCTGACGCTGTTGATAAAGGCGACGAACGATCACCATCGCCTCGCTGATATAAGCTCTACTGATCTGTATTTCGCGCTCGCTGGCCAGGCTGGTACGCCGCTCCAGACGCTGTCGACGCTGGTCGGAGATATCTCCCCCACCCTTGTCATTCTTGTCTACCCGCGACTCCTCAGCCAGGGATGAAATCGCATTCTGTGTCTGCCGTATTTCGGAGTCGATATCTGCCCGACCCGGGTGGAGCCCCTGAATCCTGAGCAGATCTGACTTCAATCCCTGATAGAGAATTCGCATCAATTCGGGATTCTCATCCAGATCCTGCAGCGCTCGGATGACGTTGCGCGTGGAGGCCCTGCGCCGATCCAGTGCTGCCAGGCGATACAGCCTGATCATGTTCTGCTCCTGCCGCTCCTGCGCCACGCGGGCGAGCAGCAGCGAACCAGCCATCAAGGACAGGAGACAGAACAACATGAAAATATTGGAGAAGATCATCAACCACCGCGTAACACTGGGAACCATGACGCAGACATTGCGCCCCCCACAGGTTGTTATCGGCCTTCTTCAGGGGAGGTTTACCAATTGGCGGATCAGAGCAACAACATACCCCACACAACAGCGACAAGGAGCATGGCGAGAAAGACCGCAGCTGAACCAATGTCCTTTGCCTTGCGGGAGAGGTCGTGGTACTCGGGACTGATGCGATTGACCAGCGCCTCGACAGCAGTGTTGAGCAGTTCGACTATCAGCAGCAGAAGCAAGGAAGATATCAGCAACACTCTCTCAACTGCCGTCTCCCCCAGCCATAGTGCAATCGGGGTGAAGATCACGAACACCAGCACTTCAAGCCGGAAGGCTTCCTCTGACGCGAAGGCAGAGCGCAAACCGTCCAGGGAATAGCGAGCGGCAGCGATCAGGCGTGGCAAGCCTTTTCTCTTCGGAGGAATACTCGGACCTGATTGCAGATTACTCATGAGCCGCGAACAACTCCCTGAGTTTATCGCCGGGTTGCGGGGCACGCATGAAAGTCTCACCAATCAGAAACCCGTAGATCCCATGTGCAATCATCTGCGTCACATCCTCGGCCGTGTTGATGCCGCTCTCGGTCACGAGGAGCTTCCCGTGTGGTGTCAACTCCGCCAATCGATAGGTCGTCTCCAGACTGGTCTCGAAGGTGTGGAGGTTGCGATTGTTGATCCCTATCAGATCAAAACCTGTCGCCAACGCGATTTCCAGTTCTATCTCGTCATGCACTTCCACCAGCACATCGATATTGATGCTCTGCGCGTAGCTGGCAAGTTCGCGCAACTTTTCTGGCGTCAACGCCGCCACAATCAACAACACACAGTCAGCACCAAGCGCCTTGGCCTCTGCAATCTGATAGCGATCCACCATGAAATCCTTGCGGATGACCGGCAGTGTGCAGGCACTGCGGGCCTGTTGCAGGTATTCATTGCCACCCTGAAAAAATTCCCGATCTGTCAGTACCGAAAGACAGGTAGCGCCTGCTGCTTCGTATTGACGTGCGATTGTCACCGGATCGAAGTCTTCCCGAATCAATCCCTTGCTCGGCGATGCTTTCTTGATCTCCGCGATCACAGCAGGTTTGTGTGCGACGATGCGGGTCCGCAATGAACCGATGAACTCTCGCTTGTCGCTGATTTTTGCAGCGGCGCGCTCCAGTTCAACAAGACTCGTGCGCTGACTGTCCTGCACAATCTCACGATATTTCTGTGCAATGATGTCTTCGAGGATGGTTGCCTTGCTCATGCTGCGTTCGCTTCCTTCACAGACTGGAGCTGAACGCGGCCAGCTCTTCGAGTTTCTGCAGCGCTGCGCCACTGCGCAGGATTGCCTGCGCCCGACTCACACCGCTGCCAATGTCGTTGACCAGATTCGCGGCGTAAATTGCTGCACCGGCATTCAGTGCCACGATGTCGGCCGCCGCCTCGTCTTGATAGGTGAGAGCACGGCGCACCATCGCCAGACTTTCCTGCGCGCTGCCAATTTGCAACATCGCATAACCGTCGCGACGACGGATGCCAAAGTCCTCCGGCTTGATGCTGTAATGCGTCACGCTGCCATTCTTCAATTCTCCCACGCGGGTGTCAGCTGAGATGCTGATCTCGTCGAGCCCTTCGTCGGACGACACCAGCAACACGTGTTCGCTGCCCAGGGTCTTGAGCACTTCCAGCATCACGTCGATCCAGTCGGCGCTGAACACGCCTAACACTTGATTGGGGGCGGAAGCCGGATTGGTGAGCGGGCCAAGCAGATTGAAAATAGTACGCACACCGATCTCACGACGCGGACCACCAACATGCTTCATCGCACTGTGATGCCCGGGTGCGAACATGAATCCAACACCCACTTCTTCGATACACCGTGCAACACCTTCCGGGCCAATGCTCAGCTTGACACCTGCTGCCTCCAGCAGATCGGCACTGCCGCTCTTGCTGGTAGCACCACGATTGCCATGCTTGGCAACGCGCGCACCTGCACACGCGGCTACCATTGCGGCCGCCGTGGAAATATTGAACGTATCGGTACCACTGCCACCGGTGCCACAGGTATCCACCAGATTTTTCTTGTCAGGAACATTCACCCGCGTCACCAGTTCACGCATCACGGTAGCGGCGCCGAGCAGTTCAGATGCACGTATCCCTTTCATTTGTAATGCCACCAGAAACGCGGCGATCTGTGCATCAGTGGCCTGCCCCGACATGATCTCGCGCATGAGCGTGATCATCTCCGGTGTGGCAATGTCCTTGCCCTGAGCAAGATGGCGAATGGCAGCTTTGATATCCATTGTTTATTCCTGTTCTGTTCGTTCTGCTAGCGAGCGTCGAGAAAATTCTGCAGCAATTGATGACCGTGCTCACTGAGAATCGACTCTGGATGAAACTGCACGCCTTGTACTGCCAGAGTCTTGTGGCGCACGCCCATGATCTCATCGAAATTGCCGTGCTCGTCCTGGGTCCACGCTGTGATTTCGAGACAATCGGGCAGAGTCCTGCTGTCGATGACAAGCGAATGATAACGGGTAGCGGTAAAGGGATTGCTCAGATCAGAGAACACACCCTTGTTGTTGTGGTAAATATCCGAGAGCTTGCCGTGCATCACCTTCTTCGCACGGATCACATCACCACCGAACGCCTGGCCGATGCCCTGATGACCCAGGCAGATGCCGAGCAGAGGAATCTTCCCGGCAAAGTGTTTGATCACAGCCACGGATATGCCCGCTTCGTTGGGCGTACACGGCCCAGGGGAGATGACAATCTGATCCGGGGCCATGACCTCAATGTCGGGGATAGTCAACGCATCGTTGCGATAGACCCGCACATCCACTCCCAACTCGCCCAGATACTGGACGATGTTGTAGGTAAACGAGTCGTAGTTGTCGATCATCAACAGCATTGGCGGGTTATCCTCCGGGTTGGCCAAACGGCCGGAGGATTCTAGCATGGAAATCCGGGTTTGCCGTGCCCGCAGGTGCGTTGGCGACCACGTGAACTCACGGTACAACCGATAACTGTGACCGCGCCGATGACTGACGATCAATCGTGCTGAGAAAATCCCGCTCAGCTCTTCCAGTGCAACGGAGACATCTTTGCTATGGCACGGTCACAACGATCGGACTTCCCCGCGTGATGATCATGGTGTGTTCGTATTGTGCTGACAAATTACCTGCCCCACCTACCAGTGTCCAACCATCATCGGCCTCTTCCACCCAACGGCTTCTCGTTGAAAGGAAGGGTTCAATGGTGATGACCATGCCTTCCTTCAGGACGCGTTTATCGGCAGGGTCGTAATAGCCGGGAATGCTCTCCGGCTCTTCGTGCAGCGCTCGCCCGACACCGTGGCTGCCAAGATTCTCGATGATGCGGAACTTGTGTCTGCGTGCCACACGTTCGATCGCAGCTCCAATCCCGTTGAGTGGGCGTCCTGCCCGCGCCTGCTTCATGGCTTCTTCCAGCGCGGTGTGTGCCGCATGACAGAGGCGGGTTTTCAACGACGTTTCCGGAGGCACGATGCGCGTGCCACCCGTGTCGGCAAAATAACCGTTCAGCTCGGCCGAGACATCCACATTGACGATGTCCCCGCCAAGAATGATCCTGTCGCCAGGAATGCCGTGCGCGGCCTCCTCGTTGATACTGATACAGGTCGCTCCCGGAAAGCCATACGTCAACTGCGGCGCCGAACGCGCACCCGACTCCACCAACAGTTGCGCACCAATCGCATCCAGTTCCCTCGTTGTCATGCCGGGCTCGATCAACTCCAGCATCCGCTGCAGTGTTCGGGCCACAACCCGTCCTGTTTTTTGCAGCCCTTCTACATCAGCCTGCGATTCAATGGTCATACTTCATCCTTATTCTCATACAAGAAAACATTTGCATTTCACTATCGTACATCGCTCAAGCAGCATATCCATACACAGCAACATAGTGACACGCAGTGCCCAGCATGACGAACAGATGCCAGGTGAAATGTGCATAACGCACACGTGAACTGGCCGCGTAGAAAGCAACACCGACCGTGTAGGCAATGCCACCGGCGAGGAGCCATAACAATCCAGCAACCGGCACGTTGTCGAGCATCGGTTTGATTGCCACCAGAATCAGCCAGCCCATGAGCAGAAACAGCGCGTTGGACAGGCGTGGGTGGAACAACCGATTGGAGGACTTCAGCACTACTCCCACCAATGCCAGAGTCCACACCATCGCGCACAGTGTCCAACCCCAGGGGCCGCGCAGCACTCCCAGTGTGAACGGTGTATAGGTCCCTGCTATCAGCACAAAGATCGCGGAATGCTCAATCACGCGCAGCACTTGCTTGAGTTTGCCGACGGGCAAGGCGTGGTAAAGAGAAGACGTCAGGTATTGAAAGACGATGGCAATCGCGAAAATGACAACGCCCACCATGAAGGCTGCATCGTCGAGTTCCGCCGCCCGCGTCAGAAGAAACGGCGACGCCACGAGCGCAGCTACCAGTCCCACACCGTGACTGATGCTGTTGGCCAGTTCCTCGCCACGCGTTTGTTCGCGTCGGTAGCGTGCTGTTGTAGCGTTCATTTCTTCATCAGCGCTGCATCAATCTGTTGCGCTCTCTGGGCGGCTGGACGTGTCTGCAGGCGCGCCGCACAGGCCTCGAATCCTGGCCGCTTCTCGACAGTGCCGAACATCATGCCCCAGGTGATGGCGGCGGCCTCGGTGACCACTGTGTTGCCATGCCTGATCGCCGGCACCTTGCCCATCGGATTGATTGCGAGGTACTCGGGAGCTTTCATCGTGGTGCCATAGTCCAGCACCACAGTGTCATAGGGAACACCGGTTTCTTCGAGTATCCAGCGCACAATTTGTCCGCGGGACTGAGGGTTGGTGTAGAAAGTCAAAGCTGTCACGGCAGTCTCCTGGATTGGCGAATTGGCTGAAACATATCGGTTGCCATGAATTGTCGACCTGGTCGATTCCAGAGGCAAGGGTTCGATGCCATCCCATTGAGAATTTCCGCCTGCCTGTTGAGAACTTGCACAGCGTTCAATGTCACAGCATCGCTCACTTTCATTGATGTATGTCATGGCACTCAGTAGTGGCTGCACTAAACTGCCGCCCTATGCACCTACCACAGCCTGCCATCATGAACCACCAAATTGACAGCTATCAGCTCAACACCATGCTCTCCTCTGCACGCATCGGCGAGTTGCTGAAGAAATATGACAGGTCTGGACCGCGTTACACATCTTACCCACCCGCTACCGAATTCAAGACATTAACAGCGCAGGTCTACCTTGATGCCCTGCTGCAGCGGGGCTATGCAGCACTGCCCAGCGATCCGATCTCCGTCTATATCCATATTCCGTTCTGCAGTACACCCTGCTTTTATTGTGGCTGCAACAAAGTCATCACCCGCAACCCCTCTGCAGTACGCAAGTATCTCGATCATCTTCGCAAGGAGATGGCACTGTTGCGGCTGCAAACCAATCTGCATCAGCGGCCCGTCACCCAACTTCATCTGGGAGGGGGAACACCGACTTTTCTGGACGATGCAGAGATGACAGAGTTGATTCATCACACGTCTCACTATTTCAATCTGGTCAATCATGCCGACCGGGATTATTCCGTCGAAGTCGATCCGCGCACTGTCAATCTTGCGCGCATACAACTGCTGCGCGGACTGGGCTTCAATCGCATAAGTCTGGGTGTTCAGGACTTTGATGATGACGTGCAATGTGCCATCAATCGGCAGCAATCAGTTGCATCAATCAGCGCGCTGGTCAGCGCCATTCGCATTTGCGGCTTTCGATCGCTGAATTTCGATCTGATCTATGGCCTGCCTCTGCAAACACTGGAGTCCATCGACGAAACCCTGCGCCACGTCATCGCACTGTCCCCTGATCGCATCAGCTACTACAACTATGCGCACCTGCCTGAGCGCTTTCCCGCGCAAAGAGCCATCCGCGCCGAAGATATCCCCTCTGCCAGTGTGAAACTGCAGATGCTGACTACCATTATCGGTACACTGACAGCAGCGGGGTACGAATACATTGGTATCGATCACTTTGTGAAGAAGGATGATCCGCTTGCTCGGGCGCAGGCAGAAGGCAAGTTATGTCGCAACTTCCAGGGTTACTCCGTTGAGAAGTCGCAGGAATTGGTTGGCCTGGGCGTATCCTCCATCAGCAGCACGGGGTTTGTGTTTGCTCAGAATGCCGTGCAGTTGGAACGCTATTATCAGGCACTTGACGCAAACCAATTGCCCATTGAACGAGGCTTGGTGTCAAAACTGGAAGATGTTCTGCGCCGCGAGATCATTCAACAATTGACCTGCTACAGATCCCTGAATATCGACGCCATCGAAAAAGAGTTCAACATCGACTTCGCACAGCATTTCAGCGCGACGCTGCACGAGTTGGAGCAGTTCGAGCGTGACGGTCTGATCAGGTGGGTTGATCCGAAGCATATGACAGTCACTACCGAAGGCACCCTACTGCTACGTAATCTCTGTATGGCGTTTGATGAGTATCTACAGAGAAGCACCCCCCTCAGGCCATTGTTTTCCCGCGCCATATAGCCTCTTTTGTGAATGGAAATAGTCGTTGCCCGGGGAGGGCAATTAGCGTGACAATAGGCGCCACAACCTCTATCCATCCCGGGGCAGCAATGTGAAAGCAATCAACGAGGCTATTACAACCGATTCAGGTATGCAGTCGCGCGCACGGGTATGCCATACGAATCCTGGCATTTCATGTGGCGACTGCCGACTGGGCGAGCTGTGCCTGCCCATTGCGCTGGACGCTCAGGAGATCACCCGCCTGGACGAAATCGTCAAGCGCGGTCGTGCTCTGAGCAAAGGAGATTATCTCTATCGCGAAGGTGATGTGTTCAATGCCATCTACGCCATTCGCGCAGGCAGCTTCAAGACCTTCAAGAGCACTTGGGAAGGTGACGAGCAGGTCACAGGCCTGTTCCTGCCCGGAGAGATCGTCGGCATGGATGGAATAAGCAGCAATCGACATGGAAATTCTGCCATCGCGCTGGAGACCGGCTCTTTCTGCGAAATCCCTTTCCACCAGTTGGAAGAGCTGAGTGCCAGGATTCCCTCTCTGCAAGGGCGTTTCTTCCGGTTGATGGGACAGGAGATTGTGAAGGACCAACAGATGCTCACGATGTTGAGCAGTAACGATGCAGAAGAGCGCGTTGCCGCGCTGCTGCTGAGCATCTCCAGTCGTAACCACCGCCGCAAACTCTCAGCAACGCAGTTCCGCCTGCCCATGACCCGTGCAGAGATCGGCAGCTATCTGGGTATTACTCTGGAAACAGTCAGCCGTGTCTTCAGTCGTCTGCAGAAGCAGAATATTCTGACCGTGGACAACAAGGAAATTCATGTGTTGGATATGGCCGCCCTGAAAGGGGTGGCCCGCGTCAAACCTGCCGACTGCTGATCCTCCCCAGACTTTGTACCAACGCTGCCATTTGATGATCTATGTCAATGGCAGCACCAGTGCACTGGGTTAACCTTCTCCCCGACATGAAGACCAACCTCGTTCGTTTGGTTTGCTTGGCCGGGCAGTCTCTGCCCGGCCGCTTTTTTTGAGGGCAGATAGTCCGCTGAATCAATCGATCAGACGCGGAATGAACTTGGTAAGCCCCTGTACCGGACCCACCTCGCCACCATAAACAGTCCCATCCGCCGCCACTGCAACCCCCTCACCCATCGCCCCAATACCGCCCATGCCCGTAGGTCTTTCAGAGTTGTGTTCCGGGATGAAATACAGAACCTCACCGGTACGGGCATTGCCCACACGCAGCCCCTTGCGCCAACCGGGGTTGTAGTTCTGGTCCGATTCGGAATCGATGGCATAGAGCATGTCGTTCGCGTCAATGTAGAGTCCGCTGATGCGGCTGAACTGATACCAGGTATCGATGTGCCCCCCTTGCTGATCGAAAATCTGGATGCGGCGATTGCCACGGTCTGCCACGAACAGCCGACCCTGGGAGTCCATGGCCAGCGAGTGAGGTGAGCGCAATTGGCCATCCTCGAAGCCCCATTCGCCAAAACTCATGATGAATGTGCCATCCGGCGCGAACTTGGAAATACGGCTCTTGGAGTTCGGTCCAGGCTCGTCCTGAAACTGTGCTCCATGAGTCTCTGCCACAAAGATACTGCCATCGGGAGCGATCAACACATCGTTGGGCTCAGTGAAATGCGTGGGCGGATCGCCGGCTTCGCCCGCAGTACCCAGCGTCAGCAGCAGTTGGCCAGTAGGGCTGAATTTCAGAACAGTATGGCCTTTGCCAGCAGCAGCAGGATTTGCAGCCAATTCCGCAGCATTGGCAGAGCGCGCATCCACCACCCAAACATTGCCTTCACGATCCACGTCCATCCCGTGCGGCCAAAGAATGAGACCCGCACCGAAGCTCAGAACAGGATTGCCATCCTTGTCCAGTTTCACAATCGGGTCCACGGTAGAATTGGCGCAAGAGTTGGCTCCGCAGCGATCGCCCACCCACAGACTCTCACCGTCGATATCGATATTGATGGCGCTCACTGAACCCCAGGTTCTGCCTGCCGGCGGCGTGCCCCAATTACGCACTGTCTCGTAAGGGTTAGGCAGATTGTTCACCGGAGTGACATTCGCATGCTCGGCAGGGCCTCGTGCGCCAGCCTGGGCAAACACGATGCCTGGCAGGGCAGCAAGCAATGCGCCCGCCAGCGCCTTACGCAGCAGGCCATTTGATTCAGCGTGGATCTTGTTCTTGTGCATGATCAACCTCGACTCTCAATACATGTGATGGGCTTGACGACTGCGCCCCTGAACGCTTCAACTGAACGCGAAAAGTGGGCGCGTGAAGTGTGCAGAACATGAACTTTTGAAGGAGGAAAGTCAACTCGGGAGACGAACGGACTACGTTCTCTTGCGCTTGTTGTGTTCGTTCAGTTCCAGAAATACAGCAAGCTCTTTCTCCGCCCAGGCCTTGGCATCCGCTTCTGTCACAAACCCATCCTGAGTCTTGGATACCACAGATTTTTTCGCGGAAGCGCGGCGCACAATCTCGGCCTTCCAGGTGCCGTCGGCTTCAATCACTCGCATGTCGTACTTTCTGCTCTTGGGCATTGTTCTGTTGTCCTTCGGGTAAAGTGATAAATCAGGAATTGCGATTCAATTCGTACACACACATGTTCACCACAGAGGCGAGGTTAAGCGACTCGATCACGCCACTGCCAGCAATCGCGAATGGCTGTGCACCGAGGTTCTCCAGTGCCGTGCGCGGAATACCGCGCGCTTCGTTGCCAAACACGTAACAATCAAACTTTCGGAACGCTGCAGCGCTCACACTGCTGCCTTCCATATCAAGACAGGCAATGCGGCTGAAGCGCTCTGTCAGCAGTTCCAACGCAACATCCACTTCAACAGGTACGTGAAAAATTGCGCCCATGCTGGCGCGCACGACTTTCGGATTGAACGGATCAACACTGTCCGGGCTGAGCAGACAGCGAATGTTGCCAAACCAGGCAAGTGTACGCAGCACAGTGCCGAGATTGCCGGGATCCTGGATTTCGTGCAGATAAATCGTGCGCTCACGCGCTGTAGGGGGCGTCGCCAATAGCGCACTCATCGGCACCAGCGCGATGATTCCCTGGGGCGTTGTCGTGTCGGATATTTGCGCCATCTGCTTTGCGCTGATCAGATGCGTCTTCAAATCCGTGCGCCAGTGCTCATAGCGCTCCGTGATGTACAGCTCGCTGGATTGCAGCGCTTCGTTGTGCTGCGCGGCCTTCTCCAACTCCTGCACGAGATGTTCGCCCTCGGCGAGAAAAAAACCGAACTCGCTGCGGTATTTCTTTTGCTGGAGTTTCTTGATGTCATCAAGATTCAGACGCATATCATTGGACTCCTTCAGGTTTGCCGGGTGCAAGCTCACTGGCTAGCAGATCCGTCAGCAGCGCCTTCGCCAGTGCTTCAGCCACTTTGATTCCATCCACGCCAGCCGACAGAATTCCACCAGCATAGCCTGCTCCCTCACCTGCCGGATACAGACCGCGCAGATTGAGACTCTGCAGTGTCTCATGATCGCGAGTGATACGGACTGGCGACGACGTGCGAGTCTCCACTCCTGTAAGAATGGCATCGTCGCGATCGAAGCCACGTATCTGTTTACCAAATTCCGGCAACGCTTCGCGAATAGCGTCGATGGCGTATTTCGGCAATGAAGGCGCCAGATCGCCCAGACGAACTCCAGGTTTGTAAGAAGGCTCGACTTCACCAAATTCTTTCGATGCTTTGCCACGCACGAAATCACCAACGAGTTGACCAGGCGCACAGTAGTCGTTGCCGCCGAGCTCATATGCGCGCGACTCCAGCGCTTCCTGCAATTCGATTCCTGCCAGTGGTCCACCTGGAAAATCTTCCACCGGATTGATGCCAACGACAATGCCGGAATTGGCATTACGCTCGTTGCGCGAATACTGGCTCATGCCGTTGGTGACCACGCGGCCTTCTTCGGAAGTCGCTGCCACGACGGTACCGCCGGGACACATGCAGAAGCTGTATACGGCACGACCGTTCTTCGCGTGATGCACGAGTTTGTAATCGGCGGCACCAAGGTCCGGGTGTCCCGCATACTTGCCAAGCCGGGCCTTGTCGATCAGCGACTGCGGATGTTCGATGCGGAAACCAATGGCGAATGGTTTGGCCTCGACGAACACCCCACGTCGGTGCAACATGCGAAACGTATCGCGGGAGCTGTGTCCCAGAGCAAGCACCACGTAACGACTGCGGATCACTTCGCCGTCGGCCAGCACCACGCCTTCAATGCGACCGTCATTCATCAGCAGATCCGACACGCGACTCTCGAAGCGCACTTCGCCACCCAGCGTTCTGATCTCCTCACGCATGGTGGAGACAACGCCAGTCAGTCGAAACGTGCCGATATGCGGCTTGCTCACGAACATGATTTCTTCCGGTGCACCAGCTCGCACAAATTCATGCATCACCTTGCGGCCGTAGAACTTCGGGTCCTTGATCTGACTGTAGAGCTTGCCGTCAGAGAACAAGCCAGCTCCGCCTTCGCCAAACTGCACGTTCGATTCTGGCGTCAGTGTGTTCTTGCGCCACAGGGCCCAGGTGTCCCTGGTGCGGGTGCGAACATCACGACCTCGCTCCAGCACGATCGGTTTGAAGCCCATCTGCGCGAGTGTCAGTGCCGCAAACAGACCGCAGGGGCCAAAACCGATAATGATTGGCCGCTCAGTCAACCCTTCAGGCGCGTGCCCCACGGGATAGTAGTTGGTGTCGGGAGCTGGTCGCACATTCCTGTCGTGGGCAAGCCGATCGAGGAGCTTCGCCTCATCGCGGACATCCACATCGACAATGTAGACGAAGGTGATTTCACTGTTTTTCTTGCGGGCATCGTAGCTGCGCTTGAACACAGTGAAGTCGAGCAGGTCGTCGGCGCTGATCCGGAGGCGGGCAACGATGGCCGGGCGCAGGGCGTCGGCGGGATGCCCCAATGGCAGGGCAAGTTCGGTAATGCGAATCACGGCGTGGTCCTGGCCGGTGGCTCCGGCAGAGGTTTGAATTGGCAGGCATTGTACTCATCCGGGCGCTCATTGTCGCTTCTCCACACAACCATCACGGGCCAAGGCCGCTCCCACATGGACCTGCGAGCTGCTATGCTTCGCGTCCCGAACAAGTGCACCGAGCATCCCAACCCATGGCCCGATCCAAGAGCAGCAACCGCTGGCTGGAAGAACACGTCAACGACCCTTATGTGAAGAGGGCACAGGTGGACGGCTATCGCTCACGGGCCAGTTACAAGCTCATCGAGCTACTCGACAAGGACAAGCTGCTGCGCCCCGGCATGACAGTGCTCGATCTGGGCTCCGCTCCTGGTGGCTGGTCACAGATCATCGCGCCGCTGCTTGGCAGCAAGGGCAAGCTGATTGCATCTGACATACTGCCCATGGACCCGATTCCTCACACAGAATTCATTCAGGGCGATTTCACCGAAGAGGAAGTCTTCAATCAGATCATGGCCGCGCTGAACGGCGAGAAAGCCGATCTGGTGATATCAGACATGGCACCCAACATCAGCGGCGTGGACGCGGCTGATCAGGCTTCCTCAATGTATCTGGTTGAACTGGCACTGGACATGGCGCGTCAAACCCTCAAGCCCAACGGCAGTTTTCTCACCAAGATATTTCACGGCGAAGGCTATGAACAATTCCTGAAGGATCTGCGTACCTGTTTCGACAAGGTGGTCGTGCGCAAGCCTGATGCTTCCCGCGCACGGTCTCGCGAAGTATATGTGGTCGGCAAGGGCTTCAAAGACTGACATTCTGTCGCAAGCTTAGCTGCAAACTGCTTCTGTCTTGCCAGCGCTGTACAGCAGTTTTTCACACTCGGCAGCCGGCAGGGCGGGACTCATGAACCATCCCTGGATGGCGTCACACTGGCAAAGACGCAGAATGGCCAGCTGTTCGGCTGTCTCTACCCCTTCGGCAAGCACTTTCAGCCCGAGGCTGCGGGCCAGGCTGGCAAGCCCGCAGACAATGGCGGCATTCTTGGCATTGCTGTGCAAGTCGCGCATGAAGCTGCGATCGATCTTGAGGGTATGCAAAGGATACATCTGCAGGGAGGCGAGAGAGGAATACCCGGTGCCGAAGTCATCGATGGACACGTGCAGGCCCAATGCCACCAACTCGGACAGCACCTGCGCGACTACCTCCGGCTTGTCCATCAATGCTGATTCGGTCAACTCCAGCCCCAGACTGTGCGGATCTGCCCCGGTCTGCGTCAGTACTTGGTTGACCAATGACAGCAGTCTCTCTTCCTGACGGAAATGCAGCGCTGAAATATTCACGGATATGCGATAAGAAAAACCCAGCTCTGCCCAGTCACGAATCTGCTGGCAGGCCTTGCGCAGCACCCATTCCGTCAACGGAATGATCAACCCGCTGCTCTCCGCCAGGGGAATGAAGACCTCGGGCGAAATCCACTCGCCATCCGGCCCCTGCCAGCGCAGCAAGGCCTCGAAACTGCATATCTGTCCATCAGCCACACTGTACTGTGGCTGGTAGTAGAGCTCGAAGGTTTCCATCTTCAGCGCCTTGGCCAGTTGTTCCTTCAAGCGCAATGCCTTCTGCATCGTCATACCAATGTCTTCATCGTAATAGCAGACAGCGTGGCGACCCATGGATTTGGCGCGATACATGGCGATGTCCGCATGGGACATCAAAGTCTCGGCATCCCGGGCATCCTGCGGGAAGCTGGCGACACCGATACTGGCCGTCACATGAAACTGGTGTCCACCAATTGAGAAGACCGGTTGCAGAGCGCTGATCACCTTGTCGGCAATGGCTGCTGTGGCCTCTTGAGAGCCAACCTCGACCGCCAGGATCACGAACTCATCTCCCCCGAAGCGAGCGACAGTGTCGCCCTGGCGCAATGTGCCGCCGATGCGCCCTGCCACCGCCACCAGCAGTTCATCACCGGTGCTGTGACCCCATCCGTCGTTGATGTCCTTGAAGTTGTCCAGATCGAGCATCATCAGTGCACAGCCGGACTTCTGCCGGGTAGCCTGAACCAGACAGCGATCCAGACGGTCCTGCAGCAGCGCCCGATTGGGGAGGCCCGTAAGCGCATCATGGGTGGCGCGATGCTGCATCGCCAACTCCATCTCGCGCCGCTCGGACACATCGCGAATGAAGGCAGTTATCTCAGTACCAGCGGTACCGCCATGTTTGCCCAGAGAAATATCCAACGGAATTTCGCTGCCATCCTTGCGCCTGCCGACCAAACCTCGAGACAAGGCCATCGGCCGTCCCGTCGGTGCACGCATGTATGCAGAACGCAATTCAGCATGGCGCTCACGCATGGTGGCTGGCAGCAGCCTCTCCAGCGACTGCCCGAGCAACTCCGATCTTGAATAACCGAACATGTGCTCAATCTGAGTATTCAATCTGACGACGCAGCCCGTGCCATCAACAGTCAGGATTCCGTCCGGAGCGTTCTCGAACAGATCTTCCTGACGACGCACAAACAGATTCATGGCACTGTAGATGCGGCGCAGGCGCGCCAGCGGAAGAAGTTGTGCGCTGTCGAGGAAGATGGCTCGATAAAGATAGACGTAAGCGATTGCGCTATAAAGGTGACCAACAATATTGCTGGGATGCTGCACGCTGGTGAAACTCATGGCGAACAGCCCCCCGATAGCCAGCAGAGCAATGGCAATCATCAGCACGGCGATATTGTTCACCTGAATCCGCTCGCGTCGCCGCACGATGACCAGTAACGAGAGTCCATGCATGCCGATAATGAGGCCTTCCACTGCCAGCTTGAAACCGCTTCCTCCCGCTTCGGCCGTAAAGCTCGTGGGAAACCAGTTTGGGCGGTACTCAATCAGCAGGATGACTGAGAGCAGGAACAGGACTGTAGCCAGGAGAAACCAGAACCGCGAGTATTCGGAGGAAGAACGCAGCTCGTCCTGCTCCTGCGGCATCAGCACAAACCCCAGCAGCGCCACAGCCACGATGAAGTTCGCCATCAACGCGAACAACATTTCCTTGTGTGGATTATTCAGAGCGATGAACGCGGGCATTTCAGGGCTCGACAACAGGTGTCCGGCATTGAGAACAGCAACGGCAAGAGCCGCACAGGCGAGCAGCTCTGCGATATGGCTGCGCTGTGTGTCGAGTACCTGCCAGCCCACCACAAAGATGGTTGCGGCAACCAAAACGCCAACCATCTCCAACAGCGAATGCACCCAGAGTAAATGGAAATATTGCGCGGGCAGCTGATTGGTGGCATTGAACCACGAGATTAGCAGCCAGACGGGCAGGGCTATCGCAATCAATACCAGTCCCATCCGATCAAACGGGGAGCGACCACCAAAACCGCGGCTGCTTAAAAGTATATAATCCGATCTGAGTTTTTTATTGTTGTTGCCCATACGTTTCTGACCTACATGACGCGAGAGTATCTGCTCTTACTTTGCGTTAATGCTTTTTGAAAACTCTCGCCACCCCTGGCAAGCATCTAAAACAGCCAACGATCATCTGGCACCCTCAATCCCAAGGAAATCGGCAAACTTCGGCAATTACTGTAGGAAAAGACTGATTCGGCCTATGGGTAATAACCCTCGATGGACCTTAAGGGGATGCCAACCTGCGGCATCATGGCTCAACCAGATGATTGCGCAGAGCGTAGCGCACCAGCTCACTCACGGAGTCCAGCCCCATCTTCTGCATGATGCGGAATTTGTGCGTGCTGACGGTTTTGCCGGAAATGTACAGTTTTTCGCTGATCTGGTTGATACACAATCCTTTGGCCAGCAGCAGGAACACCTGCATTTCCCGCTTCGAAAGTCGTTCATGGGGTTCCTGACCCTGGGACTGCTGCTCACCGAACAGCATCCGCGCCCCCAGCTCCGGATGGATGTAGTGCAGTCCCCTGGCACAGTGGCGAATGGCGGCGAGGATCATGTCGGGGTCGCTGTCCTTGGTCAGGTAACCGCTGGCTCCGGCGGTGATGGCACGATTCACCATATAAGGCTCATTATGCATCGACAACACCAGTATTGGCATTTGTGGACGCAGCGCTCTCACCCTTCCTATCAGCTCCACACCTGTCGTACCGGGCATATTCAAGTCGGTCAACAGCAGGTCAAATCGACCAGACTCGACCTGGCGAAGCACTTCCCGGGCGTTCTCCGCCTCTGCGGCCATTTCCATGTCCTCCGCCAGGGCCAGAATACGATGCAAGCCCTGCCTCACAATCGCATGATCATCTGCTACCAGAATTCGAATCATACCCGTGTTTCCTGGTCTGATCTTGCCACCACCAGTGGAATGCGCACACGGACACTGGTGCCGCCCCCTGGCTCAGCTTGAATGCAACTCGCCCCACCAAAAATCAGAACGCGTTCGCGCATGCCCATCAGTCCGAAACCCGGATTCTCTCTGACTGCCTGCACATCAAACCCAACGCCATCGTCACGAATAATCATCGTGAACTCGCGACTGTCGCGCGCCATGGTGACTGTTACCTGCGTGGCAAAGGCGTGACGGGCCACATTGGTCAAAGACTCCTGCAGAATGCGAAACGCACTGATCGTTCGGGCCTGGTCCAGATGAAAGTCATCAACTTCAGTCTCCAGCATGCAGCGGACACCGGTACGCTCCTCGAAGCTCGACAGCAGCCACCGCGCTGCGGGGATCAGTCCCGCGTCCAACTCCTCCGGGCGGACGTTGGAGGCGATTTCACGGACAACCTTGATCGCTTTGTCGATATTGCTCTTCATCTTGCACAGTGCCAGGTTCAGCTCCGAATCAGTGGACTCAACTCGCCTTCGCAACAGCGCTGCATCGAGACTCAACGCCATCAGCCAGTGGCCCATCTCATCGTGCAGTTCGCGGGCAATTCTGCCGCGCTCTTCCTCGCGGATTCGCTCGTTGTGGGCGGCCAGTTCCCGCACCATCTGCCGGGAGCGGACAAGCTCCAGTTCCTTCATCTTCATGTCCGTGATGTCCTGCACGGTGCCCAAACCGTTGCACATCTGACCGTCTGCGGAGAAGATCAGTTTCGCTCTCTCTCTCACCCAGCGTATCTCGCCTGCTACCACAATGCGGTGCTGAATGTCATAGGGCCGACCACGCAGCGCGTCCTGCCAGCTGTTGTCAACCATCTGCCGGTCTTCCGGATGAACCGCGTTCAGAAAGAATTCGTAGGTCAGCGGATCCGGCGTCGTGACGCCGAAAATCCTCCTGCACTCCTCCGACCACACCAGATCATTAGTGGTGACATCCAGGCGCCAGCTGCCCAAACAAGCCTGAGCCTGGGCCTGGGCCAGGTCCGACTCGCTCTCGCGCAGTTTCCGCTCGGCCAGCCGGCGTTCACTGATGTCCAGAACGTTCAGCACCAGATAACCCGTGGCCCCACTTTCAGTGCGGACGCCACTGGCATCGATCAGCACCGGCAGAGTGCTGCCGTCACTGCACAGATAGTCGGTTTCAAAATGACAGTGTCCATGCTCCAGAATAGTTTCAAACCTGAGCATCACCTCCTTCATCTTCCTGGGAGCAATGAAGTCTTTCAGGGAAAGTCCAAACAGCGTTACATATTCTCCACCATGCAGTGCGGCAAAGGCAGAGTTGAAGACAATGAGCTTATGGTCATAGGCACTGACCAGTGCGATCCCCCAGTGGGCCGAGAAAAACGCCTGGCGCCACTGCGAGAGCATGGCATCGGTTCTGCGTAACTGTTTCATCACCGCTGTGATGCGATACCAGGCAAGCGCAAGCGCAATCGTCACGGCACACAGCAGGAAAGCCACTGCAAATACAACATACCCCTGTTGCAACAGGGTAGCCGCGACCAGCAAGCCGATCACCAGCAGGGACGCCAAAGTGCTTACGAATGCCGACAGGGAATTTCGTCCGGGGTGAAGCATCCTCCAGATCAACTGTGAATCGTGGGCCGCCATCGGAGGAGGATTTTGGGGTTTCATATTTGACTCTTATAACGGTCTATACAGGCAGCTGAAGAAATTAAAGGTTAATGACAGTAATACGATCTGGAAAGACGGTTAGATCTTTCCGCGTCACCAGTCAGCAACTTTCGAATTGGGTTGTCGGCAGAGATATGAGAATCCAACGCATCGGTAACTGACCAATGCAATCTTGAGGCTTGAGGAAGAATTTCACCGCGCATTTTGGTTTATTTATATTTATATTTATATTTATATTTATAGAAACTTGACGGCAGAACTTTCTCACAAATCTGGTTTCTGAACAGTCTGTTAATTGAAATAATTCTTACAAACCATGATTGAAATCAATAAGAATCATCTTATTTATCTTTTATTCGTCTCTCATCAATTTCGATTCGTCGATGCCGTGCAATCCTTCCCCTACAATAAATAATCTTTTATTTATTAAATAAGAGTAAATGCCTGCACCGTGTAGGAATATGACTACAGGAATGAAAAATATCATGCGCGCATCCTTTAATTGGAGGTATTTGTTAAAGCTTGAAATGCCCGAGTCGATGTCCAGTGACAAGTGACAAGTGACAAGTATTTTTCCAGGATCAGCAATGAGCTCAAAAAATAGTCACCTGCAACATTTCGAGGTCAGAAAACCATGAAGAATATTGTTCTACAGGACGCTGTTGATATCGGCACTTGCGATAATCTGCACGAACACATGCTGCAAGCTTTGCTGGAAGGCGACGAAATTTCTCTGCAGGCTGACCAAGTCAAGAAAGTTGATACCGCTGGCTTGCAACTGCTGCTGGTGTTCGCACAAGCGGCAAAGCTTCGCGGACTAAACGTAGAGTTTCACTCCGCTTCCTCAGCCCTGCGCAGCGCCACAGAGCGCATCGGATTGAGCGACACCCTGAACTCACTTATTACCTATAAATGAACAACCCAACCCATGCCTGAACGGACTATATCGTGACTAAAATTCTCGCAGTTGATGATTCCAATTCCTTGCGACAGATGGTGGTTTTCACATTGAAGCAATCCGGGTACGACGTTGTGGAAGCACGCAATGGCACAGAAGGTTTGCAAAAAGCCAAGGCAGGCCAAGTGGACCTTGTCCTCACGGATGTGAATATGCCAGAGATGGACGGCATTACACTGGTGCGCGAGTTGCGTGCGCTGCCCAGCTATAAATTTACCCCTATTCTCGTTCTGACTACGGAAGCGGGGACCGACAAGAAACAAGAAGGTCGTGCTGCCGGGGCTACGGGCTGGCTCGTCAAGCCCTTCAGTCCTGATCAACTGATTGCCACAGTCAAACGCGTTCTCGGGTGAGTCGGATGAGCATCGATATCAGTCAATTTATTCAGACTTTCCTCGAAGAGAGCTTCGAGGGACTGGACACCATGGAGAGTTTGCTGTTAACGCTGAGTGCGGATGATAGCGAGTCTATCGATGCAATTTTCCGAGCGGCGCACTCGATCAAGGGAGGCGCTGGCACTTTTGGATTCGGCGAGGTTGCTCACTTCACGCATGGCGTCGAGACCCTTCTGGACGAAGCTCGTGCTGGCCGTAGACTTGTCTCGCCTGAGATGGTGACCCTGTTGCTGGCGTCAGTGGATTGTGTGCGGTCGATGCTCGTAGCGGCGCGGGATGGAACAACTCTGGACCGAGCACGCGTTGCTGCAATAGGACGCGACATCGAGACCTCACTAAAGAGCGGCGTCGGCGACCAGGCAACTTCCGATCAATTCGCAAAAAGTTCAGCAGAAAACACATCACGCCAACCTTCCGCCGAGCGCAATGGTTGGCGCATCGTTTTCATTCCGGAAGTTAACGTCATGCGCTCCGGCAATGATCCGCTGCGCCTGTTGCAGGCGCTGGAAGAGTTCGGTGAGATTAAGGTTACCTGCCACACGGCAGGCCTGCCGTCGTTCGATGACTTGAATCCAGAGGAGTGCTACCTGGCGTGGGAAATCCTGCTTGAGGCAGATACTACGAGAGATTCAATTGCCGAAGTCTTCGAGTGGGTGGACGGGCAGTGCGAACTGACTATAGAACCTTTGTCTGAGTTCACAGAAACGATGCCTCAGGAGAACTCAAAGTTGCATGCACATCTTGATGTGCCAGAAGAAGGGCCAGGTAGCACCATACAGGATTCAGCGATTGTTGAGAAAGTCGCGCCAACGGCCAATCGCAATCGTGGAGATAGCGGTTCCATTCGCGTCAACACAGACAAGATCGATGCACTGATCAACATGGTAGGGGAGCTGGTCATTACTCAATCGATGCTTGGTCAGCTGGGTTTGAAACTGCAGTCTGGAACCAACGAGCAATGCATAGAGGGCTTGCTCGAAGGTCTGGCACAACTCGAACGCAACACTCGTGAGCTGCAGGAGAATGTGATGAGCATTCGCATGCTGCCAATCAGCTTCGCCTTCAATCGCTTCCCGCGCATGATTCACGATCTGAGTGAATCCCTGGGCAAACAGCTCAAGCTGAAACTCACGGGCGAACAGACCGAGTTGGACAAGAATGTGCTGGAAAAGATCACCGACCCGTTGGTGCATCTGGTGCGTAACGCAGTAGATCACGGCATCGAAACTCCTGATGTGCGAGTGACTGCTGGTAAACCGGCTGTTGGTACCGTGCACCTGAATGCCTATCACAAGGGCGGCAACATCGTGATCGAAATCAGCGACGATGGCGCCGGTCTCAACAAGGCACGGATTCTGGCCAAGGCGGTTGAGCGTGGTCTGGTTCCTGCTGGCCAGGCCTTGACCGACGAGCAGATCAATGACCTCATCTTCGCCGCAGGTTTTTCCACCGCCGACGCCGTCAGTGATCTATCCGGTCGTGGCGTTGGCATGGACGTGGTGCGCCGCAACATCAAGGCGCTGGGTGGATCGGTGGAGATACTCTCCCGCGAGGGCCATGGCAGCAGCTTCATAATCCGTCTGCCATTGACACTATCGATCATGGATGGACAGCTGATCGAAGTAGCTAACCAGAGTTATGTCATTCCGCTGATCTCCATCGTCGAGTCCTTGCAAGTGCAGCAGGACTCTGTGAAGTCTGTCGCCGGTCGCGGAATGGTCTACAGATTGCGCGATGAATATATTCCAGTCCTGTTCATGCAGGAACTGCTGGGAACTTATATAGGCAATTCGAAGCAATTGACTGACTCTCTACTGGTGGTCGTGGAGACTGAAGGCCAACGCGCGGCACTTGTGGTAGACGACCTGCTGGGCCAGCAACAGGTTGTGATCAAGGCTTTGGAAACCAATTTCAAAAAAGTGGCTGGATTGTCAGGCGCAACAATACTCGGTGATGGCACGGTCGCTCTGATTCTGGATGTCTCCGGAATCATCAGTCTATCGCGACACAACTTGGGATTGACGCGATCAATTCGTACTGAAGAGATCAAGGCGGCATGAGGATATCGACATGAATATGGGCATGAATATAGGCACCACCCCGGCGCACCCACAGGCCAATGATTTCACCGGCACTGGCGGAGAAGGAGATCAATTTCTGACTTTCATTCTCGCTGGCGAGGAGTACGGCGTCGACATCCTGAGAGTACAGGAGATCAGAGGCTGGACGCGCACGACCGCGATTCCGAATGCACCGCATTACCTGCGCGGGGTCATCAATTTGAGAGGAACGATCGTGCCAATAATCGATCTTCGCGAGCGATTTTCAATGCAACCGTTGGAATACGGCCCCACCACAGTGGTGATCGTGGTGCGCGCCCAGGGAGAGCGCCGGGATCGCATCATGGGCATCGTGGTGGACGCCGTCTCCGAGGTCTATAGCCTCAAGACCTCGGATCTGCAGCCGCCACCGGATCTCGGCTCCGTGGTGGATGAGCAATTCCTGCAGGGGTTGGCAACCGTCGAAGGCAAAATGATCATCCTGTTGGATATCGATCGACTACTCAATACTGGCGCACTGGAAGCCGAACAGGTAATGGAATAGAGGAGTCATGCGCACCATTGCTGTAATGAATCAGAAAGGTGGTGTCGGCAAGACGACTACAGCGGTCAATCTCAGCCACGGCCTGGCATTGAAGGGCTGGCGAGTACTGGCGGTGGATCTGGATCCACAGGGACACATGAGTACCTCTTTGGGAGCAGCGCCGACCGCGATCAATCTGGATACGGTGTTGCGCGGGGAAGCCGGAATCCATAGCGCAGCTGTTGAAGTACGCAAGGGACTTGACCTGGTATCTCCGGGAGCGCGACTGAACGAGGTTGATGGGTTAAGCAGCGGGGGAGCGGCGCGGGGCTGGTTACTGCGTGACGCGCTGCGCGAGGTGTCAGGTTATGACTATCTGATCATCGACTGCCCGCCATCTTCTGGACTGCTGGGTATGAACGCCATTTTGGCAACAAAGGAGTTACTGATTCCAGTTTCCGGTGACTACCTGGCACTGGCCGGATTGTCCCGGTTGATGGGGATAATCAAAACGCTGGAGACCAGAACGGCCAGAACGACACACAACTGGATTCTGTTGACGCGCTTCCAGAAGCGTCGACGTCACGCCCGGGAAGTGGAGCGCAAGATTCACAGTTATTTTCCGCAGCAGTTGCTGCGAACACGCATCAGTGAAGCAGTAGCACTGACAGAGAGTCCGAGTTTCGGCAAAACGATATTCGAATACAAACCCAACTCCGCGAGTGCGGCGGAATACAGGGACTTGACGATGGACATCATCAACCGGCAGGAATCTGCCAAGGCAAAAAGGTGAGCAAAATGTCAGAAAAACCAGACTCCAAGATGGGCGATGATCCTCTGGCATGGCTGCACGATGATGGCCGGGCGAATGGCAGCTACGAGGAGCCACCCGCAACAGTCAAGACAGTCAATGCGTCGAAGAGAGCGAAAAAAGGTACTCCTTTGTCCGGACAAGACCGCGACATCGAGTTGCTGGAGAAAAGCTTCAATCTGCTGGCACCTCGAGCAGAGGAACTCGTAGCTCGCTTTTATGATCGTTTATTCTTTCGCTTCCCTGCGGTACGTCCTCTGTTTGCAAACACCGAGCCTGCGTCACAGCAGAAGAAACTGTTGGCGTCACTGAAGCTGGTAGTCAACAACCTGCGCAAACCGGAGGTGTTGAGCAAGACCCTGAAGGAGCTTGGTGCCCGTCATGAGGTATATGGAGCATTGGAGGCACACTACGAGCCAGTTGCTTCCACGTTGTTGGAGGTAATGGCCGAGATGGCTGGTGCGCACTGGAATGCTGAAATGGAAAATGCCTGGCGCATAGCGTTGACCACGGTGGGAAACATAATGCTGAGTGCGTACACGAATACAAACACAATTGCGGAGATCACCAACATGGGTATGACCAACAAGTTAGAGACAGCAGAGCTGGCATTTGATCACGAAAAGGCTGAAGAACTGAACCGCTTGCGCTCGGCAGTGGATGGCGCGATGACTGCCATCATGATGGTGGATCGTGATCTCGTGATCAACTATGCAAACCGTGCAACTCTGGAGCTGCTGGGCCGGAATCAGGTTGAGATGCGCAACATCTATCCGGGATTCGACGTCAGCAAACTGGTGGGCAGCTGTATTGACCAGTTTCACGCCAACCCCATTCATCAGCGTCGTCTGCTTGCGAATCCGAACAACCTGCCGTTCAAGACCGACATAAAGGTGGGTACTCTGCGTTTTTCCTTGAACGTCACGGCCATCATGGATGGCAAGGGCAGCTATATCGGTAATACTCTGGAGTGGTCCGATGTCACGCAGGAACGCCAGAAAGAGCTGGAGGTGGCACGGTTGCAATCAGCCATTGATGGTGCAACGTCCAACCTGATGCTGTGCGACGACGATCTGAATATTGTATATGCCAATCCGTCCGTGATGGCCATGTTCCGCAACCGCGCAAAGGAGCTTCGTCAGGCATTTTCGGGTTTCGACCCAGAGAATCTGCTGGGGCAGAATATTGACAAGTTCCATCGCAATCCGGCGCATCAGCGCGCCCTCCTGAAAGACCGAAGCCGCCTGCCTGCCAAAGCCGAGATCAAGGTTCTGGATCTGGAGTTCGAGGTAAATGCCACGATGATCTGCGGTCCTTCAGGTGAGTACATGGGCAACATGGTGGAGTGGAAGGATATTACCGAGCAGAAGGATGCGGAGAAGCAGATTCGCACTCTGGTGGCCGATGCCGGACTCGGTGAGTTCTCCAAACGTATCGACACATCGCGTTTTGCCGGCTTCTTCCAACAGTTGGCAATACTACTTAACGGACTGATGGATGTCAGCGAGAAGGGCATGACGGATGTGGCCGATGTGGTCCAGCAACTGGCCCAGGGTGATCTGACGGGCAATATCGAGGTTGAGTATCACGGACTATTTGGGCGTCTCAAGGAGGATGTGAACAATACCGTGGAAAATCTGAACAACATGGTTAGCCAGATTCGTGAAGGAGCGGTGAACATCAACACCTCCGCCAGCGAGATATCCCAGGGCAATACTGATCTGTCCCAGCGTACCGAGGAGCAGGCATCCTCCCTGGAGGAGACGGCCTCCGCGATGGAACAGATGACTTCCGCCGTAAAGTCGAGTGCCGACAACGCCCGCCAGGCCAACCAGTTGGCATCTGGAGCAAGGGATCAGGCCGAACGTGGCGGCAAGGTTGTGCACAAGGCTGTGGCAGCCATGAGCGAGATCAATACCGCCTCCAAGAAAATCGCCGACATCATTGGCGTGATTGATGAGATAGCGTTCCAAACCAATCTGCTTGCGCTCAATGCGGCCGTGGAAGCGGCACGCGCCGGAGAGCAGGGCAGAGGCTTTGCTGTAGTGGCAGCTGAGGTGCGCAATCTGGCAGGTCGCAGTGCACAGGCCGCCAAGGAGATCAAATCTCTGATCAAGGACAGCGTCGAGAAGGTTGAAGAAGGTTCACGCCTGGTGGGCGATTCTGGAAAGACACTTGATGAGATTGTCATGGCTGTAAAGAAAGTGAGCGACATTATTGAAGAAATTGCGGCGGCTTCGCAGGAGCAGTCTTCTGGAATAGAGCAGGTCAACAAGGCCATCGCACAGCTGGACGAAGTGACGCAGCAAAACGCGGCTCTCGTTGAACAGGCTGCGGCATCCAGCGAGTCGATGGACGAGCAAGCCAGCGCACTGACTGAGCTGATGGGTTTCTTCAACACCGGCGAACAGGCTCCAGCGAAGGCTGCGGCGCGGCCGTCCTACCGCAAACCAGTGCAGGCAGCTGCCACTCCGCAGCGAGGCAAGCCGACCGAGCAACGAGTGCAAAAATTTGCAGCTCCCAAACCCGGTCGGGTTCGCCCGACCGCTGCACGCAGCAATGACGACGAGTGGTCTGACTTCTAAGATCCTGTCAGTCCACCGGTCAGCCGAGAGTCACCATGAGTAGATCAGGACAGGAAAACGCCGTGACAACCAACGCAGGCGGGCGGGCCAGCGAGTTCATCATGACAGATCAGGATTTCCGCTTCTTTGCGGACCTGATCGGCAAACGGGCAGGCATCGTGATTACCGAGGTGAAGAAGCCTCTGGTTTATGGCCGGTTGGTACGGCGAGTCCGTGCCCTCAAGCTGTCCGGTTTCCGCGAGTACTGTGAACTGCTGGCGAGAGGAGATGATACGGAGTGCGAGCAATTTACCAACGCGCTGACAACCAATCTGACTTCGTTCTTCCGCGAACCGCGCCACTTTGAGTTTCTGCGCGAGACTCTGCTGCCGAAACTGATGAAGCAGAGTCCCAACAGGAAAAGGTTACGCATCTGGTCGGCTGGTTGTTCTACAGGCGAGGAGCCTTACTCTCTGGCGATGACAGTGGCTGAAGTGGTGCCGTCGGATTGGGATGTCAAGATTCTTGCGACCGACCTGGACTCCCAGGTAATAGCCCGGGCAAGTGCAGGTGTTTATGCCAGCGAGCGAACAGAGAACATCAGCCAGGGATTGCTGAAGCGCTGGTTTCAGCGTGGCGGCGGCGAGCGGGCAGACATGATGCGTGTGCGTCAGGAACTGCGAGACATGATTACTTTTCTGCCTCTCAATTTACTGGAGCCGTGGCCGCTGCGAGGGCAGTTCGATATCATTTTTTGTCGTAATGTAGTGATCTATTTCGACAAACCGACACAGCGCGTGCTCTTCAATCGCTTTGCTGAGCAACTGCGCTCTGATGGGCATCTGTTTGTGGGGCATTCGGAAACTCTCTACAAGGTGTCAGATCGCTTCACACTATTGGGAAATACCATTTACGGTCGAGCAACATGATGAGTGCGAGTCTTTACAAGGCATCAACAGATGCCCAGGATTCTCCGCCACGGGCACTACCTGGGTACGAACATATCAATCGTTACTGGGATCGGACGAATGATTGCCACGCCGCCAAGATTCTTCCTGGCGAATACTATGTCACGTTGCGTGGAGAAATGATCACAACGGTTCTGGGGTCTTGTGTTTCTGCGTGCATCCGCGACCGGAAACTGGGCATTGGAGGCATGAATCACTTCATGCTCCCGCATAGCGACAAATATGGCAGTTGGAACTCCGGATCTTCGGCAGCACGCTATGGGGGGTATGCCATGGAAATGCTTATCAACGATGTGCTGAAGAATGGCGGACGCCGAGAGAATCTGGAGGTGAAAGTATTCGGCGGTGGACAAGTGCTGGCGCAGATGACTGATATTGGTGCCAGGAATATCACTTTCGTCAAAGACTATCTCAAGCTGGAAAATCTGCATGTTACCGCTGATGATTTGGGCGGCCCCTATCCGCGCAAGATCATTTATTTTCCCGACAGTGGTCGTGTGAGGGTGAAACATCTTCGCTCTCTTCACAACGACACGATCATACGCCGAGAGTCATCTTATATCGCCAGCCTTACCGAACTGCCCCCACAGGGCGAAGTAGAATTATTCTAGGAAGTTACAGTGCCAAAGAAAGTGCGTGTACTTGTTGTCGACGACTCAGCACTGATTCGTCGTTTGTTGACCGAGATTCTCAACGGGTCTAATGATATAGAAGTCGTCGGTGTCGCGGCTGATCCGTATATCGCCCGCGAGAAGATCAAGGAACTGAATCCTGACGTCCTGACATTGGACGTTGAGATGCCGCGCATGGATGGCATCTCTTTTTTGCGTAACGTGATGCGACTTCGACCAATGCCAGTGGTTATGGTTTCATCACTGACAGAACATGGTGCAGAAATAACGATGCAGGCGCTGGAATTAGGTGCCGTGGATTTTGTAACCAAACCAAAAATCGATATCTCTCATACTTTGACGCTATATGCCGATGAACTCATTGAGAAGGTGATAGCTGCTGCCGGGGCAAAGTTACATCCCCGCGTGAGCTTACCGGATGCCCCGCCGCCGGGCCACGTGGATGACATCATTTCGCGAGCCTCGCCAAGGCCATTCCGCACCACTGACCGGATTATTGCTATCGGAGCTTCAACCGGGGGCACCGAGGCCATCAAAGAGGTTCTGCTGCGCCTGCCTCCGGACGCACCTGGCATCGTGATCACGCAGCATATTCCTGCAGGCTTCAGCGCAGCATTTGCCGACCGGATGAATAGACAGACCAGATTGGTAGTGAAGGAGGCAGAGGACGGTGACCATGTACTCCCAGGCCATGTGTTCATAGCTCCGGGGGATCGCCACCTGCTGCTGATTCGCAACGGAGCACGATACGAGTGCCGATTGAATGACGGCGGACCCGTCAATCGTCATCGCCCAAGCGTGGATGTTCTGTTTCGATCGGTGTTGCAGGCCGCCGGCACCAACGTCAGTGCAGCGTTGCTGACAGGTATGGGAGCTGATGGTGCTGAGGGTCTGCTGGAACTGCGCCATGCAGGAGTGCATACCATCGCCCAGGACGAAACCACCAGCGTGGTGTGGGGAATGCCGGGAGAGGCTGTCAAGCGTGGTGCCGCCACGGAAGTTCTGGCACTGGAGAAAGTTGCTGCCGCCCTGCTCCGTGCGACCGAATATTAACTGCAATGCTCAGCATAAAAGAGAGAACCATGATGGGGAATCAACCCACTACCGTTTCGAATATTCTGGCGCTGACCGGTATCGTCCTTAGTGTGATGGTCACCTTATCTGCCATGCAGTCTGGTGCAATTTACGACGCGGGTATGGCGATCGCCCTGGGATTGATCATTGCTTACCTATGGCTCTTTGTCGTGCGGCCTGCTTCGACTGAGCATACTGAAAATGCACACATGGTAGCACCGCAGACACCTCATCCGTCATTAGGCGTTGCGGAAGCTTTTCTACATGGTGAAATTGCCGTGGTCAGTACCGAAATCGAACGTGTCAAACTGATCATCGGCAGTGCAGTGCATGAACTGTCCGATAACTTTCAGGCGTTAAACCAGATCACGTCCAGGCAGGCTGAATTGATCCACAAGAATCTGGAGGTCAGTTTCAGTGGGAACACCAAAGTGAATCTCGGAGCATTCATGAAGAAGTTTGCATCTGAATCCGATGAGGGTCTGGAGCAGTTTGTTGAGACGCTCATTGATGTCAGTAAACTTAGTGTCAAGACTGCCCATCACATGGACGATATGCTGACCCATCTGGATGGCATATTCAAACTCCTGCAGGAGTCGCGCTCCCTGGCGGATCAGACCAACCTGCTGGCCCTGAATGCGAGTATTGAGGCGGCCCGCGCCGGGGAGTATGGCCGGGGCTTCGCCGTGGTGGCGAGCGAGGTACGTACTCTTTCGATACGCTCCGCACAGTTCAACGAGCAAATCAGGGAAAAGGTCAATCAGACCCGGATTGCTATCGGCAATGTGCAGAGCACAGTAAACATGATGGGTTCCAGGGACATGAATAATTCGCTTGTACGCAAGCAGCGCATCCATGACTTGTTCGGCCAGGCAGAACACATCAGCTCCAGATTCCAGTCCACGCTTGATGAAATTTCCGGCCTTGCGCCAGGCCTGGAGCGTGCAGTGGGTAATGCAGTACGCTCTCTGCAGTTTGAGGATATGTCGAGTCAATCTTTGGAAGTGGCACTGAGGAAACTCGAGCAGACCAAACTGATCTGCGCGCAGTTCAGTCTGGCCACGGATCCTGATGATCTGTTGAATCGCCTCAACGACGTGGGCGCCGGGTCGTTGTCAGCTGGAGGTCACCCGGTCTCTCAGATCTCAGTGAATTCAGGCTCAGTGGAATTATTTTGAACAGCGACTGAGGTCGAATAGTGAGTCATGGATATTCAGCGGACTTTTGAAGCGTCAAACAAGAGGGTCACTATTTCAGTGAGAGGGCGCTTTGACTTTGCCTTGTACAAGGCTTTTCGCGAAAGTTACAGGGATGTCGACACGACTGTGAGGGAGTACGTAGTGGACCTGCGCCATGCAACCTCTCTGGACAGTGCCGCATTGGGAATGCTGCTGCTGCTGCGTGAACACGCCACCTCTCTCTCGGCCACGGTTGCCATTCGCGGCGCGATCCCCGAGGTGAGTCGTGTTCTGGATATTGCGAAATTCCGTTCGCTGTTCCACATATCCTGACCCACTGGTTCAGCGGATCGCAATTTCAACCCATGCCCTGCGAAACACCTGCGGTGTGACTTGATGATTCCTTGCGCTTCACCATCCTGACATGCGGAATCCCCTGCTCGATGTAGCCGGAGCCCGCAGTTTGGTAGCCGAGCTTCTCATAGAAGCCGATGGCACTCTGCCGTGCTGACATTTCGATACCATGGCAACCCCGCTCACTGAGTTCCGCTTCCACGGCGCTGATCAAGCGCCGTCCGATGCTGCGACCCTGATGAGCGGGAGACACCGCCATCTGCCTCAGTTTGACGGCGCCATCGCTGAGCGGCTTGACCAACACACATGCAATCAATAGGCCTTCTTCAAGCATGGCGAAATGCATCTGTTGATCCTCACCGGCCACATCCTCAACGGAAAGCGAAAGTCCAATCGGCGTGCGCAACACCGACTCTCGCAGCGCGAGCATCTGGCGATACTCGTCGGAACCGAACTCGACTTCACGGAATATCATCGGTAACCATGACTCCGTTCTCGCGCAGGATTGGCGTCTCTACCTCTCCCGGTTCAATCACCTGAGTGGTGCCCATCACCTTTCCAAAACCATTACCCTGCGAAAAGTGTGACACCATTCGTGCTGACTCACCGGCACGAATGCGTTCCAATCGTTTCATCTTGACCGTGGTTTCCTCTGGCTGCCAAATCGTGTCAATCTGCACTGCTAACCGCCTGCTTCGCACGCTTCCTGTCCCTCACCAAATGACCGAAGTTGTTGTCCTTCTTGATTTCAAACAGATCAATCGCCGCAAACAAATCGCTAAGCTTCTTGAATCCATAGTTTCTGGAATCAAAGGAAGTCTGATTGGAGATGTGAGCACCGACCGGCCCCAGTTTTGCCCACCCGTCTTCGTCAGCAACAGCATCGACGGCCTGGCGCAGCAGACTGATCAGTCGCGTGTCACTCTTCAGATTCTTGAGTTGCTTTTGTTCGGGCAAGGCTGCTGTCTCTGGCTGATCCAGATACAGGAAGCGAGAGCAGCTGTTCACGAACGCACCAGGTGTCTTGCGTTCACCAAATCCCATGACCTCCTTGCCGTCCGCCAATGCGCGAGTGACAAGCGGTGTGAAATCACAATCCGACGAAACGAGCGCAATGATGTCGACATTGCGTGTATAAAGCACATCCATCGCGTCAATGACGAGTGCCATGTCAGTCGCATTCTTGCCCTTGGTCAGATCAAACTGCTGGATTGGCTGAATGGCATATTCATGCAGCACATCTTCCCACGATTTGAGATTCGGACTTTTCCAGTTGCCATAAGCCTTGCGAATGTTGACTACGCCGTATTTCGCCAACTCCTGCAGCACCAGATCAAACCTGGCAGCAGGGGCATTGTCCGCGTCTATGAAAAGCGCGATGCGGTGTTTATCCATTAACTGATCTCCTTCATGCATTGTCAGATTGATCGCGGGCACCTCTGTCCCGCTCGACGGGAGGGCCTTCAGTCCCGCATTGGTACGCTACGACAGGGTGAAACGGTCATACACTCCTCGGCGCAAACATGATGATAGCCATTCCCGCCATCGCTACCAGTGAACCGACGATGTCCCAGGTAGTGGGTTTGATGCCTTCAATCGACCACAACCAAAGAATTGCAGCAAAGATATAGACACCGCCATACGCCGCATAGGTACGACCGGCGGCAGTAGGATGCAGGGACAACAGCCACGCGAACAAAGCCAGGAAGAATGCTGCGGGGACAAGCAACCAGATGCTCTTGCCTTCGCGCAGCCACAGGTAGGGCAGGTAGCAGCCCGCGATCTCGGCCAGCGCAGTGGCCACGAAGAGCAACAGGGTCTTTAGTTCGAACATATCACCTCTGAATCGGGAGTTTTCCTATGCGAGAGTGAACATATCACAAGGCTGGGGTTCGTTGACCAACTTGTGTCGAATCTCACCACTTCTGCACATCAGAAAGCATGTTTTATCCAATAAATACAGTGAATTATAGATTGGCACGACGACTGCATACTCCTTCCTGCGTTCACAGTTTCGAGGAGTCACACCGTGCACCTGCCATCCCCCCGCTTCCGTCCCCTGCCATTGGGCTACAAAGTCATCGGCATTGTGCTGATCGCCTGCTTCCTGCTGATCGGCCTCGTTGGCCTGATCCTGCCGATCATCCCAGGTTTGCTCTTCCTGTTCCTCGCGTTCTACTTGCTGACGAGAGTCTCACAGCGGGCGTCGGCATATGCTCACAGCCAACCTTGGATCAGTCGCCACATGCGACAAATGGATGCCGCAGACAAACTGACCATCGGAGAAAGAGTGAGACTCGGACTGTTGGTAGTTGCGCGTAGCGCAGTGAATGGCATCGAGTGGTGCATCGCTGCGCTCAAGGGTGATGGCAAACGTTCCTGAAGCAACGGCAGGTCAGCGAGCAGCCCTGAACCTGGCGAGAAACTCGCGCAAATCCATGCACTGCTCGTCGCACTCTTCCTTGCTGCCATAGCGGTTGAGCCACACAGATTTGAACCCACTCGCCAGCGCGCCCTGGTAGTCAGCATGATAGTTGTCACCGACGTACCAGCACTCACTGGCTCGACGTGAGGCGCGCTGTGCAGCGAGGTGAAAAATCACCGGAGAAGGTTTTGCAACACCGGCATCGCCGGGCGATAACACATGAGTGAATCGCGAAAGGATGCCGAGCTTTTCCAGTTTGTAGCGCTGATGTTCGCCATCCCCATTGGTGATGATGCCCAGTGGTTCAGACAACAACTCATCAAGGACATCTGGCACTTCTGGAAACAACTGCCAGCATTCCTCGTACACAACATAATACTCACCGAACAACGCATCCGCTTCCTTGTCTGACAATGTCAAACCCAGCGCACTTCTGATCCGATTGCGGCGTTGCTGCTGAAACGCAATTTCGCCACGCACATAACGCATCATTTCACGCTCGGTGATCACGTCCCATTCGGTCACAAAGTTTTCTGCATTCTCGATGTACTGCGGATAGCGCAACGCAAACGCGCGAGCCGCGACATCCTGGGAGGTCTTGTAGTCGAGAAGGGTGTCGTCGAGATCGAAGAAAATCATTTCAGAACTTTACCATACAACCTACGGCACAATTGGAAAAAACACTTCCGTCTTCCAGTTGTTCGGATCGGGATCCTGACCAGGATCAGTCACGTAGGATTCCCACGCCGGACCGTTCACGGCAAATCCGTTCTCGCTGATCCACTTTTCAATTGCCACGTAGGTTTCCACCAATTGCTCATACGGACCGCTGTGAGTGGCCATCGCCACCGGACCGGACGCGAGAAAACCCGCCTGCATATCACCAACGCCAGGCGCGGGCTGCAATAGCGGCATGATGCAGTCGATGGTCCAAAGTCCCTGCCCAACCTTCACGTAGCGCGTCATCGGATGACCCGCAATCGCCAACCCCGCAGGCACACCATGACTGTAAAGCCTGCCGAAACACTCAGCCAGCACCGGCTGCATTTCCGTATGCACCACCTGCTTCTGAATGAAGAGAATTGGTTGCGCTTCCATCACTCTGCGTTCGATATTGGATGTTGCCATGTACATGTTCCTCGGTTTGTTTTTGATTTTCTGGTTGGTGACGACCGGTGTGTGGTAGAGACGGATGCAAGGCGAAGCCTTGCGCACGAAAACCGCATGATGTTCGCGCTGCTGCGACGTGACCCCTTTGAGTGCTCGCTTGCGATACAACGTGGGCGCGCAACCAAAGCGACGGCGAAAGGCCCGCACAAACACTTCATGGCTCGCATAGCCTGCATCCAGTGCAATCTGCAACACCGATTCATTACCAGAAACCAGGGAAGCAGCCGCACCGTCCAGACGAATACGCTGCATGAATTGCTTGGGGCTCTCTCCAACATATCGGACAAACTCGCGCTGCAAATGAAATTTCGACCATCCTGATTCCACTGATAATCGACGCAGGTCCAACGCCAACGATTGGTCACGGGTGATGCGGTTGATCAGTTGCAGGATGGAGTTGGGGGTTGGCATGCAGAGAATGTCCCATGTATTGCGTAGCTATCTGGCCGGTCAAAGAGGCAGTTTTTTCATATCGCTTGTGTCCTTGCCGTGGTGCCCAGTCGAGCCCCACCCAAGGCTCCGAACAGTTTAGTCAACAGCGACAGAATCGTCGTCAACGTCAGCGCAGAGAGAATATCAATCCCCATCAGTGGAAGCGTCGAGAAATCGACCAGAAGGTAGAAAACGAAGGTCATCACAGCAAACGCCATCGCATTGCGCCGCGGTGATCGCTTCGCAAGCCGGTAATTGAATGCAAGAAATGCCAGCGGACCCAGAACGTGTGACGACCAGGGCGCAATCCACATCGCAGCATCGTTGTAGAACTGCTGTGGATGGCCAGGCTCGATGAAGGTGGCGTAGAAGGCCACCATGGGGAAGCTGGCAGCCAGAGTGAAGACCATGACCAGAACGGCCACGCCCAAGGCTTTCAGGTAGTCTATTGCGGTCATTGATTGGCACTCCTTGAAACAAGGCGAAACTCTAGCAGTGGAGACCAGAGCTGGCTTGATGAATCTTGCGGTTTGAGTCCCGTAATTGACAAACCCCCGTATCATGCCGCAACTTGTCCACAACAAAAACAACAGGAAACCTGCCCATGCTCAATTCCCTACCCCTGCAATTCGTCTCCCGCCCACTGTTGATTCTGACCCTGTGGCTCAGCAGTCACCTTGCACTCGCGCAAGGTCCACGCACCATCACCACCGAAGCTGAATTCGAAGCGGCCATGGAGGAGCTTTCCAACTGGAATCGTTGGGGGCCGGAAGACGGGATGGGCGCTTCCAATCTCATCACGCCGGAGAAGCGCGTACAGGCAGCGGCACTCGTCACGGAGGGCATCACGGTGTCGCTGGCGCATGACGTCAATGAAGTGGATGCGGTAGATGCCTCAGCCAAACTCCTGCGCCAGGTGTTGCGCGTGAGCCCCACCGGCGCATCGGATCAGATCCAGTACGACGGCAGCTATCATGGCACCATCCACAGCCATCTGGACTCGGTGAACTGCCACATCATGCACGAGGGTTTTGGTTACAACGGCATGAGCTATCAGGAAGTGGAAGCGGCGAATGGTTGCCCGCGTGGTGACATCAATGCTCAGAAGGATGGCGTGATCACCCGTGGCATTCTCTTCGACGCGACACTGCTGCCGGGCAAGGCAACGCCCGAGGGCTGGCTTGAACCTGGCACCGCAATTCATTACGAAGATTTGCTGGAACTGGAGCGAATCCAAGGCATCACTGTCGAGCCTGGCGATGTCATTCTACTCTACACCGGCCGTTGGAAGCGTCGCGAAGCACTGGGCGCCTGGCCCACCTCGGAAGGCGTGGCAGGTTATCACGCGGATGTTGCGTTCTTCCTGAAGGAGCGCGGTGTCTCTTTCATTGGACATGACTTATGGAACGATGTGTCGCCCAGCGGCATTCCTAACGTGCGTTTACCACTGCACAGCTTGGCGCTGGTGTCGCTGGGCGTGGGCATCTTCGACAATCTGGATTTCGAGAGAGTTGCGCAGACTGCGAAGGAGCTGGGCCGTTACGAGTTCCTGTTCATGGCCTCGCCACTGCGAATCGACAAGGGCATGGGATCACCGTTGAATCCGATCGCGATGTTCTGAGCAGGCGGAGAGTGATCAGCGGTCGCTGACCGAAACGACGATGCGAGTGACAGGCTCAATGTCACCAGCAGAATCACGACCATGGTGAGCACGATACCGAGTTTGATGAAGTTGCTTTTCAGCGAAGTCATGGGGCACCTCAAAGGCAAAGTTGAAGAATTTGACTCGCCTTCAGTATGCAACTTTTCCACGATTGAACATTTGAGATAGATCAAGGTTCAAATACTGCTGGATGACGTTCGCACCGCCCGAGATGCGAATGTCGCGACCACCTTGGTCTCTCAGGAACGCTTGTTATGAAGACGGCTCACCGCAATCGCGCTTCAACTTGGAAGAAGTAAGCCTTCTTTCTTCAAAAAAGTTACAGAGGTACATTTCGATGTCCCGAGGCAGCCTGTTCCACGGAATGCCGTTTATTCCTCTGGAGGCCAATGCGCCATCCTTCTCAATGGGAATTATGAGAGGAACACCGCCATAGTTCGGAGTATTTTCCACTCCCTTCAATTTGTCGTAGTTAAGCAGAACGATTTGAGTTTCGACAAAGAGCTTATCGAATTCAGGATTTGTTTGGGATTCGCGCCTTAGTCTTACGCACGGCGGGCACCAGTTTGCATAAATGTAAATGTAGGGAACTCTTTCCTGTACAACTGCTTCGTCAAATTTAGCTTTCAAGTATCCGTTGAAGTCTTGTTCATAGTCGTAGTCCTCCACCCAGCGGTCAGGGGAAATCATCGGTTTGGTCGCACATCCGCTGCAAAGCAACATCACAAGCAGTATTCGAAGATTTCGCTTCACCCAATTGTCCTCATAACATTGTACTAGTGTGCACACGCCTTCTGACCACGTGCATTTCATTGCTACCCTTCATGCATTAATTCACCAGGCGTATCTCATTTCAACGCCCGATGCGTACTCTCACTTTTGTTTACCTGCACTCATCAGCCAACCATGTCCCCGCGCTCCAAATCCTCCAACCTCAACAAAATCTCCGTTCGCCTCGCACGTTTCACATCCCGCCAATCGCAACCATCCAGCGCAGCGAAGATGGCGTACAGAAAATTGAGACTGGTGCCCGGCACGTTGGCCTTGAGTCGAGCATAGAGCACGTAGGGATCGATGGTATGTAGTTGTTCGAGAGTGGTGACACCAACCTTCTGCAGAGCGAGAGTACTCTTCGGACCGAAGCCTGGAAGCAGCGGGATTCTCTTGGCGGTGCCTTTGGTCATCGGGTAATACTCTGAATTCTGTAAACGGAATGTAACAGCATCCGTCATGTACGGGAATAGCGAAGCCAAAGGCAGATGAGAATCCTTGAGGGGTTGGTCAAATCGAGGAAATCGGGGGTTGAAGGATGGAAAAGCCACGCAGTAGTCCATAGGGCACAACATGCGTGGCTGTTTTTTCAAGCGGATTATCAGCTCTTGCGCAGCAACCAGTTCAACACATAGCCAGTTGCTACTGCGATGCTGAGTGCGGTCATGGGTTTTTCCTGCACATAGTCGCGGCAGCTTTCAAACAGGCGCGCCTGCGCGTCCATCAGTTGATCGCTTTTCTTGTCGATTGCTGCAGCGGCACTGGTGGCGGCGCCAGCAATGGTGTCGGTAGCGCTGTGAGCACCGCTTGCCACTGAATCCACTGCCGGGTGAGTCTTGTCAGACGCAGTGTCGATGACACGGTGCACTGTATTGGTCGCGCTATCGACCGAGCGGGACACTGCTCCGGAAATACCGACGTTGTCGTGAGAGTTTTGCATGGTGAATCCTCGTGAAAACCTGTCCTCGTCGAATTACGTGGATATGGTAGGGGCACATTGCCAGCGATGAATTCTTCTGTCCGTGCGCAAGCATACGAACGGCATGTCGAATCCAGGGCTGGCAACGCTATTGACTAGCGAAGAGTCTCTGAATAGTGCTTGGTACCGTAGTACGAATGGATCTTGTCGCCCCAGGTTCTATCGGCCATGTCCGGCCAGTTTGCCTTGTCGAAACCAGGTGCATTCTTCAGCTTCTCTTTATCTGCGTTCAAAATGAAACGCTTTTCCTTGGTGTCCAGTGTCAACGCATTCCAGGGCACCGCGAAAAGTTTTTCGCCCATGCCAAAGATGCCACCAAACGACAGCACGACATATGCAACATGCCCGGTGTGAACATCCAGCATCATGTCCTTGATGCCACCAAGATCATCACCCTCAAGATTGTGTACTTCATTGCCAACGAGCGAATCAACACTCAGTAGCCGTGGGCTTGCTCCATTGGTGCGAGTATTGAACATTCCGCCACCACCGCGAGTTTCATTGATCATGATTTTCTCCTGAATATTTCTGAATGAATCAAATAGCGCCGGCTCAATCTGTGATTGCCAACGCGGAGAAGCAGTGTATGGGAACGATTCGAGAATCTATGTGCGCGGGCCAACGTACTTGAGGTTGTTACACGATTGTTGCGACGTTAGGAATCAAGGAAATCAAGGGGTCAGGATCTTTGATTCTTCGAGAATCAAAGATCCTGACCCCTTGATTTCCTTGATTCTTATGGGCGATACCGCACTGTGAGTGTTTCACTCCTATGACAGCATGGCGTCGAACGCATTGGTTACACAACTATCATCTTATGGAACACATCATTATGAGAACCTATACCGCAGAGAACAGAAACTCACCTTCACTGACTCCCGAGTCAGGAGACGTGATTACGTTGTTGGAACGGGACCATCGTTCTGTGGAGGATGCGTTCAGAAAATTCGAGAACATGGCGAAAGGGGAACATGAACGCAAAAAGAAACTGGCTGATGGAATCTGCGATGAGCTGTTGATCCACATGACTTTGGAGGAAGAGATACTTTACCCTGCCATCAAGCAAGGAATGAACGACGCGAAGGATATCGTCAACGAGGGCATAGTGGAGCACTCGAGTGTAAAGGCTCTGATGAAGAAGATCAAAGCCATGAAGGGCAACGAGGAATTGTTCGATACCACGGTAATGGTGCTGGCGGAACAGATCGAACACCATGTGAAAGAAGAAGAGAAAGAGATGTTCCCAAAAGTGCAGAGATCAAAGCTGGATATCGTGGCGTTGGGCGAGCAGATTGCGCAGCGCAAGCTTCAGTTGAGTTAGGGCGTGCCTTGCTCCGTCGTGGTGCTCCACTCCTTGCTCCCCAGCATGGCTTCAAACTCTTCCGAAGGCATGGGGACGTTGAGATAGAAGCCCTGGAATTCATTGCAGACGCCGCTCTTGAGATAGTCCATCTGCGCTTTAGATTCCACACCCTCGGCGACGACATTGAGTCCCAGCGTTCGTCCCATCGCGATGATGGCGGTGGCCAGACCCTGGCTTTCCTTGTTGGCAACAATGTCGATGATGAAGGAGCCATCAATCTTGATCGTGTCGATCGAGAAGTCCTTGAGTGCTGCGAGGGATGAGTAGCCTGTTCCAAAGTCGTCAATGGCGATGCGAATGCCCATGCACTTCATCCCTTGCATCACACTCACAGCCCGGGGCATGTCGCTCATGATCATGCTTTCGGTAATTTCCAGCTCCAGCATGTCGGGATTCATGCCGGTGTCGAGGAGCATGCGCTCCAGATCGCTCAGCAGTTTTTCGTCGCGGAACTGCACAGGAGAGAGATTGACAGCCATGCCGAGATTGATCCCTTTCTCACGCCATGCCACGCTTTGTCGGCAGGCGTGCTCCAGAACCCAGCGACCAATGGGGACAATCAGTCCTGTCTCCTCGGCAATAGGGATGAATTGTTTGGGCAGTATCAGTCCCAGATCCGGATGTTGCCAGCGCAGCAGCGCTTCCATGCCGGTGATTCTGTCAGTGCTCAGATCACGCTTGGCCTGATAGTACAGGTGCAACTCCTTGCGCTGAATTGCATGGCGCAGACTTGCTTCGAGTGTAAGGCGCTCAAGCGAGTGCGTGTTGATCTCGTCGGTGTAGAACTTGAAGTTGTTTCTGCCCTCCTCCTTCGCGTGATACATGGCGATATCGGCGCGCTTCATCAGCGATTCTTCGTCTTCGCCATCACGCGGATACACACTCACGCCGATGCTGACGGTGATGCGCAGTTCCTGTCCTGACAGAATGTAGTTCTTGCGCACCAACGCAAGAATCTTGCGTGATGCTTCAATCAGCTGCTCTTCATCGCTGGTGTCTGGCAGGATGATGGTGAATTCATCGCCGCCCATGCGCGCCACCACATCGCTTTCGCGCAGCGCGGCTCTGATGCGTTGCGCGACTTCCTTGAGCAACTGATCACCAGCATCATGCCCCAGCGTGTCATTGATTGCCTTGAACTTGTCGATGTCGAGGAACATCACGGCAAATTTCTTGTGATTACGCCGCGCATCGAGAATGCGCTGGTGCAGAAGCTTGACAAAGAAACTGCGGTTAGGCAGATCGGTGAGGCTGTCGTGAAAGGCGAGATATTCCACCTGCTGTGCGTGGGCGATCTGCTCTTCAAGTGCAATCGCGCGGGCACGATACAACTGGGCACTCAAGCGACCAAGCAATCCCGTGACTATAAGCACGACGAGACTGGCGATCACCGCGCGCCACACATAAGTGTTGGCTTGCTCATTGGCCAACGCATGTCGTTCTTCTACTGAAAGCCCAATCATCAAAGTCAGCGGAAAACCGAATATGGTGCGGGCATTGGTATAGCGCTGCTCGCCATCCCAGGGATGTTCGAGAACAGGCACATCCCGCAGTCTGAACTCACTCTCGGCCAGCCATGCATCGAGATTCGCCGCGCCACCGAACTGCACGTCTTCCCCACTACGGCGCACGCGGAACTGGCCGTCCGCGCCCAGCACTGCGAGCAACCCTCGTCCGCCAAGCTGGGCCGACTCGTATCCGCTCACAAAATATTCGGCATCAGCGGCCACTGTGACAGCACCAATGGCAACGCCATTGGTGTTCACCAACACTCTGCTGAAATCCAGCCACCATCGTTGGTTGGTTTCGTCAAATCTGGGCTGGCTCACATGCAGTGTGTCGCCGTCCGGAATCGCCGTCAGTGCGGCCATGTCCAGAGCCTGCAGAGAGTCGAGCGCCCCTGTCGACGCTAACGGTTCGCCATTGATGTCGGTCAGTGTGATGGTAAACAACACATTGGGGGGCAACAGTCCGCGACCGTTGAGCTCATCCAGAATTGCACCTTGCTCCAGTCGCTGACCTTGCAAATCGCCCTGCAAGTCGACCTGCAGTCCGGCCATGTACGCGACCAGTGTCAGTGTCTGATCAATCTCGCGCAGCGCACGAATCATTTGTGCTTCGTAGGTTTCAGCGATTTCCACCGTGGAGAGTCGAGCCACTTGTTCCGCATTGGAATGCTCCAGGCTGATCATGCTCAGCGTGGTTATCCACAGCACGCAGAGCAGCACCGCCGCAATCATGGAAAACTGCACGCGAGGATCGGCCAGGTTGTAGACCATCCGTTTGGGAGCGTTGACGACCATTACTCGAATACCACCACGACACTGTCGTCAACAAGGCGGCGTTCTATATAACCGATGCCCTGTACCTGCGTCGCCAGCACGCGTAACACTTCTTCGCTTGATGTCACGCTGCGCGGAGGTTGCCCTCGTCCCGTGAACAGAATGCGCGACCAGTGGGATCGCACCTGGGCCGACGTACGAGCCAGCACCTCTTCATTGAAGCGTTCGCGAATCGTCGAACGCTCAGCCTGATCGATCGGAACAGCGCGTTGCCCGTTGGGAAACTGCTGGGTTCTGCCGAGGAAGATGTCCTCGACCTGTGTGCGGGTGAGATCTCTCACGGGATTCAGACGTGACACGACAACCACGATGTCATCGCCTATGGACTCATTGTCGTTCTCTGCCGCATATGCAGCCTGAAGAAACATCGCGACGACAACTAAGTGTATGAACAGTGTGACGATGCCTGTCCGTTTTGTTGTCATGATTCAGATACTCAGAAAACAAAGTCCATTGTGATACTTATGATATTCGCCTCGCGAGGCCGGTAACCGGGCGCTACATTGATGAACGTGCCAAGGGATTGCTTGCGCGTGTGCAAGTGATCAACCTGGCCCTTGAACGCAACATTGGGTAACACATCCCAGCGCGCTCCCAGACTCACCGTTTGTTGCCGCACTCCATAGCCTTCCTGCATGACCTGGAGGGACTCGTTGAGCGTGTTGATTGCGGGTGTCAATGAAGGCGGAAATGCAGTTGCATCCAAGCCGTTCACGGAGCGATGCCCACCGCTGCCCCGGGCAAAAGTGACATAGGGAGCAATAGCCCCCAGCCTATAGCCACCGCTGACATACCACGCAGCGCGGTTACCGAAATCGGAACCTACATCACCCTCGCTCCACTCCGTCATGACAAACCAGTCGCCGGGATCGTACTGAAATCCAACAGCGATGAACGGCGACCACCGCCCTGTAGCATCGTAACGCGCCGACACCACCTCACCGGCCGGACCGAACGCTTCGAATCCGTCCCACAGCAAGTGAAACTGCCGCCCATAGTCCACCTTTGCTGAACTGTAGCTGGCGTGCAGTGTCAATGGCCCGCGCTCCACCCGGTGGACCATTGTCCAGATATTGCTTGCCTCCAGCAGACCAACAAACTCCTTGGCTTTGCTGCTGCCATAACTGACGGTCGCTGTATAACTGCCACCAGTGAAATTGTGTTGGTAGGAGAGATCGACGCCATCGCTGGAGGTAATGGCAATCAGTCGATACAACTCAACAGGTGGACGCAGCCAGGGCAGTGAGTGACCAACCTTGCGATGGTCCGAAACCATGTATGTGCCTAATGCAATGCGCCCGGCGCGCACATGTAGCGAAGGGGTCAGTGCATAATGCAGATTGGCCCATTCGACCCTGGGTTTGAATTTGCCGTCGAATCGCTTTTCGGCGACCACCTGCAGCACCCCCGACAGCTTGTCGTTTGGCTGAACCCCCAGTTGCACTCCAGCGCGAGTGTCAATCATTGCGTCCCAGTTGTAGCTCGAGCCTGGTCCTTTGGGGAAGACAGGACTGGGGATGTAGTCAGCCTTGTTCTCGCTGGAGTGAGCGGCGCCCAGTGTGCCGTAGCCGTTCAAAGACCAGATGCTGTTTGTGGATTGGGCGAATATCGGAGCGTTCAGGATCACTGAAAGGAGAATCAGCACTGTGGCCTGACATTTATTCATTAGAGGCATCCTTTGCGTGTCAAAGGCCTGCGGCGGGTGCGGCGGGTGGTATCGATGCACCTGCCACACGCTCCGGAATCAAGGGCGAATCAAGTAAATCAAAAATCAAGGAACCTGACCCCTTGATTTCGCTTGATTCCGAATGTAGCAGTATCTCGCTGGATGTGGAATATCCAACTTTGGAAAGTGAAGATAAGGTCTTCTTCAGACGTGAAATTCATGAAGAAGTTAAGATATTGACTTCATATGTTAACTTCGCAGGTCGAAGTAACATGTGAATCCCCATAAGTTACTTTCGCCGCAACTGGAGAACCCATGTCCCGCTGGATCAAGGTCGATGGCCCCATCAACCGCTACATCGTCGAACATCTGGAACCGGAGTCACCCGTGCTGCAGGCCCTGTGCCGTGAGACCGCAGGCATGGAAGGTGCCCAGATGCAGATATCCCATGAGCAGGCGCGCTTCATGACCGTGCTGCTCAAGTCCCTGCAGGCAAAACGTACGCTGGAAGTAGGTGTTTACACTGGCTACAGCACTCTGATTACCGCCACAGCGCTGCCTGCCGATGGCAAGGTAATCGCCTGCGACATCAGCGCGGAGTGGACTGCAATGGCAAAGCGTTACTGGCAAGAGGCGGGCGTGGCAGACAGGATCGATCTGCGCCTTGCCCCGGCACAGGACACGATGCGTGAATTGCTCGCCACTGGCGAAGCCGGCACCTTCGACTTTGTGTTCATTGATGCGGACAAGACAGGTTATGACTCCTACTACGAACTGGCGCTGCAACTGCTGCGACCAGGTGGGATGATCGCGCTGGACAACTGTTTGTGGAATGGTTCCGTGGTTGATCTTAACGATCATGATGAGGACACCGTGGCGATCCGCGCGCTCAATGACAAGATTGCGCTGGATCGCCGGGTGAATTCCTATCTGGCACCGGTTGGCGATGGCGTTTATCTGTGCTGCAAGATGTGAACATCTGATCACTTGCAAGTGTATGCACAGCAACTGCAATCGCTATTGTCCAGTCATTGCAGCCTGCTGTGCCCTCTGGTTGTTGCATACTCTGCCATCGTTCAGTTTCCACACTACCGGATTCCAGAACTCCAGATCACCAAACTCGCCATGCGATCTTGGCTCCGCTTCCTCACAGCGATCAAACGCCTTGAAGACCAGATCACCTGTCGAGCCCCGCAAGCGCCGATCGATAACATCAATCGAGGAGAGGACATTGATCTCGGACCCCAATGTACGTTGCAGAGGATGTTCTGGAAGCTCATGGTGATGATCGATTGACACCAGCAGTGATCCCAACGGAACTACTCCAGAGAAATGCATCTCCGATACTTCTGCCACGCGATTCAATGTCAGATTGTAAAAATTGATTGGATTCTCTGCGGCACTTGCGCTTGAAAGAACAGGGCCAAGGGCATTGAGTGAGTCTGCGATATTCGCGGCAGCCGCCATATACACGATGTTCTTGAGCGCACCGGAAGTTGCCCATCGTGCCTGTTGACTGTCCAACACACTGTTGATCGCGATGGTACCCATGCTGTGACCGACAAGCGTGATTTCGTACTTCACTTCTGGATGGGTTGATTTGCGCTTGTCTACCCAGTCAAGCAGCGCCTGAAAAAATTCAGCCCCGCGAATACCCGGTGGACGGCGTCCGTCGAAATACCAGGGAGGGTTGAAGATATTCTGTGTACGCCGCTTCATGTTGTCCCAGGCAGTTGCGGAAATGCCACTGTGCCAGAGTGAACCCACTGTATAGCGAAGCGGAAAAGTCACTGCGGATTGAGTGCCGCGCCAAACCATTCCCGACGAATCACTGTAAAAGTTACTCAGGTTGGCATTGACCTTGTAATCCAATCCGCTCTTGTCCTTGAGATTCGATGTGGTACAGCCGCTGAGATTCTGGTCAATAGCACGCTCGGTCACCAGATCGTCACAGAATCGCAGAATACTTGAGACCCATGCCTGTGAAAGCCAGCCGGGGATCTGCGCGGAAGCCAACCGGTCTTTCTCATTGGTGATCTGGAAATAAGCTGTGGCAGGATAGCGACCAACCGAGCGCAACATGTCAGAAGCAATCATGAACGGTGCCGTCGGCCAGCCTATGGCCTTGCCAACCTTGCGTCCTTCCCGCACATGAAATGTGTGTTCGAACCAGGTAGGCGCCGCAGAGGAATCCCAGGACACGAAGATCGGATAGTGCCAGTTCTCCGAGTCGTTCATGATCTTGTATGGAATCTTCTTGTCGATGACGCGTCTGTCGCTGTCATTGAAGGAATTGAGTCCTCCGTGCACATATACCAGCAATTTGACGACCGTCTCAGCTGAATCTGAAGACTTGTGTGCAACGGCAAGACGTTCGGCATCACAGAACAGGCGATGATACATCTCATCCACTTCTTCACGACTCAACAATGCCGGATCAAGTTTCTCCAGCATGCTCAACTGGGAGATATCCTGCGCGATAAGGTGACCGTCATTGTTCATCCTGACGATATGATCTTTAGGGGACAAGGGTTGGTTGAAGTTGAAATCTGCGCTACCAAAACAGGCGGAGTCGGCGACTGGAAACTCACGGAACGAGTCATGGACAATCGGCGCTGCACTGTTGCAGGCCACAAGAACAAGCATAATCACGAGCAGGTTGCATCTCTGAAACATGGCATTACTCCTTTAATGAATCCGTTCCAATATTATTTTTTTTGCTGCAGCGTTCTTATACCAGCGATTCAACATCCTATGCAATTGCCGGGTTTATCAGAGTTTCTGCTGAGCGAGGAGAATGCAATGTGTATCGAAATAATCGGCGCAGGAGCCATCTGTAGTGCGGATTGGATAGTTCGGCCTGTGGGAGCGGGCCTCGCTCCCACAGGGGACTCAGAACTGGAATTCGACCGTGCCCAGCACGCGGTGCTTGTCGTAGGCGTAGATGTCGAAGTTGTCACGCTGATCGGTGTATTGGTACTCCGCCTTCGCGCGCCAGTGGCGATTGAAGCGATAGGCAACATCGGCTGTCAATTTGCTCTGCTTGTTGATGCGCTGTTCATGGCGGATCTGTCCGTCCGTGTCACGCAAGCGGTTTTCTCCGTCGTAACGACTGTGGATATGCTCCGCGATCACGCCGGTGCTCAGCGCCTGAGTTGCCTGCCAGCGTGCCTCCAGACGAATGCCGTGACGATTCGGTGAATAGCTGGCGAAGGCACCATCACGCTGCAGATCGTCGCGCGCATTGGTTTCGTAGCGATAGCGACTGCGCAGATTGAACTCACCAAACTGTTTGCGCCATCCCAGTTCCACTACGTGCTGGTCGCCATCAATCTGTGCGAAATCCTTTCCCGCATTGAACCGACTGTAGGCGTAACTGGTATTCACAGTGCCGAAGTCGAAGCGACGCGAGAGTCCTGCATTGATCTGCCACTGGTCGGCAACATCGCGCGAATCGAGCGATGTTGTCGTCGCTCGCAGTCCCCCTTCGAACAGATAATTGCCCACAGGCTTTTCGTAAACACCGCCGATGCCCAGCACCAGACTGTCGAGATGATCGAACTCGTTGAAGGCTCGATGGAAGCCAAGGCCATAGATGCGAAACCCATTTCCCTGACGACCGGCTAGTTGCACGTGACCATAGACCAACAGCTCGTGAAAGTAGTCTTCCGCGCTGCTTGCACTTTCCAACAGGTCATCAGCAAGGCTCGATGCGTTGGAGTCCTGACCCGCGGTGGCGCTGATCAATCCCGCCCATCGGTTCGGTGCTGAGGCTGAGGCGGTGGTGTTCGCTGCAGTAATTGCAGAGCCTTGCTGCTCCAGCGCAACGAGCTTCTGCTGTGCCAGTGCATTGACGCGATCGTTCTCCTGCTGCTGCGCGGACAGGCGGTAATACTGCATCGCCACTGCTCGCTCCTGCTGCGCTTCGGCGACCAGACCAAGGTTGTAGCGCACCAGTACCTGCCACTCGGGTTTGTCGACGAGTACATTGAAGCGTTCCTTCGCTTCCTCGTAACGACCCAGACGATAGAGGCTGACTGCAATGTTGTACTCCAGGGAGTTGCTCTGATCTCCTGCGCGTTCCGCTTGCTCGAAAAATTCTAGCGCCTGCTGATAGTTGCCCTGGTTGAAGGCCGCGATACCTTCGTTTGAAACGGCTACCGCTGATGCTGCATTCTGCGTGGTCTGCGCCAGAACCGGCAGCGTGGCCAGCAGAACGGAAACACTCAGTATCTTGCGAAAGTGATTCTGCAAATGAAACTGCAAATGCTGTGACATATTCTTTGTCCTCTTGTTTGCCATGACTTTTTCAAATGGTGTCGCTTACAGTCCGGGGATCTCGGGAATCTCCGGAACACCATCCGTCAGCGGCGACAGCGAGTCAGTCGCAGGGATGCCGCTGATCGGCAAGTCCTGCAGATCTTCAAGGGGAACATTGTTGGCATCGTTGACGATGTCGTTGACGACACTGTCCACAGAGTCATTAATTGGAACGTCCAGATTGTCGACGATGGCATCGGCATTCGCATTGATGGCACTGTCTACGGCGCTGTCAATCGTGAGGTTATTCAACACACCTCCAGCAGACACACCACCGCCGACGATGCTGCCAACGTCAGGTGCGTTACCGGGAAGATTGTCCACCACGCCGTCGAGCCTGTCAGATGTCTGTGTCAACGTGTCACCCAGCGGAAGATTCGGATTGAGAATATCGACAACTGCGGGCGGTATTCCGCCAACGCCGATGCCAACACCTGTGCCGCCTCCAATACCTCCCCCAACTCCGCCACCGACTCCGCCTCCTGCCCCCCCGCCAACGCCACCACCAACACCAACTCCGTCCACGCTGATGATTTCGCGAATCCTGTCGGTTGCCACTTGCGAGGCGTTATCGGAAATGCGGACTGTCTCTGTGACTGCCTCTGCAATCACTTCTGCCTGCGTCTGCGTCACTGCATCCGCATCGACCAGAGCGTCCAGCGTCGGCAGTGCCAGACGATTGATGAATCCGTTCGGTGTTTCTCCTGCCTGAATCACACTGATGGTGAGATCCAATTCGTTGGCCGCTTGCGCCAACACCGTGTTGCTGGAACAAAGAGAAGCAAGTGCGATTGCCGAAACCGCTGCATGAAGAGTTGAGTACTTGCCATTTATCATGATGATCTCCCGATGTTCTTTGTCGATCCGTAATGAATTCTGTTTTCTGTATCCATTTTTCAAAAAGTGAGGTGGCTGGCGTCCTTGTCTTGCCACCTCTACTACCCAGGAGGGGTTCGTTCCACCCTTACAGGCCCAGACCACCAGTCACGTTACCTGTGACATCTGTCACGCTGCTCAGGCTTGCGCTCAATTCGCTGCTCTGCTCGCCCAGGCTTCTGGATGACTCGATCGCCACTTCGTTGGCCACGCTTGCAGCAACTTCGAGACCGGCATTCACGTCTATCGCACCGTCGATGTCTTCCACCATGTTGCGACCGCTGCCGACAGTAACGTCCACCACTGACTGAGCCGTGGCTGATGCATTGGCACCGAGAGTCAATGACTCGCCCACGATTGCTTCCGCTGCAGCCTCTGCACTGCGTTCGGCCTGCTCGGCACGGATGCCGGCACTCAGAATCGCATTGGCAACGGCACCTGCATCGGCAGAGACTTCGTCATCACTCGCAGCAACCACAACGGCGTTGAGTGCGGCATTGGCGGCACCATTCACGTTCGCAGACTGGCTGGTGCTGTTGCCCGCTTCGGTAATGGCAGTCACGGAGCGACGTGTGGAAGTTTCGGTGCTCGCCGCCACATTGGCCGCCGCATTGACACTGGCATTCGCCGTTGCAGAAGCGTTGTCGGAAAGCGCATCGACGATCTGGCGATGACTCACTCTGGCTGATGCATTGGTAGACGCAGAAGCCTGTGCATTCGCGGCAGCTTCCAGTGCTGATTGGGCAGTGGCGGCCACGCCGTACAGGCAGCCCGAAGCGATCAGCAGAGACAGTGTGGTTTTTCTGAAAAGTTTTGCTGTGTTGATGTTACGCATTGTTAAGTCCTCTTTAAGTTGATTGCTCGTTTGAAGCGACTCAGATGATCAGACTGATCGGCAACATGCCGGCCTGTTGCATCTGTGACGCGGCCTCCACAGTGAGCTGCATCTGTTTGCGAGCGCCGCCGGATTCCACCTGAACGACGATGCTGCCACTGCTGTTTCCCCGGAGCTGTACTGGCAGAGTCAACTGGTTGTTGCCCTGCGCAATCGATGTCGACCAGCGGATTCTGTCGAGGCCCGGATATCCTTCCAGACTCACGTTCTCGTCCATTTGCACGGTGATCCAGGCATCCGCAAGGGCCTGCCCGCTCACCATCAACAGATCCACCGGTCGCACCGACTGCGGCGCCACTTCCACTACCTGCAGTGGTGAACCACCGCCAGTTGTGACGCCCGGTCCGGGAACCATGAAGGCTGCGCCGACGGCCAACACCAGCGTTGCCGCTGTTGCCAGCAACCAGCCGGCATTCACCGACGGGGCAGTCCTCTGGCCATCCCTGGCCGCCCATGCACGCTGCAGAGCCCTATCTGCGAATCCTTCGCCTGGCCCTGCCACCGGGATTGCACTCAGCAGTTGTCTGAACTGCAGATCCTCGGTGTACTCACGACAGCTTGTGCAAGACTCCAGATGAGTGTGCAACACGCCGGGAACCATCTCGCGAAGGCCCTTCACCCCGATTCGTTGCAGTTGCTGTCTGAAGTTTTCACAGTGCATGGTGTCTCTCCTTTGCTGACTGACACGGAGCAAATCTCTAAAAGGTTCCAGCTTCCAAAAATATTTTCAGCTTTGCGCGCGCCCGGTGCAGACGGGACTTGATGGTTCCGATATTTTCTTCAAGAATTTCAGCTGCTTCCGAAGCGGAATAGCCTTCGACATCATGCAGCAGAATGACGTCACGCTGGTCGTCATCGAGGGTTTCCAGGGCCTTCAGAAGGGCTTCGCGATCATCCAGTTGGGTGTAGTCGTCGCGGGGATCAGCGTGCGGAATTGCAAGAGGAGAAATGTCATCGTCCCCCTCGGCAAGCAGTTTCAGCAATGCAGACTCGGCACTGACGGGATTGCTTGTCTGGCTTCTATGCAGATCCACGAAGCGCCGGTACACACACTTGATGAGCCAGGGGCGCAGCTGCTCGATCTGCAGCATTTCATCCACGCAATCCGCCAGACGAATGAGGACGTCCTGCACGATATCCTCGGCATCCGCCTCGGAGCGCGTCCAGCGATACGCCATGCGATACATCAGCTCGATATGCGGGCGCAACAGTCCCATGAACTGCCGCTCCTGCAATCTCTCCTGCGATTTCGCATTGCGAAAAAAACTGATCAGTGTGCCCAGGATTAGACTCCTTCTTGTTGTCTTCTCTAAAGAAGCAAGGGTGTGGTCTGACGCTGAGACGGTTTTGTGAAGGGCTGCTCAATGAAGTGCATGTTATGAAATCTGCGAACGCAGAGTTGTGAACTGGTTTGGAATTGTGGGAGCGAGCCCTGCCCGCTTCCACATGGTTTCGCGTTGTTTGACCTCGTCGTGACCGCAGTGCTACAGTCCGCGAACCCCCACACGACCGAGACCCATCGTGTACAAGAAGTTCCTTTTCGCCTTTTTACTGATGCTCAATCACTCCCTGATGTTCGGGGTGATTGAGGCTGCGTCCATGCCTGACGAGGAACATCCTTTCGGCCAGGCCATTCCGCACGATCACCTGCACGATCACCTGCATCCTCACGATCATCATGAGGTGTCTGAACACTCCTCAGATGATGACGATCACCATGAGCACCATCACAACTACAACTTGCACCTGCAGCTGAATTTCGATTTGCCTTGTTTGGTCAATCTCGATCTCGAGAAACTCAGCAACGATGCTCTGACCAGATATCAGGTCAGACATCAAAGCCTCACCTACGCCCCTCCCGTACCACCTCCCAACTACTGAGCCCGCATCTGGTTTCCTGATTTTCACAGCAGGGCCGTGCGTCGCTCTGATGCAAGTCAATTATTTTCGTTTGCCCAACGCCTGCTCCGAATTCTGGTAGCGAGGCGCGTGCGCAGACATCAACCATTTTGAATAGGAAATAGATCATGCCCTGGGCCCATTCAGCGCGAGGACGTCTGGTTGCCAGCGTTCTGTACTCGACGATGCTGCTCCTGAATTGCAACCTGCATGCTGCGGAAAGCATTACGCTCGAGGACGCCATCACCGCGACAGTGACACGCAACCCCGATCTTCTGGCCTTCGGCTATGAAATGCGCGCGCAGGATGGCCGCATCCGGCAGGCTGGGCTGTCTCCCAAACCTGAACTGACCATAGCTGTGGAAGATGTGTTCGGCACCGGCGTCGCGCAGGCCTTGTCGGGAGCGCAGACCACAGCATCCATTGCCTGGGTGATTGAGGGCGACCTGCGTCAACGCCGCATCGACGCCGCACGTACCGGCTCGCTGGTGCTTGCCGCCGAAGCGGAAGTCATGCGACTGGATGCAGCCGCTGAGACAGCACGCCACTTCACGCGGGCGCTGGGACATCAGTTGCATATCGTGGCAGCCGATCAGGCTGTGGCGCTGGCGCAGGAGAGCGTGGAGGTTGTGGGTCAGCGGGTCCGGGCGGCCACAACGCTTGCTTCAGAGATGGCGCGTGCTCAGGCGGAATTGGCCAAGCGGGAGCTGCACCGGGAAGATCTGAACCACGAACTTTCTGGCACCTATCATGAGCTCGCAGCACAGTGGGGAGAACTGGTACCTCAGTTCTCACATGTCGATGGCGATCCTCTGCTGCTGCCAGCCCTCGCCCCCTTTGCAGACCTGCTCGTACGTATCGAACAGAATCCCGACATCAGTCGCTATCTCTCAGAGCAGCGAATGCACGAGGCAGTCGTGCAACTGGAAGAGGCACAACGCAATTCGCTCTGGCGATTCAATGCAGGGGTTCGCAGGATCGAGAGTAGCAGTGACTTGGGATTCGTTGCCGGGGTGACTATCCCCCTGCAACGTGGCAACCAGAATCAGGGGCGCATCGCGGAGGCTCGGGCACGGCTCGAGCAATCCACCGCAGAGCAGCAGGCCACACGCATTCGAATTCAGACGTCATTACGCCTGATGTATCAAGCCCTGGAGCACAGCCTGCACCGCGCACAGACATTACGCAGCGACGTCATTCCCCGCTACGAGGATGCATTGCTCGAAGTCCGCCGCGCTTATGAGCTGGGCAGCACTCCGTACATGGAGTGGCTGCAGGTGCAGGATGAATTGCTCGACGCTCGCAAGCAGCTGATTGATGCGAGCATTCAGGCTCAACTGCACGTGATCGAAATCGAAAGACTGACTGGCGTGCGCGTCAATCAGGTCACACCCACACTATCCCCCTGACACTGAAAACCAGACTTTGAAACCAAGAGGCAAATCATGTATCCAACAAAGTTTTCGATCGGTGCGCTGCTGCTGAGTCTTTTCCTGACAGGGTGTGGCGGTGCGGAAGAGCCGACTGCTGTCGACGCCGCACAGGAAGCCGCTCTGGCGGACGAGCGCGGCCCCAACAATGGACGCCTGCTGCGTGATGGTGACTTCATGCTGGAGCTGACCATCTTCGAAACCGGTGTGCCCCCCGAGTATCGCGCCTGGGCCACCGTGAATGGCAATCCTGTGGCACCCACTGACGTGAACCTCAACGTGCAATTGACACGACTTGGAGGCATCGTCGATGACATCGGTTTTGCGCCGCAGGGTGATGTGTTGCGTGGCGACATGGTGATCTACGAGCCGCACTCCTTCAGCGTCAACATTACCGCCACGCACGCAGGAACCACTCACCGCTGGGCGTATGACAGCTTCGAGGGCCGCACCATGATCGAGCCAGGCGTGCGTGAGGCGCTTGGTATTGCGACAGAAATTGCCGGACCGGCCATCATCAAGGAAAGCATTCCTGTGTATGGCCGCATCACTGCCAATTCGGAAGCCATCAGCCATGTCAGTGCGCGCTTCGACGGACGCATAGATTCAGTGTCCGCCTCCATTGGCGATCACGTGACCGCCGGCGATAGACTGGCACAAGTGGAGAGTAACCTGAGTCTCACGGCCTTCAACGTTACCGCACCTATCAGTGGAGTCATTACCGAACGCCACGCGGGTTCCGGTGAGCAAACCGCAGGCCGCGAACTCTTCACCATCACCGACTTGTCGACGGTGTGGGCCGACCTCGCAGTATTCCCTTCTGACCTGGCCCGCGTTGGCGTGGGCTCCACAGTTCGCATCAGCACCGCACTTACTGAACAACCTTTGGAAGGCACCATAGCCATGTTGCTACCCACCGTGGCCAGCAATCAGGCCGCTACAGCTCGTGTGGTTCTGGACAATCCCGATGGCCGACTACTGCCGGGCACGTGGGTGAGCGCGCAGATCAAGGTGGCCGAGTACGAGGTGCCTCTCGCTGTGCGTCGTGAGGGACTGCAATCATTCCGCGATTTCACTGTGGTGTACGCGCAGATCGGTGACGAGTTTGAAGTGCGGATGTTGGAGATGGGCCGTCAATCGGATGAATGGGTGGAGATACTGGGCGGTCTGGCCCCCGGTACCCGATATGTCACGCAGAACAGCTACATTCTCAAGGCCGATGTCGAGAAAGACGGCGCTTCCCACGACCATTAAGGAATCATCATGCTGGAATCGATAATCAATTTTTCGCTGGCGCGGCGTGGCCTCGTGGTCGTGCTGGTGCTGCTGTTGATGGGCCTGGGTGTATGGAATTTCAATCGCCTGCCCATCGACGCCGTGCCGGACATCACTAACGTGCAGGTGGCAGTGAACACGCCTGCGCCGGGCTACACACCACTGGAAACCGAGCAGCGTATCAGTTTTCTGCTGGAAACGGCGATGAGCGGCATGCCCAGTCTTTCCTACACCCGTTCAGTATCGCGATATGGTCTGTCGCAGGTGACTGCGGTGTTCGAGGAAGGCACTGACATATATTTCGCACGGCAACAGGTCAGCGAGCGCATCACTGCCGTGCGTGGTGATTTGCCACAGGGAATCGAGCCCACACTGGGCCCCATTGCCACCGGCCTCGGCGAGATCTTCATGTTCACGGTGGATGCGGAATCCGGCGCCGTCAATGCCGACGGCTCGCCAGTGACACCAACTGACCTGCGCAGCGTGCACGACTGGATCATTCGTCCACAGCTGTTGCGCGTGCCTGGCGTGGTGGAAGTGAATCCTATCGGCGGTTTCAAGAAAGAAATTCTCGTGGCGCCTGACATGGAAAAGCTGCTCTCGTTCAATCTGGATATTGGGGATATTTTCGACGCTCTGCAGCGAGACAACAGCAATCGCGGTACTGGCTTCATCGAGAGCAATGGATCGCAGTTGCTGATGCGCATGCCAGGTCAGGCCGATTCTCTGGACGATCTGCGCAACATTGTTGTCACCCAGCGCGACAGCGTGCCGATCAGAATTCGCGATGTGGCCACTGTCGGAATCGGAGAAGAGTTGCGCTCTGGCGCGGCTACACAGGATGGCCATGAAGTGGTCATGAGCACGGTATTCATGCTGATCGGCGAGAACAGTCGCGAAGTCGCCAGCGCGACTGCCGCGCAACTTGAAGATATTCAGTCAAGCCTGCCTCCTGGCATCAGCGCCACAGCGGTGTACAACCGCACCACTTTGGTGGACAAGACACTGCAGACCGTACAAAAAAATCTGCTGGAAGGTGCACTACTGGTCATAGCCGTACTGTTCCTGCTGCTGGGCAATGTCCGCGCGGCGATTCTCACGGCAGCGGTAATTCCGATTGCCATGTTGATGACGATCACCGGCATGGTGCAAACCCGCGTAAGTGCCAATCTGATGAGTCTTGGTGCTCTGGACTTCGGCCTGATCATCGATGGCAGCGTGATCATCGTGGAGAATTGTCTGCGCCGTCTCAGCGAGGCAAGCGCACACGGCAGGCTGGAACTGCAGCGGCGCCTGGAAGTGGTCTCCGCGGCAACGCGTGAGGTCATGCGACCGGCGCTGTTCGGCGTTTTCATCATCACTGCCGTCTACATTCCGATCTTTGCGCTCGAAGGAGTGGAGGGCAAGATGTTTCACCCGATGGCCATCACCGTCGTGATCGCACTGCTCAGTGGTATGCTGCTGTCCATCACGTTTGTTCCTGCCTGTGTCGCCATGCTGTTCAGCAAACCCGTGGTGGAGAAGAAGAATCCGGTAATGTACGCCGCGCGCTCACTCTACCGTCCCGTGCTGGAGCTGGCATTGCGCCTGCGCTGGGCAGTCGTGGTGCTGGCTGTAGTGTTAGTGGGAATCTGCACCTCGCTGGCATCCCGTATGGGCACCGAGTTCATACCGAATCTGGACGAGGGCGACATTGCGATGCACGCGCTGCGCATTCCCGGCACGTCGCTGAAGCAGGCGATCAATCTGCAATTTCAGCTGGAGAATGAAATACGGCGGATGCCGGAGGTGGAACGGGTTTTCTCGAAAATCGGCAGCGCCGAAGTCGCGACAGATCCCATGCCACCAAGTGTGGCGGACACCTTCATCATCCTCAAGGAACGTGATCAGTGGCCTGATCCGGCGAAGCCCAAGACTCAGGTCGTTGCTGAACTGGAGGCACTGGTGACACCTGTCCCCGGCAATCGCTATGAATTCCTGCAGCCCATCCAGATGCGCTTCAATGAGTTGATCGCCGGTGTGCGCAGCGAGCTGGCCATTCAGGTCTTCGGCGATGATTTCGATCAGTTGATCGCGCTGGGCGCGCAGATCGAAGGTGTAGTTGCAGCCATTCCCGGGGTTGCAGATCTGGCGGTGGAACAGGCCACTGGTTTGCCCGTGATGACCATGGAGCCGCGCCGCGACGTGCTGGCGCGCCTGGGCATCAGTATCTCTGAGTTGCAGGACACCGTGGCGATGGCGCTGGGCGGTGCTGTGGCCGGTCAGTTCTACGAAGGCGACAGGCGCTCCGACATCGTCGTGCGCCTGTCGGAACAGCAGCGCAGCAACCCGGACATGTACCATTACCTGCCCGTGTCTGTGCCCGACGGCAGCTACGTACCGCTGGGAGAAGTGGCGGACATCAGCATCACTCAGGGCTACAACCAGGTGTACCGTGAGAATGGCAAACGTCGCGTGGTGGTGACGGCCAACGTGCGTGGTCGTGACCTCGGCTCTTTCGTCAACGACGTGCAGCAGGCGGTGGAGCGCAGTGTGGCAGTGCCGCCAGGATACTGGGTCGAGTACGGCGGCACCTTCGAACAATTGCAGTCGGCGTCACAGCGATTGTTGATTGTGGTGCCGGTGACGCTGGTGCTGATCGGCGTGCTGTTGATGATGGCACTTGGCTCCTTCCGTGATGCGGCGATCATCTTCTCCGGAGTACCACTTGCGTTGACGGGCGGCGTGATGGCGTTGCTGATTCGTGATATCCCGCTGTCGATTTCGGCAGGCGTCGGCTTCATCGCGCTGTCGGGCGTTGCGGTGCTCAACGGGCTCGTGATGCTGTCGTTCATCCGTGATCTGCGCGAGCAGGGTCACAATCTGGACAGCGCCGTGCTCGAAGGCGCGCTCGGACGCCTCCGCCCGGTCCTGATGACGGCGCTGGTGGCCTCTCTGGGCTTCGTGCCAATGGCACTGAACAGCGGCATTGGCTCAGAGGTGCAACGGCCCTTGGCCACTGTCGTTATCGGTGGGATTATTTCTTCCACCTTGCTGACTCTGGTGGTATTGCCAGTGCTGTATCGGCTCGTCCATGCGCGTGAGCGCATCACTGCCGCCTTGCGATATTGAATGGGGAGAACTGAAAATGAGCTGGATTGTCACCAAGTATCTGATCACGGCAGCCGTCGTGGTACTCGTATCTGAACTGGCGAAACGCAGCGACAAACTCGGTGCGCTGGTTGCTGCGCTGCCCCTGATCACAATCCTGACGCTCATCTGGCTGTACGTCGAGAATCAACCTGCCACCCGAATAGCAAACCACGCGTGGCTCACCTTCTGGTATGTCATTCCGACGTTGCCAATGTTTCTGGTCTTTCCGTGGTTGTTAGCCAGAATCGGGTTCTGGCCGGGTTTACTTGCAGGCATGATATTGACGATGATGTGCTTCGCCCTGACCGCATTGGTCATGAAACGCATGGGAATCGCTGACTTGCTGATGTGAAAGCCAGGCTTGCATAGGGGCTTCAGGTCGCCTGCCACTGGAAATCCCGATGATCGCCAGATTGATCCTGCGGAGATGATCCAATGCGCCATTACTGTGTTGAACGACGAACTGTACTGGGAGCACGCGGTATTCGGCGTAATTCATCTGCATTTTCAGTCCGCTCCATGAAATCGCCTGCGGCGTTCCGGCCCGGATGCGTGAAAAGTCACTACTTTCGGCGTCGACTGTCGTTCTGTGGTCTGCTTCTGGCGTGGGTCTTGTTGTTCCCCGCCTGCCTGTACGCGGCGCCACCTTTCAAGACCACTGATACCGGAACTGCTGAAACCGGTGTGCTCGAACTCAGACTCGGGCTGGTCCAGTTCGCCCGGCAGAGTTCGCGCAACGAAGTGCTCAGCCCCCTGATCCGGGCCAATTATGGCCTTGGATCCGATCTTGAACTGGTCTCCGAGTTCGAATATGACCAGAGCGAAAATACCACCGGGAATGCTGCCCTGGGCGGTAAATGGCGCTTTCTGGATGGCGACGGTTTCAGTATGGGAATCGAGTTGCTCGCCTTGTTACCTGTGCGTACGGCAGATTCGGGTGCGGGTATTGAGTCTCAGCTGTTGATGACGTGGCAACGTGGAGGGGAACGCCTGCATTTCAATGTTGGCGGTTTTCATGATCCACGTGGCGCCGCGACAGTGGATGGCTGGCGCGCCAGTCTGTTGGCCGAGCGGCGGCTTGAGGGTTTCCGGCACGGAGTAGAAGTGTTCGCGCGACAAAAACGCGGACTCCCGACCGATGCACGAGTGGGCTATGGCTTCGTCAAGTCCTTCGGCAGTTTCGACGTCCGCAGCGGGGTCCATTTGGGATTGACCAGACAGGCGCCGGACGTCGTGTTCAATTTCTGGGTTAGTCGTGAATTCTGACTGTGCGGTGGACTGCTTGCGCTTACGCGTCGAGTTTGTTCGCCGCCGGAGTATCGAGCACATGACACAATACATCGCTCTTTTGTTTTGTGACCGCCCGTCCTGAACCATTCGTTTCGAACAACCACAAGAGGATATCGCCATGCTGGAGATTACACGACGCACCATGATGAAGGGCATGACACTGGGTGCTGTCCTGCCCGTACTGGGGGTATCCTCCCTCGCCCGCGCACAGCAGAATCTCTCGGAGATACCAGACGCATTTGCCACGGACTATGTGGCGAAGCCACTCTCGTTCGACCCGACAGCGCTGGATGGTTTGTCAGAACGCCTGATGACATCACACTGGCAGAATAACTACGGTGGTTCTGTTGCCGCACTCAACGTCATCAAACAGCGCCTGGTGGCAGCACTGGCAGACGATGTGCTGCCTGCGTATGTCTACAATGATCTGAAACGCGAGCACCTCGTACGCACTGGCTCGGTAGTGCTGCACGAATTCTATTTCGACAACATGGGGGGAAACGGAGCGCGCGATGGCGAACTGGATCGTGCCCTCGGCAGTGCTTTCGGCAGCGCTCAAACATGGGAAAAGGAATTCCGCCGCATCGCCGCAGGACTTGGTGGCGGTTCTGGCTGGGTGATGCTCGGCTGGAATACGCACACGAGCACGCTGGAAAATTACTGGATGGCCGACCACATGCACGCCCCCGCAGCGGTGCGACCGATACTCGTGATGGACATGTATGAACACTCTTATCACATGGACTTCGGTGCTGCCGCTGCGCAATACATCGATGCCTTCGTGCGCAACATCAACTGGAACGTTGCCGCAGAAAGATTGAGTCTTTCGCGACAGGGGTAATTGTTAAATGGCGAACACCGGGGCGAAACCACCGCCCGGGGTGCGGAAGTTGGTGGTCTGACCCTGATAGAGCCGTGCGGCCGTCAGCAGGATGTTGCCATCGTAGGTGTAGAGTCGGATGTCGGCCTTGCGGGCCTCCTTGTTGCCATCGATCTCGATCATGCGCTCACTGGGTGGCGCGAACTCCTGCGCCACGTAGCCACCCTTGATGATTTCTTCCCATGTACCGCGTGTGAGCTTGTCACCGCGATAAACGGCCTTGCCACCGTAACCGACTGCTGGTTTGAAGAAGAGCTGCTTGCGCCTGGCCCACAATTGCTCGGCTTTTTCCGCTGTGACACTTTCGGTTCTCAAGACGTTGCCGAGCGCAGTCAGTGTCGCCTCATCAACTCCCCAACTGGCCAGGAGATCGCGATCTGACAGCACGATCAGATTGCGTTTGTCAGCGAACAGCGCATGCACACCAGGATGGGGCGTAAGCACGACCGCGTTGTCGAGATACGCCTGCCGCAGCGCCGCATGAGCGGGATTGTCGAGCGCGAAATCCACCAGACGGTTGTAGACCATGTCAATTGGTTTGCCGCTGGCCAGCAAACGCGAACCGTCATACTCCAGCGCCGCAGCATCCACAATCAGTGCATCCACAGCGTGGCGCTCGAAGAAGTCCCGAGCCAGTTGAAACTCGGGATAGAGATACTGCTCTTCGGGATTCTCGTCCACGATGGCCACCCGAGTCGGCATGTCACTGCGCTCCCCCAGATGCCACTCATTGAGAAACATGTTCCAGAATGCCTTGTCGAACTTGTCCACGTCGTCATTCAGATCCATGCAGGTTTCCATCTCGATGCAGCACGCGCGCTGGGCATTGGCGAGCGCTGCATTCAGGAAAGCACCACCCGCATTGGTATTGATCTCTATCAGTCTCGGCCCATTGGCTGACAGATGAAAGTCATAGCCCATGAATACGCCCAGTGGACCGAACTGATGCTGAGCAATGCCTGGAGACTGTGCGGCAATATGTTCGCGGTAGCGGGGCTGACGCGCCACCGCCTCGATGGCCCTGACAGTAGTCTGCATCTGCGCCAGCAAATCGGCGGACAGGAACATCGGCGCATTGGAGAACAGATTGGGGCGCGCGTCGATGAGTTCCTGATTGATGGTGTTGCCGGAGTCTCGCAGGAGTGCGTCATGCAGTGCGGGACGATCCAGGGTGATGCAGAAGCATTCCTTGTTCAGCGCCTCGGCGATGGATTGCGCGAATGCGGAGTGTGGTGTTGACGTCATGTTATAAGGCCATTGATTCGGGAACAGTCCCTTGCTGAACTGTATGCGCCCGATCACGCTGACTTTCAACCCTTTGGGAGCGAGCCTTGCTCGCGATGTATCGCTGACAAACCAGTTTCGTCAGGCCTATCAGCCGAGCCCACAGCACCCTCTAATCCAGCGTCACAACACGCAGCCTCAATGCATTGACGATAACACTGACAGAAGACAGTGCCATCGCCGCTGCAGCAATGATCGGCGATAGCAGGAGCCCCGTCAGTGGATAAAGCACGCCCGCAGCAATCGGAATTCCGACGATGTTGTACACAAAGGCGAAGAACAGATTCTGGCGTATGTTCCTCATCGTTGCTCGCGACAGTTTTCGTGCGGCCACAATGCCCGTCAAGTCACCTCGCAGTAGTGTGACACCGGCGCTCTCTATGGCAACATCAGTGCCAGTGCCCATCGCGATACCGACATCAGCAGTAGCCAGCGCAGGAGCATCATTGACGCCGTCTCCCGCCATGGCGACCACCCGGCCTTCATCCTTGTAACGCTTTACCACCTTTGCCTTGTCTTCGGGCAACACCTCTGCCTCTACTTCATCGATATTGAGCTTGCGAGCAACTGCCAAGGCCGACGTTCGGTTATCGCCGGTAAGCATGACGACGCGAATACCCACTGACTGCAACGCACTGATGGCCTCCGCGGTTGTCGCCTTGACAGGATCGGCAATGGCCAGTAATCCTGCAAATCGCCCATCTACAGCAGCAAAAATCACCGTCGCACCATCCTCCCGCAATTGGTCTGCTTCGGCCTCCTGAGCAGTGATATCGATGCGCTTGAATTCCATGAGAAGGCGATTGCCAAGCAGTACCTCGCGCCCTTCCACTTTCCCGATGACACCCTTGCCGTTGGGCGAATCGAATTCTGTTGCGTCTGGCAACGTCAGTCCCAGCGACTGCGCCTTCTCGACTATGGCATTGGCCAGCGGGTGCTCGCTGCCCTTCTCAAGACCTCCCGCCATTCGCAAAAGCTCCTCCTCGGTCAGCCCACTGGCGGGCCGCACCTCAGTCACCTGCGGTCTGCCTTCAGTCAGCGTGCCAGTCTTGTCTATGACCAGCGTGTCCACTTTTTCCAGCCGTTCGAGTGCCTCGGCGTTGCGTATCAGCACGCCACTCTGGGCCCCACGACCGACTCCCACCATGATGGACATCGGCGTTGCCAGACCCAGGGCACAGGGACAGGCAATGATCAGCACACTGACCGCCGCAATCAGCCCGTACGCCATGGCTGGAACCGGCCCCAGGAGCGACCACCCCACAAAGGAGGCGATTGCGATCAGGACCACCACGGGGACAAATCTGCCAGCTACCTTGTCAGCCAACCCCTGAATGGGTGCACGGCTACGCTGGGCGCCGGCCACCATCTGGACAATCTGCGCCAGCATGGTGTCTCTGCCTACCTTGTCCGCTCGCATCACGAAGGAACCCTGCTGATTGATCGTGCCGCCTATCACATGATCACCGACCTTCTTGGTCACAGCCATCGGCTCACCAGTCACCATCGATTCATCGACATGTGAGCCACCTTCCAGCAGCTGGCCGTCAAGCGGCACTTTATCGCCAGGACGCACTCTTAGTCGGTCACCAACGACAACCTGATCCAACGCGACATCCAACTCTCCTCCGTGTTCATCAATCCTGCGGGCGGTTGTCGGTGCCAGATTCAGCAAAGCTCTGATGGCGCCTGAAGTCTGCTCGCGAGCACGCAGCTCCAGTATCTGACCGAGCAGAACCAGCACGATGATGACGGCTCCCGCCTCGAAATACACCGCGACGGAGCCGTCCGCCTGCCGAAACGCCTGAGGAAATGCACCCGGCACAAATGTAGCCGCAAGGCTGTAAAGCAAGGCCACACCCGTTCCAAGCGATATCAGCGTAAACATGTTCAGGTTGCGACTGAGTAAAGACTCCCAGCCACGCACGAAAAAGGGCCAACCAGCCCACAGAATGACTGGCGTCGCAAATCCCATCTGCACCCAGTTCGATAACTGCGGGCGAATCAGGTGATCGAGACCGAACAGATGACCTCCCATCTCGAGTATCAGCACCGGAATAGTGAGCACCAGACCAATCCAGAAGCGTCGAGTCATGTCGATGAGTTCAGTTGAAGGCCCGGCGTCTTCACCAGTGATTTGTTCCGGCTCCAGGGCCATGCCGCAAATCGGGCAACTGCCCGGTCCGGGCTGACGAACCTCCGGATGCATGGGGCAGATGTAGATAGCAGAAGCCGACGGTGTTTTTTGCTGTCCCGCGTCATCAGAATGAACCGAGGGATGGTGGGCATGATGCCCTGAGTGTTCTGGCATGGAGCGGCTCCTTTGAACCTGAATCAGGTTTTCATTTTATCCGTGAAAAGTTTAACGTGACCCCATGAGCAGGTGCCGATGCTCGTCAACCAGTGTGACCAAAGGCGACTGATGCCATCCAGACTGCCATCGCAATCATCATCAGGTTCTCGGTCAGAGACACAAACCCCAGCGGCACGTTACTGGATCCACCTACACAGGCACATTTCAGTTCCCGCCGATCGATGTAGACAGCCTTGAACACCGATACTGCACCGATGACGCCAATGAAGAGCGCGACAGGCACAGACAGCCAGGTCAGAATTCCGCCAATCATCAGAATACCCGCAAAACCTTCCGCGAAAGGGTAAATATACGAATAGGGAACCCACCGTTTTGCGAGCAGGTCGTAGTTCAGGAACATCGTGGCGAAGCTCTCGACGTTCTGGAGTTTCAGCAGCGCCAGAATGGCCATGCTGAAGGCGATAAACCATTCCACCGCTCGCATTGTGAACGGCGTGTCATAAGCGGCAAAGCTCGTGGCAAGAGCCATCAGAAGCGTCATGGTGAAGAGGGGTTCTACCCCGATTTCACGGACGGTTATAAAACGGCTGAAAACTCCAAATCACTCTTTGCCACTCTTCGTCGCATCCGAGGATTGTGAAAGCGTTCAATGTAATTAAATATATCTGCCTTGGCCATATCCATCGTTCG
>JAUXNX010000032.1 GCA_030682575.1 Gammaproteobacteria bacterium
CGAAGACGACCTCTGCTATGTTACATCAATTATGATCAAAAACAGGATCAGGCATCTGCCCATAGTTGAAAAGACGAAGATTGTTGCCATGTTATCCATCAGGGATGTGGTGAAGGCCCAGGTATCAGATCTCAGGACAGAGAACCACTACCTGAAGGACTATATATCTGACAAATACCCTGGATAACTATTACTAATAAGAATTTCTTGCTTTTTCATAAATATTTATAATTTGCATTATTCGGCCAGATTGTAGATACTAACTCGATTTTTGGAATGCCAGTTACTAAACCCTAATTTATAAGGAGGAATTTGATGAGTTCAACTATTTTATTTGCCTTGGGTTGCGGAGTGTTGGGCGTTATATACTCCATCATGACTGCAATGTGGGTATCAAAGCAGGACGCAGGAAATGCAAAGATGCAGGAGATTTCAAATGCGGTCAAAGAAGGCGCAATGGCTTTCCTCGCACGTGAGTACAAAACAGTAGCTATGGTTGCAGTACCTTTAACGGTTCTTCTGTACTTCCTCGGGCCCTGGACAGCAATAGGGTTTGTCATCGGTACGGTTGGTTCGGCGGTCGCCGGATACATCGGCATGATGGTATCAGTGCGGGCCAACGTGCGCACAGCCCAGGCGGCGTACAAGGGCATCCAGGCTGCACTCGGCCTTGCTTTTAAGGGCGGCTCAGTAACCGGCGTTATGGTCGTCGGTCTTGGGATTATCGGTCTTGCGGGTTTCTATCTTACCGTAAAAACGGCAGCCCCTGAACAGGCATTCCATGCACTGATAGGCCTTGGATTCGGATGCTCACTCATGAGCGTTTTTGCCCGTATCGCAGGCGGCATCTACACAAAGGCTGCTGACGTAGGCGCTGACCTCGTTGGTAAGGTCGAGGCAGGTATTCCTGAAGATGATCCCAGAAACCCTGCAGTTATCGCAGACAACGTTGGTGACAACGTTGGTGACTGCGCAGGAATGGCAGCTGACCTTTATGAAACATACACGGTTACACTCGTTGCAGCAATGCTTCTTGCCAAGACTGTTTTTGGCGCTGAGAGCCCATGGGTGGAATTTCCCCTCATGCTCGGCGGAATCTCGATCATTGCTTCCATTATCGGAACATTTGCAGTAAGACTCGGCAAAAGCGGATATATCATGGGTGCCCTGTACAAGGGGCTCGCTGTTGCCGGCGTTCTTGCAGCAATAACATTTTATATTGTGACCGGTGAATTTCTGAAAGGCATAGATCCGGCTTCCATGATTACTCATCCGTCATTTACACAGATGAATGTTTTCCTTATGGCGCTTATCGGGCTTGCATTGACCGGAGTGATCGTGGTTATAACTGAGTACTTCACTGCCGCACAGTATCCCCCGGTTAAACACATTGCGCAGGCAAGCTTGACAGGCCATGGCACAAACGTTATAGCAGGTCTTGCGGTCAGTATGAAGTCAACTGCAGCACCTGTTCTGGTTATTGTTGCTTCGATCCTCGGTGCTTATCATTTAGGCGGTGGATTTAACGGCGATGCATCAGGCGGTCTTTTTGCTATTGCCTTATCAGCGGTTTCGATGCTTTCGATGACAGGCATTGTTGTGGCCATTGACACTTACGGTCCGATCACTGACAATGCAGGCGGTATAGCAGAAATGGCAGGAATGCCTGAAGAGATCCGCGCTATAACAGATCCACTTGATGCAGTCGGCAATACCACAAAGGCTGTTACCAAGGGTTATGCAATCGGTTCAGCAGCTCTTGCAGCTCTGGTTCTTTTTGCAGAGTATTCGCGCTCTTTCGTGGATCCAATCACGAAGATGGCTGTTGACATCAAGTTCGACCTCTCGAACCCGATGGTTCTGGCAGGTCTCTTTATCGGCGGTCTGCTCCCTTATTATTACGGCTCACTCCTTATGGAGGCTGTTGCTAAGGCTGCCGGCGGCATCGTTGTTGAAGTGCGCAGGCAGTTCCGTGAGATCCCTGGCATCATGGAAGGCACAGGAAAGCCGGAGTACGGCAAGTGCGTTGACATCGTGACCAAGGGCGCCATCCAGGAGATGATGGTTCCTGCGCTTATCCCTGTTGTTGTTCCTGTTGTTGTAGGTTTTCTGCTTGGCAGAGAGGCACTCGGAGGCGTACTTATGGGAAGTATTCTTACAGGACTCTTCCAGGCCATTGCCATGACAAGCGGCGGTGGCGCATGGGACAACGCCAAGAAATCCTTTGAGGATGGCGTTATGGACGACAAGGGCAAAATGCATAAGAAAGGCAGCGACGGACACAAAGCCTCTGTCACAGGCGATACAGTCGGCGACCCTTACAAGGACACTGCAGGCCCGGCAATCAACCCGATGATAAAGGTTATCAACATTGTCGCGCTTCTGATTGTTCCACTGCTGTAAAAGAGAATTAAGGCTCAAATTAAAGGGGATGTTTCCATAAAATCCGGAAACATCCCCTTTTAGTTTGTAAGGTTTTATCGGCATCCTGATTTAGAAAATTGTCATTACGAGTGAAGCGAAGCAATCTCGCCTTTGACGATAAGATTGCCACGAACCCTTCGGGTTCTCGCAATGACAGACA
>JAUXNX010000033.1 GCA_030682575.1 Gammaproteobacteria bacterium
AAGCGCTGAGATAATGGAACTTTTCACAAAACTGAATGCGGAATCAAATATTACGATAATACTTATAACCCATGAGGCTGACATAGCAGCATACAGCAGGCGGGCAATAAAATTTCGCGATGGCTGTATTATAACTGATGAAAAAACTAAACATGCTTAGGAGGTTAGGCATAAACTCACTCGTGCGTCATTCCCGCTTGTCGAGTATGTCATTCCGACTTGTTCGGAATCATTCTGAAGAAGGATGCTGGACAAGCCAGCATGACAGCAGGGGGAATGACATATAATTCGGTGCAACCATGATTAATATACCTTCAACTTTGAAAATATCATTCAGGGCGCTAAGGGTGAACAAGATGCGTTCAGCCCTTACAATGCTTGGCATTATTATCGGGGTTGGCGCTGTAATTGCGATGCTTGCGGTCGGAAAAGGCGCAAGCCAGAAAATAGCGGATCAGATAGCAAGCATAGGAAGCAACCTTCTCATAATACTGCCGGGCTCAACTTCCCCGGGGGGGGTGAGGATGGGGCTGGGGACCCAGCCCACACTGACTATGGGTGATACAGAGGCTATTCTCAGGGAGTGCCCCGCAGTTGCGGATGTTGCTCCTGACCATGGCGGAGTTGCGCAGGTTGTTTACGGCAACCAGAACTGGGCAACAGGCATAAGGGGCACAACACCGAATTTTCTGAATGTAAGGGAATGGAAGCTCGCTGCAGGCAGATCATTTACCGAGCAGGAGGTCAAGAGCGGGGCAAAGGTATGTTTGTTGGGGCAGACTGTTGTGGACAACCTTTTTGGCGATATAGATCCGATAGGTCAGGTTGTGCGTATAAAAAAGGTGCCGTTTACTGTGATTGGTGTACTTGAACCGAAGGGACAGTCTCTTACAGGGCAGGATCAGGACGATATTATATTAGTCCCTATCACAGCAGCTCAGAAGCAACTTTTCGGAACCCAGTTCCCGGGCATGGTAAGGATAATTCATGTTAAGGCAAAGAGCACAGAAGACCTTGCCGCTGCCGAAAAACAGATAAATGAATTGCTCAGGCAGAGGCACCGCATAGGGCCGAAGCAGGAAAATGATTTTACGGTCAGGAATCTTACGCAGATAATGCAGACACAGGAACAGTCTTCAAAGGTAATGGCACTCTTGCTTGGCGCCATCGCATCGGTTTCTCTTATCGTGGGAGGAATCGGAATTATGAACATTATGCTGGTCTCGGTTACAGAAAGGACAAGGGAGATAGGAATAAGGATGGCTGTGGGTGCAAGGACATGGGACATAAGGCTCCAGTTCATTATTGAGGCGCTCACATTGTCATTAATCGGTGGTGTGATAGGTATCATCATAGGCGTAGGGGGCTCGAAAATACTCTCTGCTTTTGCGGAGTGGGCCACAATCATATCTCCGTTTTATGTTGTGCTTGCGTTTTGTTTTTCGGGGTTGGTCGGAATATTTTTTGGTTTTTACCCTGCATACAGGGCTTCTCTGCTTGACCCGATAGATGCGTTAAGATACGAGTAAAAAGTCCCGCTATGTGAAAATTACCTTGACATCCACTGCTATATTTCGGTATTATTTTTTCAGTCTGATTAATCGTAAATAAGTAGTTCTGGAGGATTAGTTCTGGAGGATTAAGATGCGAAAGATTTTAATAGCCCTGTTTATTCTTGCATTTGTATCAACCGCTCCCCCCTTGGCAATGGGGGACAAAGGGGGGTCATTCACAGACTCAACAACCGGCATGGAAATGGTCTCTGTTAAAGGTGGATGTTATCAGATGGGAGAAAGTTATAATGCACACGAAGTCTGCCTTGATGATTTTTATATCGGCAAGTACGAAGTGACACAAGGCCAGTGGAAGGCTGTGATGGGCAACAACCCATCTTCTTTCAGCAGCTGCGGAGACAACTGCCCTGTTGAGCAAGTAAGCTGGAATGATGCACAGGACTTTATAAATAAACTAAATAATAAAACAGGCAAGAACTACCGCCTTCCAACAGAAGCAGAATGGGAATACGCTGCAAAAAGTGGAGGCAAGAACGAGAAATATGCAGGCACGAGCAGTGAATCAGAGCTTGGGGATTATGCGTGGTATGAGAAAAACTCAGGAAGCAAGACGCATCCCGTAGGACAGAAAAAGCCAAATGGCCTTGGAATATATGACATGAGCGGCAATGTATGGGAATGGGTAAATGACTGGTATGACAGTGACTATTATAAGAATAGTCCAAAGAGTAATCCTGTAGGGACTTCAAGCGGAAAAGAAAAGGTACGTCGCGGCGGCGGTTGGTGCGATGATCGTGCAGGGGGCACGCTGGCGGTTAATCGCTTCATGCACGATCCTGAAGACCGGAGCAACGACTACGGCTTTCGTCTCGTCAGGACTCAGTAAACTTACCCTTTTCTGGATTCCCGCTGGAGTTTATCCCGTACTTTGATACGGGGCAGGAATGACGGCAAGAAGAAAGCTGTCATTGCAAGTCCCGTTTTCATCGGGATAAACTCCGCGAAGCAATCTCGTTTTATCGCTCAAGGCAGGCTCCGGCGTGGCAATCTTTCTTTTCTATTTTCTCGTGGAGGCGAAGCCTCCTGTCCGCCGCTATCTCACACATCCAATTATCTTAATTTTGACATTTCTTTTT
>JAUXNX010000004.1 GCA_030682575.1 Gammaproteobacteria bacterium
CCTTCGGCACTCGAAGCACGAGCGCGGTCAGCCCGCCGGAGACGACGCGCTCCACGTCCTCGCGCCGAAGCAGGTTGACGCTCACCTTCTGAGGATTCTGGAGTCCATTCCAAAGGTCAGTCTCCACTCGCTCCGGATCGCCGAGACCCGCAAACTCGAGCCGACCGTCGTCGAGTTCGCGCGCACCGAGAACGATGACGCCGCCGTCCGTGTTGGCCAGCGCGGAATACGACTCCCAGGGCGAATCGGGAACCTCGCCGCGACCATTTCGGCCAGCAGCGAGCTTGGCCTCGAAGCCCCATCCTTCCCGAAGCGCCTCGAGTTGCGGGTCATGCGTACTCGGCTCGTAGGACGTCGGCTGCTGGCTGGCAACGGCCCATCGCCTACCCCGTCTTCCAGACCTCATCCTGAAGCTCGGCCACTACCTCGCTGAGCTTCCCGTCGAAGGCCTCGTCGAACGATGACCTCGTTCTCGCGGATGGAATCGCTCTGAACGACCTCCCTCCGCTCAGACCCGCGCCTTCCTGAGGCAAGCTCTCGGAGTGCCGCGTACTCGCACGTTGCACTCCTCGATGTGGGCGCACGTCGTCGCTCTGATGGGCGCGGTGGCGTCGCTGCTGTCGAGTCGCCCGGCGCTGGTGCTGGAGAACCTCGCTCTCCGCCACCAACTCGCCGTTCTCCAGAGGCGGACTCGACGCCCGAAGTTGCACGCCGTCGACAGGCTTCTATGGGTCGGCCTGTCCCGGCTGTGGCCGCGGTGGAAGGAACTCCTGGTCATCGTGAAGCCGGACACCGTGGTGGCCTGGCACCGCGCGGGCTGCCCGTCGTGACATCAATGTCCGTCATTCGCGTCAGTCGGCTGATCGTCACGTCGCGTTCGGGGTTTTCGGTACGGACACCTATTCAACGCGACGGCCGAGTTCACGCCCCGCAGCACTGGCTATCGTCCCAAGGCGTGGCGCATCGAACATCGAGTCGTTACCCACAGCGAATGACGCCTGCGCCAGCCCCGCGTGCCTCTTTCAGCAACGCCGATGGCCGCACCGTCATGCTCTCCGAGCTGCTGGGCCAGAGGACGATCGTCCTCTACTTCTATCCGAAGGACGACACGCCAGGCTGCACCGCCGAGGCGTGTATGTTCCGCGACCACTACGAGGACTTCAAGGACGCCGGGGCCGAGGTGGTTGGCGTCTCGTCCGACGACGGGGCGACCCACGACGCCTTCAAGGAGAGGCACCGACTCCCGTTCCTGTTGCTCACCGACCCGAAGGGCGGGGCTGCGAAAGCGTTCGGGGTGAAGAAGGCGTTCGGACTCCTGCCGGGCCGCGTGACGTTCGTGATCGACCGGGGCGGAATCATCCGCCATCGGTTCGATTCACAACTCAGGGTGCACAAGCACGTGGAGGAGGCGCTGGAGATCGTCCGCGCGCTCGAGGCCGGGTGACCAGCAGCCCTACATCCGGCTTGCGTTCGAAGATCAGTTGCGCGGGCGTTAGTAATAGCTTACTAACCCCGAACCGTGGCCCGCCCCCGCCTGATCAGTGACGACCAGATTCTCAGCATGATGCGAACCTGTGTCCTCGAGCACGGTCCTGCAGTCTCGCTCGACACCGTGGCAGAGCGGCTTCACGTAACGGGGCCCGCCCTGCTCAAGCGCTTTGGAACGCGAAAAGAGCTGCTGCTTCGTGCGCTTCGCCCGCCGGATGATCCTCCGATTCTGACTGACCTCGCGAGGGGGCCCGACTCGCGTTCACTGGAAGATCAACTCGTGAGCCACTTCTCCCGGGCCTGGGAGTTCTTTGCTGAGGTCATTCCGTGCATTTCAGCGCTGCGTGAGAGCGGCGTCACGCATCAGGAGATCATGAACAACGGCACGATCGGCCCGGCGCGGCTGGTGAACGCAGTCACAGGGTGGCTCAAACAGGCGAAGAACCAGGGCCTCGTCGAGTCGAAGACGCTCGAGAGCGTCGCAACCGCGATGCTGGGGGCGCTGCAGGTGCGGGTGTTCACTGCACACGTGCTCCGCGACCCTGAGTCTGCACGATCTCAACGGGAGTACATCCGGGACATCGCCCGTCTGTTCGCCCGTGCGCTCCTTCCCCCCATGGGCTCGAAGCCGAGGGCAGCCCAGGCCCGCTGAATCGGAATTCCCCACTTCACCATCAAGCGAAGCGACGCCGCGCGGATGATCCACGTTCGTTTCTTCAGAGGAATCACACCATGCGTCGCACCGTCGTCCGGATCGCACTCCTGCTCGTCGCCGCCTGCCAAAAGCCGCCCGAGTCCGAGGCGGGCTCCACGAAGCAGCCACTCATTGCCCTGCCTCCAGTGACGGTGGAGTTGGCCGAGGTCCTCCATCAACAGATGCCCAGCTATCTCACCGTTACAGGCAGCATCCTCCCCGACCGCCAATCAGAAGTGGCGGCCAACGTCGCAGGCAGGGTTACCGCCACCTACGTGGAGCGCGGAATGCCGGTCAAACAGGGGCAGGTTATCGCCGTAGTCGATTCGAAGGCTGCGGGGTTCCAGGCCGCGGCCGCGGTCGCCCAGTCACAAGCAGCGCAGACCCAGGTCTCGCTGGCCAAACAGGAGTGCGACCGGGCCGACACGCTCTTCGGTCAGGGCGCCATCGCCAAATCCGAATATGACCGCCTCAAGACGCAATGCACGGCGCAGCTCTATCAAGCCAACGCAGCCCAGGCGAATGCTGATCTGGCGGGGAAGCTCGCGGGCGACACCGTCATCCGTGCACCCATCGACGGCATCATCGGCGAGCGGTACATCAACGTTGGTGAGTATGTGCAACCTCCGACACGGGTCGCGAGTATCTACCTGATCGATCCGGTGCGCGTGTCCATCTCCGTTCCGGAGCCATCGGTGGCCCTGGTCAAGGAGGGGCAGACCCTCGACCTCGAGGTTTCCGCCTACCCGGACCAGCGTTTTCCAGCGACGGTGCGGTTCGTCAGCCCCAATCTCCGGGTCAACACCCGGGACTTGATCATCGAGGCTTCGGCCCGGAACCCGGGCAACCTCCTGCGACCCGGCATGTTTGCGATCTCGAGGCTCACCGTCGGAGAGGAGGCACAACCGACGGTGCCCGTGGCAGCCATCAAGATCGAAGGGACGGTCAACCGGCTCTTCCTCTCTCGCAACGGCAAGGCTTTCGAGTTGGTCGTGCGCACCGGGGTTCAGAAGGACGGCCGCATCGCGGTGCTCGAGCCCCTGGCGGCTGGAGACAAAGTCATCATCAACCCACCACCCGGTCTCCAAGACGGCTCGTCGATCCAGTGAGGAGCGCACATGCAATGGCTCGCTGAGTTGTGTGTGAAGCGCCCGGTCTTCGCGACGGTGCTCTCGTTGGTCATCCTCGTCGTCGGCAGCGTCTTCTATGCGCAGCTGGGCGTCGATCAGTTCCCGAAGATCGACTTCCCCGTCATCGTCGTCACCACGATTCAGCCGGGCAGCTCGCCCGAGGACATGGAGCGCGACGTCTCTGAGCGCATCGAGGCGGCGGTCAACACCCTGTCGGGCGTCGATGAGCTTCGCTCACAGTCATCCGAAGGGGTGTCCTCCGTCATCATTCAGTTCAACCTCGAAAAGAACGTCGACGTCGCAGCCCAGGAGGTGCAGCAGAAGATCAACATCACGATGCCCGAGTTGCCCCGCGGCATCGACCCGCCCGTCGTGATGAAGTTCGACCCCGACGCACAGCCGATCCTCTACGTGGCGCTGCGCGCAAAGGGGAAGGATGTCAAAGAGATCACCGACCTCGCAGATCGCGTCGTGCGCCGTCGCCTCGAGACCGTGAGCGGTATCGGGCAGGCCCAGATCATCGGAGGCCGAAAGCGCCAGGTGAACGTGCTGGTCGATCCGGTGAAGCTCAAAGGGCTGGGGGTCAGCCCGCTCGAGGTAGCCGGAGCCATCAACGCCCAGAACATCACCCTGCCCGGAGGGCGCATCGACGCCAGCCGCGACTACCTCACCGTTCGGGTGCAGGGCCGCGTCGTGAGCCTCGACGAGCTCCGCGCGATCATCGTGCGCGATCAGACCGGGCGCTCGATTCGGCTCGACGAGCTGGCCACCATCGAGGACGGGGTTGAAGACGCCTCGACCACCGCGATGTGGAACGGTGAGCGCACCGTTCTGGTGTCATTGCGAAAACAATCGGGCACCAACACGGTCGCTGTTGCCGACGCGGCGAGGGCACGCCTGCTGGACATCCAGAAGGAACTCCCCGCGGGCTACACGCTCGAGGTGCAGCGCGACAGCTCAGCCGTGATCAAGACCGCTTCTGAAGCGGTCAAGGAGCACCTCGTTCTCGGGGCGCTGTTCGCGGCCATCGTCGTGCTCCTGTTCCTGGGAAACCTGCGCAGCACCATCATCGCCGCGCTGGCGATCCCCACGTCCATCATCGGTACCTTCGCGCTGATGAAGATCCAGGGCTACACGCTCAACTCGATCACGCTGCTGGCGCTCGCCCTCGCGGTGGGCATCGTCATCGACGACGCCATCGTCGTCCTGGAGAACATCTTTCGACGGGTGGAGGACCACGGCGATGCGCCGATGGAGGCGGCTGTGCAGGGGACCAGGGAGATCGGCCTCGCGGTGCTCTCATCGACCCTTTCCCTCATCGCCGTGTTCCTGCCCATCGCGTTCATTGGAGGCATCCCCAGCCGCTTCCTGGGACCGTTCGGCGTGACGATGTCGTTCGCGATCATCGTGTCACTCTTCGTCAGCTTCACGTTGACGCCGATGCTCGCCAGCCGCTGGCTCAAGCCGCACAAGAAGACCGATCAGAAGCCGATGCTCGAGCGCCTGGTCGACGTCTTCTACCGGCCTATCGAACGGGCCTACGTCGGGTTGCTCGGGTTCTCGATGAATCACCGCTGGGTGATCGGCCTGGCGTCCCTCGCGGCCCTCGTGGCCATCTATCCCCTGGGAAAGGTCGCGAAGAAGGGTTTCCTGCCGGTGGACGACCGCGCGCAGTTCGAGGTGCTGGTGCGACTCCCCGAAGGGCGAAGCGTGGCCAGCACCGAGCTCGTGGGTGAGCGCGTGGCCCGCATCATTCGGGATCTCCCGGAAGTCACCGCCACCCTGCTGACGATCGGCGACGACGTCGCTCGCACGCCCAATCAGGCGCGCATCTACGTGAAGATGGTGCCTCCCGACCAACGGAAGATCACCCAGGACGCCATGAAGAACCTGGTGCGCGAGAGGATTCTTCCGACCCTCCCGCCTGACCTGCGGGTCACGGTCGCCGACGTGAACGAATTCGGTGGAGGGATGGCGAGCGCGCGCATTCAGTTCCTCCTCGCCGGGCCGGACCTCAAGGTCCTCGAGAAGGCGAACGCGACGATTCTCGCGCGACTCCACAAGGAGGCGACAGGCGCGGTCGACATCGACTCGACGATGGTGGTGGGCAAGCCGGAGTTGGGCATGCATGTCGACCGCGAGCGTGCTGCAGACCTCGGCGTTCAGGTCATCGACGTGGCGCAGGCGCTGCAGTACCTGGTCGCCGGCCAGAAGGTGTCCTCGTTCTCCGAGGGTGGAGAGCAGTACGACATCAGAATGCGGGCCACCCCTGAGTACCGCACGAATGAAGAGGCGCTCCGGCTGATCACGGTGCCGTCGCGCAAGGTCGGCCTCGTGACCCTCGCCGACGTGGTGAAGATGGTCCCGGGCACGGGACCGGCCACCATCTCGCGCTACCAGCGCGAGCGGCAGATCACCTTCATGGCCAACGCGGGTCCAGGCTACGGGGACAACGACGTGGGCGACAAGGTGAAGGCGATCCTCGAGGAAGAGGCCGCGAAGCTGCCGCCCGGCTTTGCGGCAAAGCCCATCGGTCAGACGAAGATCATGAAGGAAGTCTTTCTGTCCTTCGCCCTGGGGCTGCTGGCGTCCTTCGTCTTCATGTACTTGATTCTGGCGGCCCAATTCGAGTCATGGCTGCACCCAGTGACGATCCTCGTTTCGTTGCCGCTGACGCTGCCGTTCGCGATCGCTTCGATCATCCTCTTCGACCAGGCCATAGACCTGTACAGCTTTCTGGGGATTTTCGTCCTCTTCGGCGTGGTGAAGAAGAACGCGATTCTCCAGATCGATCACACCAATCAACTTCGCGAGCAGGGCTTGTCCCGCATCGACGCGATCATGAAGGCCAACAAACATCGCCTGAGGCCCATCCTCATGACCACCTTCGCCTTCGTGGCAGGGATGGTACCGCTCGTCACGGCGCAGGGTGTGGGGTCGGGCTTTTCTCGAGCCACGGCCGGCGTGGTGGTTGGTGGCCAGGTGCTTTCGCTGGTGTTGACGCTGCTCGCCGTTCCAGTCGTGTATTCGTTCTTTGATGACATCTCCCAGTTCTTCGGCGGCACTCGGCGGGTCGAGGTTCCAGAACGGCCCGCCGCCGCACAGCCGGTCGTCGCGATGGAGGAGGGCAAGTGATCCGAGTCACGACGTTGGGGCTGCTGGTGCTGGCATCAAGTGCGCTGGGGCAGAGCACGGGATTGCGGCAATTCCTCGAGGCTGCTGACACGCAGAACATCGACCGGCGCATCTCAGCGCAGCAGCGGGAAAAGGCGGCGGCCGACTTTCGCGTCGCGTGGACCAGCCTGCTGCCCTCGCTGACCGCGAGCGGTGGGTGGACCCACAACGAAGCAACTGCGGAGATCGCCTTCCCGACGTTCGTGAACCCTGCAGAGAACATGGGGCAGTTCCTCAAGGCGTGTCAGGAGGACTCCGACTGCGACGGTAATCAGATTTGCTCGTCGAACCACCTGTGCTCGTCGAAGACCGTCATCGTCCCCAGTGATCAGCTGGATGCCGTGCTGCGCTTCGAGCTTCCACTGGTCGATACGGGCCGCTGGTTCCGCACGCTCGCGGCGTCCTCGGGACAGTCGAGCGCTGAGCATCGCGAGCAGATGACGCGCGACTTCGTCAGGCGGCAGGTCGCGGGCGCCTACTACGGCTACGCTGCGGCCCTCGCCGTGCGCGAGTCTGCCAGGAAATCGAGCGGCGTCGCCGAGGCCCAGCTCAAGCTGATGGAGATCCGCGCGGGGGCCGGCGCAGGAACTGAGCTCGACCTGCTGCGTGCGAAGGCCGAGGTGCAGCGCACCCGTCAGCTGGTCGCCGACACCGAGTCGCTCGTCGCGACGACGCGGCGCTCGTTGCAGACGGTCAGTGGGTTGCAGCCGCCTGAAGTCGTGGCGCTACCCGACGACGACACGCGGCCGGAGCCCGGCTTCGAAGAGCTCGAGGGGCGAGTGGAGGGGCTGCCGACCGTGATGGCGGCGGACGAAGATGCGATGGCGGCGAGCCGGATGGCCACGGCCTCGCGCCTCGCGTGGGTCCCCCTCATCAACGGGCAGTTCACCCAGCGCTTCACGAACGCGACCGGCTTCCAGGGCAAAGCCGCGGTCTACAGCCTGGGGATCAACTTCGTCTGGCGGCTCGATGTGCCGACGTTCATGAACTTCGCCTCACAGCGCGCGATCGAGTCAACGGCGAACCTCGCTGCGGAGCGCGCGAGGCTCCAGTCGAAAGATCAGATTCACTCCGATTGGCAGCGTCTGACGGCAGCGCTCATCAAGATCGTCGCGGCGCAAGCTCAGGTGCAGGCCGCAGCACGCGCGGCGCAGGTGGCCAGAGACAGGTACGCCGCTGGCGCCAGCACGCAGGTCGACGTGATTCAGGCAGAGCGCGATCTCTTCTCTGCCGAGGTCGGCCAAATCCAGGCGCGCACCGAGCTCGCTTCTGCGCGCGCTTCACTCCACATCAGCGCCGGCCTTCCTTTCAGCGGCTGAGGGACCGCCGGGCCCTCAGCGGACGGGCTCCAACGCGACAGGCATGGTCGAAAAGCCACGAAGAAGGGCGCTGTCGATGCGCTTCGCCGTGCCTACCGGCCGCATTCGCTGAGTGCGCTCCAACAGGACTTCGCAGGCAATGCGTGCCTCCATGCGTGCCAGCGGAGCCCCCAGGCAGAGATGAATGCCTGCACCGAACCCGAGGTGCTCCTTGCGCGGCCTTTCTGGGTCAAACTCATCGGGCGCCGAAAACTGACGCTCGTCGCGGTTTGCTGAGGCGAAGAGCACCATCACCGGGGCGTGGGCCGGGATGGTCGTGCCGCCGATCTCCACCGCCCGCGTAGTGCTTCGAAACAGCCCCTGGACCGGGGCATCGTACCTGAGCACTTCCTCCACGATGCACGGGGCCAGAGATGGGTCGTCGCGCAGGCGGTCGCAGAGGTGCGGCCTGGGGAAGAGCGCCGCGGCGCCGTTGCAGATGAGGTTCGTAGTCGTTTCGTTCCCGGCGATGAGGAGGAGGATGCACAGGAAGACGACTTCGGTGGCGTCGAGCTCTTCGGCACCGTCGTTGGCCACGAGGCGAGAGATCAGGTCCGCTCGAGGGTTCGATCTTCGCTCCTCGACGATTTCGGTGAAGAACATGAACATCTCCGCCATCGCCGTCGCAGCATCGTCGCTTGGCTGCATGCTGGCCGAGAGTGCGCCGACGGTCGCGTCGGACCATCGTTTGAAGTCGTTGCGGCGCTCACTGGGGATTCCGAGCATCTCGGCGATCACCACGACAGGAAGTGGAGTCGCCAGGTGCTTCACCAGGTCGGCTGAACCGTCGACGCTTGCCACGAGCAGGTCGTCCACCATGCTCTCGCAGATTTTGCGGATCCGAGGTTCGAGCTGCTGAATGTCGCGAGGGGTGAAGCCCCTGTTGGCCAACCTTCGGAGCCGGGTGTGGTCGGGAGGATCACTCGCGATGAGCAACCGGAGGCTGGACAGGTCGTCGAAGCCGATCATGCCCCCAAACCCGGTCTGCCGGCTGCGCATGAGGTCTCGCATGGGCCCGGGCGGGCCGCCCCCCAGAAGGAGCCCCATTCCCGAGGCGGACGAGAATGTCGCGGGGTCGCGGAGGGCAGCCACGACGTCTGCATGGCGGCTCAACACCCAGAGGTCCAGCCGCTCCACCCGAGCAACCGGCGTCTCCTCGCGAAGCCGCGCGTAGAAAGGGTATGGGTCGTTGATGACGGCGGGATCGAAAGGGTCGTAGGTATGCATGTGATCTTCCCCGGCCGTGTTGAATTACTCGGCTGCGAAGGCAGCAAGCAGCAGCTGCGCATTCGGGGCCAGTGGTTTGACGAGGACGCTGGCCGGGCCGATCCCGAGAGAAGTTCCGCCCTCGACGATGCACTCGAGCTCCAGCTCAGCGCCAGAGATCGGATGCACCAGCACGAGCACGATCTTCTCATGCCAGTCGAACGTCGCGTCGCCGACGATCGATAGCCCAAATGCCGCCGCGGACGAGATCTCCCGGCGCATGCTCACGACGTCAGCGAACCGATGGGCGACACGTTTCATGGGGGCTCCGAGACAGGGCGTAGAACGCACGATATATCTGGGCTAACATACAGGTGGATATCGCGAATGACAATTCGGAGTCCTCGAGTTCATGAAAGCCCGACCAGCAAGACCAGCAAGACCAGCAAGGCGAGAGCGAGTGCACGCCAGAACGAAGGAGGACATCATCGCCTCCGCGGCGCGGGTATTTGCACGCGATGGGTTCAGCGGTTCGACGATGGAAGCGATCGCACGTGAAGCCGACTACACGGCGCCTGCGCTCTACACGTACTTCAAGAGCAAGGACGAGATCTTCGCGAGCCTGGTCGAGGCGCTCACCGAAGAGTTTCTCGGGGTCTTCGAGGAGCCCACGCTCAGTGGCATCACCTTCGTTCAGCGGCTCGAGTTGCTGCTCGGGTTGCTCTTCGGCCTCGCTGAACGCCGACGGGAAGCGTTCGTGGTGTTCTTCTCACTGACGACGAACCAGGATCTTCTCCCGAGGAAGAGAGGGGACCAGCCCCGCGTTCCTGGATACCTCCTCCTGTTGGAGCGGACAGCGGCGTGGTTCGAACAGTTCGCGCCGAAGCCCATGCTCGCGCGCCACCCCGCCAGCGAACTCGCTCAGTTCCTGTTCGGCGTCTGCAACGCCTTCTTCATGGGTTGGCTCAGCCCGGAGAACGAGGCAACACCACTCGCGAAGCGAAGCAAGCTGGTCCTGAAGCTCTTCCTGAGCGGGGCGGGCAACCCCAGCGCGACGGTGGTGCCGGTGGGCGACCGGTGAATCATGCCTGTGCTGAATCGCGACCTGCTGAGGGTGCTGGCGATGGTCCACCATCAGCAGGCGGACGCCACGGTCGGCCTCGTGGACGGCCCGACCCAGAGAACGCTCCATGTCGTCCGCGGAAATCTCGTCTCCGTTGCGTCGAATAGCGAGAGGGACCGCCTCGCAGAGATGCTCGTGATGGAGGGGCGGCTGGACCCAGCCCTTCTGATTCCGCTGCGTGAAGAGGCCGAGCGGCTTCAGAAACCCTTCTCAGAGCAACTGCTCCACGACGAGCTCCTTTCTCCGACCGAGCTGGCGGGCGCACTCGAACGCCTCGCTCTGCTCCGATTCGAGAGGGCTCTGACGATGCTCGGGCGTCCAGGCCCCTTTGCTCGGCCAGCGGCGCTTCGACCCATCGTCAATCGCCCGCTGGGCGCTCTTGTCGTCGAGTTCTTCCGAGACAGGATCCCAATCGAGAGCATCGAGCAGCTCCTGGAAGCGGAGGTGGAACGCTACTTCGAGCCGGGCCGCCTCACGCCGCAGGCGCTGAACGATCTGCGACTGATGCCTGGCGAGTTGCGGCTCGCCAGACGGCTCGCCGCCGGCGAGCGGCCGGCCCACGTCGTGGCTGGTGGCCCCGAAAGCACCGCTCGGTTCGTCTGCTCCATGATCGCGCTTCGTCACTCAGTGACACGTTGATTCACGACGATTTCTCAGATTGGCCAGGACTTCCGGACTTCGAGCTTCACGATGAACATCGAAGTGCCGCCTCCCAGCATCACCCGCCCATCACGCCGCAGCTGAACCCAGGCAAGCGCGCGCTGGTACTTCGAGCGCACCAGGTTGAGCCGCGCCTGCGTGAGCGCCGACTGCGCGTCGAGCAAGTCCGTCGTCGTGCCTCCGAAGGCGACGTGCGTGCCCTGCTCCTGGTGGGCACCGAAGGACTCGTACGCGAGCCCAGCGCTCTGGCTCTCGATGAACTGCGCCCGGATGCCGACCTCGAGGGCCAGCGTGTAGGTGGACGACAGGCGGTTGAGGACCTGGGGGAAGCTGCCCCCTGCCTTGAGCCCGACGGTGATGTTGGGCGGTGGCGGAGGCTTCTTCGCCTCCACGTTCAGCGGCGGGGCGGCTCTGCACCCTGAGCGGCAAATGGAACTGCGACCAGCACTGCCACAGCGAACGAAGCGAGCTTCACGAAGCCTCCCTACTAGTCCTTCGTTGAGGACTATTCGATCACGGCGTCTTGCGCCGGCGATCGCCGTTTGATCAAACGGGTGGGTGCCACGACAAGCGCCCTTCAAGATGACGCGCGAAAGCGCCCGCTCGTCAGGCATCGCACGCGAAGATCCCGAAGATCGCCGAGAACGGGTCGCACCATTTTGGCAAGGTGCCGGAGGAGGGCTGGCGCAACCTCTCGCTCCCAAAGCGGGGCAACCGCCCGGAGCACCTCCGGCCCCGGCGTTCCCTGCAGGGCCCCCGGCGTTCCTTGAAGGAGCAATGGCAGCAGGAACTCCGAGACCTCGAGAACGAAGAGGTGAATAGCCTGAGTGCCCACCGAGACGTTGGCCGTTCTACCGCAATCCACGACCTCGACCGCGCGGAGCCACAGGGGCTCAAATTCACCAACCCGAACCTGCACCATGCGCTGCCCCCTTCCGTTGCGCCTGCTCGCTCAATCGAGCAGGAACGCGTACGTGTAGACGAACGTGTAGCCGACGTTTTCGTCCGCCGCCCACGTCGCGGATCTCCATCAGCACCTGCGCCAACTCGGAGCGCGATGACGGCAAAGCCGAGGCGCCTTTCGCCGCTCGCGCGGGCGCACTCATGCGGCCGCCGAAGCCGGAGCGGGGGGCTCGCCCCGGGTGAGCTTCAGGCGGCGCTCGCGCATGCCTCGCACGGTGAAGCGGTCGAACCACACGTAGATCAGTCATCGACATGTCGAGGAACCAGCGGAAAAGCATGTCGTACTGGATTCGCTCGCAGAGCATCCGCTCGCTGCGCACGCTGTAGCGCGCCATCAGCAGCTGCGCCTTCAGAAGACGCACGGGCGGAATCGAGGGCCTGCCGACGGCCGACTACCTCTCGTCGAAGGTGCTCGAAAGCTGCCGGACCGGGTGCCGAGCGGGAACGAGCTCGTTGAGAGTCACCAGAGCCAGCATCGAGTCCTGACCGCTCTTGCTTCCGCGCATGCGGCGCAAGAGATCACGGTCAGGTGCGGGTTGTCGATCGGGGGAGTTTCTCAGCACCCTGCTAGAGACCGACACCCACCAGGAACTTCACGTTGATCTCGATCTGCGTGTCCTGCGCAGGCTTGCGACCGGCGCCGGAAGTGATGATGCTGAAGCCCGACGAGCGCACGTACTCCCCGAGATCGGCGTCGATGAGATCGAGGTTGAGCGTGGGGTTGGGGGCGGCGAGCCCCAGCGAAGCGATGTCTGTCTTGGTGGCGATCTTCTGCGTCTTGTCCCCAGCCTTCACGGAGAACTCGAGCGAGTCGAGGAAGCCGAAGTCCTGCGAGTTGGGCGAGACGATCTTCAGCGAGAGCGCGGTGACCTTGGTCGTCTTCACCTTGTCGCGTGAGGTGTTGTTGTTCTTGAAGTCCTGGTTCTGGCTGAAGTCGATGCTCGCGAACGAGGCGGCCTGAGGGAAGGCGCTGAGCAACTGGCCGAACGGGCTGCCGGCGATGGTCGCGTCGCCCTTCATCTCGGTAGTGAAGGTGAGCGGCCCGCAGGCGGTGATGAACAACGAGGCGAAGACGAGGGCGAGACGCATGGGCGGTGGAGCTTACTCGGGTGGCGCGCCGAACGGTAGATGAAACGTTTGGTGACAACGGTCAGCGCAGCGAACGAGCCAAGCGCGCGTGGAGTTCCGCCACGGCGGCTTCGTCGTGGTACGGCCCGAAGCCGAAGCGCAGGCGATCGTCGCGCGCGTCGGTGATCACCCGGTGTAGCTTGCGGAAGAATCCTGGCGACTCCCGCGAAACGGTCGGTCGTACGCCCCGCCTCGTACCTTGAGCCATAGGAGGGAGGCCCGCGCCGTGAGCGCCGCTGTCGATCCAAAGCCGCCGAAAGGCCTCCGTGATCGCGCCTTGAGTCTGGAAGAACAGAAAGAAGAACAACCCGGCAAACCGCGAGCCGCAGCCGAGGGCGGAGGTCGATGCGTGGGCGTCGCGGAGTTGAGCAGCGAGGGGAAGCGGAGCCGGTTCGGGTGACGTGGGCCGCTGGCGAAGGCGTCGCGAAGGTGTGCGGACACACCTGTGACGCGGCCGCGGTGGCCTCCGTGAAGCGGGCGGTGTGCGTCACATCGCGAGGAGCCACTGCGGTGGTGCGGTAGCCGGAGGCAGCACCCGCGAGGGGAGCGCGACGCCGAGTTCCGCGAGCCGCGCCTCGGCCTGCTTGCGGGTTGCGTGGAGGCTCCTGATGGTGCGCCGGCCGCCACAGGGGCAGCGCAACACGTCGGTACCGAAGGTGCGTTGCAGCGCCGTCGCCCAGTCGAGCCAGCGCCACCAACCTCTTCACCAGAAGATTGCCAACTGCCAGGTGGGCGTGAGCCTCAGTCTCGCCACGCGCAGCGACCATCTCCCCGTCGACTTCGAGCTCTACCTTCCGACGAGTTGGACTGATGACGATGCTCGCCGTCTTGAGGCGCGCATCCCCGATGAGGTCGTCTTCAAAACCAAGCCCGAGCTCGCTCTCAAGATGCTGACCCGCGCGCATCAGGACGGGCTTCCCCTCGGCGTCGTGCTCGCCGATGCGGGCTACGGCAGCTCGAGCGACTTCCGTCTCGGGGTCCACCGCCTGGGTCTCCCGTACTCCGTTGGTGTGAGCTCGACCTCGAAGGTCTTCGAGGTGCGCGAAGTCGTCAATCGCGGCGGCCAGGCCATCAACCTGCGCACGCTCGCCACCAAGCTCGACGCCAAGGGGAAGTTCCAGCGCTTCACGTGGCGCACCGGCTCGAGCGGAGAGCTGTCCGCTCGCTTCGCGATGCGCCGCGTGACTCCGTGCGCCGAGCAAGGGCACGAGCTCGACGAGCGCTCGACCGTCTGGCTCCTCATCGAGTGGCGCGACGGCGAGGCTGACCCCGCCAACTACTACTTCTCGTCGCTGCCCGCGGACACGTCTCTCGACTCGCTCGTCGCCATCACCACGCAGCGCTGGCGCACTGAGCGCGCCTACCAGGACCTCAAAGGAGAACTCGGCCTCGACCACTACGAGGGCCGTCGATTCCGCGGGTGGCATCACCACATATCCGTGGTCCTCTCCTGCTACGCCTTCGCGGTGGCTGAACGCCATCGCATTTTCCCCCTCACGACCAGAAGGCCTCGTCGAGCTGGTCCGCTCCGAGGAACGGCCTGAGCGCCACTTCGCCGATTCCTTCATCACGGTGCGCCTCGCCATCGCACGCGCCACCGCGCGCTGGCTGCCGCGCTGCCCCTTCTGCCATCGAGACGAGGAGACCCACCGGCGCAGACGAGGCGAACAACGTCCTCACAAGCGTCTCGGAGGTCAACCGTGAACGGCCAGCGCGTGCTTGTCCAGTCCGCTTGCCTCACGGCGATCGCCTTCTCCATCAACGGGAGTTGGGGTGTCGGGTTGGCTCAGGTACCCACCACCTGTTGTGTGAGCTGAGCGATGGTGGGCTCCGCCCGAGTTCGGACTTGATGCGACAGCGGCGCGCGACGAAGCGCACGAGGCCCTCGGAGAGGTGGGTGTTGAGCTGATCGAGCACGAAGACCCACGGGGCCGTGGGGTCGGTCGCGACGGTGCGGCGGATGTGCTCGACGAAATCCTCCTCGTTGCGCGTGGGCCCGAGCGTGGGGGTGATCAGCTTGCCGGTAGCGATCTCCATGTTCGCCGTGAGGCAGGTGGTGCCGTGTCGCGCGTACTCAAACTCGCGCTTCTCGACTTGGCCCGGAGCGGGTGGCTTCGTCGGCGCGATGCGTTCGAGCGCCTGGATGCCCGTCTTCTCGTCGACGCTCACGACGTGCGTTCCGGCCGCCGAGGGCGCGGGCGACTCCATGTAGAGCGCACTGATCCGAGCAGTCTCTGCGGAGAATTCCTCCATGCTCTTGATGTTCGGATTGAGCCAGTAGCGGCTCAGGTGTGGGCGAAGGTCAGCGTCCTTTAAAAAACGATCGAGGTGTCGACCGGAGATGCTCTTCACGATTTTAAGTTCGACCGCCTGCCGAGCGGCCGTCCAGTGACTGAGAGGAAGCCCGAGTTCGCTGGGTTTGTGGCAGGCCAGCGCGACCATGAGGCTCACCTGCTCAGGCGTGAACTTGGGCGGCGTTCCGCTCCTGTACTCGTCCATGAGTACCTCGCGGATCTTCCTCTCGAGGTCGGCCTTGTCGGCAGCTGCCTCAGCCGCTGCGAGCATTTCCCGCGTGCGAGCGAAGCGCTTTCGCCACCGGCGCACCCGCTGGGCGTCGATGCCGAGCGCACGCCCCTGATCAACGCAAAGCTCACCGCTCGCGGAGCGCAACACGATCTGCGCCCTCTCAACGAGCCGCTGCGGCTCGGTCTTCGACCGAGCGAGTCGCTCGATGATCATCCGCTGCTTCACCGACAAATCGATCTTCGCCGCCTGCTGCGCCAAGGTGACCTCCATGCGGGCCCCGAACGCGCGACGACTGCTTACTGCGTTCGCAGCTGAGCGATTCGACCATCGACCCTGTGAACTGCTACGCAGGTTCCAGAGGAGTCAGCGATCCGGCGCCGCTACCTTGAGGTGCTGCGCAATCTGCTCTACCGCCTGGCGGCCGAAGTCAGGGAAGAAGAGGCGCGGCACCGTCACCACCGGGAGCCTCAGCGCCTGGAGGCGGGTGAAGGAGCTTGCAGACAGCTCGGCCCGGACAGCGTGGTGACGGGCGACCTCAACGAGCCCCGCAGAAGGCCCGTCCAAGAGATCCGCAGCCAGGAAACGGGGCGCGATAAAGCCGTTGAGCACCACGAGCGCCGGGTGGACCTTCACCTTCGAAACGAGCGCAGCGTGGAGCTCGATCGTCTCGTTCACCGGCAGTTCCTCGGGCAGCGAGACCAGCACCACGGCGGTCGTCTTCGGGTCGATGAGGAGG
>JAUXNX010000006.1 GCA_030682575.1 Gammaproteobacteria bacterium
CCAAGGCTCACAGGACCGTCAGCCGCCAGGGACGGCGGATGACGAGCCCCCATGGATGGGTTCACGGCGTGTCCTGTGAGCCTTGGCCCACAAACCCAGCTCTATGTCGTGCCACACATTCACCATAGAAGGATATGAAACTTATGGAGAAGCATCCCGGCATTCGGATTGAGAAGGATACGATGGGGGAGATTGCTGTGCCTTCGGAGGCACTGTGGGGAGCGCAGACGCAGCGCTCGCTGGCACATTTTCGCATTGGTTCGCAGCGCTTCTCGCCTTTGTTCATCCACGCGTTTGCGCTGGTGAAGAAAGCTGCGGCCATGACCAACCGCGAGCTCGGTGCATTGGATGATACCCGCGCCGATCTGATTGTGCGGGCCTGTGACGAAATCCTCGCCGGGCGCCACGACGAACAGTTTCCGTTGTCCGTGTGGCAGACTGGCAGCGGCACGCAGACCAACATGAACCTCAACGAGGTGATTGCCAATCGCGGCAACGAGCTGGCGGGAGGCAAACGCGGTGAGCACGCGCCCCTGCATCCCAACGACCACGTCAATCGCGCCCAGTCCTCCAATGATGTGTTTCCCACGGTGATGCACGTGGCCGCCAGCCAATTGCTGCAGGATTCCCTGTTGCCTGCGCTTGACGCGCTGATTGCCGAACTCGCGCGCAAGGGCAGCGAATTCGCCGATGACCTGAAGAGTGGCCGCACCCACATGATGGATGCCACACCAGTGACACTGGGGCAGGAGTTTGGTGGCTACCGCGCTCAGATGGAGTACGCGCGAGTTCGTCTGGCCGAGGGCATGACCGGTCTCGCCCAGCTTGCCATCGGTGGCAGTGCAGTGGGCACGGGACTGAATACGGATGCGCGTTGGGCTGAGCAGGTGACCCGGCAGATCAGTGACTTGTGTGGTATCACGTTTGTATCTGCGCCGGACAAGTTCATGGCACTGGCAGCTCATGACGCGCTGGTGGACATGCACGGACGCCTGAACCTGCTGGCCACCGCCCTGTTCAAGATGGCCAGTGATATCCGACTCATGAACAGCGGGCCGCGCTGCGGGCTCGCGGAGATCAGCATTCCAGCCAACGAGCCGGGCAGCTCCATCATGCCGGGCAAGGTAAACCCGACCCAGGTGGAAGCGCTCACCATGGTCTGCCTGCGGGTGATGGGCAACAATACCACGGTGGCGATGGCGGGAAGCCAGGGGCATTTCGAGTTGAATGTCTTCAAGCCACTGCTGATCCACACACTGCTGGAGTCGATGGAATTGCTGAGCGATGCCATGAATGGTTTCCGTGAGCATTGCCTCAAGGGCATCGTTGCCAACCGCGAGCAACTGGCGCGCTTCGTGGAACGCTCATTGATGCTGGTGACAATCCTGACCCCCGAAATCGGTTATGAGAACGCTGCGCGGGCCGCCAAATACGCGGATGAAAAGGATGTCAGCCTGAAAGAAGCAGTCGTGGCGCTGGGATATCTGACCGGAGCGCAATTTGACGAGAAGGTTGATCCGCGCAACATGCTGTTTCCGTTCTCGCCCAAACACGGCTAAACTCGACCTCCCGAATCAACTGAATGAGGATGTATGGAATTCCTGTTGGACCCTGCAACATGGGTCGCGTTGGCCACCTTGATCATTCTCGAGGTAGTCCTCGGCATCGACAATCTCGTTTTCATTGCCATCCTGGCGAACAAGCTTCCTCCGCATCAGCGTGACAAAGCGCGCATCATCGGTCTGAGTCTTGCCGTGGTCATGCGGCTCGGTCTGCTGGTAGGGGTATCCTGGCTGGTCACACTGACCACCCCCCTGTTTGCTCTCTTCGAACATCCTTTCTCCGGCCGTGATCTCATCCTTTTGTTCGGCGGACTGTTCCTGCTCTTCAAGGGCACTACCGAACTGCATGACCGCCTTGAAGGTGGCATGAGCGGACATGTCGAGAACCGTGTCTACGCCGGGTTCTGGCTGGTGGTGTCGCAAATTGTCGTGCTCGACGCGGTGTTCTCCCTGGACGCGGTCATTACCGCGGTCGGCATGGTTGATCATATTTCCATCATGATGGCCGCAGTGGTCATTTCCGTGTCGATCATGTTGCTGGCCTCCAAGCCGTTGACCGAGTTCGTCGATGCGCACCCGACAGTTGTGGTGTTGTGTCTCAGCTTCCTGTTGATGATCGGCCTCAGTCTGGTAGCGGAAGGCTTCGGTTTCCACATTCCCAAGAACTATCTGTACGCCGCCATCGGCTTCTCTATCCTCATTGAAATCTTCAACCAGGTGGCCAATCGCAATCGCAAGAAGAACGAGGCCCGTCTGCCTCTGCGCGAGCGTACCGCTGCTGCGGTGATGAGCCTGCTCGGTGGTCGCAGCTATGATCAGCCTGAGCAGACCAGTGTCAGTTCGTCCCTGGATGACGAGGACACCTTCCTGCTGGCCGAGCGCAACATGGTCACCGGAGTGCTGACTCTGGCAGATCGCTCGGTATGGTCGCTGATGACGCCACGCAAGGACATTTCGTGGGTGAATCTTGAAGATAGCGTAGAGGATATTCGCAACCTGCTGATCGAGACTCCGCACAGTTTCTTCCCGGTGTGCAGGGGCAGTCTGGACGATATCGTTGGTATCGCCCGTGCCAAGGATCTGATCAACGATCTGGCAGTGAACGACAAGATCACCCTGAAGGAAAGTCTGCGCAAACCGATCTATGTGCCCGATTCCATCGCTGTGCTGCCCTTGATAGAGACGCTGCGCAAGTCCAAGGGCCAGCTCGTGCTGGTCGTCGACGAGTACGGCGCGATTCAGGGTCTGATCACGCCGATTGATGTGTTTGAAGCCATCGCTGGAGAATTCCCCGACGAGGATGAGACTCCAGCAATTGAGGAGATAGCAGAGAATGAGTGGCGTGTCGCCGGTCACGCTGATCTGCATGAGCTGGGTCGAGTGCTGGAATCCAGCGTGTTTGACGACGACATCGACAACTATTCGACTATTGCCGGTTTCGTGATGAGCAAGTTTGATCATTTGCCTGAGGTAGGGGCGCGGCTGGAGCTGGGAGGATTCAGTTTCACTGTGCAGCAGGTTGAAGAACAACGTGTCTCTTCAATCACCATAAGCCGGGTAATGCAGCAGGAGCTGTATATCGCGTAGTTGAAATCACTCCGCAGCTCTGGCTTTGGTGGTTGATCCAGCTTCACTCTTGAAATTGACGTACGCTGAGTCTGTTGGACCACGGTAGTTTGGCAATAAATTGAACAACTGAATTGACTTGCGTTTTCCTCGATTTGATGTCGTGAGACCGTCTGAAAGCCTCAGCGATCCTGCGAAAACATTCTGTTATGTGCTTTGCGCTGTCGGCAACATTGGATACACTCCGGGCCTATGAACACACAATACACAGCCGTAGTGAAGAAAGAGGGAGACTGGTGGATCGGTTGGATCGAAGAGGTCCCCGGTGTCAATTGCCAGGAGCCCACGAAGACTGAGCTACTTGAATCCCTGCGAATCACTCTCAAGGAAGCCCTTGAGTTGAATCGGGATGATGCGCTTGTAGCGGCGGGCGAAGGATTTGAGGAGCTTCGAATAGCGCTATGAAAAGACGCGACCTGATTCGGTATCTCGAATCACATGGTTGCGAACTGCTCAGGGAAGGAGGCAGGCATTCTTGGTGGCATAACCCGCCCCTCAACAAACGATCAGCAGTTCCGCGCCATCAAGAGATCAACGAGCATCTTGCCCGCAAGATTTGTAGTGATCTTGGAGTGCCGAAGCCGTGATCGCAAAACTGCTCCAAACGGACAAAAGCCCGCTGTCATGCCCTTTGCTTGCGCAAAGCCCACGCCAGCGGGCTTTTGCCGTTTAGGTGCACCATGCGATCAACTTCAGCTCTGGAAGAGTTCAAATCGGTTTGTCAGGGATACTATTCGGTCTATGTAGTTTCAAATGAGGGTATGTCTGTTCTTGCAAAGGAATGGCAGATGGCTGAAGGATTCGATCCTCAAGAAATGTTTCGGATCAAAAATGAGGATTCTGGCGCAATAATCTCAGAGCAACCAAACTTTCGAATGCAAATGGCAAATAGATCACGAAAAACGGTTAACAAGCAGAACGACTTTGCGCCTCCGGCACCGGATGCTGTGACAAACAAAGATAATCTTCCCAATAGATTCACGGAAACATTAATCGGCCCGTAGCAACCAGAACTAGAGCATAAATTTTGAAATACACTCCCCCCTTCACCATCAGCCCTACCGTTCTGAACCTGCTCGCGCGGATCAGCGAGGCGGTCGGTCGGCTTTCGGTTGAGGTGGATCAGGCGCAATCGTTGCGGCAGCGGCGCGATGAAATCATGGCTGCACTTGGTCTGTCAGATCGCATGTCTTTCAGTGAGCGCTACCTGCGTCCAGCCTTGGCGGAGGGTCTGATGGAAATGACAATCCCCGATAAACCCCGCAGCCCGATGCAGCGATATCGCCTGACGGCGGCGGGCATGAAGCTGCGCGACGAGATATAAAACTGAGAGTTGTCTTACGGGGTACCGAACGTGGTTAGACAGGTGGTTCGTCTTTCGCTTGCAGGCAGGCTCCCACAGTCAGTGACGAGTGGGGCTACGGGGGTAGGCAGAACCATTGAGCGCCATGGCAGAAAAATGCTCCTGCATTTTCTGCACTCCCGCCATCCATGGCGGTCGGACTGCGCGATTGAGCCCTACATGGATGTATTCACGTGGCGTGTTCTGAATACCCGTGTAGCCTCGCTCGTCGCGGGCTACAGAGGAGGTTCAGGACAATTAGCGAGGAGCAGCAATAATCTGCAGCTCTACGCGACGGTTCTGTGCACGACCTGCCTCGGTTGCGTTCGAAGCGATGGGCTGATCCGGGCCCATGCCCTGCGACATGATACGACCCTGATCCACACCCTGTGATGCCAGGTAGCTCGCAACACTGGCCGCTCTGCGATTGGACAGATTGTAGTTGTAGTCCGCGCTGCCCGTTGAGTCAGTGTGACCATAGATCTGCAGACGCGTGTCGTTGTATTTGTACAATACCTGCGCTACCGAGTTCAGCACCGGATGAAATTCCGGGCGGATGTTGTACTGGTTCGTGTTGAACGTCACGTTGCCCGGCATGATCAGATCGAGCTGGTCGCCATTACGCTGTACCTGCACTCCCGTGCCCTGCAACTCCTGACGCAACTCTGCTTCCTGTACATCCATGTACGCACCGACGCCTGCGCCAATCACGCCACAACCCGCAGCCGCATTACGTGCACGCTGACCGCTTTCTGCTGCACCGATCAATCCGCATACCACTGCTCCTATGCCGCCATATTGTGCTGCGCGGCTGACTTGACGCTCTCCTGTGTAGGGGTTGGTGGTACAAGCGGTTATTAACAATGGCAATGCCAATGCTACCAGTGAAGATTTAACGATTCCGTTGATCATGGTGAAGACTCCTGTGTTCAAGCAAAAATTATCGTGGTTTTACTCTATATAGCGGTGGTATTCGTTGTCTACCCGCCCCATTCCCGGCATGTGAAAAGTGTGAACTAAGCCATGAATACATGGAGATGACCTTCAAGATCGTTCAGCCTGGTGTTAACAATGGAGCTGTACACCAACAACATGCGATCTGTGCGACTCTTGCAGTTGACGTCGCCGCCACCAACGACAACATCATGAAGAAATGTCCCTTAACTGTGCCTGAATCGATGCGGGTGTTTGCATCTTTTCAGATTGCTGCGTGTTGGGCCTGGTCTGCGTTGGCTGCACTTGCGACTGGTCCAGCTTGGCCAATCGGAATGTCGCAATCGTGGAACAGGATAGTGCCGGAGATGTATCAACGTCTGTGGGTTACAGCACAGTTCCCATGGTGGGGACCCGCTGTGGTCTGCTGACCTGCAGCTCGCTCCCATGATAATTTCGGTTTTGCTCCGCAGCAGTGCCCTGTTAAGCTTGGTTCTCAGCAGTTTCAGAGTACAGGGCTCATGAGTCAGGCCGATTATCAGCAACGGGTGAAAGTTCTTTCCAACCGATTGATCGCACTGCAGCAGCCCATCCGCATTCTGGACGCCATCAAGTGGCCCTCCCGCTTCGAACAGGAATTCCTTTCCGCCAATGGCAGCAGGATGCCGTCAGCGGATCTGGATTTCTACCAGCGCCAATCGCTGAACTTTCAACCTGAATCGCTGCGCACCCAGTTTCGTCAGTTGCGTGATGACGTGCATCGCGACCTTGGGCGTCGCGATGGGCTGGGCTCGATTCTTTGCTCAACCATTGAGCAGTATCTGTTGGTGATTGATCTGCTCAGCCATCGTGGCACTCAGCAATTCGGTGTTTACAGCCGCGAGTTGTACGGTTCGGCAGGCGACCGGCTACGTGGTGATCGCAAGAGTCTGCGCCAGCTTGGTGAGAAGCTCTGCCAGATATTTTCCCTGCCTGCGGCCGAGCATCTCAGTCGCCCCTATGGCAAGACGATTTCAGCGCAGGACGCCGTGCAGATTCTGCAGCAGAAACTGAATCCCTATTTCCCACCCGGTGACATCCGCGTGATTCTCAGCGACGGTATCGTTTCCGACGCGGCTGCCGGGGGCGACTACATCAAGATCAATCAGGACTCGGAGTTCTCCGAGTTTGATTTGCAGATTCTTGAGGTGCACGAGGGCTGGGTGCATGTGGGCACCACGCTCAATGGTCGCAATCAACCGTGGGCGACCTGGCTCAGTGTGGGTTCCCCGCGCGTCACCGCATGTCAGGAAGGACTGGCAGTGCTTATGGAAACGCTGACCTTCAGCTCTTATCCGCAGCGTGCGCTGCGGGTGAGCGACCGCGTTGTGGCCGTGGATATGGCGGAGCAGGGTGCGGACTTCATCGAGGTGTATCGTCACTTCGTCAATCGTGGCTTGACCGAGCACGAGAGTTATCGCATCACCCAGCGCGTGTTCCGGGGTGGCACATTGACGGGGGGTTCCGTGTTCACCAAGGACCTGTCTTATCTGCGCGGATTCGTCGAGAACGTCAACTTCATCCGCAGTGCCATCAACTCCGGCGTGCCGGAGATCATTCCCATGCTGTTTGTGGGCAAGGTGACCCTGGACGATATTCCGATTCTTTACCAGCACTACCTTGAAGGAACGATTACCGGCCCCCAACATATACCCGCGATCTTCCGCAACATGAATGGGTTGTACGTGTGGTTCGGTTTCTCCAGCGGTATTGCCGTGGTCAACATTGGCCGGGTGCAGAAGCACTTCGATCTGATGTTCCGCAAAATGCCCAAGAGCGATCCGCTGTATGACCTGCAGCACGAGCCCATTCATCATCCTGTGGTGGAGTCAGCTCTGGATTGATTTTTTTTTGAGGATGTGAACAGATGAAACGCGTAGGCCTGTTTTTGATGACCAACCTGGCCATCATTTTAGTACTCAGTATCACGTTGCGCCTGCTTGGCGTGGAGCGCATTCTCGACGAGCAGGGTGCAGGGCTGAATCTGAACAACCTGTTGGTCTTCGCCTCTGTGTTCGGTTTCGGTGGCGCCTTCATTTCGCTGGCCATGTCCAAATGGATCGCCAAGCGCACCACGGGTGCGCGCGTCATCAACCAGCCAGCCAACAGCACCGAGCAGTGGCTGATGGAGACAGTGCGTCGCCAGGCGCAGGCCGCTGGTATCGGCATGCCAGAGGTGGCGATCTTCGATTCTCCGCAGGTCAATGCATTTGCGACTGGCGCGTCCCGCAACAATGCACTGGTGGCGGTGAGTTCCGGCCTGCTGCAGAGCATGACGCGGCCCGAAGCAGAAGCAGTGCTGGCACACGAGGTCAGTCATGTCGCCAATGGCGACATGGTGACACTGATGCTGATACAAGGCATCGTGAACACTTTCGTGATTTTCTTTTCGCGGGTGATCGGACACTTTGTGGATCGTGTCGTCTTCAAGACCGAGCGCGGACATGGCCCTGCGTTCTGGATCACCACCATCGTCGCGGAGTTGGTGCTCGGCATTCTCGCGTCCATCATTGTGATGTGGTTCAGCAGGCAGCGTGAATTCCGTGCCGATGCCGGTGGTGCCTCACTGGCAGGCAGACAGAACATGATCGCCGCGCTGGAGCGATTGCAGATGGGGCAGCCCACAACAAGCATGCCGGATGAATTGGTCGCCTTTGGCATCAGCAACCGTGGTGGCAAATCATTGTCGCGGCTGTTCATGACACATCCGCCACTAAGTGAGAGGATTGCGGCATTGCGCAACAGTTGACACAGGTCAACACACGATCAGATAACCCGGCCTAGAATGCAGTCACTGGCCGGGTACCGCTGGAACAATGAGTGTTCACGATCAGCGAAGGGCCAGGTCTGATGATCAATACGATAACTTCACTGCAACTGCTCCGCTCGGTATTCAATCCGCAGGAAATATTTTCCGGACTGGCCGGGACCGAACCGGCTCCCGGTCGGATTCTGCTGCGCTATACGCTCTGGTTGCTGTTATTGCCGCCGCTGTTCTCCCTCATTGGAGGCTATACATTTGGCTGGCGTTTGGGCGCCGCTCAACCCTTGATGTTTCCTGTTGGCACATTGTTGTTGATCAGCGTTGCCTATTTCATTGTGTTGGTTTTCGGTTTCGTATCCACCGCTATCATCAGTCGCTGGATGGCTTCCACCTATGGTGCCAGCGATGCTCTCGGTCTGCATTTCGCACTGGTCGGTATCGTTGGTGAGCCGTTGGCGCTGGCGAGCGTTGCTCACCTCTTTCCCGATGTGTTCTTCAACGTGCTGGTCATGATTCCGGCAATGATCTGGAGCATGTATCTGTTGTATACCGGCATACCGGTGGTGCTGGGGATTCCGCCTGAGCGCGGGATGTTGATGGCGTCGTCTCTGGTGGGTTGGTTGCTGGTGGCGGCGGTAAGCCTGTTGGGATTGACCATGGGCTTGTGGGTCGCGGGTGTAGGGCCGGCGCTTGCGGTGTGACAGGACAGAGTGACACAGGGGAAACAATGGCAACAACACAGCAGTATTACTACGATAATGTCGTCAAACAGTTGGTATTGTTTTCGGTGTTCTGGGCAGTGGTTGCCATGGCGGTGGGCGTATACATTTCTGCCGAGCTGATCTGGCCGACGATCGACTTCGGACAGCCCTGGCTTTCCTTCGGGCGACTGCGTCCGCTGCACACCAACGGCATCATCTTCGGCTTCGGCGTTTCTGCGCTGATGGCCACGGCGTTCTACAGCGTGCAGCGCACGTCCCATGTGCCACTCTTTGCGCCTCGGCTTGCCTGGTTCATTTGTTATGCCTGGCAGTTGTTGATATTGCTCGGTGGATTGTCGCTGCTGGCTGGCTGGACGTCTTCCAAGGAGTACGCCGAACTCGAGTGGCCCTTTGATATTGCCATCGCGATTCTATGGGTAAGTTTCGGCATCATCTTCTTCTGTACGATAGCCAGACGAAAAATCAAACCGATATATATTTCCAACTGGTTCTACGGCGCGCTCATCATCGTCATCGCGATGCTGCACATCGTCAACAGCCTGGCGATACCCGTGTCGCTCAACAAATCCTACTCGATCTATGCCGGAGCGCAGGACGCGATCGTGCAGTGGTGGTATGGGCACAATGCCGTCGGCTTTCTGCTTACTGGTGGTTTCCTCGGCATGATGTACTACTTTCTGCCCAAGCACAGCGGTCGACCGATCTGGAGCTACAAACTTTCCGTGGTGGCGTTCTGGGCCTTTACTTACAGCTATATCTGGGCGGGACCTCATCACCTGCACTACAGCGCCATTCCCGAGTGGGTGCAATCGCTGGCGGTGGTGATGAGTCTGATCCTGCTGGCACCCTCATGGGCAACCATGGTGAACGGCGTCATGACCGTGAGCGGAGCGTGGGAAAAGCTGAAGACCGATCCGGCGCTGAAGTTCATCGTGCTTTCACTGGCTTTCTATGGTCTTGCCACGTTTGAAGGACCGATGATGTCGATCCGTGCAGTGAATGTGGTCAGCCACTTTACTGACTGGACTGTCGGGCACGTGCACTCCGGTGCGCTGGGATGGAACGCCATGATCACTTACGGCACGTTCTACTTTTTGATTCCGCGTCTGGTGGGGGCAGAACTGTACAGCGTGCGCATGGCCAACGCACATTTCTGGCTCGCGCTTGGCGGCACCATGCTCTACATCATTTCGATGTGGGCAGCAGGAGTGTCGCAAGGGCTGCTGTGGCTGAGCGTGGATGAAACCGGCGAACTCAGTTACAGCTTCAACGACATCATGGCCAGCATGGCGCCGTACTACGCACTGCGCCTGGTCGCCGGACTGGTGTTCCTGCTTGGCACTGTGCTGATGGCCTGGAATTTCTACATGACCATCAAGGGGCGTGAAACGGTGAAGATGCAGCCGCCTCCGCTTGACCCGGTTTATGGGGTCGCAACAGGGGGCGCCACCAGGCCTGCAGCAGGTGCTGCACCAGGGATCGCAGCAGGAGTCACATCATGAGCGGCATGTCATTGCACAAGAGGCTCGAAGAGAATGCGGGGCTGTTGATCTTCGGCATCCTGTTTGTCTCCGCGATCGGTGGGCTGGTGCAGGTGTTACCAGCGATTCTGCAGGACTCACTCAATACCGCCAGCGCCAACACACGGGTCTACAGCGCCGTGGAGCTGACCGGCCGCGACATCTATATACGCGAAGGCTGCAGCGTCTGTCATTCGCAACAGGTGCGACCGCTGATTGCCGAAGTGGAGCGCTATGGCCCCTATTCCCAGGCGGGCGAGTTTGTCTACGACAGACCCTTCCTGTGGGGTTCCAAGCGCACGGGCCCGGACCTGCATCGCATCGGTGGCAAGTATTCCGATGACTGGCATCGCATTCACCTGATTGATCCGCGCAGCGTGGTGCCTCGCTCCATCATGCCGGCCTATCCGTGGTTGGCAGAGCGTGACGTGAAATCCGCGGACATTCAGGCAAAATTGCGTGCGCTGCAGTCGCTTGGCCATCCCTATGAGCAGGCGGACATTGATGCCGCTCCTGCACAATTGGCAGGCCTGAAGGAAATCGACGCGCTCATCGTCTATCTGCAGATGCTGGGATCATTCCATTCAGAGGACGCGGTTGGCACGATGTCTGAAAACCAGTCCGGAGGGCACTGACCATGATGTCATTCTTCATTTTCTTTGGTGACATGCTGGTGATGCTGTTCATGATCGCTGTGGTGGTGTGGGTGTCCATGGGCGAGACGAAGGCGCGCAGCGATCACACCGCACGCATTCCGCTCGATGACGAGGTGCCCCATGGCTGATTTGCCCAGCGGTTTCTGGAGTGGCTGGATCGTCGTTGTCACCGTCGTCTCGCTGGTGACGCTGGCGTGGCTGGTGCTGAGTGTCTACTTCGGCAGAGATGAGAATGTCGGTCATCCTTCAGGCGAAGATCCGGTGTGGGACAGCGATCTGCGCGAGGATGACAACGCGCCGCCGCTGTGGTGGTTCTGGCTCATCTTCAGCGCCATGATCTTTTCCGTCGTGTACCTGATGCTGTATCCCGGTCTGGGAGGATTCAGGGGCATGCTGGGCTGGTCGCAGCATTCACGTCTTGAAGGGAGCTATTCCGAATTCGATCAACAGTTCGACGCTGTCCGTGCCACGATTGCGGCGAGCAGTCTGTCCGAACTGCAAAATGACCCAGCGTTGATGACGACGGCGGACCGATTGTTCAATCGCAACTGTTCTGCCTGTCATGGCGAAGATGGTCAGGGTCAGGCCGACCTGTTTCCCAATCTGATGGATGCGGACTGGCAGTGGGGCGCAACAGCGGAGCACCTCGAACAGTCCATACGCTACGGCAGAATGGCCACGATGCCGGCGTGGATCGGGCCATTGGGAGAGGAGGGCGTCAACGAGGTGGCGGCCTATGTGCAGGTAATGGGCGATCCCGGTTCGGAGGCTCTGCCCGGGCAGGCTCGCTACGCGATGTTCTGCGCCGCATGTCATGGCATGGATGGCGCTGGCAATCCGTTGCTTGGTGCGCCCAATCTGCTCGACGACAACTGGTTGTACGGCGGCAGTATCGAAGCGATTCGAGAATCCGTTGCAGCGGGTCGCAATGGCATCATGCCAGCCTTCAATGAACGACTTGATGACGCGCAGATCAAATTGCTGGTGGCGCGGTTGACGCGCTGACAACCCGCTACAGTCCTCATCACTTTTGTCAATGCGGCATGGCATTGACAGCGCTGAATGCCATGTAATGCTTGTGTTTCTGCATTGATTCACACAGCGCGATGACGATTTTTTCCCGGCTTTACCCCATATACCCCATTTTGCCCCACTTTGCTCAGGCTGCCACGAATTGTCACAGGTACAATAGGTGCGTCCTTTGATCAAGGATGTACTGAATCCATTCATGGAACTCAAGATGCCTGATTTGTCGAACAGCCTAGAATCCGCCAAGCCACATAACAACCTCCTGCGTATCGTTTTTGCTGCCACCGCCACGGTGGTCCTCACCGCTTGCGTCGGAACTGAAACACGCCAATTAAGCGTCGCTGAGGTTCTGACGCGGAGTCAAACCGAACAGGCGACCATGCGTAACGAGGTGTTGCCGATCCAGGGAGAGTTGACCTTGGAAGAGGCGCAGGCCCGAGCCCTGAAATACAATCTCGAATTGCGCACTGCCATGATGGAAGAGGCGTTACAGCGATCGCAGCTGGATGTTGCCAATTACGACATGCTGCCAACCTTGCTGGCCCAGGCGGGCTACAACACGCGCAGCAATGAGCGCATCAGTCAGAGCCGGGATGCGGAGAGTGGGGCGCTTTCGCCGTCCCGTTTCATATCCCAGGAGCGCGAGCACACCGTGTCGCAGCTCGGGCTTGGCTGGAATCTGCTCGATCTGGGGGTGGGTTACTACAGCGCGCAGCAGCAGGCTGATCGCACGCTGATCGCCTACGAAAAGCGTCGCAAGGTGCTGCATCTGCTGTTGCAGGATGTACACATTGCCTTCTGGCGTGCTGCCAGCGCGCAGTTCATGCAGGACAGAGTGCATGCTGCCATTGCCAGCGCCGAAGCATCGCTGGATGAGGCCCGCATTGCCCAGAATGAGCGTCTCGGTAATCCCCAGGAAGGCCTCCGTTATCAACGGCAGCTGCTGGAAAACCTGCGTCTGCTGGAAGCGGTCAACCGTGAACTGTCCAATGCCCAGGTGGAGTTGGCGCAACTGGTCAATGCCCCCATCGGGCAGCCCATTCGCGTGGCTCAACCGGACCAGCGCCAGTACCCGGTGTTACTGACCATGTCACTCGAAATGCTTGAGGAAATGACTCTTTCGCGAAATCCCGACATCATTGAGCATCAGTACGATGCCCGCATAGCTCGCATAGAGGCTCGCAAGACCTTGGTGCAGTTGTTCCCCAGTTTGAGTTTTGATTATGGCATCAGTTATGACGATGACCGCTATTTGGTCAATAACGACTGGAGTCAGGCCGGCGCTCAGCTTTCGTTCAATTTTTTCAACTTACTGAGCGCCCCTGCCCGGACCCGTATGGCCAAGGCGGGCATTGCACTGGCAGATCAGCGCCGGATGATGGTGCAGATGGCGGCGCTGACGCAGCTGCATCTGTCTCGCCTGGACTACGCCAACGCCTTGGCACAATTGGAGAGAGCGGAGCAGATATGGGATATAGACACTCAGTTGCTCAAGTATTCCAGTGATGCCGTGTCCGCTCGTACAGAGAGTCAGCTTAATCTGGTGAGCAGCGAAACGTCCGCGATTCTGAGTGAATTGCGCGTTTATCAAGCCAGAGCAGAATCGGAGGCGGCCGCTGCACGCATGCTGTTCACGCTCGGGGCGGAGCCGCACGTGGGAAGTGTTTCGGAGCTGACTCTTGAAGAATTGGTGGAGCAGCTTCGAACTACTGATCTGCTGGCAGCAAGTCGAGGGTTGGAATGAGTCAACTGGAAGCTGCTGACACTTGCGGACATCATGACAGCGTTGCCGTAACGTACTCTACATGGCTGTTCTCGTTTCTGTTTGCGTTAAGCACTTCCTCGATTTTCGCGCAACCCTCGCTGCCATCTGTGACCGGTATCGAGCGGCAACAGATTCGCGCCCAGCTAAGTCCCGTGGACTACACCACGCTCTCCTCCGAGATCGGCGCCATCATAAGCCGTATTGGTGTGCGTGAAGCTGGTGCGTTCCAGCGCGGTGACGTGCTGCTCAGCATGGACTGCTCGCTGCAGCAGGCCCAGTTGCAAAAAGCCCAGGCGGAATTGACTTCGGCCGAGGTGGTGCTGGCGGCCAATGTGCGGCTGGACCAGCTGAATTCCATCGGCAAGCTGGAGCTTGATCTGGCCCGCGTGGCCCAGGCCAAGGCCAAGGCGGAAGTGCAGATAAGCGAAACCCTGCTGGCCAAGTGCGATGTGATTGCGCCGTTCTCCGGCCGCGTCGCAGTCCAGCACGTGCGTGAACGCCAGTATGTCCAGCCCGGCGAGCCGCTTCTGGAAATCTTCGACGACAGTCAACTCGAACTGGAGTTCATCGTACCTTCACATTGGCTCAGTTGGTTGCATGAGGGCTACGTGTTTGAGGTCAGCATAGACGAGACCGGCAGGGCCTACCCCGCAAAGTTCAGTCGCATCGGGGCCCGTGCCGACGCCGTCAGTCAGACAGTAAAGGTGGCTGCGACTATCGACGGCAATTACAACGAGTTGGTGGCAGGCATGAGTGGCACCGTGAAGGTCGCCACACCAGTCACTGCGGCGCAATAAGAATCACGTGAAGAACAGCACATCAAGGTGAACCTATGAAGATTGGTCGTGACGGCGGAGCAATACCATCTGAAGGCAGCCGGGCAACGCACAAAGAGGTGTCTGGGGCTGCGCGTCGCTACAAGAGCAGTCTGGTCAGATCGAATCCCGATCTTATGGCGCTTGAGCAACGCTTCATGTTCGACGGTGCGGCGGTGGCTGATGCGGCGCTAACGCTCGGTGCAGATGCCAGTGTGTACGGCGTCGAAGGTGATTTGTTCGCCGACACAATGCCGGTAGCAGTGTTTGGCCCCGCCAGTGAAAACGAGTCAGACACTGATCTCGGTGCGGGAAACGCAGCAGCTGATACCGATGCAGTGTCGAGCGTCGACAGCGATATTCCGGTCAGGCAATTGCTGGTAGAAGGAGGTCAGTTGCTGACCGATCCGATAGCCCGCGACACCTGGCAGACTGCCCTCGATCAGGTCGCCCGCCTGCTCACGGAGTTGCCTGACAATCCTGATTATCTGCAATTGCTGCAGGACGTCTTCGGCCGGGCTCAGACCGACAGCGACAGCTTTGCCAGGAACGCAGCAGATCTGGCGACTGTGCTCGGACAGGATGGTCTCGATATCACGGTTGAGCTGCGCAGCAATGCCGATCTGAACGGCGCACTGGCGGCGTATGCCGCCATCGGTCACACCGGCACCGAGCGCATCTATGTGAACGCAGACTGGATCAACATGGGGTTCAGCAGCGATTTCATTGCCAGGGTACTGCTGGAAGAGGCAGGACACGCACTGGATCAGCGTCTTAACGGCATGTTGGACAGTCCGGGCGACGAGGGCGAGCTCTTTGCCGCAAGGCTGACTGGAGGTGACGTCGGTCGAATCGGTTTCGCTACTGACACCGACAGCGCCACACTGGAGATTGAAGGAAAGTTGATCCCGGTGGAAAGGGCTGCCATCGAATTCCCCGCGGCCTATCGAGTCAATACCGCCACTACACCAGCGGGCAAGGAATCCAACAGCCACGACTACATCAATACCAGTTTGAGTGTTGCCCGCATAAGCGACGATACCAACAGCAACCTGTTCAGCGGCAATGACGTACTGGCCATTGGTATCGAAATTGGTGGTGAGGAGTATTACGGCTGGATCAGCCGTCCGATCAAGGTGCAGGGTATCGTCAGGGGTTTCTACTTCTGGAGTGACCCTGATTTCACCGACCTTGCGCTTGCTTCTGCCGATGGCAACAAGGATGGGGACGCCAATGCCCTGGACAACGACGGCTTCATTCTTGTGGTAGACACCAATTATTTTTTCAATCGCCCAGGGGCCAGTGTCGGGGGCGCCATTCTCAACATCGGCTCATCGTCCGATCGTGTCGATGCCCAGTTGAACGCGATCATCACCGCCGCACCGACCTTGACAGGTGATACTGCGACGGCAGTGGAAGCCGGTGGTGTCAGCAATGGCACGGCAGGAACCAATCCGACTGGCAATGTGCTGACCAATGACACGGCTGCGGGAGGCGGCGAAGTGGTAGTCAAGGTGGGTACCACGGCTGCGAGCCAGAGCGTGACAGCCGCTACCACATCCGCCAATGGCACTCAGGTGGCTGGTCAGTACGGCACACTCACCATCGGCGCTGATGGCAGCTACAGTTACGTAGTCAACAACAGCAACGCTGCGGTGCAGGCATTGCGCAGTACCAGCAATACACTGACTGATACCTTCACGTATCAGATGTCGGCCAACGGCGGCGTCGGCGGTACCACCACGCTGACCGTGACCATCCAGGGCGCCAATGACAATCCCGTAGCTGCCAACGATTACAACGTGGCAAAGGAATCACTGCGCACCGACAACACCGCCTACGACAGCACCGATCCGCTCGGCTCCAAGGCAACGGGTAATGTACTTAGCAATGACACCGATGTGGATCAGTTCTCGGAAACGAAAACAGTCAGTGCGTCCCAGGGGTCCGCCACGATTCTCAGCTTTGTGGAGAATGTCAGCCTCAGTCAGTTGTTGTTTCAAGAGGACTCAAACGGCTTCAACGCGGTAGGCACCAGTCATACCATGTACATCAGGATCGATGGAATTTATCGAGCGGTGCATGCCGAGGGTGGAGCGTTAGTGAAGTTCGTTTCCAAGAGCGGAACCACAACAACCACGATGACGCTTTCGGCAAATCCTCATTACTATCTCAATGGTTCCAGTCAGCAGGTACTGATCACCAACCTGAACGGTGCGGCAGTCGGTTTCGAGAACTCCACCAATGCGACTGAAAACACCAATGGCATGAAGACCGCCACCATCACGTCGGCCACGGCGACCGGCACCACAACCGTGACAGTGGACAACCCCTCGGCCTCCACGGGAGTCATAGCTGTAGGGATGACGGTGACAGGCACCGGCATACCCTCTTCGACCACTGTCACTGCCGCAACCTACGACGGCAGTGGTCGGGTCCAGACCTTCACTCTCGACAAGCTGATTGACAGCACTCCCGGGACAGTACTGAGTTTCACGGCGGCGCTCGGCACCACCATGACCGGTCAGTACGGCAGCCTGGTGCTGGCGGCAGACGGGACTTACACCTACACCCCCTTTGCGAACAACGACAGCCTTGGCGCAGGGCAATCCGGTATTGATTCGTTCCAGTACAGCATGCAGGACGCGAGCGGAGCCACCAGTTCTGCCACGCTGCAGATCACCGTTTTCGGCTCCAGTGCCAGTGACCCCAACGCTGTCGCAGACACGGCCACTGCAGTGGAAGCCGGTGGCACGGCCAATGGTACCGCCGGTACCAACCCCACAGGCAATCTGCTGAGTAACGACACTACACCTGCGGGCAGCAATTCTGTCAGCTCTGCGCGATCGTCAAGTGTGACGTCCGCCACCGCTGTTACCACCAACACACAGATTGCGGGTCAGTACGGCACATTGACACTGAGTTCAACCGGTGACTACACCTACACTGTTGACAACAGTAACGTGGCGGTGCAGGCCCTGCGCCAGAGCAGCGCAACACTGACGGAAAGCTTTGTCTACTCGATCATTAACACCGCCAGTGGGGTGGATAGTTCGACACTGGTCGTGACAATTCAAGGCGCCAATGACGCTCCTGTGGCCACCAATGATTCAGCAACTGCTATCGAGACCAGCGGCAACTTCAACACCACGGCCGGGTTCAACCCCAGCGGCAATGTGCTGAACAATGACACGGATGTGGACGATGCGGCGTCGGAGCTCGTGGTCGCTTCCGTGCGGACAGGCAATTCGGAAGGGGCTGGGACATCCGGCACTCTGGGTGTGGCCCTGGTGGGCATGTACGGTTCGCTGACACTCAATGCGAATGGCACCTGGACTTATACGGTCGATAACAGCAACGCCACCGTCGACGCTTTGGCCTCTGGGGAAACACTGACTGACAGCTTCAACTACACCGTACGCGACCGCTCCGGCACCGGGCTCACGGACATCGGTGTGCTGAATGTCACCATTCAGGGTGCCGATGACACAGCGATTCCCACGGTGAACAACGTGTTTGTCAACGAGGCATCACCTTACGTGGTGTTCACGGTTTCCGGTGCTGCAGGCGCCACGGTCAACCTGGCGTTGAGCAACAGCACCGGACTGGCCAGCTCGGATGTCACGGCAACGCTTGGCACTGATCTGAGCAATCAGATCGAATATTTCAATGGCTCGGCGTGGGTCAATTACACCGGCGCCGCTGTCGCGATCCCAGTGGGTGGCCAGCTTTTCGTGCGTATGGCGGTGATGCAGGACAACGTTCACGAAGGCAATGAATCGTTTTCTCTGACGGCAAGCACTGGCAGTGGTTCCAGCACTGGCATCGGCACCATCAACGATGAGGGCGCAGGCGGTGACGAAGACGATGTCGCCGTCTTCCTGGCCGACAACAATACCGGCACACCCAACGACCCGGGTGACATCGGCTATCCGACCCTGGATGATGACAGGCCCACCATCAGTGTCAGCAGTCCGACAGTTTCAGAAGGCGGCACTGCAGAGTTCACCGTCAGCATCAACAAGACTTCTACCGCAGATATCAGCTTCACTCCGACAGTGGGAAGCGGTACGGCTACCGTGGGTACCGATACAGCCGCTGCGAGTACGCTGGAATATTCGACTGACGATGGCGATACCTGGACCACAGTCTCCGGCGCTGTGACCATCGAGGCTGGTACCTCGTCGGTGAAACTGCGTATCGTGACGACAGATGACGATGCAGACGAGGATGATGAAACCTTTACTGTCTCTACCGGCTACATCTCCGGCACCGTGACCAATCAAACTGGTGCGAGCGGCATGGCCACGATCACGGATAACGATGGTGCCCCAACGTTGAGCGTCAACGACATCACCGTCAATGAAGCCACGGGCACCGCACAATTCACCGTGACTCGCAGTGGCTCGGCAGCAGGAGCCGCGTCGGTGAACTACGCGACCAGCAATGGCACCGCGATTGCTGGCAGTGACTACACGGCCACCAGTGGCACTGTGAACTTTGCTGACGGTGAGATCACCAAGACCTTTACCGTGGCGATCATCAACGACAACGTGTTCGAAGGCAGCGAGACGTTCAATGTCACGCTGAGCGATGCGGTTGGCGCCACGATCAGTGACAGCACGGGCGTGGGCACCATCAAGGACGATGGCACTGGCAGTGGTGGCACTGACAACGATACACCGACAGTCTCTGTCAGCAGCCCGACCATTACCGAGGGCGCGAGCGCAGTCTTCACGGTCAGCCTGAGCCAGGCTTCCACGTCCGACGTGAGCTTTACCCCGAGTCTGAGCAATGGCACCGCGACAGTAGGTACCGACACGGCGGCATCCAGCACGCTGGAAGTCTCCACCGACGGCGGTGACACGTGGAGCACGGTGTCCGGTCCAGTGACCATTGCGGCAGGACAGACTTCGCTGCAACTGCGCATTGCCACGACGGACGATACCCTCCACGAAAGCAGTGAGACGTTTACTCTTTCCACTGGATCGATCACCGGCACTGTGACCAATTCCGGCGCTGCCACTGGTACGGCGACGATCACGGATAACGATCTGGCACCAACGCTGAGCATCAACGATGTGACAGTGAACGAAGCGGCAGGCACGGCGACGTTTACCGTCACTCGAAGTGGGGCGACTGGCGCCACTGCGTCTGTTGACTATGCGACGAGCAATGGCACCGCGACCGCTGGCAGCGATTACACGGCCACCAGTGGCACGCTGAACTTTGCAGCGGGGGAGACGACCAAGACGTTTACCGTGGCGATCACCAACGACAACGTGTTCGAGGGCAGCGAGACGTTCAACATCACGCTGAGCAACGCCAGTGGCGCGACCATCAGTGACAGCACGGGTGTGGGCACCATCAAGGATGATGGCACTGGCAGTGGCGGCACTGACAATGACACACCGACAGTCTCTGTCAGCAGCCCGACCATTACCGAAGGCGCGAGTGCAGTCTTCACTGTGAGCCTGAGCCAGGCTTCCACGTCCGACGTGAGCTTTACCCCGAGTCTGAGCAACGGCACCGCGACAGTGGGCACGGACACGGCCGCATCCAGCACGCTGGAAGTCTCCACCGACGGTGGTGACACGTGGAGCACGGTGTCCGGTCCAGTGACCATTGCGGCAGGACAGACATCTTTGCAACTGCGTATTGCCACGACGGACGATGCCTCTGTCGAGAGCGACGAGACGTTCACGCTTTCTACTGGATCGATCACCGGCACTGTGACCAATTCCGGCGCTGCTACTGGCGTGGCCACGATCACGGATAACGATGGTGCCCCAACGTTGAGCGTCAACGACATCACCGTCAATGAAGCCACGGGCACCGCACAATTCACCGTGACTCGCAGTGGCTCGGCAGCAGGAGCC
>JAUXNX010000007.1 GCA_030682575.1 Gammaproteobacteria bacterium
GAGACGTTTACTCTTTCCACTGGATCGATCACCGGCACTGTGACCAATTCCGGCGCTGCCACTGGTACGGCGACGATCACGGATAACGATCTGGCACCAACGCTGAGCATCAACGATGTCACCGTGAACGAAGCAGCAGGGACGGCGACGTTTACTGTCACTCGAAGTGGGGCAACTGGCGCTACTGCGTCTGTTGACTACGCGACGAGCAATGGCACCGCGACCGCTGGCAGCGACTACACGGCCACCAGTGGCACGCTGAACTTTGCAGCGGGGGAGACGACCAAGACGTTTACCGTGGCGATCACCAACGACAACGTGTTTGAGGGCAGCGAGACGTTCAATGTCACGCTGAGCAACGCCACAGGTGCGACCATCAGTGACAGCACGGGCGTGGGTACCATCAAGGATGATGGCTCTGGCAGTGGCGGCAGCAACAATGACACACCGACAGTCTCTGTCAGCAACCCGACCATTACCGAGGGCGCGAGCGCTGTGTTCACAGTGAGCATGAACAGGGCCTCCACGTCAGCCGTGAGCTTCACACCGAGCCTGAGCAGCGGCACTGCGACAGTAGGTACCGACACGGCGGCATCCAGCACGCTGGAAGTCTCCACCGACGGCGGTGACACCTGGAGCACAGTTTCTGGGGCCATCACAATTGCAGCCGGACAGACTTCGGTCCAACTGCGCATCGCCACGATCGACGATACACTCAGCGAAAGCAGTGAGACGTTCACGCTGTCTACCGGTGCGATCACCGGCACAGTCACCAACTCTGGCGCTGCCATCGGCACTGCCACGATCACGGATAACGATCTGGCACCAACGCTGAGCATCAACGATGTCACCGTGAACGAGGCGGCAGGTACGGCACAGTTCACGGTGACGCGAAGTGGGGCGACCGGCGCCACTGCCTCCGTGAACTACGCGACGAGCAACGGCACGGCGACAGCAGGCAGTGACTACCTCTCTACGAGCGGCACGCTGAATTTTGCAATTGGTGAAACTTCGAAAACCTTTACCGTGGTAATCAACAACGATGCCATTGCTGAGGGCAGTGAAAATTTCAATGTCACTCTGAGCAATGCCACAGGTGCGACCATCAGTGACGGCACCGGTATTGGCACCATCACCGATGATGACACCGCAGCGATAGTTCTGTCAGGCACTTCATTGCTGACCAGCGAGACCGGCACCTCTGCCAGTTTCAACCTGCAACTGCAATCACAGCCGACAGGCAACGTGACCATCATCATCACTGGACTGGACACCACCGAAGGGGCATTGAGCGCCACCTCGCTTACATTCACACCACAGAACTGGAACGTTGCTCAGACTGTGACAGTCACCGGTCTGGATGACGTGTTGATGGATGGCGACATACGCTACACGCTGACACTGACAGCCTCGTCTGCGGACAGTCACTACCAAGGCAAGACAGCGACTGTCGAGGTGACCAACCAGCACAACGACGAGCCGGTCCCCACGATCACCAGTCCGGTAGTCAACGAGGCGTCGCCGTTTGCAGTGTTCACGGTGACCGGTCGCAGTGGTCAACTGGTGCGGCTGTCGATCAGTAGCGGCACAGCCACTTCTGGTGTGGACTTCGGTCCCGGTATTGAGGTCTTCAATGGCACTGCGTGGGTGAGTTATACCGCAGATTCTCAGGTTGCGCTGGATGCGTCCGGACGCCTGCTGGTGAGAACAGCCATCAGGCAGGACACTGTGTTCGAAGGCGAGGAGAATTTTGTTCTCAGAGTCACCAACCGCAATGGTGTGGGTACCGACGGTATCGGGACCATTCGCGATGATGGCACAGGGGCGGTCATCCCGGATAACAACACGGGGGCCTCCGATCCTTCTGCGACCAAGGACGACGATCGCACGTTGTCAGTCAGCAGCCCAATCGTCAATGAAGCTTCTGCGTTTGCGATCTTCAGTATCCGCGGTGTACCCAATCAGCTGGTGTCTCTCGTAGTGGCAGAGGGCAGTGCCACTTTCGCTGATTTTGGTCCCGGACTTGAGGTTTTCAACGGCACAGGCTGGGTGCCCTATACTCCAGGCTCTCAGGTATTGCTGGGCAGCACAGGTGTGCTGTTGGTCAGAACGCCCATCATCAACGATCCATTCTTCGAAGGCAGTGAAAGCTTCACGCTGACAGTGACCAACAGTGGTGGCATCAGCAGCACAGGCATCGGCACGATCAGAGATGATGGCACGGGCGTCAAGTTCAGCGGAGTCGTGAATGCCAATGGTGAGCCAGTGGTGTCCATCGAGAATCTGAATTTCGACATGCTGCCGCCGGTCGTTACCAATGTGCTCGAAGAGGCTCCTCCTGATCCGACACCGGATGACCTGCTGACAGTGGTGGGCAAGGATCAGATAGTGACGGTAAAAGGGGAGCCGGGCGCCACCATCAAGCTCTACGACTACCTGACCGGAGCGCCCATCTCCACGCCATTTGTTGCCACTGAGGGGCCAACTGGCATTTATACACTCGACTTTACCGGTCAGACGCTTGGCGTCGGTCAGTATGCAGTGACTACCACCAAGTTCAGCATCGAGAGCGGGTTGTCCAACAGCTTTACGGTGGACAGTACGCCGGGACTCTACGATGTCACCAGTTTCCGTCGTGTGGTGTCCATCGAAGTGGGTAGCGTGACTCAGGGTCTGACCCGGGGACGCGTGGGCGGCATGGATCAGGATCGCAAGCCGACCTTCTGGGACGGCGCAGCCTGGCAAGTGCCGCGCGACAATGCCGATTGGATAGGCCCGGATGGCAATTGGCGTGATTCTGATGGTGAGATCATCCGCTTCTCCTTCGACTCATTGATGATGTTTGATCGAGCCGCTATTCCTGAGGGCGTGCAGATCACCAAGGTTCTAGCGAGCGGGTCAAAGCTGACACTCAACACCCGGACCGGAGCCTATACCTATGACCCGGCACCTGGCGCCACGCTGGACGTCTGGACCTTGTATGCCTCTGACGGGGATAAAGGTGCTGCTCTTGTTCTCACCTTCGACGCCGCCGATACGCTTGACCGCGATGGTATTCCCGCAATCGTGGAAACTCGTCTCGCGGATCTGGTCATTGCTGCCAACCAGGGCGGTACCCCGGGTGGTAACCTGGATCGTGTTGCCGGTGACTTGAACAATGATGGCATTCGTGACGCCGAGCAGAACGCTCTGGCCACTCTGTCATGGATGACCTTCGACCAGTTCATGGCGGGTCTGCAAGGGACACTGACCGATATTCGTCCGATCATGTCCGTTTCGGTCAGAACGTCGACGGGAGAAGTGGACACCGGTGCCCAACTGACGGACGTCAAGGTCATCGATCACAGCAATGATCGCGGTGCAGTGAATGGCTCCCGGCCCGCTGGCCTCTATGCGCCTTGGGATGCTTTCCAGTTCGCCATTGAACCCCTGCAGAGCATGGGTCTGTTGGACAGTGACACTGAGCGCGCTGGAATACAGCAATACATCCAGCTGGATATTTCCCGCAGTGGCGTGCGCGAAGGCGAGTTCGATGCCTACATGAAGTTCATCTCCCAGAGCACCATTGATGCCTATGCGTCGGTGGGCGGTCTGATTGACCTGGATGGTCGCGTGATTTCGCAACCGGGCTGGTATGACTATACCCAGAGGGTTGCAGGGGGGGATGGTGCCCGCTTCGTGACCAAAGATGGCTTCATTATGCGTATCGATATCGTCGTGACCGACAACAGGTTTGGCGACAATGATCCACGTGCCAACCGTGTGCTCGATCCAGGGATGCCCGTGGGCAAACTGGCGCCTCTGCCAGTTCCGCCCATCATGGCAGAAATGCGCTGGCGCTTTGATGCGGACAGATTGAATCTGCTCGACGAGTTGAAGTCCTTCGACGAGTTGGCAGAAGACGAACTGCCGCGCCGTGCGCAGGAGTTCGATTCGGCCCTGCAGCCAGTGCAGGCCATGATGGCTGTCGACCAGTCCGAGTTCACCGAGCCGTTGCTGTCGCCCGTTGATCCTCTGCAGGCCCCGACACGATCTGCACTGGCCATGCATCTGGAGATGTTCGAGGAAGAATGGCAACCGATGCTGATTCCGGGAACCATGCCGGGCCTGGATGTGCTGAGGGGCATGCCCGATCAGTATCTGACCATGCCGCATCTGCCACAGGTGTTCGATGTGCCGAGAGACGCCTTTGTGCAAACCAGTGCCGATGCACGGGTGATGCTGAGAGCACAGTTGAGCAATGGTGAACCGCTGCCCGCGTGGATCACCCTGGATAGTCGTACCGGGGTCTTTACCGTGGCCGCTGCCGGACAGCCACAGACTGATGTGCATCTGCGACTGATGGTGGTTGATCAGAATGGACGGGAAAGCAGTACAATGTTCCGCATTCGTTCTGCTGGCATGCACGCCAGTGATTCGGCCCGGGCCAGTCTGACAGAGCGGTTGTCGCAGGCGGCCAGACAGAATCAGACTGGCGTGCTGCTGCAGGCAATGCAGGGTTCCGCCGTGGCGGTGAAGTAGCCCTGCATCGGAAATCCAAGTGGGGCTTGATCGAATGGCAGAACATCAGTCTTCCCAGGCGCGTCCGTTGCTGGCACTGCTTGACCTCGCCCGCCGCGCACGGCAGGCCGAGGAGGCAGCAGTGCTGCGTTTTCTTGCCGTCAACGACACTCACGAGTTGGTCACATATCGGCAGTCCGGGCTCTGGCTGAGCGGGCAGGGAGTCTGCGCGCTCTCTGGAGTGGTCAAGGTTGAGGCGAATGCCCCCTACGCACTGTGGCTGACCAGGATTTGTCAGTTCCTGTCCGAATCTTTCAAGAATCCTCATGCACTTACAGCCAGTGACCTGTCGGGCGAGCTTGCCGGGCAGTGGAGTGAGTGGCTGCCGGAGCATGGGCTGTGGCTGCCAATAGTTGCAGACGGTGATGTGATGGATGGCGGCTTGCTGTTGGCCCGTGATCTGCCCTGGACCGAACGTGACATCGCCTTGCTGGGCGAGTGGATGGGTATCTGGGAGCACGCCTGGCGAGCCTTGCACAGCGCCCGCGCCGTCAAGGGTAACTGGTTCACGCGACTGCTTGCAATTGGCCAAAGGCCCGGGGATCGCAAGTCCAGAATCAGAAAAGTCTGGTGGCGACGCCCCGTCACTCTGTTGTTGAGTGTCCTGCTCATTATCTCCTTCATCCCGGTACGTCTCGCCATTCTGGCGCCGGCAGAATTGGTTCCCTCTGATCCCGCTGTGATCCGCTCTCCATTGGAAGGGGTACTTGGCACCTTTCATGTAGAACCCAATCAGAATGTGCAGGAAGGCGATCTGCTGTTCGAGTTTGACGAGGCCATCATCCGCAGCAGGCTCGATGTGGCGCGCTTTGCTCTCGCCACTGCAGAGTCCGAATATCGTCAGGTTGCACAACAGGCGCTCTCTGATGAGCGTTCCAAGGCGCTGCTGTCGTCACTCACTGGCTCTATTGAGGAGCGCAGGGCAGAGGCGCTGTTTCAGGAAGAGCAGCTGACACGTACGAAGGTTCTGGCTCCACGTAGCGGCATCGTGTTGTTTGACGATCCGAGTGAGTGGGTCGGGCGCCCGGTGAGGATCGGCGAGCGTATCATGCGCATTGCTGCCGCCGAAGACATCGAAGTAGAAGCGTGGGTGCCGATTGCGGATGCGATACCTCTGGCGATGGGGGCGCCTGTCTCTCTTTATCTGAATGCCAGTCCGCTTGACCCGGTACGCGGAACATTGCGCTATCTGGCACATGATGCGGTGGAGCGTCCCGATGGCACCTATGCCTATCGCCTGCGTGCCAGCATTGATGGCGAGATAGAGCACCGGGTCGGATTGAAAGGCACTGCACGTGCCAGCGGTGAGAGAGTGTCATTGATCTACTGGGTCATGCGTCGACCGCTCGCCAGTGTGCGGGCATTGCTGGCCATATGAACGCTGCCCCCTTGTCAGGCTTGCGTGAAGAACTGGATCTGCTGGCTGGACCGGTTCTACCGGATGGTCAACCAAGCTGGACACTGCATGATCCCGAACGCAATATGTTCTTTCGAATAGACTGGCTGACCTTCGAGATTCTGCAACGCTGGTCTCTCGGCGATCCGCAGGCGATAGCGCAGAACATCACCACTGCCACCACGTTGCGCCCTGACGAGGATGACGTGACTCATGTTGCGAGGTTTCTGGATGAAAATCAGCTGACCGTTTCCAGAGGGCCCAACAGCGCCAGGAAGTTGGCCGAGCGTCTCGCCATCATTCAGGGCACGCCACTGAAGTGGCTCCTGCATCACTATCTGTTCTTCCGCGTTCCGTTGTGGCGCCCGGATGCTTGGCTGCAACGCATGTTGCCGATAGTGGCACCATTGTATACGCGTGGGTTTTTCTTTCTGACGCTACTGGCATTGCTGATCGGATTGACTCAGGTAGTGCGTCACTCGGAAGTGTTTTTCACCTCGCTGGTGGATACCTTCACCTTTCAGGGGCTTGCGGCGTATGGCGTGACTCTGATTGTTGTGAAACTTCTGCACGAGTTGGGGCATGCCTTTACCGCAAAGCGATTTGGTTGTCGCATCCCGGCGATTGGCGTGGCATTCCTGGTCATGTTTCCGATGGCCTATACCGATACCAATGAGACATGGCGCCTTACCAATCGATGGCAACGTCTCCAAGTGTCTGCTGCGGGTATCGCCACGGAATTGATGATCGCCGCATGGTCCACACTGGCCTGGGGACTGTTGCCAGATGGGGAGTTGCGCGGTCTGGCCTTCATGCTGGCCACCACCAGTTGGATAGCCACTGTGTTGATCAACGCCAGTCCCTTTCTGCGTTTTGATGGCTACTTCATTCTTTCCGATCTGCTCGATATGCCAAACCTGCATGGCCGCAGTTTTGCACTGGCGCGCTGGCAATTGCGCGAATCGCTGTTTGCGCTGGGAGAGTCGAAGCCAGAACACTTTTCTGCACGCAAACAGTTCTGGCTGATTGTGTTCGCCTGGATCACATGGATCTATCGGCTTGTAGTATTTCTGGGTATCGCGCTGTTGGTGTACCACCTCTTTGTGAAGGTCATAGGCATTTTCCTCTTCGCGGTAGAGATCTGGTGGTTCATCGCACGTCCCATCCTGCAGGAACTGCAGGCATGGCGGGCGAGATTGCCGAAGATCAGTGCGAACCCATACAGCAGACGACGCAGTCTCTTCAGTGTACTGTTGTTCACCGGCTTGGTGGCTCTGTTGTTCGTGCCCTGGCCCGGCCGAGTGGTGGTCAGCGGGTTACTGCGCCCTCTTGATATCTGGACAGTCTTCGCTCCGGCAGGTGCACAAGTGGAAACCCTTTTGCATGACGAGGGGGATCTGGTGTCGGCGGGTACGACAATTATCCGTATGCATTCTCCGGAGCTGACGGCTCGGTATCGTGCCGCACAGGCAAAAGTCGAGAGTGCGCGCTGGCAGGCTGCGGCAGCAGGGCTGGATGTGAGAGCCAGGGGGCAATTGCAGGTGGCTCAGCAAGAGTACGCCACCGCCAATGCGGAGCTGTTGATGATCGAGGAGCAACTGCTGCCTTTCACGTCGGTAGCACCGTTCACTGGCACACTGCGTGATATCGATCCTGACCTGGAGATCGGACAGTGGCTGGAGGAGCGCGAGAAAATTGCGGTGCTGGTGGGTGACGGACCTCTGCTGGTGGAGACATACCTGGATGAGGAAGCCGTCAAACGCGTTGCCATCGGAGACAGCGCAATCTTTATCGCAGATGGTCTGGAAGGAGGTGTACTGTCGCTGACTGTGCGCAACATCGATGCGGATGCTACGCGAGTGTTGCCGAATGGCATTCTTTCCGCGCAGGCCGGTGGTCACATCCTGACGCGGGCCCGCCAGGGAGAACATGTTCCTGGCGGGTCATTCTTTCGCGTCGTGCTGCAGGCAGAGAAGAGTACAAGCGTTCTTCACGAACCCTATGCCGGACAATTTCCCAGTCAGGCCTGGCGTGGCCAGGTGATTATCAGGGCGGATGCCCAAGCACCCGCCACACGCTACTTGCGTAACTTCATGGCGGTGCTGGTGCGAGAGTCCGGATTATAGCTTCATGAAAAGCTGGTCAACGCGATCGGAAGCGCATATCCAGTGTGTAAGGATGTGCGGCGTGCGGATCACCCAGATCAAGATCCATCACTCCCTGTGTATGGCCGTGTTGCCAGAAGCGCGCTACGCGGCGCGCTTCCGCTTCGTTGGCGTTCACCGGGAAGGTGTCATAGTTTCTGCCGCCGGGATGGGACACGTGGTAAGTACATCCGCCCAGTGAACGATTGTGGTGAGTGTCCACGATGTCGATCACCAGCGGTGAATGCACGCCGATGGTCGGGTGCAATGCCGAATACGGCGCCCATGCCTTGTAGCGGATGCCTGCGACAAATTCTCCTTCAGTGCCCGTGCTTCGCATCGGGATCTTGCGGCCGTTACAGGTGATGATGAAGCGGTTGCCGGTCATGTTCTGCGTGCGTACCTGCAGGCGCTCAACCGAAGAATCCACGTAGCGCGCTGTGCCCTGGCCCGTCGATTCCTCGCCGAGCACATGCCAGGGTTCAATGGCACGCTGCAGATCGAGCTGAATGCCAGCAGTGTGAATCGTGCCATAGTGTGGAAAGCGGAATTCCTGGAACGGTGCGAACCATTCCAGTGAAAACGGATAGCCTGCCTTGTTCAGATCGTCCACCACCCAGCCCAGATCCTCCCACACGAAATACGGCAGCATGAAGCGGTCGTGCAGTTCCGTGCCCCAGTTGACCAATGGTTTGTCGTAGGGCTTCTGCCAGAAATGGGCGACCAGCGTGCGCAGCAACAAGACCTGCAACGCGCTCATCTGCCAATGTGGTGGCATCTCGAAATTGCGAAACTCGACAATGCCCAGGCGTCCACTTGCGCTGTCCGGCGAATAGAGCTTGTCGATGCAGAATTCCGCACGGTGCGTGTTGCCCGTGAGATCGACGAGGAAGTTGCGCAGTATGCGATCCACGAGCCAGTACTGACCGGTGGTATGGTTTTCCAGTTGCTGCAACGCGATTTCGAGTTCGTAGAGATTGTCGTCCCGTGCTTCATCGACCCGCGGTGCCTGACTGGTTGGACCTATGAACTGACCTGAGAACAGATAGGAGAGGCTTGGATGATTCTGCCAGTAGCGCAGCAGACTGCCGAGCAGATCAGGGCGGCGCAGGAAGGGACTGTCTTCCGGTTTGGCGGCGCCCAGTGTCACATGATTGCCTCCACCGGTACCCATGTGACGTCCATCGAGCATGAACTTGTCGGTGCCGAGACGATTCTGCCGTGCCTGCTCGTAGAGTGTGTGTACAAGGCTGGTCAATTCCGGCCAGCTGGAAGTGGGTTGCACATTCACTTCGATGACGCCGGGGTCAGGTGTGATCATCAACTTCTGCAGGCGATGATCCTTGGGTGGTTCGTAGCCTTCGATCACGAGGGGGCAAGTCAACTCTTCAGCGATCGCTTCGATGGCGGCAAGCAGTGCGACGTAGCGCTCGAGATCTGTCTGCGGCGGCAGAAACAGATACAGTCTGCCGTCACGCACTTCCGCACACATTGCTGTGTGAAAGAGGCGGCCGTCGCTCGGTTCTGCGGCGTCCAGTTCATCGTCTATCTCATCGGGAAGCAGAGGATAGGGCAGCTCTTCGCGTGGTGCAAACGGATCGCGGTCGGACTCCTGCTCGTTCTTGTCTGGCGCCTGCCAGGGCAGACTGTCCAGCGGCAGACGAAAACCTACTGGCGAATCGCCCGGCAGCAGCACGAGTTTTTCCTTGCGAAAATACCACTTGCAACTCAGCCACTTGATTTCGCCCTCGATTTCTGTGGAGGACAGCGGCAGTACGTAGCCGGTCTCCTTGTCGAGGCCTTGTGCAAACACGCGCTTGATGCGCGCACTCTCCAGGGGATCGACTACCTTGTTGTCCCACAGGGACACATTGGCGGGCAGCTCGGCTTCGCGCTTCAAATAGAAACTCTTGTCTTCGAATGCGGGCAGCACGTAACGCGGACTGATACGCAGGCGCCGTGCCAGTGTGCCGATGAAGTTTGCAGCCATGCGCATGTTCACTGGACCGGGTACGCGATCATCGGCAAGCAATTGTGGATTGTGCCAAAGCGGTTTGCTGTCGGTGCGCCAGAACAGACCCAGTGCCCAGCGCGGTAGTGGCTCGCCCGGATACCACTTGCCCTGACCGATATGCACGATACCCTGTGGACCGTAATGCTTTTTCAACGCCAGCAACAGTTCTCCTGCAAGCTTGCGCTTTTCCTTGCCGAGCGCAGCGGTGTTCCACTGCGGACTCTCCATATCGTCGATGGAGATGAAGGTGGGCTCGCCGCCCACGGTCAGACGTACATCGTTGACCAGCAGTTCCTCGTCAACTCGCAGACCAAGTGCATCAATCTTCTTCCATTCGTCGCCGGTATAGGGTTTGGTTACGCGCGGATCTTCGTGGATGCGAGTGACCTTGTTCTCGTGGAAAAATTGCACCTCGCTGACGCCTGTGCTGCCCGTTATTGGTGCAGCGCTGACAGGATCAGGTGTGCAGGCAAGTGGAATGTGTCCTTCGGCAGCAAAAAGTCCGGAAGTGGGATCCAGTCCAACCCACCCTGCACCAGGAATGAACACTTCAGTCCATGCGTGCAAATCAGTGAAGTCTTCAGTGGGACCGGAAGGTCCGTCGATAGAGCGAACATCTGCAGTCAACTGCACCAGATAGCCAGAAGCGAAGCGTGCCGCGAGTCCCATATGGCGCAAAGTTTGCACCAGCAACCATGCACTGTCGCGACAGGAGCCGAGCTTTCGTGTGAGCGTTTCCTCGCAAGTCTGTACGCCAGGCTCCATGCGGATCACATAATTCACAGCGTTTTGGGTGCGGCTGTTTTCCGCGACCAGAAAGCTGACGATAGGTTGCTTGCTGATGTTGACGCCTTTGAGCCATTTCGTCATCTGCGGCCCTGTCTCCTTGATTTCAAGATAAGGTGCCAGGTCTTTGGCCAGTTGCGGATCGTATTTGAATGGGAAATGTTCGGCGCTTTCTTCGACAAAGAAGTCGAAGGGATTGATCACCGTCATATCGGCAATCAATTCCACTGTAATAGATAATTCTTTCGCCTTTTCTGGGAATACAAGACGTGCGAGATGATTCGAAAAAGGATCCTGCTGCCAATTGATGAAGTGTGAGGTTGGCGAAATCTTGAGCGAGTAGGCATTGATCGGAGTGCGGCAGTGTGGAGCCGGTCGCAAGCGGACAACGTGTGGATTTATTTGCACCAATCGGTCGAAGCGATACGTCGTCTGGTGGTGTATTGCTACTTTAATGGTCATAAGGTAATGTGCCCGAATATGCGTATTGACTGGAAATCCTATAACCCCGGGGCGTTTTATGACGAGCTGATCAGTTCGCCAGGGCACGCTCGCAAGCCAGGCCGGATTCTGGCCAAGTATCTCGGCTCACTGAAAAGTGAAGATCTTCAACAACGCAAGGCAGCCGCTGAACTTGCCATCAAGGCGATGGGAATTTCATTTACCGTCTACAGTGAAGCTGGCAATATCGATCGAGAGTGGCCGTTCGACATTATTCCCCGAATCATTACAGAAACACAATGGCGCCAGACAAGTAAAGGTCTGGAGCAGCGTCTGCGTGCACTCAACTGTTTCATTCACGATATTTACAATGATCAGAAGATTCTCAAGGACAAGGTCGTACCTGCAGAGCTGATCGTGAAATCTGCCAATTTCCGCAAGGAATGTGTTGGCATGAAGCCTCGCTTTGATGTCTGGGCACACATTTGTGGTACTGACCTGATTCGCGATACAGACGGTCGATTCTATGTGCTGGAAGATAACCTTCGAGTTCCATCCGGTGTGTCCTACATGCTGGAAAATCGTCAGGTTACCAAGCGCGTTTTTCCGGAGTTGTTCGAGAATTACGACATTCAGCCTATCACCGAATATACGGCACAACTTTTCGATACGCTGGCAGCAATTTCACCGCGTCCTCTCGATTATCCTGAAGTCGTTGTATTGACACCCGGTATTTACAACTCCGCTTATTTTGAACACTCCTTTCTTGCTCAGCAGATGGGGGCGGAACTGGTGGAAGGCGGTGATCTCGTTGTTGAAGATGATTGTGTGTACATGCGTACGATCAATGGTCTGTCGCGCGTGGATGTCATCTACCGGCGTATTGATGATCTCTTTCTTGATCCGGATGTATTCCATCCTGATTCCGTGCTGGGTGTACGCGGATTGATGCGTGCGTGGCTCAAGGGTAACGTGGCACTGGCGAATGCACCTGGTGCAGGCGTTGCGGACGACAAGGTTATCTATACATACGTGCCAGCGATGATCAAATACTATCTTGGTGAAGAAGCGATTCTGGAGAACGTGCCCAGTTATCTCTGCGTCGATGAGAAGCAGTGCAAGTACGTGTTGCAGAATCTCGACAAGCTTGTCGTCAAACCTGCAAATGAGTCAGGTGGTTACGGCATGTTGATGGGACCGCAGGCCAGCAAGAAGGAGCGTGATGAGTTTGCCTTGAAGATCAAGGCGAATCCGCGCAACTACATGGCGCAACCATTGATTGGCTTGTCGACAGCTCCGGTGCTTGGTGAGCGTGGCGCAGAGCCGCGTCATATTGATCTGCGTCCATTCATTCTGCAGGGCAAGAGCACCTATGTTACTCCGGGTGGCCTCACGCGGGTGGCCATGGTGAAAGGTTCCTATGTGGTCAACTCCTCTCAGGGTGGTGGCAGCAAGGATACCTGGATAGTTTCCGAAGGAGCGCGCTGACCGATGTTGTCCCGTGTTGCAGAGAGAGTGTACTGGCTCGGTCGCTATCTGGAACGGGCAGAGAACTCCGCTCGTCTTTTGACCGTTTACTCAACCCTGCTGCTCGATCTGCCTCGCGGGGCGAGGATCGGTTGGCATACGCTGGTGGAAATCACCGGCAGTCGTGCTGAGTTTGATGAACGATATCAGGTGACTGATGAGCGATCAGTGAATCGATTCTTGGTCGCCGACCCAAAGAATCACTCCTCGATATTGAATTCGCTGTCAATGGCAAGAGAGAACGCCCGCACCACCCGTGAAATCATTCCCGCAGAGGCGTGGGAGCAGATCAACAACCTCTATCTGTTTGCAAGAGAAAATGTCGGCAAGGCGGTGGCGCGTGGTCCACGCAATCAATTCCTGCAAGAGATCATTTCCTATTGTCAGCAGATTACTGGTCTGTTTGCAGGTGCCATGAGTCACAATAGTGGCTACAATTTCATTCGCATTGCTCGCAGCCTGGAGCGCGCTGATATGACGACGCGCATCGTTGATGTGGGCTCCGTTGCGTTGTTGCCGAATCTTGCGGGCGCAAGTGCAGCTGAGCAAGTACCGGAGCCCTATACGAACATGATCTGGATGAGTGTATTGCGCTCCCTCAGTGCCTACCAGATGTATCGTCAGCATGTGCTGGATCGTGTCAATGGCGAGGATGTAGTGACGTTCCTTCTGCAGGACGCGCAGTTTCCACGCTCCGTTGTCCACAGTCTTCACAAGCTGGAATCATGTCTGCAGTTTCTCCCCAACAATGAGGCTACCTTGCAGCAGCTCTCAATAACACGGGCATTGGCCTGCGATGCAACGATCCCTCAGCTTCTGCAGAAAGGTTTGCTCGAATATATTGACGAACTGCAGATCGAGATAGCACGTATTCATGCGCGCATTACCGACACCTGGTTTCTGCCTGCTGTCAGTGGTCAGCAACAATCCTGATGAATGTCCGGGCATGGTATGTGCCATGGAATGAACGGAAGGATCTGCATCCATGAAGAATTTCCTGTGTACCTGCGGCCAGACCTTGTATTTCGAGAATACGCGCTGCACTGCCTGTCAACGGCGTATTGGATACGACCCCGAGCTGTGTACTCTGCTTGCTCTCGATCCGGTCTATGACGAACATGGCACACTTGGGGAATGCTGGCGCGCCGCCGATGGGGGACAGTTGTACCAACTTTGTCTGAATGACATTGATTATGCTGTCTGCAATTGGCTCGTCTCTTCGCCCAACATGTCATATTGTCTGGCCTGCAGCCTGAATCATATCGTGCCTGGTGTAGAGTCCAGGCATAGACAATTGCAGAAACGCCAGTGGTGGGCAAGCATGGAGCAGGCCAAACGACGCCTTCTTTACACATTGATGGCGCTCGGCCTGCCGGTGCACAGCAAGGCGGAAGATCCGGTGTCGGGTCTCGCATTTGCATTTCTGGAAGATCAAAGCTCCAATCCTCTCGTGCGTGAGAAGCATGTCCTTACCGGACACGCCGAGGGGCTCATTACCGTCAATCTTGCCGAGGCCGACAACGCGCTACGCGAACACGCAAGGCAACGACTCGGAGAGCCTTATCGAACACTGCTGGGTCACTTCCGCCATGAAAGTGGACACTACTATTTCGACAGACTTATTTGGCGTCATGAGGACTTGCAGACCTTTCGCCAGTTGTTCGGTGATGAGCGCAGAGACTACGATCAGGCTATAGCTGCCTACTACGGCTGTCAGGACAATGAAGAGCGGCGGCCCGACATGATCAGCGCCTACGCCCAGGCACATCCGTTGGAGGATTGGGCAGAGTGCTGGGCGCATTATCTGCACATGATCGATACGTTGGAGACAGCGGCGGAATACGGAGTGGTGGTACAGACGGAAGCCTATAGCAACTGGTCGCAGAACATCGAGGCCTGCTTTGCGCATTGGTCCCAGGTGAGTGTCATGCTGAATTCGTTGAATCGTAGTATGGGGCTTGAGGATGCGTATCCGTTCGTGCTCTCGGCCCAGACTCTCAATAAGCTTCGTTTCGTTCATCGGATGATTTGTCCCAACTCGACGCCCATGCAAACGGGGGCATCTGTCGGAACGCATCCTTGAGGCGCTGATCCCAACTGCGTTTGAGCTCTCGCAGGAATTCGCTGTCTTCCGAAAAACGCAAAGGATCATTCAGCACGAGTGTATCGGTGCGGTAAACCAGTGTTTCTATGGGGGGGCCAACGCTCAGGTTACTGCGCATCGTGGAGTCCATGGAAACCAGCGCGCACAGGGCACAGGTGTCCAGATTCAGATCCGGGGTCAGGATGCGGTCAAGAATGGGTTTACCATACTTGCTCTCGCCGATCTGCAAATAGGGCGTGTCTTTTGAACTGGTGATGTGATTTCCCTGCGGATACACCAACATGATGCGGTGCTTGCTGTTGGCAATCTGTCCACCAATGATGAAGCTCGCTTCGAAGGAATTGCCTGTCTTGGCGTGTTTTTCCTGCTGCGCAAGGCTCACGTCTCCCAGATAATCGGCGGCTTCGCTGACGGTTTCCACAGTCAACAGACTGGTGTTTGCTCGTTCCTTGATGTCGCGCTTTACCTGGGCAATGGTGGCCTGAGTCGTGGCGAGATTGCCTGCGGTGAGGATGACAAACTGGCGTTGACCATCCACGCCAAAACGATACATCTTGCCGTAGGTGCTGACTTGGTCTATGCCCGCATTGGTGCGGGAATCAGAGCAAAAGACCATGCCTGCATCTACTGCGATTGCCACACAATACGTCATGATTCTTGAACCGGGTTACTGGAGGATGTCGTCACTGAATTGCAACAACGGTTCGAACAGTACACTACTTGGCTCTCAAGGTGAATATGTCTTTTCATTCGTTTTATGATTCTGCTGGATGACTGTTGTGCACACCATACAAGTGGGTTTGGCAGGAAGTGTGCCACTGCAGATAATGACGGATGTCCGGTCGTATGGCGGGATTCTTGGGGTTTGGAGGGGGGTAGAGAGTCTGCACCTCCTGCGTGACAGGAAGTTCGGCAGACTCTCGAAAGTCTGACTCAATGATCGTCTAGCGCGTCGTCAAAGTCGTCATAATCATCGACATCATAGGAGTCTTTGAAATTGACATCGTTGTTGTCATCGTCAAATTGCAGATCGCCGTACATGCGCTTCCAATCAAGGCGCTCTTCGGTTCTGCGACGCAGTTCAGTCAAACGACGCTTGTGCAGACGCTTGTCATTGGGTTCCTCTAGTTCTGTCTCTGGTATGAATGCACCCGAATCAAAAAAGTCTTTTGATGCGTCAGCGATATCTTCCCATTGATGACTTTTCATGTATTTGATCTCTTGTCTGATCTCGTTGAGTCTTTACTGCTTTTTTCACATGCCTTGCGTCTAATGAACTATTCGGCGTTTCACCATTTGTCAAGGGTTTCCAGCCGGGCATTCACGAAGCGAATTATGGGTATAAAATCATAGAATGCAATAGGGCGAAAAATTATTTTTCAGGGCAATATGTGGTCTGAAAATACAGTGTTTCAACGGCATTCACGACGTGAAAAATAACAGTGCATTGTGACCCTTCGATGACAGAAAGTGGTGCGTTTCTATGGTGTCCTCATTACATGCTGGCGATGTCGAGACTAGGAGTGGAAGGAGAATGATGAGGTCTGGCAGGGAGTGTCTTCAATGTGGGATGCAGCTTCCTGTAGCAGCTGACCAATGCCTGAAGTGCGATGCTGTGTTGCATTTGCAGACTGATGGTTCGCTACTGCAAGTTGATATTGCTCACAATCACGAGACTATCAAAGTTGCACTGGAAAAACTTGCCGGGGTGCTCGCAGAAGCGCGATCCGGACATACGCGTGCGGTGCGTTTAGTGGTTGGCCGCGGGCTTATTCGGGAAGAAGTGCTGCTGCAATTGAGCTGGTTGCAGCGCTCGGGAGAGATACTCTCCTTCAACTACGAGAGTGGTAACACCGGGGCAATACTGATCACGATTCGTCGATAATGTAACTCAGTAAATTGACATGGCCTTGATCAGAGCATCGCGAATCTGCTTCTTGGCTATCTTGCCACTGGCTATCCGTTCCAGCTGTTCGCTCTGCAGCCAGATTCGACTGGGTATCTTGAAGCGGGCAAGATGTGTTTGCAGGAAAGCCTGAAGTTCCGCCTCGGTGATGGTGGAATTGGGTTTCACCATTACTGTGGCTGCCACGATCTCCCCGAGTCTTTCGTCGGGAAGTCCGAAGACTGCCACCTCGCAGACTTCAGGATGTTTAGCCAAGGCATATTCCACTTCCGCACACCCGATATTCTCGCCGCCTCTGATTACAATATCTTTCGCCCGGTCTTTGATGATCAGGAAGCCATGCTCGTCCAGCAGACCGAGATCGCCGGTGTGAAACCAGCCATCCTTGAGAACCCTGGCGGTCTCTTCCGGTTTATTCCAATAACCCATCATGATTGTAGGTCCTTTGATGCAGATTTCTCCGATCTGGCCGTTATCGAGTACCTCGCCATCTTCATTCACGATGCGAATGCTGGTCAGGGGGGCTATGGGGCGGCCGGTACTGTCGGGTTTGGACAAATAGAACTTGCCGGTAATGATTGCGCCAAGAGCGTTGGTTTCGGTGAGGCCATAACCCAGTCCGGGGATGGCGCGTTCGGGGAACTTCTTCTGCATCATCGCCAGATGTTCGGGCGGGCGTGATGCACCACCGCTCTGGACGTTGCGCAGGCTGCTCAGATCGGTGTGCGCAAACTGCGGCGAGTTCATGACCTCCCAGGTCATTGTAGGCACGCCGTGCAACACCGAGAGGCGTTCCTTCTCGATCAGCTCCAATGCCTGTTCTGCGTTCCACTTGTACATCATGACGAACTTGCGGTGGTAGATGAAACTGGCGAGAAACTGGGCATGACTGCCGGTGACGTGGAAGAGAGGAACATTGGCCAGTATGCCTGGCTGGTATTGAGGATTGTCCTCGCGTAACTCCGGGCGCAGGATTTCCGTGATCTCCTTGACGAACAACCAGCTGTAGAGGGCGCTGATGATGGCGCGGTGGCTGGACAGCACACCTTTGGGGTGCCCGGTGGAGCCCGAGGTGTACATGATGGAGGCGGCGTCCTCAGGAAATATTTCCCGATCCTCCATTCGTAGAGGTGGCAGGTCCGCGCCCTTGAGTATCAGGGTGCGAAAGTCTTGCCAGGGCGAGTTTGCTTCAGGCCCGATCGCGACGATTTGAAGGGAGATGCCATTCAGACAGGGTTGTAGCCGATCGATTCGCTCCTGATCCGCAAACAGCAATCTGGTGCCGCTGTCCTGCAGTCCGTAGAGCATCTCGCTGCCTTGCCACCAGGAGTTCATTGGAACCACGATTGCACCAATCATGGTGATTGCCATGTAGGTGATGCACCACTGCGGATTATTGCGTGAACAGACAGCAATACGATCACCCTTGGCGATGCCATATTCGTTGATCAGCGCCGTGGCAAGGTTGTTCGCCAGTCTGTAGGTCTCGCCATAACTGTACCGTTCATCCCCACATATGAGAAAGGGCAGGTCAGGGTTGTTGAGCGCGAGCCGATAGAGACCATGCAGGTTCTGCGGCACCTTGGTGAATACGGGGGTTTCAATATCATTGATGAGGGCCGAGCCAACGGCAAGTGGTGCGTCGGGAGCCTTGTGGCGGATGACGATATCCCTGAGCGTGTTCAGGTCGCTTGCAATCTCTTCGGCGCTTAGCATAGTCAGTGTTGGTTCATGAGAATGCCACTGTCACGACTGGGTGCAGGCAGCACTCTAGCGATCAGTATTTTGATTTTATTAGAGATTTTCCGCAATTGAACCGATCCGTCGGCAACAGGGTGCCTGCATTATACGTTCCCGCAAAGGGGAATCAACCGCAGAAAGGCTGCAGACAGGCTCACCGCTGATCGATCAGTCGGAAGTCTGGCACGATGACTGGAGCGAGGATTTCTTCTTCGGGGATCAGCTCTGAAGGGCGTCGTGCCCCGGGGCCGAATGCGAAATTGAAACTGCCTCTGGCCACCAGATTGCTGGGGTCAATCGCGGCCCATTCCACTGTGTAGTAGTCCGCCGCAGGAAGCTCTGGCAGATTCCACAGGAAAACGCGGCTGACTTCTCCCTGATAGCGAAAGCCGATGTCGACCGGGTCTCCGTCCGGGGCCTTCAGCGTGAGTTTTACCAGGCGCACATACGTGCTGAACCGAATCAAAAGGTCTGCAGGGGGTGAGGGCAAAATCTCATCGTCAGCGGGAACAGACTCTACCTCCACTTCACTGTTACTGCCCATCGGACCCATGACATGCTGAGCATGGGAGCTCGCCGGGGCCAGGGCCATCCATATCAATGCGGTTGCCAGCAGAATTGAAAGGGGTGTGGTTCTGCCGCAGTTGCTGATCGCTGTTCTCATTCGCTCGTCCTGCCGAAGATGCTGAAAATGCGGCTTTTTATAGCATGGCCCCCGCTGTCCTTGTAAAGCGAATTGTCAGTGTTTCGGGCTTTCCCGCCCATCTCATTGCACGTTAACGCCAGCACTGACGAAGTTACAAAGGCGGTATTCTGGAATTCGTCAGCAAGTTCAGTTTGAGCCAGCCTGACTGGAAATGAACTTTTCAGAATTCAGAAATCCGTTAAAAGATTTTCAAATTGCGGGAGACGATCATGTTGGTGCGTGTTCGAATGCCACCCAGTGCTATAGATAGTCGCTAAAAAGAATTATTAAACCGACGAAATACCTTGATCAATACAATAATATGGAGGTGTCTTATGCGTGTTCCCCGCCAGCAGTCTGTGGTATCCCGCTTCAATTCCGATTCATTACAGAGATTTGGCAGTGTACCCGCGCTGTTGAAATGCTTGTCCGTGGCGGCGTTCCTGTTGCCAGTGACGGCTGGTGCACAGACTCCGGGCAGCCCCGGCGGTGTGACCTTCCATAAGGACATTGAGCCGATCCTGCAGCGCAGTTGCCAGACCTGTCACCGTGACAAGGGCGTAGCGCCCATGTCGCTGGTGACTTATGAGGAAGTGGCCCCCTACGCAGGATTGATCGAATACAAGACCGGCCTGCGTGATCGTGCTGGCGCCATGCCTCCTTATTACCTGGAAAAAGATGTTGGAATCCAGGACTACAAGGACGACCCCTCCCTGACCGATGCAGAGATCGCAGCCATCTCTGCCTGGGCGCGCAGCGGCACACCAAAAGGTAATGTGGCTGATGCACCGGAAGCGCTGGTGTTCTCCGAGTCAGGCGTCTGGACGGCTGGTACCCCGGATCTGATCATCAGAACCGAAGACGTCACTGTGCTGGGTGGTTCGCCGGACTGGTGGGGTGACATTCCTCGAGTGCGGATTCCCATTGAGCAGGATCGCTATGTTTCCTCCGTCGAGATTCGTGAGATCAATGACGTGGACACCAGCGGCGCTTCCGGCACCGTTGGCGGCCGCAACATATTTCACCACATGATCTGGAGCACTCAGGTGCTGGACGAGAATATGGTAGCTGTGGAAGGAGAAGAGGCGGTTGGTTGGCCTGTTCACGAGATTGCCCGTAACCCCGATATCTTTGATCCCGATGGCGGCCGCCTACTCAAAGCCGGTTCTTATCTGGTGTCCGACTCTGTGCATCTGCACTCCACCGGTGTCGATACAACGGGTTACCTGGAAATCGGTTTCCGCTTCCACCCCGTTGGTTACCAACCCAAGTATGAGCGTGCTCAATTGTCGCTGGGTAATGGTGTCGATATCAGCATCACCGGCAATGAAGATGGCCAGCAACTCCATGCCTACGCGGTGCTCACCGAACCAACCAAGATTGTCACCTTCGAACCGCACCTGCACGCCCCCGGCGAGCGCATGTGTCTGGAGGCGATCTGGGGATATACCGTCGAAACCCTGACCTGCGTGGGCTATGACCACAACTGGGTACGTGGCTACACCTACGCCGATCATGCCGCTCCGCTGCTGCCCAAAGGCGCGGTCCTGCACATCGTTGGCTACATGAACAACACCCGCACCAATCCGAATGTGCCTGATTCCAGAAACTGGCAGGGATCGGGCAACCGTTCGGTCACCAACATGTTCATTGATCTTGGCATGCGCGTCTCGATGACCGAGGAGCAGTTCCTCGAAGAAATGGCCATGCGTCGTGAGCAGTTGAACCTGGGACCAAACGATCACCAGATCGGTTGCCCGCTGTGCCTCGCACCACTGGTGGCACCGCTGGACCCGGCACCACAAAGTACAGAAGTTGCCTCGACTTCCCAGGGAGATTGATTAGATGTTGTTGAGTTTCATGAAGCAGCCCCATGCCACAGGGGAAGTAGTAGTCAAGAGAGTCGTGGATGGTGCCGCAGTCGTGCAGTTCCTGATCCTCGCGCTGCTGGTCCTGGCGCTCAGCCAGCCAGCCAGCGCTCAAACCTACCGCAAGGGCCAGCATATCGAGCCGGCCTATGAAGGATGGCAGGAGAATGAGGACGGCACGTTCAGCTTCCTGTTTGGCTATCAGAATGAAAATTGGGAACACGAGCTCGACATCCCGGTGGGAGAGAACAACTTCTTCTCGCCGGGAGTCGCGGATCGAGGTCAGCCCACACACTTTCTGCCACGCCGTAACCGCTTCACGTTCAAGGTTGTCGTGCCAGCGGACTGGGGTGACAAGGAGTTGGCCTGGACCGTGACGGTTGGCGGCGTTACCAAGGTCGCTTACGCCACGCTGGCGCGGGATTATGTCGTGGACAACGTGGTGATCGCCTCCGAGACAGGGTCTCTGGGGGCGGGTACCAGTAGCCCGGAGTCGCGATCCAATCTGCCACCGCTGGTCACAGTGCAGGGTGATCGCGTAGGCGACGAAATTGTCCGCAATATCAGAGTGGGCGAGACGCTGAATCTGATGGCGCATGTGGACGACGACGGTCTGCCCAAACCACGTGCGACAGCGGTGAGCGGCAGAACCGCCGAGTCCGAGGCGGCGCGCTTCATGCGCCCTCCATCGCGGGTGACGGTCGGCAAGACCAATGGTCTGTTCCTGTCCTGGAACGTCTATCGTGGCGAAGGCAACGTGACGTTCGATCCTCCCCAGGTCAAGCCCTGGGAAGATACCCGTACCTCGGCGAATTCGCCCTGGGGCGCACTCTGGGTTCCACCTCCGGTGCCTGAAGATGGCATGTACTCGGTCAACGTCAGTTTTGACGAGCCTGGTACGTACGTTCTATGGGCGCGGGCTGACGACGGAGGGCTTTATCACGATCAGTACGTGACGGTAAACGTGACGCCCTGATCTGCTGGAATTGAGGATGGTGTGCTTTGCGCATTGTTGATTCGGCAAGAAGCACACTGTCCGCAATGGGTTGCGTGTTCCGCTGTGAGAGCGGCGGTGTTGGTGACGTAACAAAATTACAATAACTATGTATTGCTACCAAACGGAGATCCCAAATGCGTGAAGACATTCACAGCAAAAAATTGATGTTGCTCAAACGCTCCTTTTTATATTCATCTATCGCACTTGCCACTGCATATCCCGGCCTGAGCATTGCTCAGCAGAACGCTGCCAATAACGACCCCCAGGTCGAAGAAGTGGTTGTCACTGGCACCTACATCAGGAACAGCGCTTTCGCTGGTGCCTCGCCCGTAGACACCATTGATCAGGAAACCCTGCTTTCCACCGGCTCTGTCAGTACCGGTCAATTCATGCGCGATCTGGTTTACACGGACAATATCGACGCCGTATCCAATGTGCTTGGTGGCCCCGGCGGCGGCCAGGACGGCAACACCTCCGGCTTCAACCTGCGTGGTCTCGGTTCCAGCAGTACACTGACACTGTTTGATGGCAGACGTACTCTCAACTCTGAGGAAGTGGGCTCGCTGGTGCCTGACATCGCATTGAGCCGCATGGAGATCGTTCTGGATGGCGGTTCTGCACTGTACGGTTCAGATGCAGTAGCTGGCGTGGTCAACCTGATCCCAATAAAACAGTATGACGGCGTGCGTGTGCGCACCTCGTACGGACGGGATCAGGCTGGAGGCTTCGAGGAGTACTCGGCAGGCATGCTGTTCGGAACGCAAGTGGATGACTTCAACATTGTCGGTGCTCTTCAATACAAGAAGAACACGCATCTCATGAGAACAGAGCGCCCCAAATATCTGCGTGCAGACAATGATATCTTCACAGATGGTCCACCCGGCACCTTCCGCAGTGTCACCAGTGCTACACCGCTGGTGGATCCTTCCTGCGGAACCTTTGGTAATGACCAGAACGACAAGGGACAGTTTGACAGTTTCCCAAGCGGCATTCGCTTGAACAACGGTCAGCGTTGCGCGATCTTCTTCGGGCAGTGGATTCAGTACAACCGGCCCAACGAGCAGTACACCGGTTACCTGAACGTCACTCATCAGACTACAGACTGGCTGGAGCTGGAATACCAGGTGGTCGCAGACCATAACCTGTCCGTATTCATCACCGAAGCATCCTCGCCGATGAACTCGACTCGGGCCGCCACCATGGTGATCCCAGCCAACCACCCGGCGAACCCGTTTGGCCAGGCTGTATTCCCTATCGCTTATCGGACATTCAATGGTCGCTCCAACTCGCCGCAGCCCAGCTATATCCAGAACGGTTCACAGTGGGATGATTCGCTATTCCTGACAGACAGGCACTCCTTTACCGGCCGCTATGAGTTGGGCAACGACTGGTCAGGACAAACGTCTCTGAGCTACCAGACCAGGCGCTTCCGTTATTCCTCTTACGAGGAGTTGGCAAGTCGCGTACAGGCCGCCTTCCAGGGACGCGGTGGTCCCGGCGGCAATCAGTGGTTCAATCCCTTCATGTCCTCTGATTCACGCTCGCCGTTCTTTGTGCCGGGTGTGACTGAAAACAGCCAGGAAGTGGTGGATTGGTTGTCAGAGCGCCGCACCACAGAAGACCTCACCAGATTCCGTGTGATGGACTCTTTTGTCACAGGCCCCATTGTAGATTTGCCGGCCGGTCCGATCCAGATGGCATTTGGTGGTCACATTCGTGATGAACGCGTTATCGATAATCCGATCAAGCTGAACGCACAGGGTGACAACTTCAATGCGCCCGCTACCAAGCAGACACCGGCTGTTTCCAACTCTCTGGTAAGAGCCGCGTTCCTGGAATTCGAAGCGCCATTGCTGGATTCCTTGTCCATACAAGCAGCTGCCCGATATGAAAAATTCGAGGATCTGAATCTGCGCACGACGACTCCGAAAGTGGCCATGCGTTGGGAAGCCCATCCTACATTGGCGGTTCGTGCGTCATGGGGTGAGGGATTCCTGGCTCCTTTGGCCAGTCAGGTTGGAGCCATCAACTTCAACACCTGTGCCAGCGCCCGCGATGGTACAGACCAGTTGACAGCGACATCGTTCATTGGTGTGGATGGTTGTACCACCACGAATCCGAATCTGGATGTGGAACGCTCCACACTGCAGAACATCGGATTTACCTGGGAGCCGCTTGATGGTCTGTCGATTGGCCTGGATTACCAGGAGATCAAGTACACCGGCCGGATATTCACCCTGACCAACCAGGACATCGGTACACAGGACTTCCTGAATGTGCTGGCTGCGATTGGGACGAATGCTGCCAACTTCAACAGAACGCCTGGATCGGCGACCTGGGAAGCGGCAAGAGCGTACGTGAATGCGAATCCGAATCCCGCGATCGTGCGTGATCCGGTAACGCTGCGTCCGTCACGAATCCTGCGTCAGCCGCAGAACGTCGACCAGATGGATGTGCACACGTTCGACCTGCAGGCTCGCTATCAATACGATGCAGGCAATCTGGGCAACCTCGTATTCAACCTGGATGTCACACACTTCCACAAGTACATGCTTACAGAGTTCGATGGCACCACTCGCGACATGGCCGGTTACAACAACGGCGACACAGGCAAGGCGCCACCTCTGCCCAGAACGAAGTTCAACTTCGGTATCAGTTGGATGCGTGATGCGCACTCGGCTCGTATTCTGACGAAGTTTACGGACGACGTGATATTCGGAAATCTGGCGCCTGTTACCCTTGCCAACCCACCTGCCACAGTGGCAGGCGTTCGCAAGAATGTGAAAGGCGGCTACAGAACAGACATCAACTATGGCTACACGATGGATGGCATCATGGGCTTTGGTCAGTCTGCGAACATCAGCCTTGCCGTGCGTAATGTGTTCGACTGGGAGCCCACGCGCCTGCCGATTCAGGGCGGTCTGGAAACCCGTTTGTATGACCCCTACGGTCGTGTCTTCACTCTGAGCCTGGACGTGGAGATCTGATCCGTCATGCCAGCGTCGGCCTGCATTGAAGGGCAGATCGGCGCTGGAATATGAACTGCAAAGTGTGCCTTAATCCGCTGACCGGCTCCCGGGTCAACCGTTGCTCCGAATGGTAGCCTCGGAACCGGTCGGCGGACCCTTTTTACTTCTTGAGATTTATCCCATGACCTCGCGAATACCTGATTTCCCAAAGGCGCTGGGGCGCCTGGCGATGCTCGGAGGTTTGCTGTTCGCCACTTCCCATTCCTGGGCCCAGGATTCTTCCGCCCAGAACTCTGGTGGTCTTGATTCCACGGTTGTCTACCCGGCTGACTACTTCGCCCAATACTCCCCGGTGAGTGTCAACGACATGATTGATCGCGTTCCCGGCATTTCTGTTGCCCTGAATGCAGGCACGCCCAGTGGCGGTGGTGCCAATAACAACAACGCCAATAACAACAATCGCGGTCTCGGTGCAGGCGCGCAGATTCTGATCAACGGCAAGCGTCTGGCTGGCAAGGATAATGAGGCTCGTAATCAACTGAGCCGCATTGCCGCCAATCAAGTACGACATATCGAGATCATCCGTGGTACGTCCGGAGATCTGGATGTCAGAAGCGCAGGCCAGATCGTCAACATCGTGTTAATGGAGACGTTGTCCAGTTCGACACTCTCAGTGGAAGCAGGTGCCATTGCCTATCACGATGGTCATGCGGAGCCTCAGGGAGCCGTGGTCTACAGTGGCCAGCGTGGTGGTTTGAACTACCTGTTCAGCGCTGAACGCCGCTCGGCCTATGAAGCACTGGAGAGCTGGGAGGATAGCTTCAATGCCGACTTCTCTCCCAACGATTACATTCGCGTCAATCAGGTGCGTGACCAGAGCAATCTGACACTCAATACCAACCTGACTTACGACCTTACCCTGAACGACCGCATTGCATTCAACGCGCTTGTTGGTGAGACTGATCCTCCGGTGTATCTGGATCGTTCGATCACGAATCTCAATCTGCGCCCCCCCGTCACGACCTGGGAGCGAGAGACAATTCCCTCGAAACGCGAGAACTGGGAGGTCGGTGGTGACTATGAACATCAGTTCGCCAGTGGCAGCCGTTATCGACTTCTCTTGATTGCCAACGAGGAGACTCATGACACCGTGCGTGAGCGTTATGCTGGCGCCACGCAGGCGACAACTTCCCGCAAGAATCTTTTCCTTGCCAGTGACACGCGCACTGTCGAGCGCATCGCCCGCACATCCTACAATTTTCAACTTGGCCAAACGCAGGGTGTTGAGCTTGGCATAGAGCGCGCACTGACTCGTCTTGAGTCCTCGCTGCGCATGGGAGTGCCAGGAAATGGTACGCCATCGCCCGCTCACGGTGGGTTGGTTCCGGCGCCATTGCCGAATGCCAATTCCACCGTGCAGGAAGTTCGCTATGAACCTTTTGTGGTACACAATTGGCAGATCAATCCGCGCATGTCCCTGGAAAGCTCGCTTGAGGTCGAGATCTCCGAGATAGAGCAGACAGGGGATACTCGCAACAAGCGTGATTTCAGTTATCCAAAACCGAAGCTTGATTATCGTTTCGATCTGAATGCCTCGACACAACTGCGACTCTCAGTGGAGCGTTTCATCTCCCAGCTCAGTTTCGCGGATTTCACTGCGTCGACAGCCAATAATCGTGATGAGCAGCAAGCAGTGCTGGCGGGCAACCCGGAGCTGGAGCAGGAAAAAGCCTGGCGCTATACGGTGAACATGGAGTATCGCCTGCCTCAGGACGGTGGTGTGTTCAATGCCAACCTGTTTTTCTATGACGTAGAGGATGCCATCGGCAAGATCGATGTCTCGCCGCCCGGCGGAATTCTCTCGGCCAATGGCAACACCGGCGATGGTGAGATTTACGGCATCAATCTGGATGCCAGCATCCGCTACAGTTTCTTCGGGTTGTCACCGGCACTGATCACGGCGGGGCTGCTGGTGCAGGAATCCACTACCATTGATCCTATGGGTGGATTCGAACGCCGCATCGTGCCTTATGATCGGGGTAATTACCGCTTCGGGTTCCGTCAGGATTTTCCCGCGCAGGCACTCAGTGTCGGTATGAATTACCGCGAGGGGATCGAAGGCAACCGCAGGATCGTCGACATTGACAAGATTGATGTAGCTGGATTTCCCAAGACACTCAATCTTTTTGTTGAAAAGCGCGCATTCGCAGGCTTCGTTTTCAGACTGGATGCCAACAATGCCATTGATGGGGAGCGTTGTCGTTCCAGGGAGCGCTTTGCAGGATCGTTGACCAAAAACGCACCAGTTGCCGAGTACGAGTACAACTGCAATATCACTGGCCCGCAGTACGTGTTTACCGTGAGGAAAACATTCCAGTAGTTGCCATCTGATTGGCTGAAGCAGTCATCTTGTCTCCAGCTTTTCTTGCAAAGGCAGGGTGGCTGATCTATCTTCCCCGGCGAAACGGACTTCTCAAGCAACATCAGCATACGACCTCAGTAATAGACAAAAGCATGCAATTGATTCAGTACGCAACAAGCTTCATGGCAATTTCGCAATTGCTGTTCATGGCGCTCTTCTACCTGGCCTATTTCCGCCGTCAACTGCTTGGCAAGTTGATGGCGTTTTATGCCGTCTGTCTCATTGGTTACATACTGGCAACCCTGCCGGAAGTGGACAATGCCCCCTGGATCTTTGACTTCGTGCTGTCCTTGCTGGCCATCACCACACCAGCGCTGCTCTGGGTAATCACACGTTATCTGTTTGAAGACGAGCCACAGGTCGATCCGCTGGTGTGGATCACCATTGCGCTTTATATCACCTTGCGTGCATTTGCCATGGTAATGGGACCGCAGGAAGGGGTGGGGTACTGGCTGCATTCATTCCTGCCGCAAGTCATCATGCTGGGCTTTGCCTGCCACGTGGTGTACACGGCAGTGAGAGGACTGGGTTCCGATCTGGTGGAGCCCCGGCGTCAGTTGCGTGTGCCGTTCGCCATCACGATGGGTTCGATAGTGGCGATTATTCTTGGGTCATATTTTCTCAACCTGACCGACCGTTGGATCTACAACGTCTATATTGGTGCCATATTTCTCTTTATTCTGTTTTTCAATCTGGCGTCTTTCCGTGTACACCGCGATTCACCGCAACTGATTGATACGGTCGTGATCCAGCCGTCTGTGGTGCCACCACACAGCGGCAGAGTCAGTGAAAAGGACAAGGACAAACCGTTGATTGATCGCATTCATTCGGTGATGGAGAATGACAGGTTGTTTGCCCAACCGGGATTGACCATCGGTCAATTGGCTGCCAGCGTATCAATGCAGGAATACCGGTTGCGCAGGCTGATCAACCAGAAGTTGCACTACCGCAATTTCAACCAGTATTTGAATCAGTATCGGATAGCCGAGGCAGCGCGACGACTGCAGGACCCGGCGGAGAGCCACCTGCCGATTTCCACTATCGCGCTGGATGTCGGGTACGCCTCCCTCTCGTCCTTCAACAAGGCCTTCAAGGAGGCGCACGGTGTTACCCCTTCGATCTTCCGCAGCCGGACTCCTCAGCAGTAAGCCACGGTGGTAAACCGCCTGTCTGTTACTCCTGACGGATATCGATGATGACCTTGCCCATGGCGCGGCGCTCTGTGAACACGGTGAACGCGGCCACGTACTCTTCCAGTGCAAAGGACTGGGTAACGACGGGCTTCAGTTTGCCTGCACTGTACAACTCCAGCAGTTCTTTGAAGTTCTGTTCATAAGCCTCGGGTTCTTCCTTGCGGAAACGCCCAAGGAACACCCCAACCATGGACGCACCCTTCAACAGCGCCAGGTTGGCCTTGTACTCGGGAATTCTGCCACTGGTGAAGCCTACGACGAGAATGCGGCCGTTCCAGTTGATGCAACGGGTAGCCTGATCGAAGAGGTTGCCGCCAACCGGGTCGTAGATGACATCCGCGCCCTTGTCATCCGTCAGGGCTTTCACCTTTTCCTTGAGATCGCCATCGCCATAGTTGAGCAGTTCATCCGGGTCAGCCTGCTTGACGAATTCCAGTTTCTCGTCGCTACTCGCTGCCGCGATGACGCGTGCCCCCATCAATTTTCCCAGCTCCACAGCCGCCATACCGACGCCACCACTGGCGCCGAGCACCAGCAGGGTTTCGCCCGGCTTGAGTTGGGCGCGTTGCTTCAGAGCGTGGTAAGACGTGGTATAGACCATCGCGAAACCCGCCGCCGTTCTGAAGTCCATGTTGTCGGGAATGCGGCGCAGACCAGCTTCAGACACCAGCACCTGTTCCGCAATGCCGCCAATTGACGGTGTGGCCATGACTCTGTCGCCCACACTGAAGCCTTTGACCCCCGCGCCCAGTGCCCGGATGATACCGCCCACTTCCGAACCCGGTGTAAAGGGCATTGGTGGCTGAAACTGGTACTTGCCCTGAATCTGCAGTGTGTCTGGAAAGTTCAGCGATGCGGCGTAGACATCCACGACAGCCTGACTCTTGTCAGGCACGGGATCGGCTACTTCTTCGATGGCAAGATTTTCCGGCGGACCATAGGAATGGCAGACGAGCGCTTTCATGATTTCCCCCCTTGAGAACGGCTGGAGTCGCTTTTTTCGAGTGCAGCGATTCAAGCACTTTTGCCGCCGGACTACAATTGCAGACGAAACCCGAGAGGCAGGAGCGTAACCTTTGGCATATAATGCCCCGCATTCAATCGCCCGAGAGTGAGCGCATGGCAGTCAGCGAAAGACAACGACAGGAGTATCTGCGGGAATTGGGCATACAGTCCTATTTTCCGCGTCGTGCGTTGCCGGGAGCAAAACCGTCACCGCGCTATGCAACTGGCACACTGGTGGCGACGGAGTCTCAACGGCAGAGCGCAGAGACGAGTGTGGAGATGATCTCTGCGCTGATCGGTACGCCGCCAGCCGTCCATGCCGGGAAAGTGGTCATGAGTGCGCCCCCATTCGCGAGCAAGCTCGCCCCTGCAGAGAGTTTACTGCAGGAGTTCAAGATCACTCCTCCAGTGCCGCGTGCCTCTGTAGCCGGAGCAGTCACAGCTCCTGTTCCTGACTCGGAGGCCCGCGTCGAGGAAGCGCGTTTTGCTTTTGCCTACTTTCCCATCAATGAGGACTTGGCCGTTATCAATGAGTTGCCGTGGGCAAAGGCGGCAGCGGTTTCTCCAACCTGCAGACAGTTGCTTGCGGCCATTCTCAAGGCGCTGTCCGTTTCATGTGAGGAGAAGACGTTGACCTCCATGGTGTTCACCTGGCCTCTGGATGACTCGCCGCAGACTGATCGCAGTGCACAGAGTGCTCGGCATATGCTTGATGGTTTCATGGCCCGGCGATTGAAACTGCGCCCTGTACGCTATCTGCTGATATTGGCAGAGCAGTCCGCTGGTTATCTGTTCCCCACGGGCTTCGACTGGCAACAGGCAGGAATGAGACGCCATCCGCATCATGCAATGGATGTGGTCGTGACCCACAGTCTCAACGCCATGGAAGCTGTGCCGGACATCAAGCGCTCGGTCTGGCAGGCATTGCAGCCGCTGCGTGCAGCACTGACAAAGCCTGCCTCGAATGCAGATGATACAGCCACGAATGGTCAGTAGTTCGCCCATGTTCCCGTCTCGCAGCCCGGATACCCTGAACGTCTTCATGCGCACCATGCGGGCGAGCGATCTTGATCTCGTAGTGCTGAATGAGAATTTGTCTTACCAGCAGCCCTGGTCCAAACGCATATTCTCCGATTGCCTGCGTGCCGGATACGAATGCTGGGTGCTGGCGACCAAGGATCGCATCGTCGCTCATGGCGTGCTTTCAGCTGGAGTAGGCGAGGCTCACGTGCTTACTCTGTGCGTGCATCCGGATTTTCGCCGCAGTGGTCATGGCAGGCGCATGCTGCGCCATCTACTGGAGAGGGCTGTGAAAAGGGATGCAACCGTTTGTTTTCTGGAAGTGCGGCCTTCGAATGTCGAGGCGCGGCAACTCTATCTGGCCATGGGATTTGTGCAGGTGGGAGAGAGGCGGGGTTACTACCCTGCAGAGCCAGGTAGCACACAACGCGAAGACGCATTGATTCTATCCCGTATGTTGCCGCTTTGAGGTGTAAACGAGTTTCAGTCAGAGGGAAAATCATCGCCATTGTCAGCGGATTTCTTGCCCAATAATTTACCCAGTCGACGTAACAATGCCAACGCAGTTACGGCCAGCGCAGCAAAAGCCAGAACTATCAGTATCATCGCCAGTGAGCCGACAAAGAAACGCAGCATATTGATGCGTGCCTCTTCGTAGGCATACCCCAGCGCGACCAGGGATGCGACAGCTATCAGCAGACCACTGACCACCGAGCGGGTTTTCTTGCGCATTCCGAACCTGGGTATTATCACGTTAACCTGTCTTTTGCGTCATGATCTGGTATTGAAATCCGGCTCGCCATTCATGTCTGGCCAGGTGTGGCGGCATTCCGGAAATTGCGTGCAGCCCCAGAAATATCCATTCTTGCCGCTGCGTTTCTTGAGCAACTGGCCGCACGACGTGCAGCGAAACGCCTTCGCTGGCATGCCATTATCGTCGCTGAGCCGAGTCTTGCAACCCTTGTCGTAACCCGTGCAATACCAGTAAAAGCCGCGCGTGTTTTCCGCGCGGATCAGTGCACGGGTGCACACGGGGCAGCGAAAGCGTTCATCGGGCTCCTTCGAGGGTTTGCCGTCCTTGTCGAAGAAGCTTGTCTTGCATTCAGGGAAGCCTGTGCAGCCCCAGAAGGGGCCTTTTTTGCCATTGATCCTGCGCAGAGACTTGTGACACTCCGGGCAATAGTACTGCCGTGTCACCACCTTGTCAGTGGGAGCGGGTGGTTCCGGGATGTCGCCAAGCAGGTCTTTAGGCATGGTCAGGCGCCGTCAGGTTTTGCCAAGATACGTTTCCAAGTGCTGCAACAATTTCTGGTTTTCGTCGAAGGTGCCAATTGTAATACGCAGCTTGTCGCGCAAACGTGGCTGATCGAAGTAGCGGATCAGGATGCCATCATCCTTGAGCCGCTGATAGAACTCTCTGGCCATCAGTTCACTGCTTTCGTAGCGCATATCCGCGGACGGTACCTGCGCCAGCAGAAAGTTGCTCTGGCTGTCTGCACAACTGAAACCAAGAGCCGTCAGAGCGGTCTTCACGCGCACACGTTCAGACCTGACTTTCTCCCAGCCTTGTGCGGCTGTTGCATGATCGCTGAGTGCCGCTGTGGCCAGCACCTGGGAAATGACATCCGTGTTGTAGCTGTCGCGGGTCTTGTACAGCATCGGCTCTGTCAATGAAGTGGCTGCGATGCCATAGGCAAACCGCAATCCAGCCAGCGAATAACCTTTGCTCATGGTGCGCAGGATCACCACATTGTCGAAGCGTTTTGTCAGTGCTGCAGCGTCGTAATGTTGCTCTGGATCGATGAAGTCCACATAAGCCTCGTCGATTACCAGCACACCATCGAATTCCTCTGCAATAGCAGCGAGTCTTGCGGCTGGCGTCAGCACGCCCGAGGGAGCGTGGGGATTCACAATGAACGCGAGTTTTGCGCCGCTGGCATTGAGTTGTGCGGCAAAGTCCTCTGCCATGGTCCAGTCATCCTGTAGCGCGATACGTGCCACCTCGCAGCCTTGAATCTCGGCGAGCACAGGGTAGAGGGAATAACTGGGTTCAGCGATGGCAATGGTGTCGCCCACGTCAACGAAGGTGGTAATGACCAGTCGCAGTAGTTCGTCACCGCCATTGGTAGCGATGATGTTGTCGATTGTCACGTCATGGTATTGCGCGGCGACGCGCCGGAAATCATTTGCCAGAGGCTGAGGATAACGGCGCAGGACCTCCACACGCAGCTCGGCCAGTGCAGCTGCAACCGCCGGAGTGGCCGGGTAGGGATTCTCGTTGGTATTCAGCTTGATGATGCCGGGTTGGTTGGGCTGCTCGCCGGATGCGTATCCGGTCATGCGCTGGATGTTCGGTCTTTCGTAGCTCATGGATTTGCATAACTCTTGGGTGGGCTGTGCGCTGTCGGCAAGCTTCAATGGCTCGGTGGGGCGCGAGCGGCCAAGGTTACTGGTTAATCTCTATGGGTTCAATTGTTGCGCAGATTCATCACATAGTTTTCGCGAGCTTTGCTCAGTTCGCTGCTTTCTACCAGTTCCTGTTTATAGCCCTCCCACCAGCCCCTGGAATGAGGGATCATCATGTGAAAATTGTACAGACCGTTCTCCAGGCTGGTCAGGAAATTGCGGTAATCCTGTTCCTGACGGATCAGGATACGTTGCAGGCGGATCACCACATTGGTCTGGTCGTTCACATCGATATTCCCGACCTGCTCCCGCAACGATGTAAGTGCAATGTTGGTTTCGTTGGAACGGACCAGCAGCGTTTCCGCCTGCACGGTGAAGTGCTGTATCTGCTCCTCGATAAGCCTGGTCCTTTCAATCAGGCGCACTTGCTCGGAGATGACCTGATTGTCTTGCATCATCAGCATCCCGACTGCTGTCAGTGCAGTAAGCAGTGCCAGGGCACAGGTTATCGTGAGCGCGAGCAGGATGAGTTTCTGACGCTTCACACTTGCCCGCAGCATATCGAGAGGATCCAGCTGTATCGCGAGATCGGTGCTCTGTATGGTGTCCTTGCTCATGTGTCAGTCTCCATTGCCTGGAATGGACATTGTTGAGAGGTAACTCGAAATTAGGGCGTTTTGGCAGTTGCCTTACAACGGAGTATCGGCCAGTCATGAGCAGATATTAGCCAGATCGGTAAAGAACTTGTGAATGAGGTGAAATGGGCTGGATGTTACTCAAGACCGGCCTGATGGGGCCACTTCGTATGTGGCGATCCGATTATTCCAACCCAGTCGCCAGCGTTCTTCTCCTCGGTCTGGAGGAGCATTGTCGATACGGCGAGACAGCACGAGACGAGCAGAGTCGGCAAACTGTGTCATCAGTGGAGCAGTGCTGCGGTTTTCCAGCATGTGCTCCAGGACCTGCAGCAGCCCCCAGCCTTCGCCCTGATAACGCTCTGATGGCGACGTGCCGTCACCCTTGAAGTTGATGTAATCAATCAGCGCATACATACCCACCGGGGTACTACTATTGGCGATCTCATGGAAGAGGCTCTCGATCTTCTCTGGATGCTCTGCAGCAGCGAGCAGAGAAGGGAGGCTGGCATGCATGCGCTGGATGATGAATTCCACCTGTATCTGTCTGGTGTTGTTAAGAAAGTTCCGCAACTCCTGCATTCGGACGCTGTCCTGTTCAGCCAGAAACTCCTCGCGACTGCGCCACGGAGAGTCACGACCGGGCCGTTCGCTGATCCAGATTGGAATATCTACAGCGCGTTGTTCGTAAAACTCCAGTAACAGGGGGAAACTTTCTACAAAGGCTTCGCGCTGGTTTTCGCGGTACCAGATGAAGTGGCCGATGCCGAGGGATGGGAAATCTTCACCCATGTTCCAACTGGTTAAACACGGTATATTCAGGTTACACTCGTTCGCGAAAATGCGCTCTCCAATCCAGGCAGAGTCCGCGTTGCTTAGTCGTGGCAGGTTTTGGCCAGACTGCTGTGCGCAGCCATAAAGCAGTATCAGCAGGGTGAACGCGAAAGAGCAAAATCTTGTCACAGGATGTTCCATCAGTTGCAGGGTTCGCACTGTCAGCAAGTGGGTAACAGGATGTTAGCACAATGTGCCGGAGCCCAAGGCCAGGATGCAGGCACCGTCGGTAACCACGTACAAAGACTGTTGCCAATTCCAATAATTCCAGCGCGGGCGTGCGGACTTGAATCAGATTACAGAAGACGTTGAAGCAGCAGACCCCAAAGAGGCCGAACCGCAGGACGAATTTGTCCGTGGTCTTTCTCTGGTCTATCAACGGCTCAAGCAGAGTAAGCATCTCAAGAAAGCCATGAAGGAGGTCGAGCAATCATTGCTGGACCTGCTTGGCGTGCGGCTTTTCACGATCTATCAGAGCGTGCAGAACGGCAAGGAGATTCTTGCCAGTTTCAAGGGCGGCGATCCTGAGGATACCAGTACCACCGAGATTCGCGTTCCCTTCAGCCCGACCTCATTGGCCGGATACGTTGCCTTGAGCCAGCGGGCCCTGGTGATCCGCAATGTGCTGGACCAGCAGGAACTGCTGGATATCCACCCTCGCCTGAAATTCGACAGGCGTTTCAGCGATGCCAAAGGCTGGGCCGTCAAGTCCATGATTGTGGTGCCCATCAAGGACGGGATTCTGCTCGGTGTTCTCCAGCTCATCAATTTTGTCGGCGACAGGGATTTCAGCAAGACTGATCTGAAACACGCGATGATGGTGTCGCAGATGCTGGCCAAACAGTTCCGTTCCGAGCTGCAGAGTACTCAGGGTCCTTACGACTATCTGGTTCAGAAGAACAAGATCACCAGCAAAGAACTCGATGAAGTACAGAGGAAGGTCGCCCTGTATGGCGGCACAGTCTCCCGGGTTCTGATCGAGGATCACGGTATAGATGCCGACAGCATTGGCATGTCACTCGAATATTATTACCGTGTGCCCTACATGAAGTTCCAGGCGGGTCACACGCTGCCTGCGGAGCTGTTCGAGAATATTGGCGTCAGTTATCTGCGCAAGAACCTCTGGCTGCCAGTGGCAGGAACCAAGGAAGAAGCGGTCATTCTGATAGATGATCCCAGTGATTATCAGCGCATCATGGAAATTCAAGGGGTACTGAATGCCCGCAATTATGCTTTTCGCGTAGGCCTTCCCGAACACATTCTGCAGTACCTGCGCGACGACGACGGCAGTGACATGGAGGCTGGTTTCGACGACGTGTTCTCGCGGCTGGAGGAGCAGGGCAATGTTGAGCTGGAGTCCGAGGAAGAGACGGAGGAGGAAAACCTTGCCGCAACCTCAGCAATCATCCAACTGGTCAATCGTGTAATCACGGAAGCCGATCGTCTGGGTGCTTCTGATATCCATGTTGAGCCAGGCAAGGACAACTCTCCCGGCATAGTGCGTATTCGCGTGGACGGAGTCTGTCGTGAATTGCTGCGCGTCCCCAAGGAGCACACATCTGCGCTTATTGCCCGTATCAAGGTAATTTCACGACTCAACATAGCTGAACGGCGCCTGCCGCAGGACGGCAAGTGCAAGCTCAAGGTGCGTGGCAAGAAGCTCGAACTGCGGGTGGCCACCATTCCGACCGTCAATGGCGAAAGCGCGGTACTGCGTCTGCTAGCTGCAGGCAGTGCGATGCCACTGGCAAAACTGAATCTTTCCAAACCCAATTACGACAAGATTGTCGAACTCTCGGCACATCCTCATGGTTTGCTGCTGGTGGTGGGACCAACAGGGTCTGGTAAAACCACTACGTTGCACGGCGTGCTGGGTTATATCAACACGCCTGATCGAAAGATCTGGACGGCTGAGGATCCTGTGGAGATAACGCAGCCAGGGCTCCAGCAAGTGCAGGTATTACCGAAGATCAACTTCACTTTCGCCACTGCGATGCGCGCGTTCCTGCGTGCCGATCCCGACGTGATTCTGATTGGTGAGATGCGTGATCATGAGACCGCCAGTATCGGCATTGAAGCTTCGCTGACCGGTCACCTTGTGCTGTCGACACTGCACACCAATTCCGCACCAGAAACGATTACCCGTTTGCTGGATCTGGGGCTGGATCCTGTCAACTTTTCCGATGCACTGCTGGGGGTGTTGGCGCAGCGCTTGATGCGAACACTGTGCGGCAAGTGCAAGGAGTCGTACAAGCCTACACAGCATGAGCTGGATCACCTGATCGAAAACTACGGTCCGGAGCAGTTCCCGGAGCTGGGTATTGATCTGGCGACGGTGACGCTCAACAGGGCTCTGGGTTGCGAGGAGTGTGGCGGCACGGGATACAAGGGGCGGACAGGTATTCACGAATTGCTCACTGGGACGCATGAGTTGCGCAAGATGATCTACAACAAAGCCCCTCTGGATGCGATGCGTCAACAGGCGCTCAAGGATGGTATGCGTACGCTCAAGCAGGATGGCATCAGCAAGATATTCGCAGGCTTGACTGATTACAAACAATTGCTGGGCGTGGTTGCAGAATAGGCACTTGGTTCAGAATTCCCGTCAGAATTTTGGGTTCGCGGATATTATGTTTCGCCTTTTATTATGACTCAGTTCAAAGTTTAATCCGATGCCCCTCAGCAATTCGCCCACATGTCGATATAGTCCGTGAGCATTCTCCGCGTCCCTGGAAGGTTGATGGTCAGATGAAATTAGTGCTGTACGGGCTGATCCTGTTTCTGACCATAGGTGTCACGGTAGCACGTGAAACGCTATCCCGTTTTGGCATGGAAACCAACTATCTGATGATTGCCCTGGTGGCGCTTGTGTTAACAGTACTGTTGGCGCATCGGAGTCTGATGCTGGTGCTCTTGGTGTTGCTGCTGTGTGTCGCAATTAATCTGCCACCAGAAATGATTGGTGGTATCACCATCGATCAGGATTTTCTGGTGGCGGTTTTGATAGCCGTCGTAATTCTGCCGGTGGTTCACAAGCTGCTGATGCGCTGATCTTTTATTGGGCAATCGAGCCTGGAACATAAGCGAAGTGGCTGAAAAGCCATCGACCATCTTTATAGACCAGTATCGCCTCAGTGGAACTGGTGCCGCCTGCGAAGTGCCCCGTCATTCGTAGTTGGGCGCTTGGCGGTTCACTGCTGAAGGGCAGCGGAACATCAGCAACTCCTTCCATCTCCCCCAGAACGACCAGGCGTCCGAAGTTTTGCAATACACTCATGTCTGCGCTTTCTATCGGGCTTTCCGGATTCATATTCTCGAATACCAAGCTCCAATCTCCATTACCCAACACCGTCTGCGAAGCAGAAGTCATCAGTTCGTAAGCCCTCGACTCGACGCTGGCGCGATAGTGATTGGTTCCCATGACCAGTGCGACAGGAAGAACAATGACAATGACTGTTCCGATGAGAGTAGAAAGTCGCGACGTTTTCATGAGTGCACCACCAAATTGCATCGGCGAAGAGAGGGGTTGTTCGGGGGCGATTATAGAGGAAAAAAAGTTAATAAAAACAGCGCTCAAACAGAATCGTTTTAACAAAGAAATTAAATGTGCCCCCTTTTTATGCACACATATGCTCGATTTGTCACCTTTCCCCCTGAAATTCAGTGTTTTTCGCTGCGAGAACGGTCGATTGCTAATTATCTACATGATTTTTAAGGGTTATTTTATTTGGTTAAAAAACAACCAAGTTAAGTCAAAGTGCGTGATTTTAAGTGTTTCCGACGATTATTTTCAACTTATCAACGGAGTTATCCACAGAATCTGTGGAAAACAAATCGTGCTTTTGTCATCACAATAATTACGTGTCGTCAATCGAAAGCTGGAGGGATTTTCTCCGGCGCGACCAGCGTCACGATTTGATCGATATTGTGAATTGTGGTGGTTTGAGAAAGACTGAAACACCAATGGTTTTTTCTGTTACCTGAGGTGTCAAACAGACCGTCGCTGGACGATTATGGCTTTGTCATGCCGAGGCATTAATGCTATTGTAAAGCCGCTTACAAACCACTTTAGAATCAGGCAATGGTCGAACTAACTGGCAATATTCCATTTTTGTGGCGATTGAGTGCGGAGTCCAGCGAAGGTCTCTGTGCCGTATCCATGGTTGTACCTTACGATGCCGAGGATGATCGCAAGGATTTGACAATCGAGACCAGTGTCGTGAGTTTCTCGTCCGACAGCACCCGTTCCGAAACGGAAGAAATGCTGGAGTGGAATCAGGACGATATAAGTCTGTTCCTCAAATTGGTCACGCACGAACAGCAGGAAAATCGTATGCCGGTCACTGACACTGTCAGGATCGACCTCACGGACCCCGCCATAATCGATATTATCCACGTTGTTGCCGCCGCTGGCTTCGGTATGGCATTCAGCTCGAATGGCATCCTGTTGCCTTCCGCGGGCCTCTATCCTGCGCACGATTGTGACATCGGCAGCTTTGCCTCCCTGAATACACTGGCAGGTTTCAAGCGCTGTGTGGTGGTCGATGTCGATGGCGAGGAAGTGGTCTGCGTGTTGCTGGAAGATGTGGATGTTGAATCCATAGGCGAATACGACAGCCTGAATCGTCACGACCTGCTGTTGGTAAAACGCTCCGACCTGTTGCATCCCGATTTCGCTGTTACTACTGGTCGTCCCGTCTCCGCTACCGTGCATTGAATCCAGCGGGCCTCGCAATCTCGAAGTCCGCCTCCCCGTCCAGATCTACGCTGCTCGCCCTGTCCTGTTGCACTGGGCACATGACAGCCCTGCGGGTATAATCCGCGACTTTTCGCGCTACCCCTAAATCTCGTAACCCAAAATAAGCCAGCCGAAGCGATTTGCCTGGCGCAAGGATCAGATCATGAGTCAGGGCGCCCTCGTCGATGAAATCAGACGCCGTCGCACCTTTGCGATCATCTCTCACCCCGATGCGGGCAAGACGACGATCACGGAGAAGTTGCTGCTGTTCGGGCGTCTGATTCAGAAGGCCGGTATGGTCAAGGGAAAGAAAACAGATCGTCATGCGACCTCTGACTGGATGACCATGGAGCAGGAGCGCGGAATCTCCGTAACCTCATCGGTCATGCAGTTTCCGTATAACGAGCGCGTTGTTAACCTGCTGGACACTCCTGGTCACGAGGATTTCTCAGAGGACACTTACCGAGTTCTGACCGCAGTGGATTCCGCCCTGATGGTAGTCGATGGAGCGAAGGGCGTAGAAGAGCGCACTATCAAGCTGATGGATGTCTGTCGCCTGCGTGATACTCCTATCTTCACCTTCGTGAACAAACTGGATCGGGACACTCTCGACCCGATCGAGGTGCTGGACGACATCGAGACAGTGCTGAAAATCCGCTGCGCTCCGATCAATTGGCCCATTGGCATGGGTAAGGACTTCAAGGGTGTGTATAACCTTTATACAGATATCATCCATGTTTATCGGCAAGGTCAGGGCGACAGGATACCGGATGACATTCGCATCGAAGGGCTTAACAGCCCGGAAGCACGCAAGCTGCTTGGCGACGATGTCGACAGCGTGCAGGCTGATATCGAGCTGGTGCGTGGTGCCAGCAATCTGTTCGATGTGAACGAATACCTGGCGGGGCGCATGACGCCAGTCTACTTTGGCACAGCGCTGGGCAACTTTGGTGTGCGCGAGATGCTCGATCAGTTTGTGGAATGGGCGCCGTCACCGCTGCCGCGCAGCACACAGAGCCGCGTCGTGTTACCAGAGGAGGAGAAGTTCACTGCATTCGTTTTCAAGATCCAGGCGAACATGGACCCGAATCACCGCGACCGCGTCGCTTTTCTGCGCGTCTGTTCCGGTGCCTATACCAGGGGCATGAAAGTGATGCACACTCGTCTTGCCAAAGAAGTGCGTGTCAGTGACGCCGTTACTTTTCTCGCGGGTGAACGGGAACAGGCGGAGGAAGCCGTCTCTGGAGACATCCTGGGTTTCCACAACCACGGCACCATTCAGATTGGCGATACCTTTACTGAAGGTGAGTTCCTGCAATTCACCGGCATTCCTCACTTCGCGCCCGAGCTTTTTCGCCGCATCCGTTTGAAGGATCCGCTGAAGATGAAACAGTTGCAGAAGGGCTTGAAGCAGCTTTCCGAGGAAGGGTCGGTGCAGGTGTTCATGCCAGTCAGAAACAATGACCTGATCGTTGGCGCTGTGGGTGTGCTGCAGTTCGAAGTGGTGGCCTATCGACTGAAGGACGAATACAAGGTGGATTGTGTATACGAGCCGGTGAATGTCTACAGTGCACGCTGGGTGCGCTGCAAGGACAGGGTGAAGCTGGATGAGTTCCGCAAGAAGGCCTACGACAACATCGCGGTGGATGGTGGTGAGCATCTCACTTATCTGGCGCCGACGCGGGTCAATCTGTCCCTGATGATAGAACGCTGGCCCGAGATCGAGTTCCATGCGACGCGGGAGCATTGATTTCGTGCTTCGTAGTTCGAGCTGTGCCCGGATGCTGGGGGTTTTGCAGGACACGCCGTGAACCCATCCATGGGGGCTCGTCGTCCGCTGTCCCTGGCGGCCGACGGTCCTGCAAATCCCCCAGCATCCGGGCACAGCTCTGACAGCAACGCGTAATTCTGGCTGCGCGCGGGCGAATCGCTTGCAGGGCAAGCTCCCACAGGGGATCGAGCATGACATCATGCAGGAGCCATCAATCTCGCAAGGTTTGAATTCAGCATTCGCTTGCAGGCAATCACCTGCAGTCAAACGCAGCAAGCGAGTGAAGCAGGCAGCAATACTGGAACACAATACAGAAGGTAGAGGCGGGGAGTTGGCTGGGCCTCTTCAGGACCGTCAGCCGCCAGGGACGGCGGATGACGAGCCCCCATGGATGGGTTCACGGCGTGTCCTGAAG
>JAUXNX010000008.1 GCA_030682575.1 Gammaproteobacteria bacterium
AGAGCATGCGCTCCATGCGTTGCCTGATGCCGGCGCGGGGCTGTACGAGTGGTGCGAGTCGGAGCCTGTGCGCAGCGGGTCGGGCCGCACGGTGCGGCAGCCGTATTTCATCTCCGATCCTGCGCAGGAGGTGATCGCCTTTGCGGGGCTGTGGTCCGTCTGGGAGCGCCCGGGTGCCTCGCCCATCATCTCGTGTGCATTGCTCTCCCGCGAAGCCGCGCCGAGCATCGCGGCCATCCATCACCGCATGCCGGTGGTGCTGCGCCCGGAGCACTACGCCGCATGGCTCTCATCGTCGACCTCCGCACAGGAAGTGGAAGCGATGATCGCCAACTGCGAGCAGAACTTCGAGGGCTACCGCGTGAGCACGAAGGTGAACAACGTGAGGAATGATTCGGAGGAGTTGTTGGAGAGGGTGGTGGCACCCTGAATCGAATACCCCAATTTGCTGCATCACCAATTCTGAACTAAACCTGTATATAAGTGCTTTGATGTATTATCAACAAACTTGTATATTCCCCCATGAAGGATCTCGAATTCATAGGCTCCAGTCAGGAAGACTTGAAGGCCTTTCCCGAAGAAGCTCGCAGGGATGCTGGCTTCCAGTTGCATTTTGTTCAGATGGGGCAGTTGCCCGCTGATTGGAAAACAATGCAGTCAGTCGGCGCCAACGCCATGGAGCTTCGAATACATCGAAACGGTGAATGGCGAATTATTTATGTAGCAAAATTTCGCAATGCTGTTTGCGTACTACATGCGTTTGAGAAGAAAACTCAGAAAACGCGGCAGAGTGATATCGCACTTGCCAGAAGGCGATACAGAGAGGTTGAAATTCGTGAGTCAAAAGGTGAGCAGTCAAAAGAAGTCAAACCATAACATCTTCATTGATCTTGGTTTCGATCCTGCAGAAGCTGCTGTTCTGCAAATGCGCGCCACGTTGATGAGTGATCTGCGTGCCTATATTGAGCGTGAAGGTCTGACACAGGCTGAAGCAGCCGAACGCCTTGGCATTGCTCAATCCAGGGTCTCTGACCTGGTACGCAGCAAGTGGGAAAAATTCAGCCTTGAGATGCTCATCACCCTGGAAGCGCGGCTGGGTCGCACGGTGCATCTGGAGCTTGCTGCGTGAAAGGGTTTGTCATCAAGTCGGGCCGCACGGTGCGGCAGCCGTATTTCATCTCCGATCCTGCGCAGGAGGTGATCGCCTTTGCGGGGCTGTGGTCCGTCTGGGAGCGCCCGGGTGCCTCGCCCATCATCTCGTGTGCATTGCTCTCCCGCGAAGCTGCGCCGAGCATCGCGGCCATTCATCACCGCATGCCGGTGGTTGGGGGGATGAGGTCGGAGATTTGAACTTCTGGGCATCGCCTGGGAAAGTCTCGAAATCCAGCTAAACTCTCAAGGAGGATAGAGACTCGCTACAAGGAGGTAGCAATGCCAGTTATCAGCAGGTTTTACGGAATTGTCATCGTCATGTACTTTAATGACCACAGCCCTCCCCATTGTCATGCCAAGTACTCAGGTTACGAGGCGGCTTTTGATTTTGGTGGGGAGATTCTTGAGGGTGAATTGCCGACTCGCGCAACTGCGTTTGTGCGAGAATGGATCAATGCGCATCAGTCAGGTCTTGTTTCGAACTGGAACAATGCGCGGAAAGGGCTACCCTTGGAATACATAGCGCCGTTGGAGTGACCGATGCTTCATATCAAATCAGTAAAATACATTTCAGGCTTCAGGATATGGGTCGCTTTTGATGACGGGACCAAAGGTGAGGTCGATCTTGAAGGGTATCTTCAGGGGCCGGTTTTCGAACCTTTGAATGATCAGGACATTTTTTCCAAAGTCAGTGTCGACCCCGAGCTGGAAACAATTGTCTGGCCAAATGGTGCGGATCTGGCTCCCGAGTTTGTGAAAGAGCTTCACCGCAGTCAAAGCCGGACGAATTCGCTGTAGTTAAGAGACAGACCCCCATGTGCGGCCGCTACGTCCCCCCCCAATGAAGCAGCAATAGAACGCTACTGGCGCATCGATCGCCGGAACTGGCCCGGGTTCATCAAGGCCGCGTTCAACGTGGCACCTGCCACTCAGGTGCCGATTCTGGTGCAGGCGCATGACGGTGCCATCGAGTTGATCGCCTTTGCGGGGCTGTGGTCCGTCTGGGAGCAGCGCCCTGATATGCATTACCTGGCGGGGTGAGGATTGATGTCTATACTTGATGTGGCCAGTCAGGTCACATCAAGTCGATAGCGAGCCGCGCGAGGTGCATTCGTGAGGAAAAAGGAATATTCGAAGATACCAGAGCCGGACTTTGCCGAAGTACTGCAGTTGATCAACGCCGCACGGCAACAAGCCTATCAAATCGTCAGCACCACGCTGATAGACCTGTACTGGCAGGTTGGCGCCTATATCAGCAACAAGCTCAGATCGGCAGAATGGGGTGACGGTGTTATTACCCAACTAGCGCAGCACCTGGCGGTAACGCAGCCTAATTTGCAAGGCTTTACCCGCGCCAATCTATTTCGCATGCGCCAGTTTTATGAGGAATATCATAGTGATGCAATTGTCGCACCACTGGTGCGACAATTGCCGTGGACACATAATATGATCATCATGGGCCGTAGCAAGTGCCCGGAAGAGCGCGAGTTTTATCTGCAAATCGCGATCAAAGAACGATGGAGCAAACGCGAGCTTGAGCGTCAGTTCAACGGCGGCTTGTTCGAGCGAATGGTACTTAATCCGGCGAAACTTTCCCCAGTGCTGAGAGAAACGCATCCACACGCGCTCAATGTTTTCAAGGACAGTTACGTCGTTGATTTCCTGAACCTGCCGCAGGAGCACAGCGAAGCCGACTTGCATCAAGGCTTGCTCGGCAAGCTGAAACAATTTTTGATCGAACTCGGACGCGATTTTTGTTTCATCGGCAGTAAATTTCCAGTGCAAGTGGGCACGCAGGACTTTGCACTCGACCTGCTATTCTTCCATCGCGGCTTGAACGCGCTTGTCGCCATTGAGTTGAAAGTGGAGCGATTCAGTCCATCACATTTGGGACAACTCAATTTTTATCTGGAGGCTTTGGACCGCGATCAGAAAAAGCCGCACGAAAATCCCTCCATCGGCGTGCTGCTGTGCGCGAGCAAAGATGATGAAGTGGTGGAATACGCGCTCAGCCGCAGTTTGTCACCCGCCATGATTGCCGAATACCAGACTCAGTTACCCGACAAAAAACTTCTCCAAGCCAAATTGCATGAGTTCTACTTGTTGAATATTGCGGAAGGGGATGCGTGATTGCGCGGGGCTTGTCCTCGAAGTCCAGCTAAGTTCTCAGTAATGCCGCATTGGTTCAATTCGGAAGAGACTCAAACAACAAGGAGTCCGCAGATGAAAAGGAAATCCGACAACGCCACGAGTCGACGTTCGTGGCACCGACAGCAACCCGGGTTTTAATTCCCTCGAATTCGAGGGAATTAAAAACGAGGCCGGACGGAACAGTTTCTACCTCTCCGCCAAGAAGTGGATGAGCGCGACCGGTGCCCAAGGCTTGATTGCGAAGGCCGGTCGCTATGGGGGACTACGCCTTAACCGCCATAGTGCAGCTCATTTATTTCGTATGTTTCGTTTATTTCGTTTGTGGCAAGCTTTCGGCCACTATAAAACGAACGTTGGGGAATTGTCATGAAACCGTCGAATGTCGCCCACCTGCCCACTCCCCAGGAAATGGAGCAGGCACAGGAATCAAGTCGCACGCTGTCCAAGTACGCCTCGGCTGAACGCGTGCACGTGACTGTTCGCGGCAGTAACAAGGAATCCGATGAGCTGATACTGCCGGGCCACGTGCTGCAGATACTGCTCGATGTACTTGCCGAGATGGGCAAAGGCAATGCCATCAGCCTGATGCCCATCCATCAGGAGCTGAGCACGCAGGAAGCCGCCGCGTTGCTGAACGTCAGTCGCCCTTTCCTTGTGGGTTTGCTGGAAAAGAACGCGATCCCTTTCCGGAAAGCAGGAGCCCATCGTCGGGTGCTGCTGCGCGATGTGATCGCATACAAGGATTCAATCGACCAGAAGCGCGGACAATCACTGGATGAATTGACTGCGCTGTCCCAGCAGGAAGACATGGGGTACTAAAGCCGTTGGGAAATTTCTCGGTGATTTATGACGCTTGTGTTCTGTATCCCGCGCCGCAAAAATTGAAGAATATGAGGGGCTGATAGAGTCATTGCAGCTTCCTGATCCCAACGACAGACACGTGCTTGCTGCGGCAATCCGGTGTAACGCGAATGCGATAGTGACTTTCAATCTGAAGACTTTCCGCAGCATGCGCTGGCACCTTTCGGCATCGACGCAATTCACCCCGATGACTTTATTTACTACCAGATTGACATTGCACCTTCGCGCTGTTGTTCGACTTTTAGTAGATAGGTACTTCCCGTCGGTACTCCCAAGAATTTTTCCCCTTGATCAAGATACGGCATTGCCGTATATTCCAATGATATTCATCGAAACAAGCGTCTTCACGAAGCTATTGCCGAATTACCTGACGGATGAGGAATATCGAGGGCTGCAATGCTATCTGCTTGAAGATCCGGATGCAGGTCGGATTATCAAAGGCTCTGGTGGGGTTCGTAAGGTTCGATGGGCATCGACAGGTTCAGGGAAGCGTAGCGGCCTCAGAGTCATTTACTACTGGAAGAATGCCAACCACGAGATATGGATGCTGACTCTGTACAGTAAATCTGAGCAATCGACGATTCCAGGTCACATGCTCAAGCAGATAGCCGAGGCGATTAAAAATGAGTAGCAGAGACATAGGATCAGAAATTCTTGAAGGAATTGCTGAAATCAAGCAGTTCAAGAATGGACATTTGAGATTGAGAACGACTGAACTGTCTCAACCCTCACCTCCGCAAAAGATTCGGCTGAAGCTGAATTTGTCTCAGTCTGCATTCGCCGGACTGATGGGTGTCAGTGTCCGCACGTTACAAGATTGGGAACAGGGGCGCCGCGATCCGCAGGGACCTGCTGTGGCCTTGTTGCGAATAGCCGAACAACATCCGGAAGTGTTTACTGATATTCATTAGGCTGGGAATACCACGGTCACACGTGAGCGCAGAGCTTTGAAGGCTACCGCATAAGTACAAGGGCGAACCGGCCAGATAACCGGCCATCGAATATTAATTTATTGCCTTATTTGGAATTAAAAGCTATTAAGATCATAAGGATAGATTTACTCGTAAACGGCCATAAAACCGGCCAATGTATGACGTTCTTTACGACATCTTGAGCACCTGCCATGCGCACATCGATCCTCGACCTTGCGCCTCTCATTCCCGCTGACAGCGCACTGGCGCCGCTGACCCTGGCCACGCTTGAGCGCCATATGACGGTTCTCAATTCCTATTATTCAAACCTGATCGAGGGCAATGCCACGCGGCCGCACGAGATTCGAGCCGCCCAACGCGGAGAATACGATGCCGACCCGGCGAAACGGGATCTGCAGTTGGAGTCCCTTGCCCACATGGCCGTGCAGGAGTGGATACGGGAGCTGCGGCCAGACCTGGACACGCTGTACAGCCCCGACTTCATTCTGCAAGTGCACTATCAGTTCTATTCACGGATCCCCGAGAGCCTCGATGTGGCGCGCTGACGCAGAAAGGTCTGATGCAGTTCTGCGATTACATGCTCGACACTGCGATTGATCAGGTCACCTACATGAGCACACTGCTGGACCTGCCCAGACTTCGCCAGCGTATCGAGAGTTATGTGCAGGCGCGCAATGAATTTCGAGTGAGTGGGATGACTGAACCGCTGAAGAGCAGCGCGGCGCTGATTCTCTACACTGCGTTCATTCATGGTGAACTGGATCGTTCCGCCGCGCTGGAGTTGTGTGCCATGCCCGAGCGCACTGCGCGAAGGCTGTTGAGCCAGTTGAAGAGTGAGGGGTTGCTGAGCGAGACCAGTATCAAGTCGCCGCTGCGTTGGGAAGTTCCTGAACATGCGGAGCCATGGTACTTCCCGGACCTTACTTCTTAGTCAGTGGCTGGGATTCGGAGGAATTGTTGGAGCGGGTGGCGCAAGTTGGGAGGGGATGAGGTGACTATCCGCGAACTGGGTGCACCTTTCGGATGGCCCGATTCAAGGGGCGGAGCCTTTGAACCTTGACGCCCTCTGTATAAGCCCGGTCGGTGCTTTTCAAGATCATTGGCGCGTAATTGCGATATAACTACACTCCCCGCATGGACGAAATACGCTTTACATGGGATGCCGGCAAGGATGCTGTCAATCAAAGGAAGCATGGCGTCTCCTTTGGGGAGGCCAAAACTGTTTTTGCTGATAAATCTGAACGGGCGCAGTACGAGGCTCATAGATATGCGTAAATCATACGACTTTTCAGAATCCGTCAAAAATCCATATGCCAACAAGCTGAAACGGCAAATAACGATCCGCATAGACGAAGAGACAATCGACTACTTCAAGAATATGGCCGAGGCGAAAGGCGTTCCATATCAAAGCTTGATCAATCTTTATCTGAGAGATTGTGCGGCGACGCATAAGGAGCTCAAGACCAGCTGGGAGTAATTGAAGGCCTTTCCCGAAGAAGCTCGCAGAGATGCTGGCTTCCAGTTGCATTTCGTTCAGATGGGGCAGTTGCCCGCTGATTGGAAGACCATGCAGACAGTTGGCGCCAATGCCATGGAGATTCGAATACATCGAAACGGTGAATGACGAATCATTTATGTAGCCAAATTTCGCAACGCCGTTTGCGTGCTGCATGCGTTCGAGAAGAAAACTCAGAAAACGCGGCAGAGTGACATCGCACTTGCCAGAAAGCGATACAGAGAGGTTGATTACTCTGGAGGCGAGACTGGGTCGCACGGTGCATTTGGAGCTTGCTGCGTGAAAGAGAACTTCGAGGGCTACCCCGTGAGCGTGCGCAATGATTCAGACGAGTTGCCAGACATTCGAAACTGATGGTCGGCTTCATCATTCCCTACCAGCTACAGTGCCCCACGGATTGCCAGCACAACGTGAAGATCGCGCTGGAATCCGTGGGAAAAGCTAAACTGCAAACCGGGTTTGATCGATGAGCGGTAGATAACTAGTCGCCAAAGTAGACGGTTTCGGCATCAACATATTCGCCGCCTTCACCATTCCCTTCACACATCACGAAGAGCATGTAGTCAGCGTCCGGCAGAGTGACAATTTCCGAGCCAGCCCAATGGACAGAGCCCGAATCTATACTGCTCCAGGAGCCTGTCCATTGATACAAAATCCAGATACAGGAATTCGGTTGGCCAGTAGCGAACCAGTCAATTCTTACATCGAAGGTGCTTCCGGCGGTGCTGGTTACGGTCGCTTGGAGATCAAGGTCCACTGGACCGCCAGCAAGAGAAGCCATGCTGAATACTGAACCAAGGGTAAGTGCTGTGGCCTTCAAGGTGTTTTTTATCATTGTTGGAATCCTCTTGGAATGATCGCGTTGGATTTTTAATTTTTACCGTTGATCAATCTAACCCACTATAGAGGCGGGAACAAGATTTTGGGCATTCAGGAATTGTGAGCAGAGGCATACCCAACCGATGAACTACGAAGAATTCAATGACTTTTGCCAATCTCTTCCCGCGACATCCTTTGTCGTGCAATGGGGAGATTCACAGGTATGGAAGGTTGGAGGAAAAGTGTTTGCGATCGGTGGGTGGCAGAAATCTGGAAAACCAGCATTTACCTTCAAGGCGTCGGAACTTAATTTCGAGATCCTGAAAGACCAGCCGGGATACCGGCCAGCCCCTTACCTTGCCTCGCGAGGTTTCAAGTGGATACAGCAACACGACGCTCCTGAAAATGCAGATGACGCGCTCAAGTACTACCTTGGTGAGTCTCACCGTATCGTTTCTTCAGGCTTGCCAAAATACAAGCAGAAGGAACTCGGCCTTGATCAGGATTGAGCATTGCCCTGGATTAGCAGAGATTTTTCTGAAGAGTGACGGTGTCTCATTCTTTCATTGTTACCGGGTTGCCGTGCGTGATTATCCCGGACTCCACCACGTCCGCTCGCAGTCCGGCCCGGTGCAACCAGCGCTCCACGACTTCTTTCGCTGGCAGAGACTCTGTTGCCAGCGAACCTGCCAGCTTGGAGCACGGCTCACATAACTCCACACCACGCAGCAACGCATTGCCGATTCTGAATTCCTTGCCGACGAGCGCATTCAAGCGAATACCGCGCGTCACGATATTCCGGCGCGTCAGTGTCATGTCCAACGAACGCGCGGTGTCGCTGCAGAATGCTTCGATCTCCTCGGCTTCCACCAGTGTGATGTTCTGGCCGGGGTGGCGCATCTTGCCGAAGTAACGATCACCAACAATTCCCTTGTGTGCCTTCAACTCGACGCTGTCGCACTCTATCTGGGTGCCGCTCTGATCAGTGCTGACAAATATTCTCTCAATGCTCACATTGCCCTCCTTGAATCATTGTGCAATGACTGAATCGTTACTGTGGTGAATCTATTCTGTAATGAACATAGTCGTACTTGGCGCCATACATTTCATACACCTCTTCGTGCGAAAAGCGGCCACCAATTTTCTCGATTGCCCTGCGCGAACGCAGATTGTTCTTGCCAATGTGAAACCACACGACGCGCGCCCAGCGGAATGCGTGATCGAGCATGAGCTTTTTCAGCTCTCCATTGATTTCACCGCCCCAATGTTCTCGTGCCAGGAACGTGTAGCCTATTGCCACCTCCTGCTTGTCAGGGCTCCAGTCGTAGTAGCGCGATGATCCGATGACATCACCGGATTCGTTGTGAATGACGACGAAGGCGCTACCGCAGGACAGCGCACCTGCAAAATATCTTTCCGCAAATATGTCCCGCTTGTAGCGTGACGGATCGGGATGCTGCTCCCAGAGCAGCGGATCGGAAGCAACTTCGTAGAGAGATTCGAAATCATCCGCGTGCAATGGCAATAGCGTGATGGTCGCGCCGACAAGAGTGGGCTGGAGATCGAATTGCGGTGGTTTGGGCATGAGTTGTTACTCACTCGGGTTAGTATTTTTCAAGGTGCACTCTGTCATGGTGCTATGTGCGGTTCAGATTTTGCGTCACGATCCTGTAAGTGCGCTCCAGCGCACCACGATTTTCCGCAATCAATTTTCTGCCGGCATCACCCATGCGCCTTCTCAAATCTGTGTCGCGCAATGTGGCGATCACGGCATCGGCCAATGCGTCTTCATCGGCAACTGTACGCAGCGCCCCCGCCTCTTCCAGTTGTTCACAGATCGTCTGAAAGTTGAACTGCGACGGCCCGACAAAAACCGGCAGGCCCAAAGCCGCAGGTTCCAGTACGTTGTGACAGCCGGTGTTGACCAGACTGCCACCAACAAACGCCACATCACTGACGCTGAAGTAAGCCAGCATCTCGCCCATGGAATCCCCGAGCAGCACATTCGTCAGCGCCGTGACTTCAGCTTTCTCACTACGCTTGACGACGGCGAGCCCTCGGTCTGTGCACATCTTTGCCACGGCGCGGAATCTTTCCGGGTGACGTGGCACCAGGATCAGCAGCAGATCAGGAATCTGCAGCAGGCAGCGCTGGAATGCGGCCAGCACTTTTTCTTCCTCATCCCGAGGTGATTCCGCACGCGTGCTCGCCGCAATCCACACCGGACGCTCTCCCTCGATCAAGCTGCGCAGCTCGCGAGTCTTGTCTTCAAGAGATTCGGGCATGTCCATCTCGAACTTGATGCTGCCTGTGATCTGCAGCTGGCTATCGGTCACGCCCAGTCTTCGAAACCGGTCGGCATCATTGTGCGCCTGTACGGCTATGCAGTCGATCTCGGCCAGCATGGGCTTGCCGAGTTTTGGAAATTTCTCGTAGCCGCGCGCGGACTTCTCCGACAGACGCGCATTCGCCACCAGCACCTTCGCCCCGCTGGCCTTGCTGTAGTGGATGATATTGGGCCACAGCTCCGTTTCCATGATCACCAGCAATTGCGGCTTGAAGGTATTGAGAAAGCGCTGCACGGCCAGAGGATGATCGTAAGGGGCGTACACATGACAGACATCCGCACCAAACATGTCGCGCACGCGCTCGGAGCCGGTGGGGGTCATGGTAGTGACGACGATCGGCAACCGCGGATGCTCAGCACGCAGCTTGCGAATGAGCGGAGCCGCCGCGATGGATTCGCCTACAGAAACGGCGTGGATCCACAGCCATTGCCCTCTGCCAGCCTGTTCCTGTGCAGTGAGCGTCACAAACCCGAAGCGCTCGGCCCAGCGCCTTGCGTAGGCTGGCGCACGGATCGCCCGCCACAACAGGCGCAGAATGATCAGCGGAAGAATCAGGGTAAAGAGAATGTTGTAGGTGGTTCTGTTCAAAATGGCCTTCGAAATGGAGGTCTGACGACGGCAACTGCCGTGCTACCATTGGCGACCTTGAACTGCGGTCGCCAAGCGTTGCCGCACTGTAGCAAACTTTGACCGGGCACCGTTAGCCGACACCGGCGTATGTGACCCGGCCCCAGAGAAGTGCCTTTAGTGAATTGCCCTTAGTGAGTTGTATGATCCGTTCCGTTGCCACTGACTCCCAGCCCAGGAACACCTTCTCCACTGATGTCGTCATCATCGGCGGCGGCATCGCCGGACTATGGCTGCTGAACCGCCTGCGCCAACAGGGTTTCGACGCCATCGTGCTGGAGAAGTCGGCACTGGGCAGCGGCCAGACCATCGCATCTCAGGGCATCATCCACGGTGGTTTGAAGTATGCCCTGAGTGGCGTATTGAGCCCGGCGAGCAGCGCCATTGCCGCCATGCCGGAACACTGGCGGCGCTGCCTTGAAGGTCAAGGCGATGTCGACCTGCGCGGCTGTCGCATACTGGCGCCGCACTATTTCATGTGGTCGAGCGGCGGCTACCGGTCACGCCTGAAGACCTTTCTGGGCAGCAAGGCCCTGCGCGGCCGCATCGATGCTCTGTCAGCCTCGAAGTACCCTCCCTTCTTTCACAACAGTGACATCTCCGGTGCGCTCTATCAGCTCTCGGATTTTGTGGTGGACACGCCGTCGCTGATCGAGCTGCTGGCGGCACCGCACAGAGACCGCATCTTCAAGATCGATGCCGACACGCTCAAGGCCAGCATGACCGACAGCGGGCAGATCAAGAGTCTGTCAGTGCAATCACTGACTGGTGCCGTGCAGATCACTGCCCAACGCTATGTATTGTGCGCAGGTGAAGGCAATGGGGCCCTGCTGGAAATGCTCGGCATCAGCGACCCCAGCATGCAGACACGCCCGCTGCATATGGTGACCGTGCGTACTGCCCACCCGGAGCCCGTTTACGTGCATTGCATCGGCGATGACTTCGGCATGACTCCCAGACTGACCGTCACTTCCCACCCCGATCCTGATCATGAAGGTCGCTGGGTCTGGTACGTGGGGGGCGAGCTGGCCGAGAGTGGTGTACGGCGCAGCTCCGAGGAGCAGCAAGCGGAAGGCAGAAGACAATTGGGTGAGGCCTTCCCGTGGGTAGACTTCGGTTCGGCACAGTGGAACAGTTTTCTTGTCAGTCGTGCCGAGCCCCGTCTGCCCAACCTGCAGAGACCTGACACCGCGTATGTAAACAGTCAGCAGAATCTGCTGGTGACCTGGCCAACCAAGCTCGCGCTGACACCCAATCTTTCCGACAGCGTATGTGCGGAGCTGGCGCGCCAGCAGATCAAACCCCAGGCGCAAGACTTCGACGAATCGATGTCCACACTCGCCGCATGCTTCGAATTTCCGGGCATCGCCAAACCGCGCTGGGACGCGCTCTTCTCCTGAAATCCAGAAAGGCGACCGATTTGAGTCACGAGCAACAGACACTACAGAAGAATCCTCTTGGCAGCACGGGTCTGACCGTCTCCTGCCTCGGCCTTGGCACCGTGAAGATCGGACGCAACGAGGGCGTGAAGTACCCCGCCGGCTTCGAGCTGCCCGATGATCAACAGGTGCGGCAGATTCTGCATCTCACCCGCGAGCTGGGCATCAATCTCATCGACACCGCACCGGCATATGGCAGCAGTGAGGAACGCCTTGGGACGCTACTCACACAACGTCACGAATGGGTGATCTGCTCCAAGGTGGGAGAGGAGTTTGCAGACGGAAAATCCTTCTTCGACTTCAGCGGCAAGCATGTCCGCCGCAGCATCGAACGCAGCCTGAAACGCCTGCGTACCGATTACCTGGATATCGTGCTCGTGCACTCCGACGGTAACGACGAGGACATCATCCGCAGTACGGATTGTCTTGACGTTCTCAATCGCTGCAAGGAGGAAGGTTTGTTGCGAAGCTTTGGCCTGTCGACCAAGACTGTCGCAGGGGGATTACTCGCCGTGCAGCAATCCGATGTGGTGATGGTGACTTACAACCCCACAGCGACTGCCGACGATGAGGTGATTGATCTGGCCCATGCGCAAAACAAGGGCGTGCTCATCAAGAAGGCTTTCAACAGCGGACACTCGATGGCAGAAAGTTCAGCCGCAAACGACCCGGTAAAGGCGAACCTCGAATTCATCTTCGCCAGGGCCGGGGTCAGCTCGGTTATCGTCGGCACCATCAACCCTGTGCACTTGCGCCAGAATGTCGAGGCAGCTATCGCAGCAACGCGCAGAACTCACACAGGCTGTAGAGATTCATCGGATCGTTGAAGCGCGCCAGCGCGACGACATCGCTGAACATACGCTGCCATGCTGCGAAAGCACCACCGGCTGGCAGACCCATTCCGGCGTTACCTTGCAAAACTGACGCAGTATCTGCTCCGGGCAGATAGGACAGCAGCGCCGCCATACCCATGTTCCGCACAATCTCCTGCAACAGTTGCTCGCCGGGAGAAAGTGGCCTGTCGATATAGCGCACACCATAGTCGGTCAGTGCCGCCATTCGTGCGGCGGATTCCACCGCATCGTCAAGGTCGCCCAGATTGTCCACCAGACCGAACTCCAGCGCCTGAGTGCCGCTCCAGACCTGGCCCTGACCAATCGCGTCCACTTGCTCCAGGGTCATGCCTCGCCCTTCCGACACCAGGCGCAGGAAGCGCCGATAACCGTCCTCCACACTCGCCTGGAACACTCTCGCCATCGGTTCGCTCATGCCTGTGAAGACATCGGCACGACTCAGCGGTGTGGTGCTGACACCATCGGCGTAGACTCCAAGTGAAGCCATGCCCTCTTCGAACGTTGGGATCATGCCGAAGATCCCGATGGAGCCGGTCACAGTGGCAGGTGACGCCCAGATCTCGTCCGCCATTGCGGCTATCCAGTAACCACCTGAAGCAGCCGTGCCGCCCATCGATATCACCAGAGGCTTGCCGACACTCTGCAGTTGTTCCAGCTCCTGACGGATCAACTCGGACGCCAGCGCCGAACCGCCGGGCGAATCGACTCGCAACACCACTGCCTTCACTCGGTCGTTCATGCGCGCTTCACGAATCAGTGCGTTGAGAGAGTCGGCACCAATCATCCCGCGGGGCTGCTCACCAATATCAATAGTGCCCTGGGCGATGATGACTCCCACTTCGTCCTGCATCGGCAGGTGTGGCCTGTTCGTCAACAACAGGTACTGCTGGAAGCCAATGGTACGCGGGCCGTTGTCACCTCTTGCCGGACCGGTCAATTCGCGGATGCGCGTGCGCAGTTCCGGCTGGCTGATCAGCTCATCCACGAGACCGTGCTCCAGCGCGGTCTGCGCCATGTCGCCGTCGCTGGCCAACAGGTGGTCGGCGAAATCATTGGTATAGCTGCGCAGCAACTGCTCGCTCAATCCACGGTTGGTCGCCACCTGGGTGAGGTAGCGCGTCCACAGTTCGTCAACCAGTTGCTGACTGTTCGCACGGGACTCATCGGACATGCCATTGAGTGAAAACGGTTCGACTGCCGCCTTGTGCGTACCCACCCGGAAGATATGGACGTTGACACCCAGCTTGTCCAGCAGTTCGCTGAAGAACAGTTGGCTGCCACCGTAACCGGGTAACAGCACCTGGCCCATCGGATGCAGGTACACAGTATCGGCATAGGAGGCCAGCAGGTACTGCGCCTGACCGAAGTAGTCACCGTGGGCAATCAGTACCTTGCCACTGGTCTTGTAACCCTCCAGCGCTTCGCCAATGGTTTCAAGATTTGCGGGGCTGATGCTGGTCATTTCACCAAGGCTGAGGACAACACCCGCAATGCGATCATCCGCTGCGGCCCGCTCCAGCGTGTCAAGAATGTCGCGCAGTGGCGTCGAAGTGACCTCGGTCGCTCCCAGCAACAGGTTGGCAGGGTCAGGCAGACTTGATTGCTCTACTACCGCTCCCTGGGGTTCGATGACGACGAGACCGCCGTTGGGAATCTGCAAGGGCTCGGATCCGGAAAAAATCAGTATCAGCACGATACCAATGAACAACAGAAGCAGAACCCTGCTGAGCAGTCTGCCAATAAAATCGATGCTGCGGCCAAGAAAGCGGAAAAAGCGGCCAATAAATGAAGTCTGCGCCATAAAGAGTTCCAGTAGTGTTTCGTTCAGTGCACGTCGAGTATAGGAGCGAGCAGCTTGGTAAGCCAATCGGCGAGTTGCGCAGCGGATGTATATCTCATATCGCGAGTGTCCACAGGATGCCCAGTAATGCCGAAAGCCCCAACACCTGTAACATGCGCAGCTTCAGTGCGAACAGCAGCAGGAAGGCTATCGCGGATAGTGCCAGCTCCGGCAAATTGAGACTGGCAGGAGCGGGCAGCAACATGTTGAGGCCTGCCGTTTCGATGCGCAGCGTTTGTGCAAACAGCAGATTGAGCGCGAACCACAGCGCCAGATTGGCGATCACCCCCACTACCACAGCGGTGATGGCAGACAGTGCCGCAGACAACGCGTGATTGTTGCGCAGCTTTTCCACATGAGGAGCACCGGCGAAGATCCACACGAAACACGGCAAAAAGGTGACCCATGTGGTCAACAGCGCGCCTGCTGTAGCCGCGAGCAGCGAAGGCTCGACCCCCGCCTGGCGCCACGCGCCAAGAAAACCGACAAACTGGGTCACGAGAATCAACGGCCCAGGCGTAGTTTCCGCGAGACCGAGACCGTCGAGCATCTCGCCCGGCTGCAGCCATTGATATTGCTCCACGCCCATCTGTGCGACATAGGACAGCACCGCGTAGGCGCCGCCGAACGTCACCACAGCCATTTGCGAGAAGAAGCTGGCGATCTCGGTGAAGACATTGTCGGAGCCGAGAAACCCATACAGTGCGGCGAGTGTGCCGAGCCACAGCACGAGACAAATCCCCGCAGCAATCTGCGTACCCGCCAGTGTGGGAACACGCCCTGCTCGCGATTCTTCGGGAGAGGACACCGCCTGCAATTCGGCGGAGGCATGTAGATTTTCCGGAGAGCTGCCCTGCACAGAATTCACTGCCGACGTCATCGCTGGTTGCTCTGCGCCTGCCACACCTTGCATCCGTGCCATTGCATACCCGATCACCCCTGCCCCCAGCACCACCAGCGGGAACGGCAGCGCGAATGCGAACAGTGCAAGGAATCCGCAGACTGCCAACATCACCTTGAAGCGCCCCTGCAATGTCCGCTGCGCGATCCGCACCAGCGCCTGCACCACGATCGCCAGCACCGCGGCCTTCATGCCGAAGAACAGGCCCTCGACGATGCTGAGATCACCGAGCAGGACATACAACCAGGAGAGCGCAAGAATGGCAAATGCGCCAGGCAGTATAAAAAGGAGACCCGCTACCAATCCTCCCTTCACACCATGCAGCAGCCAGCCTATATAAGTGGCAAGTTGCTGTGCTTCGGGACCAGGCAGCAACATGCAATAGTTGAGCGCATGGAGAAAACGGGATTCATCAAGCCAGTGTTTTTCATCGACGATGATGCGATGCATCAGCGCGATCTGCCCGGCTGGCCCACCGAAACTGAGCAGGCCGATGTGCCACCAGACGACAAGCGCTTCGCGAAAGGGAACTGCTTTGTTCATTGCGTTCATTACCCTCTGCAGAAGCGTTGCTTCTACAGATTCAGTTTTTCCACGATTGCAGAGGTCGAACAATTGTCGAGGAAGGCCAGCACGCGCACCTCACCCCCATAACCCAGCACATACTCTCCGCCTACCACCTGATCAATGCTGTAGTCGCCTCCCTTCACCAGAATCTCCGGCTTGAGCATCGCCAGCAGTGGCTCGGGCGTGTCGTCCGCGTATGAGACCACCCAGTCAACCGCTTCAAGTCCAGCCAGGACTGCCATGCGTCGTTCTACCGGATTGATTGGGCGACCAGGCCCCTTCAAGCGTTTCACGGAGGCGTCGTCATTGATCGCCACGACCAAACGATGACCGAGTTTGCGCGCCTCGGCCAGATAACCGACATGACCCGCGTGAATGATGTCAAAGCAGCCGTTGGTGAACACGATCTTCTCACCGTGAGCGCGCGCGTCTTCCACTGCCAGCAGTAATTGTTCTGCCGACATTACCCCACGACCCGAACCCTCCTCGCGCTGAATCGCTCGGCGCAGTTCCGGGCCGCTGATCGCAGCAGTTCCCAGTTTGCCTACAGCCAGGCCCGCAGCGAGATTTGCAAGAGCAGTGCCGTCGTCCAGTGAATGACCGGCAGCAAGAGATGCCGCCAATACGGCGACCACGGTGTCGCCTGCACCGGTCACGTCAAATACTTCGCGAGCCCGTGCGGGCATGTGCAACTCCGGCACGCCAGGGCGCAACAGAGTCATGCCGTGCTCGCCTCGGGTAATCAGCAACGCATCCAGACCCAGATCTGTCATCAACTTCAGTCCACGCGTGGAGAGCTCCTCTTCAGTGTGGCATTTGCCGACAACGGTTTCGAATTCGTTGAGGTTGGGAGTGATCACCGTCGCACCGTGGTATTTGCTGAAGTCGGATCCCTTGGGATCCACCACCACTGGAATGCCGCGATCACGAGCTGCAGCGATCAGTGGACGGGTATTCTGGAGGGCGCCCTTGTTGTAATCCGAGAGCACGAGCACTTGCGTGTTGGCCAGCAGTGCTTCGGTTCTGGCCTGCAAGGAATCGACTGCATCAGCCTCGAAGTCCTGCTCGAAGTCCACGCGGATCAGTTGCTGATGCTGAGCAACGACACGCAGCTTGGTGATCGTGGGCGCCACCGATGACACGGCGAAATCACACAGCACACCGGCCGCACGCAAACGCGTCTGCAACTCTTCCCCGGCCTCGTCCTCACCAATAATGCCAACCAGCGAAGCCGCCGCACCCAACGCCGCCACATTCAATGCCACGTTGCCCGCCCCGCCGGGGCGATCCTCACTGTTGCCAACCCGCACCACCGGTACCGGAGCCTCGGGGGAGATCCGCATGGCCTTGCCGTGCCAGTAACGGTCGAGCATCACATCACCAACCACAAGCACACGGGCCTGCTGAAAGGGGGGCATATCCAGTTTCATTGAGGGGCTTCCGAAAGTCCTGAAAGAGGCGGCGATCATAGCACAGGAGCGCCGCGGCGCTGGACCCCTGGATTGCCTGCGCACAAAACCTTTTGATGGCGAAACGTGCGCTATCGCGCCACAATACCGGCCCGAGAAGTGCATAATCACCTGGCACCGCTGCAACTGACCCACTGGTAACCCGTGAGCAAGAAATCCCGAAAATCCGACAACCTCGCCGACTTCATCGCGCCCCGTTACTGGCCCACCTGGATCGGATTCGCCATTATCTGGCTGGCGGCGCAGTGGCCGTTCGCGCTGCAGATGCGCTTTGGGCAACTGCTCGGCTGGTTGAGCTATCAATTCGCCAGGGAGAGAAGGCGCATCTGCCGGATCAACATCGCCCTGTGCTTTCCCGAACTCAACCCGAAAGAGCAGGAGAAACTGGTGCGAGCCACATTCATCTCCAACGGCATCGGCGTGATGGAGGTGGCGATGGCATGGTGCCGTCACCCGGCGCACTTCCGTCAGCGCGTCACGATAAGCGGACTGGACAACCTGAAAGCAGCCTCCGAGGCAGGCAAGGGTGTGCTGCTGGTGTGTGCCCACTTCACGACACTGGAGTTCGCGGGAAGCCTGTTAAGCCTGTTCCACAAGATGGACGTGACGTATCGGCCCCACAAGAATCCACTGTTCGAGACACTGATGTTCCGCGCCCGACAACGCCTCTATGGTGCAGTGATCGAACGCGGCGATGTGCGCCAGGCTCTGCGCCGTCTGCAGCAGGGACACACGGTATGGTACGCGCCGGATCAGGACTACGGCCCCAGACATTCCGTTTATGTAGCATTCTTCGGCGTGAAGGCGGCGACCATTACCGCCACCAGCCGTTTTGCATCCTTCAACGATTCGGCAGTGATCTTCTTCAGCCATTACCGCACGGCAGACAACTCAGGCTATCATCTGGACTTCAGTCTACCGCTGGAGAATTATCCGAGCGGCGATGATGTGACGGACGCCGGGCGCATCAACAGCGTGATCGAAGACGCCGTGCGGCAGCATCCAGAGCAGTATCTGTGGCTGCACAAGCGCTTCAAGACGCAGCCCGATGGCAAGGCCGCGAGCCCCTACAGAAAAGCAGAGCGACAACAGTCGTCATAACCAGTGCGAATCAAGTGAACGGACCAAGAGAACCGACATGAAAAGCCAGTGGCGCGACATCGACATCCGCTATTACGCCATTGCCGTCAGCCTGCTGCTTTCCTTTCTGCACGCCCTCCTCAACCCCATGCCAAATGCCGATGCCTTTGCCTACGTGCGCACCGCCGAGGTCTATCTCAACGACGGAGTGGCGGCTGCCTTTTCATGGTATCCATCTGCCACCTACTCTGTTCTCATCGGTGTGCTGCACCAGGTGACCGGGCTCAACCTGTTTGCTGCAGGGCAGTTGCTGAATTCGTTTCTCTATGCACTGGTGGTCTACACCTTCATCTCTCTGGCACTCGAAATTCGCGACACCCGGCGCCTTGCCATCATCGCAGCGGTTACCGTACTGATCTACCCACAGCTGAATGAGTACCGCCACTTTCTGATCCGGGACATCGGTTTTCTTGCCTTTGCACTACTGGGGCTGCTATTCCTTATCCGCTACGGGAAAGTACAACGAATCGCGGACATCGTGGTGTTCTGTGTGGCAACTGCGATAGCTGCGTTGTTCCGCAGTGAAGCACTGGTGTACTTTATGGTGGGCCCGTTGGTGTTGTTGTTCAGTTCACAGTTGGACTGGCGTGCGCGCCTGGTAATGTTGTCGAAAATGGTGGCAATAGCCATCGGCCTTGCGTTTCTTGCAGCGGTAGTTCTGGTGATACTGGACGTGAACGTGGTGCGCATCCTGCGTCGGATCGTCTCTGTCTACCTTCCCTTCCTGAATGACGCCTGGGCATCATTAAGTGCAGAATCCTCTCCACTGACCGATGCCGTGTTCGGCGAATATGCAGCCGACTATTCGGGGCAGTACATCGTGCTCTTCATGACCGCCGGACTTGGTGCAATCCTGCTGATAAAGCTCATCACTGGTTTTGGTGCGGTACCGCTGCTAATCATTTTATATGGTTTGAAAAAACGTTTCTGTGAGTTGACCAATCCAGCGCTGCGCCCGGTGTTCTGCTATGCGCTGATCGCTTTCGTGATCATGCTGGGCTTCCTGATGTTGACCCGTTTCATGTCAACACGCTACACGCTGCTGTTCTGTACGTCGCTCGTTCTGTTGATTCCGCTGGTCATTGATAATGCACTGCTTCAGGTGCGTGGAGAATCCGCCATGAAAATCACGAAAGGAGTGCTGGGCTTCATCGTACTGTTCTGTGCCGTGGACGCACACATCAGTTTCGGTGCGTCGAAAGAAATGTTGCAGGACGCGAGCGACTGGATCGTGGCAAACACTCCCGAGAATGTCTCGCTCATCACCAACAGCAGCTACGTGGCCTACCACAGTGGACGCGTGAGGAACTACGACAAGATATCGCGCTACGTGGATGAGAACACGATCACCTATGCCGGTTTCGGCACACTCCTGGCGCTGGCTCTTGATCGCAACGTGAACGAACTGCTGGAGGCAGCCCGCTCGTTCCAGCAGGTGGAGCTGGTCGTACAGTTTCCTGCAGAAGGTGAACCAGAATTCGCGATCTACCGCCGCACGGGATTTCTGCCGTGATGGTGTTCGACGGCGGCACAGATGTAGAGCTGTGATTGTGGGTTGAGGGTGGCAGGACCGTCAGCCGCCAGGGACGGCGGATGACGAGCCTCCATGGATGGATTCACGGCGTGTCCTGCCACCCTCAACCCACAAGCGCGGCTCGGCAACAAAGCTCAGTTATAGATCCCAGTCCGGCTCCGGACGCTTCGTTATCAAGATATCCTGCATGATCAGATATTCCAGATCGGAACCGAAGAACAGATTCAACGCATCTTCAGGCGAACAGATCATCGCCTCGCCGGGACGATTCAACGACGTGTTGAGCACGATGCCGTAGCCGCTGATCTTCTGGAACTCCTTCAACAATTTGTAGAACCGCGGATTGGAATTCTTTGTCACCACATGGGCACGCGAAGTGCCATCCTTGTACACCACCGCCGGCAGCAACTGCTTCCACTTCTCCGACACATCGAAGGTTCTGCTCATGTAGTCAGCCGGATGCGTTGACTGCAACACTTCTTCGGCCATCGTATCGATGACACTAGGCGAGAATGAACGCCAGTTCTCACGAAACTTGATCTTCTTGTTGATGCTCTCGATCATCCCTGCTGTCGATGGATTACCCAGAATGCTGCGATTCCCGAGCGAACGTGGCCCGAACTCCATACGACTCTGGAACCATCCCACCAGATACCCTTGTCCCAACAATTCTGCCGCCTTCGCCGCAGGTTTTTCCAACACCTCCCACAGCGGCTTGTCACGATGTCGCTGACAAGCGCGTATGCAGCGATCCGTAGAGTAACGCGGACCAAGGAAGGCGTTGTTGTGCCCGTGCACGGGAATTTTCTGGCGGGACAGTGTGTAGGCCGCTGCACCAATCGCAGTGCCCGCATCGCCGGGCGCCGGAGGCACAAACAGTTCTTTCACAAAGGGCAGTGACGCGAGACGCTGATTCAACTTCACATTCATCGCACCGGTACCCGCAAACACCAGCTTGCCATTCTGCTTGAGAATGTCGGAGAGATAATGAGTGACAAGCGCTACCGTGGCTTCCTCGTAGATCTTCTGAATGCTCGCAGCGTAATGCACATAAGGATCCTGAATCAGATCGCCGGCACGGCGTGGACCGAGCAGGTCAATCAGTTTTCTGCTGAAAAAATGTCCGCGGGACTTCTCCTTGTAGCGACGCAAACCCACAGTGCCAATCAGTCTGGTATTGACGCGGAAGTTCCTGCCATCGAATGCAGCAAGGCTGGACAGATCATACTTGTCGGGATCGCCGTAGGTGGCCATACCCATGACCTTGGCATCGCCATCGAGCATGTCGAAACCAAGATAGTCGGTGATGGCGCCAAACATCCCGGCAAGGGAATCGGGATCGTAGAACTCCTTGAGCTTGCGAATCTGACCATTCTCGCCATAGCCGAGGAACATCGACGCATATTCACCTTTCATGTCGATAGTGAGGATTGCCGTTTTCTCGGCAAACCCACTCATGTGATATGCACTGCTGGCGTGAGCCAACTGATGCTGTACCGGTACAAAGCGGATCTTGTGCCAGGGAATCCTCAGCTCTTCGAGCAGTGCCTTGACCTCGTGCATATAGCGACGGTAGCGGCGATTGCCATTGAAGATGGCATCCACACCACGATCCGGCGCGTACCAGTAGCGAGCAGCATAGTGCCAGCGTGCGGGACTGAAGAGTGAAACCGGAGCGTAGGAGACGGCCACAGTATTGATGTCACGCGGTTTGATCCTGGCAGAGCGGATGCAGAACTTGGCGGCCTCGCGAGGCATGCAGCCTTTGGCGTGCTTGCGTCGTACCAGTCGCTCCTCTTCCACTGCCGCGACGAGATCACCATCCACAAACAGCGCCGCAGCGGCGTCGTGACCAAGGGCCCCTGAGAGCCCCAGAGTAATGAGAGACATCATGCACCTTTCATTTGCGTTCGAGAACGCTGGGTAGCGTGTATTAAAGAGCCTTTTCAATCAGACCGATCATTGCCGAGACGCGTTGCGCGACTTCCGGTTGATCCTGCCAGTTTGCAGCGAAGCGCTGCAGATCCTTGCGGAACGCCGCGAGAAAATGTCGCTTGTCATGCTCCTGCCGCATCGCATCCAGATCGAGCACCATCAGTCCACTGTCGTTGCTGATGAAATTCGTCGCCTTCATGTCGCCGTGCACGATGCCGTACTCATTCATGATTTGGAAGAGCGTGGCAAACTGTTCCAGTGCCCGGTTCCAGGCCGGCGAGTTTATAGGCTCTTTGCCCAGGAAATGCAAGGCGTCCTCGCCGGGAACATGGTCGCACAGAATATACGCTTCGCGCCGCAACATTCCCATCCGTCGTTCCAGCATCAGCAGCGGTGTCGGCGTCGCGACCCCCAGCATCTGCAACATATGGGCATTGCGCCAGCTCACCCATGCGCGACTTGGGCGCAGTGCGCGACTCATGCCATGCCAGACGCTCTTGATGTTGTAACGCTTGAGGACGTAGTGGCGCCCGGTGATCTGGACCAATGCCACAGTGGACGAATTCCCCTTCTTGAGCAGACGACCTTCCGCAATTGCGACATCGGGAGCCGCGATGAACTCGCGCATCGCCGCCGAGTCCAATTCCCGCCGGTACACCACGAACCTGTCCCAGTGGTGGATGCAGATGTGAGCACTGGTTTCGCGATAGAGCTTGTCGAGCACTACCTTGAGCCGGGCCTGACGATTCTGGCGCAACAGTGCCGCAAACATCCCCGTGTCTGCGCTGATGTCGGCGCCTGGTCGTTGAGTGCGATAGAACTCGTACAGCGACTGCACGCTGAGATCATTGTTCACGGGAAACTGTGCAAAGAATAGCGCCAGGTTCTGTAGAGACCGCACACTGTCTACGCCAGCACAATCCTGGCCGGATTCATGTCGCTCGACCGATGCGGCATCCAGCAGATAGAGATCGTCCCCCTTCAACAGAAAGTTGTCGAGATGGATGTCTTTCTGCAGCAGTCCCTTGCTGTGACACCGGGCAATCAGCATAACCACTTTATGCAGCAGCGCATCTCTCTCGGTGGCGTTGGAGTTCTCCCAGCGCTGCCCGACACTGTTGCTGCTGTCGATATATTTCAGCAGCAGGACGCCAGTGCCTTCATCCACGCTTGCGCCAGTAGCAAGCAGATCGGGAGTGGCAATGCCTGCCTCCGTAATCACAGCAATACCCCGTGTCTCGCGTTCCAGATGATGTGTCCAGCGCCCGCGTGCAAAGAACAGTTTGGCAACCACAAGCTGACCGTTCCAGTTCGCCAGCGCGACAACGCGTTTTTCAGGCAGCACGCGGAACGTGCTGAGCAACTCCAGTGTCTGCGTGACCGCACTGCCATCGGCCTGCCACTGCAACACGGCAGGCAGTGGCAAGGCACGGCCGCTGGCGATCAGGGTTCTGGTGTCGAGTAGTTGCATAAGGTTTGTAAAAAAAATCAGGTGTTGTGAAATTTCGTTCGCCAGTGCGCCGGCTCCTACAAATTGATCTTTCTGTCCAGTTGCATCGCCTTGCCATGGATACGTTGCCAGAAATCGGCATCCTCCTGCAGCGCTGCGCGCAGCGATTTGCCGCTGTAGATTTTCACGAAACGCAGAAAGTCGTGACGGTTGAGTCCGACATGCAGCGCCGAAAAATACAGCCCCGCCACATCCTTGATGATCCAGCGTCTGGCCAGTTTGCGACGGATCAGCGCACGATGCAGATCGATCACAGAAAGTCTTGGCTGCGCGATTTCACCGGCAGTGAATATTTCCTGCTCATGCAGCAGAAAGTGACAAAGGTAGTAGTCACGGTGACAAACGCCATTGCTGTGCAGTGTCTTGCTGATGGTGGCGAGCTCTCTGATCAGGCGCAGCTTTATTGGCAAGGGCGGCTGCTTCTGCTGCCACGGCGCACAGTAATCCTCAAGACTGATCGTATTCTCCAGCGCTTCGGTGATGATGAAGGATTGCCGTGTGGCCGGGTTCATTCCCCTGCGCCCATAAGCAGCCGCGGTCATTGTTGCCAGCCCGAGCTGGTGCAGTCGCGCAATCGCACACCATTCGTTCTCTGCCCCCAGAATCGGCATCTTCAGCGTCAGCAGATTCTTGATGATCTCGCCCCAGCCGACGCCGCGATGGATCTTGGCAAAATAACTTCTGCCCGCGTGCGTGAACTGCAGTGTGCGCCGACCCTTGACGTTGCGATAGACGACTCCTTCGAGAGCATCGACACGCTCGAACGGATCGCTGCCTGCCCACGCCTTTGCGAATTCTTCGCGCAGATTGACGATCACGACTTTGCCTCCCTCATGCGCCTGGCGGTGATGAGTGTCTGGATCAAGCCTGCCACCGTTGTCGGCATGCTGTACAGATCGACTGTCTGTCCGTAACGGATGCCATTGGCATGCCAGATGCTGCGTTGATCCGAAGTCAACATCTGCAACAGGCGCCGATTCAGGTCCGCCTGACTGAATGGCGATGAACACACCTCTCCGGCTCCGGCACGAGTAATGTGAAAAGCATAGCCACACGTGTCGGTGGTGAGCACGGGCAGACCCGCAATGGTAGCCTCCAGCAACACATAACCGGCGCTCTCGCTGTATGCTGGATGCAACAACAGATCACAACCGAACAGGAAGCGGGGGATGTCATCGCGACCTGAAAGGAATGTACAGTTGTCAGCGATACCCAGACTGTGTGCGAGGCGCTTGAACTTGTTGGGCTTGTCCTGGCCGACCAGCAGATAGCGGGTTCTGTCGCGAACACTGTCCGGCATTGCAGCGAGCGCACGCAGCGAACGATCCACGCCCTTGACCACGAACCCGGAGCCGATCTGCAGCACCGCCAGGTCGTCATCGTGCAGCCCGAATTCACTGCGGAACTGCGCGCGAATCTCGGCCACATTCGCTGGCGGTTGTCGATCACGGCTGATGCCGGGCGGAATATCATGCAGACGCGACTCACAGCCGGGATAATGATGAGCGAACTGGCGCTTCTGCAATGGTGAGAGTAGCAGGGCGTGAGTAGTGGAGTCGGCGCCAAACACTGCCCGTTCATATTCACTGAAGTGTCGATAGCGCGGTGTGAAGCGATAGTAGAATCCCCGCTCCTTCAAGGCGCGTTCTGCAAAGCAGGGATCGGCGGCGAAGTACACATCAAGGCCGGGCATCTTGTTGAAGCCGACAACACCGTCGACCGGCTGTGACTGCAGCAATGCAGCTACCGCTGCAGCAAAGCGCCGATAGCGAACATGACTTGCCAGACCTCTCACCGGCATAATATTGATCTGAATCCCCTCCGGCCGCTCGCCATGCCATTTCATCGTATACACCTTCACCTCATGCCCGCGAGCGGCACACTCCCTGGCCACGCGCAGAAAATCGCGCTGCTGGCCACCGTAGGGAAAGTAGGAATAGATGAGGAACGCGAGTGTCATGCGATCCGGATGCTCCTCTTGCGTTGCGCCATCACCTGTTCGAGCGCTGCCAGCGCCTGTGCAGGGGGATTGGAGCTGAAACAGGGAGGCCTCACAGTGAACTCCTTGCTGTCGCCACTGTCAGTGGTAACAGAGTCCGTAATGGCCGGGCCTTCGTAGTGGCAGGTCTTGCTCATGCACGGCGCACACGGCAAGGTGGAGGAAAGTCGGGCCTGATGTCTTCCGAATGTGCCTGCGAGGCCAGGATTGGTCGGCCCGTAGAGCGTGAGCGTGGGTGTTGCCAGTGCCGCCGCCAGATGACCCAGTCCGGTATCCACACCAATCACACCATCGGCCAACGCAATCTGTTGCGCCATGCCGGTCAATGTCTGTCTCTCCAACACTGAAACCCCGGCGATACCATCGGCAATGGCATGAGCGCGCTTGCGTTCATTATCATTGCCCCAGGGCAATCGCACGGTGTATCCATGCGCAGTGGCAAGTCTTGCGAGTTCGCGCCAGTACGGTTCAGGCCAGTGCTTGGACTGCCAGGTGGTGCCGTGCAGGAACACCAGCATGCCGCTGTCCTGGAGATTTTCTGTCACGCCGATCCGCGCAAGATTCAGTCCGTAGTCAATGCTCTCCATGTTTGCTGGCAGCAGGGGATAGTTCAACGCACGGGAGAACAACTCGCGAACACGCTGTACCGCATGTTCTTCCCTGGGGACAGAAATCCGCTTGTTGTAGAACAGTGTCGCCAACGGCTCCTTGACCGTGCTGTTGCTCAGGCCGATGGTCAGCCCCCGCGACAATCTGCTGATGATACCGCTCTTGATGAGACCCTGGGCGTCAATCACCAGATCGTAGTGTGTCTGCTTGAGATCCTCGTTGAACGCTGCAAATTCACCACTGCGCAGCGCGCTGAAGATGCCCTTGCGCCAACGCCGGAAGGCAACGGGAATCACACGCTCGACCCCCGGGTGCCACGCAGGCACTTCCGCGAAACTCTCTTCTACCACCCAGTCGAACTGCAGGCGTCGGTTGGCGTTCTTTGCGTCTGTCACTGCGGGCAATGTGTGGATGATATCCCCGAGGGAAGAGACTTTTACTATGAGAACTCGCAACGCTAGTGTCCTGCTGTTGAGATATGAATTGGTGTACCGGCGCGAGCCAGCACCTGATCCAGTGCATTGAGCGTCTGTTGCGGCGTCAGATCCACCAGACAGCGTTTGTGCTGCAACGGGCAGGTGCGCTCGAAACAGGGGCGGCAGCTGATATCGATTGCGAGCAATTGTACGTTATCTGCCAGCGGAGGGGTGAAGTCGGCCGAGGTCGATCCGTACAGGGCGACGATGGGCCGCGCCAGCGCAGCAGCAACGTGCATCAGCCCTGAGTCATTGCTGACCACCGCTTGCGCCAGCGACATCAGATCAATGGCCTGCGCCAGCGAAGTCCTGCCTGTCAGATCGTGGCAGTGGCGATGCTGGTCTTCCGGCAGTTGGCCTTTGATGACAGTGGCGATGCTGGTGTCCTTCGCGGAACCGAGTATCCACACCTGCCAGCCATCCTCGATCTTCTGACGACTCAGACTGGCGAAGTGCTCTGCAGGCCACTGCTTGGCATCGCCGAACTCGGCACCGGGGCAGATAACCAGCACAGGCCGACCAAGATGTAACTGCATGTCAGTGACTGCCTGAGTAACGCTCGCGGGGTCGGTAATCAGCTGTGGCCTGGGCAGCGGTTCCGGCAGCGGTGCTCCCTCAGGCAAACCGAGCGCCACAAAGCGCTGCACCATCAACGGCAGTGCCTTCGTGTCCAGTTGCCGCACATCATTGAGAAGCATGCCACGTGCCTCGCCGCGCCAACCCGTGCGCTTCCTGCTGCGGGTGAACAGTGTGAGCAGCGCGGACTTGAAGGAGTTGGGCAGCACGATCACCTGATCGTAACGTTCCTTGCGCAAGGAATGCCCGAGCCTGTAGCGACCCGCGAGGTTGAGTTCACCGTGGGAAAACGGCAGGTCGATGGCGCGTCGCACCTGCGGCATCCTTTCCAGCAATGGGCGACTCCACACCGGGGCCAGAACATCGATGACGGCAGTGGCACCAGCGACCGCTGCTGCAGACTGCAGCGTCATGAACAACGCCTGCGCCATCACCATGTCGCCCACCCAGGATGGCCCGACTATCAGAACCTTGCTGGTTGACGCTGTGCTATCCGGGCTTGCATTTGTCGGAATCGTGGCTGTCATGAAAACACGGCTTCCCAGATACCGCTCACCGCTTTCTGATGCGCGTCCAGTTCGTCGCGGCCATCCGTCACCTCGTGGCAGGCAACATCATGCTGTGCCAGCGCAAAGTGATGCAGGGCGGAGCGCAGTCCCAGGTAGGCATCGGTGAGTTGCCGGAACTGGTCACTGGTGAGCAGTCCTGCGTCGCGTGCGGCTTCCAGAATGCGGACATTGTCCGGATAGGTGAGTAGTGCCGCATTGTCGGCGCCATGGGCCAGCACCAGATACTGGACAATGAATTCGATATCGACAATGCCGCCACGTCCCTGCTTGATGACGAACGAAAGTTTGTCGCGCTCACTCGCGGGCTTCTTCGCAAACTCATCGCGCATGCGCTGCCGCATCGCCACGACATCGTCCTTCAGTTTCTGCGCATCCCGGCGAGTGCCCAGTATCATCGCACGCTGTTTGTCGAACCCGTCCTGCAGTGCCTTGCTGCCTGCCACGGCGCGGGCTCGCACCAGCGCCTGATGCTCCCAGGTCCAGGCTTCGTCACGCTGATAGGAGGCAAACGCTTCCATCGAACTGACCAGCAGACCAGACTCCCCCGAAGGACGCAGACGCATGTCCACCTCGTAGAGCTTGCCCGACATCGTGTAAGTGCCGAGCATCATGATGATCCGCTGTGCCAGTCGCGTGTAGAACTCGCGACTGTTGATGCTGCGCTGCCCCTCAACCACCACCGTGTCGGTGTCCAGCGCACCGCTGTGCAGGAACACCAGATCGAGATCAGAAATATAACTGAGCTCGATGCCGCCGAGTTTGCCGTAACCGATCACCACAAAATCCATTTCGCCGTGCGCGCCTTCGGTGTTGACCGGATAGCCATGCTTGCGTACCAGGAAGTTCCAGCATAACCCCAGCACCTGCTCCAGCACGGCTTCGGCGGTGAATGTCAGATAGTCGCTCACCTTCATGACAGTCAATCTGCCGGTGATCTGCGCGGCAGCCACCTGCAGCGTGTGGGACTGTTTGAAGTAGCGCAGAGTTTCCATCTGCTCTTCGAAGTTATCGGGATCAATGCGCAGAATCTGCTGGGCGAGCTCCTCCTGCAGCACGGCCTTGACCGGAGGTTCATCGATGCCGCCGAGCAGCTCATCCAGCAGCACCGGATGCTTGCTCAGAAACTCCGTCACGAACAGGCTCGCGGTGCAGAGATGAATCACTTGCTGCAACGCCGCCGGATTTTCCAGCAATAGAACCACGTAAGCCGTGCGACGACTCACTGCGCTGATCAGTGTCAGCACACGCGCGAAACCAAGACTGGGTTGTTCTGACTGTGCGACAGCATGCAGCAGGACTGGCATGAATTTGTCGATGCGCTGACGGCTTTCTCCCTGCAGCGTCACAAATGTTCTGTCCTTGCGGAAATCGTCGATCAGCGCCGCTGTTTGTGCGGGCTCTTCGAACCCATGTCGGCCCAGAAATTCACTGGCATGCGTCGCCGTCATTTCCTGTCGCCATAAAGACCCCCAATCGCTTTCTTCAGGCAATGGTCCGGCAGGCTGATCCTCATCCTCTGCCTTGATCACTGCGGTGAAATGCTGACGCACCACTCTGCGATGCTGGTCCAGTTGCTCGATCAACTCTTCCCAACTGGCAAGATTCATGGCCAGTGCTACGCGTTGCCGCTCGATGTCATTGGTCACCAGCATCTGCGTCTGCTTGTTGGCCAGACCCTGCAGCTTGTGCTCCAGCCTGCGCAGAAAGTCATAGGCATCACGCAACTCGTCTATCGTCCAGTCGGGCAGATAGTCGTTCTCGGCCAGCACCCTCATGGCCTTGTACAGAGATGGCTCCTGCAGACGCAGATCTCGACCACCATGCACCAGTTGCAGCGCCTGCACGATGAACTCCACTTCGCGAATGCCACCTGGCCCCAGCTTGATGTCCTGACTCAATCCCTTGCGGCGCACCTGCTTGTTGATCTGCATCTTCATGCTGCGCAGCGCCTCGAAGGCAGAGAAGTCGAGATAGCGGCGATAGATGAAAGGCCGCAGACGTTTGAGCAATTCCTTACCCGCCACCTGATCTCCAGCCACGATGCGTGCCTTGATGAGCGCATAACGCTCCCAATCGCGCCCCTGGTTCTGATAGTAATTTTCCATGGCGTCGAAGCTGCACACGAGAGCCCCTTCGCTGCCGTAAGGACGCAGGCGCATGTCAACGCGGAACACGAAACCATCGCTGGTGACAGTGTCGAGCACGTCGATGAGGCGCTGCCCCAGGCGCGTGAAGAACTGTTGATTCGTAAGTGGCTCGCCGGTTATCGGCTTCGTATCGCCTGCATCAGGGTAAGCGAAAATCAGATCGATGTCGGAAGAGAGATTGAGTTCATGTGCGCCGAGCTTGCCCATGCCCATAATGACGAGACGCTGACTGCTCTTATTGCTGCCAGCACTGAAAGGCTCGCCCCATTTCTTCACGCTCCAGGCGTGCAGAATATTGAGACTGTTATCGAGTGCGGCGTCGGCAAGGCCGGAAATATCCGCGCAGATTTCTGCCACTCCCGCCTTGTCGCAAACATCGCGCCAGATGATGCGCAACATCTGCCGCTGGTGATAGGTACGCAGCCGTTGTTTGAGTTGTGCATCCTGCTCGGACTCGGAAACCGTGTCGAGAATCTGCAGCCGCGCTGCAAGTTCGGCAGCAAAGTCATGCTTGTCATGTCGCTCCAGCTCGCCACTGCGCTTGAGGTCAACGACCATCTCCGGCTGCGTGATGCAGAGGTTGGCTGCGTAGTCACTGGCAACCCAGACGCGACACATTTCACTGGCGAACGCGCCATCATTGGTTGCCAGTTCACTCAGCTTTTCCATGTTGCTTTGCGTGTGAACACTTTCTGTCTGGGCATTTTCTCTTTCAAGAAGTCTTTCCCAATAAAGTTCCACAATGGACTTTACTGCGGACGGTAGATTCTTTGTCTCCAACATAAATTCCTGCTTGGTAGCTCTGCGGTGACGCGTCGTTATTGCTGCTCTGGCGTGACGCGCAACACCTCGTTGACTGTGGTGATACCGGCGGCCACTTTCTGGGCACCGCTGAGACGCAGACTGCGCATGCCTTCGCGATATGCTTCCTGGCGCAGTTTCGGCAAATCGGATTTTTCGTCAGCAAAACGCTGCAATGATTCAGTCATCGGCATGACTTCATAGATGCCCTGTCTGCCCTTGAATCCGGTCTCACGACATTCGAGACACCCGACACTCTGCGCGACTGTTTTCGGATGACGCGCCTTCCACGGACTCGTCAGCACTTTCCAGTCCTCTTCGCTGATCGCCGACTCGGTCTTGCAGTGCGGACACAGCACGCGCACAAGGCGTTGCGCTACCACACCGATGACTGTGGCCTTGATGAGGTAAGGTGCCACACCCAGTTCCAATAGGCGTGTAATTGCGGAAGGAGCATCGTTGGTGTGCAGCGTGGTAAAGACGAGGTGGCCGGTGAGCGCCGATTGAATTGCCATCTCGGCGGTCGCGAGATCACGCACCTCACCGATCATGATGATGTCCGGGTCCTGCCTCAGCAATGCCTTCACACCGCTGGCAAAATCGAGATCGATGTTTTCCTGCACCTGCATCTGATTGAAGCGCGGCTCCACCATCTCGATCGGATCTTCGATGGTGCAGACATTCACTTCGTCGGTGGCCAGCGTCTTGAGTGTCGAGTACAGCGTCGTGGTCTTGCCGCTTCCTGTCGGGCCGGTAATGATGACAATGCCGTGATTGTTGCTGATGATTTTCTTCCAGCGCTCGAGATCGTCGCCAACCAGCCCCAGACTCTCGAATGGGCGCTGCAGCACTTCCGGATCGAAGATTCGCATCACGAGTTTTTCGCCGAATGCAGTCGGCAGTGTCGAGAGCCGCAACTCGATTTCTTCACCGCTCGGGCTCTTGGTCTTCAGTCTTCCGTCCTGCGGGCGACGCTTCTCTGCGACGTTCATGCGGCCAAGAATTTTCAGACGGCTGGTGACTGCATTCATCACCTGCATTGGCAGCGCATACACCGTGTAGAGCACGCCATCGATTCTGAACCTGACGTTGCCCTTTTCGCGGCGTGGCTCGATGTGAATGTCACTGGCGCGCTGATCGAAGGCGTACTGCAGCAACCAGTCCACAATGCTGACAATGTGCTGGTCGTTCGCCTCCGGGTCCTTGATGTTGCCCAGTTCCAGCATCTGTTCCAGATTGCCGAGACCTGGCACCGTCCTGGTGTTGCCTCTGCTGGCATGACTGATCGAGTTGGCAAGACTGTAGAACTCGGTGGTCAGGCGCTTGATCTCCAGTGGATTGGCGACAACACGATGGATGCGCTTCTGAAGAACATGTTCCAGGTCGGCTTCCCAGGAGTTGATGTACGGTTCGGCGCTGGCGATCAATACCTCGTGAGGGCGAACCTCCACTGCAAGAATGTTATGGCGCTGGGTGAATGCGTAGGACATCACCTGAGTGACCTGGGCGACATCGATCTTGAGAGGATCAATGCGGTAGTAATCCTGCTCTGCCTGTTCTGCGAGCAGACGTGCAAGCATCTCGATATCGAGGATACGGCCGGGAGGAAGTTGATCAATCAGGTTCTGTTCGGCGATCCAGGCGAGCAATGGTTTCTTGATATCGTCGCGATCGCGGCGTTTGTTGAGCAGGAGTTCGCAGTCTTGTTGGCTGAGGTGGCCGGCGTTGGCGAGGTAATTGAGAAACCCTGCAAGATCAACGGCGTTCCCGGACATCTTGTCCCTTTTCTTCGAGCCCGCTGCAATGCTCATGCCCTGTCCCGCCCCGTGATTCGCCGCTGTATCTGTTCATTGCTGTCATGTAAGTGCCGACAAGTTTATACTGCGCGCCATTAATTCGCACTACGAAAGGCAGTACTACGGATGCCGAGCAGGGCGTGGGGTTGCACTACGGACCCCGAGCCGTGCTGCAGGGTAGGGGAGAGCCGGACACGCCGTGAACCCATCCATGGGGGCTCGTCATCCGCCGTCCCTGGCGGCTGACGGTCCGGCATGGCTGCGCCCCACGTCACAAATCTATTTCAGTGGTAACCGTCCTGTTGGCAGTACCACCATGTGGAACGAGCTCGCGATGGTGCCGCACGAACCCAATTCGTGGATGAGCAATGCTTTAGCTGACACGCATGCTTCTGCAATCCCGACGCCACACAAATGGTAGAGCGGTGGTGCTTGCCCTCCTCACGTCAGACCGTCGGCCGCCAGGGACGGCGGACGACGAGCCTACA
>JAUXNX010000012.1 GCA_030682575.1 Gammaproteobacteria bacterium
AGAAAGTCGCAATGGTGGCATGCATGAGAAAGCAGCTAACCATACTGAATGCGATGATGAAAAGCGGGACGCATTGGCAAGCAAAAATGAGCTAGAAATACTTGATTTAAACCATAGTCACTTGTTCTGGCGCCAAGGTATGTTGGCGTGGCTTTTGCGCAAGCAAAAGGCATGACGACATACTTTGGTCTCTCAGGAACAGATTGTTATGGTCAGTACTCAAGCAGAGCAATCCTCTTTGAGATTGTACTTGGATGCCATGCGCCTATTAGACCTTGCCTACGCTCAGTTGGCTCAGCATACATGATATTTACTGCGATACACCCCGTTACATAAAACCAAGTAGCAAAAGCCGGCTTTCCGTTCAGACTTGCAAGCTCTAGATCAGAGCTTCCAGTAGTCATAGATTTATTGACCCCAATAGCAATCCGAACTTTCGGATGGGCTATTCCTGTCAGGATGGACTGCTGAAAGGGACCGATATCAATTGGAATTCCTTGCTCTTTGATAGCGCAACCAAAAAGTTTCACGAAATAGAGATGAACATTGAGCATCCCTTGTTTAGTGCAGCCAGGGAAGAATTTTGAAATTTTCACTATAATCCCCTTCCTCAATCCCTTGGCGTTCCGCAAGTGTTTCGACAATTTTTCCCAGGCCTTATCATAAGGCGCTGTCAAATTGGTATTGCAATCGTGGCAAAGGAGTACACTCGACTTCAGAGCTCGCGACTTCTTTATGCTTCCAATTCTAAGATTCTTTCTCGCTTGTGTATGAAGATATAGCGGTTTCTGCTGTGAGATATTTTTAAACTGCGCTCGCAAGTCAGAAGCTTTTAGCTTGTGCTCTCCGCTACTCGCTGGTTCTCCGCATATCCAGCATTGCACTATGGCCTCCGAGGAACATAACAGCCAATTAGGGAGGCCTACAGCCTCATAATAAATCTTGGCAGGCGGCCTCATAATTCTGACCAGTCGAAATCAGGCCCCGCCAACCAATTGCTTTTCCTGCATAGTATCCAGGCAATTTGTCTCTGTGGATTGTTATCAGGTCACTTGCCCGCTAATCCCACTGCGCCTTGATGAACGACTGACACCATATAACATGACGGGAGTGTAATCCCGACTCCACAACCAGGACAAACTTTATTCGAGGCGAAAAAAAGGGAGCCGCAGCTCCCTTCCATTCAGTCATCACACGACCCGCATCCCCGGTTGCGCTCCGCTATCCGGTTCCAGCAGCCAGATGTCCTTGCCCCCAGGACCGGCGGCGAGCACCATCCCCTCGGACATCCCGAACTTCATCTTGCGCGGCGCAAGGTTCGCGACCATGACTGTCAAACGCCCCACCAGCGCTTCTGGCTCGTAGGCAGACTTGATGCCGGAGAAGACATTACGCTTCACTTCCTTGCCGTCGGCGCCAACGCCGAGGTCCAGCGTCAATTGCAGCAGTTTGTCTGAGCCTTCAACGTGCGTCGCGTTGATGATGCGCGCAATGCGCAGATCGACCTTGGCGAAGTCGGGGTATTCGATCTCCGCAACGATGGGGTCATGCGCCAACGGGCTGTCTATCGCGGGTGCGCCCTCTTCCACCATCTCATTGCTCGCGGCGACTGGCGTCGTTTGGCTCGCCAGAACAGCCGACATCATGTCAGCCACCTTGTCGGGTTCCACGCGGGTCATCAATGGCACGAAGGTGCTGATGCGATGACCGAGCAGAATGCTGTCCACGCTGTTCCATTGCAGTGGCTCTATGGCCAGGAAACTCTCTGCCTTCTCCGCCATGGTGGGTAACACGGGCTTGAGATAGCTGATGAGCAGACGGAACATATTGAGGCCGGTGCTGCAGATGTCCTGCACTTCCGGTGACTGCTTGTCGGTCTTGGCCAGCGTCCACGGTGCCTTGTCGGCGATGTACTGATTGGCCTTGTCGGCCAGCGCCATGATCTGGCGCAGCGCCTTGCTGTAATCACGTGCTTCGTAGTGCGCGGCGATCTCGTTCTTGGCGGCCTGGAATTCCTGCACCAGCTCGGGTTCGCTGCAGGTGGCAGAGAGCATGCCGTCGAAGCCCTTGTTGATGAATCCGGCGCAGCGGCTGGCGATGTTCACCACTTTGCCAACGACGTCCGAATTCACGCGCGCCACGAAGTCCGAAAGATTCAAATCGAGGTCGTCCACGGCGCTGGAGAGTTTGGCGGCGAGGTAATAGCGTAGATATTCCGGGTCCAGATGATCCAGATAATCGCTGGCATTGATGAAGGTGCCACGTGACTTCGACATCTTCTGGCCGTTGATCGTCATGAAACCGTGCACGTTTACACCAGTAGGCGTGCGATAGCCCGCGCTGGTCAGCATCGCGGGCCAGAACAGCGTGTGAAAATTGACGATGTCCTTGCCGATGAAGTGATAGAGCTCGGTGTTGTGGCCGGGGCGCCAGTATTCGTCGAAGCTGCGACCGCTCTTCTCGCACAGCGCCTGGAAACTCGCCATGTAGCCGATCGGTGCATCCAACCACACGTAGAAATACTTGCCCGGTTCGTCGGGAATCTCGAAGCCGAAGTATGGTGCGTCGCGGCTGATGTCCCACTCCTGCAGGCCGCCTTCCAGCCACTCGTTGAGCTTGTTGATGACCTGTTCCTGCAAGGTGCCGCTGCGGGTCCACTGCTTCAGAAATTCGGTAAACACTGGCAGTGTGAAGAAGAAGTGCTCGGACTCCTTTTCCACTGGCGTGGCGCCGGAGAGTGTGGAGCGGGAGTTGATCAGTTCCGTCGGGTTGTAGGTGGCATTGCAGACTTCGCAGTTATCGCCGTACTGATCCGGTGACTTGCACTTCGGGCAGGTGCCCTTGATGAAGCGGTCGGCCAGGAACAGGTTCTTCTCGGGATCGAAGAGTTGGGTGATGGTGCGACTGGCGATATGGCCATTGGCGCGCAGCACCGTGTAGATTTCCTGCGACAACACCTTGTTTTCGGGCGAGTGGGTCGAGTGGAAATGATCGAAGCCGATGTTGAAGGCCGCGTAGTCACGCTGATGCTCCAGACTCACGCGCGCGATCAGGTCTTCGGGTGCAATGCCTTCGCTTTCGGCACGCAGCATGATGGCGGTGCCGTGAGTATCGTCGGCGCAGACGTAAACGCAGTCTTCCCCCTTCAGTTTCTGAAAGCGGACCCAGATGTCGGTCTGCACGGCCTCGAGAATATGACCCAGATGAATGGGGCCGTTGGCGTACGGCAGTGCCATGGTGACGAGGATGCGGCGTTGTTGGGTGTTTGACACTTGTCGAATTCCTTTTGGAGCCTGACTTGGAGAGTTGTGTTGGCGAGCCTGTTACCGGGTCACATCTCCACCATTTCGAAGTCTTCCTTGCCTACGCCACAATCCGGGCAGCACCAGTCATCGGGAATATCTTCCCAGCGTGTACCGGGCGGGATGCCTTCATCGGGCAGGCCGAGGGCTTCGTCGTATATGAATTCGCATACCAGGCATTGCCATTTCTTCACGTTGATCACCATCACTTATCAGATTTCTGTAAGGCCGCCCTCAACTGGCGCGGCGTCAAGGGCGCAGATGATACTCCATGAGGCAGGTGAATTCAGCCCTGAGGACGCCCCACCGGAGTAAATCGCTGCGCTGATCTGATCCGGGCGTTGGCCATTTCGATGTCTCTGTCACGCGGAGGTGCGGTGGTCACCAGATTCTCCAACAGCGTGCGCCACGAGACGGGCCAGCGCTACAGGTTGATTGTCCGGGTCCTGCGTGATGCCCTCCCAGTAGGACACCAGCTCCAATCCCCGAGCTGCTTCCCGTAATTCTCCCGGAACGGCGCGAAAGGCCGATCCACTCGGTCCGGCAACTTCCTGATCGGTCACCAGATGCGCTTCGCACACCAGATACCCGCCTGGTCGCAGTTGCAGTGCGGCCGCCTGTGCCAGCGCGACATCGAGATAGCGGATCATGATCACCAGGTCGTACTGCTGCGATTCGGAAAGTATTTCCGGCGGCAAACCATCGTCCAGATCGTACTCGATCCAGCGAATATTCTGCTGATCCGTGTTGTTGCTGCGCGCTCGGGCGATGGCGTCGGCCGAGACATCCACCGCGTCGACATGGTAGCCCAGATCAGCAAGGTAAAAGGCGTTGCGGCCTGCACCGCAGGCAAGGTCGAGCGCCCGCAGATGGTCAGAGGTCCTCGCTGCCGTTTGTTGCCCGAGAACTATCGGCATCTGGGCTGTCAGGAATACGGCCGAGTGAGAACGCTCGCTGTACGCACCCTCTCGGTAGCGTTGGTTCCATTTGTCACGGTCTGACTGGCTCAATGCTTTCTCCGTCTCTATTTCACTCGATGGAGCTAGTACATCACGGCCCGGTAAGGGCTGCAAACCATGGAGGTATGGAATCCTTTGCCATTCCACATTTGATGAGATAGCATCACCGCATCAGATGCAGGAGATAAATCATGCGCACCACACTCGATATCGAAGACTCCGTTCTCAGTGCTGCAAAGGAACTGGCGCACCGGCAGGGAAAGACGACCGGCGAGATAATTTCCGCGTTGGCACGGCAAGCCCTGTTACAGGGAGTTGGAGTGAAAAGCGGGCAATCCAATGACTCGGTCAACGAGCCGCCCGCCTGCTATGGCTTTCGCCCACTCGCCGCTGGCACCGACACGCTGGTGAGTAATGCGATGGTAGACAAACTGCGGGATGAACTGGGGGTCTGATGCGCGCCTTGCTGGATGTCAATGTGCTGATTGCTCTATTGGACAGTTCACATGTCCATCATACGCAGGCGATGCACTGGCTACGTGCGCACATCACCGAAGGTTGGGCGTCCTGCCCCATTACCCAGAATGGCTGTATCCGGATCATGTCGCAGGCGGCCTATCCCAACTCCCGATCGCCCGTGGAGATCTCCTCCCGCCTGCGCGATGCCACACTTGCTCCTCAACATGAATTCTGGCCGGATAAGGTTTCGCTCCTCGATAGCAGTCTGTTCGACTGGCAGCAGCTCTTCAATGCCCGCCAACTGACTGACGCCTATTTACTGGCGCTTGCAGTACGTCACTCCGGAGTATTCGTTACTTTCGATCATGCTGTGCCCATCCGGGCAGTCTCAGGCGCCGGACCAGAGCACCTGGTGCTGATTTAAGGAGCCCCTTTCATCGATCAATGACTGTGCCCCTGCCCCGCCTGCGCAACCGCGTCATAGTGCAGGCGCAACAGGTCACGTCCGAAATCCCCTTCGAAGTCGCGCCACACCAGATGAATGTGGTTGGCATCGTTCTGCGTGTTGTCGTACTCGATCAGAAAACCTGGTCCCTGAATCCGGTAGTAATGCGGATCTCCCAACTCGCCGCCGCCCATCCAGGCGAATTTGAGATTCTCGACACCCTCAGCACGAATTCCGGCCATGCGTTCCGCGACAATTTCAGCCGGTTGCACAGCCGCAATCTGTTCGATGATGCGCATCAGTTGTGTCTGCTGCTGCGCAGTCAATTGCGGGTAAGCGATACCAACATCTTCAAGCGCAGTCACTTCGCGGTTTGAGCCCGTAATGATGTCACCCGGCGCCTCGCCTGGCAGGATCGCGACGGCCGACTGCTCGGCGGACAGGGACTTGAGCAATGCCCTCGCCAGGTCCTCCTCTGCTGCCAGCACGCGCAATCCTGTGAGTGCCCCTGAACGCACTTCAGCCGGATTGCTGCCGACAAACTGTGGCGTACTGGTCAGTCCCATACCGCCTGCGAACGTCCAGTTGAAGGCCAGATGATGCCCCTCGAAGCGCAGGGCCCATTCACCTTCAAGAGAAGGTGCGCCAAAGACGGTGAGGTAGTAGAGGTCAGGGTCGCGCACGAAGCGGCCATTGACTTCGATCTCCAGCAGTACTACTTCGAGACTGCGTACCTGCTCGGTTTTTTCGTAGCCCATGGGACTCAGGAAGGTGCGCAGCAAAGACGTGGCCTGAGGCAGTTGAACGGCATCCAGTTCCTTCAGCGAAACGCCCTGGCGGCTACGCGGAATGAAGTGCCAGTTGAGGCGCTCTTCGGCATCGAAATCAAACACGGCCCTGGCGCGCTGCTCAGCGTTGAGACTGTCGAGAAAACTGCCGGTAGCGGCGATCATTTCCGCGGTCAATTCCATCGGGGCCTCCTGTGCGCTGGGCAGCCTCGTGACCAGAACAATGGCGAGGGCAAGCACGAACGGGATGGCGCGGAGTAAACGGTAGACGTGATTCTTGAGCATGGCCTCTCTCCAAATCCGGTATCAGTTCCGTGCTGGTGTGGATTGATACAAATCATCGCCGACAGCTTCCATCCACGTTGTGGTACCGACCGTGATGGTAAGTTGATAGGCATCTTCTTCGGGATGAGCACCATGCCAGTGCTGTACACCAGGATCTGTCCACCACGGCTCGCCCGGGTGCATCTCCTTGAGCTCCTCGCCGCGTACCTGGGTGACCGCACGGCCTTCCAGAATCATCAGCAATTGTCCGCCAGAATGATGATGCCAGTTGGACCGCACTCCGGCGGCAAAGCGCAGGCGTGAAGTAGCAGCATCGTCTGCGGTCTCACGTATCGGTTCCCCGCCAACGAAATTGCTCGGGTCTACGGGAGCCTGTGCCGCAGTATTACCCACCAGTATCCAGCCCAGTGCCAGTGCGGCACCGACCCCGACCGGGATTTCGTACCATTTGCTCTTTTCCATGCTCGTTCACCTTTAATGATTGTTGTTGTGAAAATCGATGTGAAAACTGCTGATCCTGAGAGCTGAGATCGTGCCATGAGGTTCATGGCAGCATGGTTTCTGATTTCGGCTAGAATTGCCAGCTTCACACGTCCGGTGATTGCAGCAGGGAGACATCACGATGAAGGCCCACATATTCCAGCACGTTGCATTCGAAGGCCCTGGCAGTATTCAGCATTGGCTGGACCAGCAGCATGCGCTGACCGACGTGGATCTTCTGGTGGTGATGGGTGGATCGATATTGCCTCATGCACTCTTCCGGAAAATGCCGGCGCGTTGTTCCGCCTGCCGGAATCAACACGGGTGTTTCACTGGCACGGGGAGACCTTTGCGATTCCCGAGAGTGCCGATGCGATTCTGACACATTGCCGCGATGAACTTGAGACAGCGCATTCAACCACCAGATATCAATCTGCAGCGTCCTTTACCAACTGACCGAGAGTCCGCAACGCTTTCTCTACACGTTCGTTCCACAATACTGCACACGACAGCCGAATGTGGTTCCTGTACTTTTGAGTGGCAGAAAACAGCGGCCCCGGCGCTATGCTGATACCCTTTTCCAAAGCGCGCTGGGCCAGCATATTGGCGTCCACCCCATTCGGCAATTCCACCCAGATCACGAACCCACCCTGCGGACGTGTGATGCAGGTTTGCATCGGGAAGTGCTGGCAAAGACGATCTGCCATGCGATGCACTACCTGCGCCATGGACTGACGCATGCCACGGATATGTCGCTCATAACGCCCGCTCTCCAGCATCGTGCACACCGCCAGTTGCGTGATACTGGGACTCGCCGAGTTCATCACGAATTTCTGGAAGGTCAACGTGTCGCGGTGCGCCGTGGAGACCAGCCAGCCTATCCGCAGCCCCGGCGCCAGCGTCTTGGAAAACGAGGAACAGTAGATGACAAGATCAGCGATGCCCATGCTCTGCGCCAATCCCAGCAGCGTGTCCGGCCTGCGCTGATCGAAACCGAGATCACCGTAAATATCATCTTCGATGAGTGAGAGTCCGTGCCGACGCGCCAGGTCCAGCAACGTCACACGCCGGTCATGGGGCATCAGGCACCCAAGAGGATTGTTGAAATTCGGTGTCACCACGCAGGCCTTGACGGGCCACTGTTCAAGCGCCAACTGCAGAGCCTCGACACCCATGCCCTCGCCTGGATGAGTCGGAATCTCCAACGCCTTGAGTCCCAGCGCATCAATCACCTGCAACAGACCATAGTAGGTCGGTGATTCCACCGCGACAACATCGCCCGGCACTGTCAGCGACTTCAGCGCGAGATACAGCGATTCCTGGCAGCCATTGGTGATCAGCACATCGTCCGGATCAGTGATGCAACCGGCCTCGCCCATCCTGCGCGCGATCTGTTGCCGCAGCGACAGCAGTCCCGGAGAGAATTCGTAGGACGATATCTGGATACGATTCATGCGCACTGCACTGGCCAGAGCCTTCTCGATCGCACGGGTGGGAAGGTAGGAATGATCCGGCACGGCGGTGCCGAAACGAATCAGGTCCGTGCGCTGCGCACTCTGTACCAGTCCAAGCATCATTTGCTGACCGTTGACCGGAATGGGCCTGGCAGATCGGCGCGACTGGCGAGGTTCTGGCAGAGCAGCGCGCACACGGTTGCGAACATAAAAGCCCGAGCGCGGTCGCGACTCGATATAACCATCGTCCTCCAGTTTCCGATAGGCCGCCACAGCCGTCGCTGTGCTGACACCTCGTGTCTGGCTGGTGGCACGGACGCCAGGCAGCCGCTGCCCCGTCTGGTAGACACCGGCATCAATGCGGCTGGCGAGCTCCAGTGCCAACGCGTTGTAGAGATGCGCCATGGAATTCCTCTCCCTTTTATCCCTGCAGAGCAGTACTGTGTAGAGCGATACAGTCGTGTAACGGCAAGCCAGTACAGTTATGCAACAATTCAATCTGTATCGATTCAATTTGGTTTATTTGCATCTGTACTGTATGCAGAGGGAGGCTTAAAGTAAACATCGAAATCGCGGGCGAGGCCCGCTCCACAGGAATGGAGAACCAGATGTCAGTCTTACCAAATAGCAGCGAAGTCCCTGCGTATATCGTTGACGCCTTTACCGGAGAACTCTTTCGTGGCAATCCAGCCGCCGTGGTGGTTCTCACCCACCCGGCCTCGGAACTGTGGATGCAGCAGGTAGCAGCCGAGTTCAATCTGGCGGAAACGGCATTTCTGGTACCCGAGGCCAGTGGCCGCTGGCAACTGCGTTGGTTCACTCCCACCACAGAAGTACCGTTGTGTGGTCATGCCACATTGGCCAGTGCCCATGTGCTGTGGAACGAGCTTGGGCACAGACAGGAGGCACTGATATTCACCACACGCAGCGGCGAACTGACGGCGGCCAGACGGAATGGCACGATCGCTCTCGATTTTCCGGCTGCTTCGGTGTCAGTCAGTTCCCTCGAAAAAACAGTGATCGAAGCGCTGGGTGTGAGTCCAGTGGAGATCGCCGTGACCGCACAGGATCTGCTGATCGAAGTGGACTCGGTGCGGGAAGTGCGACTTTATCAACCCGACATGCAGGTGATCGAGGCTCTGCCCTGGCGGGCATTGATGCTCACAGCACGCAACAATGGTGGTGCCGATGCTCATGTGGATTTCGTGTCGCGCTTCTTCGCACCCTCCATCGGCATTCCCGAAGACCCGGTCACCGGAGCCATGCACTGCGCGCTTGTTCCCTATTGGGCGGAGCGACTGGGCAAGACCCACATGATTGCCGAACAGTGCTCGACTCGTGGTGGCCTGCTGCATCTGGAGAATGCAGCACCAAGAGTAGTGCTCGCTGGCGAGGCCACCACGTTTCTGCGCGGGGTGTTGCAGGCGTGCTAGAATTCCGGCCCATCCAGGCAGCCGGAAGTCCGCCCCAGCTCGCCACGCAGCACTTGGAGTCAACCACAAGCATTCATCATGGATCCGCAAGCGCCATCACTCAGCGAGAGAATCAACGTCCTGTTGCCGCAGACCCAATGTGGCAAGTGTAACTACGCTGGCTGCAAACCCTATGCTGAGGCAATCAGTGCCGGGGATGCGATCAACAAGTGTCCTCCAGGTGGCAGCACGACGATTCACGAACTCGCTACTCTGTTGAACCGCGACGTTGTTCCCCTCAATCCTGACAATGGCATTGAGCAGGAGCGCCTGGTCGCCTTCATACGCGAGGCTGAATGCATTGGTTGCACCAAATGTATTCAGGCCTGTCCGGTGGATGCCATCCTCGGTGCCGCCAAACAGATGCACACTGTGATGATTTCCGAGTGCACCGGCTGCGATCTCTGCGTAGCCCCTTGCCCTGTGGACTGCATTGATATGCTGCCCCTGCCGGAAGATGGACGCATCCCCGATCCACAGGAAAAGAAGCGCCTGTCGGATTACTGGCGCGGACGTTTCGAGTTTCGCGAACAGCGCTTGGCGGCGGTTCGCGAAGTGCAGCAGAGCAAGCGCCTTGCTGCGAAGTCTGCTCCGATTGCACCCACACCAGAATCGCAATCAGCTGCACCTGTGATGAGTACGGATCAGGCTCGCATCGATATACAGGCGGCCGTGCTGCGCGCCAAAGCGCGCAAGGCAGCATTACGCAGAGAGAGTGAAAGCTGAACGATGAACAAAGTGAAACGCGAAGAAATTTTCCGGCGCCTGCGTGCCGAAAATCCGCAGCCAGTAACAGAGTTGGAATATTCATCCACGTTTGAACTGTTGATTGCCGTGATTCTCTCCGCACAGGCAACCGACGTCGGCGTCAACAAGGCGACACGTAAACTTTACAAGGTCGCCAATACACCAGAAAAAATTTACGCTCTCGGTGTCGATGGCCTGAAGTCCTACATCAAGACCATTGGTCTGTTCAACAGCAAGGCAGAGAATATCATCAAGACCTGCGCCGCATTGATCGAGCACCACGACTCCCAGGTACCCGATAGCAGAGAAGCATTGGAAGCGCTTCCGGGCGTTGGCCGCAAGACGGCGAACGTGGTGTTGAACACTGCCTTTCGACAGATTGCCATGGCAGTGGACACGCATATTTTCCGCGTGTCGAATCGCACGGGAATTGCGCCTGGCAAGAATGTTCTGGAAGTGGAAAAAAATCTGCTGAAGTTTGTACCTGCGGAATATCTGCTGGATGCCCACCACTGGTTGATCCTGCACGGCCGCTACACCTGCATCGCGCGCAAGCCAAAGTGCGGGTCGTGCATCATTGAAGATCTGTGTGAGTATCGGGGCAAGATTTCAGTGGATTGAGCACGCTGCCGCACTGTGCCAATTCAGAGAATCGCGCGCAGTGCAATGATGCAAAATTGAAATGAGATATGTGCTATGGGGAGGGGCAGCGACGGACCATTGAGCGCCATGGATGGCGCGATTGAGCCCTACATGGATGTATTCACGTGGCGTGTCCGGCGATGCCTCTCCCCATAGCGCAGATCGTGCTACGGAGAGAGATCATCACACAGATCAGTTGAACTTGCGGCCCTTGTTGGCAGCAATACGCATGCGTAGCGCATTCAACTTGATGAAGCCACCGGCGTCTGCCTGATTGTAGGCACCGGCATCATCTTCGAAGGTTGCGATCTTCATGTCGAACAACGAATCTGCAGACTCACGACCCGCCAGAATCACGTTACCCTTGTAGAGTTTCAGACGTACCTTGCCGTTCACAAACTGCTGCGAGTAGTCGATCAACTGCTGCAACGCAAGACGCTCCGGTGACCACCAGTAACCGTTATAGATCAGTGACGCATAACGCGGCATCAACTCATCCTTCAGGTGCGCCAACTCTCGATCCAGAGTCAGCGATTCAATCGCACGGTGCGCCTTCAGCATCACTGTGCCGCCTGGTGTTTCGTAGCAGCCACGGGACTTCATTCCCACGTAACGGTTTTCCACCAGATCCAGACGGCCAATGCCATTGGCGCCTGCAATCCTGTTCAACGTTGCGAGAATAGTGGCGGGTGACATCTTTTCACCATTGATCGCCACGATATCGCCTTTCACGTATTCCAGATCGATATAGGTCGGAGTGTTCGGTGCATTTTCCGGGGACACTGTCCACAGCCACATGTCTTCTTCCGGCTCCGAACGCGGGTCTTCCAGCAGATCGCCTTCGTAGGAGATATGCAGCAAGTTGGCATCCATCGAATAAGGAGACTTGGTGCCGCGCTTCTTCTCAACAGCAATACCATGCTTCTCGCAATATGCCATCAGCGTGTCACGCGATGTCAGATCCCATTCACGCCAGGGTGCAATTACTTTGACTCCTGGCTTGAGCGCATAGGCACCCAGTTCAAAACGCACCTGATCGTTTCCCTTGCCTGTGGCGCCATGGGAAATGGCATCGGCGCCGGTTTCGTTGGCGATTTCAATGAGACGCTTGGCAATCAGGGGGCGCGCAATGGAAGTGCCCAGCAGATACTCGCCTTCATAGATGGTGTTGGCGCGAAACATCGGGAACACGAAGTCACGCACAAATTCTTCGCGCAGATCGTCGATATAGATTTCCTTGATGCCCATGGCCTGCGCCTTGGCGCGCGCTGGCTCCACTTCCTCACCCTGGCCCAGATCGGCGGTGAAGGTGACAACTTCACATTGATAAGTTTCCATCAGCCATTTGGCGATGACCGAGGTGTCGAGACCACCGGAATAGGCGAGCACGACTTTCTTGATGGCAGACATCATTGACTCCTTGCAGTTGCAGTTTTCAGAAATGGCGGGGCGCAAAAGAGCGGGCATTGTACAGGGATAGAAGGGGAATTTCGACCGGACGCGGGGGAAGTTCGCCAGATTGTCAGCGCCGCAACATCAGGATGGTCACACGGCGGTTGCGGTCGCGATCTGCTGCTGTGCGCTCATTGCGAACGATCAGATACTCTTCTGTTTCTCCGAAATAGCGGGTCTCCAGCATGGCCTCGTCAATGCCATTGCGAACCAGATACTGGTGCACAGCAAAGGCACGCAGCCTGGACGCTTCAAGATTCTCACCACTGGTGCCTGCAGTGTCCGTGAACCCGTTGATCTGAAAGGAATAAACACCAGGATCGGCCTTGGCATAGGCAATGATGTTATCCAGCAATGTGCGGGACTGCGCGTCCAGCTCCATCTGGGTGGGACGCCAGAACACAGTGGAGCGTTCAATCTGGCTGAAATTCACTGGCAAAAGGTCGGCCATGCATTCCTGATATTGCCCGTAGGCATTGCGGAAATTGACCGGCGACACACCTACCCGGATGGACTCTTCATCGCTGTACCAGGCACGCCGCGTCAGAGTCGGCATCATGCCCCTTGCAAGCTCCGCCATCACTATGCGCGTCTGGGTGATATCCAGGCTCACGGGTCTGTTGCTGCGCTGCACATCGACATAGCCAATGTCTTTCTCCGGCACCCCCTGTCGCCATGCCGGTGCTGCAGAGGTCAACAACGCCCTGCCCGCCGCCATTTCACTCTCCAGTGCTTGCAGGTAGAAGAAAAGTGGTTCCCCTGCCTGTCGGTAGAAGACCGCTTCACCGTAATAAGGGATATGCTGGCTGAGACTACACTCGAACACAGAACCGGACACTTCCCAGCGCGATGTCTCAAAATCAGCGTAATAGCTGGGTCCGCCCGCCTGCACCAAGGGCACAGTAAGCAAACTCGTCAAAGATAAGGTAAACTTCAGCCTGTTTTTCATTCTCTGTAACTGGTCATACCATTCGCCCATGTCAGAGCACCAAAGTGACAGTGCCTCACTGGACAGACATCGGCACCACACTTGAAAACTTTACCCGACTCCTGCCGTGAGTCCCTCACCGATGGTCAGCACAACTCGTCAGTACAAACCAAGGTAGTCAATCCTGAATGAAACAAATCACTCTGATACAACCCGATGACTGGCACGTCCACCTGCGTGACGGTGATGCACTGCAGCATACGGTAGCAGCAACGTCGCGTGTGTTTGCCCGCGCCATCGTGATGCCGAATCTGAAACCTCCCGTCGTCGATACCACCAGTGCCCTCGCCTATCGCCAGCGCATTCTCAATGCGGTGCCCGCAGGCATGCAGTTCGAACCTTTGATGACACTTTATCTCACCGATTCGATGACGGTGCAGGACGTCAAGACAGCCACTGACAGCGGCAAGATACTCGCAATCAAGTACTATCCCGCCGGAGCCACTACCAATTCCGAGAATGGTGTGACAGCCATTGAAAAGGCTTACCCAGTGCTGGAGGCAATGGCAGAAATGGATGTGCCCTTGCTGCTGCATGGTGAAGTAACCGATGCACATATTGACATCTTTGATCGCGAACAAGTCTTCATCGACCAGTTCCTCGTTCCGCTGACACTCAGATATCCGACCTTGAGAATTGTGCTGGAACACATCACAACAAAACACGCAGCGGAATTCGTCACGAGCGCCAACGACAACATCGCAGCCACTGTCACAGTACATCACCTGCTGTATAACCGCAGCCACATGCTGGCAGGAGGTATCAGACCGCATCTTTATTGCCTGCCAATACTCAAGCGCAATATTCATCAGCAGGCACTGATTGACGCTGTTACCAGCGGCAATCCCCGCTTCTTCCTGGGCACAGACTCGGCCCCTCATGCACGTCATCTCAAGGAGCATGATTGCGGCTGCGCAGGTTGCTTCACTGCCCATGCAGCGATTGAACTGTATGCCGAAGTTTTCGACCAGGCAGGCGCGCTGGACAAACTTGAGGGTTTTGCCAGTTGTCATGGCCCCGATTTTTACAAACTTCCGCGTAACAGCAGACGCATCGTGTTGGAGCAGTCTTCATGGACGACTCCGGCCGACTATGCGTTTGGTGCGGAGCGGGTAGTTCCCTTGCGTGCAGGGGAACAGATTCAGTGGCGGGTTGCGGGGTTCAGCGCATGAATTACGAAGACGAAGAAGTATCGTTGGAAGGACCGATGGCAGCGCGCTTTCGTGGCTATCTACCGGTAGTAGTGGACATCGAGTGCGGCGGCTTCAATGCCAAGACTGACGCCATCCTGGAAATTTCCGCCGTAATTCTTGGTTTCAATGAGAAGGGTGTACTGGGAGTGGAGCAGACTTTCTTTCATCGTGTTGTGCCATTCGATGGGTCCAATATTGAAGAGGCGGCGCTCAAATTTACCGGCATTGACCCCTATCATCCCCTGCGTGTTGCCCGCAACGAGAAGGATGTCTTCAGCGACATGTTCCGGATCATTCGCACAGCCTTGAAGGCCAATCACTGCAAACGCGCCATTCTGGTGGCGCACAACGCCCATTTCGATCATGGCTTCATCAACGCCGCAGCGGCGCGCCACGATCTCAAGCGTAATCCTTTTCATCCGTTTTCCAGTTTCGATACAGCAACACTGAGCGGCCTCGCCTATGGACAGACGGTTCTGGCACGTGCCTGCGAAGCTGCAAGAATCGAGTTCAACAATACAGAGGCTCATTCAGCAAAATACGACGCCGAAAAGACCGCGCAATTGTTCTGCACAATTGTCAACAAGTGGAAGGATATGGGGGGATGGCCAACAAAATAGTTGGCTGTCTGAAACACCTGCCGGGCACTGACCCTGCAGGTGTTCTTTATAGAAAGTCTTGCCTAATGCGTAGCTGACTGCTGCTGTCCCGCACCATCGATCAGCGTCTGCAACTCACCATTCTCGAACATATCGGTAATGATGTCGCAGCCACCTACCAACTCACCGTCAACATACAATTGCGGAAACGTCGGCCAATTGGCGATCAGTGGCAAGGTCGCACGGATCTCCGGGTTGGCAAGAATATCCACGTAGGCAAAACGCTTGCCGCAAGACATCAGGCACTTTACTGCCTGCGCCGAGAAGCCACACTGGGGTTGATCAGGGCTGCCCTTCATGTAAAGAAGGATAGTGTTGGAGCTGATTTGTTCTCTGATAGTGTCTTCAATATTGCTGTCGATTGTGCTCATAGTTCATCCGGTTCTTCGTGGGAAATTTCTGTTCCAGTCTGCCCGTCGACCATTGCTGCCAACGGCACTGACGGTGTTGCACACCTCTTGATCAGTGACTGCGAGGCGGCATTCTACACGATTGCTGCAGGGATTTTTACCACAAGATTGCGCACATTTTCCCGATAATTGCCTCGGCATCACAAAGTAATATAAGATACCCCTCTGTCAGGGAGGGGTAGCACGTGCTGCCCCTTATTGCTTTTATAGAGAGATTTTTGTTTCGAGGCCAAGTTTCCGACATGCCGACCAGCTAATTCGTCGCGCCGCTCTGAATCCCACTAACGTTCGCGAAATTCCGCCCTCCTCCGCACGTTGTTGATCATAGGGACAGGTCTGGCCTGACGTAATTTCTGATTCAAATTTTTGCGAAAAAACGCACCAAAACACGACAATACAAGACAACGAACCAATGGCTATTCGACACTTTTTGACATTGATGGACCTTGAGAAAGACGAACTGCATGCAATCGTCCAACGAGCGATCGCGCTGAAAAACAGCCCTGCATTGCACACGGATTCTCTCAAGAACAAGACACTGGCAATGATCTTCGAAAAAGCCTCAACCCGCACCAGGGTAGCTTTTGAAGTGGCGATGAATCAGCTCGGCGGCAGCAGCATGTTTCTGTCTGGCAATGACACTCAATTGGGTCGCGGCGAACCTCTGGAAGACACCGCAAGGGTTGTTTCCAGCATGGTCGATTTCGTTGCCATCCGCACCTTTGAGCATTCCAAACTGGAACTCTTTGCAAAACATTCCAGAGTGCCGGTCATCAACTCTCTGAGCGATGACTTTCACCCCTGCCAATTGTTGGCCGACATGCAGACCTATTTCGAGTACCGTGGCGACATCAAGGGCAAATCCGTTGCCTGGGTCGGTGACGGTCACAACATGTGTCAGTCCTACATCAATGCCGCAGAGCAGTTTGATTTCGAACTGGCCATTGCCTGCCCGGAAGGGTTCGAACCCGATGCGTGGCTGCTTGAGCGCAGCAAATCCAGAGTCAGACTGGTGCGCGATCCTAAAGAAGCGGTTAAAAATGCCGATCTTATAGCCACAGATGTCTGGGCTTCCATGGGGCATGAAGAAGAACGGGCCAGGCGCATTCGTCTCTTTGCTGCTTACCAGATCAATACTGAACTGCTGTCACTGGCCAAATCCGACGCACTGTTCATGCATTGCCTGCCCGCCCACCGTGGTGAGGAAGTGACCGCTGAAGTGCTGGACGCCCCTGGGTCTGTGGTTTGGGATGAAGCAGAGAATCGCCTGCATACCAAGAAGGCATTGCTGGAGTTTCTGTGCGCTTGATACGTGGCATTCTATAAGCACTGGATACGGAAATGACCAAGTACGGAAAACCCAGAACTGACAGAAAAACTCTCTACTTTCTGCTGATCACGGTGTTTTTCGCAGCTCTCGCCGCCGTTGCCATCTCCGGTTGGTTTTCCTATCAGGCCTCTCTGGATCCCAGTCGCGAAAGCATCCTGGCCTCGGATATCATCAGTTCCGCTCTGATGCTTCTGGTGGCATTTCTCAGCAGTATTCTGATCCTGCGCCAACGTAACGCTCTGCAGGAGGATGTCACCGAACAGCGCTTCGTTGAACGCTCCATGAAGACGTTGTCCAGCGCCGTCGAACAAAGCCAGAGTGCAGTATTGATTACCGACAGACTCGGCATCATCGAGTACGTCAATCCGCGTTACTCCCAGATTACCGGCTATACCAAGGATGAGGTGATCGGCCAGCAGGCAGAACAGCTTTATGCCGCTCATATCACCGATGACGAAAACCGTACTCTGCAGGATTGTCTGCTTAACGGCGTAGCCTGGCAGGCATCGCTATCCAGCATTCGCAAGAATGGCGAGAAATTCTGGCAGTCCGTATCAGCCTCCCCGATTCTCGACGACACAGGCAGACTCGGCCATATTGTCTTCGGTATCGAAGACATCAGCGCACAGCGTGAAACTCATGCCCAGATGGAGAAGCTGGCATTCTACGATCCCTTGACGGGTCTTGAGAATCGCCGATTGTTCAAGGACAGACTGGACCAGTGCCTCAAGCATGTGCGCCGCAACAAGACCATGGTGGCCTTGCTCTTCCTCGACCTGGACCAGTTCAAGCGCATCAACGACACCCTGGGTCACGATGCTGGCGATGAGTTGCTCTGCACGGTTGCCCGGCGCATCAAGAACTGTGTTCGCGAAGAGGACATCGTGGCACGCCTTGGGGGCGACGAGTTCACCATCCTGCTACCCAACCTCAAGGATGCCCGCTCTGCGGCACATGTCGCCGGCAAGATACTCAAAGCTATCAATAAACCCATTCAACTCAGCTCCCAGGAGGTCATCGTCAGCGGCAGCATCGGTATTACCCTGGCGCCGGATGACAGCATGAACGCCAGCGTGCTGATGCGTAACGCCGACCTTGCGATGTATCGCGCCAAGGATCATGGCCGCAACAATTTCCAGTTCTTCACCGATGACATGAATATCGAATCTGTCGCACGCATGTCACTGGAGAATGAATTGCGATTGGCTGTGTCGAACCAGCATTTCGTCGTTTATTTTCAACCCCAGATAGACCTGATCAGAAATACTGTCTGCGGCTTCGAGGCACTGGTACGCTGGCAGCACGCCGAAGTGGACATGATCCCTCCCGATCGCTTCATACCCGTAGCCGAAGAAACCGGACTGATCGTCGAACTCGGCGCCATCGTCCTGCGCAAGGCCTGTCAGCAAATCAAGCAGTTGCAATTGCAGGGTTTCAGCAACCAGACGGTAGCCGTGAACCTGTCTGCCCGCCAGTTCCGAGACGACAACCTGATCAATCTGGTCAAAGTCATTCTCAGGGAAACCGATCTGGAGGCGAAGTGGCTGGAGCTGGAGATTACCGAGAGCATGTTGATGGACAATATCGATCAGGCTATCGGCATTCTGCAACAACTCAAGGAACTGGGCCTGACCATCTCCATCGACGACTTCGGCACCGGCTATTCTTCGTTGAACTATCTGACACGCTTGCCCATAGACAAACTGAAGGTGGATCGCTCCTTCGTCTGCAATCTCCCCGATGACAAGAGCCACATGGCCATCACGACCGCGATCATTGCCATGGCGCAGAAGCTGGGCATGCAGGTGATAGCCGAAGGCGTCGAGACCACTCAGCAGGTGGATTTCCTGCGTCTGCACCAGTGCAATGTGCTGCAGGGCTACCTGTTTTGTGCGCCCGTGTCTTCCCATGACCTGATCAGTCACATCACACGGCTGCAAGGTATCCTTGACAGCCAGCAGAGTGCCAGTGCGGCCTGACAACCCTGTGCCCGACAGTCGTGACCCCCAAAGTGCCGTCAGGACACTGAGTGACCTGGGCGTTGCCACTCCTGAAGAGTCTGTGTGACGGTGTTCACAACACCCCTGCCGCGCTTGCTCCCTGGTATAGATAAGGAAAAATCTATCCACACCATATCCACATCCTGTGCACACAAAAAGCCCTTGCAATCCCTGCTCGAGCGCACTATCTTGTGTTCCTGATTCAGAAATCATCTATATGTTGTATTTGAATCGTTTTTCAGGGCTCTGTTAATCACCCTGAAAAGCACGCATTCTTCCCCTTTTTCGGGAACTTTTACGGGCACAGCACGCAATCCGGCACCCAAGACCCTGCTCTTGAGCGTACTGCCAGACCCGGCGACTGAACAGACATAAAAACATCATGGAGAACCTCATGCAGACCGATACCTATAGTCAATCCAGCTCATCCACATCGGCGCAATCAGGCAGTCAGAACAAAGCCTCGGCAGCCTCCGCCACCGCACCAGGCCAGATCCGTGTCATCAAACGCAATGGCGCCGTCGTCGGGTACGATGAGTCCAAGATTGTCGTTGCCATCACCAAGGCCTATCTGGCTGTCGAAGGCGGTACTGCTGCCGGTTCTTCCCGCGTACACGAGACCGTGACCCGTCTGGCAAAACAGATCTCCACTATCTTCGCCCGCCGCATGCCTTCGGGTGGCACGATTCACATCGAAGACATTCAGGATCAGGTCGAGCTGGCGCTGATGCGTACCGGCGAACACAAAGTGGCACGCAGCTACGTGATCTACCGTGCTGAGCATGCCCGTCTGCGTGAACAGCAGCGCGCGCGCGACAAGGACACCACACCAGCCATCACCGTCACCTATGCCGATGGTACCCAGGGCCCGCTGGACACTGGACGCCTGCGCACCGTGATCGACGAGGCCTGCGAAGGGCTGGAGAACGTCTCTGCCGATGCAATCTACAAGGACACCATCAAGAATCTGTATCCTGGCGTCAGAATTCAGGATGTACGCACCTCTGCCGTGATGACCGCCCGCACCATGGTCGAACAGGATCCCAACTACTCCTACGTCACCGCCCGTCTGCTGCTCGATACCCTGCGCTCGGAAGCACTGGGCTTTCTGGGTTTGGCCGACAGTGCTACCCAGGGCGAAATGCACTACCGCTACGCATTGACACTGCGCCCTTATATCGAGAAGGGTGTCGAACTGGGCCTGTTGTCTCCGCATCTGCTTGAGTTCAACCTGGACGTGCTCGGCGAAGCACTGAAGGCAGATCGTGATAACCAGTTCACCTACCTCGGCCTGCAGACGCTCTACGACCGCTACTTCATCCACAGTGGTGAAACACGTTTCGAGCTGCCACAGGTGTTCTTCATGCGCGTGGCGATGGGTCTGGCCACCAACGAGGAAAATCGTGAAGAACGTGCGATCGAGTTCTACAACCTGATCTCCAGCTTTGATTACATGACATCCACGCCGCAGCTGTTCAATTCCGGCACGTTGCGTCCGCAGTTGTCGTCCTGCTTCCTGACCACGGTGCCGGATGACCTGTTCGGCATCTACAGCGCAATCCGCGACAACGCCATGCTGTCCAAGTGGGCAGGCGGTCTGGGTAACGACTGGACACCTGTGCGTGCACTGGGTGCCCACATCACCGGCACCAATGGTACCTCTCAGGGGGTCGTTCCGTTCCTCAAGGTGGTGAACGATACCGCCGTAGCAGTGAACCAGGGTGGCAAGCGCAAGGGCGCCGTGTGTGCTTATCTGGAGACGTGGCACCTCGACATCGAGGAATTCCTTGAACTGCGCAAGAACACTGGCGACGATCGCCGCCGCACCCACGACATGAACACCGCGAACTGGATTCCTGACCTGTTCATGAAGCGCGTGTTCTCCGATGGTGACTGGACATTGTTCTCTCCGAACAATGTCCCCGACCTGCACGATCTGCATGGTCGCGCCTTCGAGGATGCCTATTGCGAGTACGAACGTCTGGCCATCGCCGGCAAGATCGAAGTCTACAAGACCGTCAAGGCGAAGGACCTGTGGCGCAAGATGCTGTCCATGTTGTTCGAAACCGGCCATCCATGGATCACGTTCAAGGACAGCTGCAATGTGCGCTCACCTCAGCAACACGTAGGCGCCATCCACTCCTCCAATCTGTGTACAGAGATCACCCTGAACACCAGCAAGGACGAAGTGGCCGTGTGCAACCTGGGTTCCGTGAACATGGTCAATCATGTCACCGAGAACGGGCTGGACCACGAGAAACTCAAGCGCACCATCAAGACCGCCGTGCGCATGCTGGATAACGTCATCGACATCAACTACTACTCGGTGGAGCAGGCGAAGAACTCCAACCTGAAGCACCGCCCGATCGGCATGGGCATCATGGGGTTCCAGGACGCACTCTATGTGCAGAAGATCCCCTATGCCTCCCAGCAGGCTGTGGAGTTTGCCGACACGTCCATGGAAGCCATCAGCTACTACGCTATCGAGGCCTCCAGTGAATTGGCGACAGAGCGCGGCGCCTACGAGACATTCCAGGGTTCACTGTGGGATCGCGGGATTCTGCCAATCGATTCTCTGGAGCTGCTGGCACAAGAGCGTGGAGAAGAATTCCTCCAGGTCGACAGAAGCCGAACTCTGGACTGGGACAGCCTGCGCGAGCAGATCAAGACCAATGGCATGCGCAACTCCAACGTACTGGCGATTGCCCCGACAGCAACCATTGCCAATATCAGCGGCGTGTCACAGTCGATTGAACCGACCTACCAGAACCTGTATGTGAAGTCGAACCTGTCCGGCGAATTCACCGTCGTGAATCCCTTCCTGGTGCGCGATCTGAAAGCACTGGATCTGTGGGATAGCGTGATGGTCAACGACCTGAAATATTACGACGGCAGTCTGCAGCAGATCGCCCGTATTCCGCAGCACTTGAAAGACCTGTACGCCACAGCCTTCGAAGTGGAACCGCGCTGGCTGGTGGATGCAGCGAGCCGTCGTCAGAAGTGGATCGATCAGGCGCAATCACTCAACCTGTACATTGCCGGCGCCAATGGCAAGAAACTGGACGTGACCTACAAAATGGCATGGCTCCACGGGCTGAAGACCACGTATTACCTGCGTGCACTTGCTGCCACATCAACAGAGAAATCGACTGTTGCCAGCGGCACGCTGAATGCAGTGTCCAGCAAGATGGAACCAACTCCGGACGAGATACCAAAGGCGTGTTCAATCGATGATCCGGATTGCGAGGCTTGTCAGTAACGGGCAGTCAATAACAGACTGTCAGCAAGACAGACTCATAAACAATAATTGACTCAAGCAGTCACCAGGAAATACAGAGGTATTCATATGTTGTCATGGGACGAGTTTGACATGGAGGAGGAATCCTCCGCGGCATCCTCCGCCAAAGCCAAGGCGGGCACTGTCAGCATGCAGGTTCGACCGGCAGAGGAAGCCCCGGCAGCTCCGTCGTTTCGTGCCGCCGTTGCAGCTGCGGCAGTGAGCGCCAGCACAATGGCGAGAACGGAACCCAGGCAGGAGAAGGCTCCTGAAATGCAAAATGCCACTCCCTCCATGACTGCGGCACCTGACGCCTTGCAGAAGGCCATCCAGTCACTGGAAGCGCTCGACGTCGACGTGGGTTTGAGCGAACTGGAAGAGTCTGCCCAGCGTGTCACCGTGGATGACAAGCGCATGATCAACTGCCGCGCCGACCTGAACCAGTTGGTACCATTCAAGTACGACTGGGCGTGGCAGAAATATCTGGACGGCTGCTCCAATCACTGGATGCCCCAGGAAGTGAACATGAACGCGGATATCGCGTTGTGGAAGAGCAAGACCGGCCTGACCGATGACGAACGTCTGATCGTCAAGCGTAACCTTGGATTCTTCGCCACCGCCGACTCTCTGGTTGCCAACAATCTGGTGCTGGCGGTATATCGTCTGATCACCAATCCGGAGTGCCGCCAGTACATCCTGCGCCAGGCCTTCGAAGAGGCGATTCACACTCATGCCTACCAGTACTGCATCGAATCTCTGGCGATGGACGAGGGCGAAATCTTCAACATGTACCACGAGGTTCCTTCAGTCGCCAGAAAGGCGTCCTGGGGTCTGAAGTACACCAAGGAACTGAGCGATCCGAATTTCAACACCGGCACCCGCGAAACCGATCAGGCCCTGCTGAAGAATCTGATTGCATTCTACTGCTGCCTGGAAGGCATCTTCTTCTACTGCGGTTTCACGCAGATTCTCTCGATGGGTCGCCGCAACAAGATGACCGGCACCTCCGAGCAGTTCCAGTACATCCTGCGCGACGAGTCCATGCATTTGAATTTCGGCATCGACATGATCAATCAGATCAAACTGGAAAATCCTGGCCTGTGGACTGACAAGATGAAAGAGGAAGCCACGCAGATGATTCTGCAGGCGACTCAACTCGAGATTGAATACGCTCGCGACACCATGCCACGCGGCGTGCTGGGCATGAATGCAGTGATGATGGAAGAGTACCTGCAGTTCATCGCCAACCGCAGACTGGTGCAGATCGGACTTCCAGAGCAGTTCAAGGGGGTCAAGAATCCGTTCCCCTGGATGTCCGAAATCATGGATTTACGCAAGGAGAAGAACTTCTTCGAAACCCGTGTTATCGAATATCAGACAGGCGGTGCACTGACCTGGGAGTAGTGATCGCATGAGCAGCGAAAAAAGTTCGGACAACAATGCCAACAACAGTGCAGAGAAAAATCTGATGACGCTGGATCAGTTGAGTCAGACTATCGAAGTCATGACAAGTGTCGTCAATCGCCTCAAGCGACACCTGAATATGCAGCTCTTGCACAATACTGCTCTCAGCGGTAGACAGACAGATCAGACGATCGAACTGAGCCGGGAGTTGCTGGACAACGAACGCGAACTGCAAGAACTTCAGCAGATCGCGGACCAGCAACGCAACGCGGTATTGGGCAGTGTGCTGGGCAACACGGATTCTCCACACAACAGTCCGCAGGATGATCAGGACATGCTGGTCAAGCGCGAAGGCTTCATCGTGGAAATTTCGCGCCTGGAGGAGGGGTCCGATCAGGATCGGATTCTGCACTGACCCATGCACATACAGTCATGAAAGAGACAACGGGCACTGTCGGCGCGCTGCTGTTAGCCGCAGGTTTCAGTCGACGCTTCGGTGACGTCAAGCTCCGTGCCCGTCTGCACAACGGCAGCACCGTGTTTTCACAAACTCTGGCGCGACTCGCCGCCGCGACGCCCAACATTCTTGTTGTCACCCGTGACGATCTTCCCGATGTCACATTGACCGTCGAACAGCTCGGCAGCACAACAGTCAGGGCTGTGGTCTGCCCCGATTCTCACCTTGGCATGGGCCACACGCTGGCCTTCGGCATGAACCGGATTCCGAACTGGGATGCCTGCCTTGTCTGCCTGGGCGATATGCCCTTCATCAGCACAGCAACCTATCGACAGTTGCTGGATGCCTTGCGCAGCGATGCCATCACGCTCCCACGCATCGAAGGTCAGATCGGCAATCCTGCTGGCTTTGGCCGCGACTTCTACCCTGCCCTGCGCAAGGTGCTGGGGGACACCGGGGGCCGGGAAGTGGTACAGGCCAATCGCGAACGCATACAGTACATTACCGTCCCCGACTCTGCCGTTCTTCAGGATATTGACACCCCTGAAGACCTGGCACGTCTGCAGTGATTCTCTCGACCACTCGCCATTGCATCGGCAGCCACGGGCATCCTACAATCCGAGGCACTGTCCACTGAGCCATGATCGGAAGTCCCGATGCCAAAACTGCCTGAACTGCGTACCTCATTGCTGCTGCCAGCACTTCTGCTGCTGAACCTGCTGCTGACAGCCACAGCGGGAGCGGACGTCACCACTGCCACGCAGGCCATGGAGAATCCGACTAACCCGCTGCTGCATATGCGCACTTCCCGGGGCGATGTATTTCTGGAGCTCTTCCCAGCAGCCGCACCGCGCAATGTTGCCAACTTTGTTGCTCTCGCCAATGCTCAGGTACCTATGTTTGATGTCACCACTGGCACCACCGTGTCGCCGCACTACTATGACGGACTGAGTGTTCATCGTGTGTTGCCCTACTTCCTGATTCAGAGTGGCGCCCCGCGACAGGCTGGAGCTCCGGTGCCTGAATACCAACTCGACGACGAGATCAACGCAAGCCTGTTGGGGCTCGATCAGATCAAGGTGCTCGACGAGGGAGGAACACCCCATCCCTGGCTCAACCTGCAGGACAACGAAGATTTTCAGCAGGAAATTCTGGCGCCCCTTTATCGTCGCATGGGTATTACCAGCCCGGAAATGCTGGAAACCCGGCAAACTGCCGTACTCTCCGCACTGCGTGAGCTCACCCTGCAACAGGCCTATGAGAATCAGGGTTATCGCTACAATACCCGCCTGCCCTCCCTGCAGCCCGTGCGCGGCAGCATCGCCATGGCTGGCTCAGGCCCCAATACCAATCAGGCGGAATTCTTCATCACTACCGTCGATGCGCCCTGGCTGGCGGGCAAATCCACCATCATAGGTCGCGTAGTCGAAGGAATGGACATCGTGGACAGAATCAATCAGTCTGCAGTGATGCGCGGCAACAGCACAACACCAACTGCCAACAGCGGCACCATGATCTTCGATATACGACAGGTCAATCTGCAGTAAACGGATTGACGACAGGCAGATGTCAGTTTCGGCTTTTTAAATCAGAGAATGTGAGAGAAACGCATGAGCAGAAAAACAAGAAAAAACAAACCCACCAGCGTCCTTGCGATGTGCGCTACCGTCGGTTTCTTCATCGGTGTAGGACTCGGCGCGCTGATGAACAATCTGCTGCTGGTGATGTTCATTGTCGTCGCTATCAGTTGCGCAGTCGGCTACCAGATCGACAAGAAGAACGGCATCACCTACGGACGTCGTCACTAGGGAGCCTCTGAATAACTCTCAAGCTCTGCTGGAAAAATTTCCCGCCTGTAGGGTGGCAGTGAGTTGAGAATCGACGCACCGTAGAATTTGCTGACGATGCGCTCATCAAAGAGTGTAATGCGGCCCGTGTCCTTCTCGTTGCGCAGCAGTCGTCCTGCCGCCTGCACCAGCTTGAATGCGGCCTCGGGAACTGCCAGCGTCATGAATGGATTGCCTCCCTGCTTCTCGATCCACTGCGAAAGTGTTGCCTCAATCGGATCGTTGGGCACCGCAAACGGAATCTTCGCAATCAATACGTGCTCACAGTATTTTCCTGGCAGATCCACACCCTCCGCGAAGCTCGCCAATCCGAAGATGATGCTGGGATCACCCTTGTCGATACGCTGCTTGTGGAACTTCAAGAGCTGTGCTTTCTGATAATCGTCCTGACACAGAATGAGTTCGCGCCACTCTCTGTCCAGTCCCTCCAGCACATCTGTCATCTGGCGCCGCGAACTGAAAAGCATCAGCGCCCCTTCGCTCCTGTTCAACACCTTGGGCAGCATACGAATGATGGCCTCGGTATGCTGCACACTGTTGCTCGGATCACAGTTGAGTTTCGGCACGATGAAACGCGCGGCATTCGCGTAATCGAAGGGGCTCGCAATGCGATGATAGGTCGTGTGTGCCGGTAAACCTGCACGCATGCGCAGTACTTCAAACTGGCCAAGAGCAGAGAGCGTGGCTGACGTCAGAATGGCGCCACTACACACACTCCATAGTTTTTCCTGCAACGTGCGCGCTGCCAGCACCGGGCTGCATGACAATGAGATATCGGGACTGCCACCCTGCTCGCTCAACCCCAGCCACCGCGCCCAGGGTGCTTCACCGGGTGTGTCGCGCATCGCGAAGTTCTGCCACAGCTTCTGTGCGGCTGCCGCACGCGAGGTCATCGTGCCCACCAGCGGAAACCAGAACTCGGCGCGCTGGCGCGACTCCACTCCCTGTCCTTCCTCCATACCGCGCTTGAGATCGTTGCCAATGTCCTGAAACACGGTTGCCAGACGTGTAAATTGTGCATTCAATTCTTCAGCAAGCTCGCGAATTGACTCTGGTACCTGGCCAAGCTCAAAAGCGTACTGCAGCTGTTCGGCCCTGTTTTCACCCGTGCGATCTGATTGTCGATCCCGTGGTGTACTCTGTAATACCTGCTCGCACAGCGGCCATATCTCGTTCAGACGAATCTCGGCCAGCGACATGGCATCGTCGATAGTCCCCAGTTCACGTTTGACGGTTCTGTTCTCCTCCAACAGCGTATCGCCGCCAAGTTTGGCGAGAGATTTGCGCCACTGATCCAGATTCGCAAGGCTGCTCTTGAGCCGCGTGAAACAGGAGAAGTGATTGTTGCTCTTGAGCGGCAGATGATGTGCTTCGTCAAAAATGTAAATGCTGTCCTGGGGCGCGGGCAGAATTACGCCGCCACCCAGCGCCAGATCCGCCAGTACAAGATCGTGGTTGGCCACCACGCAATCGGCCTTCTGGACTTCTTCGCGCGCCTTGTAGAAACAGCAATTGCTGAAGTTCGAGCACTTCTGCCCCATGCACTGACCGTTGTCTACTGTCACCGGTATCCAATCCTGGTCACCGAGCAATTCTTCCCAGTCATCACGATCGCCCTGCCATTCGCCAGCATTGAGCTTGTGGAACATGCGCTCGTAAAGAGCCAGGCTCTGAGCATTCGGTGGAGTGATTACATCCCCGTAAAGGTCTGCCATGGCATTGAGGCTGGCGTTACCCTGCAACAACTGATCGAGCTTGGAGAGACAAAGATAGCGACCACGCCCCTTCGCGAGAGTGAAGCTGAACTCCAGATCGCTGTAGCGCTTTATGTCGGGCAGATCCTTGAGCGTCACCTGTTCCTGCAGTGCCACGGTAGCGGTCGCCAGGATCACAGTCTTTTTCAGGTGCCTGGCCACAGGCAATGTGCCCAGCACGTAGGCCAGCGTCTTTCCCGTGCCGGTCCCTGCCTCGACAACGCAGATGGGCCCCGGTGGCAGTTCAGGATCAGGTTCTCCTTCCATGGGAACCGGTGCCTGCAATGCCGCCCGTTCGGTATCCACAATACCCCCGAGACTGCGCGCAATCTCGGCGATCATCAGGCGCTGGCCGTAACGCGGCGTCAGCCCCTTGCTCTCCAGAATCTGCCGATAGGCACTCTGAATGACGTTCTTCACTTCATCGGGAATCATGGCTGCGGTACATCGCAAAGATACAGAAAGAAGGGCATGAGTAGAAACATAGTGTGCTGTCATTGTCCGGGGTTATACCGGGGGCTTGTTGGCAAATTGACTCTGCGAGTATAGCACTCCAAACCCGCAGCAGACGGCCAATTGCCACCAACTGTGACAAACACGGATGCGCGCTATCGGGCCGGAAAAAACTTCTGCTAGAATGACCGCTCTTCATCCGGCCGGGGCCATAGGTAAGCGCCAACGTTGCAAAACAGTTGAGGAATGGAATTTGCGCCCATTGACCCACCAGTCTTTCTCAAAGACAGGTGTGGATCTTCAGCAATCTCCGTTTCCGCCACTCCTGCGGTACATCTGACATAGCACCCTAGAGAACAGCACGACGATGATTTTTCAGAAATTTTTACAGAATAACAAGTGGCAGCACAAAGACCCTGCAGTACGACTGGAAGCAATCGGAGAACTGAGTCAGAGCACGGACCCGGCAGACCCTGATGCCGGGGCTGTCGCGCAGATCATCATCGACATCGCCCGCACCGACAGCGACCAGAGTGTTCGCCTCGCCGCCATCGCCCTGTTGCACGCTGCTGAGGTTCTGCAAGAGTTATCCGGCGATGCCAATATCGACATACAGCACGCCGCCAGGGTGCAATATTGCCGAGTGGTGGCCGGCGCAGCTGCAAGCGATCTATCCCCCACCCAGCGCCTCGCCCTCATGCAGGCCATGACTGATGTCGCGGATCTTCTTGCTGTGCTGCATGACTGTGGCTGCGACGAAACTGGCCTGGCAACGCTGGACAGGTTGCGCAATGAACATATGGTGGATGAGAGTGGCTTGGTAAACATCGCAGCCCACTCCAGCAATCACACAGTACGCAACGCCGCCGCGCTTGCCATCAGCGATACCTTGTTGCTGGAAAAACTCGCCACACTTGTTCGCCAGAAGGACAAGAACGTCTACAAGTACTGCAAGGAAATTCTGCAGCAACGGCTCGATATCGCTGCAAAACTTGAAGCAGATGTCGCCTTGGCTGTCGAAATCTGTACTGCGCTGGAATCTCTTGCCGGTAAAGTCATCGGAGGTCTCAGCCAGGCACAATTCGAATACAAACTCAGCCAATGGCAGGATGTCAGCAGTGTGGCAGATGATGCGCTGCAACAACGTTTTCAGACCGCCTGCGATGCATTAAGTGCTCGTATTGCCGAACATCATTCCGAGCAGCAGCAAGCAGCCCTGCAACAACAGAATTTCGAGAGTCTCGCCGCTGCCTGCAACAGCGCCACTGAAACACTGACCACATTGCAGGAACCACTGAGCAGCGAGCAGATTACAACGCTTGAACAACAGATCCATGCCCTCAAAGGTCTCTTTACTCAACGCAGTAATCAGGAACCCGAGGAACTGCTCACACAATGCAAAACTCTTATCCAGTCAGGGGATGCTGCCATCAATGCATTCCACGCATTGGAAGCCAAAGCTCCTGATCTGGATGCCCTGCGCACCGAAATTGGCGCACTGACTGCCAAGAACACTATCGGTATCAACAATGCCGCCAAGCGCCTGCAGAAACTGTTCAACAAAGATGGTTGGCCCGCGCACGTGCCTCACAGCACACTGTTTCTTGCTTCAGTGGAAATCGCGCAGCAGATGCAGCGTCTGCAGGACAAGAACAAGGCGTACCTCGAAAAATTGCACAAGGATTCTCTGGCAAATATCGCCGCACTGGAACAACACGTTGAGCAAGGTCAGGTCAATGAAGCGCAGCGTCTCTGGGACAAGGTCCAGGGCGCCATCAAGAATGCCGACGATGCACTGAAGAAGGAACTGCAGGAAAAAGTGGCCCCCTTCAAGGCCCGCATCAATGAACTGATGGATTGGAAGAATTTTGCCGCTACCGAAAAGAAGAAAGAACTGATTGGTCACATGCAGGCATTGATCGATGGCAAGATGCACGCCGCCGACAAGGCCAAGCGTATCAAGACACTTCAGGAAGAGTGGAAAAAACTCGGCCACTCGTTGCACAACGACAGTCTGTGGACACAGTTCAACGAACTCTCCCACACTGCCTTTGAACCCTGCAAGGAATACTTCAAGGAGCGCAAAGCGAAACTGCACACCAATCTGGAAGAGCGCATGAAGATCTGCGCCCAACTCGAAGAGCTGCTCGCCACATTGACACCGGAAACCCTCAACATTGCCAATCTCAACAAAATCGAGAACAAGGCACTGGAAGACTGGAAAATCTACGCCCCTGTCGAGCAAAGCAAGATCAAGAAGCTGCAGAAACGCTTCAACACCGTATTGACTGCTGTGCGCCAATTCAAGCGCAAGACTCTGCAGGCCAATGCCACTCAGAAACTGGAATTGATTGCTCAGGCGGAACAGCTCGACACGCTGGAGAACGTCAAGGAAGCCATGGTCGAAGCCAAAAGGCTGCAGGCACTGTGGAAGACCATCGGTCCCTCTCCGTACAAGGATGATCGCAATCACTGGAATTCCTTCCGTGCCGCGTGCGACAAGATATTTACCAAGCGCCAGACTGAACCTGCACCGAGGAAGACCGATTCTTCTGCACGCCCTTCAAGACCTGTTGCAAACCCAGCGGTAGCAGCGGCCCGCGATGCCCTGCGCAGGATCAGCGATCTGCTCACGCTGAGCAGCGAAGAGTTGGCACAGTCCAAGAAGCAGTTTGCCGAACTCAGGGAAGCGTTCATGAATACTCTGACACCAGACCTGAAACTCGAAAAGAAGGCTCTGTTGGAGCAATTCGAGAAACTCAGCAAGAACTTCGATGCCAAACTGCGTGCGGCTCCTGACAAAAAGAGCTTGCAACTGATTGGCCAGGTCAAGACCAAGGCGGAGTTCTGCGAGAAACTGGAAGCGGAGGTGCTCTCTGGCAAGAGCATGACCGACGATATCGATACGCTCACGGAGCAATGGCAGGCACTGGGCAAACTGGCAGACATGATGCAGGAGCAGACGCTGGAACAGCGTTTCCACAACCTGTCCCAGGGCGCTGATGCCCGTCTGCTCAAGAAGCAGTCAAAGGACAACGAAGAGAAAGCGCGCGAAGTCTGCATCGCTGCCGAGATTCACGCAGGTATCGAGTCGCCGGACGCCGACAAGCCATTGCGGATGCAAGTGCAGTTGAAGCAGTTGAAAAACAGCTTCGGCAAAACCAGCAAGAGTGGCGCACAGCTGGTCAGCGAACTGGAAATGCAATTGATGTGTCTTGGCCCCATTGAAGGCAAGGCTCGCAAAGGTTTTGAGGCCCGTATCACCAAAGCCAAGGAAAAACTGTAATCGTTGTGGTTAAAAAGCCAGCGCAGTTGACATCCCTCTCAGGTCGTCAACGGCGCTGGCTTTTTCGCTTTCTGCGTTGCTGAATCAGAATGCGTGTTTCACGCTTGCATACATATAACGACCCTGCGGTTGATGAATGTTGCCGAGATATCCGCCAGACGCCAGGGGTGGATCTTCATCCGTGATATTACGCGCACCAACGCGAAGCGATGTCTCTCCGGCAGTGAAGCCACCGGAGAATGAGTACTGACCGTACAGGTTGTAGGTCTGGTGCGAATCCACCTGCCAGGGATTGAGTGCAGCATCCAGCACTGTCGGTTGAATCACATCATCCGTGTACTGGGTCATGAAACCCACCTGCCATGCATTCAGGGTCCAGGTTGCAGACACCGTCCATTTCAACTCCGGGTTACCAGCCTGAGCGATCAGATTGGCAGCACCGGTCACCGGCACACCAGCATTGATTGCACCAGATGCCTTGGCATCGATCAGAGTCTGTTGATCGGGGTTCGGGCTCTGGAAGAACTCCTTCAGCTTGGTGACATTCATATTGATCCTCAGATCACCGAAATCCTGGAATCCCTTGTCGTAGACAAGACCAAAGTCTATTCCACCCACTTCCAGAGGCTGAAGGTTGGTGAACGCCGAGTTGATATAGAGAGCCTCACCCGCAGGTGCCAGCCCTGTCCCAGCGAAGGCCTGAATCTCGGCAGGAGTCGGGGCTGCGCGCACCACATTCGGATTGGTCGATCCTGACAGGCGTGCCAGATAATCCAGGTTCATTGCCGACTGTTCGTCAAGTACTCCTACGATACCAGTCTGCTCGATCTTCCAGCGATCCACGGTAAATGTAAACGAACCAAATTCTTCGGGGATAAAAGTGGGTTCGAATACAAACCCGTATGAAAAGCTTTCAGACTCTTCCGGCACCAGATTGGCATTACCCTGACGCAGGCCGGGCACACCGTAGCTCTGTGTACAACGTGCAAAACTGGTAATGCGACCTGCACGCAGATCTGCCTCACACTTCACGTAGTCATTACGACCGTTCAAACGCTCCAGCAATGGTGTGTTCAACACCTCCAGGTTCGGGGCCTTGAATCCTTCCGACCATGAGGAGCGCAGTCTCACACCTTCCACTACGTCCCACGAGGCAGCTATCTTGGGTTTGGCGACGGAGCCGACATCGTCGTAATCCTCATAACGGCCTGCAATCTGCATGTCGATTGCCTCGACCAGAGGAATACCCATTTCAGGAGAAACCACAGGAATTCCGAATTCCACATAGGCCGACATCACTTTCCTCTTGCCAGTCACATCCGGCGATGGACTGTGGCCCATCAGGTCGCTGCCGTAAGTGATACCTGTCACCATGTCGGTGTACTTCACGCTGAGATCTTGACGTGAATCCCTGTCGTCTGAGTACTCCTCCTTGCGTAACTCAATACCACCAGCAGTGCCGACATCACCCGCGGGCAACGCAAACAGATCTGCTTTGGAAATCTTGAAGTCCCACAAGGCAAGCTTGGTATTGTTCTCACGCACTGCCACTATTCTGAAACTATCGATAGTAGATGCTTGATTGACAATGTTCGGCGAAGGATTCGACCAGAAACTGGTATCACCACCAAGGAACGGGTTATACGCGGCAGGTGTTGTCAGAGCCAGAGCCCGTTGAATCAGTGTGCTGCTCGCATGGCCCTGTGCGTCCCTTACAGTGGCTTCGTTGTACAGTAGTGCCGACTCCCAGGACCAACCGAGTGCTTCGCCGCGCAGTCCACCCAGAATGCGCACCTGGTCATTCTGAACATTGATACCGCGAGGACCGTAGTCGTGGTAGCTGTAATTGCGTACCTGGATCGGCAGCCCTTCATCAGGAATGTTGAGCCCTGGCAACCGGTTGGGTGAACCAACAGGGCCGAAGGGGTTCCAATATGCCGTTGCAGGAAGCAGGATGGGAGTAGAAGCCAGCGAGGAGGGCTGCGAATTGACCGCATCCGTTTCCGCTTCGTAGTAGCCCAACTCACCAAAGAAACTCAAGTCTTCGTTGAGTTCGTAATTAACGAAGGTGAACGCATTGAAGCGCTCTGCAGAGGGAAGAATCGCAAAACCGTCGAGAAGCCTGCTCTCGGATCTCAGGTCGCGCTTGGAAGCCACTGTGACTGCGCCTGCGGCGTAACAAATGCCACCGACAAGCTGATAGGTACATCCACTCAGCCCGGCAGGCTGTACCAGAAAATTGCCGGCAGCGTCCGTAATTGCGACGCCATTGGAGCGTATCTGTGTAGTCATGCCCAGAGCTTGAAAACCTCCCCACGGCGTTGTCGTCGAACGACCGTCAAAGGCAACACTGTTCTCGAATGATGTACCTGCCACCAGTGGACGACGGTCCAGTGTAGAGGTGTATTTCTGATCCTTGGCGAGCACTGCATCCTTCTGACTCTTGCCGACAAACACGGAGACATTACCCCGGCCGTTTGCAAAATCAGTTCCCCACACCATATTGGTGGTCCACTCATCACCTTCAGCGGAACCGTACTGCATATCGATCTCGAAACCATCGAAATCCGAGCGCAGCACGTTGTTGACAACACCTGCCACTGCATCGGAACCATAGAGTGCGGCGGCACCGTCCTTGAGTATCTCCACTCTTTCGAGTCCAGAGACAGGCAATGCATTGACGTTGTAGCCGAATACTGGCGTTTCATTGTCGGTTTGTGACGTAGGATGGACAACTGAGCGTCGACCATTGAGCAGCAACAATGTATTGCCCTGCGCCAGTCCCCGCAAACTCACCGTAGAGACATCACCCCTGGCAGCGTTAGAGTTGCCACCACCGAGATAAGTGCCATTGAACGAAATGTCCCCGGCCTCTGGAATCGATCGAAACAGGTCATCGCCCGATACAGCGGCCGACGCTGCAATTGCCTCGTTGCCGACTACTGTGACAGGCAACGCGCCGTTGATGCGGGCACCGCGAATTTGCGATCCAACTACCATGATCTCTTCAACGGTTTCATTCTGACTCTGGGCCACTGCAAACGATGTGGACAATCCGAATAAAAGAGTACCGGATAGTGCTGTAACGATGTATTTCTTCTTGAACTGAAACTCTGCCCCTGAAGTGCCAAGCAATTTTCTATTCCCAACAGTAGATTGCAAATTCATAAAATTCCCCTGACGTAATGAGTTGGCTGGTTGTTTTTTGCGGCAAAGGGCATAACCAGACCCACTTCCTGCCGCCTAGAATCCCTTATGTGGAATCTCATTGCAGGAAGCAGGCCAGCGTTATTGAACGCCCCATTTATGGACGTATCTAAAGGAGTAATTCCAGAAAGCATTTCCTCAGTGCAAATTTAAGGTGCCATGTTAACTTCATGACTTCATACATCTAAAACCGCTGCAAATTGGTGCGGCATTCCACGACAGTGACGGACCAGGAGAAGCACTGAAAAGGTCTATTGTGGTGCCTTAGGAAGATAAACGAGAATGTTTCAATCTTGAGCGCACCGAAAGCAATCAGAAAATTGCTTAAATAGAGAAATCTGGATACTTATTTTCTCCATGTCAATTGCTCTATCTTTGTTCATTGAGTGAAACAAGGCACGTAATTGATGCGAATTTTTATCCGTTTTTGAATTTATATTGGATATATGAAGACTATCTTTTGAACATAGAATCGTCATGGAGACATCAAATAAGGATATGCTGAAATATGCATTGAAAAAAAAGGAGACAATGCGATGCATCTGCCCCCTTAAAAATCTTCTGTGCGAAGATAACACTATAATCGTCTACCGAATTCCTACAGAGATTTGTCTCTCCAGACGACAATACCACTCTTGATAACAGTATTGATCGCGCGGGTGTCTGTGATATTCACAAGCGGATCGCCGTCGAGCACAACCATGTCTGCCATGAAACCAGGGGCCAGTGTGCCAATCTGATCTCCAGCGCCCATAGCATGCGCTGAATCACTGGTGGCCGAACGCAGCGCCTGCGCGGCTGTCAATCCCGCACTCACGTATATCTCGATCTCCGTATGCAGGGATTCTGCATGAGGCACGAACGGAGAGTCGGTTCCTGCAACAATGCGCCCACCAGAATCCATTATTTTTTTCAGAGTCTGCGTGCGTGCGCTGATGTCATTGGCACCCCCACGGTAACTGAGTGCCAGTGTTGGAGTGACAATCATTCCAGACTCACTGACGAGTGCGATCACATCCTGATAGGAGTAATTCAGCCCCGACACAACGAGAGAGAAGCCGCGCCGACTGGTTGCACCAAAGTGCTCGATCTGGTCTACGCCATTGGCAACGGCTGGAAACAGTTCGTGAGAGGTGACGGGAATGCCACTCTCGTGAGCGAGTTCGATGACACGCTTCTGGGTTGCGTAGTCCTGTCGGACGTAGCTCTTGTACATGTCAAGTTCAAGCTCAGTAGACAGACGCACCGAGTTCTCTGCCTGTTCTACGGTGCCCACGGTCTCGGATACTCCATAAGATACCCTTCCTCCTTCGTTGAGAGGACCGGCTGTGAATACTCGCGGACCTGAACGACGCCCGGATGCCTCAGCTTCGCGGCGCTCTACTGCATAGTATGGATCCACACCAGTCTCACGCACCGAGGTAATTCCATAGCTGAGATAAAGCTCTCCCAACGCAATGCCCTGAGAAGTGGATTGATGCGTATGCCCCTCGATCAGACCTGGAATCACAGTCTGTGACGATGCATCGATGAAGGTGCCGCCCGGCACTCCATCGCCCGCCGGACGCACCGACATGATGACACCACCCTCGATGACGATGTCGACATTCTCCTGATAACCATCGCCAGTGCCGTCAAAGAGTTTGCCCGCACGCACGGTCATGACTCCATCCGGCAGCGCACGGGTCCACTGCGGCTTGATATCCAGCATACTGGTCGCACCGTTGCGGCGGTCATACTTCATGATGCTCGCGCCGTTCAGATAGATCAGGCTGGACGCATCGGCAGACCAGCTCGGATTCTCTCCTGCTTCTGCAATCATCAACGACTCCCCGAGAGTGCCGTCCGGTTGCAGTGATGCCAGCCACAACGCACCTTCAAAACGATAGACCATCTCTCCGGTTGCCGACCATGCAGGACGAATGAACTGACGACGACCAAGGGACATGTCTTCCACTGGACTCACCCAGATCTTTTCGCCCACACCGGAGGCCGGAACCAGGTAGATGGCATTGTGTCCCTCACGAAAACGACTGTTCATGGGGCGGCGATGATAGACAGCCAGTGTCGATCCATCCGGCGACCAGGCAGGTGCGCTCGGGCCAAAGATTGCGTCGGAAACCACTACCTCCTCACCGGACACCACATCGCGCACGACCAGGGTTGCAGAAATGAAAATGCTTTGACCGAAATCCGCCAGATACGCAATCCTGCTGCCATCGGGCGACCATACCGGCGCATTGGCTGGCGTTGCCGAATCCGTCATGCGGGTCGCGACTCCGGAAGCGATATCCATGATCCAGATGTCTGCCTTCCCCTCCCGATCACTGACAAAGGCAATGCGGGACCCGTCGGGTGACCAGCTTGGCGACAGATCCACGTATACATCGTCGGTCAATCTGCGCGTGTTGCCGCTGGCCAGATCAGCAATCCAGATATCGCCAAGTGCAGCGAACGCTGCTGAACTCGCATCAGGGGAAAGTACCGGATCAATGATCCCCAGCGCAGGTGTTGGCGAATCATCATCGAAAGCATAACTGCGGCGAGTATAGGAAGTGCGATCCAGCATGACCGACGCGGAGAACTGCACTGATTCTCCAGCCTCGCCCTCGGCAGACAGTGTTTGCACGCCACCATTCGCCGTGTAATAGAGAGTGCCGTCCGGATCAAGATTGGGACGGAATGGAAACACGTCGCCGCCATCGACCAGCATCTCAACGCCGGAACCATCCACCTGGACACGTGCCAGATGCCCCGCAGTGGCCTCAAGGCCAACCACGTAGAGAACATCACCATCAGGAGACCACAGCGGCGCACCAAGCACAGGGGCAGTGTGCAGCGGTCGGGTTGCATTGCCCACACCCAGTTCGCGCACAACCAATTGATCCTGCTCACCATCAATGACAAAGGCAAGTGTGCTGCCATCGGGAGAAAGTGCCGGATACACTGCATTACCCGCACCGGAAAAATAAGGGCCGGTTGGCGTCAGATAACCAGTATCAGCCGCGTCTATCAATTTCAATCGCTGGCCACTGGCAAGATCGACTGACCAGACCGAGTAACCACCATCTTCATCACTGGAATAGAGGACACTTGCTCCGTCCGGTGAAAATGAAGGATAGCGAGCATCACCCAACCCCTCAGTCAGTTGAGTGAGATTGGAACCATCCGGGCTCATGGTCCAGACGGTAAAGGCATTCTCCACATAGGAGTAGAACGTAATCAGATTGCCAAGTGGCGACCAGGCCGGTTCATAAGCCTCCATTTCCGACACCGTCAGCGGTGTTGCCTCTCCACCAGCGACCGGCAATGACCACAGTACACCCTGCACCGAGAGAATGAGCGTGTTGCCATCAGGCGACAATGTCGCGGCCATGTTGGTGCCTTCGGTCATCGTGACTTCGATCTGCACACGATCCGACGCCACGGCTTCCGCACCCAATCTCAACTCCTGCGCACCAACCATACCCGATGCCCCCAGCAGCCACAGTCCGGAAAGTGCAAGGATCATTTCATTCCGCTTCATGCCAATCTGCATAACGTCAGTCTCTCTGCTTGTCGGTTTTTTGTTTCATTTTGACCGGTTGATTCAGTATGCCATCGCCGCTGCTTCCCGACGCATGTCCGCACCAGTACGCAAAACCCCCGAGGGCAACTTCTGGATCATCTGAACACTACCGTAATCGGCAGTCCAGCCCTCTGTCAGGCTTATATCGTGCCCACGTGCTGCAAGTCCATCCTTGGCAGCATTCGGCAGTCGGGTTTCGAGCTCCAGCTCCAGTCCGGAACCGGTGCGGAAGCGGGGTGCTTCCACAGCTTGCTGAGGCGAGAGGTCAAACATGAGCGTTTGAATCAATGCCTGCACGACGAACTGCGGCTGCCCTCCTCCGCCAGGAGTACCGATGGCGATCTCGAAACCTGCGTCGTTGGTCACCAGGCCGTTCATCAATGTGTGGAACGGCCGTTTGCCAGGCGCCACCTGATTTGGATGGCCTTCCACCAGCGAGAAGCCGCTGCCGCGATTCTGCAGCACCACACCCGTCACAGGATCAACCAGATTGGAGCCAAAAGTGCCATACAGACTCTGAATCCAGCTCACTGCGTTGCCCGCCGGGTCGACCACCATAAGATAGACAGTATCGCCGCCTTCATTGAGTTTTGCGTTGGAGGCAATCAGTATCTCATTGCCGAAGCCTGCCTCTCTGTGAGACGACGCTTCTCCACCAATCAACGCGGCACGCTCTGCCAGATAGTCACGATCAAGAAGTTCATCAATGGGAATATCTGCAAATCTTGGATCGGCCACCCAGCGATCGCGGTCGGCAAAAGCCAGCTTGGTGATTTCCACCAACTCGTGCAGTAGTTCCGGAGAATTCGAGGAACGCTCGGCGAAGGGAAGGCTCTCCGCCATCGCCATCATCTGCAGCATCACAATACCCTGTGAGTTCGGTGGCATCGTGTGAATAGTGCGTCCCTGGAACGTGGTTGAGATGGGTTCAACCCATTCAGGTTCGTGCGCATTGAAATCAGCGGGGCGAAGATGTCCACCTTCAGCCTCTACAAACGCCGCGATGGCGGCACCGACTTCACCACCATACATGGCAGACGGACCTTGACTGGCAATCTTGCGCAGAGTTGCAGCCAGTTTCGGATTTTTCAACAGGTCACCGGCCCGCAACGGTTTTCCATTCGGGCGGTAGATTTCCTGGCCTGCCTCGTTCAACCGCGTAGCGGCAGTGAACAAATCCTCTGCCAGTGTCGAAGACACCATGAAGCCATCCTCTGCAATCTGTATGGCAGGTTCGAGAGCCTCTGCCAGCGTGATGGTACCGTATTTCTCCAGTGCCGCAGCCCAGGCCGAGACCGCGCCAGGCACCGTGATACTGCCAGCACCGCTCGAAGGCACGCGAGTCATTCCCTGATCTGTGAAAAAAGATGGTGTGGCTACTGCACCCGCTGCACCTGACGCATTCATCGCAGTCACGTTGCCAGTATCCGCTTCGTAGAAAAGACTCAACGCATCGCCGCCAACACTATTCATGTGTGGGCGTACCACTGCCAGCACTCCAGCCATGCTCACTGCAGCGTCCACGGCGTTACCGCCAGCGCGCAACACCTCATAGCCAATCTGGGAGGCTAGAGGATGTTCTGACACCACCGCGCCATGAGTCCCTCCTACTTCCGGACGAATGTCTGATGAGGTCAGTTCGGGGGCGATGTATTCGGACGTCCTTACTTCCTCGACAACTGCAACTGAAAGTGGTGAAGCCGATGCCGGAACTTCTGCTGTTTCGGGAGCGCAAGCGGCGATAGCCAGCGCAGTACAAAGCAACACAAACTGATTTTTCTTGAAATATTTCATGACACCGTTTCCTCTGTATGGATTTTCATGTGGGAGCGGGTCCTGCCCGCAATTCTTCATGCAACCTCTAAATCCGCCAACAATCAAAAACTGATTTCTTCACCAGGCAGCGGCGGAGTCGTTTCCGGCACGATGCGATGATGTGTTGCCTGTTCATATGCGTAACCAAGCCGGAACAGCACCTGCTCGCTGAACGGACGCCCCAGAAATTCTATGGAAATTGGCAGGCCTTCAGAATTCACTCCGGCCGGTACCACCAGAGCGGGCATTCCAGTAATTGCACTGATCGGATTGTCACGGGGGCCACGATCACCAGTGCCCAGAGGTGGCGCAGCCAGACTCTTGAACGGATGCACCAGAGCGTCCAACTCATGGCGATCCATGATCTCAACCAGAATTTTCTTGATGTTCTCGCGGTTCTGAAGTTTGGCGAGATAGAGAGGATCGAATTCGGTTGAACCTTCGTCGATGTATTCCTGATAGTCTTCCATCAGACGCTCCAACATCTTGCCGGAATCCACCAACTCCTGCAGTGTCGTGTACGGCAAGGTGTCACCGCGACGAGCGGCATAGACGCGAAAGGCCTCCGTGAACTCTTCAGTGCTGGCTCGGGCAAGCGGGAAGAACTTGACCAGATCAATGCCCGTGGTAATTCCATCCATCACCACGGCGCCCTGCTGTATGAGCACTCCGATCTGTCCTTCGATCAACTTGTTGATTTCTTCATATTCCGTTCCTTCGCGAAACAGATCGCGCAACACGCCGATGCGAGCGCCACGCAAACCATCCTTGCTCAGAAAACTGGTGTAAGGCTCTTCGGGTATCTTGCCGAGAGACGCGTGGGTAAAGAGATCCTCTCCATCCAGGCCACGCATGTAGGATGCAAGAAGTGCCGCGTCCCACACACTACGCGCCATGGGCCCAGCGCGATCCTGGGTGTAGGAAATCGGCAGAAGACCTGCGCGGCTGATCAAACCCTGAGATGGCGCAAGCCCAACGAGACTGCTATTGGATGACGGGCTGCGAATCGACGCCCCCGTTTCCGTACCAATGCCCAACGCAGCAAAACCTGCCGTTACGCTTACACCAGGGCCAGCGCTGGAGCCGCCCGGATTACGTGTGAGATCGTACGGGTTCAGCGTCTGACCGGCGATGGAACTGAGCCCCATGGAGCCGAGATTGAACTCGTCCAGGTTACCCTTGGCAATAATGATGGCACCGGCCTCCTTTACCTTGCGAATGACTGTCGCATCGCGCAGCGGATAGGTATTGGCATATCCGATCGCTCCACCAGAAGTGGGTGCATCCACGGTATCCACAGTGTCCTTCACAACGATGGGAATGCCGTGCAGTGGAGAACGCGGCCCGAACTCGGCGCGCTCACGATCCAGCTCTCTGGCACGCTCCAGAGCATTCGGCGCCACTACTATTACGGCGCGCAGTGTTGGCCCTTGCAGGTTGTACGCTTCAATTCTGGCAAGGTAGCGAGTGACCAGTTCCTCCGATGTGAGGGTGCCTGCCTCGAAGGCGCGATTGATATCCTGAACAGTTGCCGTCCGCAAATCGATATCTGCCAGTACGGGAATTGGAGATGTCAGAACGATGATGACAAAAAGCAGTTTCTTCAAAACACCTACCATAGCAACAACCTCAGCCACTGGCTTTACTTCGTTTTTCATCCTGATAAGCCGCTTTTTTTCCTGCGATATGATGAGTTATAACTGCCCCTGTGATTACGGAACATCAGCAGCGTGACCACCCATTTCAATATTGGGGTCATAAGGCATCTTTTAAAAAGGCAATATTCAAGCCAGTATTAAAATGGCTATCTCTTTCAGGAAGTTACGAATTTCTGCTTTCTGAACATCCCCCGGCAACCAGTCCAGTTTCAGTGCACCGATTTGAAACTGAAGCAACTTGGTGCACACTTCGAACACATCACCAATGCACACATTGAAAGATTTCGTCTGATGAAACCCAGGAAGCCAAATCCCGACTCTCAGAGCTCGGCAAACTAGTGTGGCAAGGCCATAAAGTGGTGATAGCCAAGGCTGGCAAACCGTATCTCGATCTGCTGCCGCATCAGGAAAAGCGCGCCGCGCGCCAACCCTGCCCAGGCAGAGGGACTCGACCTGCTGACCAGAGATGCTGTTCTTGGCCAGTATGGCGTGAAGATTCTCGATGCCACCAGGTGAACGCTCTGCCTATGTCCGCCGAAATCCAGCTATAATCCCGCCGCACACAACCCGGACGTTACAGCGCAGTTGCTACGGCCCGGAATACTACCAACAGCACAGAAGGCGCCATGAATTTCCTGACACTCCCTCCCCTCCAGGCCATCGACGGAGAGGTTACTCTGCCTGGCTCCAAGAGCCTGTCCAATCGGATTCTTCTGCTCGCGGCAGTAGCCCAGGGCGAAACACAGATCAGTAACCTGCTCGACAGCGATGACGTGCGGCATATGCTCAATGCACTCAAGGCGCTGAATGTGGATTACACGCTAAGCCCGGACAAGACGTTTTGCCGCGTACAGGGTCGCGGTGGCCCCCTGCATGTCGAAGATCCTCTGACCCTCTTCCTTGGCAATGCGGGCACAGCCATGCGCCCTCTCTGCGCGATGCTGTGTGCCGGACGCGGAGAATTTACCCTGAAAGGCGAACCGCGCATGTACGAGCGCCCCATTGGCGACCTCGTTGACTGCCTGCGTGCCTGCGGTGCCGAGATCGACTATCTGGGCAACCCGGATTACCCCCCACTGCGGATTCACGGTGGCGGCCTGCGTGGCGGCCGAGTCAGCATCAAGGGCAACATCTCCAGCCAGTTCCTCACCGCCATGCTGATGGCGGCACCCTTCTGCGACAGCGATCTTGAAATCGTGGTGGAAGGCGAGCTTGTCTCCAAACCCTACATCCTGATCACACTTGACGTCATGGCGAAGTTCGGCGTGACCGTCGTCAACGACAACTACCAGCGCTTTGTGATTCAGAGCGGACAGCGCTATATCTCCCCTGGCGCGATCATGGTGGAGGGTGATGCTTCCTCTGCTTCGTACTTCCTGGCTGCCGCGGCCATCGCAGGTGGCACAGTACGTGTACATGGCAGTGGTGCCAGCAGTGTGCAGGGTGATGCCCGTTTCGCAGAAGTGCTGGAGCAGATGGGGGCAAAGGTCATCTGGGGCGACACGTGGATCGAAGTCAGTCGCGGAGAGCTCAACGGCGTGGACGTGGATCTGAACCACATTCCCGACGCCGCCATGACCATTGCCACCACGGCGCTGTTCGCGAAGGGCCAGACCGCCATCCGCAATATCTACAACTGGCGGGTCAAGGAAACCGATCGCCTGACGGCGATGGCCACGGAATTGCGCAAGGTGGGAGCAATAGTGGAGGAAGGCGAGGACTACATCGTCATCACGCCTCCAGCCGCAATTCAGAGCGCAGCCATCGACACCTATGACGACCATCGCATGGCAATGTGCTTCTCTCTCGCAGCGTTCGGAGACAACCCGATCACGATCAACGATCCGGAGTGCACATCCAAGACGTTTCCGACCTATTTCGACCTGTTTAGAGGCATGTGCACAGAGAGGTAGCAGGAATATCTGGAGCGGGTGATGGGAATCGAACCCACGTATGCAGCTTGGGAAGCTACCGTTCTACCATTGAACTACACCCGCCGGGGAGCCGCTGCACTGCAGCGGATTCAATCGCGCGGGAGTATAGCCTGCTTCCCCGGTGCCGAGTAGCGCTTTGGCGAGAATCCTGTAGCGTCGGCAGACACGGTACGCATCTTGCTGCATCTTCGCCACATCTTTTCATCCGGAGCTACTGCCATGTCGTTACTGAATTCCCGCGTGTACCCTCGTACCATCGCTGCACTGTTTTTCACACTCGCTTCCTGCACCGCACTCGCCGCCGCATGTGAATCAACTGACCCCTCACTCCTGGAAGCTGCCCCTGGTGCCATGTATGCATCGGCTCGAATAGGTGGGGATCTCGTTTTCATTTCAGGACAGATCGGTGTTGATACCACGTCCCAGGCACCGGCTCCGGACTTCGAGACGCAGATGCTCGAAGCGCTGCGACGTCTGGACTCAGTGCTGGCACTGGCGGGCAGCGATGCCAGTCTCATACTGCGAGCCACTGTCTACGTGACTGACCCTGCCAATCTGGCCACCATGAACAGACTCTACCGGGCGTACTTTGAAGAACGCGGCGCCCCACTGCCCGCTCGCAGCCTCGTGCCTGGACTGAATTTCGGCAATGCGATCGCGTTCGAGATCGACGCGATTGCAGCTCTTGCGAATTGTGAATAAATGCAGGAAGGACGTGTTGAGGCAAACAGGAAAATGGTCGGAGTGAGAGGATTCGAACCTCCGGCTTCTACGTCCCGAACGTAGCACTCTACCAGGCTGAGCTACACTCCGATGGGGCAGGACTTGTGGTCTTCCCGAGGTGGGGCGACCGGGGTGGATCATATGATAAAGGGGGTGGGGATTCCAAGGGGGTGATGTTCTGAGGCAAAAAAAGCCCCGCTGAGCGGGGCTTTTCAGATCTTCACGACGGGTGTCGGTTAGATTCGGTAGCAGATCGTGTAGACAGCATCTTCTGTGTACGGAGCAGCCAATATGGCTGCAGGCACAGTGTGGGCGCCTGCAACACCCAGAGTGGCACGGAAGCGACCTGTGGTACCAACACCATCGTCAAGCTGAGTATCCAGCGCGATCGCAGCAGAACCAGGCACGTTGCTCATGCAGATTTTGTTGCCCTGCAGTCCAGTTACACCGGCTGGCATTACTGCAGCATTCGTGAGACCGATCAGACCACCGAAGGGATTTGTGGGCAACGCTGCTGCGCCTGTCAGAGTTGGGTCACCCGGAATAAAACCGGATGCGCGTAGTTGCTGAAACAAGACACCATTTTCAGCGGCACCTGTAAAAGTACCGGCAGCAGCAGCATCCAGAAGACCGTTCGTGGCTGTCACTGGCGCAGTAATACCAGACCAGGCAGCTCCTCGCGCAGCGAGTGTAGCAGTCGGGCCATCGTCACCTGGCAGGCGACCATAACGATCCAGATAGGAAAACATCGCAGCAGGAATACCGTCGAAATCATTCGCCGCAGCACGTACGCGTGAGTTCTCGATCAGTTGCTGACCCTGCAGCACGCCGCCGAGCAGCAGGCCGATGATCACGAGTACGATCGCGATTTCAATCAGCGTGAAGCCGGATTGTTTCTTGCCAATATTGGTCATTTGATTCATTGCAAAACCTCAATATGTTCAGTTGTGACATCTTGCAGCAGAGTGATTCCGCTGCTTCATCCATTACGCGAGGCTAATGTAATGGATTCAGAACTTACGACAAGATGTAGGTTTTTTTACCATGTAGGCGACGCTTACAGTGTAGGTTTTACCTACATGCCAGAGACTCCATTAGCAGAGGGAAGACTGAGCACAAACTGCAACGGCCTATCGCTCAATGCGTTGACTTCCAGACTACCCCCTGCTGCATTGGCAAGTTGTCTCGATTGATAGAGACCAATGCCTCGCCCGCTGCCGCGCTCGCTCCAGAACGGCTCGAATAATCGCTCCGGCCACAGGCAGGGTTTGCCATTGATGTCCATCAATCTGACTATCACTGCGTCTGCTTCATTGACTATTTCCACCTGGAGATTAGTTGGGTTCGAAGATTTTTGTCGCGATTGCCAGGAATAATTTCCCAGCAAATTTTCCAGAATGCTGTGCAGTGATTCCTTCGGTACCATGACAGTTGCTTCGCCTACGATCTTGATATCCAGTTCGTACATCGTGGCAGTGTCGCGCAGGGTCGGAGCCATGCTGACGGCAACGGGTTGCCCCATATTCTGATCGCTGATCAACGCCTTGAGCATATGGCGAGCGCGATCCCGTACAGCAGGAATGGTCGTCTGCAGAGACTCCAGAAGCCTTGCTTCCTGCCCGGGCACTTGATTCTCCAATTGATCTGCCGCAAGGCTGACGAGTTGCAGCAGATTCTTCATGTCGTGCTGGAGAAATACAGTCATCTTGGCAGTCTGATCGAACGCGCCGCTCACTGTGCCCAACTTGATCCAGATATCCATATGCAACAGCAGAAAGAATTTGTCGGCGAGTACCTGACTGAAGTAGCGTTGCTCCCAACCTCGCGTCTTGTGATAGAGACGAATATCCAGAGCTATTTCCCGGACAGCAAAACTTTTGTGCAGAACTCCTTCAGCAACAGCACCCTGTGAGCCTGTCACGGACGCTCCGAACCAATCGAGTTTCCACTCCAGTCCGGAGAATCCACCAGCAGATAACTCAGGCCAACACTGTCGCAAGAAATCCAACAGGTCGAATCGGACTCCTTCATTCAGCTGGACCAGGGCCTGGCTGCGCTGCGTTTGTGCACGCGCTCGATGCAGCAGCCATGCGGCAGCCAACAGAATCGAACTGCCAACAATAATTAGATAGGGATATAGATCAACTGTCGTCACGTTTGATCTCGAACTTCTTTAGAAAATAGTAGATGCTTTCTCGCTTGAGACCGAGTCGTGCTGCACTTTGATAAACATTGAAGCCTGTGTCTTTCAACACCTGTCTCACCAGTTTTTCCTCTGCTTCTTCACGTACTGCCTTGAGTCCATCTGCCACCTTGGCATTAAGCTGCAAACGTGTCATGCCCTCGGCAGCCATGGCCTGATCATTGCGATGGAACAGGAATGCACGCTTCACCGCCTGCACGATATCCTCGGCGCGAGCTGGCTTCGAAAGAAAGTCGAATGCCCCCTCTCTGATAGCCTCAAGAGCTGACTGTTCCTCATCCTGCCCGGTAAGCACAATAATCTTGGCAGGATGCATCAGTTCTGATGTTGCACGAATCACGGCAAGTCCTTCCTCCGTCGAATGCACCGCTGGCGGCATGCCAAGATCAAGAATGATCACACCGATATGTTCCTTTTTACCCAGCACCTCCAATGCTGACTTTCTGCAGTCAGCTTCCAGCACATCGTAGCCGCGCATGTCCAGTACGTTACGCAAAGCGCTGCGTAGTGCTGCATCGTCATCAACCAGCAACACAGTTCCCTCTGCACTCGCAGGTGGTTCACAAGGCATCAACTTGAAATCTTCATCGCTCACGGGAGACGTCCGGCACTGATCAGGCGTGAGAAAAGTATCTGCGGTGACAGCCACACCAGAATGTCGTCGAAGGCTTGCGTGCCATCCTCCGCATAGGGAGCATTCACAAAATCATTATTGATAATGTTGGGATATGAGGCATGAGGTGGAGCACTGGCGTTTTCCACCTGAATCGCCGAGCTGAATGTCTGCCAGTCACTGCCCATCGAGAAAACGAGTGCTGGTGCCGAGTTGGTGAAAGTCGTGCCTGTGCAGTTGACGGCGCTGCTGACGCATAGTCGAGTAGCCGGATCGATTGTCAGGGATCCGTTCGCAAACAAGGCCCGCAATCCATTACTCGTGGTAAATGCCCTGTCGAGCACTTGAACTCGCTCCGAAACCACATAGCGATAAGGGTTTCCCCATGGGTCCAACAGCAACCCGTCCGTATTGATGGCACCTTGAATTCCCAAAGTGACAGCTGGCACAAATCCACGACTGTTCGTGCAGACTCCACCAGCCAATGGATCTTCCTGCCCAGTTGGGACTCCCGGTACCGCCGGACATGGCAATCTCCCATTGGTTTGAGCAAAACCATATAGCGCCTCCTCTATGCGATTCAACTGTGCAGTTGCATCAGTGCGACGCTTGTTTTCCGTACTCGACCCGAGAGACGCAAACAAACCGCTCAGCATCAATCCGACAATCAACAGCACAACGGCCATCTCGATCAGAGTGAAACCGCTTCCCTTGCCGGCATTCAAAAAATTGCTTTTCATCATTGAATTCCTAACAGGAGGTTGAGTTCGTGCGTAGCAGATCTGGTTCGCCCGGAGTAAGCACATACACGATATTGCAATCAGTGAACTGCACCTGTGCACGAGGTGAATCCTGTGTATAGATGACGCGGGCATCCCAACCATCAGTGATATACCAACCGCCAGCGGCTGCCATGGCTGTCTCGAAGGTTGCAACATCGGGATAAGGATCGGCGGGATCAAGCACTCGCTTGATCTCCTGAGCCACGCGTGCGGTTACCAGCGTCATCAATTCGCGTCTGCGAATTGGCAACAATCGGTCATTGAATGTCTCCGGACTGATCGCATCCAACGAAACGAAATTCGTGCCACCTGAGTTGGCGCTGTCAAGATAGTGCACTGAGCTATTCACATTCGCAGGGATGCGCGACTGAGTGCCCAATGCCTGACCTGGCGCAATGATCACAGCAACCACTTCATCTCCATCCAGTGTGAGAGTCCCGGGCGTGGAGCTGTTCAGTGGCGATGTCGGCACCACAGGATGTCTGTAATTTGCACTCACCGCGTACCAGAACTGCTGATCAATACCAGCATAGAGATTGCCAAATTCCACCAAAGCACCAAATGGAAGAGTGTGACGTTGTGGTAACCGTCCAAACGCAGCGCCAGCACAATCCACACCTTCCTCCGACTCACCGGAATTATTCTTGTCCGGGCATGGCAGTCGCCCAGGTCCACTGCCCACAAATTCATTGTTATACATCACTGCATACGCGAGCAGTGCTTGCTTGGCTTCCTGCATCGCAGCCTGCACTCGCGCATTCTCCCGCAACTGCGGATTGCGATTGTTGAGCGCCGTGAGCACCACGGTAGCGCCAGCCATGAAGAGACCAACGAACATCAGAATCAGCACGGCACCATTTTGTTTGCCAAAACAATTCATCTTCATTGCAGCGCGTCCTGAATCTGATTCGCTTCCTGCAACAATCGCAAACTCTCGACAATACTCTCCATGGTTGAGAGCGTGGCATCCAATGATTCTGGTTGCTTCACCTCTGCATCTGCAGCAGGTGCCGCAATTGTGACCACTGGCCGATTGGCTTCTGCCCGGCGCGCCAGTTCGGCATTTATCTCCGTCACTCGCTCTGCACTCAATTGATAGTCTTCGCGCAATTCACCTGTCGTGGCATTGAGAGTCTGTCCGGGTCGCACCGTCAGTTCTCCCGTCGCAGTTCGGATTCGCAAAACGCCAAGCCCCCTTGTGAACTCAAGTCGAGCATTGGACGGCAGATCACTTTCGCTGACGGCAACTCCGTTCAACCACACAGAATGACTGCCGTCGCTACGGCGAATGCTCCCCCCCATGTGAATGATCGTCGGTTCAGCTTCAAGGCTGGAGACCACAGACACTGGGGCACTGAGTGCCAGCTCTCTCTCGCTGTCACTCAGCGCCGCAAACATCGCAGCTCTCTGCCTGTCAAGATACTGGCGTTCCTGGGCTGTCGTGATGATCCGGCCCAATGTTTGTGCATCAACAAACCCTGGCCACAGTAGCAGCGAAAAAATCAACAGCCATGTCTGGATACCAGGGATCTTCTGAATAACTCTGTTGCGTCTTTGGTCATTGCCTGCGCACGATACCTTGCAGCAACACGCGACAGATTGACGCTGAGACACAACAGAATTATTCAGAGGCTCTCTAGTACTCACTGATAAGCTCCGGTGGACTAAGATTGAAGGTGTACCAGGTCAGAGCACATTCTGCAGACATGTGTTCCTCAATACGGGTAAAGTCTGTCACTGATGAACTCACCAGACTCAGGGTGCAGGTCTGGGGCTGCAGCAAACCACCACTCGCCAGCAACTGATCCGTCAGTCGTGTGAGGTCCTCTTCATGAAGCAATGGCAGGGTCAGGGTAATCTCTGTCATCTGCAGATCAACAGGATCTGCGGGATTCAACTCTGCAGGATCGTATTCGAGTCGCTGACTCGACTGTTCACTCAACTCAACTGCGATCGGATACAACAGATTTGCCTGGCGAATTTCAGCAATCACTTCCAGTAGTCGCAATCTATCCTCTTCTGCAACCCCCCCATCCGCCTCTATGTCGCGGTAGCGCCCAATGTAACGAATGATGGTTTCTTCTTCCTGCGCAATTTGCAGCACCGAAGTCGAAGTCTGATCGAGATTGGTTTGAGCAATGAACAGATCGCGGGACGCCTGCTCAGTCAGATATTGAGCAGCAAAGTAGAGTGCCACACCCAGGCCTGCCGAGATTGCGAAACACAATACGGGAACGCGCAATAACAGCAGGTCCTTTTTTTCAAGAGTAATCTTGCCCATCATGGCTGCATGCTCTTTCTGATTTCGAGTACGAATGCCTGACTTCGCGCACTGCCATCCAATGTTGTGGATATGGCCGTATCCGAGCGAATCTCCAAAGGCATCGTGATTGGTGTGACACTGAGTCCTTCCATTGCTCCCAAGGCTGTGGAGAATGCCAATACCTGTCTCCTCTCGTCTCTGGGGCCGGTCTCCGACTCCACGATACCCCGCACCGTTGTGACCAGAACCGAGTTACCCGCGATCAGTGCGGCACGCAAGGATGCAGCACGAGTTTCTGCAAGCAGACCACCGAAGACAGGTGCCATTTCTTCATTATTGGCAGGTGGCTCCAGACTCCAGTCCACTCGCGTAATCTCGAGCCTGGGTGATACCAGAAGTGCTTGACTGATGACTTCGAGCATCGCTCGTGGATAATAGACTTGCGCGAGCAGGTTATCGTGAGTTTCCACCACAAGTTCCATCTGGCTGGAAGGGATTGGTGTCTCGGGAAAACGTTGCCGCAACGATTCATACTCAGCCAATAGCGGTTGCGTCTGAGCAATCAATGATCGTTCCCGATCCCAGCGGGAGTTGGCATCTGCCAGAGAAGGTCCGGCGATAGCGATCGCTGAAGCGAAGGCAAGGAGGCTGGCGGCATACAAAGCACGCGCGGCCTTGCGTATATAAAAATAGCGCAACGTTTGAAATGGCGCATAAACGTTGGGAACACCCTTTTTCTTGAATGCGGTGACAAGAGAATGCGCTACCGCACCTGGCATGGCTTCACCGAGATCAATTTGATAGTTGACAGGCAGTTCATCGATCGATATGAAGTGAAAGTCCAGGAGATCTCTCTGTTCATCCGCAGAGTTTTCCTCAGAGTCTGGAGTGTAGACATGAATTTTCAACGTAGCATCATATGGAAGCTGTTTGATGCGCTCCAGATACTTGCGAGTTTGCTCACACTGTTCAAAGAGAAATTCGTGAAAAGTATCGTGATTTGTCACACTCGCCGGGGTCAAACGACTGAAAATGACTCTACCTTTCTGCAAATAGGTTTGGCGTAATCCACTACCCGCCTCTCGATTCACCAGCAGCAAGTGTTCTTCGCTCTTGATCTTCAAAGTTTGAATAAACAGTTCCATCAAATAGGCAGCAGACGTCACAGCCTGTATTGGAATATTTTTCTTGAGTATGCGCTCTATCCAGGGATCAAGAAGTTCTGGTTTGGTCAAGGCAGTCAGCAGAATCTTGTCATCCTTGCGACCTTCCAACTCGCGACCTACTACTCGAGCAGTGCGGTATTGGGTTGTGCGAAATGCATGATGCAATTTCCGATTCAACAGAGATGAGCGGTCGGAACCCGTCACATGTGCGACTGATTCATTACGAAAGTCTTCTTCAATGAAATCTGCCACTACAATGAATGGCACTTTGCGATTTTCCTCCAGGAATAGCTGAAAGGCATCGAAATGAGGATCAATAGGACGATAGCGAAAGTGCAGGCGCAAAGCATTCCCTCGCCATTGCATCAGAGCAACGCTCTCTCCTTCCAGGAGGAGGATATTGATAGTCGCCACTCCAAACATGTTAAGTTCTTCTCCCAATGCCCTTACATTTCAATATTACTGATGGTGTCATAAACGGGGCCCAGCACCGACAACATTACCCAGCCAAGCAATAACCCAAGAACTATTGTCATCGTGGGTTGAATCATGGCCTGTACTTTGTCGATAGAAGCTCTGATGTCTCGATCATAAAAATAGCTTACGTTCAGCAGGGCTTTGTCGAGACCGCCCGTGGTTTCACCAACCTTCAACATCCTCACAACCAGTGGAGGAAAAAGACCAGTGTTCTGAAAACTCCTGGAGATTGGCTCTCCCTCTTGAATATCTGTGCGAGCCTGTTGAAGCGCCGCCCTGACAACCGTGTTGTCGATGATACCTTCGGCAATTTCCAGACACCGGAGAATCGGAATACCAGCGGCATACATCATCGCGAAGAAGTTTGCGAAACGAGACAAAATGATTTTCTGCAACACTGGCCCTATACGCCACACTCGCAACTTGAAACCGTCAGCGGCAAAGCGTGCCTTGGGGTTGATCTTGACAAGTGTTTTCAGTCCTGCAAACGTGACAACAGGCACGATCAGGCATATGTACCAGTACTGCACCATGAAATTGGAAGTGGCTATCAGCGCACGGGTGTGCATCGGGAGTTCTTGTCCCATGCTGGTAACGAAACCTACCAACTGCGGCACCAGATAGACCATCAGAAAAATCGTGACACCGATGACAGCCGTACCGACAAACAAAGGTGAAGTGAGCAATTTCTTTGTCGATTGATTCAACTCATCCTGCCACTTGATCGTATCCGCCAAAGATTCGAATATGCGCGCAAGCTCGCCACTGGCCTCACCTGCCTTGATGAGATTGACAAAGAATGTATCGAATATCGTTGGGTGATCCTGCAAGGCTTCAGAGAGGCTCTTTCCTCCCTCGATCTCGTCGATCAAATTGGCGATGACTTCGCGAAAGCGCGGGTGCTCCAGACTGTCCCGCAGATCGCTGAGTCCTTCCAGCATCGGGACACCTGCCCGAGTTAATTGCTCCATGTGAAAACAGAAATTGATGAGATCCGATTTCTCCACTTTACGCTGGCCAACGCTCGCGCGTTTCTCTTCTGTAATATCAGCCCTGATCAGATCCAGAGACATACGCGACAGACGCTGTTCAAGATCCGCTTCATTGGTCGCATCAAGATTACCGTTCCGGATTCTGCCTTCCTTGTTCATGGCTCTGTATTTGTACAGTGGCATTGCGACTACCCACCAAGCCGATCAGTCAGATCCACGACACGGGATATCTCTTCAAGGCTCGTAGTCCCATCGAGCACGCGGCGACAAGCATCATTTGCCAGCGGTTGAAATCCATATGCCTTCGCGGTGATCAACATTTCCCGCATACCAGCTCTGCGCGCTATCAAGTCATCCATCTCGCCATTGATCTTGAGAATTTCAATCACAGAGTTGCGCCCCTTGTACCCTTGATGTTCGCAGGCGTCGCAACCTACAGGATTGAAGATTCTGACTTCTTCCGTGCGCTCCTCAATACCGAGGAGTTTTTTCTCCAGGTCGCCGGCAATGGTCGCCTGCTTGCAGTGCGGACACAGCTTTCTCACCAATCGTTGCGCCACTACACCAATCAGATTTCCTGCGATGACGTCCGGCAAAATGCCGATATCCAACAGACGCGGAATAGCGCCGATTGCCGAATTGGTGTGCAATGTGGAAAAAACCTGATGACCTGTCATTGCGGCTCTGAACGCCATCTCTGCAGTGATGTGATCACGTATCTCACCCACCAGAATTACATCAGGATCCTGCCGCATCATCGAGCGAATACCTTCGCCGAATCCCATCTTCACGGATTCATTCACCGAGGACTGACGAATCATCGCCATCGGATACTCGACAGGATCTTCCATCGTCATGATGTTGACGCCTTCGGTATTGATATTGTTCAGCACCGAATACAAGGTTGTTGTCTTGCCACTACCGGTAGGTCCAGTGACCAGAATGATTCCCTCTGGCCTCGCCAACATGAGTCGCAGCAGATTGAGGTTGTCATCACTCAATCCAAGCTTCTCCATCTTTACTATGCCTTTCTGGCGATCCAGCACACGCAGTACAAAGTTCTCGCCATGTGTCGTCGGCTGTGCTGCCACCCGGAAATCAATCTGTCTGCCAACCAGTGAGATTGAGATTCGACCATCCTGTGGCGCTCGCGATTCCGCGATGTTCATGTTGCTGATGACCTTGAGTCTGACGACCATGGCCGGCCAGTAACTCTTGTGCAGACTGCGTACTTGCCGCAGCACCCCGTCAATGCGATAGCGAATGCGCAGGAAGGCTTCTTCAGGCTCAAAGTGGATATCTGATGATTCGCGCTGCACCGCATCGGCCAACAACGCGTTGATCAATCGCACCATCGGATGGCTGTACTCGTCATTGCCTGCCTGCAGGCTGTCAAAATCCAATTCGCCGGTTTCAATTTCCTGAAGTATGCCGTCAATGGACAATTCAAAACCGTAGTACTGTTCAATGATGCGAATGATCTGCGTCTCACTGCCCAGCACTGGTGTGATCCGCAGATCTCCGCCGTTGAGTGCCCGCACCTGATCGAGCGCTACAATGTTGAAGGTGTCCGCCATGGCCAGCGTCAGATGATTTTCTGCCTTGTCGTAGGAGAGAGGCAGAATCGTGTAACGGCGGGCAATGTCTTGAGGCACGATCCGCGTGGACGTTGCATCAAGAACCGCATTGGACAAATCAACACTGCGCTGCCCCGTGTTCTCACTCAATGCATCTCGCACAATGGAATCGGTAACGAACCCGAGTTCGATCAGGATTGCACCAAGCGGCTTGTTGCTGTTTTTCAGCTCCAGCAATCCGATACGCAATTGGTCTTCTGTAATGGCTCCACGATCCAGCAACAAGGCACCAAGGCGTTTCTTCGCTGGCGCAGCCGAAGCTCGTTGTTCAATCACTTCGCTCATGGCAACACCCGCGTGATGGCATCGATTCGCTGAAACAGCACTGCCATATCGAAACCTGGCTCAGTAATGCGGGAAAGTTCCAGTGCTTCGTTGTAGAAACCCAGAGCAGGACGTGGCTGATTAAGCCTCTCCAGACTGACTGCAAGATTGAATGCGTAATCAGGACTTACCGGGCCTCCGCTCGCTTTGGCTGCCAGCAGTGCATCGTAGTAGGACTGTTGAGCTTCATTCCAACGTCTTTGGGACGCATAGAGATTGCCGAGCGCGAAGGCCAACGGAGCCATGTCCGACTGGGTTTCGAAAAGTGCTTTCAATTCGGATTCCAGTCCTACCGCATCACTTGCTGGGGTTATCTGCAAGAGTCCCACCCGCGCAAGCGCATCGCGCGGATCGTATTGCAGTAACCTCGCGTAGGTATCTCGCGCCAGTGCAGTCTCACCAAGCTGCATGGCTACTGCGGCCATGCCCAGCATGGCATCACGATTGCGAGGCTCATTGCGCAAGGCCTGCTGATAGTGCGCTCTGGCACGTATGAAGTCCTGCATCTGATACGCCGCATAGGCCAGCGTGAGCTGTGGATCAACCTGAAGCGCCACTTCGCTGCGAGTGATACTGATAGACGGGGTCGGACGATTTTCCTCTACTGACACTGCACCCTGCAGAGATCCTGCAGTACTGTTGGGAACCGAAAATGCTGCCGCAGGAAGCGGCATGCTCCGCTCAACAGGAGGCGCAATCGCAAGCGCCGGTTGAGCAGATGCTGTGGTCGGGTCGGATTGCACGACTGCAAACGGAACATCTTCAACGATCTTCGTGGCGAAATCAGTCCCGACGGTTTGCTGTGGCAAGGCTGTCACGGCACTCGGGGTTTCCACAGGTTCTGTTGTCAGTGAGTTGACCGATATTGCTGCAATTGAAGTCTGAATTGCAGCGTCTGCAATCGCCACGACAGGTTCGGTTACTTCAGTCCCTGCATCAATTGAATCTTGCACAATGTCGACAAGAGTTTCCTGCTCCACACCGATTTCAGTCGGTTCCGGCCACTGTATGTTCGCGGAATCAAATGAGGCTGTCGGAATGTTATAAGGAGATGATGTGGACAATATCCCCATTTCCTGCAGCAGCAGGTACACACCTCCCCCCAGGGGCAGGAGCATCAGCACTGCTGCAATCAGCATGAGGCGTCGCCCGCGATCATCTTTCCTGGCCGCAGACTTGGCGTTGAAGACAGCTTGTGCCGATTGACGACGCACAGACTCAGTGGCGCGCCTGGTTTGTTTCGGGATGTTCTGAGGAGTTTCTCGCTCTGTTTCGTGAGTGGACGCCGGCACAGGCTCTGAATCATCAGGCCGAGTAGTCACTGCAACTGGTTCAGATGCGGCAAGAGAAAGCTCCAGCGGTGGTCGGTCGTCAACTGTCGCTATCTCTGCAGCTGCAACAGACGGAAAAATTTCCTCCTCGACCAATGTCTCCGTTGGTTCAAAGTTCAGTGAATGACTGTCTTCAGGCTCATCACCACGCGCAGGCGGTACAGGAGTCTCTTCATTTACGGAAAGTTCGAGCGTCTGATGACTTTCATCCTGTTCGGCAGGCCGAGGTTCCAGATCGAAATCTTCATCAATCTTGAAATCGAACTCAACATCAAGCCTGTCATGCTCCATTGAACTCTGATCACTTGGTGTGGTGTCAAACTGCAGCGCGGGAGTATCTGGATCGAGGAGCGGTTCAGCCGGCTCTGCCAACAGCTCGGAATGAGGTACGGGCTCCTGCCCCCCCTCCTGAAATGTGGGCTGTACTTCCTGCTGCGCCATCTCTTGCGCCTGCAACATTCCGGCCTTTTCTTTCTGCGCGGCCTGCCGTTTCGCTTCCTCGGCCTTGCGCAGAGCTTCCATCAATAAACTCATGCTGCTCTACTCATGCGGATCAGCGTTGAACCGGATTGCGAAACCGGGAAGAGAACAAGCCATTGCCGCTCAGTCCTTCGGCAGGGAGGAAATCCCTGTATTGTTGCAGGTCGCCATCCAAGGATGGCTGCCTGACCACAACTGGCCGAATGAAAACAATCAACTCGGTCTTTACAGCCGTGTCATCCTTGTAACTGAACAGGCCACCAATGCCGGGCAGACGCGATAATCCAGGCACACCTGCAGTGGAAGTTTCCAATGAATCCTGCATCAGGCCTCCCAGCACTGCGATCTGACCGCTGTATACCTTCAGGATGGATTCGATCTCGCGGATCTGAATTTCAGGAATGGCGTTGATAACACCAGCATCGGCCAGCGCGGGGCTGGGATCGTTAACATAACGCACTATGCGGGAAATGGTCGGTCGGACGTTAAGCGTTACCTGGTCGTTCTCGGAAATTTGTGGCGTGACACTCATGGTAAAACCAACAGGAACCGTGAAAATCGTGCTGCTGTAGGTTGGCGCGATTGCTGGAGAAGTTGCAGTGGCGGCTGTACCCGGCTCCACTTCGATCGTGAAGTACACCTTGTTGTCCACGACTCGCAACATCGCCGCTTGATTGTTCAGAGCCATGATCTTTGGACTGGACAATACTTTCAGATCGCCGAACTGGGACAACATCCTGATAGTCGCAGTGATGGCATCGGGACCTGCTCCCTTATCGATGGTCAATACGCTGGCAGGGGACGTTGAGAGATTGACTCCGCTCATTGACTGGAGAAATTCCACCTGACCACCATCACGACTGAGCAGCGCCCAATCAACCCCCGCTTGATAGCGATCATTGAGGGACACCTCAACCACAGTCGCCTCAATCAACACCTGATAGAGAGAGCGTGTGCCAACGAAATCGAGAAAGCTTCTGATCTCCTGATGCTGGCGCGATGTCGCCCGCACGATCACAATGCCACTTTCAGGGTTGGTGATAACCGATGAAACTGTTGTACCTGAACCCTCTCCTCCCTCACCGACAATTGTCTGCAAATTGGAAGTGAGTCTCGCCCAGAAGTCATTGCTGGAGCTCTGATCGAGTGTTGCAGCGGAATTATTGCCAGTGCCTCCACCTTGGGCTCCACCAACACTGGAGATGGTGGAAGATGAATTGAAACTGGTCGTCGATTCCCGCGCTACGTTCACATAGTCCACACGATAGGTATACAAATATGGTGAATCGGGTTCGACCATCAATCCATTCGTCAAATCCATGCTCCAGCGCATATCCACCTGACGACTGATGCGATCTAGAATCTGCGGCAGAGTCTGGTCGATCGCGTTGAGGCTGACGATCCCGAGCACCTGCGGATGCACATCAATATTGACGCCTGCGTCACGCGCAATCGCAAAGAGAAGCTCACGAACGGAAGCATCCTGCACTACTACCGAGTAAAGTTCCGGGGCGGTCGCCACCTGGGGTGCGGGTAGAAGATTCAATGGAGTGACAACGTCAGGAATATTCTCGCTGACCACTTCTACCGGCGGCAGCAAGTGACGCGAGTCAGCATTTTCGACTGGCAATGATGTGCCACACGTCGTCAACAGGCAGATACCCGCCACCCCCAGGAATCCATTTGCAACATGTCGATTCATTACCTGACTTCTCCTTGGACAAACTGTCTGGTTGCCTGTGAAATCTGGCACTCCAGTCTGGCGATGTTCTGCACAAACGGGGTGTTGCTGCGAATGTTCGCTGGCAGACGCTCAATAAACTGACGCGCCTGAGCAACCGTGTCGAAACTTCCGTAGAACACTTTCCAATACAACTGACCCTGGCTGTCCGCAAGGCATGCATACGTTTGGTCAATCACTCCGGATTGTTCCAGGCGTCGTAAAATCGTAGTCACATAGTCCGCCTCTTCACCACCAACCGACACCAGCTGCACGATGTAAGAGCCAGGCTGCACATTGCTTAACCACTTTGCTGTAGCGGCACTGCGGTTCGCCAGCAGAGTCGGCAACGTCACATAGTCTGACGTTGCCAATACTGCAGCCCCAACAGGCTGTTCAGCCTTGACTGCAGGCTTCACTTCGACAGTCTCGCTGATGGGAGCTACTGCGGCTTCCTGCACGACAGCAGTTGCTTCGGGGAGTTCATCAGCCAGGGATTCATTCGCCACATCAGTTGTGATTGAGGCGTCCTGGCTAGCATCATCTGTTGAATTATCAGCCAACTCGTCAGTAGTAACAGCCGCGAGAGATTCATCGACAGACCCAACTGTTATTGCGTGTGCAGCCTCTTCCTGAACAATCTCTGGCTGTGCGGCAATGCTTTGGGCAGAGGATTCCTGAATAGTAGCCTGTGTTGCGCTCAGCGCCTCGACCATGTCCGCAGTACTGATTGCTGCAGCGGATACTGGAGATTCAGTTGTGGTTGCCACGACAGTTTCAAAAGTTGTTCCAACGGCTGTCTCAAGGGTTGTTTCAAAAGCAGGTGCAGTGGCAGATTGACTGATCTGCCACCAAAGCCCTGCCGCCACTACTGCGACAACGACAGCAGCTATTGCCGCCAATCTCGGCAGACTCCACAACCTGCCGACATAACCACTGTCCTTGATCGCCGCACGCACATGGCGGGGCAACACGGTGGGCGTGAGTTGATTATCGATACTGCGCGGGCGCACGGTGGTTGCCGATTCGGCATAGGCAGCCAGCATCGCCTTGTCGGCCAGAATGTTGATGCGTCTTGTCAGACCATCGGAAGCCTTGCCGATCAATTTTTCAGCAGCATCGCTGAACACCTGAGGACACGGACAACCGGCAGCCTGCAATCTGAAGCGAATGTAGTCACTGGTTTCATCAGGGGTCAGGGGACGCAGATAGAAGCTGTGCGTAATCCTTTCGCGCAATTGGCGAATGGCCTTGTTCTCCAGATTCTTGTCGAGTTCTGGCTGACCAAAGAGCACGATCTGCATCAACTTGTGCTGATGAGTCTCCAGATTGCTGAACAGCCGCACCTCCTCCAGAGTCTCGATCGGCATGCTCTGCGCTTCTTCGATGATCACCACAACAGTACGATTGGCTGCGTGTTGCTTGAGCAGGTATTCCTGCAGTCGCTGCATCAGTACCAGGCGCTGTGTGCTGTCGTCGACGGCGATCTTGAGTTCGAAGGCAATTGCGTAGAGGATGTCCTGGGCGGACAGATTGGGATTGGCGAGGTAGACGATTTCGACCGATTCCGGCAGTCTCTCTTCGAGCATTCTGCACAGCATGGTCTTGCCACTGCCGACTTCGCCGACAACCTTGAGGATGCCTTCACCGGAGGTCACCGCATAAAGCAGCGCCTCAAGAACGACGCCCCTGCCGTTTGCTCCTCCAGTAAAAAAAAGACTGGGGTCAGGAGTAATGCGAAACGGTGGACGATCCAGCGAATAATATTCCAGGTACATTAGGAATTATTTATCCTTCTTAGTAGGTTAGGGCTATCTATTGACGGCTGGCATTAACTCACGGTTCAGTGATATTACATAGCTATTAATAGGGAAGAATTAAGGTAGCTTGCGCGCAGCCGGGAAAAGCCGGGCAAGAATCATTCGAGCAGGAGGGTTTTTTGAAAACCGAGAAACAACATCTCAGTCATCGCGCAGGTTGGTTACGAGCATCAGTGCTCGGCGCCAATGACGGCATCGTATCCACCGCAAGTTTGCTGGTGGGTGTAGCTGCAGCACAGGCAACACCGGAAGCAATTCTGACAGCGGGTGTTGCCGGCCTGGTGGCAGGCGCCATGTCGATGGCAGCGGGAGAATATGTGTCGGTAAGTTCGCAAGCCGATGCGGAAGCCGCTGATCTGGACCTGGAAGCAAAACACCTTGCCGCAGATGGCAATTACGAGCACGAAGAACTCGCGACAATCTACGTGGAACGTGGTCTGCAGCCCGATCTGGCGCGCGAGGTTGCCGAACAGTTGATGGCCCACGATGCACTGGGCGCCCACGCGCGTGATGAATTGGGGATCAATGAAAAGTTCACCGCAAGGCCCATTCAGGCAGCACTTGCATCTGCTGCCGCATTCACAGTTGGAGCAGCAATTCCCGTGTTCACTGTAATGGTCAGTCCGCGCGCCCTGTTGATACCGAATGTCTCGGGCATATCGCTGATCCTGCTTGCCGCGCTCGGGTGCATGGCTGCTTACGCAGGAGGAGCTCCACTGCTGCGCTCAGCCGTGCGCGTCACATTCTGGGGCGCATTGGCGCTTGGACTCACCGCGACCATAGGAAAGCTGTTTGGGGCTATTGTATAAAAAATATGCAATTGCGCTACATATGTTCGGTACCGCACAACATCATGTGTTTGACGATCGGGAGATATACGAGAGAGTGGCTAAGATTCAACCTGCTGTTCGTCACTGTCCAGCTGTGCGGCAAACGGATCATCCTTGCCCACGGAATAGCGACTGATCACCGGATTGGCATACATCTGCAGCAACCAGCGACGGATCTTCGGATCAGCGGCTGCCAATCGCTCCGCAAACTTCGCCCTGCTCCCGTCATTATCGGCGGGAATTTCGGCTGGCAATTCGAGCGCGGGGATCAACTCCGGCTCTGTCTTACGCAGCAACTCCAGTGCGAAAAAGTTGGTAGGTTGCAGCAAATAATTCTGAATGATCTGCTCATCAATCTTCGCAGCCGCTGCATCGGCATCGTCACTGTCGAGGTGAATCTCCTTGCCGAAAGTCACATGCACATGCCCCTTGAAGCCGATCATGCCTGTCACGATGCTGTTGATATCGCTACGCTCATCCTTCTGGTAGCTGCCAAGTTCCTTCTTCTGATAGAGCTCATCGGCCTTCAACGTGTCGCAGGGATCGAACTCATAGGAAATGGCGACGGGCACGATGTGCAGCGCACTGAGGGAGTCCTTCAGACCCGTTTCCCGGCGTGCCATCGACAGCATCTTCAGCAGTGCCGTATCCGTGCGGTCCACGCCGTCCTTCGCCCGCCCTTCACGCTGCGCGATCCAGACATTCCAACCCTTGTCGATGCAGTGATGGATATATTCGGACAGCAACTTCGATGATTTCAGCAGTTCACGACCCTTGAGCGAACGGCGTACGATAAAGCTTTTGTTCAGCCGCATCAGATCGGTGACAAAGGGGCGCTTGAGCAAATTATCGCCAATCGCTATCTGCACTGTGTTGAAACCGGCATGGTAGAGCATGTAATTGACGAAGGCCGGGTCCATCGCGATGTCGCGGTGATTGCTGATGAACAGATAGGCCTTGTCGTGGGAGAGGTTCTCAAGGCCGGAATGGGTCAGTTTCGATGCTGTCTTCTCGATCATCTGGTCCATGTAGACTGCGATGATGTCCTGCATTGTCTTGACGTTGTTGACAGTGCTGACCTGTGCAGTGAGCTTGCGCTTTGTCAGCCAGCAAACCAGCCCGGGCAACATTCGATACAGTTTTGGAAAGCTGAATCCGGCAATACTGCGGATGAATTCGGGATTGGCGAGCAGAGCATCGACGACCGGGCGCACCTCGTGGTCATGATACGGGCGAATGTCCTTGAACTGGTCGATGGTCTGGGCTTCTGTCTGGATATCTGTGGGCGTTTCAGTCTGCATATTATTGTGCTTGTGTATGGTGCTGTTCTGGTAATCCAGATCGGACGCGGGCGGCGATTCTACTCATTTTGCCGGTTGGCGGCAAACTGCAGCGCAGCCAGATTGGCGTACAGCGGACTGGTGGCCAGCAATTGCTGATGTGATCCCTGCGCCACGACCTTGCCTGCGTCCATCACCACAATCGAGTCGACATTCATGACTGTCGCCAGACGATGGGCAATGATGATCGTGGTGCGATTCTGCATCAGCGAATCGAGGGCCATCTGCACCTTGCGTTCACTCTCGGCGTCCAACGCGCTGGTAGCCTCATCGAGCAGGAGGATTTCAGCATCCTTGAGAATGGCGCGAGCGATGGCGAGGCGCTGCTTCTGCCCACCTGAAAGACGAATACCGGATTCTCCCAGATAGCTGTCGTACCCCTGGGGCAATTGTTCTATGAAATCGCTCGCAAAGGCGGCTTTCGCGGCCTCCATCACCTCTTCGTCAGTGGCGTCAGGTCGGCCATAGCGGATGTTCTCGCGTACGTTACCCGTGAACATGGTGGGTTGCTGGGACACGATGGCGATGTGACTGCGCAAGGCAAGCAGATCGACATTGCGTATATCAAGACCATCCACCAACACTTTGCCCTGCTGTGGATCGTAGAACCGCAGCAGCAGATCGAACAGCGTGGACTTGCCCGCACCGGAAGGTCCTACAAGCGCGACGCTGGTGCCTGGGCGCACGTGCAGGTCGAGCCCGTCGATCGCAGCCGTATTGGGGCGCGACGGATAATGAAAGCGCAGGTGCTCCAGCACGATCTCGCCCCGGAATGGCTCCGGAAACGACAGAGGCTCGGCGGGCGAGACAATATTGCTGGGGGCATGGAGCAGTTCCATCAGCCGTTCCGTGGCACCGGCAGCGCGCTGCAGATCACCAATCACCTGACTGATGGAGCCGACAGCCGAGGCCACAATCACCGCATAGACGACAAACGCTGTCAGCTCCCCGGCCGACATGCGGCCATTGATCACGTCCTGACCACCCACCCAGATCATCGCCGCCACTGCTCCGAACACCAGCGTGATGACGATGGTGATCAGGAACGAGCGCGAACGTATGCGGGCCAGCGCCACCTTGAAGGCCGACTCGACATGATTCGAAAAGACCTTTTCGTCCGTATGCTGATGGTTGTAGGCCTGCACGGTCTTGATGTGCTGGATGCTCTCGCCGACATAGGCGCCAACATTGGCGATCTCATCCTGACTGCTGCGGGAAAGATGCCGTACCTTGCGCCCGAAGATCATGATCGGGCCGATCACCAGCGGAATGCAGATCATCACGATGCTGGTAAGCCGAGGATTGGTAATGAACAGGAACACCGTGCCGCCCAGCAGCATCAGCAGGTTGCGCAACGCCACGGAGACCGAGGAACCGATGACGGTCTGCAGCAGTGTGGTATCCGTGGTGATGCGGGACTGGATCTCACCACTGAGGTTCTCTTCGAAATAACCGGGGTGCAAGGTCAGCAGATGCCCATACACTGCCGTGCGAATATCTGCCGTGACTCGTTCCCCCAGCCACGAGACCCAGTAGAAGCGCGCGAACGTGCCCATGGCCTGAATGACGGCCACCACCATGAAGCCGGCAATCGCCCAGCCCAGGGACTGGCTGGACCCGGCGACGAATCCTACATCCACGATTACCCGCACGAACTGCACCAGCGCGAGAGTCACGGCGGCGGTGAAGACCAGTGCCAGCGTGGCGAGCGCAATCTGCATCTTGTAGGGGCGCATGAAGGCGAAGGCCTTGCGCAGGCTGGAAATGGCGGAGGCTGAAGGTTGTGGTGTCATGAATGATCTCTGTGGGAGCGGGCCTTGCCCGTGATTTTGTGCGTTGTCGTCGGCGTCAGGTGGCAGGGGTCGGTTCTGCGGCTGACCCGCGCCGCTCCGCGGTGCCCTTACTTCACAAAAAGCCCAAGGTCTTTTTGTTGCGTGCGGCGCTGGTCTTTGATGCCGCTGAACCGACCCCTGCCACCTGACGCCTCGTTCTGTGCCAACTGCGGCAAGCCCGTTTTTACAGATTCATGTAGTTACCGGATCTGCGACAATCCCAGAGCGTAGGCTTCCAATTCGTCAAGCAATCTGCGCTTGTCTTCGGTCGGATGCAACTCCCGCAGGCGTGATAACTCGTTTTGCAGTTCCTGCAGAGATACGCCGGCCCCACGTTCGTCCTGTGGTCGGTGCAGGCGCTGCTGGCAGAACGTGCTCCAGCGGGCACGTTCATCGGCGGTGAGGAACTCTGGAAAATTGCGTGCCCGGTAGCGGAACAGCATTTCGTCCAGCCGTCGGTCAGTGAAAGATTGTCGCCATTCGGCCAGTTCGACGGGCGATGAGCCGCGAATCTGCTGCATGGCTTTCTTGTCTGCGGCGCCGAAGAAACCGCCGTCGTAGATCATGAAATCGGGATCAGGAGGCGTGACTTTACCCGCGGCAGGTTCGAAGTCACGATCGAAGGCGGAAGCGACGCTGGCAGTCGCCTGTGGATTGTCCACCAGCATCTGCCAGTACTGCCGCGCCTTCACCAGATCGATTTCGTAGCGCCGGGCCAGGCTGTCGTCCAGCAGATTACTGCCGACGACCACGGGGCAGCGATTGATGTGTAGAACCTTGAGCGGAATGCGGGTCTCTCCCTCCTCAAGGTCGTCCTGGCGGGTGAACAGACGGCGTTGAATCTCCTCGACACTCAGGTTCATCCAGTCTGTCGGGTCCACGCGCAGGTCGTAGACGATGACACCGTTCTTGTCGGTGGGATGCCGGGTCAGAGGCGCCACCAGTGCCAGACTGCCACGACTGGCTGGGTACATGGACGAGACATGCAGGACTGGCTTCTTGCTGATGATGTCAAGTTGGGACTGCACCTTGTTCTTGTCGCGTAGTTGGTAGACAAACTCATAGAGTCTGGGCTGGCGGTCCTTGATGAGTTTTGCCAGGGCGATGGTGGCGAGCACGTCGGAAAGCGCATCGTGGGCATCGGCATGGCTTATGCCGTTGGCGGCAGTCAACTCCTCCAGCCGGAACGAAGGTGAGCCATCTTCCTTCTGCGGCCAATTGATTCCCTCCGGACGCAGCGCACAGCACAGCCGCACCATGTCGATGATGTCCCAACGGGAGTTGCCATTCTTCCACTCCCGCTCGTAGGGATCGTAGAAGTTGCGATAGAGCAATTGGCGGGTCATCTCGTCGTCAAAGCGCAGGCTGTTGTAGCCCGCCACGCAGGTCAGGGGACGCGCGAATTCCTCGTGTATACGGCGGATGAATTCGACCTCATGAACACCCTCGGCGAGCGCCTTCTGCGGAGTGATGCCGGTGATCAGACACGCCTCGGGATGCGGCACCATGTCCGGTGCCGGTTTGCAGTACATGACCAGAGGATCGCCGACGATGTTGAGCTGCTCATCCGTGCGCACGCCAGCGAACTGGGAGGCCCGGTCGCGGCGCGGGTCTGCCCCGAAAGTTTCGTAGTCGTGCCAGTAGATGGTGTTGGTCAAGGATGCCTCTCAATTCCATTGTGGGAGCGGCGCTTTATAGCATATTTCACCCCGCCGATTCCTTCAGCCTGCCCATTAGTAGTAGTATTTGCCCCGACTTCATCTCACGACAGAACCAGACTCAGAACTCGATTCAGAACTACAGGCAGAACAGACACCCATGCATTTCCCAGGCGCCCACATCCTCAGTGTCAATCAGTTCGAACGTGCCGATGTCGAGCGCATTTTTCAGGTCGCAGACAGCATGGAGCCCTACGCCCATCGCGAGCGCATGACCAAGGTGCTCGACGGCGCCATCCTCGGCAACATGTTCTTCGAGCCGAGCACCCGGACCCGCCTCAGCTTCGGCTGTGCCTTCAACCTGCTGGGCGGCGAAGTGCGTGAAACCACCGATGTGAAAACATCCTCCATCTCCAAGGGGGAATCGCTCTACGATACGGCTCGTGTGATCAGCGGCTACAGCGACATCATCGTCATGCGCCACCCGCAGGCTGACTCTGTCAGTGAATTCGCGAAAGCGAGCCGCGTGCCTGTCATCAATGGCGGTGACGGCCCTAATGAACATCCAAGCCAGGCCTTGCTGGATCTGTATACCATCCGCAAGGAACTGAACAGTCATGGGCAGAAGATCGAAGGCATGAAGATTGCCATGATCGGCGACCTCAAGCACGGCCGCACCGTGCATTCGCTGTCGCAACTGATCCAGCTTTACCCAAAGATCACCTTCACACTGATCTCTCCGCCGGAACTGGCCATGCCGGAAGAAATCGTGGCAGACCTGCGTGGCAACGGTCATCAGGTGATCGAGACCGAGGACATGGAACAGGGCCTGGTGGGGAACGACACGGTGTACCTGACCCGCATTCAGGAAGAGCGCTTCACCACCAAGATGGAGGCCGACATCTACCGTGGTCGCTTCCGCTTGAACGAAGCCATCTACACGCGCTACTGCCAACCCAAGACCGTGATCATGCATCCCCTGCCCCGCGACTCCCGCGAGGAGGCGAACGAACTGGACAACGATCTGAATCAGCACCCCAACCTCGCAATCTTTCGCCAGACCGACAATGGCGTGCTGGTGCGCATGGCGCTGTTCGCACTGACCATGGACGTGTGTGACCAGATCGAAAAGTCCTCGCGGGAAGTCAACTGGTACACAGAGCGCCGTTTCTAGTCTTTTACGTTTACAGAAAGGATTACACCATGGGTTTCAAGGACCTGCTCAAGATCATGATTCAGAAAGAAGGATCAGACCTCTTCCTGACCACTGGCGCCCCTCCGAGCATGAAGGCTTACGGCAAACTGACACCGATGTCGAGCCAGGTACTGCCACCTGGTGCGGTCAAGCAGATTGCCTATCAGATAATGAGTCCAGAGCAGATCAAGGAGTTCGAAAAAAGCCCGGAGATGAACCTGGCAATCTTCGATCCGGAGATCGGCCGTTTCCGCGTCAACATCTTTCAGCAGCGCGGTCAGATCGCCATAGTCGCACGTAATATCAAGACCGAAATTCCAAGCTGGCAAACGCTCGGGCTGCCGGAAGTGCTGACCAAACTTATCATGCTCAAACGCGGCCTTATCCTTTTTGTAGGTGGCACGGGCTCTGGCAAGTCCACATCGCTGGCAGCGTTGATCGATTATCGCAATACCAACAGCGATGGCCACATCATCACCATAGAAGACCCGGTGGAGTTCGTGCATCAGCACAAGAAATCCATCATCAATCAGCGCGAAGTGGGCGTGGATACCAAGAGCTATGAAGAGGCGCTGAAGAATACGTTGCGCCAGGCGCCTGATGTGATTCTCATCGGCGAGATTCGCAGTCAGGAAACGATGGAGCATGCGCTGGCGTTTGCCGAAACCGGCCACTTGTGTCTTTCCACACTGCACGCCAATAACGCCAACCAGGCACTTGATCGGATCATCAACTTCTTTCCCGAAGAGCGCCACAAGCAACTCTTCATGGATCTGTCGCTCAACCTGCAGGGCTTCGTTTCCCAGCGTCTGATTCCGACAGTAGATGGCAAGCGCGCCGCCGCCATCGAAATCCTGCTCGGCACGCCGCGAGTCTGTGACCTGATCAAGCAGGGCAAGGTGGACGAGATCAAGGAAGTGATGGAAAAATCCGAGAACCAGGGCATGAAAACCTTCGACTCGGCGCTTTTCGATCTCTACAAGGCAGGCAAGATCACGCTGGAAGAAGCGTTGAAGAACGCCGATTCGAAGAACAACTTGCGTCTGAAGATTCAACTCTCCGAAGGCAAGAAGCCCACGGGTGACGATGACGACGACTCCGGTCTGGGCGGATTGTCGCTGCAACCCAAAGACGACAACGCGCGCGGGCATTGATGACGCTCCAGCCCATCTTCATTCTCATTGCACTCTGGTCAATCGTTGTTGCGGTGACGCTGTTCCTGTTTGTCTATCCGCGCTATCGCCGCCGCAAACTTGACACCACACCGTTTCCGCCTGCGTGGCTCACGATCCTGCGTCGAAATCTTTCTGTGTACAAAAGCATGTGGCCCGATCAGCAGGAGCAGTTGCGCAAACTGATCGTTCGTTTTTTACGCGGCAAGGATTTCGTTGGCTGTGCTGGACAGGAAATCAACGATGAAATCCGTGTCACCATTGCCGCCCAAGCCTGCCTGTTGCTTCTCAATCGTCCCAGCCATGAATATCAGGACCTGCGCACGATTCTGGTTTACCCATCCGGATTCATGGTGAACCGCGATCATCACGACGAATTCGGACTCGTGACGGAACAGAAAAGATTTCTTTCCGGAGAATCCTGGAGCAACGGCAAGGTAATACTGGCATGGGTCAGTGTCGAACGTGGTATCCGCAATTTCCGCGATGGTGAAAATGTGGTGCTGCACGAATTTGCGCACCAACTGGATCATGAATCCGGCATTACCAACGGTGCACCGCTGCTCTACAGCAAGGGTTCCTACAGCAAGTGGGCACGCATATTCTCGGAAGAGTTTTCGGCACTACAGAAAGCCAGTGATGAAGAACGTGCTACCCTGATCGACCAATACGGGGCAACCGACCCCGCCGAGTTCTTTGCCGTAGTCACAGAGACCTTCTACGAACGGCCTCATGAGATGGCTCATGAACATGCGGAACTGTTCGAGGAACTCAAGGCTTATTATCGAGTGGATCCGAGAGAGTGGCAGCACAAGCCTCCGCTCTCTTGAATATCGAAATATTCGGCAAACACGGGCACTGCCCGCTCCCACAGAATCAAACAAGGAACAAGCGACTCAACAATGCGCCTCGATAAATTTGTCAGTCATGCCACGGGCCTGCCCCGGGAAATTTCCAAGCGCGCGGTGCGCAAGAAGCAGGTACAGGTCAACGGCGCTGTCGTCACCAATGCTGCCTATCAGGTAGCTGTGGACGATCAGATCGTATTCGATGGTGAACGGCTCGTGATTCCAGGCCCGCGATATTTGATGCTCAACAAGCCAGCAGGTTATGTCTGCGCCACTGAAGATGGAGACCATCCCATCGTGTTGGATCTGCTGCATGACATGAACCCGGAAGGCCTGTCGATTGCGGGCAGACTGGACATCGATACCACAGGTCTGGTGCTGCTCAGTGATGATGGACAATGGCTGCACCGCGTCACCTCTCCCCGTCATCTGTTCGCGAAAGTCTATCGTGTGCAATTGCACAGTCCTGTGGATCAGCAAACCATCGACAGCTTCGCGAGCGGTATGTTGCTGCGCGGCGAAGACAAGCCCACGGCCCCGGCCCAATGTGTCGCACTGGCCGACAACGGAGCAGAAGTCACTCTTAACGAAGGTCGCTACCATCAAGTCAAGCGGATGTTCGCAGCGTGCGGCAATCATGTCATATCACTGCACAGATCGCAGATCGGTGCAGTGATCCTCGATGCAGCGCTTGCGCCCGGTGAGTACCGTGAACTGAGTGCAGACGAGATTGCGAGTTTTCAACCATGAGCATGCATCTCGAACATACATTGATCGACCTGTTGAATCAACCGAACCAGAGTGCCGACACCACATTGTGGATTGTTGATGAAAATCTTGCCGCAGAACAACTGCTGGCGGTACATCCGCGTGCAAATCTGCTTGCACTTACCAATCGTTTCGAAGTGGGAGAAGCACTGCAGGCTCGCGGCTTGAAGTGCAGCGTCAGTGACTTTGCCTTTGCCGGACTGCCGGTGCAGCAATTCACCCGCATTGTCTATCGCGTCTCGAAAGAGCGCGCGGTGGTGTATCACTGCATCAACGAGAGTTTCAAGTTGCTGGCACCAGGTGGCAGTCTGCATCTGCTTGGCCACAAGGACGATGGCATCAAGACCAACGGCAGGAATGCCGAACAGGTCTTTCGCAGCACTGCGCGACTGCAGAAGCACGGCACTGCCTACAGCATGTCTATTGTGAAACCCACGGTGACCGCAGCACCCGAAAATCTGCAGTGGCTCGACAGCAAGGATTATTCACGATTGCGTGATTGCCGCGTCGGTGATTTTTCTTTTATCAGCAAGCCTGGCGTATTCGGGTGGAACAAGATCGATCATGGCAGTGAGCTGCTCGCACGGGAAGCCCTCGCACATCTGAGTGAGCGCAGTGATGCCGGATCCGTGCTGGACCTCGGGTGTGGTTACGGTTATCTGCTGATGGCAACGGCAGCACTGCCGTTTGCAAGGCGCACGGCCACTGACAACAACGCGGCTGCCGTTCTGGCAGCTTCTGCCAATTTCGCGAAATTGCAGATAGCCGTCACTGTCACTCTGGATGATTGCGGAACCCATCTGTCGGAGCAATTCGATGTCATCCTCTGCAATCCGCCATTTCACCAGGGTTTTTCTACCAGCAGTGCACTGGCGGAGAAATTTCTGCTGCAGATCAGGAAATTGCTCAATCCGAACGGAGAAGCCATGTTGGTGGTGAATCAGTTCATTCCGATTGAACGCGTTGCGGCACCGCACTTTGCCAATATCACAACGCTCAGCCACACTGATGGGTTCAAGATTACCCTGTTAAGCTGACGCCTTCTGCGGCAGGAACCTCGTCGGGCACCGGCAGCTCCCGCACCGGACGAATCTCGATGCTGCCATAGCGGGCAGGAGGAATCTTGTTCGCCAACTGAATCGCCTCATTGAGATCCTTCGCCTCCAGCATGTAGAACCCTGCCAGTTGTTCCTTGGTTTCTGCGAACGGCCCATCAGTCACCAGTGACTTGCCATCGCGCACCCGCACTGTCGTGGCGGTGGCAACAGGATGCAGCGGCGCGCCGTCCAGATAGTGACCACTCTTCTTCAAACTCTCGACGCAGTGGTAACACTCGGCATTCAGCGCCATCCACTCGGCCTCGGATCGCGAGACCGTATCATTTTCATCAAGATAAACCAGTGCCAGGTATTTCATGTCCATCTCCTTGCTCGCCGCGATGTGATATTCGCGATTCGTTTCATGATGCCTTCATCACTATGGTCGTTCTGCCGTCGAGAGAATCGACAGTCCCGCAAAATCTTTTAGCCACTGAGCTCCTCCAGACGTTTCTCCAGAAATCTCCGTTCAGGTTCCAGCCTTGCCAAACGCAGCGCTTCGCGATAGTCGGCAATGGCGAGATCGCGCTGGTCAAGGCGGCGATGAAAGTCAGCGCGAGCCGACCAGGCCAGGTGATAGTCACCCAGTATCCCCTTGGTCAGTAACTCATCGACTATGGTGATCCCCGCCTGAGGACCATCACGCATGGCAACAGCAACAGCACGGTTGAGTTCGATCACCGGCGATGGATTCATCTGCAATAGCAGATCGTAGAGACCGACGATTTCCACCCAGTCGGTGGCCTCAGGCGTGGAGGCATCGGCATGTACGGCCACAATGGCAGCCTGCAATGTGTAGATGCCGAACTGCCTGGATCGCAGCGCTGTGCTGATAAGTGCCGAACCCTCGTCGATCAATTCCCGATCCCATAGAGTGCGATCCTGTTCGTCCAACAGAATCAGGTCACCCGCAGACGAAGTGCGTGCTGCGCGGCGAGACTCGTGCAGCAGCATCAGCGCCAGCAGTCCCTGCACTTCTGCATCGGGCAACAACGTCAGCACCAGGCGACACAGCCGAATGGCTTCCGCACTCAAATCATGGCGGGTCAGGTTGTCTCCAGCAGATGCAGAGTAGCCTTCATTGAAAACGAGATAGATCACCTGCAGTACAGACTCCAGTCGCTCCGGCAATTGCGCCTGGCCAGGCACTTCGTAGGGAATGCCCGCGTCGCGGATCTTGGCCTTGGCTCGCACGATGCGTTGTGCAACTGTTGTCGCGGAGGAGAGAAAGGCCCGCGCAATCTCTTCAGTAGTGAGATCGCACACCTCCCGCAATGTCAGGGCAATGCGCGCCTCAGGGGACAGACTCGGGTGGCAGCAGGTAAAGACCAGGCGCAGGCGGTCGTCCTCAATTTCCTCGCCCTCCTCGTCCGTCACCGCACCAAGTCCCGCATCCAATTGGTCTGCAATGTCATCAAGTGAGACATCAAAGCGAGCGCGACGGCGCAGCTGATCAATCGCTTTGAAGCGGCCGGTTGATACCAGCCAGGCACGCGGATTACCCGGCACCCCCTCTTCCGGCCATTGCGCGAGCGCGGCCATGAAAGCCTCGTGCAGAGCCTCCTCCGCCAGATCGAAGTCACCGAGCAGGCGAATCAAAGTTGCCAGTACACGGCGCGACTCATCCCGATACACGGCATTGATCTGCGCGGTAACATCGGCGCTGTTCGAGGTGTTGATTGTTGTGGTATCCATGCCAGTCATCCTGTTATTGTCGCCGCAGACACTTCCTGATGGCCAGTGCGTTTTCCGCCTGCCCTGCTATAATGCGCGCCTTTTACCACTCCCGCCCGACTACAAGAACAACATTGGGTAACGACAAACAGAAATGAGATACCCGAATGAAGAAGTTTCCGCCCCCCTTTTACCGCTGGCGTCCACACCCCTGGCATGGCCTTGAAGTCGGTCCTGATGCGCCTCGCCTGGTGCACGCTTTTATCGAGATATGCCCGTTCGATCTCGTGAAATACGAAGTGGACAAGACTACTGGCTATCTGCGAGTGGACCGTCCGCAGCGTTCCTCGTCACAACATCCAACCCTGTACGGTTTCATACCACGCACCTACTGCGGTAACCGTGTGCGTGATCTGATGGAAGGCGCAGCACGCGGCGACGGCGACCCACTGGACATCTGTGTGATCAGCGAACGCCCCATCTCCAAGACCGAGATCATTCTCAATGCCAAGGTGATTGGTGGGCTGCCGATGCTGGACGGCGGTGAGGCTGACGACAAGATCATTGCTGTACTGCAGAACGATCCGCTGTTCGCCGACATCGAAGACATCAGCGAGTTGCCTGCGGCGTTGATCGAGAGAATGCGTCACTACTTCCTGACCTACAAGCTCATTCCCGGCCAGGAGAACAAAGTGTCAATTGGCGCCGCCTACGGTTATGAACACGCCAAGATTGTCATTCAGGCAGCTATGGATGACTACGAAACGGAATACGGTTCGTCGAACTGATTAAAAATTGGGGTCAGAGACACATTTTCAAGAAAATGTGTCTCTGACCCCAATTTCTTCCTGACCCCAATTTTTCTAGCCACAAACCTGGCCAGACGGCTCCGCAAGACAGGTTCCCCCGGTTTCACGTCTGTCGCCGCCGTGGCGCACGGCAGTCACTTCCGCCATCACTGAAATCGCAATTTCTGCAGGTGTCTTGCTGCCAATCTGGAAACCAATGGGGGCATGCAAACGATCAATCTCTTCCGGCGTCAAGCCCAGCTCAGGCAATCGCAGACGGCGATTGGCCGATGTTCGGTCCGAACCCATCGCTCCAACATAGAACGCAGGTGTCTTCAACGCTTCCATCAGCGCCATGTCATCCACACGAGGATCGTGAGCCAAAGCGATGATGCCGCTATAGGGATCACTGAAATGATCACGCACCACATCATCCGGCAGATCGGAGGTCACGTGCACACCCTCGACATGCCAGTTGCCCAGATAGTCGGGGCGCGGATCGCACAGGGTCACTTCATATTCCAGAGCCAGTGCCATCTCTGCCACATAGCGGGCCACATCTCCGGCACCGAGCAGCAGCAGTTTGTATTTGGGACTCAGGCTGTGCAGCAAGGAGTCATCACTGAGGATCACCGCCTCGTCAGCAGCACTGTGGCGAACGCTGATCTGTCCACTATGCAAATCCACCTCACGGCTGATGCGCTGATGTTTTTCAAGCGCACTGGCCAGCTCACCGAACACCTGCTTGTTGGCAGCAGTCGGCGCAATGTATTCGAGCAGCACATGCAATTGCCCGCCACAGGGTAGACGCAACCGTGCAGCCTGTTCGGCGGTGATGCCATACTTGACGGTGAAGGGCTTGTTTTCGATGTCGTACTGAGATTTGAGACTGCCGTCGCGCAGTTGCTCCAGAAAGTCTTCTTCGATGCAGCCGCCGGAGATGGAACCAGCGATTTCTCCGTCCAGTGTGCAGGCCATCATCGAACCAATTGGACGCGGCGACGACCCCCAGGTCTTGAGAATCGTGCACAGCCAGACCGGACGGTCCTGGCCAAGCCACTCAAAGACGCTGGTGATGATGTGCTGCTGACCGCTCTGCATGATGGTGCCTCTGTTTTCTGTTCTGCCTTCTTTAGCGAAAACGGAGCTTACAGCAACTGCTGTCGGGATTACAACGCGCATAAAAACAGGCCTTGCTCGCGATGGATTCAGTGTTGAAGTCCATCACGGGCCGGACCCAGTTCCAGAGTCAGTGGCAACCCATTACACCCGCTTGAGCTTCCACGACCCGCGCATGAACCACGCCAGTCCCACAATTCCCATCAGCACTTCGGCCACGAAAATCGACCAGAACACACCGTAGGGGCCCATGGTCAATGAGGTCGCCAGGAACCATGCCAGCGGCACCTGCACCACCCAGTAGCACAGCACATTGATCCACGTGGGCGTCATGGTGTCGCCTGCACCATTGAAGGCCTGCACAGTCACCATGCCGACAGCCATGAAGGCAAATGCAAAGCTCATGATGCGCAATGCATCCACACCATAGGCCACCGCCGCCGGCTCCTGAGTGAAGATATGCATGATGCTCTCGGGCATCAATATCATGAACAATGACACCGCGACCATGTAGGCAATGGTGTATTTCGCAACCTGCCAGACGGTACTCTCGGCGCGCTCGGGTTTGTCGGCACCGAGATTCTGACCGACCAATGTTGCGACAGCATTGCTCAACCCCCAGGCGGGAAGAATCGTGAACATCATGACGCGCAATGAAATTGTGTAGCCCGCGATCGCATCGCTGCCGTACTCCGACACAAGCCGCATCAGGAATACCCAACTCGCCGTCGCAATCAGGAACTGCGCAATACCGCCCACTGAAATGCGGAACAGTGCCAGAATCACCGCGAGCTTTATCACCATATCCTTGAGACCAACCTGAATACGGCGATTGGTCGCACACAGATACCACAATTGATACGCGACACCGATGCCGCGCCCTATGTTGGTGGCCACGGCCGCACCGGTCACCCCCATGTCCGGGAAAGGACCGATTCCATATATCAACATCGGATCGAGCACGATGTTGATGCCGTTGGCCAGCAGAAGGGAGCGCATGGCGATACTTGCATCACCCGCACCACGGAAGATGGCGTTGTTGAGAAACAAGAACACGATCGTGAAACAGCCACTGAGCATGATCTGAATGTAACTCGTGCCCCCTTCGATCACACCGGGTTCGGCTCCCATCAGCGCAAGGATTTTTCCCGCATGGAAAAATCCAACCACGCCGACAAATACCGAGACAAAGATGCCCATCCAGATAGCCTGCCCGGCAGCAAATGCCGCGCCAATCGGATTGTCTTCGCCGATGCGTCTTGCCACCATCGCAGTAGTACCCATGGACAAACCGATGGCGACAGCATAGAGCAGAGTCATCACGGCTTCGGTCAGACCGACGGTTGCCACCGCTTCCGCTCCCAGTCCTGCCACGAAGAAGATGTCGACGATGGCGAACACAGACTCCATCGCCATTTCCAGAATCATGGGCACGGCCAACAGGAATGTCGCTTTCGCGATGGATCCTTCGGTGTAGTTGATAGTAGAGCTGCCCACCAGGGCTTGTTTGAACAGGCTCAGGCCTGCTCGGATTTTCTTGACAGTCATTGCATTATCCAGAATTTGAAAGTATCGGAACACGCTGAATCAAACAGCTGCGGGACGGCAACGGCATCGCACTGCAATGCAGTGAACGAGCCTGGCTGGTCGGGCAATTGATTAGCGAACGAACGGAAGGACTTCTGGATTTGGGGACAGATCGCCATGTGCTGCCGAATTGTTCGGCGCGTGCAGACGAAGGCGACGCTGGGCTCTGAACGGGAAGTTCGGGGCGGTAAATCCGGAGTCCTTATCGGGCTGATATATCCATTGGGCGTTGCTCCTTGCTGGCGGGCCTTATCGAAGTGGCGCGATTATATTGGATGTTTTTAGTGATGTCTCGCTCAATTATTGCCAGCCTCGTCATTGCTGGATTACGTTGTGTAGAACGATCTCACTGCTTGGCTGGCTGATTATCCTGGGTGCTGGCAAAATGATCGTGTACTGGTGACTCTACGCCAATTGTAATCTTCGCCTCAAGAATTGCTGTTATGCCAATCAAGGAAATTCTCAGCACTGCAGCCATCGCACTCACGCTCATTGCGTTCTACCCGTATGTGCGCGGCATACTGCAAAACACCATCAAACCTCATGTCTTCTCCTGGGTGATATGGGGAGTGACCACGTTTGTGGTTTTCTTTGCGCAGCTGGCAGCTGATGGTGGTGTCGGTGCGTGGCCAATCGGGGTGTCGGGCAGTATCACCCTGTTTATCGCATTCATGGCATTCGTGAAACGTGCCGATACTGCCATCACTCGCACAGATTGGTGGTTCTTCATCGCAGCAATGTCGGCATTGCCGTTGTGGTACTTCACCTCCGATCCGACATGGGCGGTGATCGTCCTCACTGTCGTGGATTTGCTCGGATTCGGTCCCACACTCAGAAAAGCCCATGCCGATCCGCACTCCGAATCGCTGACGTTCTTCGGCATGTTTGCGGCACGCAATAGCCTGGTGGTGATGGCGCTGGAGAGTTATTCGCTGGCTACCGTGCTGTTTCCTGCAGCGGTAGCAGCGGCATGCGTGTTGTTGATGGGGATGATCGTGCTGCGCCGGAGAGTTGTTATCGCAGTTGGAACTGACTGAAGCGTTGCTCCAATCCCAGCAATTTTTCTTTCGTCGGCAGACCACCGCCAAACCCGGTCAACTTGCCCGTGCTGCCAATCACCCGATGACAGGGAATGATGATCGGAATCGGATTCTGACCGTTCGCTGCTCCCACCGCCCTGCTCGCCTTGGGTCTGCCTATCTGTTGTGCTATATGACCGTAACTGCAGGTCTGCCCATAAGGAATCGTCAATAACGCATTCCATACCTGTTTCTGAAATTCTGTGCCCTGTGGTGCCAGACGCAATTTGAATTCGCTCAACTCGCCGTTGAAATAAGCGCTGAGCTGGCGCCTCTCCTCAGAGAACACTGCATCGTTGTGCAGCCATTCATCCTGATGCCGAGTGCGGTTCTTGCCGGTGGGAAAGCCCACGAGATGAAGATATTCACCATCGCCTGCCAACAGCAGATCACCGATGGGGGACGCAAGATAACTGTAATGAATCGTCATGATTTTTCTCCTTGCTTGCTCGCTTCCACATACAGGGTAATTCATGTTTATGCAGAGGGCGGTGAAATTTGTTGCGCGTAATGCCGCCAGAACAGCATCACGACATAGGCGCGCCAGGGCCGCCAGCGCTCTGCCTTGATCAGCAACTGTCCGGGCGTCAATGTTTCTCCATCGGCTGCGGCAGCACGCAGCAGAATCAAATCCGCATGCGGAAACGCATCCGGGTCGTTAAGGGCGCGCAGGGCAATGTACTGTGCAGTCCACGGACCAATACCGGGAATGCGGGTGATACGTTCGACGAATTCCTCTGTCGTCATGCCGCCATCGAAACGCAGCTCACCAGCACACACAACGGCAGCCAAATTCTGTATGGCTTCAATGCGGCGCGTGGTCAGTCCAAGTCCGGAAAGTGACGCATCCATCACGGCCTGTGGCGTCGGAAAAATCAGATTCAACTGCGGATCTGCACCGGAAGAATAAGGAACACCGCACGCTTTCGCGAAGCGGGACACCAGTGTCGTGGCACCTTTTACCGAGACCTGTTGCCCGACGATCGCACGCACCGCCACCTCGAAACCATCCCACGCCACCGGCACACGGATACCGGGATTCGCGGCAACGATCGGACGCAGATGCGAGTCCTCCGCCAGAAAACTCTCGATCTCCGTACTGACTGCCTTCAGATCAAACATCATCCGCACCCGTTCCACAATGTGGTACAGAGAACGAGTCTGCGTGCTACGGATTGTCAACAGCAAGGAATGACTCTCATCAATGAAGCGCACAGAGATATCACCTGGATCGCCATTGAGCACGATCGTTCTAGAATAAGTATCGCTTGTTACATGCTCGACCCCGGGGATAGCACGCATCGCCAGATACGCCAACATGGCACGCCAATCAAATGGCGGTCGATAATTCAATCTTATTTGCACACCCTGCCCGGCACCAGATTGCAGAGTCTCCCCCAACTCCTTGTGTCGCCGCAACGACAGCGGTGCGCGGCCATAGACTTGCTGAAACACGGCATTGAAACGCCGCACGCTGCTGAACCCGGCAGCAAAACAAATCTCTCCCATGGACAGCGTGGTTTCGTCGATGAGTTTCTTGGCGAAATGCAGGCGTTGTGTGCTCGCAACTGCTGCAGGTGACACGCCAAGATGCTGCTCGAAAAGACGTGTCAATTGTCTTGACCCTACCCCCAACTGCGCCGCCAGGGTCTCCACTGAACACTCATTCAAAACACCACGCGCAATCAATTGCAAAGCCCGGGAAACAGTATGGGACGACCCCATCCATGCGGGTGTACCGGGGGAAGACTCCGGGCGACAACGAAGACAGGGACGAAATCCTGCTTCTGCAGCAGCGGCTGCCGTGCTGTAGATCTGAATGTTCTCTTTTTTGGGAATGCGGACAGGGCAGATCGGACGACAGTAGATGCCGGTGGTCAGCACACCAATGAAAAAACGCCCGTCGAAATGTGGATCGCGCGCCTGCCTGGCCTGTTCGAAATCGTCTGGATTGAGTAGCACTGCATAGCCCCCACAAGTTCGTGAGTTTCCCGTGGTTTGTTGTCGGGTTGATCACTGTGAAGGCAAATTAGCACACGGCTGAAAATCAGTCTGGTCGTTTTCGGACATGGTCAAAAAAAATGGGCGGAGCCTTGCAGCTTCGCCCACCGTTGTTTTCAGTTGCGCCTCACAACACTACTGCGAGGCGCGGCGTTTATCTGATCCCGGCTTCCTTGTCCGCATTCGCACGGGCAATGATGTAGTGGCGCAATGCCTCCGGATCAGCGGCTTCAAGCGAGCTGGCGAAGGACACCATGCCGCCACCAACCAGTTCACCGTCAATGACTACAGAGCTCCAGGCATCTGCAGTGGCGAGACGCTCGCTGTAGCGTAGGTCCGGGAACGTGCCCACGCTGGCGCTGATGCCCGCAGGACCATGGCACACGCTGCACAGACGGGCGTAGACCTGCTCGCCATGGGCTATCGTTTCATTGGGGACGTTGGCGTTGGGCGGTGGATTCAATTCACCTGCGGCACTCACCTCCGCAGGCAGTTCGTTTGGCAGCACAGCCGTGCCACCGATCCTGTACACCAGCATTCTGGAATTGTTGGACGATACGCGTGTCGTAGCACCTATTGCGCCCGCACCTACGGTTGGCAGCGAACGGCCACCAGCCAGTACCGCAACGTGTTGCACACCATCGACTGTGAACGTGATAGGCGCAGCCACAATCATGGCCTGAGACATGGCACTCCACAAACGCTCGCCGGTATCATCCTTGTAAGCCACAAACTCACCCACTGCATTGCCCTGGAACACCAGGCCCCCCGCAGTACTGAGTGTGCCAGCGGCATCGTTGCTCACTTCATGTGGCACCCGCCAGGCTTCACGCTGATTCACGGGGTCCCACGCCAGCAGATAGGCTCTCACCGCCGGGGCGTTCGCGCCCGCACGCAGCATCAATGCGCCGCCAGCCGCGAAGTCGGTGCCGGTGTTCCAGCCACGCTCTGACGTAATGAACTCCGTCTCACCTGAGTAACCCATGGGGTTCTCACGCGCTGCCAGATAGACCAGATTGGTGCGCTGACTGAATGACATCGGGTGCCAGTTGTGGCCACCCAGTGCGCCGGGCTGAATGATCAGAGGTACACCAGTCTCGTTGTAACGGGCTTCCGGATTTTCCACGGGACGGTCTGTTTCCAGATCGATGTGAGTCGCCCAGTTCGCAGGTACGAATTTCTCTGCAGAAATCAGTTGGCCCGTTGCAGCGTCGAGCACGTAGAAGAAACCGTTCTTCGGAGCCTGCAGCAGTACACGGCGCATCTGGCCATCAATACGCAAGTCCGCAACGATGATGTGCTGAGTCGCTGTGTAATCCCAGGTCTCGCCGGGAGTTGTCTGGTAGTGCCAGCGATACGTGCCGTCATCCGGGTTCAGCGCCATGATGGAAGTCAGGAACAGGTTGTCACCGCCGCCGGGGCTGCGCAGACTCTGATTCCAGGGGGAACCGTTACCGACACCGATGTAGAGAAGGTTCAGGTCGGGATCATAGGCCATGGCGTCCCACACAGTGCCGCCACCGCCCAGTCGCCACCACTCGCCATTCCATGTCGCAGCGGCCATTTCCAGTTCGGGCTGTTCGAAACCATCTTCCGGGTTGCCGGGGACGGTATAGTAGCGCCAGTTCTGCTCGCCAGTCTGGGCATCGTAGGACGTGATGTAGCCACGCACACCGTACTCCGCACCACCGTTGCCGATGATCACCTGACCCTTGATGATGCGGGGAGCGCCGGTAATGGTATAGGGCTTGGTCTGATCAACCGTGACCTGGCTCCACAGTTCGCGGCCGGTACGGGAATCCAGAGCTATCAGGCGGCCGTCGATGGTACCGACGAAAACCTTGCCTTCCCAGACAGCTACCCCACGATTGACCACATCGCAGCAGGCATCCACGCCTTTTGCAGGATCGACGCCCGGATCAAAGGCCCACAGCAGATTGCCGTTACGCACGTCATATGCCTTGACGTGGCTCCAGGCTGTGCTGACATACATCGCGCCATCCACAACAATCGGCGTTGCTTCCTGTCCGCGGCTGGTATCGATATCAGCGGACCAGGCAAGGCTCAGTTGGCTGACATTGTTGACATTGATTTGATCCAGAGGGCTGTAGCGTTGTTCACCGTAGTCGCGACCATTGGAGAGCCAACTGTCCAACTCGGCGTCTGCCGCAATGATGCGATCAGCGTTCACCGCAGCCGCATAGGTAGCCGCTGCGGAGGAAGTGATTGCACTGGGGGCGGCAGCGACCGGAGTTGATGCTGCCGGGGGTGTATCTTCATTTGCAGGACCGCACGACGCGACCAGCAGCGCGGCGGCGGCCAGCGCAGAAAAACTCACAAACTTTGACATTGTATTAATCACCCTATTATTGATTGCAGATTTCAGTCCCTGACCACCGCGTCTCCACCGCTCCTTCGCGCGGCGTCAGTATACACATCCAGAGCCCCCGCTGGCGACACTGGACACAGTTAATCAGGCAGTTTGAAGACCAGCACCGTATTGCCGGGCATCTGGCCGAACGTGGCATAGCCACTGTTCACGATCATGTAATCACCCGAGAACACCGGCCCGGTCGAGTCAATGGCACCACCCTTGGCGGGTACGGCATTGACTGTCGAGTAGTCCTGCACCGTGTTGAATTCCCAGACCAGTTCGCCCGTGCGCTGATCGTGCGCAAAGAGATAGCCGTTCAAGGAACCGGTGATGATCAGATCATCAGTCGCACTGGCCGGTGCCGAGTAGGCATCCATGCAGAAATTCTGACCGCTGACACAGCGCAGTGGTGTCTCGGCAAACCAGAGCCGTTCGCCTGTCTTCATATCGATGGCGTGCAGGCCAGGCTGGCGTGGTTCGGTTTCCGCCCCACCCGCGCTGCGGTCAGATACGGGCACGTAGGCAACATCGCCGACAAAGGTCATACCCCAGTGCACACCACCGAGCGGTCCACCTCGGCCAATGCGCGTTTGCCACAGCACCTTGCCGTTGTCATCCGGATCGAGCCCGAACACCACAGAACCCTTGGTACCCGCCACCAGTATGTCTTGCCCATTGGAGAGTGTCGTACTCAGGATCGGCGCACCGATGTCCAGATCGGGGCCGGGATCAGGGCAGTTCGGATGATTGCTGCCTGCAGTGCAGGCCATGGTGAAGGCATCGTTGCTGGTGGTCTGCAGAATCCAGTCCATGTTGCCGGTATCCATATTGAATGCGATCACCGCGTCACTGGTGTTGCTGGCGGGACGACTGTAATTCTGCCCGGTGCCGACATAGATCCGGTTGCGCTTGGCATCGATGGTGGGCGCATCCCAGATCGGCGCACCGGAGGGCGCCAGTACCGGGACGCCTGCGCTGCTGGTGCCAACCGGCTGCGCTTCTTCCATGATCCAGGTGTGCCACAGTTTTTCACCACTGTTGAGATCGAAGGCTGCCACATTGCCACGGAATGTACAGCACGGATGGTCTGGCCGACCGGCTCCGACTACTTCTGCCGAAGAAACCGGCACGAATATCCTGTCGCCATAGACTACCGGTGAGCCGGTGCTGCGGGCCCAGGGACTCGGGTCCACATCCGCATGCCAGAGCTTCTCACCGGTCAGGGCATCCAGCACGAACACACGATTGGACGCATCGGCGCCGACCACCAACGTTCTGTTCAGTGCATCAGAGGCCACGACGGAGACCGAACCACGCACCTCGGTAGTGGCAAGGAACGTCCAGTAGGCACAGCCGCTCTCCATATCCAGCGCGTATACATCCCCCCTGTTGCTGCCCATGAACATCACGCCATCAATGATCGTTGGCTGGGCACGGGCACTCGATGCTTCTTCCATGCCGAACGCCCAGGCCAGTTCGAGCGAGCCGATGTTGCCAGCATTGATCGTGGTACCACTGGCGGGTTGATGGCGTGGGCTGCCATTGCCATTGGCCCAGCCATTCCAGTTGGCAGGCCGGGTCAGATCAAGCGCAGTCAGCGGTGACGCACATTGGGTCAGTTGCTCAACGCGAGTGGCACTATAGGGCCGCCCAGTGAGGTACTGTGCCACTTGAATCCTCTGGTCTTCACTCAGTGCCGCGCCTTGCGCCTGCATCAGTCCCTGCGTCAACGCGTGATAAATGCTGTTAGTGGTAAAGGTGCCGAGGGCAGAACGTGGTGGAGTTCGCAGATCCGTGGGTGCTGCATGACAGGTGGCACAGAATTGGTTGTACAGTGCTTCACCATCTGATGCCGGAACTGCCCCAGACACTTGCCCGCTGGCCTGCGCCATCGCAACCGTGGACATCAACATACTGCTTGTCAGAAAGGTGCCCAGAAATGCGAGCATGGAGAGCAGGCTGGAACTTGATCTTTTCATTATTATTCCCCGATCAGGTATGCAGAGGGCGACCCGGCACAATCATCCAATCATGGCCAGTTGCAACTGCGCCGATCTTAACTGAATCACTGCTCAGAGCGAAACGCTGGACGACTGACAAAGCGCTGGAAAAGGCCTTTTTTATAGCCCAGCGGAGGCCCCTTGGTGTATAGTTCGCGGCCTGTTTCCCACCCGGTTCAGACAATTGCGGGCGAGGCCCGTCCCCACAGTGAGTGATGAGAGAAGATGAGCAACAACGCCAGCGACAAGCCCGATACCAAATCCCGCAAATACTCCAGCCAGGTGGTTGATGGCGTTGAGCACGCGCCAAGCCGCGCCATGCTGCGGGCCGTCGGTTTCGGCGACGACGACTTCAAGAAGCCCCAGATCGGCATCGCGTCCACCTGGAGCATGGTTACGCCCTGCAACATGCACATCAACAAGCTCGCTGAAGATGTGAATCGCGGCGTCGATGCGGCCAATGGCAAGGGCATCATCTACGGCACCATTACTGTCTCGGACGGCATCTCCATGGGTACCGAAGGCATGAAGTACTCGCTGGTGTCCCGCGAAGTCATCGCCGACTCTATCGAAGCGGTTTCCGGTTGCATGGGTCATGACGGCATCATCGCCATTGGCGGCTGCGACAAGAATATGCCTGGCTGTCTCATGGGCATGGCGCGTTTGAACCGTCCTTCAATCTTCATTTATGGCGGCACCATTCAACCGGGCAAGAACCACACCGATATCATCTCCGTATTCGAGGCAGTGGGCAGCCATGCCAAGGGCACGATGTCAGACATTCAATTGAAGAACGTGGAAGAGACTGCGATTCCCGGACCCGGTTCCTGCGGCGGCATGTATACGGCGAACACCATGGCCTCCGCCATCGAGGCGCTCGGCATGAGTCTGCCGAACAGCTCTGCACAGGATGCGATTTCGAGCGAAAAAGTGGACGACTGTCTGCGCGCTGGCGAAGCGATCATGCATCTGCTGCGTCATGACATCAAACCGTCCGACATCATGACGCGCGCTGCGTTCGAGAATTCTATCAAGGTGGTCATCGCCCTGGGCGGTTCCACCAATGCTGTGCTGCACCTTCTGGCCATGGCCCATACAATAGGTGTTGAGCTTTCACTGGATGACTTCACACGAATCGGTGCCGAGACGCCGCTGCTCGCAGACCTGCGCCCGAGCGGCCGCTTCCTGATGTCTGACCTCATCAGGATCGGCGGTATCCAACCCCTGATGAAACTGATGCTCGACGCGGGCATGCTCGACGGCAGTTGCATGACCGTCACCGGCAAGACACTGGCCGAAAATCTGAAGGACGTGAAACCCTATCCAACCGGCCAGGAAATCATCCAGCCTCTCGACAAACCGATCAAGAAGGACAGCCATCTGGTGATTCTGCGTGGCAATCTTGCCCCCCAGGGTGCGGTCGCCAAGATCACCGGCAAGGAAGGCCTGTCCTTCACCGGCACGGCGCGCGTATTCAATTCCGAGGAGGAAACCCTCAAGGGTATTCTGGACGGAACGGTTGTCTCCGGCGATGTACTCGTGATTCGCTATGAGGGCCCGAAAGGCGCTCCCGGCATGCGCGAGATGTTGAGCCCGACGTCGGCCATCATGGGCAAGGGTCTGGGCAAGGACGTGGCACTGGTTACTGACGGACGTTTCTCCGGAGGCAGCCACGGATTCGTGGTTGGTCACATCACTCCGGAAGCGATTGAGGGAGGCCCCATTGCCATCGTACAGAGCGGCGACATGATCACCATCGATGCCGAGACGCATGAAGTCAAGCTGCACCTGAACGACGCCGAGATTGCGCAGCGTCTGCAAAACTGGAAGAAGCCAGCACCACGTTACACCCGTGGTGTGCTCGCGAAGTATGCGAAGACAGTATCATCGGCCTCGGAAGGTGCGGTCACCGACAAATATCTGTAATAGATGACGCCAGCCGTCATGATGCTGTGGTAGAAGTGGATCATGCTGAATACTTACGATCTCAATGCAGACAACTGCCTGATCGCGCGCCAGGAGGAGACCATCGAGTCGACTCTGGCCAGCGCGCTATGGCTCGATCTGGTCGATCCAACCGACGAGGAACGCACTCTCGTCGAGATTCAGCACCGCCTGCCCCTGCCGGACACGGAAGACGTGGGCGAGATCGAGGCCAGCGCGCGCTCCTATCAGGACGAGGCCGGTGGACTGCATGTGCATTCAATGTTCCTGCATCACGTCGATGATCGACCACGCAACACCACGGTGGCCTTCACGTTTACCGGCGGTCAACTTATCACCTTGCGTGAGCGGGAGATCCCTGCGTTCCGCCTGCTGCGCATGCGCGCAAAACGGCAGAAAGGACTTGCAGCCGACCCAATCGGCATCCTGTTGGCCTTGTTCGAAATCAAGATCAATGACCTGGCCGACACGCTGGAAGAGGTCTACACCGGACTGGAGCACACCAGCAATCTGGTGTTGGAAGAGATTGATGCCTCCATTGAAGAGGCTATCGACGAGTTGGCCCGTCACGAGGACACCAATGGCAAGGTTCGCCTCTGCCTGATGGACACGCAGCGTGCCCTCACCTTTCTGTTGCGGCACGGCAAGCTCACCCCAGACCACGCCGATACAGCACGCGAACTGCTGCGCGACATCGAATCGCTGCTACCACACAACAGTTTCGTGTTCGACAAGATCAACTTCCTGATGGATGCCTCACTGGGCTTCATCAACATTCAGCAGAACCAGATCATCAAGATATTTTCCATAGCGGCAGTGGTCTTCCTGCCCCCCACCTTGGTTGCCAGCGCCTATGGCATGAACTTCGATTTCATGCCGGAACTGGGATGGACACTCGGTTATCCCTGGGCACTCGGCCTGATGGTGCTCTCGGGTATCGCACCCTACTGGTACTTCAAGCGCAAGGGCTGGTTGTAGCGGGTCTCCAGGTGGGAACGAGCTTGCTCGCTTCTTACAATCCCGCCGTGGCAAATTCGATCCGGGCCGCCGCTCCATAAAGGACAGATGGGTCCGTCTCCAGTGTCTGCGGTGCTCTCAAGGACGGCCATATCGGCATGATCAGATCCAGTTGCTCGCGAATGGAGGCCACCGCGGCAGTGTTGTCAGTCATACCCTCCAGCCTTGCAAGCAGTTCACGGGCGATGCGCACGAATCCCAGTGCATCCTGATATTCGTGTTCATTCTCCAGCGCACCGTTATCTCCCACCGCGATGTCATATTCTGCGGCCGACGTACTCACCAGATCGAAGATCACCGCACCGATCATGGCGGCATCCTGATTCTCTACCGCATTTTCTGCCGCCGTAATGGCTTCAAGCAGTTGGCTGTAAGCAGACTCCACTGTCGGCAGGGGCCGCTTGTTCTCGACTGCTGTCGCTAATGCTTCCAATTGATCGGCGAATCCTGAAGCCTCACGGACCTCAATCGCGGGCAGCAGATCTGTGTAGAGTTCGTCACCGGGATGCTTCATGTGGGTGGCAGATGCCTCTTCCTCACCCTGCCGGTACAGATCTACACCAACATTCAAGTGACCACGAATGAATGCCAGTTGCGCCAGGTAGACCGCATCATTAGCGATGGCATCTGCCGTGGTCGCACCTTCACCGCCTTCACCACCTTCGGCCGATGTCATCATGCTGTGATCCATGCCCACCATACCCGGCTGGCCAGTGGTTCCCACATAAAAGGCTGTACTCGCTGCGACGACTACCCCAAGACCTACCCAGATTCTGTTTCTGGTTTCCATATCGACTCCCGACACTTTTGCTTGTCATGGTTGAAAGAGATTTGTATTTGACCACCCCGGCCACTAAACTGCTCGCCATGCTACACCTAACAAGAATCATTCTCAATTAGGGATTGCCATATGCTGCTTCAGATTGCCAATGTCCTGTCCCCTGATCTTCTCAAGGAATGTCGAGTTGCAGGCTATGACGACTCCCTGTTCACGGACGGGCGCACCAGCGCGGGCTGGCATGCCCGGGAACGCAAGTACAATCTGCAGGCGCGAGCGGGCAAGCACGTGCATGCGTTGCTGCAGAAGGTGGAAACCGCTCTGCTCGGCCATGAATTGGTGGCTGCGGCAGCCCGTCCCAAGACCATCGTGAGACTGCAATTCAGCCGTTATGACCAGGGCATGAACTACGGCACCCATGTTGACGATGCACTGATGGATGGTCAGCGCACCGATCTTTCCTTTACGGTGTTCCTGACCCCTCCGATGGACTACGAAGGCGGCAGCCTCGTCATTGACGAACCTGCTGGTGAACGTGCCTTTCGCCTCGACGCAGGCGCGATGCTGCTCTACCCCTCGACAACACTGCACCGCGTGGAGCCTGTCACACACGGACAGCGCCTGGTGATCGTCGGCTGGATTCGCAGTTACCTGCGCAGCGCCGAGGCGCGTGAAATTCTATTTGATCTGGAGCGTACCATTGCTCTGTTGCGACAAAAAAACGATCAGAACACCGGTGAGCTGGAACTGCTGCTGAAGACACGCAGCAATCTGCTGCGCCTGTGGGCGGACGCCTGAATCTCGTGTGGCAGCGAGAATAAATATTGTCTTTGACTGGTCATGCTAGGCATGCCCGTCTACCGGACGATTGTGCGTCCGTTGCGCAACACTGCGTAGAATTGCTACCGTCTTCGCCACTTTCTTCACCAAATAACAGTAACATGGAGAACCAGAATGTCCCGCGGCAACAGATTCCTTACCCGGCGCGATGCGCTCAAACTCGGTCTGGCTGCAGGTGCCGGTATGGCTCTTGGTCCACGTACCTTGTTCGCTCAAGGCACCAGCACCGAGCTGCTGAGCAAGCCCATCCCGTCCACTGGTGAACGCATCCCCTTGATTGGCATCGGCACTGCACGCCGCTACGACGTCGCGACAACAGAGGAAGAACTGGCACCCCTGCGCGAAGTGCTGCGCAACTTCCCCGGCATCGGCGGAAAACTGGTTGACACGGCGCCTTCCTATGGCAATGCCGAAACCGTGGTTGGCAACCTGCTGGCAGAACTCGGCAATCGCGACCAGATATTCCTTGCCACCAAAGTCGGCGCAGGACGTCAGGGCAGAGCGGCGGGCCTTGCAGAGATGGAAGGTTCGCTGGCCCGTCTGCATACAAACCATTTCGATCTTCTGGAAATCCACAACCTCGCCGGCACTGCAGACATGTTGCCAGTACTGCGCGAATGGAAACAGGAAGGCAAGATCCGCTACTACGGCATTACCACCACATCGAAGAACCAGTACGAAGAACTCGCCGGTTTCATGCGCAGCGAACCGCTGGACTTTATCCAGGTAGACTACGCCATCGACAACCGTTCCGCCGAGGAACTGTTACTGCCACTGGCGCTGGAGCGTGGTATCGCCGTTCTCACGGCACTGCCCTTTGGCCGTGGCCGTGTCTTCGAAGCTTTCGGTGAGACTGCGCTGCCTGGATGGGCTACCGAACTGGGTATAGAGACATGGGCGCAATTCGCTCTCAAATTCAATGTCTCGCACCCTGCCATCACGGCGGCGATTCCCGGCACGGCACGACCGGAATATCTCTATGACAACTTCAACGCCTCCAGAGGAGTGCTGCCCGACGCAGCGACGCGCCAGCGCATGGCCGACCTCGTCGCCAACGCCTGACTCTGAGATGCCAATATGAATGGAACTGTTGCTAGACTGGTAAACCGCGCAGTCGATCTCCGTGAAGGAGAAGGCGCCGCGCTCGGTTGGTCCTTCGCTTACTATTTCTGCCTGCTTTGTGCCTATTACATTCTGCGACCCATCCGCGACGAAATGGGTGTTGCGGGCGGAGTGAACAATCTGGCCTGGCTGTTTACCGGTACGCTGGTGGGCATGATGCTGATTCATCCGGTGTTCACGTCGCTGGTCAAGACGCTGCCGAGGAACCGTTTTGTTCCACTCACCTATCGCTTCTTTATCGCCAACCTCGTGATCTTCTTCGCGGTGTTCCAGATGATTCCGGAAGAGAACAGCGTGTGGATCGGGCGCATCTTCTTTATCTGGGTCAGCGTGTTCAATCTGTTCGTGATCTCGGTGTTCTGGTCCTTCATGACCGACATCTATCGATCCGCACAAAGCAAACGTCTGTTCGGAATTCTCGCTGTTGGGGGCACGGCGGGAGCCATCATGGGCTCCTCGATAACATCGGCGCTCGTCTCTGTGCTCGGACCCGTGAACCTACTGTTGGTCTCCGCACTGTTGCTGGAGGCTGCCGCACGAGTGTCGAACGCGCTCGAAAAATCGGAAGAAAAACTTGCGGTGGCCGCGTTGCGGGATGAGATAAAGGATGCTGCAAAATTGGCGTCCGCACCCAGCGCTGGCGAAGAGATCTCCCACATGAACGCTGCCCCCACACAGAGTCCGGAACCGACAGATGTACAAAAGGCCAGCGCGATCAAGGCAGTGGCGGACAAGCAATCCGAAATCATCGGCGGCGGCGTCTTTGAGGGCATCACCGATGTGCTCAAATCACCCTACTTGATCGGGATTGCCGTATTGATGCTGCTGTTCACGATCACCTCCACTTATCTGTATTTCATGCAGGCTGAAATTGTGGAGGGAGCATCCCAGGACTCGCGCGTGCGCACTCAGTTGTTCGCCAACATCGATCTCATCGTCAATATCATCACACTCATTACCCAGTTGTTCCTGACCGGACGCATACTGAAGTGGTTTGGGATCGGGTTGAGTCTGGCTTTCCTGCCGCTCGTCAGTCTTGTGGGTTTTGGCATCCTGGGTGCAGCGCCCGCTCTCGCCGTGCTGGTGATATTCCAGATACTGCGCCGCGCTGGAAACTTTGCGATTCAGCGTCCTGCGCGTGAGGTGTTGTACACCGTGTTACCAAGGACGGAGAAGTACAAGGCAAAGAATTTCAACGACACCTTTGTCTATCGTGTTGGCGATCAGGTCGGAGCCTGGTCATACACCGCGATGGGGTGGCTGGGGCTGGGAGTGTCCAGTCTGGCGATCAGCATGGTGCCGGTATCCGTTGTATGGCTGGTGCTGGCATTGTGGTTGGGAAGGCGCTATCGGGATTACAACACTATTCAGAATGCGACAGCGTTGCAGGAGCCTGCTGCCGATTCTGTGAATGTTGCCACATCACCTGCTGCTCCGGGTTGACTGCGTGGCTGCGGGAATGATGTACTGAACTCCCGCAGCTTTACAGGTTCGTCACAATGCCGGCCACACTGCCAAAGCCCCTCATCAATTTATTCGTAGTAGTCGGCCTGGCGTGCATTGCTGCAATCGACTATGTAACAGGAATAGAAATCCGTGTATTCCCCCTCTACTTCCTGCCGCTCATATTGGCCGCATGGTTCCTAAACAGGATTACGACCATCGCCTATGCAGTGTCCGCAAGTCTCATATGGGCGCTGGTGATGTATTACAGCGGCAGAGAGTATTCGACCGGGTACGTCTGGTTCATCAATATCATCACTCAGTCCGTAGCCTTTCTTCTGGTCTCCCTGCTCGTCAGCACGCTGCATGGGATGATAGAAAATGAACGCCGACTCAGCCGCATCGACCTGCTGACCGGACTGTCGAATCGTCGTGACTTCTTCGAGAAATCCGCACACCTGGTAGAAATCTGTCGACGCAATAATCGCCCCGTTACTCTTGGGTACATCGATCTGGACAATTTCAAGAAGGCCAATGACACTCTCGGCCACGAACATGGCGACGAACTCCTGCAAGCTGTGGCGCAAACATTTCGTGACCAGTTGCGAACGAGTGATTTGTGCGCCCGCATGGGCGGAGATGAGTTCGTGGTGCTGTTGCCGGAAACGGATGTCGAAAATGCACTGCCGATACTGGAGCGCATCCGGGAAGTGCTGGCCAGTAATGACGAATTCTCCAGAAGCGGGGTCACCGCCAGCATAGGAGCAATCACTTATCTCATGGTCCCCAGTATTGTGGACGACATGATCGCCAAGGCCGACGAAATGATGTACAGGGCCAAGGGGCATAACAAGAACAGTGTCCACATCGAGATCGCAAGAACCGCTTGAACGCCATTCAATAGAGGAACCGCATCGTGTTGAAATTCTATTACGCACCGAAAACCTGCGCGCTTGCTGCGCACATCGCGCTTGAACATATTGGCGCACCCTACGAAGCCATCGCACTGGATTTCGCCAACCAGGCGCAACGCTCTGCCGACTATCTGGCAATCAATCCAAAAGGCAGAGTCCCGGCACTTGCTACTGAACGCGGAATATTGACCGAGACACCTGCGCTGCTCATGTATCTTGCACAGCGCTATCCCGAGGCAAAACTCGCACCGCTGGACGACATCTTCACCACAGCGCAGATGCAGGCCTTCAACAGCTACCTGTGTTCCACTGTCCACGTGGCGCATGCACACCGCGTGCGCGGAGCGCGCTGGGTTGATGATCCTGATGCGATCGAAGCGATGAAGAAGAAGGTGCCGCAAACAATGGGCGATTGCATGGCGCTGATAGAATACGGGATGCTGAAGGGACCCTGGGTAATGGGTGAGCAGTACACCGTCGCGGATATGTACCTCTACACGATTTCCGGCTGGCTGGAAGGAGATGGTGTCGACCTGACCAAGCTGCCAAGGGTAATCGAACACCGGACTCGTATGGCTGCAGACCCCGTCGTAAAGCGGATTACTGCAATCTACCAGTAAGACAAAGAATACTGGCACCGCCCAAGCCCCTACCGAAAAGTATTGGGCGGCACCAGTCAAGGGCACTTCTGCAAGTACATCAAGTGCGGGTCGGTCAGGAGGAAAACACTTCGCTGCTATTCGACAGGGATACAGAGATACAACCAATCCCTACTATCAATCCTGGTGCAAACTATAGAGGCCAATTGTGGCAGCGCCCTGCAGGGAATCAGGCAGATTCTGAATTATTGCGGCTGCCGTCTGCAGAACCCCGCTGGCAATTGCCTGGACCCTCAAGTAGGATTCGTCTGGCTTGCAACCTCTGACCAACCTGATCAGGACATTCAAAATGAACAAGAAGAAAAACAGCTTGAATCTGGCAGTACTGGGCATCATGGGCACGGGCATGCTCACTGCCCTGTTTGGCTTCGTCAATGCTCAGGGCGGCAATCCAACGGTGATCGAGACCGCCTCCCACCGATTTACTCAGATGGCAGAAGGCGTCTACCAGATCACAGGCACAGGCAGTGTCAACGTAATGAGCAACGCCTTGCTTGTTGTCGGTGAGAATGACGTACTATTAGTGGATTCCCACGTGACACCGAATGCCGCCAATGCCCTGCTCAATTCCATTCCCGCCGTGACCAACAAACCGGTTCGCTATCTGGTCAACAGCCACTATCACTTCGACCACGCCCACGGCAATCAGGTTTTCTCGTCCGACGTGGAAATCATCGGCCATGAATATACCCGCATCAAATTGAACGGTGAACTGGGCAATGTACTGGAAGAGTCTACCCACATCAGTTTCACAGAAGGTGTACCAGGGCAAATCGCCAATCTGGAACGACAAATTGCCGAAACCTCGGATGCAGCGCAGCGTATCACTTTGCAGACCCAGCTCGGGGTTGCTCAGGCCCATCTGACTTCGCTGCGTGAAGTCGTGCCGACACCACCGAACATCACTCTGGAAACCAAGATGACATTATTCCAGACTGTCATGCAGGGCAGTCGGGAGATTCAGTTGCTGCACATGGGTCGTGGTCATACCGCTGGCGATGTGGTGGTGTTTCTGCCGCAAGAGAGGATGGTATTCACAGGAGACCTGATGTTGCCGTCGCTATCCTACATGGGCGACAGCTTTCCCCAGGAATGGCCAGAGACTCTTGAGCAGCTGAAGACTCTGGACTTCGACATCATTCTGCCAGGGCACGGAGCCCCGCTGCAGGGCAAGGAAAAGATCGATCAGTTCCAGGCTTATCTGGAAGATCTGTGGCAGAAAACCGGGACGATGAAAGCGCGAGGACTGACGGCAGACGAGACAGCTGCCCAGATCGACATGACCAACCACGCCACCAACTATGCTCAGATTCGCGGGCCGGGTGCCGATGTGCGGGCAATCCGCAGGATCTACGCATTGCTGGACGAGTAACCGTTAACGCAGGAGCGAGCAAGCTCGCTCCTGCACAAAGGTGTTTTGCAGTTCGCAATTACGCTTCCGCCTGAATCTCTGCAGCAATACGTTGCACGTCGTCCAGCACGCGTAACAAGTTGCCGCTCCACAACAGGGCAATCTGTTCCTCGCTGTAGCCTCGGCGCACCAACTCCAGCGTGACGTTGAACGTTTCTGATGCATCGTTCCATCCCTCGATACCGCCACCGCCATCAAAGTCAGAACTGATACCGACATGCTCAATGCCGATCAGGCCCACCATGTAGTCGATGTGATTCACGAAATCGGCCACATCCACTGGCGGGGCAATGGCATTCACTTCAGAGGCAACGCGCGGCGCGGCGAGAGCATTCACCCGTGCCAGTCCTTCGTTATAGACAGTACGTTCTGCATCATTGAGCGTTCTGACTGCGGCGGCATCCAGGAGAGTGAACCCCGCTTCCTGTGCAATGCTTGCCCGCAGAGCATTCATGGCCGCCACATTGGCGCTGTGCTTGGCAGAATTCAGATAGCTGCGAAAAGCCGTGGCCTGTACCACACCACCATTGTCACGAATGGCCAACAACTCCTCGTCGTCCAGATTGCGGCTCACATTATTGAGTGCGCGTGCTGAAGAGTGGGAGGCTATCACCGGCGCCCGCGTCAACTCCAACGTCTGCATGTTGGCAGCCTTGGAAGGATGTGACAGATCGATCATCACGCCCCAACGATTCAACTCGACAATCGCCTGCCGCCCCAGTTCGCTCAGACCATTATGCAACCATACGCCATCGCTCTCACCAGTATTGGAGTCAGCAAACTGGCTGTGGCCATTGTGGGCCAGCGACACATAGCGCGCGCCCCTCTCCTGATAGCGCCGCACATTCTCTATGTCGAGAGCCATCGGATAGGCGTTCTCCACGCCTATCATCGCCACTTTCTTGCCAGCCGCATCGATGCGACGCACATCCTCGGAGGTATAAGCCATCTCGATGGTATCGGGAGCGAATTGTTCGGCCAGTCGATGGATCGCGTCGAACTTGTCGATGGCATTGGCTTCCGCCGCAGCATAGCCCTCTGCAGTGAGCGGGCCCTGTCCGGTGTAGACGATGAACCACGCAACATCCAGCCCCCCCTCGATCATTTTCGGAAGATTGACCTGGGTATCAAGATCGGAGGTGTAATTGTTGTCCTCCATGAAATTGACTGTATTGATGTCAGCATGAGTGTCGAGGGTAATGACGCGCTGATGGATTCCGTGTGCGCGCGCAACCAATGCTTCCTCGGATTCGGCTGCAGGCGTCACCGCTGTTGCGGCAGGGGCAGTTGGCATTGATTCTGGCGCGGGTGGTGCCTGTTCAGCAGGACTACAGGAGATCAAAAAAAACAGAGAGGCATAAAACGGGATTTGCAGGCGTGACATAGGAAATACCCCGATAAAATGGAAGATGGTCGAAGGTCATGCTAGCAGCGCAGGTCACCATTGGAAAGCAGGATTCCCGTCAGTCCAGAATGCAAAAGCCGTTGCGCCCCCCGCGTTTGACAGCATACAGTGCTTCGTCAGCCTTTCTTAGCAAAGACTCATCGCTGTCAGCGCTATCAGGGTCGAACACCGCCACTCCAATACTCAACGTCACCTGCACTTCGACACGGCGTAAAAGCAATGGTGCATGCAAGGTGCTGATCATGACATCAGCAACTCTCTCGATATCCATGGCAGACTGAATTTCTGTGAGCAGTACAACAAATTCGTCACCGCCCTGTCGTGCGAAGGTGTCCGACAATCTGATGCAGCGACGTAAACGTGCTACCACTTCACAAAGCACCTCGTCACCCACATCATGCCCGTAGTTGTCATTGATACTCTTGAAGTGGTCGATGTCTACAAACATCACCGCCATGTGGCGATGGTAGCGTCGGCACTGAGCCATCGCCTGTACCAGGCGGTCATGCAGAAGACGGCGGTTGGGCAGGCCAGTCAACTCGTCGTGGGTGGCCTGGTGTTCCACCAACTGCTGCAGTTCGCGCCGCTCGGTGATGTTCTCGATCTGGGAGACATAGTGCACGGGCTCCCCATTCAGATCACGCACCAGCGACACACTCAGCAGCACATAAATGATCTCGCCATCCTTGCGCCGATAGCGTTTTTCCATGTGATAGTGGTCGATACTGTTTGCATTGAGTTTTTGCAACTGTTCAAGATCCAGATTCAAGTCATCAGGATGCGTTATATCTTGAAAATTCGACTGCAGCAGTTCATCTTCGGAATATCCCAGCATCTGCACCAAAGCCCGATTGACCTGGAGCCAGCGTCCTTCGAGACTGACCAGTGCCATACCGATGGCCGCAGTCTCGAAAGCTCCCCGGAAGCGTCTGTCACTCTCCAGCAGCGCCAGTTCTACTGCTTTCTGCGCCGATATATCAGTATGGGTGCCAATGGTGCGCAATGCCTTGCCGTTCTCGTCACGACTTACCACAGCGCCGCGCGTCAGTATCCAACGCCATTGCCCACTGGCATCACGCAAACGGATCTCGTGACTGAGACTGTCCGTAGTACCATCCAGGCAGTCCTGAATAGCACGCATGACCCTCAGGTGGTCCTCCGGGTGCAACAGTCGCTCCCACTCGGAAAGATGGTTGTGAATTTCATCGTCCCGATACTGGAGCATCGATTTCCAGCGTCCGGAGAACACGACCTCATCGGTCAGATTATTCCAATCCCAAACACCATCACCGGCGCCTGCCAGCGCAGATTTCCACCGGAATTCGGTGCCACGCAACTCTGCTGTGATACGTTCCGCTGCCGCCAGAGCACGATGACGTCCAGAGCTCAATGACCATACCAACAGCGTGAGCAAGCCACTGATGGCAATGCCAATACCGGCGATCAGAGCAGGCAATAGCGTGCTGACATTGGCTTCAAACACAGCAGTCGATTGCAGTACAACCGTCCACGGCTGACCAGCAATTGTGAGTCGTGCGACCAACTCATGACGCGCAACCTTCGCCGGGGCTGTGATCGTCGTATAGAGCAGTGCCTCTTCGTCGATGCGTTCTCCATCGTATATGGACAGCTCCAGCGCTTCCAGTGCGTCCACCTGCACTCCCTGCATAAGGACATCCATGCTGAAAGGTGCATATACCCAACCATAGAGAGTTTTCTGATCCGTCATCACTTCCGTAAATTCCTCCACATAGATCGGCAGATAGAGAAGCACACCGGCGACCCCCTCCCGCGCAACGTCCTGAACCAGAGCAACCTTGCCGGACAATGCTGCTTGCCCCGACACCATTGCCCGATCCATCGCAATACGGCGCACCGGTTCGGCGTACATATCAAAGCCGAACGCATTCAGGTTCACGCCCGCAAAGGGTTCGATATAGATGATGGAGGTGTAGACATCGCGCTCGCCCGACGGACGAATGACATAATCAGGAAATCCCTCGGCCCGCATTGATGCGATGTGGGCGTCAAGATCGACAGCGGGGAAGCAGAGCGAAAATGCCAGCCCCAGCATGCCTGGGTAATTCTCATCCAGATTGAGAGTTTGGAAATAGTCGAGGAACTCTTCCCGGGTGACGCTTTCGGATGCCACAAAGAGACCCTTCAATCCACGCAGCACCTGTTCATAGGTAGCCATGCGAGTCTCGATAAGATCAATGGCCTCGGCACTTTGGGAGATAAATCGATCAGACTGCAGATTGTTCACAGTGCGCAGGCTGCCTAACCAAAGCAACAATGTGAGCAACAGAGAGCCAAAGAAAAAAGATCCGGTCCATAACCAGACGCTGGTACGAACGTGTCTTCCAACGGCCGTTATACTAAGGTCTAACCTGTGCAACGTTTTACAGTCTCCGGGTGGAATTGATTCAGCCCTGTTTTTGGCAACGTAAGCAGATCGGCCAACCTTAGCCGACCCCATTTGGGGCTGAACCCACCAACCAGTGCATTGCTCGGCGCATATTGTAAGCGTTTCCAATTGAGGCGAGCCAGCGCAAAATTACAATCAACGTAAATCCGCGAACAACCTGGATCGTTTTCTAACCACTGGCACCTGCATCGTCGAGGGCAGAATTTCGGTGACATAAGGAACGATGCTGCGATTGCGGTCAGACGGCCTCTCCAACTCACCACAGTTGATGGACATTACACACTGTTCATTCTGTTTCTTCCGGTCATCCCACTGGTTCAGCGATGTACGAAGCCAGAACAGCCGATCGCAATCAACTCAAGTCCATGCGGATGTCTCCAACAAACCCTGCTAGACTGATCCGGTCAGTGGTGAACTCCCTGATCGCACCCTTGAAAATCAATCAATCGGAATCAAACCCATTGGACAGACCTGAATCTACAGCGAGTCGCGTCGCCAACAAATACACGCCAACCACTGCCATTGCAGTGGTGATCGCCAACATGATTGGTACCGGCGTGTTCACCAGCATCGGTTACCAGATCATCGATATCAAATCCTCTTTCGCTATTTTGATGCTATGGCTGGTCGGCGGGCTGGCCGCACTGTGCGGCGCCCTCACCTATGCAGAGTTGGCCAGTCGCCTTCCCAGATCAGGAGGCGAGTACAACTTTCTCAGTCAGCTTTATCATCCATCAGTTGGTTTTGTATCGGGATGGGTGTCATTTACTGTTGGATTCGCAGCACCGACTGCATTGGCAGCCATGACATTCGCGGCCTACCTGAACTCTGCCATGAGTCACATCATCGAGATCAATCGCACGGCGGCGGCTTTGATCCTGGTGGTCGCCATCACACTCATTCATGGCCGTAATCACAGCGCCAGCGGTGGACTGCAGAACTGGTTCACTGTTATCAAGGTGCTGCTGATCGCCGTCTTTGTTGTGACAGTGACCGCAGCAGTGTCCAACCCTCAGCCTGTCAGCCTGCTACCTGTCACCGGGGATGGCGCCGTAATTGCCAGCAGCGCGTTCGCCGTCTCGCTGATCTACGTGAACTATGCCTACACAGGCTGGAATGCTGCCACCTATATCACCGGCGAAATCGAAAATCCGGACCGCTCGATGCCCTTCGTTCTCATCGCAGGCACATCGGTTGTGATCCTGTTGTACCTGGCACTCAATGCCACCTTTCTCTATGCAGTTCCCATGGAGATGCTGGAAGGCAAGTTGGAGATCGGCGTGATCGTGGCACAACACACTTTCGGCGAAACCGGTGCGTTGATCATGGGGGGCGTCTTGTCACTGCTGCTGATCTCCACTGTCAGCGCCATGTTGATGGCTGGGCCACGGGTATTGCAGGTTATGGGGGAGGACTTTCGACTCTTCAAAATGCTGGCTGTAAGCAACGCGGGCGGCGTACCGCGCACAGCCATTTATACACAGGGCGGATTGACCGTGCTCTTCATCGTGACGTCTACCTTCGAATCGGTGCTGGTCTTCTCCGGATTCATTCTCGGGCTGAGCTCACTCGCCACCGTACTTGGCGTATTCGTCCTGAGATTCAGGAAAGGGGCAGACAACGGCCCGGACAATACCGGCTATCGCACCTGGCTTTACCCGCTGCCCCCACTTATCTATAGCGCGATCATGCTGTGGACCCTGACGTTCATCACAATCAACAGACCGCAAGAGGCGATCGTGGCGGCAATTGTCATCACGCTGGGTTTTGTAAGTTACGGACTGACTGAACGCGCATCAACGCGGTCTCTGTCCTGATTTCTGCAACGTTCCTTCATTCCCCCGGTATGTGCAACACGGCCATCAAAGGCAAGTGATCGGATGCCACTCGCGCCAATCGAGAGTTCGGCACCTGAATGGCAGTGACGCTGATGCCCGGACTGACGAATATATGATCGATACGCGCAGCAGGCAGTCGACTGTAGTATGTCCCCTTCGGCCGGTGCCCCTTCAGCGTGGCTTGCACATCGTTGAATCGCCCTTCCAACAGTCGGCACGCAGGAGAGCTGACCTGAGCGTTGAAATCTCCACACAGGACTACCGGTCCGTGGCATTCCGGATGACCCAGCCAGCCTTCACCAACCAAGGCTTCCATCTGCAGTTGACGCTCCTTCGCGGAAAGCCCCAGATGAGTATTGAGGATATTCAACCTGGCCCCATGCCACTCTACTTCTACCCATAACGCGCCACGCGGTTCAGTGCCATTTCCTGGCAACGCTGCGGCTTTGATTTTCCTCATCGGCAAATGCGTCAGGATTGCTTCACCGTACTTCTCTTCCTCAATGTTCAATGCCGGGTGGAAGTGAAAATTCATTTCCAGATAGCGGGCAATGTCTGCAGCCTGATCTTCGCCTTCGCTGCGGGCCCTGCCAACATCCAATTCCTGCAGCGCCACTACATCGGGATTCAGTTGCGCAATCACACGGGCAATTCGTTCTGTAACAAGTTTGCCATCGAGCCCCACACAACCGTGCACGTTATAAGTCAGGATCCGCAGAGTTTCCTTCACAGGATCACTCCCGCGCTTGTACCGACTCTCATTCGGTTCGCTGAGACGCCCCAGGTGGCGCAACGCGGCATTACGCAGATCAACAGGCCGACAATAGCCTTTCCGGGCGCTCTTGATGGGAGCATCAATGGGCAAAAGATTGAACGCGCGGGTTTCCTCATGCGTCAGTCCCGCATGAGAGCCATTCTCCGTCGCGAACGTAATGTTCTTTGAGCCCTTGCGCCATCCCAACAGGGTCAGTTCACCCGCACCGGGATGGCGACACAACCTCTCCAGATCTTCGCCTATCTCAGACAGGAACGGATGGTCGTGGCCAAACAACTCCGCTGTCTGCTGTGGCAAAAGGTATTCGCCATCCGCTGCCCATGCCCGCAACTGATCTCCTTCGCGTCCGGTGACCACTGCGGGCACATGGTGGGTCGTGGCCAGTTCAACAGCAATGTGAGTCAGTATCCCGGGGGCAACGGCCTGTGGAAAATACACGAAGCCGACCGGGCCCAGCCCAACAACCTGAATCTCCAATTCAGCGTCATTTACCGTAGCAGAACCTACCACCGGAAACAGACGCTGTGACTTCTGGCCTCCAAGCATTCGCACGCGGTGCGTCTCTACGCCTCCACCGCCGCTGGCGTGTACGGGAATACCGCCTGATTCGAGTTTCCCGACAACCGCCGCGACAGCTTCCTCAATCGAATAGCCCTGCAACTTGAAGTAGGACGTGGAGACACATTGACCATGATCCGAGTAGATCCAGACTTCATAATTACGCCACCGGGCCAATTGAGCTTCTGCATACAACCGATGGATGGCGTCGTCGATACCCTTCAGAGTCCAGTGTGCAAACTTCGACGACGGTCCACGTCGGTGCGACTGCTCGTCATAGCCCAGAAAATTGATATGCACTATGGGTAAGCCGCGACTGATGTCAATCTTGCCGCCAATCACGCAAAGCTCTCGCAGGAGAATACAGATAGCGACACGAGTAGGAATGAATTTCAGTTCCTTGAAAAAATTGCGGCCACTGACCAGACCCCGGAAAAAATCCACAATCGAAATCACCAACTCGATCACCAGAAGCACAATGATCCGTATCACGCTGTTGATGTTGGTGATAATCAGCAACATCAGCGCGAAGGGATTCACTGCGCGCAGCGCCTCGCCCCACCCCATCGAAGAAGCACAGAAGTGTGCCTCTTTCACATCTGCGCCGCCGGTAAAACTGTTGGAATACGAACTGCCGCCGCTCATGAGACCCACCCGACTTTCGTCGCTGCATTGCTGCTCGATCCTGGAGGCGGCACTGGGCACATACATCCTCACCATCTCTCCGCTTTCGCGATCCAGATAGGAGAACGCCGGCACGGCGGTCTTGACACCATAGAATATCTCCGCCTGCACTGCCGGGGTGGACGATGGCAGGCCGGAGTACTGCGTTTGAATCCTGTAATGCTCGTGCTTGATCAGCTTTTTCAGAAAAGGCATTTCTCCCGAGGCCAATGCATGCTCGAGTTGCGAGCGTGAGAGACCATCCACCTGGATCATGACCAGTCCAGGGCGCGATGCCTTGCCCTTGCGCACAGGCAACCCTAGCAGGCGGGTCAACCAGTGGCTGCGGCTGAAAAATCGCCTGACATGGCGCCAACGGGTCTCGAATCTACTCAGCATGATGATTTTTCCTGGCTGAACAACAGCACGATTCACTCATTGCCGTTCGCCTCATTCTGACCACCTGTCAGCGCCTGATCCCCGGCCTGGGTAAGCGTCCGCAGCACCTCCCACTCTGCAGCAATAAACCGCATCACCTGCTCCCAGCCCTGTTCTGTGGAACTCCAGCGATCGGGTGATTCGGATTGCAGTCTCTCGTAGCAAGCCAGTGCCTTCTCTGCACTTTTTTCAAGCGAAAACTGTTCGGCCGTAGCCTGTGCCCCTGCCACCAATTGTTGTTTCCGTTCAGGTGAACACTGATATATCCACGCCAGCGCGGCAGCGAATTCTTCTTCTGTGGCGTCGTACAGCAGGCGACCGTTATGTTTGTCCTTTACCACCTCCCTTACGCCGGAGGCGTCCAGTGCCACTACTGGCGCTCCGGCCGCCATTGCCTCAGTCAGCACCATGCCCTGGGTTTCACTCATGGAGGCAAATGCAAAGACGTCCATTGCACTGAGGGCATCCGCGAGATATTCGCCCTGCAATATTCCCGCGACAATCAACCGGTCTGCTACACCAAGCCTGATGCACAATGAGCGAATATCAGCCTCGAATGGCCCTACGCCAACAAGAAGGAACACCGATCCTGGATGCGTCTGCAGAAAACCGGACACGGCAGTGGCGAGAAACTCCAGATTCTTTTCCTGAGCCAGACGTCCCATGTGCCCCACAACAAAGACATCACGAGGAATCTGCAAACGTCGACGCGCCGCTGCGCCATCACCGCGCGCGAATTTCTCCACGCGGACACCTGTTGGCACTACCAGGACAGGAGCTGTCACTCCGCGGGCGAGTATCAGATCTCTAACACTTTCACTGGGCGCGAAAACCTGATCACACAGATTTGCATAGCGAGTCCCCAGTTCAATGATAAAGCGCCGCATCAGATCCGAGTTGCCAGGCACGTAGTGAGTGTACTGTTCGTACAATGTGTGGTGGGTAAATACCAACGGCACCTGAAAGGCGCGCGCCATGCGCACTGCCGTCATGCCTAGCAGGAAGGGATGCTGGGAGTGAATGATATCAACCTCAAACTCCTGCAGCCTGTCACTCAGCCCGGTAGGGACTGGAAGCGCAACAGAGAAGTCGCTCGCGTTGAAATTCTGGATTGCCGGCACTCTGAGTACATCGACTTCGTCAGCAGGAATATCTGGAAATTCCGGTGCCACCACCAGCACACGATGCCCTCGCCTGCGGTACTCTTCCGTGAAAGCCTCGACGGAACGTGCCACGCCACCCACATGACTGGTGAAGGTATTGGTTGCCAGAACAATGTTCATGACAAAGCCCCCTCTCGCACTAATGTGACAGAGCTTGAATAGGCGGGCACGCTGACACGTTTGAATCCGGCCATACGCACTTCCATACGTGGGGTCTTGCGCCACTCTGCCTCCCAGAACACCTGCACTTCTCCAGAAGGATGCGAGGTGATCCGGATCGACACACAACCAAATTCTGTAGGCGCAGGTCCGAAGGAGGTCTGACACGTACCATCCAGCCATCGCTCAGGAACACCAGCACACAGGATCAGGAGATCATCTTCTTCGCGGACAAAGCAGTTGCGAATCATCAACACCCATTCCGCAGAGGCCCACACGTGATGGCCATCCCCCATACAACCGCCGCCAGAGCGAGGATTGATTGCCTCCGGCCACTGCCCTGTGGATGTCGCCAGTGCAGCAACGGTATCCATCAGAGCAAGATAACGAGGGTCACCTGCTCGCAACAGCACTTGTGCAATCTGCAGTGTGAGATAGGCGTTAAGTCCGGAATGAATCATGTCCTGAAAGAATGCCCCATTCACGAAGCAACTCTTCATGAGGAAATCGACGCAATCGAGCAGACGTGGATCGTTGGGGCTACAGGCCTGCAACGGATAGCCGATGGCAAGGGAACCGATGGCACCAGCGTCCAATCGGCGATACGGCGACGCTGGCATTGCCGGACGTCCGAGACGTTCTGCGCATCCGCGCAGGCTTTTGTCGATGGCGTCCGCAAATTGTCCTGCCTCTTTGTGACACATCCTGACTCCATCGGGATCACGTTCCTGCAGCAAGGCTGCTGCAGATTTCAATCCAGCCACGCCCCAGAAGTCATCCCAATAGTAGTAGTCATTCAGGCCAAGATGTTCTGCACTGAATCCTGGCGGAAGCAGTCCAGCATGGGGAGAATCAACATTTTCAGGCAATCGCTTGCGCGATATCCAGCGAGCCCCGCGCAGGATGGGCCCATCCCATTCTGGCGACAACTTCCGGCCTGTCAGCAACTGGTAGCGATGGAGAATCCACAGCACCTCACCATTGGCATCCCACTCTCCTTCCTGGGAGCGAAAGTACCCCAGCGAGGTCTGGCGCGATGGGAACTTGAGCAGTGCCCGTGCCGCCCGCTCATTCATGCCCACACACAGCAGTGCGTGAATTATGAAAGCCGCGTCACGGAACCAGAAACGTTTGTAGGTATAAGGGCCAGGAAACACATCATGAGGCGAATGCAGAATCAGTGAGGTAACGGCGGCATCGTAAAGCATCTGGAACCGTTCATCCGGGCACAGGAGTTCACAGACCTGACTGCGTTCCGTTTCCCAGGCACTTTCCTTGAATGGTTCCGCTTTTTCACTGAGCAACGGCAGACGTATGGTCAGTTGCCTCTTCCCGCTGGAATCCAGTGGAAAAACTGTTGCAGCAGTCAGCAGACCGACGTTGCAACTGCCCTCGTTTGCCTGTCTACCCGGCTGCGAGCTCGTGGAAGGCGTCAGACTCTGGTGCTGCACGTCTCTCTGGCTCTCCTGCGAAGACGGGTTTTGAGAAAACTGCTTCTGCCACTTCATCAGATGTGCAAAGACATCTCCGCCAGCGTAATCGGAAACATGGTGACTGGCAGCGGGAGAGGAAAATTCTATAGTGCGCTTGTCGTCCACCGTCCAGGTGCGGCGGTCATCCGAGAGCGATACCTTGTTGATGAAACTGATTCCCTCCGGATTCAATGGACGCAAGGCAACAACCAGCGATGCCGGAGCATCGCTGGTTCCCGTCACCTGCAGCCTGCATACAGGCACGCCGTTCTCCAGAATCACCGATGCCAGACTGCTCAATAGCAATCCTTTGTCTTGCGTGCAGGTATGTACCGAAAGACCGTCGGCCATGAGTTGTTTCTGACTGCTATCAGAGACATGGGAAGGCAGCAAACATTGTCCATCATCGGTCACCAGCCAGCAGTCCACAGACCAACCATCGAAGAAAGGCGTGAGCATGCCGCGCGGGTCAACGAGGGGCAGCTCTTCACAATCCGGATAGCCGATCGCGGTCCAGTTGCGATGCGTCAGGTTGATGTGGGAAATGGAAAACGCCCTGGGCAGGAACGATACGTCGTTGGGGTTGTACTGCCGCACGATCCAGTACGGCCAGACCCAATCCAGATTGTGCTGAATCACTTTGCTGTTGATGAGCCCACGCGCATGGAAGATGGCGCCAGCGCGCAGCAACTCCACCGGCTCTCCTACTTCTGATGGTTGCGCGAAACTGCGCAGTCGGGCCATCAATTCTATCGGGTCCAGGAAACCCTGGCTCTGCGCAGTGCGACGAATGATGAAACGCAGTGGCAGCCATCGTGTCCAGTTCATAGCGCTGCTTCCTTGTCTGAACTCATGTTCTCGTCTGCGTAGCGCGCAAGCGCATTTTGTGCCAGAAGATTGAAGTAGACGATGGTCGCAATGGTGAAGAGAAACCCAACACCATACATCGCCCATTCCAGATTGGAACGGTCGATCTCGCCACGCATGAGAGAGGCCAGATCACCTGCGATTGAACCCAGGTAAACGTTGTGTAGTGAAAAAGGAATGAATCCCAGGAGTGAACCGAGGACGAAGCGCAGGAATGAGAAGCTGGTGAGGCCAAAAATGTAATTGAAAACCTTGCTCGGAAAAAACGGAATCAATCGCGTGAGCAGCACGACAGTAAAAGAGTGTGCTGCCATCTCGTCATTCACGACACTGAGTTTGTTGTGTGACATGATGAATCGCCGCGCCCGCTCACCCAGCAGATAGCGCGCAGCCAGAAATGCAATGCCAGCACCCAGTGTGGTGCCAAGCACCACATAGACGGTGCCCTCGAAGACGCCAAATACGAGTCCGGCACCGGTGGTCAGGAATATACCGGGCAACAGCAACACCACTACCGCCGCCATCATCAGGATGAACAGCAAGGCTGCCCATGGACCTTGAGCTTCTACCCACTCAAGCAGTGCCACCAACTGCTCGTGAACATCGAAGAACACCAGCATGCCGATAAGGATGGAGACAAAGACGATACTCGAGAGGATGCCCAGAAGGGGGGCCCAGCGACGCCCGGTGTTTGGAGTTTTCGATGATTGGGCCATGATTGCTTGCTCGTTTCAGCATTGGTTTTGTGAAAAGATTTTCACAGAGACCCCAGCCTAACAAGATGCAGTCCTTAACAGCTCGAATGTCCTTGCTTGGTACGGCACCTTTTTCACGTTATGCAAACTACTTCACCGTCTCCGCACTCGAGGAGGACTTCACGAAGGCACGCCAATCCCGATGGACCACGATTTCAGCAGCGTGTCATACAACCGGGTGTCAAACAACCGGGTTCGGAGTATCGCGCGAGGAAAAATGATCTACATCAATATAGGATACAGCGATGCCAGCAGCAGAACCGCCATCGACCAGTTGAAGCAAACCAGCCGCCTCCCCTGCTGCAGCCAGAACTTGAGTGCGGAACCGCCATAGGCCCACGCGCTGATCAGCGGGGCACCGAGAACCAGAAACAGCAGCGCGATCACTGCAGCGCTGACGGTAAACTGCGCGGGATTGCTGTAAGTGGCCACCGCTGTAATCCCCATCACCCAGGCCTTGGGGTTGACCCATTGGAAAAGGGTGGCCTGCCAGAAGGACAAGGGTTGGGCGTCCCTGCCCACTTGCAGACTCTTGCGCGCCGGCCGTACAAGCAGCCAGGCCAGATAAAACAGAAATGTGGCACCTAGTACTCTCAGGACAATCAAGGCCTGCGGGTAGAGCGTGAACAACTGGCCAATGCCGAGCGCGATCGCCAGTAGCAGCAGCTGGCAGCCGATGCTGATACCGAGAATATGAGGCACGGTGCGGCGAAACCCGAAGTTTGCACCTGAGGCCATGAGCATCAGATTATTGGGGCCGGGTGTCGCCACCATGGCAATGATGAATAAAGTCAGCGGCAGTAACTGTTCGGGCAACATGATGCAGTCCTTGAAGGTGGCCAATCGTAAGTCAGTTTCTGTGCGCTATACAGATTCAGAAACAACGAATATGAGCAGTACAGATATTTTGGCACTCCCACTGTACCGCTGTATTTCTCGTCGACTGTATTGTGGTTAATACCTCGGCCGGGTTTATCATACGACCACTGCAGGAACAAAGCTGACCGCGAATATCTTTTCACTCATGCCCACCCAGAGAGATCAAGAATGTACACCGGCACCTACTCCGAACTGATGGCCCAATACAACCAATGGATGAACCAGAAACTCTACGCAATCTGCGCAGGGCTTACCGATGCCGAGCGCCGTGCAGATCGCGGCGCCTTCTTCAAGTCGATTCACGGCACGCTCAATCATATTCTCTATGGTGACAAGATGTGGATCGGCCGCTTCGATGGCAATCCGTTCACAGGCGCAAAGATCGGGCAGGATCTGCACGCAACCTTCGAAGAGATGCATGCGGATCGTGTGAGAACCGATCAGAGAATTCTCACCTGGGCTGCGAATGTCGACCCGGAATGGTTGAAGAAACCCTACACATGGATCAGCGGCATCGATGGCAAGTCGCGCACGTCTCCCACGCATGTGCTCGTCACGCAGATGTTCAACCATCAGACGCATCACCGTGGTCAAATCACCACGTTGCTGATGCAGATGGGTATCAACCCGGGCCCTACGGACATTCCGTTGTTGCCGCAGCTGGGAGGGGACACTCTGTGAAACAGATCATTACTGCGCTGACATTAATATTCTGCTGCAACGCCTGGGCAGCGAAGACATCGATCGGGGAGCGTTTCGAGATGACCAATGACTTTGCACAGACGTTTGCACAAGAGTGGATTGATGCGTGGAACGCGCATGACCTTGCTCTGATCCTTTCCCATTACGAAGATGATTTCGAAATGTCGTCGCCAATAATCAGAACCCTGATGAATGAGCCGTCCGGCACCTTGCAGGGAAAGTCGGCGGTAGGTGGCTACTGGAAGCTGGCGCTGGAGCGTACACCGGATCTGCATTTTGAGCTGCAGAGTATTCTGGTCGGCGCCAACAGCATCACGCTGACATATCAGGGCCCGCGCGGTTTATCGGCGGAGGTGTTTCATTTTGCACCGTCGGGGAAAGTGGCGAAGGCATTTGCACACTACGTCATCAGTATGAAAACGAGTCAAGGTATTCGAGATACGTGAAGTGCAGATCATGGTGAGTTTTACGGTCAATCTCAGAATGGTGAGTGACGGTGATTGCCATCGCCACACTTGCACAATCAAACCTTGTCTTGCTTGATCGATGAGGGTGGAGCTTCAAGATCAATTCCCCACCCATGGCCCATCACCGTTACTCCGTCTTCTCCTGCATCACCTTGTTCGGATCCGCCCTGAAGATGAGATAGCCGATGCTGTCGGTAGTGATCTCATGCCAGCCGTGAGGCATACCCTTGGGAATGATGGCAACGTCGCCGGGCTTGACCTTCTGCAGTACTCCCCCTGTGATTGTGCCTCTGTGGCCATTGCCGAGCAGTGTGCTCTGGGTGGCTTCGGCATCGACCATGGTACCACCGGTGATCATGGTGCCTTCGCCGGTGACGATGTAGTAGATCTCGTCGAGGTCAACATGGGAGATAGAGGCGCTATCTGTGCCGATTTCCTTCTTGCTGCGCTGGACTACGGAGACGCCCATGTATTCCTCACCGACGTTGATATGTCTGGCGACAATGTCACTGACGGTGCGTCCTTCGGCAAGTCTGGCGAGGCCTTGCTGGAAGACCTGGTCGACCTCTTCCTTGGGGAGGAGGTTTGCGCCATTGGCTTGGGCGAGGGCCAGGGTTGGAAGGAATGCGACCAGAGGGAGAAAGCGGAGGGCCTGTGGACATTGGCGCATGGGATTCACCTTTTGTTGTTATTGGGCTGGTGGTGAGGACGGTATATCGGGCAGCACAGAGAGTCAATCGAGCCCCCACAAAGGGGTGGGAAATTGCTTTAGCTGTAGTACCCTGCTAACGGTTTTCGTACTCGCGGTCATTTCAGGTCAAGGTCAAGATGAAAAGCTCCAATATCGGTTATATCCCTTCTGTCGATCATCTGCGCGGATTCGCCGCGATTCTGGTGGTCATTTTTCACGGGCTGCATTACATCTCCCACGGCATTCTGTACGACACACCATTTGATGGGGAAAATTGGCCTGTTGCACCAGACATTTTCACGTCACTGCTGATAGAAGGGCACACCGCCGTTTCGTTGTTCTTCGTGATCAGCGGGTTCATTTTCACTTATGGGGCACTGGGGAAGAAGATCATCTATGTGGAGTTTTTGCGTAATCGCTTTCTGAGAACGTATCCATTGTTTCTTGTTTTGCTGACCTGCGGGCTGCTGTTGAATCTGGAGAACTTCAATGTGATCGGGCTTTTGAAGACGGTGTTCTTCATGGCCAATTATCCAGGCGCGTTCAATGGAGATCCGTTCACGTTTGTGTATTGGTCGATTGCGGTGGAATGGCAGTTCTATCTGGTATTTCCTGTTCTGATGTTTCTGGTGAATCGATTCGGCGTGCTTGTGCTGCCCGCTATCATTCTTGCTTTCCTGCTGACGCGCTTCTATCAATTCGATCCTGCAGTGGATATGCGGGCGACCAGCTACTGGACCATGATGGGCCGGGCGGATCAGTTCCTGGTGGGGATGATCGCGGGGTATGTATATGCGAATTCGAAATCCACGGCAAAGGTGAATCCGCTGTGGTTGCCTGCAGCGACATTGCTTGTTCTGACAAGCATCTTTGTTTTCAACAGGCTGGGGGGTGGAGGCAGTACAGGATATCTGTGGATATTCTGGCCTACCATTGAGGCGGCAGTCTGGGCGATATTCCTGCTGATTTATGTTGCGGTTGCGCGGCGGTTTGATTTGCGGGTGTCTTCAGTGTTGGTGTTGTTGGGGACAATCAGCTACTCCATCTACTTGACCCATTACGTGGTTCTGCATGTGCTCATGACCAATGGGTGGGATACGTTGATTCAGGTTGGGGGGCCATTGGAGATTGCGCTGTTGAATACTCTGCTGGTTGCCATACCGATTGTGCTGGGGTTGTCGGTGATTACTTTTTCGTTGTTCGAGAAGCCGTTTTTTCGGTTTCGGGGGAAGTATATTTGAATTGGATGCAGGCGGCGGCATTACTGCTTCAATGTAGAGGGCGGCGATTTCAGCTTCGAGCTGTACTTACGCCAAGAGTAGTTTGCTATGACTCCGCCGAATTCAACCTGAACCACTCCGCCAGTTGAAACTCATCAATCTGTCTCGCAGCAACTGATTCGAGACGCCTATGTATTCTTCGCCGACGTTAATGTGAATCAACCCGGCTTTGGAGGAGGAAGTTTGCGCCGTTGGTTTGGGCAAGGGTCAGGGTTGGGAGGCAGGCGAGATAGGACTTCTTGGTCTACTTTTAGGAGCTGAAACTCCTATCTTCAACCCACGATTCTGCAATTGCGATTCGCACCATTTTTGATACACTGGCGCTCAAATGGATCTGACACAAGGGAATGTGTTTTCAGTCTTTTACTTTCGCCAACCTTCAGGCAATGAGCCTGTGAAGGATTGGATTCGGTCATTCGATAAGGATGATCGTAAGTTGATTGGAGAGGACATTGAGACAGCTCAACTCAGGTGGCCCTGCGCGATGCCCATTGTTAAAAAAATCGATACTGACCTATGGGAAATCCGCAGCACAATTTCGCACAACCAGCGAGCAAGGATTTTTGTGACGGTGTTTGATCGAAATATTGTTCTGCTGCATGGCTTTATTAAAAAGACGTCAAAAATTCCTCTTTCCGACTTGAATCTGGCAAAACGGAGACGGGATCTAGTTCAACGGGATAATCATGAACAAGTATATCGGTAGTAGTTTCGACGATTTTCTCGCCGAAGAGGGAATTCTGGCCGAAGTGCAGGCTGAAGCGGTCAAACGGGTAATTGTCTGGCAGTTGCAGGATTTCATGAACGAGAAGCAGATTACGAAAACGGAGCTTGCTCGAAAGTTGAACACCAGTCGGGCGGGGTTGGATCGCCTGCTGGATGAGAAAAATCTTGGGGTTACCTTGGGGACGTTGGCGAATGTGGCGCAGGTCACGGGGAAAAGGCTGCGGGTTAATCTCGTTTGATCAGGGGTTCCGGTATCACGCCTTCAAGATAGAGAGCGGTGACTTCAGCTTCGATCTGTACGGATGCCAGAACCAGTTTTGCTATAACTCAGCCGAATTCAACCTGAACCACTCCGCCAGCCGAAACTCATCAATCAGTCCTGCAGCAACCGATTCGATCACGACAACGGTATCAGCCTCAGAAGCCGTGACAAGGAATCCGTTCAATTCCAGGAACAGTGCTCCGCACATGAACGCTGTGCGCTTGTTTCCATCTACGAATGGATGATTCCTGCCAATCCCGAATGTGTATGCAGCGGCCAGATCATGGGGAGTTCGATCTGTTTCATAGGCGAACTTGTTTTGGGGACGATCCAGTGCAGACTGTAGTAACGATTTATCGCGGATACCATCCGGGCCGCCATGTTCAGCCAATAACAGGCTATGTATGTGGCTGACCACAGTGTGTATCAGCCACTTGGGTTCCTTCATTTGGCCAGTTCTTTGAGAGCGTTCTTGTAGCGCTTCATTACGCCACGTGCGACGGTAACCTGCTCTTCGAACTCGGGATCGTAAGCCGTCAGGGTGTAGCCCTCTGCACCTTCCAACAAGTAAAGCGTATCTCCGCGTTCAGCTTTGAGCTTTCCCAGCGCTTCTTTGGGCAGAAGAATGCCCATGGAGTTGCCGACGGCGGTGACTTTGACTGGTAATAATAATGTCCGACTATCGCAGCACGCGGCAGATCACAGCCATGAGTGAAAGATTACGAACCCTGGGCCTCGTTCCGTTTTTTATTCAGCAACTGACGGACACGTGCATGCTTGAAGAACGTCTCGGACGCGTCACGTCGGTGCAGCGTTCCAGAAGTACTGTTGTGTGCGAGAGCGGTGAGCGCGTGGTGGAGCTGTCACCTGCCCTGCGACAATCATCCGCGATTGACAGGCCAGTTGTCGGCGATTGGGTTGTTCTGGATGAGTCGCTTTCCAGGATCGAAAAAGTCCTGGAGCGCAAGAGTCTTTTCAAGCGGCTGGGTGCAGGCACGCACAATGAAATACAGCCGATAGCGGCCAATATCGATGTCCTCTTCATAGTCACATCCTGTAATGAGGAGTTCAAGGAGTCGCGCCTGGAGCGTTATCTCGCCTTGTGCGCGGAAGCCGGCGCAACTCCTGTGATTGTTCTTACGAAGGCGGATCTCGTTGCCGATGCGAGTACGTTCATCCGTCGTGCTCGCAGTGTTCAGGCCGGGGTGCCGATCGAGATTGCGAATGCGCTTGATCCCGCGACGCTGGATGGGGTCCGGGCCTGGATTGATAGGACTTCTACGGTTGCATTGGTGGGTTCCTCTGGTGTTGGCAAGTCGACGCTTCTCAATACGTTGGCGGGGCGCGCTTTGGCTGCTACCGGTGATATTCGCGAGGACGACAAGAAGGGGCGGCACACGACGACGCATCGTGAGTTGCACGTCTTGCCTTCGGGTGGGCTTTTGATCGACGTTCCGGGGATGCGGGAGTTGAGGGTGGCGGAGCTGGGTCAGTCCATTGGTGCGGTTTTTGAGGACATTCAGTTATTGGCAACGCAGTGCCGGTTTGTTGATTGCAAACACGAGACGGAGCCGGGGTGCGCTGTGCTTCGAGCGATAGAAGAGAACAGGATTGATGCTCGTCGATTGGCCAACTACAAGAAATTATTGCGCGAGAATGCACTGGCAACGGCTACTCTGGCGGAGAAACGCTCGCAAGGGCGAGAGTTCGCGAGAATGGTCAAAGAGGTGAAGCTTATCAAGCAGAGGAAGAGTGATGGGTGAGTTGGCTTGTTGTGCAGGCTGTGTTGCGGGAATCGAATCCAGTACAACGACGGTATCAGCTTCGGAGACGATGACCAGGAATCCGTTCAGTTAGCTGGCGGAAACCTTGATGAGAATAACGGCCTTCAGCAGGCTGCACGCGTGCAAACTAATCGAAATTCTGCTCTCCCCCCAACATTGATACCTGATACGCTATAGGTTACACTGCCCGTCATGATACGGAGCTTCAAACACAAGGGCTTGGCAAAATTTTTCAAGACCGGCAGTACTGCTGGAATTCAAGCCTCTCATTCAAACCGGCTCCGACTGATCCTCGGCCGTCTTCATGCGGCTACTGCACCCAAGGATATGGACTTGCCAGGCCTTCGTTTGCACGAGCTGGTCGGCAACCGTTCCGGTACCTGGTCTGTGAGTGTCAGCGGAAACTGGAGGGTCACCTTCATTTTCGTGGGTGAGGATGCCGAGGTCGTCAATTATGAAGACTATCATTGAGGTAAAACCATGCTGATGCACAATCCTCCTCATCCAGGAGAAATTATTAAAGAGCTCTGTCTAGATCCGTTGGGAGTCTCTGTCACTGACGCCGCTGCTGCACTTGGGATCAGCCGGAAAACATTGAGTGCCATTCTCAACGGTCGTGCTGGGATTAGCCCCGAGATGGCAATTCGACTGTCCATTGCGTTCGATACTTCCGCTGAGAGTTGGGTCAATCAGCAATCTCAGTACGAGCTGTGGCATGCGGAGCAACATAGAAGTGAGCTTCAGGTTAAGAAGCTGGTTGCGGCGTGAGAAAAGCTCGATTGGTGGAAGGTGCGGGATGCTGGAAATGCTTAATGAAAATACATTGTGCGAACAGTTTTGCGCACAGGTGAAATTGCATCGCCGCTCCAGTGGGATGGTGATGCTGGAAACACCTTTTGCTTACCCGGATGGCGACCAATATCCTTTGTACCTGAGTGAGACTGCAACAGGTGGCCTGCGTGTCAGCGATGGTGGTCATACCCTCATGCACTTGAGCTATGAGAACGACGTAGACAAGTTCTTTGAAGGCAGCCGCAGTGTTCTGTTGAATCAGATTCTGACGGAGCAAGGCATTGCTTACGAGGAAAAAACCGGCCAGTTTTCGGTTGAGTGCGCGCCTTCGCAACTTTCGGTTGCTGCCTTTCAGTTGGGACAGGCGCTGACACGTATTTACGATCTCACTTTTCTTAATCGCTCGCGGGTTGCTTCCACCTTCTATGAAGATCTGCAGGAGCAGATTGCTTCACTGGTTTCGGAGGAGAAAATTCACCGGAATTTCATTGTGCCTGGTATGGCCAATGCTGATCACTATCCTGTCGATTTCTGTATTGATGGGAAAAACAATGAGCGGTTGTTTTTGTTTGGCGTTCCGAGCCGTGACAAGGCGAGGCTTACGACAATTTTTCTGCAGTATTTCATTCAGCAGAATGTGGAGTTTGATTCCATGCTGGTGTTTGAAAATCAGGAGACTATCCCTCGGCCTGATCTGGCGCGTTTGTCTAATGTGGGGGGTGAGATGATTTCTTCGCTGAATGCCGAAGGGGATTTCAGGCGGAAATTGTTGAAGCGGGTTGTGGGGTGATGAGTGTTTCCTAAAGGGCGTGTCGATGATCGCTTACCGTTGTAGCCATCGCACTCTTCTCCGTTGAGCAAATCCCGTGGCTTCGAAGATCGCGCATGTAAAGTTTGGTGTTATTGGAATTCCCCGAATTCGATGGGATACTGCATTTCAACATCGAAATGCGGGGCGCACGGACTTCAGCAGGTAGCGTGCGAGTACACGAATAAAATGTTAGAAGCTATCAGGAACAACATGGCAACTGAGAGTAAAAGTTTAGATGTATTAGGGATAAAGCCCATCGCGGATTCCATAAACACTGTTACGGAAGGGACAGTGAATGGTGCAGCTGCATTCTTGAGTCGCATCTGTTTGCCTGCTGCAGAGGAGTTTGGCTTATTGCTTAGAGACAAAGTGAGTGCCTGGAGGGCCAAGAATGCAGTAGAGATCGCAATCAAAGCTCGTGAAATACTCAAGGATCAATTGAATCATGTAGTTCTACACGCACATCCTCGAATAATTTATGAATCCATCGAGAAGGGCTCATGGGCAGAGGACTCCGCTGTTCAGAATATGTGGGCCGGCCTTCTTGCCTCTTCTTGCACAAAGGATGGGAAGGACGAGAGCAATTTAATATTTATAAACTTGCTTTCGATATTGACGTCGACTCAAGCTAAAATCATCAATTACGCATGTGAAAACTCAAAGGTTTCCAAAAGCCCAGGAGGATGGATTCAGGCGGGTGATGTCGAAGTTGATCTTGAGTTGCTCAAAACGTTAACTGGCATAAGCGATGAGCACCAATTGGATCATGAGTTGGATCACTTACGTAGTTTGGAACTCATCCGAGCAGGATTCGATCCGAACTCTCCAAGAGCAAACATAGGGCCGTTAGCCTTATGTCTTCAATTCTACGTACGCGCCCAAGGATTCGTTGGTTCTCCATTCGATTTCTATAAGGTTGAAGAAGATGAGGCAAGCCCCTAACAATTTGAACAACTGCGTGTAAACCTACCCCAAAATTGATTAACACCTCAATTTTTCTGAGGCAGGCATATGCTTGTTCGCGATGTTCTTCAAGAGATTCTTTGTAGCAAGTAAATGTCACGATTTGCAGGCGCTGGAAGTCCGGCATGATTGATTCACATTCTGGCTGAGCCAGAATGCTCACCCTTCGGGCAGCTTCGCTGTCTTGATTGCTTACGCAATCAATCGAACACATGTTCTTTCTAGACGGGCGCACCAAATCCCACCAAAAAAAAAGCCTGCTTTCGCAGGCTTTCATTTTTTGGTGGGATTTGGTGCGCCCGGCATGATTCGAACATGCGACCCCTTAGTTCGTAGCCAAGTACTCTATCCAGCTGAGCTACGGGCGCTTGAAGAGGTGCGAATTATATAGAAATCGGCGCCGATGCCAAGCCCTTTTTTTGCCCTTTTTTAATGGGTTAGGGAGCATTTCTGCTATTTCAGGCTTGCATGTTAAGATCGGGCCATTTCCCGGGTCACTGGTCCGGGACATTCTTTCAAGTGATCAGGATCAGGCAGGTCAGGTAACCATGAACAGGCTTTTGTATACTTTCCCACTGATTTTTCTTGCGCTGGGCCTCGCTACTGCAGCCCACGCGGATCTGGAGGACGGCCTCGCCGCCTTCGAGTCTCAGGACTATGAAACCGCTTTGACGGAGTTCACCGAGGATGCCGAGAAAGGTGTCGCGCTCGCTCAGTACAACCTGGGGTTGATGTATCACTCTGCCCTCGGGACCGAGCAGGACTTCGAGCGGGCCATGCAGTTGTTGGCGCTCTCCGCACAGCAGGGCGTGGCGAAGGCGCAGTATCTGTTGGGCAGCATGTACGACAAGGGTCAGGGCACTGCCCAGGACTATGTGGAGGCCTATCGATGGTACGAGATGGCGGCCAATCAGGGTGACGCCGATGCACAGTATGCGGTCGGAACCATGAATTTCTACGGGCAGGGCAAGGCAGAGAATTATCCGCTGGCGGTGGAGTGGTACGAGAAAGCAGCCAATCAGGGACACCGGGACTCGCAGTACAACCTTGGCGTGATGCATGGCAACGGCTTCGGCACGCCGAACGATATGGACGAGGCGCACCGCTGGTTTCTGGCAGCAGGAGAAGCAGGCAGCGCGGATGCGCAGTTCAATCTTGGCATCATGTATCAGGATGGCGTGGGCACCATGGCCGATCCGGTCCAGTCTGTACGCTGGTTCATGCGCGCAGCGGAACAGGGGATGGCTCAGGCCCAGGCCCGCACGGGGATAGCCTATGCGTCCGGTCAGGGCGTGGCGCAGGACTATGTAAGGGCTCGTGAGTGGTTCATGCGGGCTGCTGAGCAGGGGGATGTGCCTGCACAATCCTTTCTCGGCCGCCTCTATATGAGTGGTTTGGGTATGGACGAGCAGGATCTGGTGTCTGCGTACATGTGGTACAAGATCGCCAACAGCAACGGCGACCGCGATGCCGCCAATGTGATTGCCACCCTGCGCGGCTACATGGACGCAGAACAGATCGCCACTGCTGAAAGGCAGGCGGTGACCTGGGTTGGCCGGCATCGATGAAGTCTTTTCTCCTGCCAGGAATGGTTCTTTCCCTTCTGATCAGTACTTCTGCGGCCTTGGCACAGGTTCCTGTATTGGATCTTGGCGCCCAGCGCGCTGCCGCCGAGGCAGGTGACAGTGCCGCTCAGTTCGATCTCGGTAACCGCTATCTGGCCGGTGATGGCGTGATCGCGGACAACTTCGAGGCGGCACGCTGGTTCCAGAAAGCCGCAGAGCAGGACAATAACAACGCGCAGTACAACCTGGCCATCATGTATATGCAGGGCACCGGGGTGATCGCCGATTTCAGCCAGGCGCTGTACTGGTTCCGGCGCGCCGCTGACCTGGGTGACCTGCCCTCGCAGTTCACTCTCGCCACCTTCTATATGAGCGGGCGCGGCGTGCCGCAGGATCCGGTGCAGGCGCATATGTGGTTCACGCTGGCGGCCGCTGGCGGAAATCGCGCAGCGGCAGCGAATCTGGTGCTGTATCAGGAGATGATGAGCGACGAGCAGATCGTTGCTGCCCAGCAGGCCGCCAGCACATGGATCGACAATTTCAATCGCAATCGGGCAACGGACGACGCTGTGGCCAATCCGGCCGCGAGGGCACCATGAGCAATATCTTCACGAAGAGAATTCTGGGCACAGTCGTCATGACCACTCTGGTGGTCAGTCTGACGACGGGCCATGTCGCTCACGCCGACTACGAGGCCGGTATCACGGCAGCGCAGAATGGCGACTTTGCTACCGCCCTGCGCGAATTTACGGAGGCAGCTGAAGCCGGACTCGATCTGGCGCAGTTCAATCTGGCGATTCTGTATTACACAGGCCAGGGCGTGGAGCAGAGTTACGAGGAAGCATACCGATGGACGCTCGCTGCTGCCGAGCAGGGACATCTGAATGCTCAGGCCAATCTCGCCTCACTGCATTACTATGGTACGGGCACGACACAGAATTACAAGGAAGCCCTGCGCTGGAACACCACCGCTGCAGAGTATCAGCATGCCGGTGCCCAGCTCTCACTGGCAAAGATGTATCAACTTGGGGAAGGCACGGAGGTGGATCTGTTACAGGCACATTTCTGGGCCAGCGCGGCACTGCACAACGAGCACCCCGAGGCCGGAGTGCTGTTGCGTCAGATCAGCGCGCTGATGGACCCCGAACAACTGAGCCAAGCGCGCCGGATGTTTGCGGAGTGGGTGCTGGCTTTGTAGAACATTCCCACAGGTGGTCAGCTCAGAACCGCAGTGGAAGCGCCCGCCCTCTCCTTCCCCATCACAAACGTGGTGAAGTCATCCAGAATCAGATACAGCGACGGGATCATCACCAGTGTCAGCACCGTGCCGAAGAGAATTCCCCAGCCCAGCGACAGCGTCATCGGAATGACCAGCTGCGCCTGCATGCTGGTTTCGAACATGATCGGTAACAGACCAAGGAACGTGGTGAGCGTCGTCAGCAGAATGGCACGGAAGCGACTGGTACCTGCAGCCACCACAGCCTCATGCAATGCCATCCCCTCACGACGACCACGATTGACGAAGTCCACCATGATCAGACTGTCGTTCACAATCACACCGGAGAGCGCGACCAGACCGAACAGCGACATCATGCTGATGGTCGTGCCGAAAATCATGTGGCCGATGAGTGCGCCGATCATCCCGAAGGGGATCACTGCCATGACGATCGCAGGCTGGATGTAAGACTTCAGCGGCACGGCAAGCAATGCGTAAATGAGAAACATGGCGGCCCCAAAGAAGATGGCAATTCTCTGGAGCAGTTCTGCCTGCTCCTGACTGGCACCACCAAGACCGAATGTGACACTCGGATACTTTGCCAGCAGCTCTGGAATGTAATTGCTGCGGATGTCCTGAATGATGGTGTTGGACTGTGCCACCAGCGCATTCACGTCGGAGGTGATCGTGACCGTTCTCTGCCTGTCGATACGATTGATCCGGGCGAAGCCTTCGCCGATCTCTGCGTCAGCGACCTGACCGAATGGCACCTCCAATCCATCATTGGTGCGAATGCGCATCTCCTCGAGATTGGCGATCGACACCCGTTCCTCTTTCGGATAGCGCACCATTACCTTCAATTGATCGCGACCCCGCAGAATGCGTTGAGCTTCTTCGCCATAGAATGCCTGCCGTACCTGACTGCCCAGTGAACTTGCCGTCAGGCCAAGATTCTGTGCGTCCGGCTTGATCCTCAGTACGATCTCTTCACTGCCACGGCTGTAGGAATTGGTGACATCAAACACGCCTGCGTAATCGCGCAGCTTCTGCTCCAGCTCCAGCGAGGCCTGTTCCAGTTCATCGTAGCGCGCACCCATCAGGCGCAGGTTGATCTTGGCACCGCCCCCGGAGTTGGTGCTGGAGAAGAAGCGCAGCTCCTCGGTATTGGCAATGAAACCCGTCTTTTCACGCCACGCCTGCTCGATCTCCACAGCAGTGATGTTGCGTGCGTCTCCGGCCTTTGTCAGCTCCACCACGATGGAACCGCCGCTGTCACCCGACGTGGATACCATGACGTGATCGATCGGCATCTCCGCAGGGAAATCGTCGTTCAGTGACAGCACTGCACGCTCGATCTGCGCCAGTGCCGCGTTGCGTTCCTCGTACGACACGCCATCGTTCATGACCAACTGTGCCTGAATGAAATCACTGGGGACATTGGGGAAAAATTCGAACCGCACGATATTGCCCGCCACCAGACCCACGCTCACGATCATCATTCCAGCGAACACTGATACGGTCGTGTAGCGGTTTCGCAACGATTTGATGAGGAAGGGTTTGTAGACGAAATGAATGAAGTGCGACAGTCGCTTCGCCACCGCGTCCTGAAATCTGGTGAGCCTGTTCGGCGCCTTGTTCTCTTCGGTAAGCCTGGCGTGCGCCAGGTGGGCGGGCAGAATCAGCTTCGATTCGATCAGCGAAAATATCAGACACAGAATCACTACCATGCCGATAGCTTCGAAGAAAGGGGCCACCTGCCCTCCGACCAACAACATGGGAGCGAAAGCGGCGATGGTCGTCAGAACGCCGAATGTCGCCGGGACTGCGACGCGGTGGGTTCCCTTGATCACGTTATCGAGACTGTGGCCATGCTGCGTGACCTCGGAGTGCACACTCTCAGCCGTGATGATGGCATCGTCCACCACGATCCCCAGCACCAGGATCAGGCCAAACAGACTGATCATGTTGATATCCACCGGATACGGGCCCACCGGCATCAGCCAGAGTGCACCAAAGAAGCTGATCGGAATGCCCACCATCACCCATAGCGCCATGTTCAGCCGCAGAAACGTTGTGAGTACCAGAAAGACCAGCAGTGCCCCCATCGCCAGATTGCCCAGCATCATGTTGAGCTGACTCTCCAGATAGAACGCTGTACTGCCCCAACTGTCCACGCTCACGCCACTGGGCAGGGTCGGTTGCCGCTCCGCAATGTAGGCACTGACGGCGCGTTCGATGTCGAGCACGTTCTGATCGCGGGTGGCCACTACCTGAATGCTCAGCGACCGATTGCCATCGAAGCGCGAGAAATTCTCGGTTTCCACAAAACCGTCGACCACCGTGGCAATGTCCCTGACCAGCAGACGTGTGCCATCGCGATTGGTACGCAGCACGATGTTGCCATAGTCTGCGCCGGTGTACGCCTGCTCCATCGTACGCAACTGGATGCGGCCGGTTTCAGTGCGAATGGAACCGCCTGGCATGTCCACGGAGGAGGCGCGAATTGCTGCTGCTACCTGGTCCAGCGTCAGACCGTATTCGCGCAACGTGTTTTCCGACACCTCGATGGCAATCTCGTAATCACGGTCTCCCAGAATTGTTGCCTGACTGACTTGCGGCAGTGCCAGGATCTCGTCACGAATATTGTGCGCCAAGGTCTTGAGAGCCATGTCATCCAGATTGCCGAAGATCGACACGTTCAGCACTGGTTGCGTCATTTCTATTTCGCGGACAGTCGGTCGTTCCACATCTGCCGGAAAGGTGGAGATGCTGTCGATACGACTCTGGATTTCATCCAGCATGTCCCTGACTTCATAATCAGCCGCGATTTCCAACGAGATGGTTCCCACTCCCTCCCGTGCCACAGCATTCATGCGATTGATACCCGCAAGGCCCTGCAGGGATTCCTCGATGCGGATCACGATGGCATCTTCGACCTCTTCCGGCGCAGCGCCGGGATACGCCATGGTCACCTGTACCATGCGCGTTTCAAAGTCCGGAAATATCTGAATCTTGATTGTGAGCGCCGATGCGACGCCCGCGAACAGGATGAAGAACATCAGCAGGTTCGCGGCCACGCTGTTGCTGCTGAACCAGGCGATGATGCCTTTCTGGGATGTCTGTTCCACAGGCCTCATTGTGATGCCCCTGTGATTGCCGCCGGGGCAACTGGTGATCCAGTCGCGGGCGTGACGCGCATGCCGTCGATGGGCACGGGTACTGGCGAGACGATGATCTGTTCGCCGTCGCTGAGCCCGCCATCAATGTAGATGTTATCGGCATCGCTGCGCAGGATGCTGACCTTGCGCTGACGCAGGCGCTGTTCGCTGTCCATCACCATGATCTCATCGCCATTGCGCACCGCAGTGTGCGGCACCGTGAACACGTTGCGGGCAGTGATGCCCTGCAGAGTAGCGTTCACGAAACTGCCTATGGAGAGCACGGAATGGTTGTCGGCCTGATTCAGACCATAGGGGTCTTCCACCTGAGCGATGGCGTAGTAGACACGGGTGTTGCTGTCAATCACCCCTTCGGTGCGAACGATAGCACCCTGCCATTCGTGAGGTCGTCCGCCCACAGTCGCTTTGAGTGTCACAGGAGTACCGCGCGAAGCGCCGACATTCCCCCAGGTGTTTGTCGAGCGATGCAAGGCATTCACGTCACTGCCTGCTACACCAGCGCTATTCCCGGCGCGTACGACAACACCGGGGCGTGGCAATTCCAGATACGCGATGTCACGATCAGTCAAAGGCAGGCGAATCTCTGCAAAATCCACCGCAAATGTCCGGGCCACCTGCGTTCCAGTGCCGATGAACTGACCAACATCGACCATCTTCTCCCTGATCAGACCATCATAGGGTGCGCGGATGCGGGTGCGCTCCAGTTGCCGTTCAGCACGGGCCAGATCAGCTTCGGCAAACAACACCCTGGCACGCGCTTCTTCCAGGTAGGGTGTACGCAGAGCCAGAGGAGGTGCATCCGCGCGATTGCGGCCCGCACTCTCCCACTGCCTTGTGGCCTGTTCTGCCTGTGCACTCTCCTGCACGAGTTGAGACTGGGCCGTAAGCAGATTGGCGCGCGACTGCTGCACACTCACCCGATAGTCGGCATCATCCAGTGTCAGCAGGACTTCCCCTTCCTCAAAGAAGCCCCCTACCACGAATTTTTCAGACACAGAAAGCACCAGCCCCGAAACCTCGGTAACCAGTGTGGTCTGGGTACGCGGTGCGACTGTGCCCTGCGAACTGACAGTGAAGACCATGTCCTGCGAGCGCGCGGGCACAGTGAGGACCTGGACCACTCTTTCTTCGGGTGGCCGAACCTCAGGACCGGGACGTGCAAGAACCAGCAATGCAGTAATCAGCGCCGCCCCTGCGATGACCATGAAGGGTACAATTATTTTTCTCATGACTTTTCCAAATCCAACCGTATCTAGTTGATTTAAGTATCGTTATTGGTTTCAACACTGCCCGATTAGTCGGGTCTGATCTTGTGTTTGAAGCGCGGTTAGCTGATTGCTGACCCTTACGGGTCATTTGGTAGAAGTGGTCTGCATTCGGTCTACATGGAAGACTCGCTCTGCCCCAAATCCCTGAGTAATTGTTCGTTGCTGCGCACGGCAACCTCATAGAAATGGCTCATCTGCGCCAACCTTCTCCTGGTCGCCACCATTTCCTCGGGAATACTGCCATTGGCCTGGACAAGGATGGTCTGCATACGGCGCATACGCTCCATGTAGCCTTCGATCATGCGCAGAAAGGGTGACTCCGCGAGCTGGTAGTAATCCTGACGGTCTCCAGGGCGCGAAACCCGCTCGATGAAACCAATCGAAGACAGCACTCGGGCGTTGGTGCTGACGCTGGCGCGACTGACCTGCAACTCCTTCGCCAGTTGTGCGAAGCTGACCGGCCCGCCATGCACAATGAAATATCCAAAAATACGCCCGGCAATACGCGGTACACCGTCGGCCTGGGCGGAAAGCCCCATCTGCTCTATGAAGCGTTCGACCCCGTCAACGGCCCCATCAGGCTGCCAGTGCGTATCGCTGGCGTGATCGGCAGCAGACGCGGCGGTGTTCAAAATGTCATTGTCGTCTATCTTCATACCTTCTTCTGACCTTGGCTGTGGTGCGTGCTTGTTCGTAAAGAACCGGAGTCCCACGTTCATTACGTTCAGTAATGACTGAACGTAATGAACGGCGCGAGTGTAAGTGAGTCAGAAAGCAAGAGCAACAGAAATAACAGGTATCAGGTCGAAGCGAGAGCCTGAATCCGCCGAACCATGGCCTGGAGGCCACTGCCACGGGTGGGGCTGAGGTGTTTGATCAGGTTGAGCTGATCGAAGTAGGCGTTGATGTCGAAGTCGCGGATTTGCTCGCGGGTCTTGCCGTTGTAGGCGGCCAACACAACGCCAAGCAAGCCACGGACAATGAAGGCGTCACTATCAACTTCGAAGAAGAGCTTGTCGCCCTCATCGCGATGAATGAGCCAGACTTGACTCTGGCAGCCACGCACCAGGTTGTCGTCGGTGCGACAGGTTGGATCGAGAGGGGGAAGCTCCTTGCCCAAATCAATGATGTACTTGTACCGGTCTTCCCAACTATCGAAGAACGAAAGTGCCTCGATGATGTCTTCCGGAGTGATGTGTATGCCAAATCGATTTTCAGCCATGGAATTCTACAGTTCTTGAGAGGCCGGGTGGTCGGTGCCTGCTGGCATGACCGTCGGCCGCCAGGGACGGCGGACGACGAGCCCCCATGGATGGGTTCACGGCGTGTCATGCCAGCAGGCACCGGCCACTCGGCCTGGCACCAAGCTAATGAATAGTCAGAAAAACATTCCGGTTTCGAGCTGGGCTTCTTCGCTCATCATGTCGCGGCTCCAGGCTGGGTCGAAGACCAACTGCACATTTACAACTTTGACATTCGGAACCTTTCGCACTCGGTACTCAACATCACCGACCAGCACAGGGCCCATGCCACAACTTGGCGCGGTCAATGTCATGTTGATGTCGACACGTTTGGCATCCTGATCAACTTCTACTTTGTAGATCAGCCCCAGATTGACGAGATCAACTGGAATCTCTGGATCAAAGACAGTCCCCAGGGCTTCCCAGACCTGTTCTTCGTCAATCTGATCGTTCGTCGGTTCGGGGAAGGTCAGAGTCTCTGGCTGCAGACCCAGGTTGGCGGCGTCGGTGCCGTCCACGCGGACCATCTGGCCATTGTAGACAACCGTGTAATTGCCGCCCAGCGCCTGGGTGATGGCGACGAAGGTGTTTTTGGGGATTGTCAGAGCTGTGCCATCCGGCACTCTGCGCGCAGGACAGTCCGCCTGCGCCAGCACCATACGTCTTTCCATGTCAGTTCACGCTGAAGCTTTCGCCGCAACCACAGTGGTCCTTGGCGTTCGGATTGAGGAAGCGCAGTTGCAGGTTGACGCCTTCGCGCACCAGATCAATCTGCGTGCCGTTGACGATGGCGAGGCTATCCTTCGCTACCAGCAGCTCCACGTTGTTTGCGAGTTGCACATGCAGATCATCGGGTTTGGCCTCGGGGACCAGATCCACCACGTACATGAAACCGGTGCAGCCGCTCTGCTTGACGCTCAGGCGCACGGCCCTGGCTGTGGCGTCCTTGTCGAGCTGCTTGCGGAAATGTTCCACCGCCGCCGCCGTGACTTCGACGCTGTGATTCTTGCTGATCTGAACGGGGTCGAAAGACTCAACGCTCATCGGGGTATCCTCAACCTTTTACAGTCTGTTAAACGAGAAATTGTCTGGCCTTGACGAGGGCCGCAAACAGGCGGTCCACATCGTCGAAAGTGTTATAGAAACTGAAACTGGCCCGCACAGTGCCGGGAATCCCGTATTGGTCCATGATCGGCTGCGCACAGTGATTGCCGGTGCGCACTGCTACGCCCTGCTGATCCAGCAACGTACCAAGATCGGCCGGATGCACACCCTCCAGATTGAAACTCAACACGCTGGCCTTGTGCGCAGCAGTACCGACAAGACGCAAACCTGGCACTGCGGCCGCCTTCTTCTGCGCGTATTCGAGGAGCGCTTGTTCATGTTTCGCTGCGCCGACGCGATCCAAAGTGCCGAGGTAATCAATCGCGGCAGCCAGGCCTATCGCACCGGCGATATCCGGTGTTCCTGCTTCGAACTTGTACGGTAACTGGTTGTAGGTCGTGCCTGCAAAACTAACGGACTCGATCATCTCGCCTCCACCCTGATATGGGGGCATGGCCTCCAGTAATTCAAGCTTGCCGTACAACACGCCGAGACCTGTCGGGCCAAACAGCTTGTGAGCAGAGAATGCGTAGAAATCGCAATCCAGTGCCTGTACATCCACAGGCCAGTGTCCTACAGCCTGAGCTCCGTCCACGAGTGCGAGTGCGCCGACGGCGTGCGCCATCTGCACAATTTGCGCCACTGGATTGATGGTGCCCAGAGCATTGGACACGTGACCAACGGCCACCATGCACACATTGGAATCGAGCATGTTGTTCAGTGCGGCAAGATTGATGGTGCCGGTACTGTCCACGGGAATCGCTTCGACTGTGGCACCCTTCTCCGCCGCGATCATCTGCCAGGGCACGATGTTGGAATGGTGTTCCATCGCCGAGACCAACACACGATCACCGGGATGCAACTGGCTTCTGCCCCAGCACATCGCCACCAGATTGATGGACTCAGTGGTGCCACGTGTCCACAGAATCTGCTTCGCCGCGGGCGCATTGAGAAACGTCGCGACCGTCGTGCGTGCGCCTTCGAATTTCGCTGTGGCACGATCTGCCAGCGTGTGCGCGCCGCGATGCACGTTGCTGTTGTCGTGCCGGTAGTAATCGGAAATCGCCTGAATCACGCACTCGGGCTTTTGTGTGGTCGCCGCATTGTCGAGGTAAACAAGCGGGTGGCCATTCACCTGCTGATGCAGGATCGGAAAATCGCGGCGCACTCGCTCGGCACTGAAGGTCTGATGATGGATATCGCTCACCTTGTACACCGCAGGTTCCTCACTCATTCCAGCGCCGTGCCGGTATGGAAAAGCTCGGTGAGATGATGCTGCAGATAATTACGCACCGCGACCTGTGGCAATTCCTGCAGCAGTTCATTGATGAAGCCGAAACTGAGCATAGTGCGCGCCAGGGCCTTCGAAACACCGCGACTCTGCAGGTAATACATCGCTGTCTGATCAAGTTGACTGACCGTAGCGCCGTGGGCGCACTTCACGTCGTCGGCATAGATCTCCAGTTCCGGCTTGGTATCGACTTCTGCTTTATCGGATGTCAACAGATTGCGATTGCTGAGCTCGGCCAGTGTCTTCTGTGCATCGGGATGAATCAGGATGCGACCGTTGAATACAGCCCGCGCGCTGTCACCGATAATGCCGCGAAACACTTCACTGGTGGTGCAGTGAGGCGCCCAGTGCTCCACATTGGTGTGGTAGTCCACGATCTGATTGTTGCGTGGCAGGTACACGCCATTCAGAGACGCATGAGCGCCATTGCCACGATGATTGATCTGATAGTCGATGCGCTTGAGCGTGCTGCCCTCGGCAATGGTGAAGCCGCTGTAGCGTGCGTCGCGCTGCAGATCGATGTGCACGCCACCGATGTGAATCTGCTGTTCCTGTTCGAGATTGATGCGGTAGTGCTGCAGAGAAGCGTTGGCGGCTATGCTGATTTCAGTCAGGGCATTCACGAAACTGTTTTGTGGTTGCGTGTCAGAGACGAAGTGCTCGATCAGTTCTGCCTGCGCGCCATCCTCAAGTACCACCAGCAATCGGTGATTGGCAATGACCGGTTCGGATTCCGGCGTGGAGACATATACGACATACACCGGTTTCTCCAGCACGGCATTGCGTGGCACATGCACCAGCACACCGTCCTGCACCCAGGCATTGCTGAGTGACGCGAACAGATGGCGTTGGGTATTCACGATTCTGCCAAGATGTTTTTCGATCAGGCTGCGCTGTTCGGCGTTGGCGCTACTGAAGCGCACCACACTTGTGTGATCGGCGCTTGCGATGCCGACATTGGAACCTTCAGGATCATACACACCATTCACGAACACCAGTCGAAGAGCGTCCACCGTCAACAACGAAGCTGACCCGACCCCTTGTGGCAAAACCCTGCTCCAGGTCGCAGACGTATTTTTTTGCAGCGCTTGCAACGGCGTGTATTTCCACAGCTCAGTGCGACGGCTCGGCCAGTCGGCATTCAGCCACTGTTCGGAACCTTCGAAGCGTAATGCCGCGAGCCATGCAGGGCTTTCCTGCTGGCCGGCCAGAGTCAACGCCTTCTGCTGGAAATCAGTTTGCTGGGCTTGTTGAAAATCGGTCATGGGTTCAGGCGACCTCGTCCTCAAGCCAGCTGTAGCCCTTGGCTTCCAGTTCGTGTGCCAGCTCCTTGCCGCCGGATTTGACGATGCGGCCACCGGCCAGCACGTGCACATGATCCGGCACAATGTAGTCGAGCAGGCGCTGGTAGTGCGTGACGATGATGAAGCTGCGCTTGTCGTCGCGCATGGCATTCACGCCGCTGGCAACCACCTGCAGCGCATCGATGTCGAGACCGGAATCCGTCTCGTCGAGAATGCACAGGCTCGGTTCGAGCAGCATCATCTGCATGATCTCGTTGCGCTTCTTCTCGCCACCGGAGAAACCTTCATTAACGCCGCGCTTCAGGAATGCTGCATCGAGGCTGACCTTCTTCGACGTCTCGCGGGCAAGCTTCATGAAATCGAATGATGACAGATCCGGCAGACCAAGATGTTTGCGCCGCGCATCGACCGAAGCCTTGAGGAATTCCATATTGGTGACACCGGGTATCTCCACCGGATATTGAAACGCCAGGAACAGGCCTTCGCGTGAACGCTCCTCGATCTCCAGCGCCAGCAGATCCTGACCATTGAACAGCACTTCTCCGGAAGTGACTTCGTAACCAGGGCGGCCGGTCAACACATTGCCCAGCGTGCTCTTGCCCGAGCCGTTCGGCCCCATGATGGCATGCACCTCACCCGGCTTGATGGTGAGGCTGAGGTTGCGGAGGATATCGGCGCCCTCGACGCGGGCGTTCAAATTGCGAATTTCTAACATGCTTGCTGCCTGTTCCTGAAAAATCTGAATATGGTTGCGGGGCTTTCAATCGCGGGTATCAGCCCACCGAGCCTTCGAGGCTCACTTCGAGCAGTTTGCCTGCCTCGACGGCGAACTCCATCGGCAGCTCCTTGAACACTTCGCGGCAAAAACCGTTGACGATCATCGACACGGCTTTCTCTGCATCGAGCCCGCGTTGCTGACACAGAAAGAGTTGATCGTCGCTGACCTTGGAGGTCGTCGCTTCGTGCTCGATCTGTGCTGTGGAATTCCTGCTCTCGATATACGGAAACGTGTGCGCACCGCAGCGATCGCCGATCAGCAGTGAATCACACTGCGTGTAGTTGCGCGCGCCCTCTGCTCCGGCGTTGATGCGTACGAGTCCACGATAGGCACTCTGACTGCGCCCCGCGGAAATGCCCTTCGCCACGATCGTGGAGCGTGTGTTCTTGCCGATGTGAATCATCTTGGTGCCGGTATCGGCCTGCTGAAAATTGTTGGTCAGCGCCACGGAATAGAATTCACCAACACTGTTGTCGCCCTTGAGGATACAACTGGGATACTTCCAGGTGATCGCCGAACCGGTTTCCACCTGCGTCCACGAAATGCGCGCATTGCGATGGCAGATGCCACGCTTGGTCACGAAGTTGTAGATACCGCCCTTGCCTTCCCTGTCACCGGGATACCAGTTCTGCACAGTCGAGTATTTGATCTGCGCGTCATCCAGCGCCACGAGTTCCACCACCGCAGCGTGCAACTGGTTCTCGTCGCGCATCGGCGCGGTGCAGCCTTCCAGATAGCTCACGTAGGAGCCTTCATCGGCGATGATCAGCGTGCGCTCGAACTGGCCGGTGTTCATCTCGTTGATGCGGAAATACGTGGAGAGTTCCATCGGGCACCTTGTGCCCTTGGGGATGTACACGAAAGAACCGTCGGAGAATACGGCGGAATTCAATGCGGCATAGAAATTGTCTTTCTGCGGGACCACAGTGCCCAGGTACTTTTTCACCAGTTCCGGGAAGCGATGCACCGCTTCACTGATCGGGCAGAAGATCACTCCGGCTTCTTCGAGCTTGGCGCGGTAAGTGGTGACAACCGACACCGAATCGATCACCGCATCCACCGCTACGCCGGCCAGTGCCTCCTGCTCATGCAGCGGAATACCGAGCTTGGCGTACATTTCCAGCAACTCGGGATCGACTTCGGCCAGACTCTTCGGTTTGTCGGCCATGCTCTTCGGGGCGCTGTAGTAGGAAAGCGCCTGGAAATCGATGGCGGGATAGTGCACGTGGGCCCAGGTCGGCTCTTCCATTTCCTGCCAGGCGCGGAAGGCTTTCAGACGCCATTCCAGCATCCACTCCGGCTCTTCCTTCTTGGCGGAAATGAAGCGAATGACATCCTCGTCGAGGCCCGGCCTGAGAGTGTCAGACTCGATGCTGGTATGAAAACCCGCTGAATATTCCTTGCGGATGAGCCCTTCGACTTGTTCTGTCACGTGTGGTCCTCCGGCCTGCAGGGCAATCATTGTCTGCCTTGCGGACGGGTTCTGGTCATAAAATTCGAGGCGGCGATTATCAGATATCCGAGTAAATCAGTCAAGTATTGTAGCCCCGCCTGACTGATGACTCTGTGGGGACGGGCCTTGCCCGCGATTTCGCTATTCTGCGATGCCACGACGTCCTCGATCGGCGCTGGGAGGCAGCAGAGGGGGTCTGTTGCCTCCCGACGCCGTTAGAATGCAACAAGATCATTCGCGAGCAGGGCTCGCTCCCACAATGCGGTAGCAGGGATTGTAGGTCTTGCCACCCAGCTTCATGCGACTCTGAGCCACGAATCCGCGCAGCAGCTTGTCCAGCGCCGAGACAATGTCCGGATCACCATGGAGCTCAAAAGGGCCATGTTCGCGAATCATGTGGATACCGGACTCCTTGACATTGCCCGCCACAATACCGGAGAAAGCCCGGCGCAGATTGATTGCCAGCTGCGCTGCAGGGAGGTTGCGACGCAACTGGAGCTCGGCCATGCTCGCATGACTCACCAGAAAATGCCGCTTCATCTCCGCCGGAATCTGCAGCAGCCAATTGTAGTAATAGGCATCACGAGACTCGCGCCGGTTGGCGCCCACCTTCGACATGGCATCCCGAACCGCCACGGCTACAGCCTGGGGATCATCTTCGATGATGGTGTAATAGCGCCGCACCTGCTCTCCAAGCGTACTCACCAGGAACTCGTCAATCTCTCCGAAGTAGGCGCGGCTGGGGGCTCCCGCCGTGAAAATCAGTGGCAGTGAAACGCTGGCATTGCCCTCGTCCATCATTGTTCCCAGCAGGAAGAGGATTTCCTCCAGTGTTCCCACACCACCGGGAAAGACAATGATCGCATGACCAATTCGCACGAAAGCTTCGAGTCGCTTCTCGATATCCGGAAGGATGACGAGATGATTGACGATGGGATTAGGAGATTCCGCCGCAATGATGCCCGGCTCCGAAATACCGATATAGCGCCCTTCACGATTACGCTGCTTGGCATGCCCGATCGTGGCACCCTTCATGGGCCCCTTCATGGCACCCGGGCCACAGCCTGTGCAGATGTCCAGCCCGCGCAACCCCAATTGATAACCCACAGCCTTGCAGTAGAGGTATTCCTCACGGCCGATGGAATGGCCGCCCCAGCACACCACAAGTTTTGGTGGCATTCTGGGTCGCAGCAGCCCTGCGTTGCGCAGAATGTTGAAGACCAGATTGCTGACCTCGCCGGGTGACTCGACGCTTGTCTGCGAACGCGCAAGGCTATCCTTGTTGCCCTGACCATTCGAGCTTTCCGGCGCCATCTCATAGGGCTCGCCTGACATGAAGACGATGTCACGCAGCACTGCAAACAGGTGATCCCGGACGCCGTTGAGAATGACACCGTCCACGAATGCGCAGGCAGGCGCATTTTTCAGCATCAGTTTGATGCCCCGCGCGCGTTGCTCTATTTCGATGTTGAAATCCGCATAGCGCTCGAATACTTCAGCCGCATCGTCAGAGGTGTCATCGCAGTTCAGCACCGCCAGCGCGCAGCGCCGGAACAGCTCGTAAAGCCCGGTATTGCGAACACTATCAAGCCGATTCACTTCTTCCTGGGACAGTAATTCCAGAGTTCCTCGCGGACTCACCTGCGCGTCCACTGTCCCAGAACAATGTGTTGATTCCCTGCTAACGTCGTTACTTGCTTCGTTCATTTCATCCTCTTGTGTTACGCTCCACCCATCAAACGCTACCATCAATCCTGCGAGGATGTCATGCAGCCGCACTCTCACGAAAACTCTCAATCAATCCTGACAGAAGACGAAGAGGCGAACTACGATCTCTTCATCAGCCGCATTCAGGAAACCGGTCTGGTCTGGGGTTTGCAGGCAAAAGACGGCTGGGCAGTCTGCCCCTCACTGGAGTTCGAAAAGACCGATGTCTTCCCGTTCTGGTCCGAAGAAGCCGATGCGAAGGTGCACTGCAACGAGGACTGGGACATCTACACACCTGCATCCATCAGCCTGGAAGAGTTCGTCGAGAACTGGCTACCAGGCATGCATGAGGATGAGGTGATGGTCGGACCAAACTGGGACGCGGAAATGAGCGGGCTGGAAGTGGAACCTGCCGATATCGCCGAACGCCTGGGAGCGATGTAATCCATTACTCCATCGCTGCCTGACGTCGCTCCAGGTCACGCGCTGCTTCTTCACGGGCATGCTCGATGATGCGCAATACTTCCTCGACATTCGCGGCTTCCAGCTTCCCCTCAAAACGTCCGGTCAGCTTGCTGTCCGGACGCAGATTGCCCTTCTCGTACAGACTCCAGATTTCTCTACCGTATTCGCTGATGCGCAGCTCCGGCGCGAATCGCCCGAAATAATTCGCCATGTTTTCCACATCGCGCAGCAGCATCGCTGCCGCGCTGTTGTTCCCGGAGGCGTTGACGGCCTGGGGCAGGTCGATGATCACGGGGCCATCGGCGCTGACCAGGACGTTGAATTCGGAGAGGTCGCCGTGAATCAAACCAGCGCAAAGCATCTTCACCACATCGGCAATGATGCGGGCGTGAAACTCCCTGGCCACCTCGGCAGTCAGTACCACATCGTTCAGGCGTGGCGCAGGATAGCCATCAGCATCGCTGATCATGTCCATGAGCAACACACCATCGACAAAGCCATGAGTTTTCGGAACGCGAACGCCGACAGATGCAAGACGCCGCAGGGCATCCACTTCCGCATTGAGCCACGCCTGTTCCTGTTCCTGCTGACCATAGCGGCTGCGCTTGTTCATGGCACGGGCGCTGCGGCTGTTCTTGACAGCGCGCCCTTCCTGATACTGCACAGCCTGTTTGAAGCTGCGTTTGCCAGCCTCCTTGTAGATCTTGGCACAGCGGACATGCTGGCCACAGCGTACAACGTAAACCTGCGCTTCCTTGCCACTCATCAGCTGACTGAGAACCTCGTCGATGAGTCCGTCATCGACCAGTGGCTGCAATCTTGTTGGTACTTTCATGGGCTCCCTGTTTGCGGCTATTGCCTTGTTGCTGTTTTCTATGTGCGTCCGGGCGCTGAAGGCGCATATACTACACCCTGACAATAATAATTTCCGAGGTACACCATGGCACTTACCCCTACTCACCTGAACCCCGACCTGATCGACGAAGTCAACACACTATTGCTCTACAACGTCACCGACCCACAGGAAGGCATCAAGGTTCACAAGGAAGCAGGTCAAGCCAAGATCAACGCTGCAAAACGACTGCATGACAAGGGGTTGGTCACACAGCCCGATGGTGGCTATCTCACCATGCTGGGCCGCGAGGCTGCCGAACATCTGAACATGGCGCATACCATTCTCACTACTGGCTGAACCCGGATTCCGGTTCATCAACACCCGTTCACCAACCCAGCAGTGCAGCCAGTCCTGAGCTGCGCTGCACGGGTGTACGGCACGCCACTGCAAGCACGTCCACGGCGCCATGCATCAGCAAGCGACTGCGGGCCCTCGTGATGCCTGTGTACAACAATTCACGCAACAACAAGGGACTGTGGACATCGTTCGGCAGTACCAATAGCACTTGATCGAATTCCGAACCCTGGGACTTGTGCACCGTCAGCGCCCAGGCCGTCACGTGTTCTGGCAGGCCACGCGCCGGAATGCGTCGTACCTCACCATCCAACTGCGGAAAGCAAGCCTCCAACTGTCCATTTGCATCCTGCCATAACAGACCGATATCGCCGTTAAACAGTTCCAGTTCATAGTCGTTTACCGTGATCATCACAGGCTTGCCATGAAAATCTTCATCACTGCGGGCGGCACGAGCAAGCAGTCCGCGAGTGGCGAGTCTTTCAGCCAACAAACGATTGATTTCGCGGTCACCCAACGGGCCATCATGCATGGCGCAGAGGATACGCGTCTGTGCGAACATCAACAGCGCACTGTTGACATCCGCACATTGCAGGTATTCGGCATAGCGATCCAGCGCCCAGCCCAGTGCTTCACCGGCCAGTGGATTGCGATCATTGTCAGCTGGTTGCAACCATACCAATTCGCCCGATGCCTCTCGACCCTCTGCGCTCAACAAAGACCATGCTGCCTCTGCCTCTCCACTATTGACCAGTCGTGCCAGTCGACCGATGCCGCTGTGGGCCGTGAAACGATGACTGGTCCGTAGCAAGGCAATAGAATCAGCAATGACTGGCGGATTGTCCGTGGCAGGCAGGTACTGCGAATCCGTGTCAGTCAATCTCGCAAGCTCGTGCGCCATATCATGACTGTAGAGCAACTCCTGTCCATGGCCTGTAATATCACCCAGCACATTACCAGCGTCCACTGATGCCAGTTGGTCGCGATCTCCCAGCAGAATGATCCTGGCGTCAAGCGGAGCAGCGTCCAGCAATGCCTGCATCAGAGCCAGATCGATCATCGAAGCCTCATCGACAACAAGGCAATCCAGCAACAAGGGATTAAAGCGATCATGACGATAGCCCCGCGTGCCACCCTGATACCCGAGCAGCCGGTGCAACGTGCTTGCCTGATCAGGCATCAGAGCTGCGATCTGCGTGGGTATTATCAATTCGGAACGCTTGGCGCGGATAGATTCCACCATGCGAGCTGCTGCCTTGCCTGTTGGTGCCGCAAGTTGAATGCGCAAATCCGGATTCTGCTCCAGCAACAGCGCCAATACTTTCACCACCGTCGTGGTCTTGCCCGTGCCTGGCCCTCCGGAGATCACAGCAAAGCGTCGGCTGACGGCCAATGCGGATGCAATCTTCTGCCAATCCGGCTGAGTAGTGACATGGTCTGGAAACAACCTGGCAAGACCCTCGCGCAAGCGTACCGTATTGATGTCTGTCATCGGTTGCAGCCGGGAGACGATCCCGCGATAAACGGTCTGCTCGTCCTGCCAGAGACGGTGCAGGTACAGGCGCTCACCATCGAGTATCAGAGGCGCCACGTCACCGGCATTGCCGACACAGTGATTTGCGCGCAGCAATTGCTGCCAGTGTGTCAGCTCCGGAGCATGGGGAATCTCCTGCGCAAGCCCCCCCGGCTGTGATACTGCGAACATGGGAGATGAAGCGTAGCGACTCAAATCAATACAGACATTGCCTTGCAGATTGCTCTCGCTGAGCAGCGCAGCGGTCAGCACCAGAATGCTGTTCTCCTGAACGTTGGACTGACGCGCAATGAAACGCGCGAAGTGTGTACTGAGGGGAGATAGTAGTCCTGCATCGACGAGCGTGTTGAGCAGACTCATACGTGTTCTCCCCTATCTGCCCGCGCCATTCCCTGATGTCCCAGCACCTGGGTATCAAGCTCGTGAATGAGCGCCAGCGGCGGAAGATCGAAGTGCACGCCGAAACGCGGTCCACTGGCCGGTCGCATGCCGCGCAGAAAGAGATAGTAGATTCCTCCCATATGCCGGACATAATCGTAGTCCCGGATGCGCTGACGAAGGTAGCGATGCAGCGCCAGCACATACAGCAGATACTGCAGGTCGTAACGACGATCGAAGATGCCCTGACGCAACTGCTCCGGCGCGTAGTCGGTCAAAGCCGAACCGAGAAAATTGCTCTTGTAGTCTGCAATATAGAAACGACCATCGTGCTCGAACACCAGATCGATCACACCAGTGATCATGCCGCGAAAATCCTCCACATTGATCGGGTTGAGTGTGATACCCGCCCACCGTGCGATAACCTGGTTGAGAGTTGGCACATTGACTTTATCGATGGCGAAATCAAACTCCAATTCGTCGAGACGTCGACTGCGCGGCAATTGTGCAAGGGTAAACCCATCGGTATTCAGTGGCGTGTGCAAGATGTTATGGATCCATGCCACGACAACATCCTGCTGTCGATCAGGATCGAACCCATAGTACTGTGCATATTTCTGATTGAGTGTTACGGCCTGAGCGCTGATGTCTCCCTGGAAATCCAGATCTTCCAGCATCTTGTGCAGAAAAAGTCCAACATGGCTGCCAGCCGCAAATCCGATGATCGGATCCGTGGTCGCCGCCGTGCTGCCGCTGTGCGGAGCCTGATGAATGTCACGCGTGAGACTGCTGAAACTGCTGATACGCCAGTCGGTGGCGATGCCCCCTGTGAATTGCGCAGGTTGCAGGACAAGTGTCTCTGACTCCATCGTCTGCAAGGTAACAATGGCAGTCATCGGCAAGGGCCGCACTTCAATGCTGCCCGCACTTGCCTCGGCAAGGGCATGCAGCCGCTGGCTGAACTGTGGTTCATCGAGATCGGCATTCGGAAACTCACTGTTCAGATCAGCGGCGTTCTGCTGCGAATGCAGCAGCCACGCCAGTGCAGTACGCGATGAGGTCCTGAAGCGGGCATCGCCAGCCTCGCCCCAGAGCAGATAGACCTTTGCCTGCGCTCGCGTGAGTGCCACGTAGGCCAGTCGCACGTCTTCTGCCAGGCGCTCCCTTTCTGCAAGGAACAAATTCTTGTCGATCGCGGCCGATCCCAAATCAAGAAATGCTTCACCCGTGGCGTCATGAAAGGCGATACCGCTACGTTTCTTTTCGATCGGCCTGCAGGACCAAAGGAAGGGCACGAAAACGACCGGATATTGCAGTCCTTTGCTGGCATGAATCGTCACTATCTTGATCAATGCGTCATCACTCTCCAGGCGCAGCTCGGTTTCAACATCGGAAGTTTCCGCGATTTGTTCACGGAACCAGTTCAGTAATGACTCCAATCCTGGATGAGTTCTGGAAACCTGCTGCAACAGTTCCGACAGGTGCAACAAATTGGTCAGGCGTCGCTCTGCCAACGGTTGCATGGCGATCTGCAGACCGATCTGCAACCCCTCTTGCAGTTCCACCGGCATACTGAATAGCGAGTTCTGCAGCAGAGACTGAAACATCGCCATGAACCCTTTCTGCTGCCACAACATGTGCAATGATTTCATGCATTCAGCCCACTGCAACCAATGTGCCTGATCATCGATGATCGTTGCCATCAGGACATAATCGAGGGCCAGCAAGTCGCTGCTCAACGCGGCACGCAGCAGCGTGCGATCATTGCAATGCACCACAGCACTGAGCAACAACTCCAACGCTCTGGCCTCATCGCTCTGAAAGACCTTGTCGCGCCCTACTGTTACCGCATTGAGACCACGAGTCAGCAAGGCCTCCCGCATGGCGGCACCCTCAAAGTTTGTTCGCACCAGCACTGCGATGTCGCCAGGCCGCAGCGGCATATTGCCGAGGGTGACATCCCCGCTCATGCCAGCGTTGATCAGACGCGCCATTTCGTCCGTAACACTTGCGGCGATCAACTGCTCCGCCTCTCTCTTGTTGCGTGGTTTGCCGTCATCACCTGCAGGAATCTGCCAAAGGGTCAGAGGGCTGACGGCACGGCCATTTTCCAATAATGGCTTGTGCTCCTTGACTGCCGAATGCACTGGCAGATAGTCAATGGCCTCTTCATACACGAATGCCACTCTGCGCCGCGTAAAAAATACATTGAAGGCATTGACCAACTCTGGTACCGAACGCCAGTTGGTGTCGAGCGTATAAAGATTATCTCCGACATCTCGCTTTGCCTCTGCGTACGCAAAGATGTCGCCCCCACGAAAACTGTAGATCGCCTGCTTGGGGTCGCCGATCATGATCAGAGCGCCTGGCTCTTCCGCCACAGGAGAAGCATTCAAGTAGAGATGACGAAAAATTCGGTACTGAATTGTATCGGTGTCCTGAAACTCGTCGATCATCGCCACCGGGAATGCGCGGCGCAACGCTTCTGTCAGCGCTTCACCGGACGGGGCATGAAGCGCATCGTGCAGGCGAGTCAATTGATCACTGAAGGAAATTGTGCGAGTGAGTATCTTGGCACTTTCCATCCGTGTCCGGCCCTCGCGGGTAGCGCTGAGCAACGCGGCAATCGTGAAACGTTCGCGCAGTGCGGTCGCGTCATCAACGATGGCCTGACACTGCAGAAAAAAGCGATCCTGCAGTTGTGGATCAGTGTCAATCTTGCTCGGTTTATTGTTGCTTCGCAGGTTGTCTGCAGCAAGCAATACAAGTTCTGCTGGCACTTCAAGCAGCGCATCCGAATTGAAATAGTTATCGAGCCGCGCCAGGGATGACATTAGCTCCGCAACTCCGTAACCGCACCCTTTGGCGCGACTCAACGCCTTGGACTGCAACAGTATTTCCTTCAGTTCATCAGCTCTGTTCAACCACTCCCGGGCCAATTCCCGCAGCGGCGTCTCCAGTCCGCGCCACAGACCATGAATTGATGCCATGTCATCGCCTCTGTCAGGCACGACCCTGCGATCCCGTGCAGCGCGCAACGGCTTCTGCGATTCCAGAAATTTCGGCAATGACCCCAGCGCATCCGTCAGTAGTCGAATCTGCACGCTGTCCAGCTCATAGGCAGTACTGCGCCACCAGTCCTTGAGCGCTTCCTGCCACAGCGCATCGTCGTCGTTGACCAGCTCCAGTTCAAACGCCTGACCACTGCTGAAGGCATGATCGGTCAGTGCACGCTGGCAGAACCCGTTGATGGTGTAGATGCTGGCCTCATCCATCGTGCGGATGGCCAGACGCAGACGGGCAACACTCTGTTCACTGTACTGTGCTGGTTGCGATTGCATATCCGATAACAACGCGTTCAGAAATTCATCCTTCGGCAACTTCTCCAACTCGCCGCACCGCCACTGCTGTATAACCAGCAATGTGTCGTGCAGCCGCTCGCGGATACGCCCACGCAACTCTTCTGTCGCCGCATTGGTAAAAGTCACCACCAGAATCTGGTTGACCCTGACTCCCTGCAACACATAGCGCAGATAGAGATTGCTGATCGCATAGGTCTTGCCGGTGCCCGCACTGGCTTCGATCAATTTCACACCAGACAGGGACAATTGCAGGGTTTGCAAAGCGGTCAATACCACAGGTTTTGACATAGAGTTCATGGCGTCACCCCAGCACGTAATGCCGGACCATACACTGCGTCGGCCAACGCCTTGCATTCGTCACTCCCTAGTGGATCAACGTGTGTGCTGCCCAGCACCATGTGCACGTAAGCATCGTCACGGTCTCCTGAGATATTACGGAAATCATCGCTGGCCCAGCACTTCCAGGCAGCTTTCAACGCCTTGTCATCCTCAGCCTTTGCCAGCGCAAAGCTCGCATCGGGAAACACGGGCAGCGGCCGCTCAATACCCTCGCGGTAAAGCTCAAGGTACAGCGAGAGCTGCTCTCGAGCTTGCTCCGCAGCGAAGGGTTCAAACCGCAGTTGCCCATCGCGACAATACAACGCTGTGCACTCGCCTTGTGGCAGTCCGTTCACAGCACACAGAGCCAAATGCTCCATCCAGGCCGCCAGTACATACTTGCCTTTGTAAGCAGACGGCGTGTAATGCAATATTCCAACCCCGGGCAAATAGCTCTCAAGCCGACCGCTCAGATGCACAGGGGCTGACTCTACGCCAAGAGTCAGATCCACTCTATGCGTAATCGGCTGCATGCCGCGATAAGGCGCAAGATCGTCCAGCAACCTCTGGGCATTCAGGCGCACCTGTGCGTACGCCGACTCCGCAAGACCGCCATGAGGCAGTAGTCCCTGCGCAGACAGCACAGTCTGCAATTCAATTTCCGATGTCTCGTCAGTCTCCTGCAACATCTTCGCAATCATCTCATTGCGAATATTCCAGGACTGCAGTCCATCAAGAGAAAAAACCTCGTCGTCCTCTCCCTGCACCTCTTCCTTAAGACGAATTCGCAAGCGGCTATTGAAGAAATATTTCACCGGATGCTGCAGGAATCGAATCAGATGCGAGAGTTCTATATGCATCAGCTCTTCCTTGGCAGGAAGTTTCCAGGCAGGCCACTTTTCTTGCCTCAAATTTTCCCTGGATAGTTTTCTGCCATTTACAAGGGACTGAGCCACCCGACACCACCATGAATCGTAGCTGTGCACTGCCTTATCAGTCGCCACGAAGTTACGTGGACTGAATGCCTGCATCGGCTGCAGTGTAGTGACACGCTTGCTGACAGCCGTCTTCGGATCGTCGGTACCGATGTAACGCGCGTCAACAAAGTCCATGAATTCTTGTAACAGCACAGATGGCTGGCAGGGTGTATTGTCCTTCAGACTGCGCCCCGTGTAACTGAAATAGAATTTGTCCCGTGCGCACAGCAATGTCTCCAGCAAGAGATAACGATCCTCATCTCCCTTGCGCGGATCACCTGAATGCCACTGCTGCGCCATTGCATCAAAGGTCACGGCATTTTCGCGGCGTGGAAATGCAAGGTCATTCATTCCCAAGGCGCAAATAATGCGGAATGGCAGGCTTCGCATCGGACGCATGCCGCAGAAGGTAACGCCACCACTGAAGAATCGGTTGTGTGCCGTGCGGGTTCCCAGGCACTCCTCCAGCCACAGCCGCACCAGATCCGGGGACAGCATCTGATCAACTGCCTGATCTTTCAACTCCCCTATCACTTCCCGAATCTGTTGCAGCTTATCGTCGTCATCTACAGGTGTACCGAATATTTCCTGCAACATGGCGTTGAGTGCAACCTGCCACTGTTGAGCACTGCGTTCGTAGCGCAGCTGTTCACGCCAGCGGCACAGGGTGTCCAGCAACGTGAAGAAGCGGCCCAGAGCGGCAGCGCGCCCTCCGGACACCCCAGACAGTGGAGCAATACCATTCCAATATTCCACTTCGCCCAACGCATAACCTGCCAGCAATCGATCTGCAGCATGGCGCCAGGTATTCTGTTCCGTAGGGGGTAAGTCCCATTCCTTCTTGTGCGCGCCATCAATCCCCCAGCGTACCTGGCTCTCTTGCAACAGGCCGATGACATCTTCCTGCGCACTATCGTCAAGACCGAAGTGTCTGGCAATCTCCGGCACCCCGAGAAACGACAACACCTCAGAGCTGGTGAAACGCAATCCGGGAAGTGCCAGCAACTGAAGGAAGGTACGGATCAGAGGATGTTCATCCGCCACGGAAGTGTCAGAGAGATTCCAAGGGATGAAGGGGCGCACCCCGTTCTCATCGCGTCGAAATACTGCCTCGATGAACGGCGCATAACGACTGATTTCGGGCACGATGACGAGAATGTCTTCCGGTTTCAGATCTGGACTCTTCTCCAGTTCCCGCAGCAACTGATCGTGCAGCACCTGGCACTCGCGCAGAGCGCTGTGACAGATATTGACTTGCAGGGATTCGTCGATGGCAACGGCTTCCACACTATCGTTGAGAGAGAGAATATCCTGCTGTAATCGATGCAGGAGCGTATCATCTCCCGGCTCCCGATAATCCTCCCACTGTGCTGTTTCGAGCAGATCATTGCTGAGCAGCAGATCCTGGAACGCCTGCCCCTGCCGCCCCCATGATGCCAGCAGTTCATTGCCAGTGTCGTAATAATCTGCTTGATTCGGCTTCTCTACGCGCATGCGTGCCAGAGATTTCTTGCTGCGCAGGTCAGCCCAGTATTGGTCCGTGGGACTGTGTTGGAAGAGATGAATTTCGGTGTAGCACGCGAGTGCTTTCAATATTTCCACAAACAGTGGTGGCAGACTCGACAATGCAAAACAGCTGATGCGTTCTGGCAGCAGCTGCGCGGGGAGCGTGCCAGCTCGCAGCAGAGTCAGCAGACGATCTATCACTGCAACTCTATGGTGCTCTTCGCATGTGCGAACCAGCTCTCGCCACAGAAGAGGCTGCCAATCGGGAATGTCCTGAGCAGATTTATCAACAAGAGGAGCAGCAGAACTCCATGCTCTGATCCACTCGGGGCGATAGTACTGATAACGATCAAAGACATCAGCAATACGCTGGGCAAGCTGCCAGCGTTTCACGCCGGTGGCGTCGTCGTGCAGGTAATGACTCAGCGGTTGGAATGCTGTCTGTGACAACAGTGCTGGTAACGTGCCATAAATCTTCCATGCTGCCAGTTCTCGTGAAAGAGGGTCTTGCCGCTTTTCATCGCCCCCCTCCAGTGCCGACGCTGCAAGCTTCCAGAACCACGTTGCTGGCAATGGATACTCGATATTGGTTGCGACACCATGCTGACTGGCCAGTTGCAGGTTCAGCCAGCGCTGCATGGCCATGCCAGGAACCAGAATCAGCTCGCTGGCCAACGGGGACTCAAGTGGTTTCTGCACCAGATTAAGAGCCAACAATTGTTGCAGTGACTCAATACGATTGGAGCAGTTCAGATGGAACGACATGCGTGCACCTCGCTGACTGCAATGCGGTAGCACAAAATGATATCGCGCAGGTACATGACAATGCGACTGACGACAGCCTCGGTTACTCTCATTGCCCTTCTCATTGCCACTCGCTTTATCACCCTCAGATCAAATCGGAGATACTGAGGTATATTGCAACCATAAGGCCGTGAAATCATATCTGCGAATTGTGAAGCAGCCGGTCTGATCAGCGCAGAGGGCGGAAAAATTCACGAATATCCGTGAGTAATAGTTCCGGCTCCTCCATCGCGGCAAAGTGCCCACCCTGCGGCATGCGGGTCCAGCGCACGATATTGTAGTGCTCTTCAGCCCATAGTCTGGGCGTGAGATTTATTTCGGCTGGAAAGATTGCTCCAGCAGTGGGTACTTCGACATATCCTACCGGTTCAGTCATGGCGACATTGCGATTCTCATAGTAGATGCGCGCAGAAGATGTAATGGCCTGATTGAACCAATAGAGACTGATGTTCGTCAGCATTTCATCCTTCGTGAACTTCTCCTCCAAGCCGTTTGGCAGGCTGCGATCAATGTCACTCCAGCCGTGGAATTTTTCCACTATCCATGCCGCCAACCCTGCAGGCGAATCATTCAAGCCGACCCCGAGAGTCTGCGGTTTGGTGCCCTGAATCTGCTGATATGCCACTTCGTTCGCCATATAGGCCTGTCGAGCCTCGCGGCTGGCAAGCTCGTCGGCGGGGACGCTGGCAAGGATCTGAGGGTCTGCAGGTGGGGTGGCCAAAACGAAATTGGAATGCAGTCCAATAAGTCTATCGCCATAGCGACTCGCGAGAATTCGATTGATGATTGCCCCCCAGTCGCCTCCCTGTGCACCATATTTCTCATAACCGAGTTGCTGCATCAGTGCGGCCAGGATGTGTGCCATCCGCTCGGGGTTGTAACCCCGGTCCTGTGGCTTCTCTGAAAATCCGAATCCTGGCAGTGAAGGTGCCACTACATGAAACGCATCCTCGGCACTGCCACCGTATTGCTCCGGATTTGTCAGAGGACCAATGATTTTTCTGAACTCCGCGAATGAACCTGGCCAGCCGTGGGTGATCAGCAATGGCGTAGCATTGGGGTGTGGCGAACGCTGATGGATGAAGTGAATCTGCAGGCCTTCCACTATTGTCGTGAAGTGATCGAATTCATTTAACTGACGTTCCTGCTCGCGCCAATCGAAGTCGTTCTGCCAGTAGTCGATGAGCTCATGGAGGTAAGTGGTATCGGTACCATAGTCCCATCCGGTACCGGAAATTTGATCTGGGAAGCGGGTCATCGAGAGACGCAGACGCAGGTCAGCGATGTCGGCTTCAGGAATGTTGATTGAAAACGGGACGACTGCGGGAGCGCCCGCAGCTGTCGACGCATCCTGGGCTTGCGAACATGAGGTCATGAGCGTGGCCAGTGTCAATAGTGATGAGAAGAAGAGGTTCAGGGGGGCTGTATTCATGGGGACGGCCTGATAATTTTGTTCGCTGCATGGTGGCACAGGAACCCATGGTGGGCAAGGGCATGCTCCTGCAGGAGCGAGCTTGCTCGCGAAGATTCTGGAAGCTAACTCTGTTCGCGATTGAACTATCAGGAAGACCTGGATCTGTGGATGCGTTGAGCCAGAGAGAGGGATTGATTGTAAACAGCTTGGCTGTTTACAACCCTGCGGACTTCGTGCGCGGGGCGCGCTCGTCTTCGATTGCGTTGCAATCGATCAAACCCTCTGCCGGGTTCAAATCCCTCTCTCGTGTTGGAGCTTCTGTGATATTTGCAGAATCTGCTGAACGTTCAGGCGGAGCGGGATCTTGTATGGCGGAGAGAGAGGGATTCGAACCCTCGATAGGGTATTAACCTATACACCCTTAGCAGGGGTGCGCCTTCAGCCACTCGGCCATCTCTCCAAAATCGCGCGCAATGATAACATACGTCAGAAAAAATGGCAGGGGCTGGAAGGGTTTATTTGCCTAAGTGTTGCCTTCGGTTGCGGGACCACCAGAATCTTTTTCTTTCTGAATTCGTTGGTAAATTTCTTCGCGATGCACAGCCACATCTTTGGGCGCATTCACACCGATTCTTACCTGATTACCTTTGACACCCAGTACAGTCACTGTCACATCATCGCCAACCATCAATGTTTCACCTATACGGCGAGTCAAAATCAACATACTATCTCTCCTTTCCCACTCTCAATGTCCTTGTACTTTCCACTTCCAGTATCCCGAAGTATCTTGAGGAAAACACAATTCCTGATGTGCTGTTTCGTTATGCTTTTCCACCCATCTCTTGTTATTTGTACACCTTGTTACACGGCGGGGAAAGCAGGTTATTGAAAATTGTCTTGCTGTAGCGCAATAGTAGATCGAATAAACGGTCACTCGCTGCACAGCAATCTATTGAAGGAAAGAATTCGGGCAACAATCAGCCTTAACTCTCTCCTCCAAGACCGAACGCACTATGCAAAGACCTGACAGCCAGTTCCAGATACTTCTCGTCGATCACTACGGAAATCTTGATCTCAGATGTCGTAATGATCTGGATGTTGATGGACTCATCAGCAAGTGTCTTGAACATCTTGCTGGCTATCCCGGCGTGCGACCGCATGCCAACACCCACCAAAGATATCTTCGCTATCTTGGTATCGAGCGAAATGTCTCTTGCTTTAACGTCCTCAGCTATACGACCGATAATCTGGCGAGTTTGTTCAGCATCCTGACGTTTCACTGTGAAAGTGATATCTGTTGAACCGTCCGCAGATACGTTCTGCACAATCACGTCCACTTCTATACCTGCATCGCTGACCGGACCGATCACACGATAGGCAATTCCAGGGACATCTGGCACTCCAGAGACAGTAATTTTTGCCTCATCTCTCGTGAATGCGATACCCGAGATAATTGGAGCTTCCATTTCGTTTTCATCCTCTAAACTTATTAATGTACCGGGGTCGTCTTCAAAACTGGAGAGTACACGCAGTGGTACCTTGTACTTGCCGGCAAACTCTACCGACCTGATCTGCAGTACCTTGGCACCCAGGCTGGCCAGCTCCAACATCTCTTCAAACGTAATGCTGCGCAGCAACCGGGCATCTTCGACCACCCTTGGATCAGTGGTATATACGCCCTTCACATCAGTATAGATCTGACATTCATCCGCTTTCAGTGCAGCTGCCAGTGCAACCGCAGAGGTATCCGAGCCGCCACGACCCAGCGTCGTGATATTGCCCTCTTCATCGATCCCTTGGAATCCGGCCACTACCACGACGCGTCCCTGTGCGAGCTCGCTGCGAATTTTCTTGTCATCAATCTCGCGGATGCGAGCTCGTGTGTATGCCTCGTCAGTCAAAATCCTGACCTGACCTCCAGTGAAGGAGCGAGCCATGCAACCCCTTTTCTGCAACGCAATACTGAGCAGTGCAATCGTCACTTGCTCACCAGTAGACAAAAGAACATCAAGTTCACGCGGCGAAGGTTGCGAATCAATATCATGCGCAAGTGCGAGCAAGCGGTTCGTCTCGCCACTCATGGCGGAGACTACAACAACGATGTCATGTCCCTGATTGCGATAAGCAATTATCTTGTCTGCAACAGACTCAATACGTGCTGTAGAACCTACGGAAGTACCACCAAATTTTTGAACGTATAGTGCCATTTTTGCTACATAGAATTAAAACGGGTGCAAATTAAACAAAATTGCGGTTTGTAATGCAATCGGTATTTGGGACACTTGCGGAGCGAAAAACCCCGTAAAATCAGCCCCGTCACAATTTATCACAACCGCGCCTCTACCCACTCTCTCACGGAAGCAAGGGCCATTGGAAGCGCCGCAATGTCAGTACCTCCCGCCATTGCCATATCCGCTCGGCCACCTCCCTTGCCACCCATCTGCGAAGCCACCATGTTGACGAGATCCCCCGCCTTTACCTTCTCTACCAGATCCTTGCTCACGCCAGCAACAATGCTGGCCTTGCCGTCCTCGACGCTGGCAAGCACCACCACTGAGGAGCCAAGTTTATTTTTCAATTGATCTACGGTGTCCCGCAATGTCTTGGCATTGAAGCCATCGACGGCTTTAGCGAGCAGATTGCTGTCCTTGATCTTGATAGCTTCGCTGGCGATATCACTGCCGGCGGCGCTGGCGAGTTTGACCTTGAGCTGTTCCAGTTCGCGTTCCAGCGTACGATTGCTGCTCATGATCTGCTGGATTTTCTCCAACAGATTCTCAGGATTGCTTTTTACCGTGTCGCACAATTGCTTCAGCAATGACTCCTGACGCTCGACGATGGTGAGAGCACCATGACCAGTGACGGCTTCAATACGACGCACACCCGCCGCAATGCCGGATTCACCGATGCACTTGAACAGGCCGATATCGCCGGTGCGTTTCACGTGCGTGCCACCACACAGCTCTGTGGAGAAATCGCCCATGCTTATTACTCGCACTTCGTCACCATACTTCTCGCCAAACAGCGCCATGGCACCTTTTTCCATCGCCTGCTCGATACCCATGACCTCCTTGGAGACTTCGATATTCTTTAGAATCTCGACATTCACCGCAGCTTCAATCTCACACAACTCCTGAGAAGTCATGGCCGCATGGTGAGAGAAGTCGAATCGCAACCTGTCCGCCGTCACCAATGATCCCTTCTGGGTAACATGCTCGCCAAGCACCTTGCGCAAAGCCGCGTGCAAAAGGTGAGTGGCAGAGTGATTCAACACGACAGCCGCGCGATTATCCTCAGCAACCTTTGCCAACACCTGATCGCCAACACGGAGCGTACCGCTGCGCAACACACCTTTGTGAATGAAGTGTTCACCCTGTTTCTGCGTATCAACAATTTCGAAACGGGCCTCGTTGGCCGCACCGCGTCGAACTTCAATAACGCCCTTGTCACCTACTTGTCCCCCGGATTCGGCATAGAAGGGACTACTGTTCAAAATCAGCAGCGCTTCCTCCTGCTCAGCAATCTGGGTAACGGGTTGACCATTACTGTAAATCGCCAGAACCTTAGCTTCACCGCTCAAGTGTTCGTAACCGATGAACTGTGTTCCCTGTTCAAGATTGATGACCAGCTTCTCAACCGCATTGAACTGGCTGGCAGCGCGGGCCTGCTGTTTCTGCACCGCCATGGCCCGATCAAAACCATCCATATCCAGAGTCAATCCGCTTTCACGTGCCACATCCGCGGTCAGATCTACCGGAAAACCAAAGGTGTCATAGAGTCGAAATACCGTGTCACCAGGAATGATGCTGCCCTGTAGTTCGGCAATCGCCTGTTTCAGGATGACCATGCCGTTCTCGAGCGTGCGGGCAAACTGTTGTTCTTCTTCGCGCAACACTTTTTCTACAGTCGCCTGACGCGCTTTCAATTCTGGATAAGCGTCACCCATCTGCTGAACCAGTGCATCCACCAGGCGGTAGAAGAACAGATCCTTGACCCCCAGTTGATAGCCGTGACGGACCGCGCGACGAATGATGCGGCGCAGCACATAGCCACGTCCTTCATTTGAAGGCAACACACCATCGGCCACCAGGAAGGAACAGGAGCGGATGTGATCGGCGATAACACGCAGAGAGGTATTGGTGGTATCAGCGGTGGCTGTAAGTTGGGAAGCCACACGCAGAATAGCCTGGAACAGATCGATCTCGTAATTACTATGTACGTGTTGTAGTACCGCCGCCAGACGCTCCAACCCCATACCGGTATCAACGGAGGGCTTGGGCAGCCGCACCAGCGTACCATTGGGTTGCCGGTCGAACTGCATGAACACGAGGTTCCATATCTCGATATAGCGATCACCGTCATCATCCGGGCTGCCGGGTGGGCCTCCAGCCACTTCAGGGCCGTGGTCGTAAAATATTTCGGTACAGGGACCACAGGGTCCGGTGTCACCCATGGCCCAGAAATTGTCTTTTTCACCAAGACGGGAAAGGCGCTTGGGATCCACGCCAATTTCATCGATCCAGATTGAAGCGGCCTCGTCATCTTCGTGGAAAACGGTGACCCAGAGCTTGTCCGGTGACAGTTGCAATTCCTTGGTCAGAAATTCCCACGCGAAACGAATGGCATCACGCTTGAAGTAATCACCGAAGCTGAAATTGCCGAGCATCTCGAAGAATGTGTGGTGACGCGCGGTATAACCGACATTTTCCAGATCATTGTGCTTGCCGCCCGCACGCACACAGCGCTGCGATGTGGTGGCGCGATTGTACGAACGAACTTCGTTGCCGAGAAACAGATCCTTGAATTGCACCATGCCCGCATTGGTAAACAACAGGGTTGGGTCATTGGCAGGCACCAGCGAGCTGCTGGAGACGATCTGATGCCCCTGGGAATTGAAGTAGTTCAGGAACTTCTGGCGAATTTCTGCAATTTTCATCAAGTCTTCCAATCACGTGGGGCTCTACTGTTCGATGTGTCCAAGCATTCGTCCAAACCGCGTCGTCAAGGTAAATTGCAAGTGCGCGGCGGGGCCGGAATTATACTCTTATCGCTACTGTTTTGCAGGTCAATCTTCCGTGATATTCAGCCTGCCGTCGCTGGAAAGGAGGATGGCAATAGGTCTGGTTTTCGGGAAGTGAGCAAGTACGATGGTCGTGATGATAAGCAGCGGCACACACAGGAACATACCTGGCACGCCCCAGATGGCCCCCCAAAGGGCCAGATTGAACAAGATTACAATGGGACTCAAATTTAACGACTGCCCGGTGATACGTGGTTCGATGATGTTGCCAATGAGAATCTGCAATGACGCTATTGCCAGCAACGTGACAAAGAAAAGACCAAAGCCGTCATTTGACTGTGCCAGCGCCATCAGCGACGGGAAGATCGTGGCCACGATCGATCCTATGGTTGGTATAAAGTTGAGAAGAAATATCAACAATCCCCAGATTTCTGCGAAATTGATGCCCAGCGCACGCAACACGAGATAACTGAGCGTACCTGTAGTTGCACTGGCGAGGAACTTGATGCTGATGTATTTCTGAATATCTCCCTTGATCTGCGAGAGTATCTGCAGCATGCGCTTTTCTTTCTGGGGGTCTCCCATCAGCGCGGAGAGTTTGCGATTGAATTTGCCCTGTTCCAGCAGCAGAAATCCGACGTAAATCACAATCAAGAGACTGTCGCGCGCCAGGCTGGTAAATGAAACCGCCACAGTTGTGACGATCGCTGATAGATCCAACCGTGCGACCAGATTGTCGAGAAATCCATCAATCGGAAGATATTCTGCAAACGGGAGACGATCCCAAAGGGAACGAAGATTAGCCTCGTAAGTTGTGGTGACGCTGCTCAGGTCATTCAAACTGCCACTGATGAACTGGAACATTACGGAAATGGTCACCATAAATGTCATGATAGACGCAAGAAAACACAACGGTCTGGGGAGAGTTATGGCGCCCAGGCGCATACGGGCAAAACCACTGGCGAGAAGATTGATGAGATACCAGAACGCAATCGCGATCACCAACGGCAGAAGCAGATTCTGGGCGACAATCAGAAGCGTGAATATCAACGCAATGATAACCATCGCCAGGGCAAACTTGATCAGCTTCATTCTCTACTCGATCCTTCGTCGGACACCAGGCCGGAACGGCACGTTTTATCTACGCTGCAGAGCAAAAGCCGAGGCAGAATAGCACAATTCAAAAACCGGAGTGAGAGACTGCAGCAAGTGTCGCAGAAACTGCGACTGGACCTACAATATATCGTTCTACAAGGTCGTAAATTCGATCCAGATGACCGCGTCGGGAATCTCCCGGCAGGCTGTCAGAAGTGATGGCCACGACCAGATTCAGATCCTTGGCCACGAATATGAACTGTCCCCCATACCCCCACGCGAAGTACACATCATGACCGGCCAACTCACGGTACCACCAACCATAACCATAGTAGCGCCCTTCTCCGCGCGGTGATGGAGTCCTGATCTGCAGGGACTCGTTCACCCAGTGTTCTGAAATCACCTGACGCCCTGCAGCAACACTGTTAATCCGTCCATTGGCACGACCTGCATTGATGTAGAGCTCCCCAAAAGCAAGCATCTGCCGCGGTGTCATTTCCATGTCGTTGCCGCCGAAATGGATGCCTTGTGGATCGGCAGGCCAGTACGACATGGAAAAGCCCAGCGGTCGAGCCAGCACTTGTTCAGCAAACTGTTTCGTGGTGGTGTCACTGACCTTGGCCAGAATCGCGGAGAGCAGGTGCGTACTGCCGGTACTGTAAATCATCTCTGTACCGGGCTCGGCTACCAGGGGACGCGACAACGCATGAGAGACCCAGTTGGAGCTGAGCACCCAGTTGCCGTAGTTGCGATTACTGGTGGACTGCAGGCCCGCACGCATCGTCAACAAATCTTCTATGGTGATGGCGCGCCGCACGCTGTTCTCATCGCCCGCAAGTTCCTGCGGAAAGAAATCTCCCAGTGTCTGATCAAGCCCAGTCAGCAGACCACGATCAAGGGCAATGCCAACCAGTCCGGATATGACGGTCTTGGAGGCGGATTTCATGTTGGCAGGACGATCTGCACGGGCGCCGCGGTAGTATCGCTCCAGCAGCAATTCACCTTCATGACTGATGAGCAGACTGTGCAGACGAGGCAAAGCAGAGGCAGCCTGATGAGCAGGTTCGAAATCGATGTCGGTTTCTGCTGCCAGGGAGAGAGTGGAAGCGTTCAGGGCGAGCACGACGAGAGCATGCAGTAACACAGCGCGACAGCGCTCGACCAATGCATACGGGAGGTATCGCTTTGCCATGTTCCCTGTTCCCGAGGCAGATCCCTTCAGATGTTGCTGAACGCCTCTATCAGCAAGTTGGGCGTCAGGATCTGCGGCAGGATTAATGGCTCTCTGCCCGCCCCCGGGTACAGCACGTAGAGCGGCACGCTGGGACGGTTGAACTGGTCCAGTACGCGGCTGATTTCCGGGTCCTGGTTGGTCCAGTCGCCCTTCAGATAGTTGATGTTGTGGTCCTGCATGGACTGCAACACTCGAGCCGAGCTAAGGGTTGTCTGCTCGTTCGCAAGACAACTGATACACCAGGCCGCAGTCATGTTGATGAAGACAGGCTCTCCCGATGCCTGCAACTCAGCAAGGCGCGCAGCAGAGAAAGGCTGGAAGTATTCGTCTGCGAATTCGTCACCACCACCTGTCGCACTGGCTACACTGATTTGCCTTGGCTCCAACAAAGGAGACTGCAGTGCATAGAGCGCAAACAGTATGGCTACACCACTGATAACCGCGTTCACCGTGCGCCAGAACCTGCCGGCCATGGTCCGTTTCTGCAACAACCACAGGCCGAGAGCCAGAAGCAGACAAGAACCCACGACCACAGCCATTCCATTAACACCCACCTGCGCACCCAGTACCCAGAGCAGCCAAAGCGCAGTGGCAAACATGGGGAATGCCATGAATTCCTTGAATGTGTTCATCCAGGCGCCAGGTTTGGGCATGTACTTGAGCAGCGCGGGGCTGAACGACAGGATCAGGAAAGGCAGCGCCATTCCTAATCCGAGGAACATGAACACCAGCATCGCCACAAGCCAGGACTGAGACAGTGCAAAACCGAGAGCCGCTCCCATGAATGGCGCCGTGCAAGGGCTGGCAACGGCGGTAGCCAACACGCCGGTAAAGAACGAGCCCTTGTAGCCGGACTTGTTGGCCAGATTGTTTCCCACGCCCATGAAGCCGGAACCAAATTCATAGACCCCGGACAGACTCAAACCCATGGTGAAGAACAGATAGATCAGGAGCGCAACGAACCACGGAGACTGCAACTGGAAGGCCCAACCAACCGCCTCGCCGCCCGCACGCAATGCCAACAGAACTGAGGCCAGCACCATGAATGTGACTATAATGCCAAGAGTGTAAGCAAGACCGTGCATTCTTTGCTCGCTGTGTGCTGTACCGCTCTTGGAGGCGAAACTGAGTACCTTCAATGACAGCACGGGGAAGACGCACGGCATCAAGTTGAGAATCAGCCCGCCGGCCAGAGCAAAGGCCATGATGGTCAACAGACCTGGACCGCCTTCGGCAGATCCGGGAGTGGCCGCACTGTTGCTGGCGAGAGCTGTAATGGACGCCACGTTATCGGCAGTCGCAGGCACTGCATTCACCAGATAGCCCCTGATCTCGCCATTGGCATCAGCGACAGCAAGCAGGCCCGGAATGCGATCCCCCTCCACCAGCATGCGACGTGGCTGCTCATGAGTAATCTGGGCAATGCCGGGGCTGAGGCTGACATCGCGCAGCGGACCTGGTTTGAGGATGCGTTTGCTCTCGGGGAAGAACCACACATCGGTCGCTCTGGCTGGAATGGCGTCAGCAGACTGGAAAGAGAAACTGATGCGCTCACCGGCCATGGCGAACAGCGCAGCCACATCGTGTTCGCCTTCCGGCGCCGGCAGATTGGCACGAGTGCGGGCAAAAGCCTGCTCCCAACGCGGATCGACCACCAGAGTATCGCCCTGAATGGGAACCGACAGGCTCAGGGTAGCTTCGCCCAGCAGGCAGATTTCATCGCAAACCTGCCATTCGGCAAACACGGAGATATCGAAACTGTCACCCTGCAAGGTTGCAGGTACGGTAATCGGAACGGGCAGGAATACCTCTTCCTTGTAGGAGAAGGTAACAAGATCGGAGCCGGGGAACGGCAGCCAGGTCGGCGTCGGGAACTGGATATCGCCGGCAACTGCACCTTCCGGCAATTCCCAATTGCTCAGCCGGGTTGCATCACCACTGTCGCCCTGCCACCGGGAATAGGTATGCCAATGCTCGGTCGGCGTCAGTCGCAGTGCCACCCACAGGGTCTGTCCGGGCACCGCATTGCTGCTTTCGGAGAGCAGTTCGACCTCTATTTCTTCACCATGGAAGACCTCTGCGTGAACCACTGCTGGAATCACCACCAAAGCCCATAGCAGGAACAGAGAACTGACTGACTTCCGCATGTACCAATCTCCCGATTCACCAATCATTGACTTGCCCGGATTGTACCTGTCCGCGACTGCAAACAAGACCTGACATTGTGATAAAAGGTAACAAATCAACCCCTTCCGCTGCATTTCAACATTTCTCGATGTGCTCTACCATCAATTGCAGAGTGCGCTCACCACGATACTCATTGATGTCGAGACGATATACAAGGCGCACCTGCCTGGCCGTATTGTCCGGCCACCTCGTCCGATCGACATTGAAGGCAATCGCATCGAAAGTCAGACGTTTGTTGCCCGGTGCACAGAGCACGAGCTTGAGATGGCTGTCGCCGAGCAGGCGCTGCTGCATTACCCTGAACTCGCCATCAAAACAGGGCTCTGGAAAATTCTGCCCCCAGGGGCCATTGTCACGCAGCATTTGCGCCGTACTCAGTGTCAAATCTGCGGGACTCACGTCACCATCAGTCAGCAGGAGCGATTGCAGGTCCTCTGCGCACAGCAACGCTGCTACCTCTGTCGCGAATGCGGTGCAGAACTGCGGGTAGTCCTGTTTGCGCAGAGTCAATCCAGCCGCCATCGCATGCCCACCAAAGCGGGTGACCAGTCCCGGATTGCGTGTGGCAACGGTATCCAGCACGTCACGAATATGCAGACCGGCAATGGATCTGGCCGACCCTTTGATTTCTTCCTCACCATCACTGTTTACACCCGCATCGGCGAACGCAATCACCGGCCTGTGCATACGCTCCTTGATGCGGGCGGCAAGAATGCCGATGACACCTTGATGCCACTCAGGGTTGTACATGCACATGCCCGCAGGAATGACTGTCTCATCGAATACCATCGACTCGATACTGCGCAACGCCTGATCACGCATCTCCACTTCGATTGCTTTGCGCTGCTGATTCATGGCATCCAGCTCGGCAGCCATCGCGGCAGCAGCAACCGGATCATCGGTCAACAGGCATTCAATGCCAAGTGCCATATCGTCCAGTCTGCCTGCCGCATTGAGGCGTGGACCCACAGCGAAACCAAGGTCACTGGCCACAAACGTCTCTCGTCTGCGCTTGCCGAGATCCAGCAGTGCCAGGATTCCCACACAGGCGCGCCCCTGGCGGATACGCTTCAGTCCTTCATTCACCAGGATGCGGTTGTTCCTGTCCAGAGCCACAACATCGGCCACAGTACCAAGTGCCACCAGATCCAGAAAACCCGCCATGTTGGGCTCTGACAGTCCCTGCTCTGCAAACCAGTGACGTTCACGCAGAAAACTCCTCAGCGCCGCCATGAGATAGAACACCACACCAACGCCGGCCAGCGACTTGCTCGGGAACGAGCAATCCGGTTGATTCGGGTTCACGATGGCATCGGCCGCAGGTAACTCGCGTCCCGGCAAGTGATGATCGGTAATGAGCACACGCATGCCCAGAGCTTGAGCGGCGCGCACGCCTTCTATGCTGGAAATGCCATTATCGACGGTGATCAGCAGGTCAGGTTGTTTCTGAGTCGCCAATGTGACGATCTCGGGTGTGAGACCGTAGCCGTACTCAAAACGGTTGGGGACAATGTAGTCGACGTGGCGAAAACCCATCGCGCGCAAGGCCCGCATCGCCAGCACACAGCTCGTTGCACCATCGGCATCGAAATCCGACACTATCAGCACTCGCCCTTGACGCTGCAATTCCTCATGCAGCAACTGTACTGCTGCATTCAATCCCAGCAGCAACTCCGGGGGTAGCAACTGCTGCATATCCAGCGTCAGTTCCTCATCAGTGAATACCTGACGTGCCGCAAGAATGCGACGCAGCAGCGCAGGCACGGCAGGAGAGAAATTACCTTCCTGCAATGCTGCTCTGCGGTGAATCTGAGGGTTCACAGATGGGACTGGACGTAGCTGGTGACAGCCGAGAGAGTGTTATCCACGACGCTGTAGCGCTCTTCCCGGTCGAACAGATCGCGCATATGTTCGGGAAGCTCAGGATTTTCCAGCCCGGCGCGCGTAACGGCATCGGCAAACTTTACTGGATGGGCTGTTGCAAGAGTGATCATGGGTATTGACGTGTCTGCATTGCATTCGCGTGCAGCCTTCACTCCTACGGCCGTGTGCGGATCGATCAGGAACGCCGTCTCCGCATACACCTCACGAATCACGTCACAGGTGACCTCATCATTCACGGCAGCGCTGGCAAATATCTGTCGCGCCTGTTGCCACAACGCCGGATCAACTGCATGTCCTTCTGTCATGAATTTTGTGAGCGCATCACCATCGCGACCAAACATGTCGAACAGGTAGCGCTCGAAGTTGCTCGATACCATGATGTCCATGCTGGGTGACAGCGTGTGCTGCAGTGGTGACTGCGCGTACTCGTTGCGGCTCATGAAGCGGTGCAGGATGTCATTGCTGTTGGTGGCGATGATCAACTGAGCAATTGGCAGCCCCATCTGTTTCGCCAGATAACCGGCATAAATGTCGCCGAAGTTGCCGGTAGGCACCGAAAAGGAGACCTGACGCTGTGCCCCCCCCAACTGCAATGCTGCGTAAAAGTAGTAAACGATCTGCGCCATGATGCGCGCCCAATTGATGGAGTTAACTGCGACCAACTGACGCCCTTGCGGTAGAAACGACTGATCTCCAAATGCGGCCTTGACGATACGCTGACAGTCGTCAAAGTTGCCGCGCACGGCGATGTTGTGCACGTTGTTCCCCGGCACAGTCGTCATCTGGCGACGCTGTACCTCAGAAACACGCTGGTACGGATGCAGAATGAAGATGTCGACATTCTCGCAGTGGCGACAGCCCTCGAGTGCAGCAGAACCGGTATCCCCGGAAGTCGCACCAAGAATCACGACTTTCTGATTGTTCTTTGTCAGCACATAGTCAAGAAGATGTCCGAGCAGTTGCAGCGCGAAATCCTTGAATGCCAGAGTGGGACCGCAGTACAGCTCCAGTATCCACTCATTGGCCCCGAGCATATGCAGTGGCGCCACGGCCTTGTGGGAAAAGCTCTGATAGCTCTTGTCGATCAGTTCCTTCAGTTTTGATTCGGGAATCGCACCATCGACAAAAGGAGAAACGATCTTGAGCGCAAGCTCGGGGTAACTGAGACCTGTCCACTGTACAATTTCCGCAGCAGTATAGTGTGGCAGTGTCTCAGGTACGTAGAGACCACCGTCCGGTGCGAGACCTGTCAGTAGTACCTGTTCAAAACTCTGTGCCGGTGACTTGCCCCTTGTGCTGATATATCTCATGGCCACGTCAGTTCCCTTCCCCGTCGAAGAGCTCAACGCGTATACGCGTCACCTTGTCGACGACCTGATCCAGTGCTTCAATTGCAGAGATAGCTTTATTCATCTGCCGCTCCTGCACTTTGCCGGTTAACAGGACAACTGGCACCACTACTTCGCCGGTTGCGTTGTGGTCAGGCTCTTTCTGAATGAGTGCCTCAATATTGATTCCGTGATTCATCAGCACCTGGGAGATCTGCGCCATGACACCGATCTTGTCCTGCGCGGCAATGCGCAGATAGTACTCGCACTCGATATCGTCGATATCAAGAATCGGAATATCGTTGCGCAACGAGTTGAATGCCAGGGATGGAACATTGCCGGGATTACCCGCAGTGCCGTCTCCAGAACTGCGCACAATGTCGATAAGGTCGGCGACCACGGAAGATGCTGTTGCCTGTGCGCCCGCGCCTGCACCGTAATACAGAGTTGAACCCACGGAATCTCCCTTGACCACCACGGCATTCATCACACCATTGACGTTGGCGATAAGTCGCTGTGTAGAGATTAGTGTCGGATGTACGCGCATCTCGATGCCCTTCTCTGTCATCCGGGTAATGCCAAGATGCTTGATGCGATAGCCAAGCTCGTTGGCGTAGTTCACGTCGGCAATCGTGAGCTTGCTGATTCCTTCGGTGTAAACCTTGTCGAACTGCAGCGCAATTCCGAATGCATTGGCTGCAAGAATCGTGAGTTTGTGTGCGGCATCGATGCCTTCCACATCAAACGTCGGATCAGCCTCTGCATAACCGAGCGCCTGCGCCTCCTGCAGAACCTCAGGGAAGCTGCGCCCTTTCAGTGACATCTCGGTGAGAATGAAATTGCCAGTACCATTGATGATGCCAGCGAGCCAATGTATGGAGTTTGCGGCCAGACCTTCACGCAGCGCCTTGATGATGGGGATACCGCCAGCCACTGCACTTTCGTACGCGACTGTCACACCCTTGCGTTTGGCAGCAGCGAATATTTCATTACCGTGCACAGCAATCAAAGCCTTGTTGGCTGTCACCACGTGCTTGCCATTTTCGATGGCGCGAAGGATCAGCGGTAATGCTGGTTCGGTACCACCCATGACCTCGACAACGATGTCGATGGCAGGGTCATCGGCCACTGCAAAAACATCGGTGCTGAATCGAATGCTTGAAGTATCAAATGCGGGATTCTGACGACGCGAGGCAACATGGGTAACCTTCAACGTTTTGCCAAGGCGCCGGGTAATCTCCGCCTGTTTGGTTTGCAGCAAGGTGAAGGTACCCCCGCCGACTGTCCCCATGCCACAGATACCGATATTGAACTGCTGCCTGACTGCCGCCCCGTTTGCTGAATCGTGTTTCAAGACAAATCCTCAACGCCATGGTGAAAATGGCGCTCATTGTACTAAATATCGGTTGGAATAAAGCAGCCCTGTCGCTGGGGATTTACTGCCCGAAGACAATGCCTGCCAATTGCTGGGAATCCAGATAACCTGGAATCACCGCTCCATTCGCCAGAACCAAGGCAGGCGTACCCGAAATACCAATCTTGTTGCCAAGATTGTAGTGCTCGAGAATGTGATTTTCGCAGTCGCGGGTGGGGAGATTCTGACCATTCTTCGCCTGGGTCAGTGATCTGCTGCGATCTTCGGAACACCACACGGAGATCATTTTCGGATAAGCGGTCGAGGCTTCGCCGCCGCGCGGATAGGCAAGATAACGCACGCGAATCCCCAGCGCCATGATTGCCTCAAGGTCGCCATGAAGTTTGCGGCAATAGGTGCAATCTACATCAGTGAATACGGTAATCGTGGCCTTCGTCTCTTCAGGGCTGAATATGATCATCTGGTCTTCCGGCACTGCCGCGATCCAGCCCACGATCTTGAGCTGACGCGATGCTGCAGAGAGATTCACAAGGCCGGTCGCACTTGTACTGAACAGATCGCCCGTTACTAAATACTCGCCATTGCGATCGGAGAAGAGTGTTTCGCCTGAACTTAGCTCAACTTCTACCAGCCCTGAAAACGGTGTTTCACTGATACTGATAATTTGCACCGCATTATTGGTGGCAATGCTCAGAGTAGTGGTGAGTTTCGCTCGCAATGCATCAGCCCACTCTGTATTCGCTTGGACCGAGTTCGCTGGGGTGATTTCCTGCTGGCCGAAGACGGCATATGCCAAGCCCACCATGATGAGCGCGACAAGGGCGACAGATCGGAACAGTGTTGTCATTGAGAGAAACCTCGATAGCGGTGTAAAAATGCGTTGCCAGACTCAAGACCGGCAATTTGCCAATCCCTTCTCCGAACCATTCGTCATCTGCACTGGCACGCGTCTAAATTAGCACAGCCACAAAGGCTGAGGCCACGAATTTGTTTTCTTCCACAGAGGTGAAGTGCCCGCGCAAATGTCATCCGATCAACAAAAAAGGGAGGCAATCAGATTGCCTCCCTCTCTAGTCGCATCAGCACTGTCAATCTGCAGCCGTCGCCGGCTTGCAGACAGGCTATCAACTGGACTTCTTCTCCAACTTCTCGGTAATACGCGCAGCTTTACCAGACAGGTCACGCAGGTAGTAAAGTTTGGCCTGACGTACATCACCGCGACGCTTCAGCGTAATGCTATCCAGCATCGGGCTGTAAGTCTGGAATGTACGCTCAACACCCACACCGTGGGAGATCTTGCGAACGGTGAACGCAGAGTTCAGCGCGCGATTGCGGATACCGATCACGACGCCTTCGAATGCCTGCAGACGCTCACGGTCACCCTCTTTGATCTTGACCTGCACGACCACGGTGTCACCTGGACCAAAATCCGGGATTGCCTTGCCCATCTGTGCGTTTTCAACCATCTGAATGATCTTGTTCTTGCTCATTGCCTTACTCCCGGTTTCGCCGCCTGGCGCATCAGCGCCCTGCTTCGTATTCACTAATAAATTGTTCCAACAAACCTTTTTGTTCTCTACTCAAAATCATGCCTTCCAGCAGGTCGGGCCGCTTAAGCCAAGTATTGCCGAGGCTGTGCTTCAGTCGCCATACCCTGATCTGCTCGTGGTTGCCGCCTAACAGTACTTCGGGGACCGACTCACCCTGATACTCCTGTGGTCGCGTGAACTGTGGACAGTCCAATAGGCCGTCTGCAAAAGAATCTTCCGATGCCGAACTCTCGTGTCCAAGAGCTCCGGGTTGATAGCGCGTGATCGCGTCGATCAACACCATGGCACCCAGCTCACCACCGCTGAGGACGTAATCCCCGATCGACCATTCCTCGTCGATGTCATTCTTCAGAAGCCGCTCATCAATGCCCTGATAGCGACCGCATACCAGCACCAGTCTGCTACATGCCGAGAGCTCTTCAACACCTTGCTGATCCAGTTTGCGCCCCTGAGGCGACAGGTAGATCACTTTCGCAAGAACAGCTTCATTGTTCTGCGACTCATCAGGCGTTTCTACAAGCCCTGCCTTCGCGGCCGCAATCGCGGCTTGCAGAGGCTCAGTCTTCATCAGCATCCCGGGGCCACCACCAAAGGGGCGGTCATCCACTGTGCGATGCCGGTCATGCGTAAAATCCCTCGGGTTCCAACATTGCAGGGAGATGATCCCGTCTTTGCATGCCCGACTGGTAATTCCGTATTCGCTAATTGCTGCAAACATCTCGGGAAACAATGTGACGACGCCGATCTTCACTCTGTCTTCCTCACAAGTTCGCTGCTGGGATGTTGCCCTGCAAGCGATGCACTGCATAACTCAATCGCGGGCTGGGATCACTACCACACCGCAGATCACACCAGATAATCAGGATCCCAATCCACTGTGATACGGCGCTCTGCACGGCTCACCAACTTGATGACCCTGTCCGGCAGATAAGGAACCAGGCGTTCCTTGTCATCCACACTGCCCTCAACTGCAGCGATCACCAATACATCGTTGGCGCCGGTTTCCAGCAGTTTGGCTACAGTGCCGAGAAACTGACCAGCCTCGGTCTCAACACGCATGCCTACCAATTCGTGCCAGTAAAAATCCTCTGCATCCAGCTCCGGCAGATCATCAACATGAACTGCCAGCTCTACTCCGGTCAGGCTGCGGGCCTCATCCGGATCGTCATAACCTGCAAAGTGGGCAATCAGCCCCTTGCCGTGAACCTTGCACTGATCCATCTCGATCGCCTGCCATTGCCCGCCGATATTGGCGAACAGATTACGGAAGTCGAGAATGTTGTCCTGCGGATCCGTGTAAGAGATCAGTTTGAGCCAACCCTTGATACCGTAGAGACGACCGATGCGCCCCATGGTGACCAAGTTGGCGATATCCAATCCCGAATCAGGCCTCGGTCGTGGCAACAGTTGAAGCCTGCTTTACCAGTGCGGCAACACGTTGACTGGGCTGAGCGCCCTGACCAGACCAATACTGCACGCGCTCCAGATTGATGCGCAGACGCTCTTCCTTACCCTTGGCAACGGGGTTGAAGAAGCCGACACGCTCAATGAAGCGACCATCACGCGCATTACGCTGATCCGTCACAGTGATGTAGTAGAAAGGTTTCTTTTTTGCGCCGGCGCGAGCCAGTCGAATAGTGACCATAAACTGAGATTCCCGAAATAACTTGAGTTAAGCAATCGTACGAAAACTGACCCAGTCAAAGCCCCCGCAGACATATCTGCGGACGCCGAGGCTGGAAAAAGGCGGGTATTCTATGTGAATTCATGAGCAGATGGAAGGAATCTTTGAAGTTTTTCCCAGCGCCTGCCCAACGCACGGACAATCCCACGAAACGGCAGGCAAGCCCCGCCGTTCGCCGCGTTCGGGCATAAGGTCAAGGCCGTGTCAGGGCAGTCACAAGTCAGAAGCGAGGCGGACCACCAGCCCCTGGAAAACCACCAGGACCGCCGAGTTTGCCACTCAGTCCGCGCATCATATTGGCGAGACCTCCGCCCTTCATCTTCTTCATGACTTTCTGCATTTGTTTGTGCTGCTTGAGCAGGCGATTCAGGTCCTGAATGTCGGTACCCGAGCCCACGGTGATGCGGCGCTTGCGCGAGCCGTTGAGGATGTCCGGATTGACGCGCTCCTTCATGGTCATGGAATTGATGATTGCTTCCATCTTGCGGAACAGCGAGTCATCCACCATCTTGGTGGCCCCGGGCGGCAGCGCGCCCAGCCCAGGCATCTTGTCCATGATGCTGGCCATTCCACCCATATTCTGCATCTGTTTGATCTGCTCCTTGAAGTCCTCCAGATCGAAACCCTTGCCCTTCTTGATCTTGGCGGCCATACGCTCCGCCTTTTCCTTGTCGACCTTGCTCTCTACCTGCTCGATCAATGACAACAGGTCACCCATGCCCAGAATGCGGGTGGCGATACGGTCGGGATAGAAAGGCTCCAGAGCATCCGATTTTTCACCCATACCAATGAACTTGATGGGCTTGCCGGTGATTTGGCGGACGGAAAGCGCAGCGCCACCACGGGCATCGCCATCAGCCTTGGTCAGGATGACACCGGTCAGCGGCAACGCATCATTGAATGCCTTGGCCGTGTTGGCAGCGTCCTGACCGGTCATCGCATCGACCACGAACAGGGTTTCAATCGGATTCAATACTTCGTGGAGGCGGCGAATTTCGGCCATCATCTCGTCGTCGATCGCGAGCCGACCGGCTGTGTCGACAATCAGCACGTCCATGAACTTCGTCTTCGCTTCCTTCAAGGCTGCCAGCACAATCGCTTCTGGCTTTTGACCGATGTCGCTGGGGAAGAAGCTCACGTCCACATCGGCGGCAAGGGTCTGCAACTGGGCAATCGCGGCGGGACGATAGACGTCGGCGCTGACCACCATCACGGACTTCTTCTGATTCTGTTTCAGCCAGCGCGACAGCTTGGCAACGGTTGTCGTCTTGCCGGCACCCTGCAGACCGGCCATGAGAATCACAGCGGGGGGCTGGGCACGCAGGTTCAGCCCTTCATTAGCTACCCCCATGACAGCTTCGAGCTCGGCCTGCACGATCTTGATGAAGGTCTGGGTCGGGCTGAGGCTCTGCTTGACCTCCTGCCCCACGGCACGTTGACGTACACGCTCGATGAACTCCTTGACAACGGAGAGCGCAACGTCCGCTTCCAACAAAGCACGGCGCACTTCGCGCAAAGCATCCTGAATATTGTTGTCGGTCAGTGTGCCCTTGCCACTGATCTTGCGGAGGGCTCCGGAGAGGCGTTCGGTCAGGCTGTCAAACATAGATCACTTCCACATTGTTCTGCTGGGGCGGATTGCGCGAGCGCGGGATTATAGCCAAATACCGCTGGATGGTGACAGAAAATATCGCTTCAACCCCTATCCCACATATGAGAAACTTTCGCATCAAGCGGTAGCAGGATCAGCGCCGCAATGGACACAGCTTCACTCGCAACACATCCCAGAGACCGTCAATGCAGCTTACTACCCTCGCAGGACTGATTGCCGTAGTGTTTTACACGATCAGTTGCGTGTATCAGGGCCGTCGCCTCAAGACCAGAACAGCTGACAATGATCCCGGTCATCGTGTCTTCTTTTTTGGCCTGTTGGCAGTCATGGCCCATGCTGTAAGTGCCGGTGGCGTGATCAAGAACAGCACCGGTTACCACTTCGGCATTGTGGAAATCAGCACCCTCATCGGTGCCGCCATCTCTCTGATCGTTCTCATCAGCAGTCTGCGCAAACCCCTTGGCAATTTGATGCTGGGCCTCTTTCCACTCGCCATGCTATCCATATTCGCTTCCATAACAGTCACCAGTTCATATCCTGCCCAGAACATCGAGATTGGCATAGCGGGACATATACTGTTGTCAATACTGGCGTACAGCATTCTGACGATTGCCGCGCTGCAAGCCAGTTTTCTTGCCTTCCAGAATTACCAGCTCAAGCACAAGCATGCCGCCAGTGTCATAAAGCGCTTCCCCCCCCTGCAGGACATGGAGACATTCCTGTTCGAGTTATTGTGGGTAGGACAGATACTGCTGACTCTGGGAATAATCGCAGGCTTCGTATTTGTCGAAGACCTGTGGGCACAGGGGCTGCCACACAAGACCTTCTTCTCGATCCTGGCATGGATGGTATTTGCGGTGCTGCTGTGGGGACGTCATCGTCTCGGCTGGCGTGGCAAGACCGCGATACGTGGCACCTTGACGGGCTTTCTCTTTCTGATTCTTGGCTTCTACGGCTCCAAGATCGTACTGGAATTTATTCTCTAGCTCGTGCGAAACGGAACCAGTTCGACCAGCTCGATTGATCTCATAGGCACCAGGTTTCTTGTCAACACTCTCATCTTTTTTCCTGGCTCAGTGGCAAAGGCCAGTGCGACCTGATGCTCCGTTGACAGACGCCACTGCCAGAACTGCCAGCGCGTCGGATCGTCGTTACGTTCACATGCAAAGCTGATGGCAATTCTGCTTTCAGAGAAATCGAAACTGAAGCTGTGCAGTGGCATCGCCAACCCCATGCCCAGCGCCTTGATCCAGGCTTCCTTGAGTGTCCACAGATCAAAGAAGCGGGAACGCCGTTCGCTCTCGGAAAGCGCCATCAACGCACTGACTTCCTGTCGTGAAAAAAACCGATCCGCCACCTCCAGTGTCGAGCTGCTCCGCCCGACGCTCTCGACATCCACTCCCAATTCCCCGCCGTTCGCGATTGCAATCACGATCAAGCCATTGGTATGAGAGATATTGAATGTCGGGACATTGACAAGAACAGGAGCGGAAATCGCGGGACGCCCATGTACATTACTGCTGAATTGCCAGACGGCAGGGGCAACGTCAGGAAAATAAATACTCAACGCAGACCGTATTGCCGCACGAGTGATGAGAAATCGGCGCCTATCTTCTGCAAAACGAAAGCGCGCGTGGCGCACCATTTCTTCGGACGACAATAATGCTGGGTAGTGTGCGAGCAGTTCATCATCAACCGCCTCCTCACTTATCAACAACAAGTGGATCTCGTCACGCGCCAGAAAAGCCATGTGTCACTTCTTCATGAGAGGAATGGGAGCATCACCCAAGTAAATCGTATTTACGCAGATAGCCGCGCAACTGGTGATAGCTCATTTGTAGAAAATCTGCCGCCTTGCGTTGATTGAACTGACAGCGTTTCATGGCCTGCTTGAGCAGATCAATCTCGTAGTCCTGCACATGAGTCTTGAAATCCAGGGTTTCGGCATCACTCAGATCGACAACAGGTGAAGCACCCTGCAATGCTGCCCCGTGCGCAGCGGAACCCTGCCCTGCACTCTCGCGTGCAGCGTCAGCCTTGTGCTGTGTCTGATTCAGTCGATAGGGAGACTCGAACGGATTAAAGACCAGTCGCGTGACCTGTCGGTCAGGACATTGATACACCGCTCGTTCCACGACATTCTTCAACTCACGCACGTTACCAGGCCAAGTGTGCGACACCAGCATCCTCTCCACATTCTGGGAAAAACCGTGAAAGTAATCCCCGCCCAACTCCTTGATCATGCCGACAGCAAAATGCTGGGCCAACACCATGACGTCCTCGGCACGGGCACGCAGCGGCGGCAAAGTAATCACATCGAAGGCCAAACGATCCAGCAGGTCGTCACGGAACTTCTTTTCCTTGGCAAGCGTTGGCAAGTCCTCATTGGTAGCGGCGACAATGCGTACATTCACCTTCAGCGTCTGGCTGCCACCGAGCCTCTCCAGCTCACCATATTCAATAATGCGAAGTATCTTTTCCTGGACAGGCATCGCCGTATTGGCCAGTTCATCGAGGAAGAGCGTGCCGCCGTCAGCGCGTTCGAAATAGCCCTTCTTCTGGCTGGATGCACCGGTAAAGGCGCCACTTTCGTGACCGAAGAGCTGGGACTCCAGCAGCGTGTCACTCACTGCCGCACAGTTGATCTTGAGAAAATTCTGTTGCCAACGCCGGGACAGGAAGTGCAGACGGGCCGCAATCAACTCTTTACCAGTCCCACGCTCCCCGACAATCAGCACAGGCTTGTTGAGGGGGGCTACGCGCGACACATGCTCCTGCATCTCCAGAAAGCTTGCCGATTCGCCAATCATGCGCGGGGGTGAATTGTCTGCCTGCATGGTGGATTTTCCCGATCCGGCCCTTGGTATGGGCTTGTTTTGAGTTTCGCGAAAAATACCACTTGTTGCGTAATTTCACCAAGAAAATGCCAGCCCTCTCGTTGCATAAAATTATTTATCTTTAATAAACAATACGTTAATAGATAAATAACTCCTGGCATAGATTCTGCTATTACCAGAACATTCGCCCAATCAAGCAACGTATTTTCATCGACAACCCGTTTCACCGAGAGGAATTCAAGCAATGAGCATATTTTCGCGCTTGTCAGACATCATCAACTCCAACATCAGCTCCCTGCTGGACAAGGCAGAGAACCCCGAGAAGATGATCCGCATGGTCATCCAGGAAATGGAAGAGACTCTGGTCGAGGTGCGTAGCGGCACAGCCAAGGTCATTGCCGAGAAAAAGACTCTGCATCGCCGTGCCGAACAACTGCGCAAGCAGGCCGAAGACTGGCAGCACAAAGCCGAATTGGCCATGAGCAAGGATCGCGAGGATCTGGCCAAGGCCGCGCTGGTTGAAAAAGCCACTGTTACCGCTACCGTAGAACTGATCGATAGCGAGTTGATCAAGTTGGACGAAACTCTCGACAAGCTGGCCAGCGAAATCGAGCAATTGCAGACCAAACTCAATGATGCCCGCGCACGTCAGAAGACCATTGTCATGCGCACCACGGCTACGCAGTCACGAGTCGATGTGAACCGCCAACTGCACAACTTCAACATTGACAATGCCATGAACAAATTTGAGTATTACGAGAAGAAAATCGACCTCATGGAAGGCCAGGTGGACAGCTTCAATATGGAACGCCGTGGCCTGAACAGCGAATTCGAAGAACTCGCCCGCAAGGAAAAGATCGATCAGGAGCTGCAGGACATCAAGAACAAGCTGAGCAAGTAACCTCTCTTTGTTCTCCTTTCATCAGGCATGTTTACACTGCTTTACCTAAAGGGTTCAGGTAATGGATTTTTTTGAATTCGCTATTTCACTCATCGCTATCATCGGGGGCTTCATCACGCTGTGGATGTTCATCCTGTACCAGCGCAAGGAGAAGAAGGTAAAACTCTCGACTGACACTGAATATGACATTCGAGAGTTGTCGGCGATGGCCAAATCTCTGAGCAACCGGATCGACACTTTGGAGTCCATTCTGGACTCCGAAGTGCCCAGCTGGAGAGAGCAGAATGAACACCAACGGTAATCGATTCACGATTAATCGTGAGAACCGGCGCCTGCTGGGTGTATGTGCAGGTCTGGCAGATTACATGGAAGTGCCAGCGTTTCTCATTCGGATCATCTTCGTGCTCGCCTGTCTCTCGTGGCCCACGCTGATCCTGGTTTACTTCATCACTTACTGGTGGCTAAAGAAAGACATGAACTCAGGAACTGTGCGCAACTTCATTGCCGAATCGAAAACAGCAGATCATTTTCGCAATCTCGATTATCGCAAACAGATGTATCGCAATCCTCGTCGTGGCCGGCTCGCTGGAGTGTGCAGTGGCATTGCAGATTATCTGGAAGTAAGCACAACTGTAGTCCGAGTGGTGACCTTGCTGTCCTTCTTCCTCTTCGGCCCCTTCACATTCTTTGCGTATTGCGTGTGCTGGATAGTGTTGGAGAAAAACCCAAATGAGGCGCAGTTTCGCCGCAGCAAAAAACAGCGCAGAAGAGAACGACATGGTGCTGCTGTTCAACCAGAGGTCAGCCCCGAGATGGTGGAAACAGAAGTACGCGAATCCATCTCTCTCTCTCTTAGAGAATGCTCCGCTGCTTTCAACAGAATCGAGTCACGGCTGCGCGAGGTAGAAGCCTACATTACATCGAAAAAATTCCGCCTGCACTGCGAGATCAACCGCATTTGAACGTGATGGCAGCGCCCGGAAAGCGCTCTTGTGCCTCGCGAGGTTAACTCCTCCAGCCGATCCCCCTCGGCCACAAGAGCGCTTCCCGGGCGCTGCCACATTCAGGTTTTTTCGTTTGTCGCCCTGCGTGCCACGGGCTACACTGTCAGCGACTTTTCAGTAGACGGTTACGAGGATGACGCACAATGCCCCGTGAGCTACCCGATTTCGACACACTGGTTCACCTCCACAGGGAAAACCCGGAAGAGCTGGAGCGGCTTCGCGTAGAGCTGACCAGTGCAATCATGGAGAACGCCCCGCCCGAGGCCCGTCGCCGCCTGGAAGGTCTGCAGTTCCGCATAAACATGGAGCTACGCAAGGCCCGCACGCCGGAGGCACGCTGCGTGAAACTCTCAAGCATGATGCATGAGTCATTTGCGGAGCTGAATCACGCGCTGCACAACCCGCCCAGGGCCGTAAAACCTGATACCGGCATTTCCGCCACCGTCATCCCCTTCTCTGCATCGCGGGACAAGACGCGGGACCACTGATCGACCTCCCCAACCTCAGGAGAGAGAACATAATTCGAATGAAACTACTGCTTCCTCTCGCGCTGACCAGTTCGCTTCTGCTTCTGAGCACCCCTACTGCCTGGTCTCAACAATTACTGCCACAACCACGTCTTTCTGCATCCCAGCTTGATGTCAACGCGCCCTCGACCCGCATCACTGGGAGCCCCGGCAGCATGCGCATCACAGATCGCTCCTGTCGATCAATGCCGCTGACCGATGTGCGTCGCCGCATCGTCAACGCAGCGACGCAGGAGTGGGCTTATTTCGGTTTCAGTATTGATGAGCAGGCAGCAATACAGACCCCCGCACAGGGACGCCGTGGTCCCGGCATGAGTTCCACCGACGCCATACGCCTCGCCGATTCGATCGCGGGATTCTGGGCGGCCGCACCCGACAGCGACTGGATACTGGAGCGCCAGAATCAGAACTGGCAAACCAATGGCTCCGGAGTCCGGTGGCGTGACGCCTGGTCAGCGGCATTCATTTCCTGGGTGATGTGTGAGAGCGGCCTGGGCGACCGGGCACAGTTCAAGCGCGCCATTGCCCACCACACCTATATCGATCAAGCCATTCTTGCCAGCGAAGGTCGCGATGCCGACGCAGTATTCACCGCCCACGAACCGGGCGACAGGGAAATCGTGCCCGGAGACCTTCTGTGCAGGGGCAGTCGCCCCGCCTACAGAACCATTGCCGAACGCCGTGCCCAACTCGGCGTTGGTGCCCGCACACACTGTGACATCGTGGTCAAAGTCGATGAAACCAATAGCCGCATCATGGTTATTGGTGGCAATGTCCGGGGATCAGTGCGATTGAAGGTGTTTCCGGCGGTGCGCGACGGCAGTGAACCCCTGCGGCCGCTCGGTGATAACGGCCGCATCCTGTTTGCTCACCTCAGTTTGAAGGCAGATGCCATTGAAGGCGAAGCACTGGATAACTCGCCCAGCGTGCAGATGCTGGCTTGCAGCATGCCCCAGGCGATGAGTGGATTACCATTGGTGGCGGCGATTACATTGCCTGCCGTCAGTTGCTAATCCAGCGCCACCGCCGACACATCTGCAGTCACCACTGCCTCGGTCAACTGCGGTGAGCACAATTCGATGAAGTGATAGGCGAAGCGGCGCATGAAGTGGCCGCGCCGCACGGCGATCCGGGTGATGTTCTCGCTAAACAAATGTGAGCTGTCCAGCAGCGTCAGCCCCGTGTCGCGGGCAGCATTGAACGCCACCGAAGCGACTATCCCTACTCCGAGTCCCAACTCCACATAGGACTTGATCACGTCTGCGTCCAAGGCACTGAGCACGATGTCCGGCACAATCTGCGCTTCGGAAAACGCCTTCTCCACCATTGCTCTGCCGGTGAAACCTTCGTGGTAGGTGACAATCGGATATTCAGCAATGGCTGCGAGCGTCAAAGGCTCAATTGATTCCAGCGAATGTCCTGTCGGCACTATGACGCCGTGATGCCAGCCGTAATACGGGAACGACGCCAACTCCGGAATCATCCCCAGTGTCTCTGTCGCGAGTCCTATATCCGCTTCACCTTCGAGCAACATCTGTGCAATTTCCAGCGGGCTACCCTGATGCAGTTTCAAGTGCACACGTGGATAGATTTTCTTGAATTCCATGACCACTTTCGGCAACGCATAGCGCGCCTGAGTGTGCGTGGTCGCAATCGTCAACTGACCCTTGTCCTGCTGGCTGAACTGCTCCGCGACGGTCTTGATGTTCTTGGCATCGAGCAGCATACGCTCGACAATCTTCACCATTTCCTTCCCCGGCTCGGTAAGCCCCAACAGACGTTTGCCCTTGCGGATGAATAGCTCCACACCGAGTTCATCTTCGAGATCCTTGATGTGTTTGGACACACCCGACTGCGAGGTGTACAACGCATTGGAGACTTCAGTGAGATTGAAATTGCGTCGCACGGTTTCGCGGATAATGCGCAGTTGTTGAAAATTCATAAGACCTTACCAATTACCTTGTCGCTACTTGCGTTAAGACCTCTAATACTGGCACTGTCAGCGGGCACATAACCGGGCCTGTCAAACAATTTCAATTTCGATGGCACCAGTCGCACGATCTGCCCAGCCACCAATGCCAGCTCACTCACTTGAGCCTGTGTCAGTTCCACCTCGAAATGCTGGTCATTGGTCGTGTGGGAGTCTTTTTCCAAACCTTCCAACTCCACTCGGGCACTCACTCCGAAAGAGAGAACACGCGTCACCTTTGCGGCTACTCCCTGCGACTGCCCTGCATCAGTGATGATCTGCAACTCATGGGGCCGTACGAACGCGAACACTTCCGAACCCTGCGTAAAATTATCCTGAGCGTGTGGCACTGCATGGCTGCCCACCCGCAGACCATCTTCTTCCACACGACCGTGAAACAGATTCACTGAGCCAAGGAAGCTATAAACGAACGGCGTAGCAGGGTGGTTATACACCTCTTCCGGCGTGCCCACCTGCTCGACGCGACCGTGATCCATAAGCACTACCTTGTCCGCAACCTCCAGCGCTTCTTCCTGATCGTGGGTCACGAAGATTGACGTGATATGTAATTCATCGTGCAACTTGCGCAGCCAGCGGCGCAGTTCCTTGCGAACTTTCGCATCGAGCGCTCCGAACGGTTCGTCAAGCAAGAGTACACGGGGTTCTACCGCCAGCGCTCTGGCCAACGCAATACGCTGACGCTGCCCGCCGGAGAGCTGCGATGGATAGCGATCCGCCAGCCAGTCGAGCTGCACCAGATTCAACAATTCGTGCACTTTATCCTTGATCTGCTGCTTCGAGGGCCGCTGCGCGCGCGGCTTCATGCGCATGCCGAAGGCGACATTATCAAACACGGTCATGTGTTTGAACAGCGCGTAGTGCTGGAATACGAAGCCCACCTGGCGCTCACGCACACTGGCATCCGAGGCGTCCTCGCCTTCCAACGTAACCAGTCCCGAATCGGCCTGCTCCAGTCCTGCGATGATGCGCAGCAGCGTGGTCTTGCCGCAACCCGAAGGCCCGAGCAAGGCCACGAGCTGGCCCGCCTCGAAATTCAGAGAAATGTCGTTCAGCGCGACGAAGTCGCCAAAGCGTTTATGGATGTTTCTGACCTCGATACTCATGTCGTACTCTTCTGTATTGATAGCGGATTGATTTCCGGTGGCAGCAGATGCGCGGCGGCGGGATGGCTCGCCCGATGCTCTACCCACGTCTTGATGATCAATGTGAACAGTGCCAGCATCGCCAGCAACGAGGCCACAGCAAATGCGGCCGCAAAGTTGTACTCGTTGTATAGAATCTCAACGTGCAGCGGCATGGTATTGGTCTGCCCACGAATCTTGCCGGAGACTACCGACACGGCACCAAATTCTCCCATGGCCCGCGCGTTGGAAAGGATCACCCCATAGAGCAGCCCCCATTTGATGTTCGGCAGCGTCACATACCAGAACGTCTGCCAGCCATTGGCGCCGAGCACGATTGCGGCCTCTTCCTCGTCCCGCCCCTGTGCCTGCATCAATGGAATCAACTCTCGCGCCACGAAAGGGAACGTCACGAAAATTGTTGCCAGCACGATGCCGGGCACCGCAAAGATAATCCGGATGTTGTGCTCAAGCAGCCACGCACCAAACCAGCCATTCGCACCGAATATCAGCACATACATCAGGCCGACAATCACGGGTGAAATGGAGAATGGCAGGTCGATGAAGGTCGTCAGCAACTGCTTGCCACGGAAATCGTGTTTCGCGATCAGCCAGGCGGCCGACACGCCGAACACCAGATTCAACGGCACGGAGATGAACGCGATCAGCAGCGTCAATCTAATAGCCGCCAAGGCAGTCTCCTCTGTAATGGAGAGCAGGTAGACTTCCCAGCCCCTGCGCAGCGCCTCGAAGAACACCGATACCAGTGGCAGAATCAGAAACAAGATGAAGAAGCTCAGCGATAAAGTCAGAAGGGTCCACTTCACCCATTTTTCTTCACGTGTGGCGGGATTACGTTCAAAACGAGTGGTTCCTGTCAACGTGCTCATCAGCGTGATCCCCCAATGCTGCGCGAACTCCACGCCTGCAGGAAGTTGATGAGCAATAGAAGTACGAACGAGAACACCAGCATCACCACTGCCACTGCTGTGGCGCCGACGTAGTCATATTGTTCCAGCTTGGTGATGATGATCAGCGGTGTGATCTCCGACACCAGGGGAATGTTGCCCGCGATGAAGATCACGGAACCGTACTCGCCCACCGCTCGCGCAAACGCCAGCGCAAATCCGGTCAGTAATGCAGGCAGCAGAATCGGCAGGAGCACGTAACGGAATGTTTGCCAGCGGCGTGCACCGAGACTCGCGGCGGCTTCTTCCAGTTCCGTTTCCAGATCTTCCAGGATTGGCTGCACGGTGCGCACCACGAAGGGCAAGCCGATGAACACCAGGGCCACGAGAACTCCAGCAGGTGCGAACGCGATCTTGATTCCCAGCACACCCTCCACGTACTGGCCTATCCAGCCATTGCGCGCATACAGCGCCGTCAACGCGATCCCTGCCACCGCTGTCGGCAACGCAAATGGCAGGTCCACCAGCGCATCGACAATGCGTTTGCCGGGGAATGAATAGCGCACCAGCACCCACGCCAGCATCAACCCGAATACCGCGTTGATCGCAGCCGCTATCAACGACGCTCCGAAGGACAATTTATAGGAAGCCACTACACGGGGAGCGGTCACGATCTCCCAGAACTCCGCAAACGAGAGCTCCGCAGTACGGATGAAAACCGCGGCGATTGGCACCAGCACGATCAATGAGAGATACACCAGCGTATAGCCCAGCGCGAGATTGAATCCCGGCAGGACGCTGTGATGACGTCCGGGTTTGCGTTTTCTGATATTCAGATCAAAGGATTGGCTGAGGGCCATTGCAAATTCTCCACGCCCCGCCAGAGGAGCTGTTCATGTGAGGCGGGGGCAGTCTACAAAGGCGCTCAAATGAAACGAAATATTAATATTCGCAATGCTTATGCAATTTTAAGCATAGGCAATGAGATGTCAGGCCCCTGCCGGCACCAGGCTCAACTGCGTACGTGTGTGGCGGCGCACCTTCGCGAGCAGGCTGCCACGGCCACGCGACATGCGATGCTCAATGCCAGGGATGGAGGCCGCAGTGGACACGTAGCGGTTCTGCTGCAAAGAAAGAATGTCCAGCAGTTGCGGCCAGGGACCAAACCCGGACTCGGTATTGATGTGCCCAACGTGACCAGCGTTGTGCAACTCCAATCCCCAGATCGTCGCCCAGTACTGCGCCTTTTCCAGAGTCAACCATGGATCATTCTCACTGGCGATCAATAGACCTGGCACCTCCAGTGGCTTGTGGCGCAGAACATCTGCCAGTGTTCTGACTTCGAGGCGAGGACTATCGACACTGCCAAGCCCCAGGAGATTGAAGCGCTCCGGATCAGCCGGAGCAACGAAGATGACTCCCGCCACACTTTGTGGTCGATCGACCACTGCCACTGCAGTGGCCAGACAGCCGAAACTGTGCGCCACGATCCAGAGGGGTTGGGTTGCCAGGGCGATCTCCTCGCGCACCTTCTCAGCCCAGTCGGCCAGTACGGGTTTGTGCCAGTCCACGTCATCAAGCATGCGGCTGGCAGGTAACTGCGCGTGCAGCCAGCACTGCCAGTGGGACTCACCGCTGCCCTGATAGCCGGGCACGATGAGTACCTCTTCTGTTGCTGCAACAGTCATGGGCTGACTCCGAGTCACAGGCCGTAGATCTGATCGAAGATGCCGCCATCACTGAAGTGATCTGCCTGCGCCTTGGTCCAGCCGCCGAACAGTTCATCGATGGTGAAGGTTTCTACCTCCGGGAATCGGGCAATATCCTCAGGCGCAGCCAGTTCAGGATGACGCGGGCGGTAGTAGTGCTTCGCCGCAATACGCTGCCCCGCTTCGGAATACAGATACTCCAGATAGGCAGTGGCCACTTCCAGCGTGCCACGTCGCTCCGCGTTACCGTTGACGACAGTCACTGGCGGTTCCGCGAGAATGGAAACAGAGGGCACGATGATCTCGAAATTCTCGGGCCCAAGTTCGTTGACAGCGAGGAATGCTTCGTTCTCCCAGGAGATGAACACATCACCCACGCCGCGCTGCACGAAGGTGGTCGTTGAGCCACGGGCGCCCGAATCAAGCACCACGACATTCTTGTAAAGTGCGCTGACGAATTCCTGTGCAGAGGCTGCGCTGCCGCCCGGTTGCTGCAATGCATATCCCCATGCGGCCAGATAGTTCCAGCGTGCACCGCCAGAAGTTTTCGGATTCGGCGTGATCACGCCCACTCCCGGCTGCACCAGATCGTCCCAGTCCTGAATGCCCTTGGGATTGCCTTTGCGCACGAGGAACACAATCGTGGAGGTGTAGGGAGAGCTGTTGTCCGGCAACTTTGACTGCCAGTCTGCTGGCACCTTGCCCGAGAATGCGCTGACCGCATCGATATCGTAGGCCAGTGCCAGCGTGACGATGTCGGCTTCCAGCCCATCGATCACAGAGCGCGCCTGGGAGCCGGAGCCACCGTGAGACTGATTGACTCGCACTCTTTCGCCGGTTTTCTCCTGCCAGTACTTCGCAAATTCCGGATTGTAGTCCTGATACAGCTCCCGGGTGGGGTCATAGGAGACGTTCAGAAGCGTCTTGGTCTGAGCCTGGAGGGAGGCTGATACAACCCCAGCAGTGGCGGACAGCAATGCGACAAGAAGAATGCGTTTGATACGCGCGTTTTTTAAAGACATGGTGCAATGCTCCCTGGAAGCCGGTTTTGAATGGGCGCCAAGGTAACTGCGTGCAAGAAGGATCCAAACCAAGAAAATCTGCAAAGCTTATGCGCATAGATGCAATGAGGCAGATCCCTGCAGGAGCGAGCTTGCTCGCGAATGAGCGAAGTGCCGAAGCATTCGCGAGCAAGCTCGCTCCTGCATTGTGGTTTATAATCCGGTTGAAACGAGAATTTGGAAATTCCATGAAGTACTGTCATCACTGCGCCGAACCGATCACCCTGCACGTCCCTCCTGGCGACAACAAGCCGCGCTACTGCTGCCTGCAGTGCGACCTGGTGTTCTATCAGAATCCGAAAAATGTCGTGGGCACTTTGCCAATCTACGAAGGCAAGGTGCTGCTCTGCAAGCGCGCCATCGAACCGCGCTACGGCAAATGGACCTTGCCCGCAGGATTCATGGAAAATGACGAAACCGCATTACAGGGTGCCATTCGCGAGACTGCCGAAGAAGCGGGCGCGGTGGTACTGCCCGAGGATTGTTCTCTCTACACCCTGTTCAACCTGCCCTTCATCAATCAGGTCCATGTGTATTTTCGTACTCTCCTGCGCTCTCCAGAATTCAAATCCGGCGAAGAAAGTCTCGAAGTGGCTCTATTCAGCGAAGAAGAAATCCCCTGGGACGAGCTGGCTTTTCCCGTGATACGCATCACGCTTGAACAGTATTTCGCGGATCGCCGTTCTGCGCTCTACCCCGTGAGGATGTTTGATCTTCACTACTCAACTGAGCGCAAACTCACCACCTCACTCATCAGCAGCAGCGCTGCTCCACCGTAATAAAACTTCAGTGGCAGGTCGCCTCTCTTTCACGTCGACGAATAGCGACGGTACCTTGAAAAACATCAGAACCGGCCAGGATCTCAACAGTCTCGAGAACTGGTCTGTGCACAGCCAATTGTTATGGGACGTCAGCGGTGTCATTGGCCTGCTCGTGATCAAGCAGGAATTGGAGTCCGATCCTTTCCACCGCAAAGAGCTGGGTCTGGATCTGTGGCGGTACCCCGCTTTCTGGCCTGGCACTGCTGGCCCTGAGAAACGCACAGTACAGCAATCAGGCATTCCAGGCTGACATCACTGACGACAACGTGACAGGCACCGTGACACTGAACTACGCACTGCACGACAGCGTGAACGTGTATGGCACCTACAGCACCGGCTTCAAGCCTGCCGACCGATGCTGGCCGCGTCATGACCGAGCTGTCCATCATCAAGTCCGAATACGTTCAGCACTACGAACTTGGTGTAAAGACCTCTCCACTCGCGGGTGCTACGCTGAACTTCGTTGCCTATCAAACGGACATTGAGGATTACCAGGCCAAGGTGCAGACGGCCGACATCGCCGTGAATCGCGGTTCTCTCGCCAATGCCGAAGAAGTACAGGTGCGCGGCTTGGCTTCCGCACCGACAATAGCTGGTCGGGCTTTGTGTGGTCACGCAACGTGACAGACAAGGACTACTTCGAGCAGTTGTTGCCGGGTGCAGGTAATGCTGGTCACTATGCGGCGGTGCTGGGTGATCCGCGTACTTATGGGGCGACTGTGCGGTACGATTTCTGATCTGTGTACAATCGTTGCAAAGGGGCCTGATGGCCCCTTTCGCATTTCAGGTTATGCTGTGAACCAAACCCGGGCGGACTCAGGTCTCACTCCTGACGCCAATCCTATTGAACAGGAAACACCATGCAATCCTTTCGAAAATTTTTGACGGCGGTTATGGTTATGTCTTCCTTCACTTCCATCGCTGTGGCGCAGCCAGTCGGTTCGGAATACCCCTCACTGGCAGGCAGAACCGTCCTCATCACAGGGTCCACGGATGGGCTTGGCCGCGAAACAGCCTTGCGTCTTGGTGCACTTGGCGCGCATGTGCTGGTGCATGGGCGTAATGCTGAACGCGGCGCAGAAGTGGTGGAGGAAATCAATTCAGGCGCTGGCAGCGCTCAGTTCTATGCCGCAGATCTCGGCTCACTTGCCGATGTGCGCGAACTGGCTGCCGCTGTGCGAGAGGATCACGAGCAACTGCATTTGCTGATCAACAATGCTGGCATTGGTTCCGGTTTTGCCGATGGTGCACGGCAAACCAGTGCCGACGGCTACGAAATGATTTTTCAAGTCAACTACCTTTCCCATTACCTGCTGACAGATTTGCTGCTGCCGCTTCTCGAAACCAGCGCTCCGGCCCAGGTAATCAATGTGGCTTCCGGTGCACAGCGTTCCGTGAATTTCGATGACATCATGATGGAGAGAAGTTTCGACAGTAATGCAGCGTACTCGCAGAGCAAACTGGCGCAGATTCTCCACACGTTTCATCTGGCGACACGCTACGATGCGGCTGAACTGACCTTCAACACGCTGCACCCTGCGACGATGATGGACACTACACTGGTCAGACAAATGTCTTCGCCAGCGCGCACCACCGTCGATGAAGGTGCAACGGCGCTGGTCAATCTAGCAGCCTCCCCAGCCCTGATTGGTCGCACCGGGCTCTATTTCAATGGGTTACGCGAAGCGCGAGCATCCAGTCAGGCGTATGATGCTGCAGCACGGCAGAGGCTGGACACCCTGAGTCGTGAACTCACCGGCCTGCCACCTGAAACGCCGCTTTGACAGTGACCCGATCAATGCGTTTTACTGCTGTCGCTCGCGAACATGAATCCACGCCACCCACTCAGCTCGCCAGTAGAAGGAGCACAGCATGTCCGTCCGCAAAACTTTCACGCGCCGGGAATTGAACAAGCTGTTTCTGATAGGAGCAGCATCCTCCACATTTCTTGGAGTCTCCGGCATCACCACAATGGCCCAGGAACCCCTGCGCATCGGCATCATCGGCTCCGGCCAGATCGGTGGCGCGGTTGGCAAGCGCTGGGCGGAAGCCGGGCACCAGATCCTGTTCTCATCCCGCAATCCGGATGAACTGGCTCCATTGGTGGCAGAGGCTGGTCCGAATGCACGCGCCGGAACCGTGGCAGAGGCAGCACAGTTCGGTGACATCGTGCTGATCGCAGTTCCCTATGGCGCCATGCCGCAGGTCGGCGCTGACAACGCGCAGTACCTGCAGGGCAAGATCGTGATCGATTGCGCCAATCCCCGCGCAGACAGAGATGGTCCGATGGCAGACGAGGCGATTGCCAAAGGCACTGGAGTTGCGTCAGCAGAATTCTTCCCCGGCACCAGACTGGTACGCGCGTTCAACGCCGTCAGCTTTGCCATGGTGGAGGAACAGCATCACCGCGAGGGTGAGCTGATTGGTATTCCAGTGGCTGGTGATGATGCGGAGGCGGTGGCAATTACTGAACGCCTGGTGCGGGATGCCGGATTTGACCCCGTGTTTGTTGGACCGCTGAGCAGCGCGCGACGTTTTGATCGTGGCACCGATGTCTATGTGCGCGGTATGACTGCGGCTGAACTCAGACAGGCACTCAATCTCTAGGGAGCCTCTGAACTGTATGGGGCTCTCGGTTGGTCATACCTAAACCTGCCTGCCAAATCCGCCAAACAAGAATAAATAAATGGGAGTGACACCATGTCATCGAAAGAAAAACGCACAGTGCCTGTGGAAGCGATCGAACTCTATAACCAATATGTCCACGGCGAGATCAGTCGCCGAACTTTCCTTAACCGTGCCAAGCAGTTTGTCGTTGCCGGGTTGACGGCTGGCGCCATCGTTGACGCACTGATGCCGAACTACGCCATGGGGCAGCAGATCGCGAGAGACGACGAACGAATCAGGGCAAGCTATGTCACCGTACCCTCGCCGCAAGGACACGGCTACATCAGGGGCTACCTGGTACGTCCGTTCAGCGCCGACAGCCGCTCGGAAACTCCAACCCGATTACCGGGCATCATCGTGGTGCATGAGAATCGCGGGCTCAACCCGCATACGGAAGACGTTGCGCGCCGACTCGCACTGGCCAACTTCATGACCTTTGCTCCCGACGTACTGACCTCAGTGGGTGGTTACCCAGGCGACGACTATCAGGGCGGACAATTGTTCAACGGTCTGGACGCCGACAAGCGCTTTGAGGATATCGTCGCCGCTGCGCTGTGGTTGAAGGGGCGCGACGACTGCAATGGCAGGATTGGCGCCACCGGCTTCTGCTACGGCGGTGGTGTATCGAACCAGCTGGCCGTACGGCTGGGAGCCGATCTTGCGGCTGCAGTCCCCTTCTACGGCGGCGCGGCGCCAGAAGCTGACGTACCCAACATCAAAGCGGCGATACTCGTGCAGCACGGCGAACTGGACACCCGACTCGTCGAAGCCTGGCCAGCCTATGAGACGGCACTGAGGGCGGCAGGTGTCACCTACGACGCCGACATCCATCCTGGCGCTCTGCACGGCTTCTTCAACGATGCCACGCCTGAACGCTACAACGAGGCAGCGGCCACGCTGGCGTGGACACGCATGGTGGACTGGTTCAACACCTACACACGATAACAGGTGCTCATGGGGGATCAGGTTCCTTGATCCATAGGATCCAGGAGCCTGATCCCCGATCCCATGATCCCAATCAAGGACTTTGACCCCATGATCTCTCTCAGCATCAATGGTACCAATCATGACGTGGACGTGGAGGCATCGACGCCTCTGTTATACGTCCTGCGCAACGACCTCGACTTCAAGGGGCCGCGTTTTGGTTGCGGGCTCGCTCAATGTGGCGCCTGCACTGTCCTGGTCGATGGCGTGGCCACGCGGTCATGCGTAACTCCCGTCTCTGCAGTGCGCGGGCAAATCACCACGCTGGAAGGGCTGGCCCGAAATGGTCGGCTCGACCCGCTGCAGCAGGCCTGGATAGACGAGCAGGTGCCACAGTGCGGGTATTGTCAGAACGGTCAGATCCTCACTGCGCGGGCACTGCTGAATGCCAATCCCAATCCAACCGACAGCGAGATTCGTGCGGGCATGGAGGGCGTTCTGTGCCGGTGCATGAGTTATTACCGAATACAGGCTGCGATCAAGCGCGCTGCGGGGCAGTCGACCGCTGCGTTCTATAACGCATCCCCTGCCGCTGCAAAGTCAGGAGTGACAACATGACCAGGCACAGACCAGGACTGACGCTCCCAAGCGAGATCGCCGAAGCGGTGCACAGCATCAACCCCTCCACATCACGCCGAGGTTTTCTGAAGGCATCCGGCGCCCTGTTCATCAGCGCTTATCTCGGCGTCAATCCCACGGGTCGTGCTCTCGCCCAGGCTGCATCAGGGAGCGCAGGCCCCTACCCTATTCCGGACTATCGCCAACTTGACACCTGGATCGTGATCCATCCCGACAATACGGCCACTTTCCATGTCGGCAAGACCGACGGCGGTCAGGGCACGGGCACGGCATATCGCCAGATGATGTGTGATGAACTGGACATCGCCTACGACAGAGCCGTCCTCATCATGGGCAACACAGACATAACACCGGATCAGGGCGGCTCGGGCGGCTCCGATGGCATCGAAGTGGACGGCTGGCCCATGCGGCGTACGGCCGCCGAAGCCCGGCGAGTGCTGCTTGAGCTGGCATCTGACTCGCTCGACACTCCAGTGGCAGAACTGACAGTCAACAATGGCACGGTCTCAGTTGTCAGCAATTCCTCCAGATCCGTCACCTACGCCGAGCTGATCGGAGGCCGACGTTTCGACGTCACACTGACTGGCGACAATATCAATCAGACCCGCGGCCTCGCCGACGTGAAGCCGGTGCAGGATCTGCGCGTGATTGGCCAGTCGCTCCCGCGCTACGATATCCCGGCCAAGGTGGACGGTTCGCTGACCTGGGCTGTGGACGTCAAGCTGCCCGGCATGGTGCATGCGCGCAATGTCCGACCGCCGGTGGCAGGTGCCACACTTGCCAGTGTCGATGAAGCGTCGGTATCGGGATTGCCGGGCTTCGTGGCTGTTGTGCGGCGCCGCAATTATCTGGCCGTGGTTTTTGAACGTGAAGAACAGGCGATCAATGGCGCTCGGGCACTGAGAGCAGAATGGACACCGCCTGCTGAAGCAGCCTTCCCTCGCTCGGCAGACCTGTTTGACTTCATGCGCGTGCAGACACCGACTTCGAGCAGCAGGACCGTCATCACTGGAGATCCCGACGCAGCCTTCGCTGTCGCCGCGCGCGTTCTGGAGGCAGATTACGAAGTGCCCTTCCAGGGGCACACGGCGATAGGCCCGGCCCATGCGCTGGCCGATCCCTCCAACGGTCTGATGACCATCTACTCGAACGACATGAAAATCTACGGACTCCGGCTCGGGGTCGCCCGCTTTCTCGCCATGCCGGAAGATCGCGTCCGTGCGATCTACATGGACGGCCCACAGGTGTACGGACGCACGGCCGCCGATGACGTCGGATTCGAGGCGGCGTTTCTGGCGAAAGAGTTGGGCAGACCCGTTCGTGTGCAGTGGAGTCGTGACGAGGAAACCGCCTGGGATACCAAAGGCCCTGCCTACACTTTCAGGATGCGGGGCGCACTGGATGCCACCGGCAGGCCGGTCGCCATCGAATACGAAGCCCGCTCGCTGGATTACAACCACGTCGGCTACAACGAACCCGATACCGTTCTGATAGCGCAATTGATGGGGCTACGACCGGCACAGCCTGCCCAGGGCGGCGCCGCGCTGCCGTCGAGTCAGTACGGCATAGAGCATCAACGCATGGTCGGACACGTGGTGAGCCTGCCGATGATCTGGGAGACGCCGCTGCGCTGCGGCAATCTGCGCGACCCCAATGGACCGCAGGTGACCTACGCCTTCGAGGCATTCATTGACGAGATGGCGACCGCTGCCAATGCCGACCCTGTCGAGTTCCGTCTCAGCATGATTGAAGACAGCACAGAAGATGCGCTGTTTCGCAAGGCCCGTTCGCTCGCAACTGTGCGCGCGGCGGCGGAATCTTACGGCTGGGATAACCGGCCCTCTCCGAATCCCCTCATGGCTGCAGCATCAAGCCCGATCGTCAACGGGCGCGGCATTGCTTACACCTTCCGCAGTGGCACCGTCGTCGCCATCATCGCCGATGTGGAAGTAAACCGCGAAACCGGGCGCATCTTCGTCAGACGGCTCGTTTGTGCCCACGACTGCGGTCTTGTCATCAACCCCATGGGCATGAAGTACACGGTGGAGTGCGGCATGCTGCACGGACTGAGCCGCGCGCTTTGGGAGGAAGTGCGCTTCGACAACGAGAAAGTCACCAGCGTGGACTGGGCATCCCATCCTACCCTTCGCCACTCGGATACACCGGAATCCATTGAGGTAATCATCGTCAACGGCGATCCGAATCCCGACCGGCCTGACATGCCGCACTACGGAGCGGGCGAGGCCTGCCACAAGCCGATGATCGCCGCAGTTGCGAACGCATTTCATGATGCGACCGGAGTCAGATTGCGGCGTGTGCCGTTTCGACCGGAAAGTGTTCTGGAGGCGCTGCGACAACAGATCAGTTAGTGGACGAAACTCCCGTAATTGCCAAACACTGGTCAATCACACCACAGAGCAAGAGGTTGGCGGCGCAGAAATCCTGTCAACCTCATGATAAATAGGACAATTTTTCCTTGGCACAGGACTTGCTGAATACCGGCAGTACTCACAGCAAAGGAACAACAAACATGAAAACTGCAGCATCTGCACTTCTGATTTCTGCCACCATTCTGTTGGGCAGCTACTCTTTTGCCGCCGACAATGCCACCCGCACTCAACGCATCGAAGTTCGTGGAGTGGAGGAGATCGAGATAGAGGGTGGCGTAGGCTCCATGGACATTGAACGCGCCGCGGGCACTGAAATGCTCATCGAACTGGAAATCAAAGCCGAACGCGGCTGGTTCGGGCGCCGTCGCAACATCGACGATATCGACCTGGAGATCATCAAGCGCGGGGACAGACTTATCGTCAAGGTGAACGAGCAGGATCTTGATGACATCGAACTGCACTGGCATGTTCAGCTTCCTGAAGTAGACAGAACCTCCATCAATCTGGGCGTTGGCCAGATCATCGCGGAAGTGGGCAATACGGAACTGCGGGTTGATCTCGGCGTCGGTGAGGCGAAGATACGCGCTCCGCTAGCACATGCGGGACGCGTTGAAGCATCTGCTGGCGTCGGCAGCGCCTCCATCAGTGGAGCCAATGATCTCGTGAGCAATCGTGCGTTTGTCTCAGAGTCAGTCTATGGTTATGGCAACAGCACAAAGAGAATCGAGGTGAACGTGGGGGTTGGAGACGTTGTGGTGCAATTGAGCAGCAACTAAATACCCCTGCCTCGGTCTCAGTGATGGCAGCCGCCAATCTTTTGTCTCATAATCACGCGAAACAAAAACAACGGAGCTGACCATGTTCGCGTGGATTGAGACCACCCCGATAGCCATGTGGGTGAGTTTGTCGTTGTGGGCTTACCCGCTCCTGCTCGGCGCTCACATCGTCGGCCTGGCCATTGTGGTCGGCATCTTCGTGATCCGCGACCTGCGCCTGCTCGGTCTCTTCCAGGGTCTTCATCCCGCCGCGTTTCTTCCCCTCAGCAAATTCGCGTGGGTTGGTTTCATCATCAACGCAATTTCGGGCGCCCTTCTTTTCACATCCCAGGCCGTAACCTTCGCTGGCAATATTGCATTCCTTGTGAAAATTTCGCTGATCATCACAGGCATGGTACTGGCAGGTGTAATCCAGTCGCGCATGCGCAGTGAAATCTCTGCGGGCAGCGCGGCAGACATCAGCAGATCAACGAAGATCGTAGCACTGGCCTCTCTGCTGACCTGGGCAGGAGCCATCATCGCAGGTCGGCTGGTGGCTTATGTTCTATAGATCGTCTGTCAGAGAAACGTGCAGGACACTTAGTCAGGAGCAAGCATGCTGCAATCAATAGTCTCTTTTGCCGCAGACAGCGCGCTCAATCAGTGGATCGTTTCCGAGTACTGGCTATGGCCGGTGTTGGAGATATTTCACTTCATTGGTCTGTCGTTGTTGTTCGGCGGCCTGATCGTGATCGATCTGCGTCTGGCAGGATATTTCAGAATTCTGAACCCGTCTGCAACCCACAAACTGTTGCCACTGGTGTTGATCGGTTTCACTCTCAACTTCATCACTGGGATTCTGTTCTTCTATGGTGATCCCGCGACTTACGCGTACAACGCCGTGTTTCAACTGAAGATGATGCTGATCTTGCTGGCAGGGCTCAATGCGATGCTGTACTACTGGAAGTTGCACCCCGTCATGAATGCGTGGAATGCGGATACCATTTCGCCACCTATTGCGAAAGCAGTCGCCTACACATCGCTCTCGGTGTGGACTATCGTGCTGCTGTGCGGGCGTCTGATTCCGTTCATCGGCGAATACAGCGGCTCTGGTAACTGATCAACCCACTTTTTTCCAATCTTCCGCATCAACATTCGCACTGCCATTACGTCGGGGCACAAAGATTCTCGCCACAGTTTCATCATCATGAAACATCAGATGCTTGAGTGCTCCTCCCACGTGCAACACGATCAGCATCAGCAGAACATTGGCGGCATTCGCATGCAGTGTCAGAGCGATATTGGTGAGTGAGTTTGTTTCAGGCAGAAAGAAGGCCATGACCGGCCCGGAGAGAATCATCACCGCAAGAGCAGCAAGAATCAGATAGTGCGTGACACGTGCAACAGTGTGTGTACGTGCGCTCTGACCGAATGCCCGCGGATGTTTGACCTTCCATCGCCAGACGATGCGCAACACCAGCGGCAACCAGGCGATCAAACCGATCATGATGTGCAATGAGCGGCGTGCGTCAATATCTTCTGCTGGCAACCACGAGATACTCTTGCCGACGAGCCAAAGTGCAATGACTGCGACGGCGGTGCTCCAGTGCAAGGCAATCGAGATCCAGCCGAACGAGCTCGACTGATCGTAGAGAGAACTACTGTTGCTCATCGATTTTCTGGTGTAGAAATCCGGACACTGATTTTCAAACGTCTATTTATACTTCGAAGGGAAGAAGCGCACAGAAGCCCGCGCCGATTCCGGATCGCAATCAAATGCACCCAGCACATAGCCTTCCCGTGCCGGTACCCAGCGCGTGGTGTACGACGCCGGTTCACGCAGGAACATCGGATCTTCCACTGTCAGCGTGACGTGCAGATCCTCGCCTTCCATCCAGTAGCGCTCTGTCACCACTTTCTGCGATGAGGAAGGAATGCCGTTGTAATCATCGAAGCCGGTAATGTCGAACAGGAAGTGTGTGGTGGTGACATGCAGCACACCGTCTTCGTAGTAGCCGACAGAGAAACCCTGATTGCTGAAATCAACAGCCTTTGGCTCACGACCATCAAGCCACACGGTGCGCAATTGATCGTCTTTCTCATAACGGAACATCACACGATCAGGCCACTGCGTCACCTGCATGTGATACGGGTCGTACTGCACCGCCGGAGACGTGGACGGCTGACAGTCGTACTTCGGCGCGATGATTTCTTCAAACACCTGTTGATAAGCAATCGCGCGTTCGTTAAGCACAGGGAAATTTTCAGGCGTCCATGGCACATCTGCGCTGTTGACCGGGCGGGCACGACCACCACCATCCCACAGGCCCGACAGGTCTGGAATCGCGATTTCGTCGGATTGTGCGTTGAGTTGCGGAGCGCTCTGTATTGCCAGCAGTGCGACGACTGCGGCGCCGAGCATTGCTCTTCTGCTGAAGCTGCTTTTATTGGCTATGGGATTCATGATCTCTCCAGTCGCGACATTGTTTTGTGATTGGTTTTTATCGCGGGCAGGGCCCGCTCCCACCGAGTATCAACGTGGGGGCTGTACCGCTTCCTCGACTCGCCCACCGGAGAGAACGGGGCTGCCGTCCTGACGGGTCATGCGCACACAACACATGCCCTGAGAACCTTCGGCGCGTGACGGTTGTCCGGAAACCTTGACGATCATGCCCAGAGGAAGAGTTTCCGGTGTCCAACCGGTACGACTGAGACTGACAGGAGCTCCAAGCTCGATCTGCCATTCAGAGATGGCGCCAGCGGCATCGGTAACATTGACGTAGAGGAAAGCGTGGGGATTTCTGAACACGAATCGAGTGACGCTGCCTTCAATCTCGACCCTTCGGTCAGGATCGTAGAACGGGCCACTGGCATGGTGAGCGATGACGGGAGTCACCACTATTGTGAAGCCTGTAACGGTCGCGGCGATGGCCGCAGCAATCCAGCGGTTGAGTCTCATGGCTCTCTCCTGTTCTAGTTGTTATTGGATGGCGATACTTGATTTCGCAGGGCCAGTTCGGGGCAGCCTAATGACTCTGCTGAACTTAGTCAACGCCGAAGCGACAGTCAGAGCATTTCGAGGCGGGTCACGTCGTAGGCAGGTTCTTCGTAGGGATGTGCCTCGCGCAACGCGGCAACAGCGGTGCCAATCAGCGCAGCGTCGCACACCATTTCCACTCGATACTCTTCGACTGTTTCCAATTGATCCTGAGCGCCGAGAAAAGGGTTGCTGCCCGCCAGCGGCCGGAATTGGCCGAGTCCCAGCACTTGCCAGGAGCAATGCTCATAATTGCCAATGCGCCCTGCTCCGGCAGCAAAAACGGCTGTTTTCACTTGTTCAAGATGACTGGCGGGAACGTAGAAACACAGTTTGAACATGATTGGTTCGCCTCGCTCAATCAGCCCATTCAATGGAGCCGGTTCTCTCCAACTTTTTTAACTCAGCCAGGCTCTGGCATTGCGGAACAGACGCATGGTGGGTGCATCCTCCGTCCAGTCATGCGGGCGCCAGGAATTCTGCACAGCGCGGTACACCCGCTCCGGATGCGGCATCATGACCGTGGCGCGACCATCTGCACTGCTGACACCGGCAATTCCCACAGGAGATGTGTTGGGATTCTGCGGATAGTGTTCGGTGATCTTGCCATAGTTGTCGACATAGGCCAGCGCGATACCACCACCGCTCTGCAATGACTGCAAGTCTGCTGCGCTGCGGAATTCGGCCTGACCTTCACCGTGGGCCACGGCAATCGGGAATACGGAACCTGCCATTCCGGTAAAGAACGCGGAGTTCGATTCGCCAGCCTTCACCAGTGTGGTGCGCGCCTCGAACTGCTCGGAACGGTTGCGCACGAAGCGCGGCCAGTTGCTTGCACCGGGAATCAGATCGCGCAGCAGCGACACCATCTGACAGCCATTGCATACGCCCAGTGTCAGCGTCGTCTCGCGCTCAAAGAAATTCAGAAACTGCACGCGCAGTTTGTCGTTATGCAGAATCGATTTCGCCCAGCCACCACCGGCACCCAACACGTCGCCGAAAGAGAATCCACCACAGGCCACCAACACGTTGAACTGGTCGAGGGTGACTCTGCCGGAAAGCAGATCAGTCATGTGTACATCGACAGCCTTGAACCGCGCCCTGTCGAACGCGGCGGCCATTTCCACCTGACCATTCACGCCCTGCTCGCGCAGTACAGCAACGACTGGCTTTGCGCCGACGTTGATGAAAGGTGCGGTGATGTCGTCGTTGACATCGTAGGTCAGAGACGTGTGCAGGCCCGGGTCTTTGGCATCAAGAAGCGTGTCGTATTCCTGCTGCGCGCACTCGGAGTTGTCTCGCAGTGATTGAATCTGATAGCTGGTCTGGGCCCACAGTCTCTGCAGATTGATGCGGGAATCCTCGAACAACAGTTTGCCGCCATTGAGGATGCGCAGGTCATCGCGCTTGTTGGGCGCACCGATGATCGTCGTGCAGTCGGAAAGGCCATGTTGTTCAATTAATCGCAGCACGGCATTCTGCTGGTCACGGCGAATCTGAATGACTGCACCGATTTCTTCGTTGAAGAGCACGCGTAACGGATCGCTGCCTGCGTCTCCCGGTTGTTCGTTCAGAGTCTCAGCAAGTTGGATGTCGATGCCACAGTGTCCCGCAAACGCCATCTCTGCCAACGTAGTGAAAAGACCACCATCGGAACGGTCGTGATAGGCCAACAGCAATTCGTTGCTGTTGAGCTGTTGAATCAGCGCGAAGAAATTCTTCAGATCAGCGGCGTTGTCGAGATCCGGCGACGTAGCACCTGTCTCACGATACACCTGCGCCAATGCCGAACCGCCCATGCGATTGCGCGCGTGACCAAGGTCGATCAGCAGCAGATCGCTGTCGCCCATGTCGATACGCAGTTGTGGCGTCACTGTACAGCGAATATCTGTCACCGGAGCGAATGCGGAAATAACGAGGGACATCGGCGCCGTATTGCTTCTGCGCTCACCGTCCTGTTGCCACACCGTGCGCATGGACATCGAGTCCTTGCCTACCGGCACGCAGATACCGAGAGCCGGACACAGCTCCATGCCCACGGCATGCACGGCGGAATAGAGTCGCGCATCTTCGCCAGGATGTCCGGCGGCCACCATCCAGTTTGCGGAGAGCTTGATGTCGCTGATTGAATCAATCGCAGCACTGGCGATATTCGTCACTGCTTCGGCAATCGCCATGCGTGCCGATGCGGGAGCATCCAGCAGCGCAATCGGTGTGCGCTCACCCATTGCCATGGCTTCGCCTGTATAGGCGTTGAATGAAGAGGCAGTCACTGCTGCATCGGCTACCGGTACCTGCCAGGGACCGACCATCTGATCGCGGCTTACGAGACCCGTAATGGATCTGTCACCGATCGTGATCAGGAAACTCTTGCTCGCCACTGTTGGCAGACTCAGCACGCGCTGAATCGCTTCTTCGAGTTCGATCTCACTGGTATCAATCTCGTTGGGCTTGCCCGCCAGGGAGCGCACGTCGCGGTGCATGCGTGGCGGCTTGCCGAACAGCACACTCATCGGCAGATCGATGGGCTTGTTGTTGAAGTGCGTGTCGGTCAGTTCGATCACGTCTTCCTTCGTTGTTTCTCCCACTACAGCGAACGGGCAGCGCTCGCGCGCGCACAGACTCTTGAACAGCGGCAGATCCTTGAAGCTGACGGCGAGCACGTAGCGCTCCTGTGCCTCGTTGCACCAGATCTCCAACGGCGACATCTGCGGCTCGACATTGAGAATGTCGCGCAGCGAGAAGCGTCCACCGCGACCACCATCCTTCACCAGCTCCGGCAACGCATTGGAAAGACCTCCGGCACCTACGTCGTGAATGAAGATGATCGGATTGCGCTCGCCCAGTTGCCAGCACTGGTCGATGACTTCCTGGCAGCGCCGTTCCATCTCGGGGTTGTCGCGCTGCACCGATGCAAAATCCAGATCGCTGCTGCTGGTGCCCGAGGTCATGGACGACGCGGCACCTCCTCCCAGACCGATCAACATCGCGGGGCCACCCAGCACGATCAGTTTTGCGCCCACGGGAATCTCACCCTTCTCGATATGCTGCTCGCGAATGTTGCCGATGCCGCCCGCAATCATGATGGGCTTGTGGTAACCGCGCACTTCCGCGCCATTGCCACTGTCCACTCGCTCTTCATAGGTACGGAAATAGCCACACAGATTCGGACGGCCAAATTCATTGTTGAACGCCGCCGCACCGATCGGCCCTTCGATCATGATGTCGAGTGCCGAGGCAATGTGCGCGGGCTTACCGAAGTCTTCTTCCCATGGCTGGGGCAACTCAGGCAAGTGCAGGTTGGACACGCTGAAACCACATAGACCTGCCTTGGGCTTGGAGCCACGACCGGTGGCCCCTTCATCGCGGATCTCGCCACCACTGCCTGTCGCCGCACCGGGAAATGGCGCAATCGCTGTCGGATGATTATGGGTCTCGACCTTCATCAGAATCGCAATCGGCTCTTCGGTATAACCATAGGCTTTGGTTGCTGCATCGGGGAAGAAGCGCCCCGCGACACTGCCACTCATCACGGCCGCGTTGTCCTTGTAGGCAGAGAGCACATTGGCAGGTGATTTTGCGTGGGTGTTGCGGATCATGCCGAACAACGAGATGTCCTTGTCCTGTCCATCCACTGTCCAACTCGCGTTGAAGATCTTGTGACGGCAGTGCTCGGAGTTGGCTTGCGCGAACATCATCAATTCGATGTCATTGGGATTGCGGTTCAGATGATTGAAGCTGTCATAGAGGTAGTCTATTTCATCCGCCGCCAGCGCCAGCCCCATAGACTGATTGGCCTCGGTCAGTGCGACCTTGCCACGCCCCAGGATATCCACCGAGAGCATCGCCCGTGGTTCCGCGCGCTGGAACAGCGTGATCACGGAATCGAAGTCCGGCAACACTGCCTGGGTCATGCGATCGTGCAGAAGTGTGTCCAGCGTCACCACATCCTCCGCACTCAGCGGTTGCGTGGATTCAATGCGGAAGGCGATACCACGCTCGATTCTCTTGATTTTACCCAGGCCGCAATTCTGCAAGATATCCGTGGCCTTGCTCGACCAGGGAGAAATGGTGCCAGGACGCGGCACGACCACGCGCAACAGCGCATCAAGTGGGCTGCTGTCCACTGTAGACTGCGCGGCAGTGCCGTAATCCAGCAGGGCGTTCAGCACATCGTGCTCAGCCGCAATCAACGCCTGTTCGCAGTCTGCGAAGTGAATGAAGCGGGCGTTCAGGGCGCGGACAGCAGGAAGTCGGGACTGGATAGCAGAGAGAAGTTTGGCATTCTTGAAAGCAGAAAGAGCCGACACACCGGGCAGAACTAGCATCGTTAGCAAGGGCCTTGAGTAGGATTGGGAGCGGGTTCAGAGGCTGCCAATGATACGCGATGCAGGGGTTATAGTCAGGGGAAAAGTCAGATTTTATTCGCCCAGCGATCCTTACTGTGCAGGGCGGAAGCGCCCTTCTTCCTTGCTCAGAACCACTCGACCTTCACTGTCTTCAACCCAGAAATCAACGTGAGCGAGGGAACCTATATCGCTGGGGTCACCGTTGAACACCGGCTCTGCCTTGACGGAATAAGTCTTGCCGGCCTCAGCATGAATACGCAGCGTACGGCTTATGGATTCACGATTGGAGGCATAGCTGACGAGTGCTGGCGCAAGTCCGATGCGGGCGCCCATGTCCCACGAGTAATAGACTTCCAGTTCACGCATACCGGGGCTGAGCAGGATCTGCTCCCAGGCGCGGCTGTTCTCGATCTCCTGGCCATCCACCTTGAAGAAACGCACCGCATCCACGTAGCTGTTGAGCCAGTCCTGACGGTAATAGATGTCACCCATTACCAGCGCCAGTTCAGACGCGGGGCGCGGTTCACCGGCGTAGGCCTTGTAGGGCGTTTCTACAGTGGTGCAGTGGGATATCAGCAGAGCGCCGAACAACAGAAAGAATGTGCGTAGATGCGCAGGATTTACAGCAGTTACCAGCTGAGCTGATAGTTGGCGGGAGAGCGTTAGCATGTATCGTTTTTCTTGTTGAAAATATCGTGATTGTCATCGCGAACTGCAACGGACCAAATATCCCGGCGCCAACCGCAACACGCATCAAAGGTACTGTCATTGGAGTACAAACTCAACCCTTTAGTTCCTCGGGATTAGACCTTAGCGCCGCTGGCGGAAGAATATCTTCATCAGTTCGCTGCTTCGCTCCGCCAACACACCACCTTCCCACGTTATACGGTGGTTGAACTCCCCCTCGTCCAGCAAGCGAAGCCCGCTTATCACCGCCCCGAAACGCGGCTCTGGCGCCCCAAAAACCAAGTGGGAGATACGCGCATGCATCATGGCACCCACACACATCGTGCAGGGTTCGATAGTCACATAGAGAGTACATCCGGGCAGGCGATAGTTGCCCAACTTGCTGGCGGCAGCGCGCAGGGCCATGACTTCGGCGTGAGCAGTGGGATCGTGACTGAGAATTGGCTGGTTGAATCCGGACCCGAGGAGTTCACCCTCGGAGGATACCACTACAGCACCAACGGGCACTTCACCCTCGGCGGCAGCATGAGCTGCCAGATCGAGGGTGTGTTGCATCCAGTATTCGTGCGGGTGGGTCACTGCGTGCTCAGGCTGGTCGTTATCCTGAGTGTTTGTCCTATCTGAAGGAAATCGCTGGCCAACCCGTTGTGCGAACTGATCACATCAGCGGTAATGCCATAGCGTCTGGCAATACGCCAGAGCGTATCGCCTTTCTTGACCTGATGCGTCACTTCGGTCACGGTGGCCACTTCGTTCACCCGGGGTGCCGCCGCAACGGGCGTTGAATTTGCAGAGGCGAGCACGTTACCCGAAGGCACCTGCAATTTCAGGCCGGGATGAATGAGATCGTTACGCAGGCCATTGGCTGCTCGCAACTGCTGGATAGAGCTGCCTGTGATGGAGGCAATACGCGACAATGTATCGCCACGGCGCACCACGTATTCGGTATTGCTGCCAGACCCGCCGGACTTCGGCAGAGACTGAGAGGCAAGGTATGTCTCATAAGACTGCGGGAAAACCGCCACATGATAGTGGGGAGGATTCCGCTCACGAGTCACGTCCAGTACGTCCGACGCTTCGAGTGACAACAAGGTCTTTTCCAACCAGGTACGGCAACTCGCCTTGGAGGGAATCCGCAGATCCACGGCCATACCGGTGGGGTGAACTGAGTCGCTGGCTGCATTGGCTGGCTGGCGATCAATAGGACGGGTGAGACTGGTAACCGTGAGCTTTTCGCCGCAGGCGGCCTGGTACTGGGCACTCAGACGCTCCACGAAGGTTTTGACGGCGGGACGCACGTACGGATAGGAAACGTTGTGAAGTTCCAGGGTTCTGCTGGCAGAAACGCGCACCAGATAACCGGATTCCACGAAATCATTTACTGCGCTGGATGTCTTGATGAAGGTGTAACCGAGGTTCACGGCTTCCTGATGCTGCCGTTCCATCGACTGCCGTGATCCCTGAAGAGACTGGGCTTCAGCCAGATTTCCCAGGGTCAGAAGGACGGTTGCCGTCAATGCTATAGTCAGGTTTTGCATGTCGCCTGCCCTACAAGAAGTTATTGGTTTTATTTAACTCGCAAAATACGGTTCTTACTGCACCGCTACCCTATGCTTCCGTACTTGCTGCACCGCCCGGAGTATAACCGCAAATAAACTAAAGAAAACAGCCTTTTACCCCAAAAACTTCATATTCAATCCAAGATGTTGGGATGCGACGACCGTTTACAGCGCAAAAAGTGACTCAGGAACGCGACCTGAATGAAAAAAAATCGGTCACAATGTCGATCTCGTCATGACCCAATCGTCTAGTGTTCAGGGAGGCCAGCGGGCCTCTCACAGAATCGATATACAACCAACACAAGGAGAACCACATGCGCGTCATGGTCATGGTAAAAGCAACGGAAGACAGCGAAGCGGGTCGCATGCCCCCTGCAGAACTGCTTGTTGAAATGGGCAAGTACAACGAAGAGCTGGTCAAGGCCGGTATCATGCAGGGTGGCGATGGTCTGAAACCTTCATCGCAGGCCAAACGCGTCACTTTTGACGGCAAGAAGCGCACCGTCACCGACGGCCCCTTCATTGAGACCCGCGAACTGGTGGCCGGTTATTGGCTCTGGACCGTAAAGGACATGGAAGAGGCGGTGGAATGGGTGAAGCGCTGTCCGAATCCGATGTTTGGCATCAGCGACATCGATATTCGGCCCGTGTACGAGATGGAAGACTTCGCGGAGATCATGACGCCGGAGGCCGAAGCAGTGCACGGCAGGGTGCGGGACAGTCTGGCGGAAAAAGCGACGTGACTCTCGCGCTCGATGAAGAGAGGAGCGGGGATTACTGATATGGATCAGTAATCCCTGCTCCTACCGCTCTGGCGGCTTGTGGCCGTCCGGTTCAGGTTCTAGAATCGATCCGATCCTTCCTCAACGCCACTGGAAATCCCGATGAAAGTCGCTGTCTTCAGCACCAAAGCCTACGATCGCAAGTTCCTCGACAAGGCCAATGAGACTGTTGGCCATGAACTCACCTACTTCGAACCTCATCTGAACGAACATACGGCCACGCTGGCCAATGGCTTCGAGGTGGTCTGCGCCTTCGTCAATGACCAACTGGGCTCGCAGGTTCTGGAGATTCTCAAGGCGCAGGGCACTGAACTGATCGCGCTGCGCTCGGCAGGCTTCAATCACGTGGATCTGCGCAGAGCGGGTGAACTGGGGATCACAGTGGCGCGTGTCCCGGCCTACTCTCCCCACGCGGTGGCCGAGCATGCGCTGGCCCTCATTCTCGGGCTCAATCGCAAGACCCACCGTGCCTACAACCGGGTCCGCGAGGGGAATTTCTCGCTGGAAGGCCTGCTCGGCTTCGATCTGTATGGCAAGACGGTCGGGGTCATCGGCACGGGCAAGATCGGTTCGATATTCGCGCGCATCATGTTCGCGCTGGGGTGTCGCGTGGTGGCATATGACCCCTTTCCGGACAAGTCTCTGCTGGGCACCGTGGAGTATGTTGCACTGGACGAGGTTTACCAGGTGGCGGACATTATTTCTCTGCACTGCCCGCTGTTGCCGGAGACAGAGCACATGATCGACGCAGCGGCCCTGGAAAAGATGAAGCCCGGCGTGATGCTGATCAACACCAGCCGCGGACGCCTGGTGGACACGCGCGCGGTCATCAACAGCCTGAAGTCGTGCAGGATTGCCTATCTCGGCCTGGACGTCTACGAAGAGGAAGGCGAACTTTTCTTTGATGATCTATCTCAGGAAATCATCAAGGACGATATCTTCATGCGCCTGCTGACCTTCCCCAACGTGCTGATCACCAGCCATCAGGGCTTCTTTACAGAAGAGGCCCTGCACGCAATAGCCGACACCACGATCGCCAACATCAGCGCGTTTGCGACCGGTCAGGGAACACTGCACCGGGTCAGTGCGCAGAAGAGTGCCTGATGCCAATCGCGGCCAAAACCCTTCTGGCCGCCCTGCCCATTCTCGCCATTCTGGTATTGATGCTGGGTCTGCGCTGGTCTGCCGTGCGGGCCGGCAGCACCGGTCTGCTGCTCAGCCTGATCATCGCCACTGGCGTATTCGGTTACGGCACTACCGTGCTGCCGGAACTCGGCATTGCGGGTGCCACCGGAGGCGGACTGCTCGAAGCAACCTTCATCGCGATCACCATCCTGTGGATCGTCTTCCCGGCGCTGTGCATTCACGAACTGCAGCAGGCCAGTGGCGCCATCGAACGTCTGCGTGACGCCATCGGCAGTCTCTCGGCTGACCCACGCATCACGGCGATGATGCTGGCCTGGTTCTTTTCGCTCTTCATGGAGGGGGCAGCCGGTTTTGGAACCGCAGCGGCTCTGACCGCGCCGTTCCTTGTCAGCATGGGCCTCGGCAAGGTGGAAGCTGTCACCATTGTCCTGATCGGTCACAGCATTGGCGTGTCATTTGGCGCCGTCGGAACGCCGCTGATTCCGCTTGCCGCAGTCGCTCCCTTGAGTGCCCTTGAACTCTCGGCCTCCGTGGCGCTCTATCACGCCGTTCTGGGCCTGCTCATGGCATTGGTGACGATGTGGCTGATCCAGCGGGCCTTGCCAGTGCACCGTGGCAATGGCATCTGGATGTGGGCAGTCGCAGCCGGCGGGCTATTCCTGACCCCCTACTACCTCATCGCCGCGAACCTTGGGCCCGAACTGCCGACGCTGGGCGGTGCCCTGCTCGGAGCGAGCGCTTTCATTGTTCTGCTGCTGGCGGCGCGCAAACCAGGCTCCACAGCACCCATAGTCACATCGACACATACGCAAGGCAGCCTCTGGATCGCTGGTGCGCCCTACCTCGTGCTGACTGCGCTGATCGTGCTCACCCGCCTCATCCCACCACTGCAACAAACCCTGAGTACCCAATTGCTGCAATGGCGTTTCAGCGAGTTTGGGGGCCAGATGGCTTATCTCTACCATCCGGGCACGCTGCTGCTCCTGAGCTTCTTCATCGGCGCATGGTGTCAGCGCGGCATGATCCAGCACAGCAAGCTGGACGACAGCGATCTGGCAGCCGCCATCAAAGCCGCCATGACGCGGGCAATGAAGCGGTTGGCGCCAGTGGCTCTGGCGCTCCTGGTCATGCTGGGCCTCTCCCGCATCATGGTGCATGCCGGCATGATCGAGACACTGGCGATCAGTGCGGCGGCATCTGCCGCAAGTGCGTGGCCGGTGTTTGCTCCCTTTATCGGCGTGCTGGGCGCCTTCGTCACCGGTTCTGCCACTGCCTCCAACATTCTGTTCACCGAGTTTCAGCTGAGCAGCGCCGAGCGTCTCGGCCTTTCCGTCTCCACGCTGTTGGGAGCCCAGGGCTTTGGCGCGGCAGTAGGCAATATGGTCGCTCCGCACAATGTCATCGCAGCCTGTGCCACGGTGGGCCTGGCAGGCAAGGAAGGGGATGTGCTGCGCAGGACGATCCCGGTGATGTTGATCTACACCCTGCTTGGGGGACTTCTGGCACTTTATCGTTCCTGAAACCGCCGCCAAATTGATTTCCAACAAATGGACCGGCCCCGGGGCTATGCTACAGTCGCCGGAGGAACCAACGCGATTCGATGAATAGTTTCAGGGGAGCAACATGGCGACATCACGCACGATCCCGTTCTCAGATATCGGCCGCGATGACGTCGCAAGCGTCGGCGGCAAGAATGCCTCACTGGGGGAAATGGTCCGTCACCTGGGCGGCCAAGGGGTGCGGGTTCCTCCAGGCTTCGCCACCACTGCGCTGGCGTACTGGGAGTTCATCGAAGCCAATGCTCTGGAGCCGGTGATCCGTGACGCCTTCGAGCGCTATCACTCCGACCAGGCCTCACTCGCCGAGACAGGGACGACACTGCGGGCGGCCTTTCTCGCAGGCACATGGCCGGAGGCGATTGCCGACGCCATTCGTCAGTCCTACGCGGACCTTTGCCGAATCGCAGGCCTTGAGGAAGTGGATGTCGCCGTGCGTTCCAGCGCGACTGCAGAAGACTTGCCGGATGCCAGTTTCGCGGGCCAGCAGGAAAGCTTCCTCAACATCCGTGGCGACGCTGCACTGCTGGACGCCTGCCGACGTTGTTATGCCTCTCTGTTCACCGACCGGGCCATCAGCTATCGCGAGAATCGTGGCTACGATCACTTGAAGGTAGCGTTGTCCGTCGGCGTCCAACAAATGGTGCGCTCGGATCTGGGCGCCTCGGGAGTTCTGTTCACTATCGACACCGAGACCGGCTTCGATTCGGTGTTGGTGATCACCGCCGCCTGGGGACTGGGCGAGATGGTCGTTCAGGGTCAGGTCGATCCGGATGAATATCAGGTGTTCAAGCCATTGCTGCTCCAGTCAGACGATCTCGTGCCGATCATCGGACAACGCCTCGGCGGCAAGACTGTCAAGATGATCTATGCCGGCGACGGCGCGGCCACCACCCGTGTTGTCGACACGACTGTGTCCGAGCGGCAGTCCCATGTGTTGTCCAGTGCTGCAGTGTTGCAACTGGCGCGCTGGGCCTGCACCATCGAACAGCATTACGGTTGTCCCATGGACATCGAATGGGCACTGGATGGTGAGAGTGGGGATCTGTTCATCGTGCAGGCGCGTCCGGAAACGGTGCAATCCCAGCGCCGGGACGGCCTCCTGCATTCGGTGCGACTGGGCAAGCGCGGCGCGAGGCTCGTCACCGGCCTGAGTATCGGCGATGGCGCGGCCGCAGGGCCGGTGTGCAAACTGAACAGTGCAAGCGACATCGCGGATTTCGTCGACGGTGCCGTGCTGGTCACGGCCAATACCGATCCTGACTGGGTACCCATCATGAAGCGCGCCGCCGCTATTGTGACCGATCGTGGGGGTCGCACCTCCCACGCAGCAATCGTCAGTCGTGAACTGGGTCTGCCCGCGATTGTGGGTGCCGGTGACGCCACCAAAGTGCTGACCAGTGGCCAGGAAGTCACTGTGTCCTGTGCGGAAGGCGATCAGGGCTTCGTCTACGAAGGCCGTGTCGAACTCACCGAGGAAGTCCTGGACCCGTCCACGCTGCCACGCACCCGCACCCAGATCATGCTTAATCTGGCTAACCCTGCCTCTGCGCTGCGTTGGTGGCAGTTACCTGCGGACGGAGTGGGACTCGCCCGCATGGAGTTCGTGATCAATCATCATGTCCTCGTTCACCCGATGGCACTGGTGCATTACGATCAGATCGAGGACGTGAAAACCCGTGAACGCATCGATGAACTGACCGCCGGTTATGCCGACAGGACAGAGTATTTCGTGGAGCGACTGGCGCAGGGTCTGGGGCGCATCGCGGCAGTGTTGCACCCGGCACCTGTCATCGTCCGCATGAGTGACTTCAAGACCAACGAATATGCGCATCTGATTGGCGGAGCCCAGTTCGAACCGAAAGAGGAGAATCCCATGCTGGGCTTTCGTGGCGCATCGCGCTACTACTCTCCCCGTTACCAGGAAGGCTTTGCGCTGGAGTGCCGGGCCATTCGCAGGCTGCGCGAGACCATGGGCTTTCGCAACGTCGTGGTGATGATTCCGTTCTGCCGCACAGTGGCGGAGGCCGATCAGGTACTGGCGGTGATGCGTGACAACGGACTGGAGCGTGGCAGCCTCGATCTGCAGGTCTACATGATGTGCGAAATTCCTTCCAACGTGGTGCTCGCCGAACAGTTCGCGCAGCGCTTTGACGGGTTCTCGATTGGCTCCAACGATCTGACCCAGCTTACCCTGGGAGTGGACAGGGACTCGGACGACCTGGCGCCACTGTTCGATGAACGCGATGACGCGGTGCGCTGGATGATCCGCCATGTCATCACTGCCGCCGCCAAGACCGGCACGAAGGTCGGACTGTGCGGCCAGGCACCCAGCGACCATCCGGAATTCGCCGCCTTCCTCGTCGAATGCGGCATCGATTCGGTATCCGTGACGCCAGACAGTTTCATCGCCGTGAAGCAGTCCGTAGCGCGTGCAGAATCCCAACAAGACAGCAATAAGGAACGTTGATGACAGAACAGCAACCTGCCGAAAAAACACCTCATCCCTTCGATCAATATGCATTCATGTGGATGATGGCCATCTTTCTGGGCTACTACGGAATCACGACGCTCTTCCAGGCGACCAGCGACCAGATTTCCTATTCGGACTTCAAACTCGCTGTTACCGAAAACAGGGTAGAGTCTGTCATCTTCCGTGGCGATCAGATCCGTGGTGTATATCGTGGCGAGGGTGCCGGCAGATTCATGACAGTGCAGCCCACCCCCCCTGATGAATCGTTACTTTCGACGCTCGAGTCACGTGCTGTGCAAATCACCGTGGAGTCATCGACCCAGCCAGCATGGTTGCGGATATTGTTGACGCTGATTCCCTGGGCATTCATCGTGCTGTTCTTCCTGTATTTCACTCGCGTGTTTCAGCAACGCATGGGAGGTGGCAAGGAAGGTGTGTTCGGTTTTTCCAAGTCCAAGGCGAGACTGTTCGAAGCGAAGGAAAATGACATTGGCTACGATCAGGTGGCCGGCGCAGACAGCGCCAAACAGGAGCTGCAGGAGATCATTGATTTTCTGCGCACTCCCGAGAATTTCCAGAAACTCGGCGCAAAGATGCCGCGTGGCATTCTTTTGATGGGGCCACCGGGAACCGGCAAGACCATGCTCGCAAAGGCCACGGCTCACGAAGCCGGCGTACCGTTCTTCAGCATCAGCGCCTCGGAGTTTGTGGAGATGTTCGTCGGCGTTGGTGCCTCGCGGGTCCGGGATATGTTCCAGGAAGCCCGCAAGAAGGCGCCAGCTCTGATATTCATCGACGAAATCGATTCGGTAGGCAGAGTGCGCGGCGCCGGTCTGGGCGGCGGCAATGATGAACGCGAACAGACATTGAATCAGGTGCTGGCAGAAATGGACGGTTTCACGGCCGGTGAGGTCGTGGTGGTGCTGGCTGCCACCAACCGTCCTGATGTGCTGGATCCCGCCCTGCTGCGCCCCGGCCGCTTCGACCGCAAGATTACCCTGGAACTGCCCCAGCACAGCGCGCGGCAGGAAATTCTGAAGGTTCACATGCGCAATGTGCCCATGCAGAACGATATCAATATTGCCGAACTGGCAAGCATGACCGTGGGGTTCTCGGGGGCCGATCTCGCAAACCTCGTCAATGAAGCCGCCCTGCTGGCCGCCCGCGACAAGGCGGACGTGGTGACCCGTGAGCACTTCCACAAGGCCCATGATCGCGTACTGATGGGAAGTGAGCGCAAGGACCTTCTGAACCCTGCCGAGCGCAAGCGTACCGCCATCCACGAAAGTGGCCACGCCACGGTAGCTTTGTTTTTGCCGCACAGCGATCCGATACGCCAGATCACCATCATTCCACGGGGTCGCGCCCTGGGAATGACCGAACAGTTGCCGCTCGAGGACCAGCATAATTACTCCGAGGACTACCTGCAGACAAGGCTCGCCGTGCTGATGGGCGGGCGCTGCGCGGAACGTATGCTGTGCGGCAATATCAGTTCCGGCGCGGCCAACGACCTGGAACAGGCCAGCCATATGGCGAAGGTGATGGTCACGCAGTGGGGAATGAGCGATCTGGTGGGTCCGGTACACTTCCGTATCGGCAGCGAACATCCCTTCCTGGGATATGAATTGACCCAGGAAAGAGATTTCAGCGAAGACACGGCACGCAAGATCGATACAGAAGTACGTCGCATTGTCAGCGAAGCTGAGCAACTGGCTGCCACCACGCTGGAGGAGCACCGTCCCATCCTGCTGAAGCTGCTTGACGCATTATTGGAGCGGGAGACTCTGGATCACGCAACCCTGGAAACTCTGGTCAATGATGCCGTGGACAATCAGTTACCGGTCAAAATAGCGGAGCAACCGTAAAGCCCGCTCGCTCATTTGACTTGGAGTGCCGCTTCGATCGCCGCAATCAGTTCCGCAGCGCCTGGCTCCACGTTCGAACCAAAGTGCGCCAACACTTCGCCGTCCTTGCCCACAAGATATTTGTTGAAGTTCCAACCCGGCGCTTGCGTCTCGTTGCCAAGGTGCGCGAATACCGGATGGGCGTCGGCGTTCTTCACCTTTACCACCTCAGTCATGGGGAACGTGACACCGTGGTTGATATAGCAGATCTCCGCAGTGGCAGCCGCATCCTCATCTTCCTGATTGAAGTCATCGGAAGGAAAACCGATTACCACCAGCCCCTCGTCCTTGAAACGCTGATACAGCGTCTCCAGACCGGTGAACTGATAGGTGAATCCGCAATAGCTGGCAGTATTCACCAGCAGCACCGGCTTGCCCGCAGTCTCGGCGCACAGATCCACCTGGTCCGAGGAATTGAGTTTGGTGATTTCGTGTTCCAGCCACTGGGCACAACTGGCGTTCTGGGCTGTAGTTGGCGCCGTGAGGGTGACAAGGACTATCAGTGCGGCGATAACAGAGAGCAGTGCTTTCATTTTTGTCTCCAAATCATTAATGATGTTTCATTCGACAGCGAGTAACCGTGATGGTTGCTTGTGATCAGACCGTGATTCCACGGCATTGAACCTACTCCTTCGCAAACTTCTGCACGCGGCGCAGGATGACATCCGCGATGTACGCATTTCCATGAGCATCCATCGCCAGCGCATGGGCCTCACCAAACTGGCCATTTTCCGTGCCAGGGCTGCCGATGGAACCGAGCACATTGCCCTCCATGTCGACCTTGGCGAACTCGCCATCAAAGCCCGTCGTGATGTACATGAACCCGTCCTCATGCAGGAAGATCGCGCAGACCATCGCATCAAATTTCCACTCACGCAGCAGAGTGCCCTCGGTGTCGAAACGCTGAATGCGCATGTTTTCACGATCCGCCACATAGAGCACGTCGTCCGCATCGATCTCGATGGCGTGGGCCGCCACGAACTGACCCGGCCCGTAACCACGACTGCCCCACTGCGTGATAAACCGACCATCCGGGCTGAACTTCAGCACCCTCGGCATGTTGCCGCCATGGCCTTGCGCGACGTAGATGTTGCCCCGGGAATCCAGCGCCACGTCGTTGGGCTCGTTGAACAGCGGGGTGGCTGTGCTCCACTCCCCCGCCTCGCCCTTGGTGCCAAGTGTCATCAGGATATTGGCGTTCCGATCCAGCTTCATCACCACATGATCGGTCACATCGGTCACCCACATGTTGCCGTTGGGTTCGATGGTCATGCCATGAGCGCGAGTCAGCAGATCGTCTGCACCGAAGCTGCGCACGAACTTGCCATCGGAATCAAATTCGAGAAACGGCGGAGCACTGCGACTCAGCACGATCAGATTGCCCTGGGGAGTCATCGCCACGGCGGCGTAGGAAGCTGCTTCCATGTTGGCAGGCAACTCCAGCGCCTCGCGAAAATCCACCGGCCTGTAGTCCTGCAGGGTGTAGGCGCGCAATGGCAGCAAGGGGCGGATGGGGCGTTGAGCTTCGGCCAGCGATGGGAGCAGAAAGAGCAGCAGGCAGATCAGGCTGGTTGTTTTCATTATTGTTCTCCAGATGGCCGACCAAGCGGGTCAGCCCGTCGGAATGTATCTCAAGAAAGGAGCTGAGACCATCGACTTCACCGCGTAGTTATTGGATTGAGCGTGGACGAACCACTTACACCACAATATCCCGTTCCCGTTGGTTGTCTACATACCGGATCAGCCCCGGTGCAATCTCCCTGGCACTGCGCGCGGCACCTATCAGCGTGGCCGAGCCCGGACTTGCCCAGTTGCCATAACCGAAAAGCCACAGACCAGGTGTCTTGTCGGCCTGCCCATCAGTCAGTTGAACCTGTCCGTCATGCTCCAGCACCCCAAGCGGGGCGAGGTGCTCCAACGTTGGACGAAATCCGGTACACCAGATTACTACATCCACACTCTCTTCCGAGCCATCCTGCCACTTGACCCCCGATTCAGTGAACGCGGCAAAAAGCCTTCGGCTGTGCAGCAACCCCTTGTCCCGCACAGCCTTCACTGGAGGCACCATGACAATGTCGCCGATGCCACCCACGGTGGCTTCCTCGGAGTTGCCCTTCAATTTCGCAGTGGCGCGCTTGAACAGCACATGCCCATCCACCTCATCGGGTAGGAAAATGGGTTCCGTCTGCGTTACCCATGAGGTATCGGCCAGCGCTACGACCTCGGCAAAAATCTGCGCGCCTGAATTGCCACCGCCTACTACCAGAACGCGCTGTCCCAAAAAGGCGTCCGGACTTCGGTAATCTGCAGAGTGCAGTTGCTGTCCGCGGTAGTTTTCCTGTCCGGGATACTGAGGAATGAATGGATGGCTCCAGGTTCCTGTCGCACTGACCACGGCCCGTGCACGCCACTGGTATCTGCCATCCGATACGACAAGACAGTCGTTCTCGATATCCCGCATTACCCTGCTGACGTGATGTGGACGAAATACCGGCAACTCGTAGCGCCTTTCATACTTGCTCAGGTATGTCAGCACATCGCCGCAATGCGGATAACCTTCGGTATCGCTTTGCTGCATCATCAGGCCCGGCAAAGAGCTGTAGGCTGCTGGCGAAAACAGGCGCAGCGAATCCCATGCATGAAGCCAAGCGCCACCTGGCTTTCTTTGATTATCGAGGATGATGAAATCCAGATTCGCTTTCTTCAAAAAGTAACCTGCCGCCAGAGCGGCCTGACCGCCGCCGATGACGACGACGTCAAACTTCTTCGTGCTCACTCGTTGTCTCCAGAGTTTGTTGCGTGTGCTCCCAATGCCGGGCATACCGGGCACTGATCGGCAAATTCTGGAGATTCACACTGCAGGGTAATGTGCTCGATTCCGAAACGTTCGGTTATCGCATGGGCTGTCTGTTTCAGAAATACGTTCTGCGTGTCGACGGCTGCCTCGCATACAAGATGTGCCGTCAATGCATTTTCCTGAGTACTCATGGCCCACACATGCAGGTCATGAACTGCCAGTACACCGGGTAACGCCAACAGGCAGTCTTCAATTTCCTCAAGATCAAGATTGTCAGGAACACCGTCAAACAGCAAATGCAGCGAGCGATGAAACAACGACCACGTCCCCACAATGATGATCAGAGCGATCAGAACACTGACGACTGGATCGATCCACAGCCATCCCTGCCAAAGAGTCAGCACACCTCCCAGCACCACACCGACCGACACCAGAGCATCGGCTGCCATATGCAGAAAGGCGCCCCGAATATTCAGGTCATGCTCACTTCCGCTTACGAACAACCAGGCAGTCACGCTGTTGATGATGACACCGATGCCCGCAACCCAGATCACGGTGAAGCCATCGACAGTGGTTGGCGTTTGCAAACGGTGCGAGGCTTCCCATAACAGCGAGCCCATGGCGACCAGCAATACGGTGGCGTTGACAAAACTGGCCAGAATGGACGCGCGCCGCCAGCCGTAAGTATGTCGACGGTTGGGTTTGAGCCGCGCTGCGCCGAATGCCGCCCAAGCCAGCACAAGCCCAGCCACATCACTCAGGTTGTGACCGGCGTCGGCCAGCAGCGCCAGCGATCCGGTTTTCCAACCATAGAAAGCTTCCAGGAGCACAAACCCCAAATTCAGCGCGATACCAATCGCAAACGCCCTGCCAAAATGATTCGCGTGCTGATGGCTATCCAAATTACCCCCTATGGTTCAGCTATGGCAGAGTCTTTGTTCCTGGCAAACATGGGTTCTCCTTGGAGGGCAACTCGGCCACAGTTTCATCGTCTGTATCACCAGCGGGAAACCAGCGACTGGTCCGGTTGGCAAATGCCACCAGAGATAGCATCACCGGGACCTCCACCAGAACACCCACAACTGTCACCAGTGCCGCGCCGGAATTGAGACCGAACAGGCTGATGGCCACGGCCACGGCCAACTCGAAGAAATTGGAGGTGCCGATCAGCGCACAGGGGGCGGCCACATTGAAGGGGACACGCCAAAAATAAGCCGCCATGTAAGAGATGACAAATATCCCATAAGACTGGATCAGCAAAGGCACGGCAATCAACGCAATCAGCAGCGGCTGATCCAGAATGATCTGCCCCTGAAAGCCGAACAGCAGTACCACTGTCGCCAGCAGCCCCAGCACCGAGAGGGGCTTGATGCGTGAAGTAAAGCGGGACACCTGAGCCTTACCCTGAACACCGGGACCAGCCTTGCGAAGCAGATGAAGTCTGGTGAATACCCCTGCGACAAGAGGAATGACCACATAGAGCAGCACGGACAGCAGCAAGGTAGCCCACGGCACACTGATGTCAGTCACGCCCAGCAGCAATGCGACAAGTGGCGCGAATGCAAAGATCATGATGATATCGTTGAGCGAAACCTGTACCAGGGTGTATGTGGCATCGCCCCGCGTCAATTGCGACCAGACAAATACCATCGCCGTGCAGGGAGCGGCGCCCAACAGAATCATGCCGGCAATGTATTCACTGGCGTTGGCGGGATCGATCAAGCCGGCGAAAATGACCTCGAAGAACAACACGCCCAGAGCGGCCATGGTGAAAGGCTTGATCAGCCAGTTGACCACCAGCGTTATCACCAGTCCTTTGGGGCGCTCGCGGATATGTTTGAGACTGGTGAAATCCACCAACACCATCATCGGATAGACCATGAACCAGATCAGTACCGCCACTACAAAATTGACCGAGCCGTACTCCAGCCCCGCCAGCATCTGAAAGACATCCGGCAGCAGGTTGCCAAGGGAGAGGCCAACAACAATGCAGATAAATACCCACACGGAGAGATAGCGTTCGAACGGGCTAAGTGGTGATACTGCTGACATTGTGCGGTCTCTCGCTCAACAAATGGGCGATTGTAACGTGAGGAGTCGGATTGCTCGTTGCGTGGCATCAAGCAATTCTTCATCATGCGCGTCGCGGCTCATAATGAATAGCGACGAAGCCCCGCAAGGATCATCAACATGCCCATAGCAACTGTGATTGCCTATATCGCCCGCTTCGAAACCCTTACCTGGGCGGGGCTGCTCATCGGCATGTTTCTCAAGTACATCACGGAGAATTAATTGAACGTATTCGAATACATCATGGTACTCATGACCTTGGTATTGGGCCTCGGCATGACCGAGAACCTCAAATCCATCGCCAATATCAACTTGCGACATTCGTCGGGGGAACCCTTCACGTTTCTTGGCTACTTTGTCGCGATCATCCTTTTGCAGTTGGACTATTGGCACACGATCTGGCTCGTATCCGATCGCACATCATGGGTGCTGATGGACATATTGATCTGGTTTTACCTGCCGGTGTCGCTGTATCTGTCAGGTGCGTTTTTCAGCAAGGCACTTTTGATGAGTGATACTTCGCGGGACAGCACCGTTCGCGTCGCAATCCTGGTTCTGTATTCATGGGTGGCGACGATGTCGCTGACGGGGCTATTGTATTTCGACATAGGGCTGTTCGAGATTCGCTTGTTCGGGCCTCTTCTGTTCCTGGTCGTCTGTTTATCCTTGCGATTCTTTCGCATCAATCCCAAGCTGTATCCATTGTCCAGTTTAGGCACGTTGCTGTTCAGCCTGTACTTTCTCATTTTCATTGGGGCGGATGAGATTCAGTGAGTTCGTCACGGTCTCTGCCTGCACAGTCTCAGCCTGACTGCCGTCCATGCAATACAGCGTCAACCGAGGCGATCCACCATCTCGGCAAGAATTTCTACGCGCATGCGAATTTGATCCCGGGCAGCAGCAAAGCTTGCAGCAAGCTCCTCCTCAGTCGAATTGGATTGGTGGCCGGATGGCTCCGCAATTGGCCAGTGAAGCTGCCTGATATGTCCAGGCAGCAGAGGACACACCTCTTCCGCACACATTGTTATCACCAGGTCGACGTTGCTGATGTCAACGTCATTGATATGCTTGGAATAGTGGTGACTGATATCGATACCAATTTCCTTCATGGCCGCCACTGCGTGTGGGTTGAGCTCTGAAGGCTCGGAGCCGGCGCTGACCACCTCGATCCGGGGTCCCAGCAGCTTGCGGGCAAATCCCTCGGCCATCTGACTGCGGGCCGAGTTGGCGACACACACGAAAAGGATGCGATTGATGGCGCCCTGGGCAGCGTTGTCAGTGGTCTTGCGTTGCCCCCGCTCCTGAAAAGGCACTACCAGTACCGGGCGACGGGCAGTCTCACATATTCTGGCAGCGGTGGAGCCGATGATCTTGCTTACGTGTTGGCCATCACCCTGTTTGCCCACAATGATCAAAGTGCAAGTTCTGTTGGCTGCGACCTCAGAGATGCTCTCACTGGGCTTGCCTTCCTGCATCAACAGACTCACCTGTGCAGCCTGCACCGGTAGCCGTTTGCGCATATCCTCAAGGGCCGCGTTCACCATGAGAGGCCAGGCAGGAATGGTGGTCAGAGCGCTTGGCGTCAAAACCGTAAGAATATCTGCCTGAAGGGCTCTCGGGGCCAGTCCTGCAAAAATCCTTTCCGCAGCTGAAGCGTATTTGGACAGATCCGTTGCCAGCAAGACATGATCAAGGGTGTGAGTGCAGACCGCATCAAAACGCCTGGACTCTTCGGAACCGGGTTCCACCCATTCAAGCAGCACCGGTCTGGTCGCCTTGTGTATCACCTCGCGGGCAACACTGCCCAGGAACAGGCTGCGGAGCCGAGTATGTCCCCGCGAACCGATCACGATCAGGTCGGCATCGACTTCAGCAGCAGCCTCCAGAACCTGATCAGCCACACTGCCACCGGAGTTGCGCACCATAACGCTTACCTCAAGACCTGCTTCCCGCAGTGGGGCAGCCCCCTTCTCCAGCCATGCATGGTAATCATCCTCATGCCCATAGCTGACAAACCGGTTGAATCCCAACTGTATTACATGGACAAGCGTGACCGTGTTGACACCCCAATTCATGAGGTCGGGGATGCAGTCCAGAATTGGCTGCTCAGCCGGTGAGAGATCTACAGCAACAAGCGCGGATGCAAACATGGGAATGTCACCTCGGTTGGCCATACAAAAGGGTAAACGGCGAATTGTATCGCCATGGATCGGATTGATCGTTGCGTGGCGTCAACGAACACATCAAGCAGAAATGAAGCCGGGTGGTGCTACACGCAGTTGATGCAGAATTCCGTCCACGGCAACGCGCCCAGGCGCTGTTCACCGATGGCCTCGCCGCACTTGTTGCAACGCTCGTAGTCGCCGCTGTCGATGCGCTGCAATGCCCTGTCAATCTGTTGCAACTGCTGCTGTCCCTCCTGTTCCAGAAACTGCACCACCTGATCATTGCCGGTCTCCACGACCTGTTCGTGAAAGTTCGGGCTCACCTCTTCCTCGCGGCCACGAATGTGCTTGTGGGCGCGTTCAAGCCTGCCCTCAAGTTCGGTTCTGGTGTCAAGAAGTCGCTGTCTGGCGTGTTGCAAATTCATTGAATGTTCTCCGGTATTTCTCATTGAGAGAGAAAGACAGATAGCAGGTTTCGGCAGCGCATTCCACCATTCCTTGTTTAACCTGCCTTTTGCAGGAGCCGACCTTCGGGGTTGCCCTCGGCCAGCCTCGTCAGTGCTGCGCGGTTGAGAATCCGCACCTCTCTTCCGCTCACCGCCAGATAGCCTTCGGTGACGAACTGAGTGAACAGTCGGCTGACGGTCTCAAGTACCAGATTCAGATGATTGGCAATATCAATGCGGCTCATGCACAGCCGAAACGCATCGCGTTGGTAACCACATTTGCCCATGCGTTCAGATACATCGAGCAGAAAGGCAGCAAGGTGCCGTTTGGCATCCATTTTCCCGAGATCGAAAATACTGCTGCGTTGTCGGCCAATGACCGCGCTCATTAGTTTGACCAGAGTCAGTATCGAGGTTGTGCTGACAGTGTTGCTGGGGGTAGACGAAGTTTCAGCTGTGAAAAGTGCCAATGGAATCCGGCACAGGCTGCTGCTATCCAGGGCTATGGTGGTGTCGCCGTAGCAATCCGCCTCAATACCCTCCATGCCGAATATTTCCCCCGGGAAGTGAAAACCTGTGACCTGCACATCGCCATTCCTGCCCACAAACGTACTCTTGAAGAAGCCGGAGCGGACCATGTACAAACCATCGAATCTCTGCCCGGCTTTGACCACTGTTTCATTACCACGAAAGGTTCTCGGGATAGCCCTGACAGTCGCATTTCCTGATGCCATCAACTCGTTGGCCGGACACTGCGTCCGCTTCTGGCACGTCGTGCAGCCAGCCGTCTGAAGGCTGCTTCTTCTGATTGTTATGCATTCGACTTTACTGTCCATGTGCTGCGCTCCGCTGTGAGAATAGGTAGGAATCGGAGCAAACTATAGGAAACAGTGCCCATTCGCGAAATCCGTACTTACATCTAAGTACCAATACGTAAGAAGGAAATCCAACCCCAGAGAGACTCCCACACCGCAGCAGGACTCCGAGAGCGGTTCCCTATTCCCCAGTGCTATGTCAGACTGCGGGCTCCGCCAGCCTTGGAAACGTATGCGATGAGCAATCGACAAGTCCCACAACAAATGGGTGCGGCGGAAGTTTCGCGACTGATTTTCCTGCTGCACGAATTGAGTCAGCCCCTGACGGCGATCCAGAATTATGCCCATGCGGGGTGTGCCATGCTGGCGAGTGACAACGCCGACCATACAGTATTATTGTCCCTGTTCGAGAAGATCTCCGAGCAATCCTTGCGCGGCAACCGGACCAGTAACGAGCTGAGTGCCCTTGTGCGCTCATCCGGGGTTACGGCCGAAGACGACCAGGTCAGGACACCATGATGAAGTCTGTTCAGGTTGTTCATATTGTCGATGACGATGAAGCGGTCAGTGATTCGCTGCAACTCTTCCTGCAAGCAGCCGGGCTGAACACCGTGACCTATAGCAGCGCGCAGGACTTTCTCGACGCCTATCGCCATGAGCACGCAGGCTGCCTGCTTCTGGACATCCACATGCCGGACATGTCAGGCCTGCATCTGCAACAAGAACTGCTGGCGGTGGGTTCGACTTTGCCCATCATTTTTGTAACAGGTCACGCCAGTGTCAGTACTGCCGTACAGGCACTGAAGGCTGGGGCCTTCGATTTTATCGAAAAACCTTTCGACAACCTGCAACTGCTCGGCATGGTCAATCGTGCACTTGAGCAGGACCGGCAGAATCGCGCCCTCCTGGTCCAACAGACAGCGGTGCAGGAACGCCTGCAGGCCCTGACACCTCGCGAAACAGAGGTGCTGGATTACCTTCTCAATGGCAAGGCGACCAAAGTCATTGCGTTGGAGCTGGAGCTCAGTCACCGCACCGTGGAGATCTACCGCGCCAACGTCATGCAGAAGATGCAAAGCCGCTCCATTGCTCATCTGGTGAAAATGGTGAGTGGGTTCCATGTCAACCCGCATTGAAACAAGCCTCGTTTCGGCAATCGAAGACCAACTCACCGCCGTCATCGAATCCACCCCGGATCCCTTCATCATTGTCGAACCTGACGGCACCATCCAGCGCGTCAACCGCCAGGCGGAGCTCTTTTTCGGTTACAACCGTGACGAGTTGATCGGTCTGTCCTACAAGATTCTGGTGCCGGACCGGTTCCGCAGACAGCACGATGTCTTCACGCGCAAATATCGGGAGCAACCGGAAATGCGTGAGATGGGCAGCGGCCTGGAATTGGTATGCCTGCACCGCTCGGGTGTTGAAATACCAGTCGAGATCGGGCTGAGCCCGATAGTGGCGAAAAACGGTTCCACCATCATGGTGCGTTTCCGCGACATCCGCGGAGATATTGAGAAGCAACGGGTGTTGCGAGACGCGCTGCAAGAATCCGATGAGGCCAGCCGTACCAAGACGCGGTTTCTCGCCGCCGCCAGTCACGATCTGCGCCAGCCCCTGCAGTCGATCAGCATGTACCTGGGTGTGCTGACAGAATTGACAAGTGACAGGGATATCACCGCCGTCATTGAAAAGTGCCAGGACTCCGTCGAAGCCACTAACCGACTACTGGATGCTTTGCTCAACATCACCAAACTGGAATCCGGCAAGGTACAGCCTGAATTCAGTGACTTCGACATCCGCACCCTGCTGGAACAGATGCGAAACATTGAAGCACTGAGCGCGCGGGAGAAGCGTCAACAACTGGTCATCGTCAATTCCAGCGCCACGGTGCGCTCGGATCCCGCACTGCTCGGACAACTGATTACCAATTACGTCGCCAATGCCATCAGATACACGCCACCCGGAGGCCACATCGTGGTGGGGTGCCGCCGGTTGACCGGCCATTTACGGATTGAGGTCTGTGACAATGGCCCCGGCATACCTTCCAGAGAACTGGATAGCATCTTCGATGAATACCGGCAACTGGAAGATGAAGGACAATTGCGTGGCAAGGGGCTCGGGCTCGGGCTCGGGCTGTCCATCGTCAAGTTGATTGCGGAGCTGCTCGGGCTCACACTGGAAGTCCGGTCAACGCCGGGTAAAGGTTCCTGCTTCAGCGTTCTGGTGCCACTGGCCGCAAGGCAGCTCGGACGTCGTCCGCTGCCAGTCAAGACGGACCCCATCAAGCGCAAAAGTACCGGGTGTATCCTGTTGATCGACGACGATGCCGCCGTGCTGGATTCCACCCGGCTGTTCCTGCAACTGTCCGGGTTTACGGTGCTGGCGGCCAAGAACTCGCAGGAAGCCATGGCCGCGATTGCCGGGACTGCACCCGAACTGATCATCACTGACTACAGTCTTGCCCAGAAGGAGAACGGCATAGAACTGCTGGGCCGATTGCGAGCCGTGCTCAAACGCGATGTGCCTGCGATCATCATCACCGGCGACACGTCCGAGCTGAGCAGCCAGACAGCGCTGCCACTCGATTGTGATTTACTGCGCAAACCGGTAGATGTCCACACATTGATGTTCTTGCTGGAGAACAAGCTCGGCAGTTGATCCCCCTCCTCACTATCGCGAAAAAGGCTGGTACTTCACCACGCAGAATCGCCATCGATGTCTGAACGCCCGGAGGCATCAGCCACCGACGAGGAACCACCCGTCAAGAGAAAAAATGCAGTCACACGTGTCGGAGCACTGACCGCCGAGGAGAGCCTTGCCAATTGCTCTTCCACCGCCACGCGCGACAGCATCTCCTGTGTCACCAGCACCACTCCTTTGGGAGACACCGTGAAGCGCCTGGCATCATCCTCCGCGTCATAACCAATCACCGAGCCGGGCGGTATGTGACAGCCGGTGTCGATGATGGCCCGGCGGATGCGACAGTTCCTGCCGATCACTGCGTTGTCCAGCACGATGCATTCTTCAAGGTCCGAACAACTCTGGGCGTGCACATTGTTGAACAACACGGAGGTTTTCACTCTGGTGCCGGACACGATGCACCCGGCCGATACCAGAGAGTCGAGCGCCATGCCGCGCCGACCATCATCATCGAAGACGAACTTGGCTGGCGGCAACTGCTCCTGACAAGTCCAGATCGGCCAATCCCTGTCATACAGGTTAAGCGCAGGCGTCACCTTGCACAGTTCGAGGTTGCTCTCGTAATAGGAATCCAGCGTGCCTACGTCGCGCCAATAGCCCGGCCTGCCAGTCCTGGCATCCCGGAAGGGATAGGCGTGGACCCGGGCGTTGCCGATCAGCGAAGGAATGATGTCATGGCCGAAGTCATGTGTGGATGCATCATCGAGCGCATCCGCCACAAGTTGCCGATACAGAAATTCGGTATTGAAAACATAGATGCCCATGGACGCCAGTGCGTGGTTTCCCCTGCCGGGCAAGGGCCGGGGAACCATGGGTTTTTCCACAAATTCGACGATCGCGTTATCCGCATCAACCCCCATGACCCCGAATGCCGAAGCCTCCGCCACTGGCACTTCAACACAGCCCACGGTCAAGTCGGCCCCCGAGGCGACGTGTTGGCGGATCATGTCCCCATAATCCATGGTGTATACGTGATCGCCAGCCAGCACCAACACATATTCAGGCCTTCTGGCCTGGAAGATGTCGAGGTTCTGGAACAACGCATCTGCCGTGCCCTGATACCACTGACACTTGACTCGTTGCTGGGCCGGAATGAGTTCGACAAATTCCCCGAGTTCCTGTTGCAAAAAACTCCAGCCGCGCTGGATGTGCTGGTTAAGGGAATGAGACTTGTACTGCGTCAGTATGCAGATTTTGCGGATTTCGGAATGCAGACAGTTTGACAGTGTGAAGTCGATAGTCCGGAATTTCCCACCAAAGGGAATGGCCGGTTTGGCGCACCAGTCGGTCAGGGGCTGCAGGCGTGTACCACTACCGCCGGCCAGAATGACCGCCAGCGTATTCTTTACAGGATCCTGGTTTTTCACTGAGCTACCTCCTCTTAGGAACGGGCCATCCTTCACCCTACTCCTTTTCCACCGGAGGAAATTGATCTGGCGCAATTGTGGTGTGTGCAGGGCGGGTAGTGCGTTCAAGCGGGCACAGTTTGCAGTTCTTCCGTTTGATGACGAATCCGCTTCCCGAAATCGGGAACCATCCTGAGAAACAAACTCCGGCACTGGGAACACAGAGTATTGATTGCCAACTTAATTCTTTTAAAAACAATTGGTTATACACCTGGCACGGTCTCTGCTCTATCGTCCTCCATGGACATCGTAAAAGTAACAAAGACCACCCCGCTCTATCGCAAGTACTGGCACCTCATTGTCGGAGCGCTTTTCATTGCGGCGCTTCTGATCTACGCCAATCGATTCCGGAATGTGACCTACATGGCAAGTGCTGATTCGATTCTGGTGGATTCAGTCTCGCAGGGTGAATTGCTGATCACCGTCAGCGGCTACGGAAGGCTGGCGCCGGAAAGCATCTTCTTCATCGGAGCAGAGTCAGACGGTTTGATTGAACAGGTCATGGTCCGTGCAGGAGATCGCGTCACCAAAGGTGATCCCGTGCTTGAACTGAGTAACCCGCAATTACTCCAGCTGCTGGAAGAAACGCAACTGGAGGCGGAGGCAATGGAGGCCGACTATTCGTCTGCCAGGATCACCAGAGAGTCAGAACTTCTCGACCTGCAGGCCGCAGTAGAGAGTGCACAACTTGATTACAGGCATGCGAATCTGGACTTGCAGGCCATGGATGAGTTGTTGAGTCGGGGGATACAGATCATCTCTGAACTGGAACACCAGAGAACCCGTCTGAATGTGGAAAAGGTTCTGAAAAACTGGGAGTCTCTGCAGCAGCGGCTGGAAAAGCACAAGGAAGCACTGCGCGCAGTGGACGACGCACAGCGAGCGAGACTTCGACAAGTGCAGGGAACACTCGAACGTCTTCGAACGCAGGTCGCCAACCTGACCGTGCGTGCGACCCTGGATGGCATCGTGCAGGAGATGAGTTTCAGGCAGGGCCAGCAGGTGCGCCAGGGGGACTTGCTGACACGAATCGTCAGGCCCGATGATCTCATCGCAGAAGTGAAAGTGCCCGAGCTTCAGGTCAGCAGTATCCAGGTGGGCATGAAAGCGAACATCAATACCCGCAGCACCATTCTGAAGGGTGAAGTCTCGCGAATCGATCCCGCAGTCATTGACGGCACCGTTGTAGTCGAAATCACCCTGTTGGACGACTTACCTTCCGAAGCCCGCCCAGAGCTGAATATCGAGGCTACCATCGAGATCACACGCATCCCTCAGACCAGGTTTGTGCGACGACCAGTCTTTGCCCAGGCATCACGACAGTCCACCATCTACAAGTTGAGCAGTGATGGTGCATTCGCCGATAAAACCCCCATTCGCTACGGCGCGGCATCCAGCAATCAAATAGAAGTGCTCGAAGGGTTGGAGGTCGGTGATCGCGTGATAATCTCCGATCCCGGTGCCTGGGAGAATCACCAACGGATACTGATCAGATAAGGACTCATTCATGACAGATAAAAATCCAAGCAGGACCGCCATCGAATTGAAAGCGATCGCCAAGGTCTATTCGACCGAGGCACTGGAAACGCATGCGTTGCAGAATATCAATCTTCGCATCAATCATGGCGAGTTCATCGCTATCGCGGGTCAGTCGGGATGCGGAAAGTCCACACTGTTATCCATTCTTGGATTGTTGGACACCGCAAGCTCAGGCGAGTATCTGCTGGATGGACACAATGCCTCCCAGCTCAGCCGAGACGAACGCGCGCGGCTGCGCAACAAGGAAATAGGTTTCATCTTTCAATCCTTCAATCTGATCAGCGATCTCACCATCTACGAGAACGTCGAACTGCCTTTGACGTATCGAACGGATCTTGATGCGCCAGAGATCGAGAAGAGAGTCTTGTCCGCACTGGAGGTGGTGGGCATGACGACACGCATGGATCACTTCCCTTCTCAGCTATCGGGAGGACAGCAGCAGAGAGCAGCGGTCGCCAGAGCGATTGCCGGCAAGCCAGCGATACTGCTCGCCGACGAACCCTGTGGCAACCTGGACTCCAAGAACGCCGAAATCGTGATGCAGTTACTCGAAAAGCTCAATCAGGATGGCGCCACCATCTGCATGGTGACACATGACCCGACCTCCGCCAGAAGAGCGCAACGATACGTGGAGCTGTTCGATGGCCAGATCGTGCAGGATGAAGTACTCAGAAGTGTTAACAGAGGAAGAAACCAGAATGAGAAAGCTGTTCACGAAATCTGATCTGAAACACTCGTTTCGGCTCCTGGTCAAGAGTCCCGGGTTTACCTTATTGTCGATTCTGGTGCTGGCTGGCGGACTGGGTCTGAGTGTATTCACGTTCACCTTGAGTTACACGATGGCGTACAAGACCATTCCGCTTGAGAATGGCGAATCCATTGTGGAAGTGTGTACAGGAAGCAGACTCAACTTTTGCTGGCCCTTCAAGGCGTTCGAGTTTGCGCAGATCCGCCAGAATATTACGTCCCTGGAGAATGTGGGTATCTATGCCAATCAACGCGTCGCCGTAGAGTCTGACGACATCGTTTACGGCATAGTGGCTACTCGTACTGAGTGGAACATGTTTGCGCTTTCAGCCACCGACGCAGCTCAAGGCAGAACGCTGCAGAGTTTTGACCAGAATGACAACGCGGAACCGGTTGTAGTGCTGGGTCATGATATCTGGCAGCAGCAATTCAATGCTGACAGTGAAATCGTCGGCAAATTGATCGCGGTAGAGAGTATTCCGACGCGTGTTGTCGGCGTCATGCCCGAAGGCTACAGGTTTCCGGCAGGGGCGGAAGTCTGGCTGCCCGCAACAAACGCGCAGATTTCTCCCCTGCTGAACGATCTCGTCACAGTATCAGCCTACGGACGGCTGAAGAGCGGCGTCTCTCGCGCAGAGGCCAGCACAGAAGTCGACAATTTGATGCGGAATATTCGTCAACAGTATCCACCACTTCGTGAGAGTGGCCTTGACACTTACCCCCAACTTCTGGAACGCGTGAATACGGGTTTCGTCACATCATTACCGATGAAGATGATGGGTGGCATAGACAGCATGGTGGCTCTGGCAATCATGAATCTGCTTGCCGGTCTGGTCTTCCTGCTGGCCTGTATCAACACCAGCACGCTGCTACTGGCCAGGACGAATGAGCGACTCAAGGATACGTCCATAAGAGTGGCTCTTGGCGCACCCCGACTTCGACTGTTGCTGCAGACAATGGGCGAAAGCATTCTGATTGCAGTAGGAGGAGCAGTGATCGCAGTGCTGGTCGCCGGAGTAAGTCTGGAAGTGTTCAACATCTTCATCAGCAGCACGGCCGAAGGGCAAGCCCCTTTCTGGTGGAACTTCGCCGTCGACGAATCAACGCTGATTGCGGTGGTAGTTTTTTCCCTGTTCATGATCATGGTAACCAGCGCCATTCCCAATTGGCGACTGATCAACGGCAACTTCAACTCCGTCATGCAGGATGGCAGCAGAGGCGCTGTGGGGTTGCGATCAGGCCGGTTCAGTCGCGCCCTGGTAGTCATCGCGATAGCAATGATTACGCTGCTTCTTTACCTGGGCACTCTGGGGGGTACTGCCCTGCTTTCCTTCAATCAGGTGTTCTCCGTTGTGGACTCCAGGAACCTGCACAGTGCGACACTGAATCTCGGTGCGCAGTATGACGAGGCCGATGAACGCCTTCAGTTCAATCGCTCGGTGCTCGCTGCGCTGGTGCAGCGCGCTGATGTCAGTGAAGTGCTGATGCTCGGGTCAGTTGGGGCGCGCGCGATTGAACAGGAGGGCGAGATCTATGCGGCGCCCGATCAGAGGCCAACAGTCCCCATTCAAACTGCTTCCGGGGCCTTGGATATAATCGGCTCGACCCTGTTGGAAGGACGCTCCTTGAGTGCTCTCGATGGAGAAGAAAGCGAACGTGTGGCCGTGATAAGCCAGTCGCTTGCCGAGCGTTTGTGGCCAGATGAGTCTGCCATTGGCAAGAGTCTGCGGGTTTCTTCCCTGGGAGCGGCTGAAGAAGATGTATGGCGACGAGTGGTAGGTGTAACTACTGATACACCGGTCACAGGCCGGGACATGTTTGCTCCTGAAACCAATATGGTCTATCTGCCGCTGAACCAGGTTGACGCAGAGAGCGTCAGTGTATTGATTCGAAGCGTGGCTGAGCCGGGTGTGGCCGCCCGGATCATCACCCAGACAGTTCACCAGATCAATTCAGCGGTCAGTGTGAGTATCACGGACTGGGCGCAGCAGCAGCAGGCCAACGCTCAGGCCTTGAAATTCGGGATGTCGGTCATCATCGGCTGCGGTGCTTTCTCCTTCCTGTTGGCCATCACTGGCATCTTCGGGCTGGCCAAGAATGACATCAACGTGCATGCCAGAGACATTGCGACGCGCCGGGCGCTCGGTGCCACAGATCGCATCATCAGCCGCACATTCGTTCTTCGCGGCAGCAGGCAGGTGTTGATTGGCTTCGTTCTCGCGATGCTGGCCGGCCTGCCGTTCACCATGCTGATACTGCAGGCGATGGGCCCGCAGTTTTTGCTGACGGCGATATTGGCAGCGGTCCTCGTGATCAGTGTGTTGTTTTCAACCGTACTGATTGCGGTCTATCATCCGATCAGAAGAGTACTGGCAATGGAGCCGAGCGAAGCATTGAAGTATGAGTAACCAAAGTTCATGACCAGTCACATCCTTGTTGCCGACGACGATCCGGACATTGTCCTGGCCCTGAGGTATTTGCTTGAGACCGAGGGCTACCGTGTCAGTGCTGCCAACAGCCCGCACGAGGTAGCGCTCGCGTTGGGAAAGTCCAGCTTCAACTTGCTGTTGATGGACTTGAACTACGCGCGGGACACGACTTCCGGCAGTGAGGGGCTGGCACTGATCGCCAGTGTCAGAAAGCTGGATGACCAGATGCCCATTGTGGTGATGACCGCATGGGGCAATGTCGAACTGGCAGTCGAGGCGATGCGCGCAGGTGCGCGGGATTTCATTCAGAAGCCGTGGGACAACGAACGTCTGTTGTCGGTCATCAGAAGCCAGATACTGCTGGAGCAGAGCGAAAGGAAATCCAGAACGCTTGAAGAACGCAACAAGATACTCAGCGAACAACTGACGTCGAAAGATTCTCTGATCGTTGGAAAATCCCGCGCCATGTCGGAGTTGATGTCACAACTTTCCCAAGTGGCAAGAAGTGATGCCACTGTGCTTTTGACCGGCGAAAATGGCACTGGCAAGAGCCTGCTCGCACACAGAGTCCACTTGCTTTCCGGGCGCGAGCACCAGGACTATGTCAGCGTCAATATGGGATCGATTTCCGAGTCTCTGTTCGAAAGCGAGATGTTCGGTCATGTGAAGGGAGCCTTCACGGACGCGAGAGAAAATCGGATCGGGCGCTTCGAACTGGCCGGGCAAGGCACACTGTTTCTGGATGAGATTGGCAACATACCTCTCTCCCAGCAGGTGAAACTTTTGAGAGTGCTTGAAGAGCGGCGCTTCGAGCGCGTCGGATCTTCCCGCACGCAGGAGAGTCAATGCCGTTTGATTGCAGCCACGAACAGTAATCTCGATCAGGCAGTCGCTGCAGGCCGGTTCCGCCAGGACTTGCTGTACCGCATCAACACCATCACGCTGCGAGTCCCTTCATTGCGTGAGCGCACCGAAGACATCCTGCCACTCGCCAAGCATTTTCTGAACAAGTTCGGCAGCAAGTACAACAAGCCCGATGTAGCGTTCACTTCCGATGCCATGGAGCAACTCACTCGCTATTCATGGCCCGGCAACATCCGCGAGTTGTCCAACACGATTGAGAGGTCTGTCATTCTCTGCGCAGAGGGCAGAATTGATTCCGCTGGCTTGAACTGTCAGTCTGCCTCGCCATCCATCGGGTCCCACTTGCACGGTAACGACGATGACGCCACGTTCGAGCAGATCGAAAGGAACGCGATCACCAGAAGAATGCAGAGATTCGATGGCAACGGAGTAGAGGCAGCCAGATCGCTGGGTTTGAGCAAAAGCGCACTCTATCGAAGGTTGGAAAAGTTTCGGTGGAAGTAAACTGTTCTGAGTGACTGGTGAAAACCTTGCCCAAGACACAATCCAAAAGCGAGAAGACCAGCTTTGAGAGCAAGCTGGCGCTGATCACGCTGGCTGGCGCCACCATCCCTTCCGTACTGCTTGTTGCAACTCTCTGGTTCTTCGATGTCTCCGGTTATCTGATCGGTATCGCGGGATGCTTTCTTGCATTTCTGAGCCTGTATTGCGTCATGACAGTCTGGCGCAGAACGCAGGACCAGTATCGCAATCTGCACAATCTTCTCGAATCCATTGTTCACGGTGATCATTCCCTGCGAGGCGCTGCTGCACACGAAAGTGGAGAGCTGGGAGAACTCGTCGGAACCATCAACGCGCTGGCACAAGCCACACAGCAGCAACGACTCCAATCCGAGCAAAGCCTCCTGCTGGTCAGAAAGATCATCGACCAGATAGACGTCTCCATCATTGCCTGGGGGAAAGACGGACGCATGCAGTTCATCAATCCTGCTGCCAAGAAACTGCTTGGACTTTCCTCCGAAAATTCGAACAACCGCCTGGAGTCAAAACAGCTTCCTTCAGCGTTGCAGGTAGCGAATCAGTTTCAGGCCGGAGAGACGCGCGTCCTCGATCTGGACATCGCGCAAGTGCATGGAAGATTTCGCCTGCACGTTGAGCGCTTCATTGCCGATGGCCATTCCAACAGTCTGCTGTTCATCACCGATGTATCGAAGCTGCTGAAATCAGAGGAACGCAAGGCATGGCGCAACCTGATTCGCGTGCTCAGTCATGAGATCAACAACTCCCTTGCGCCACTCGTCTCGTTGAGCAAAGCCCTGAGCAAGCAGGTGCAATTGCGAGAGCAGGACACAGAGTTGCGCAAGGAACTGGTCGACGGCATCTCCATCATCAGCAACCGCGCGGAATCCATGGCGGAGTTCGTGAAGAACCATCAGCAGATCGCCCAGTTGCCGACTGTATCGAAAAGGAAAGTAGAGCTGCGGCAATTGGCAGGCCGGGTTGTCAGCCTGTTTCCGGAAATTGCCATCGATATCAAAGGCGGAGAAGCTGAAGTGGTCATCGATCCGCTGCTGATGGAACAGGTGTTGATCAATCTGATCAAGAACGCCATTGAATCCACTGAAAGATCAAGTGCCGAATCCGGCTCCCCTCCTTTCCCGATTGTTGTTGATTGGGAAGTGCGCGAGAAGCGATTGATTATTACCGTTCTTGATTCTGGTGAAGGAATTCAAAGTCTGGACAATCTGTTCGTCCCTTTCTATACGACCAAACCGCACGGATCTGGAATCGGTCTTGTGATTTCGCAACAGATAATTGAAGCGCATGGAGGGGATATCAACATCTGTAACAGGACAGAACAACGGGGCTGTCGTGTGACAATCGATATTCCCGCAATTGAATCGACCTCTTCCCAATTGCGCGACCGCTCCAGCAATTAGTTTCTATCCGCACGAAATATTTCCCTGAGTTTCAATGCACGCAGCTCCTGGCACAGAGATTGCTGCTCTGCATGAAACTGCAATGGAGAGTGTCATGAATAAAATCTTCTGCACACAACTGTTCGCCTTGATTGCCATGCTGATGACGGCCACCGTCACTGGACAATCGCTGTCGGTGCCTGATCAACTCATCGAACGTTACGCGGAGGTACAGCTCAGGTTCGACACTGATGAAGATCTTGAAGAACCACTCGCCAACCTGCTCGACGAAGCTGTGCGTTACCGCGATCTCAATCCGACAGACGCGAACGCCTGGGTTGTTACAGCGCGCATTCGTTTTGGTTACGCCAATACGCAGAACATTTTCACCGGACCGCGCCTGCTGAAATTTTCCCGTGACGATCTGGAGCACGCTCTGACATTGGATCACCTCCACAACCGAGGACTGACTCAGGCTTTCCTGGGTTACCTCTATATCGGATTACCAGGATGGCCTCTGAGCTTTGGCGACAAGAAAAGAGGCAGGGAACTGCTCGGAGAAGCGTGGGCAATCGACAGCACGACACTGTCGAATCAGTATTTCTATGGTTTCACGCATATTTCCGATAAAGACTATGCCGGAGCAAAGCGGCACTACCTGCAGTTACTGGAGAGCCTCGAAAGCGATCCTGTGCAGCCATTTCTACAGGCGCTTTATGTGCGGGAGGTTAACGAGTTGTTGGTATCGCTGAAGGAAGAGCTTGCAGAGGAATGATTTGAATGAGTACTGATTCGGCACGATCAACAGGTCCGCGCCGAACCCGCACACGAAGCGGCCCTGCGCTGCCCTGCTGATCGTATTCTCTCCTCCTGCTGCATTTGGCTGCCAAGCAGTGCGTTCATCCAGGTATCTGGTAACGCTTACAGCCCCACGTTCACGGTCAGAAACTCATCGCTATAAAGTCCGCCATCGTCGGCTCGACCCCAGAGCACGTAGGTGCCTGGCTCATCGAAGGTCACGGTCACCTCAATCATGCCATCCTCAGGCAACACTGGAGGTATCCACAGCCAACTCCAGGGCGAATTCGCCGACGGTCGGGTATCCTCCCAGGGTTTGACCTGCGGCGGATAAAAATGAACGACATCCTGCACCCCGGTCACGGATTCCGGTGCCCGGTACACATTCCAGGAGAGGTACAGGCCATTGTTCTTGGCCACAGTGGGCTTTGGCGGAGGCATCATCATCATCCTCTGGCGAACAACTTCAGGGGTTGCGAGAGCCGCAGCCGGACCTCCCAATCGCCTGATACGCGCCATGGGATCGAAAGGCTTCGGTACGCCATCGTCACTCACCCGCGTCTGGAACCTTAACGGCTGGCCTACGCTGACTGTTCTTATCCTGTCTCCGACCAGAGCCACACTCGGCGGAATATTCGCCCTGATTTCCGGATCAGATGACCCTGCACCCAGAGAGCCGGTCTCGGACATGATGGTGACGTTGTCTATTTTGTAGTCTTCGCGCAGAGTGCCGTACGCTTTTCGCGTCAGTCCGTTGGGAGAAGTCACTTCCCAGACCAGTTCCTTATCTCCAAAATCTCCCGGAACGATTACATCGAACGTGAAGCGGTTTCGCCGCGGCAGGAAATGCGTCGGCTGGCCGAGGTCGGCCTGACCGAGTGAGAAGAAATTATTTTTACCGATCGGGATATCCAGCTCTTCCTCCCAGTTGTGATTGAAGTAGCCGAACGTGAGCGAAATTGTACCGTCTTCATTCTCTCGCCAACCTTCATAGGCGACTTCGGTGTGCTGCCCACTGGAGTATGTGTTTCTGGCATAAAAGTAGGGTTGCTCTGCAGTCGCAATCGCAGAAACCAACGCCACCGAAATCGTGCCCCATACGACAATGCTCTTCAGGAATTTGTCAGTTTTCATATCGTACCTTCTCTGGAATATCACACTTTGACAAGTTTGTTTGTTGATGACGGACCGGCTGTGCTAGTCACTGGCCGAAGCATCCTCAATGGGCCATACCAGCGGCGTCAGACACAGCGGGCATCCGATCAAGTGATCGTTTGGCCCCAGCTTGAGCACTGTGCGTCGATTCTCCATTTCTTCCATGAATTGGTCATCGGTCATGCTCACCCGGCTGCCCAGATCGATGAACATATTGGTGACCGAGCGGTTACCTGAGCCCTGCCAGTTGCGCGCATCGGGTACATTCGGATTGGCACTCGTATTATCAAAGTAGCCTGTAATATGAAGAATCGTGCCCTTGGGCAGCAGGGGTGTGTAGTCGTCTGCAAATTGATAGCCTCTCACCCAGTTATGGTCATAGCCCACACAGGAAAGTGTCTCTACGGAATAACCCCAGATCGCCTCCAGACACATACGATCGCCGGGTGCGTGCAAGTGAGGTTCGAAGGTAATGACCTTGGTGTGTTCGGTCAGCACCTGATAGGCATGCAGCTCCTGGTCCTTGCCATTGCCTTCCACGCTGATGTCCACGCCATTCCCCAGGACACTCACCTGGCTCTTGTACTTCGGCTTGTAGCCTCGCGGATGGAAGGTGAAGCCCAACTGTAGATGGCCAGTGGTGTCTCGTCCGTTGGAGTGCATGTGGACCGAGTCAGTAAAGAAGGCTGAATTGGCTTTGAGCACTGGACCCGCGTCCGGGTCGAAGACATCACCGTTACGCCCTACTTCATGCACCGGCCAGTTAATGGTTTCGCCAGGAACCACTTCACCATTCTCGTCCAGCACTTCGGTGCGCCAGATCATATGGTGGAAGATGAACAGACCACCGACGGTGTCAGACGCCTCGGCGCCTATACCCACATCGTTGACTTCCACGATCTCAATGGATTTCACATAACGGTCTTCTTTCAATCCGGTGGGGACGATGGGGAGCTCTCCCCACCAGTCAGGTCGGCCAGCCTCCATGAAGAAATCGTCAAGACTCACAATCAGATCCGGTTCGCCCAGTTTCCACTTGGTGCTGTCATCGAAGACCAATGGCGCTGGCGCGTCGGCTGCAGATCCCTTCGGTGCTCCAGAGCGAGCCCAGACAGAAATCGCCACGACTTCGGCATCGCTCAGAGAAGGATCATTCTTGAAGTGTTGAATCCCGATATTTTTCTCGGCATACCAGGGCGGCATGGCACCGGCGCGGTCACGCAAGCCGGTCTTGTACTCGATGAGCCCCGCATAAGGCGCCACCTGATCATAAGTAATCAGCGACATGGGAGCTACACCGCCGGGCCGATGGCAATTCTGGCAACTGCGCTGCAATATGGGCTCAATGTCCTTGTGGAATGTGACGCCCTGAGCCATGAGCCCTGATGACAACAACATTGTCGGGACGGTAAGCCATAGGACTTTGCCTATACTGATAATGAATCGCATGTGAATCTCCTCTGCATCACTGGGATAGTGAACGTTGGCCTTCAACCTGGAAGTCGGCGGCCTCCGCCCGAAATAGTGAGGCGATTAGGGACTTTTTGCGGGGAGATTTCTTCCTTATATCGATCGAGACCTGAGTGATTTCGATGAATCAGAGATAAGGTTGATCTAGGACAAACGATTCAGCGGAGAATAGGCGTTGATTGAACGCGACTGTGAAGGGCAGCCGCGATTCCCGGATTATCTGGACTGAGTGAGTTCGGGCAGCCGCCAGAGCTCAATTCAGTACTCGATAACCCCTGCCGCGCAGACAGTTGCTGATCACCTGCCGACGCTCTGCCGCTGCGTTGGCAGCACCTCGGGCACCGCCTCCGACCGCACCTGCCCCGGCTGCACGCTGGACTGTGTCGCTGTTGCCCACCACAGCTCCAACCGCCGCCCCAACCACAGCACCGGCCACAGCGCCCTGAGCCACCTGCCGACCTGCTTCCACCTCGTCAGCATAGGCCTGGCACTCGGCCAGATCCTGATTGTATTGCGTGACATTCACACCCTGCATGTCCACGATGGGGCGCCGATCTGTTCCGGCGCAAGCGGTCAGCACTAAAAGGGGGAATACATAAATCAAGGTTTTCATCGTCTCGTTTCTCCTGCAAAGAATCCTCGTTGAGGGTTCAAAATTTGTCCGCCAAGGCTTGCCCAATCGATGTAACGCGCCACGATGGTTTTGGTTTACACCTGCAAAGGGATGCATAGCCGGCGTTGTTCAAGTCCATATTCACGGACAACCGTGGCTGCCGACTAAGATTGTGTGGGACTGCCCGCCAGGCGCCATGTCAGCACCACCTCATACTTCGAAAGTCCAACGTGACTCTTCATGAGCACAAACTCCCCAGCGTGAAAGCCAATTGGCTCAACGGCGATTCGCGGCAGACGGTGCCTCGGGTCGTAGCACAACGTCATGTGTGGTTCATAGGAACGCGGGGGAGAAAAGCCGTGGTCCGCCAAGGCACAACTGAGCTCGAACCACAGCTTGCGAACGTCATCCAGACCATCGGTGCCCAACAACACGAACGGGCCACCTGGTACCGAAAATGTCATGGCAGCATTGAAACTGACATCGATGGCGGGGAATGAGACTGTGTCGGCGGCGTGGCACGCCAGGTCCAACACCTCTGCATCGAGATCGTGTCCGATCATCTCAAGAGTGATATGCAGACGCTCGGGAGGAGTTCGCTTGCCTGCGACACTGTGCGCTGCAAGCAGTTCCGCGGTAGTTGCGTAAATGCGGTGCGAATCGTTCACGGAAGGCTGCAAGGCGAAGAACCAGTTGTAGGTTGGACGAGCAGTTGGTTTGCTCGCAAGCTTGGGTGTCCTTGACTGCTGCGGTGTATCGTCGAATAAATCGTGTTGAGTCATTGGCGTACTCCACTCACTTTGCAGTGCGACCGACCTGCCACCCTTTCACTTCAACACAATCGCAGCCCGAGTTAATTCCGAATTACAGGGTCACCGATGCGATGCAACTCCCCAGACGTTCTGCCAGCAAATCTGCCTGCACCGCAAACTTGTTCGGATTGGTCTTCTGCAACGCAAAAAGGTTGTGCAGCTTCCAGCGTATCCCCGGTAGATGCTCAAGATGATCAATTCCCAGCAACGACCAATCAGGCGAACCGCTAACCAGCGAAAGCAGGAAGCGCCGTTCGTTGTCATCCAGCCCTTGATGAAGTTCGCGCACCATCCGTTCGCGAGCCGCAAGCAAGTCATCCAGCGATACCGGCTCCGTAGTCATGCCTTGAAAGTTGTGTTCGAAGTCATAGCGGACGTCGCGCAGTTGCGGAAAAAGCACTTCGTGGATCGGGCGATTGCTGCTGGCAAGATACACAACGAAAGCCCGGCGGATACCCGGCGTGATTCCCTCGTGCGCAAACAGTTGCATCACGTCGAAGAGGTCGCGGGGATGCTGGCGATCCATCGCGGCACAGAGCTTGCCACCATAGACATCTTCCAATGACACCACTGGAATCTCCAGGTCCGCCATCAACGCATTGCGAGCTGCAGATGTGAGCGACGCTCTGCGCACCGGCTGCACCGTGCCGCGCATCACGAAGTTGGTTTCGATCTTCACCTGGATACGATCGCGCCGAACCAGCAGTTTGGTTTCTCCCGCATCTGCCACCGGAATGTGTGTTTGGAATCCGCGCTTGTTCAGGCGTTCAGCTGACTGTCGGATTGCATCATTGATACGTGCCAATGCGTCTTCACGCGACAGAGTGTGATCGGGAAATACCAGATCGAGATCCACCGACAGGCGCGGCATATCACGGATGAAAAGATTGATAGCAGTCCCACCCTTGAGCGCGAAGGTGTCGTCCGCGAACACAAGCGGCGCAACCTGCGTCAGCAGACGCGCGGTATCGAGGTAGATCTGATTCATGGTTTGAGTACCAGCAGCCCATCGGCTGATTTCGAGACCCACGGCTTGTCGCCACCCGTGGGCAACGTGGCGGGATCAAGTTTGGCGGCCCACGGTAATGAACCTTCCCGGCCGAGCTGCAGACACAGGCGCACTGTCTTGACGCTCGTACAAAGATGCAGCAGTTCGCTCAACACATCGGCGCGCAGACTGTAGGAGCTCTCGACCAGTTCGCGAGCCTCCTGCAGAGGCTGGCGCGCGCCAACGTCGCTCAGCAACTCCAATAGCGCGCGCTCCGGCTCTGACACCCGGGGCGCGTTCCTGACATTCTCGAATGAACTGACATACAGCATGGCATTGGGCTCCTCCTTGAACAGACGGTTGCGGTGATAATCCGCGGGGAAGCGTTCGACGAACCAATCCGGCAGACGCCCCGCATCCCACCCATACAAGTGTAGCAGCGGCTGCTGAGATACGTATTGGCGCAGGCCGTACCAGTCGAGTGCAGACTTGCCTCCCACATGAAGGCCTTGCAGCCGACGCTGCAGGAGCACCAAACAGGGGTGAAGTGCCAACGGGTCATTGGGGCGGCAGAAGACCCCGCGCGCCAGGCGTGTCAGCCAACCGGCGCGGACGTAGTGGACGGCCAGATCAGCGGATATGCCCAGTGCCGCCAGGTCGGCCGACGTCAGCGGAGTTCCTGGGGTCAGGTTGGTATAGAGAGTTTTTAGTTTGTTCGAGTCGGTCGTAGTCATACTGCGATTGATACATCTTTCTCAAACGCGAGTCAACTTTGAATTATTTATCTAATCGTAGTTTGGCTACTATAACTCTACATATACAAAATTTTCGGCCACGGCTTCTGAAATATTTGGCAACCGAAAGGCGTCTGGTCTACGCAGTATTCCTGAGTCAGGGCGGGACTTTGGTTTGAGAATCACCCAATTTGACAACCTCCGGTATTCATTTGCGGAGTTTGGTAAACCCTTTCCAGGGGCAATTCAAATTGGCAGAGCGTTACATACACTCAGCGAGTCCGAGAGATACAGGGGCATTGAAGGACGACAATTCAGTCGAAGGGCAACGGTCTGTCTGGAGTCTTGTCACGCACACTTTCGAAGACAGAGAAGTCCTGATTGGTCAGACCGATCTTGCGGCCGATATCCGCCAGAGCCTCCCCGACACGCACGCGCTCCTCCGGCTTCACCGCAGCCGCCAGAATCTCGCACACCTCTGCTTCCATGGTGCGTCCATGCAGCGCAGCCCTCACGCGCAAAGCGCGATGCACCTCTTCGGGGATATTCCGTACGGTCAAGATTGCCATGATTCAAAACCTCCCATCTGCTTTCGATGGCAGCAACAGGGTGTTGCCCAAATCCCTCATTTACGCCCCAGCATTGCTCAACAAGTGCAGCTTATCGAGCGTATCGGGATATTTATCAACCATCAGAATCAACGCTGCCGCCTGGGCATTGGGTTTGGAGCGGCATCCACCCGTTCCATCAATTCGGCGAACAATTGGCGTTTCCTGGTCTTTGCTTCTGTCTCCGGGCGGCTGGCTCTTGCTGGATTCAGTTATTCGAAATTTTCGAATAACTGTCACAAACGGCAACCTAAGAGTCCATTCGCAACGTCTCCATAATCCTCGCAAGAGACAAGATCATCACATCATTACCCACGGGAAACTCATCATTACCGCCGTAGACAACAAATTTCCGCGTCGCGCCGACATCATCACAAATCTGGGTAAAGTGTTTGCTCAGTTTTGGCGCCACGCCGTGCTTGATCTCTATCGCCCAGATTTCAGAAGATGGCATCTTGAGCACAAGATCGATCTCCGCCCCGGCGGCTGTGCGATAAAAGTATGGCTCGGCACGTCTGGGCAGAACCGAAAGAATATTTTCCATCACAAAGCCCTCCCAGCTCTTTCCAAGAACCGGATTGGACAGCAAATGGCTGTGGCTGTTTATCCCCAACAATCGATGCAATATGCCGCTGTCACGAACGTAATAGCGTGGTGATTTCACCAGCCTCTTCTTGACGTTGGCATACCAGGGCTCGACGCGCCTGACCAGCAACAGATCAGTCAAGATATCCAGGTAATGGGTGACCGTCTTGGCATCGACTTCCAGATTGGTTGCCAGTTTGGAGTAGTTGATCGTTTCTCCCTGCAAATGCGCCAGCATCGTCCAAAGCCGGCGTAATCTTGCGGCGGGAACACGGAACCCCCACTGAGGAATGTCCCGTTCCAGATAAGTGCGAATAAGATTTTCAAGCCAATCCATGGCGGCAGCATCATCTGCGGCCAGATAACTGTCCGGAAAGCCGCCTCTTAGCCAGAGCTTCTGCCGACTCTCGTCACTGCCATCTATTTCGACAACATTCAGCCCGCCCATCTCGATGTAGCTGATCCGTCCTGCCAGGCTTTCAGACGACTGTCGCAGCAAGTCCATCGACGCAGAGCCAAGCAATAGAAACTGGCCTGCTCTGCGGCCCTGCTCCCGGTTCTTGTCGATCAGCCCCCTGAGCACGGGAAACAAGTCGGGACTGCGTTGGATTTCATCCAGTATCACGAGTTTGTCAGCATGAAGGCTCAGAAAACTCGCGGGATCACTGAGTTTCAGCAAATCTTCGGGAGCCTCCAGATCGAGGTAGATCGAATTTATGTCTTGGGCAACGAACCTGGCGAGCGTGGTTTTGCCGATCTGACGGGCACCAAGCAACGCTACCGCAGGCACTTGTGCAATTGCAGCTTGAAGGTTTTCAGTGATGTGGCGGTTTAGCATACCTTGCATTTTAGGAGTCTGACTCCGGGTTTACAAGGTATAAAACTTCTTCGGTAGAACACAGTTGCGCATAGCAAGTGGGCAACAGCTTGTTGCACAACTACCTCGGAAGCAATTCAACTGACAGCTGAGTTAGAGGGGTAAGCTAAGCTTAAGTTCGAGAAACTACATGGATGTAGTTTATAGACTACGGAAGGCGTATGATCGAACTCAAACAGACAGAAGCTTTCGCGAAGTGGGAATCCCAACTTCGGGACAAGCGAGCAAGAACCATGATCGCCACTCGCTTGATGCGATTGGTTGAAGGTTTGCCGGGTGACGTACAACCAGTAGGCGATGGAGTCAGTGAGTTGCAGATTCACTCCGGACCCGGCTATCGCGTCTACTTCCAGCAACGGGGAACCCTTCTGATTGTATTGCTGTGCGGCGGAGCTAAAGGCACTCAGACGCGCGACATCGCTGCCGCAAAGAAGCTGGCCAAAGAATGGAGCAAACAATATGACTAAACAACTGACAACCTACGATCCTGCCGCCGCGCTGGTGGATCAGGAGGAAATCGCTTTCTTCATGGCGGATGCTTTTGAGACTGGAGATGCGGCTTATATTGCCAAGGCGCTTGGTGTGGTTGCACGCGCGAAAGGGATGACGGAAATATCTCAAAAAACCGGGCTGTCTCGAGAACAGCTTTATCGGTCGTTCAGTGAGCGGGGTAACCCAACGCTCAAGACCACATTGGCGGTGATGCAAGCCCTTGGCGTCGATATAACAGCGAAGCTACACAAGAGGGACGGCGTCCTTAAAACATTGCGCGGCTCTCCGTTGGTGGGGGTAGAACTAGATCTGAGTCGTCCCCGCGAGGACGGACGCGAGATTGACCTGTGACACGCTACTTCCTCGACACCAACATCATCAGGTTGCGCTTCTCAGCCGTCGAAGACTTTATGCTATCCATGCTCTCGAAGTGCCACTGCTTCGGGATCATACCGACCCACTTCAAATGCTGCTTTCACACTCAACTTTTGTTTCAAGACTGCAAGTTCATTAATAAACTCAGGCACTCCTGCCTTCAAGACGGCAGGAAGCAACATATATGCCCCTGACCGACTATATGCATCAAGGAAGCGATTTAAGTTGGCATCCGACTCAGCATGCATCGTCTGCATACGGGACGTCATTACAAAAAGCTTACCTTTTCTGTCGTCCTCTTCATCAGGTATGCGCGAAGTTATGAGAACACGGTAGTAAGTTGGATGATCAGCGGAAATATTCCGCACAATTGCCAGGTAGATCTCCTCTTGCTTGTCAATATTTCCAAAGCGTTCGAGCCAACGCTCGAATATCTTCCTGGCGGCCTCTTCACTCGTAAACATTAGTGCAATGGCCGGTGGGTAAGATGCCCCCCAATCAGCAAATGCGGTTCCGTTCCAGCCGGCCCGATCCCAAAGATGCACATCAATCACTGAACGAACACCAAGATTGCGGTGGTCAGTCGGTGTCGGGGGCATATTATGATTCTCCTCCGACGAAGCATCACCTTTATTCTCTACAGGATTGAGGTCCAGTCGATTAATAACAGGGCGCGATGATTTTAGTGCATATGTCGAAGTAACCAGGTCGGTCCAATCGCTCAATCTCGACAGCCGCCTATCGAAGATACGTTGTCGGCTGTTTCCGATAACAACAATCATCCCAATTCGATCAAGCACAGTTTCATTTTCAAACAAGCATTCGACTGTTTGCTTCAGATTTTCTGCATAACAGGTTGCTGAAAGCATCGTGGCAGTCAATCCAACCAACATTTTCTGGACAGCATCTTGATGAGCATAATCAGCCGGAAGCATACCAGCAGGCCATAGAACGGTTGCTGCCATATCGTCGATATTGGTTTTGAAATCAGGCACCAAATATTCCGAACTTTCGTGGATGGTAATAGTAAAATTTTCGGTATGAGCTACTACCTTAAGTTCCACTGCTGTCGCAAAAAGAGCCTCAACTGAGCCGATAACGGCCTCCGCAGCAAGAATTGAGGACTCGGAACACTGGTGACAAACCTCCACTCGAATACCCTGTACTCTTGACACGTAGCACTGCGATTCAGTCCCATTAACGATGATGGGACCATGAGGATTACTAGAAGCAGGCTGACTGGCCAATAGCGTGAAAAATTCAGCCGCCCCCTCTCTCGTTTCGTCCTCAGGGATAGCCCCTTCATCCCTGAGTGTTTCCTCATGGCCAAGCACATAGAGCAAGGAGTTTCGGCTTTGATACAAACCCAACCTGCCAAGAACATCAGGCAACTGAACTAATTGCTGAAGCTCTTCCTCTGGAATAGTTAGAAGCTGGCTACCAAGAATGAGATCAAATTCCGTAAGACGCTTCGTGAAGCGCTCTTGAGAAGCGTCATCAAGGGGAAGGCTGGCCGCACACCCTCGTGACAAGCGAATAGCTTCCAGTGCTTCTGGAATATGCCGAAGTTCGATATCGATCCAAGCTAGAATCATGACCGTAGGCACAATCGAAGCAGGAAGATCGCTATCTTCCTCTGATTCGATACAAATCGAGGCTATTGCAAAAATGCAGCTCGCCCGCGCTGCCCAGAGCATTCCAGCACTCCGATACGCCATTGAGAGCAACTGCAGGGCTTCGATCAGCGATTCGGCATACTCTTTCTTTGTTAGCTGTCGAGCAGACTTGCCCAACAACCTGATCATTTCAAAGTTATTCTGGAAATCCAGCTGCTGTGCCCGTTTCAGAAGTATGAGCGCTCCCTGAGCTTCGCCTGTACGCTCTGATACAAACGCAGCCAGGTCATCGACAAGTTGTCTATAACCGAGATCACTGCCAGCGATATTGCCGAATACTTCAACCAACTGAATCAAACGCTCCACAGAGAACTCACCAAGCCCCCTCGCCTGCTTGACCACCTGAGAAAACTGCGGCCATAACGGGCTTAGCCCTTTATGATCCAGACGAAGCACGGCTTGATTGACTTGAGTCACCAAGAGCGAGGTTTGAGCCTCAAGCGCATTGTTTGGCCGTTCTACCTCCACAGCCATGGATCGCAATCTATCGGTTAATCGAGCTATTCGGTCATCCAGCTTCGCCTCGTCAGAGGAAAGATGCTGGTGAATTACTGAGTTAAACAGCAGCTGCGCCAAGTTACACAAAAGCTCAAGATTTCTGGCGTGATCCGTATCGATGACTAACGCCTCAAAAGCATCGTAGTTGTCGTTCAAATACGGAACATCGTCGAACCACCAGAACGCTGTCCAAATTTGTTCGTAGCGTGCTGCGAGCTTCTGACGAAAGGTGCCATCTCGTTCAGCAAGGCGAACGGCGCGAAGAAACCGCCCGTCCGTTTCGGTTCGAGGTCGTTCCAGATTTCGAGAAAGTTTCGCTGCAATCAGCGCTTCCGTCACGCGTTGCATTTCCATCCCGGCAAAAGCATCCGGGTCGCCAATTCCTTTTTCGATATCTTCGAGTTGACGGGAACGAGAGTAATCCGATGGGCCGAGTCGATGTGTGTCAACCACCTCCTGCCCGACGCCGAGGTAGTTATAAGCGAGGTCCTTGCGGTCGCAGACCACCACCTGCTCAACAATCCAGCTTCGGTCGAGAATGGTGACAATCACCGCGTACTTTTTGCTAAGCTCATCCTCAATCCGTGCACGGTCTTTTGCCCTAGCGAATTGCGCTGTGACACAATAAATTTTCTGATAACCGCGCCCTGTCTGGACTATTCCAGCCACGTCATCGCGCACTTTTTTTGACCATTTCCTCATTGCGCTGAAAGCAAATGCCCAGCGCTCCTGGCTGGAACTTGGTTCTCCCACATAACTGAGTATGGCGACTTCTTCAGCAACTGGAACAGTCTCAGTATCCGCTTTGCTATCTCCACCCCCCTCAGGCCCCGTGGCGGGCTTCAAATGCGGACAAATTGTGCGCTCACATAGCTTACGGCAAAAAATTTCAAACTCGTGAGTTTGATTGCGAGCGGTGATGGTATCCAAGTGGTATTCAAGTGTCGCGCTATCTAGCTGATACGTTGTGTTGTCTTCTGTATCTGAATAATACTCAGGGCGAAGCTGACGCATAAACTCCGAAGGAGACACACGACTTTCTCTCGACGATTTCTCAGCCATTCCTTATCTCTCTCATTTGCCACCAATCAATGTCCATTTATTGAGAGCCACGATGCTTAATGCGTTGGTAAAGGCCCGTGATCGGAAGACGCTTGTGAGGATGCTGACGGTCCAGCGCAGCGATCAACTCTCCGGCATACAAGTCTTGAAGAGAATCTACGGGTATATCCAGCTCAACCATTAGTACATTGCTAGCGATAGAATCGAGAGAAGGCCAACGCACCAGCCTCACCGTTCTAGGCGGAAGGAGTCATCCACGGATGCCACAATCGATCTGATCGCGCTTCATCCATTGGCATACAATCAGCAGACGCGGGCTCACTCCCACTCAATCGTAGCCGGCGGCTTGCTCGAAATGTCATAAGCCACCCTCGAAACCTCCGCAACCTCATTGATAATCCGATTACTAACCGTCTCCAGCAACTCATACGGCAAATGCGCCCACCGCGCCGTCATGAAATCAATCGTCTCCACAGCCCGCAACGTAATCACCCAAGAATACCGCCGCGCATCCCCCACCACCCCAACAGACTTCACCGGCAAAAACACCGCAAACGCCTGACTGGTCTTGTGGTAGTACCCGGACCGATGCAGCTCCTCGATGAAGATCGCATCAGCCCTGCGCAGCACATCGCAATATTCCTTCTTCACTTCGCCAAGAATTCGCACGCCGAGACCTGGCCCCGGGAACGGATGCCGATAGACCATGTCATATGGCAGCCCAAGCTCCAGACCGATCTTGCGCACTTCGTCCTTGAACAGTTCGCGCAGAGGTTCCACGAGTCCCAGCTTCATGTCTTCGGGCAGGCCGCCGACGTTGTGGTGGGATTTGATGACGTGGGCCTTGCCGGTTTTTGATCCGGCGGATTCGATCACGTCGGGATAGATCGTGCCCTGGGCGAGCCACTGCACGTTGTGAATCTTCGAGGCTTCCTCGTCGAACACTTCGATGAAGGTGTTGCCGATGGCCTTGCGCTTCTTCTCCGGGTCGCTGACACCAGCGAGTGCGGAGAGGAATTTTTCTTCGGCATCGACGCGGATGACTTTCACGCCCATGTTCTTCGCGAACGTCGCCATGACCTGCTCGCCTTCGTTCAGGCGCAGCAGGCCGTTGTCGACGAACACGCAGGTGAGCTGGTCGCCGATAGCCTTGTGCAGTAGTGCCGCGACGACGGACGAATCCACGCCACCGGAGAGGCCCAGCAGCACGTGATCGGTGCCCACAGTTTCGCGCACGCGGGCGATGGCGTCTTCGATGATGTTCGCGGAGGTCCACAGTGCTTCGCAGTCGCAGATCTTGCGCACGAAGCGTTCAAGAATGCGCAGGCCCTGGGTGGTGTGAGTGACTTCCGGGTGGAACTGGATGCCGAACAAGGGTTTGCTGACGTGAGCCATCGCGGCGATGGGCGCTGTCTCTGTAGCGGCCGTGATCACGAAATTTGGTGGAAGCGTGACGACCTTGTCGCCGTGGCTCATCCACACGTCGAGGATCGGCGTGCCGTTGTCGTTGATGCGGTCCTCGATGCCATCGAAAAGCGCCGAGGCGTTGGGTAGCGTCACCTCGGCGTAGCCGAACTCGCTCTTGTCCGACGCTTCGACATTGCCGCCCATCTGCATGGCCATGGTCTGCATGCCGTAGCAGATGCCGAGCAATGGCAGGTCGCCTTCGAACAGGAAGGCTGGTGCGCGCGGGGAGTCGGCTTCTGTTGTGCTTTCCGGTGAGCCGGAGAGGATGATGCCGCGGGCGCCGAAGGCTTTGATGTCATCGGGGCTGGCGTTGTCCCAGGCCCAGATTTCGCAATAGACGCCGAGTTCGCGCACGCGGCGCGCGATCAGTTGCGTGTATTGGGAACCGAAATCCAGAATGAGAATTTTCTGGCTGTGAATATTTTTGGTGGTCATGGCCCGTCGTCTGAAAGTGGTCTGAAGAGGGTTATTGCTTAATAAAAATCGGTGCTGAAAAAACAACGCCGCCCGGTGAGTCACAGGGCGGCGCATTCGTTCAATCAACTCATGCGGTAGTTCGGCGCTTCCTTGGTAATGCTGACGTCGTGCACGTGGCTCTCGCTCATGCCAGCATTCGTGATCTTCACGAACTCCGGCCTGGTGCGCATCTCGGTGATGTTCTCGCAGCCGGTGTAACCCATGCTGGAGCGCAGTCCACCCATCAGCTGATGCACGATGGCAGACAGTGGTCCCTTGTAGGGAACGCGCCCCTCGATGCCTTCGGGCACAAGTTTTTCTGTGCCGGAGGAGATGTCCTGGAAGTAGCGATCGCTGGAGCCCTGGCCATGCGCCATGGCACCGATCGAGCCCATGCCACGGTAGGCCTTGTAGCTGCGGCCCTGATAGAGCTCCACTTCTCCCGGCGCTTCTTCGGTACCGGCCAGCATGCTGCCAACCATCACCACATGGGCACCGGCCGCAATGACCTTGGCGAGATCGCCGGAGAATCGGATACCGCCGTCGGAGATCACCTTCACATTGGTGTCTTTCAGCGCTGCAACAACATTGGCGACGGCTGTCATCTGCGGCACGCCGACACCAGTCACGATGCGCGTGGTGCAGATGGAGCCAGGGCCGATGCCGACCTTCACAGCGTCAGCGCCAGCAGCAGCCAGATCCTTCGCAGCGGCAGCGGTAGCAATGTTGCCACCGATGACGGAAATATCGGGATACAGACCCTTGATACGGCGCACCTGATCGATCACGCCCTGGGAGTGTCCGTGCGCTGTGTCGACGACGATGACATCCACGCCCGCCTCCACAATGGCAGCCACCCGCGCCTCGGTATCGGCACTGGTGCCAACAGCTGCGGCCACGCGCAGGCGACCGAACTGGTCCTTGCAGGCGTTGGGGTAATCTTCGGATTTGCGAATGTCTTTGAGAGTGATAAGGCCGCGCAGTTCGAAGTTGTCGTTCACCACGAGGATCTTCTCGATGCGGTGGATGTGCAGCAACTCTTTCACTTCTGCGGTAGTGAAGTTTTCCTTGACCGTCACGAGGTTCTTCTTCGGCGTCATGATCGCAGACACCGGGCCTTCGTAGTTGGTCTCGAAGCGCACGTCGCGGCTGGTGACGATTCCCACCAGATTGTTGCCCTCGACAACGGGCATGCCGGAGATATCGTTCTCACGCATCAGGGCGATCAGGTCCCGTATGGTGGCTGTGGGCGCGATGGTGATGGGGTCCTTGACCACACCACTTTCGTATTTCTTGACGAGTCTGACTTCGCGGGCCTGTTGCTCGATTGTCATGCTCTTGTGAATCACCCCGAGCCCGCCTTCCTGCGCCATGGCAATAGCAAGACGCGCCTCTGTGACGGTATCCATCGCGGAGGAAATCAGTGGGATATTCAAGGAGATAGACGCGGTCAGCTGGGTCTTGAGACTGACCATTTTCGGGAGCACGGTGGAGTGCGCAGGCACAAGCAGAACGTCATCAAATGTCAAAGCTTCTTCAGCAATGCGTAACATAAGATTTCCACTTATCAACAAAAACGCGAGTATACAGATCGAGTCCTGATCTGTACACCCGGAGTTGTTGTCTGCGGGAACCTGGCAACAGATTGTCAATCTCAGTAATGGAACTGCGACAGTTCGCGAGTGAACAATCCAAGTGCATCCTTGTATTTGCCAGAAGTCTTGGCCAGGTCCACGGGATCATCATCGATATTGGTCGTCACCGAGTCATACGCGGCGCTTTTCTTGCTGAACACCATCTTCACCTCCGGCGTCACCAATGTATTGCCGTGCCAATCGCTGACCACTGCATAGTCACGCTTGTACTCTGAACTCAGAAGATCGCTGCCGTAACTGTAGGTGCGGGGATCAGTCGTCACTCCCAGCGCATTCAATACGGTGGCCGGCATGTCCAGATGACTGCTCATGAAGGTGTGATTCCCTGTGCCGGCGCCAGGAATATGCACAAGCATCGGCACGCGGATCTGCTCCTGACTGAACGTGGAGTTATGTCCCCAGCGTCCGTTCTCCATGAACTCCTCGCCGTGATCTCCGGTGACAATCACGATGGTGTTGTCGAGTCTGCCCTGCTCTTCCAGAGCCTTGAAAACGCGGCCGAGCTGACTGTCCAGGTGATGATTGGCGTTGATGTAGCGTGCGCGAATGCGCTCGATATCCTTTTCGATGTTCACGGTCAGATAGTTGAAGTCATCGATGTAATCCGGCGCGATGATGTCCTCGTCAGGAAAATAATAATTGGCGTGGGCTGACTCGAAGAACATGAATCTGAAGAAGGGTGTCTCTACCCCTTCCAGGGACCCGAGCAGGTCGCCGACATTCTTGCGATCCCGCTCCCACGCCTCGCCTTCTGTGAAGGACTGCAGTTGTTCGTCAGCAAAGCCTGCGAAAATCGTTTTGTCGAACTCGGGATAGGAAAAGCGCGAACTGGTGTAGGCCATCAAGTCATAGTCATTGTTCTGCAATACATCCATCAGCACAGGCGGGCGGCCCTCGCTGAGAAAGTCAAACCAGTAGTTGCCGTAGAGGCCGTAGAACTGGGAGAACATCCCCATGCGCGTGCCGTTGCCGCCACTGTAGTGTTGTTGAAAGCGATGCGTCTTTTGCGCGAACGCATAGGTGTTGGGCATGATTTCGGGCGTCAACATATCCGCGCGCCATGACTCGGCGACCAGCCACACGATGTTATAGGGATGCGTGATTTTTTCAGCAGGAGCTGCCGGATAATCAATGCTGCCACCGGCATCGAACACGTCGAACTCCGCAGCCTGCGGCCGTTGAATCTGCACGCCCATGCTTTCAAGGTTGGTACGCGCTGTCACCGGTATGTACCAGATCACCCTGTCGGCAATCTGCAGCACAGTTCTGTCGTAGCGATATTCCGACAAGGCGTACCATCCGGATTGCAGCACAAACAGAAGCAGCAATGATGGTACTACGACGCGCGGAGTCACGGACTTTAGCCAGACTTTCTCCAGCGGTACATAGCGCACCACCATCCAGGTAAAGAGGCCCAGCAGAAGAACCATGATCATGATTGAGATATTGGTGGACGATGACACGCCCATCGCTTCGACACCGCCTGGAGTCGTCAGCAGATTCAACACGAAGAAATTCACATAGAAGCCGTACATGTCGCGCAGCTTGTAGTTGGCGAGCAGAAACACCAGTACTGCGAGGGCAAGTACGAATGCTGGTGGAATCAACCAGCGCACGGACTTGCCTGCACGCGAACGGGAACGCATCCACAAGTACAGTAGAATCACTGGCGAACTGAGCAGCGTCGCCTGCACCGCTGTCGCAGCGAATAGAAACAACAACGATACGAATGTGATATCCGGCACCCACGCCAGCGCAAGACTGCCGATGAAAACACAACCCCACGTGAATACGGCAATACGAAACGGAACGGGTGCTGGCAACATGACTGACTCCTGAAGCGATGAGGACACGATTCACGATCAGTCTAGGGGGTGATACTTAAGTCAGCATTAAGCGAAAATTAACGCGGCGGATTGAAATCAGAATTCGAACTCCAGCAGAACTCGGTATGTTACATCCGGCGTGGTTTTATTGAGCGGCAGAATCACACCGGTTTCCCAGTGCCATTTGCGATTGCCTTCGCCGCGAATCAGACCGGTCAGAACAGGGCCGATGCCACGGGTGTATTCGTCCGCGTAGAATTCCAATCCTGGCTCCAGGCTTTCGCGATAGCGCAGTCTCCACTGCGCCGACATGAAAGTTTCGAATTCATTATCAACATCTGAACCAAATTCATACTCGACACCCACATTCAGAGTGCCGACCCAGTTGCCCCACTGCCTGCTGACCAGTACCGCTGCCGCAACCTCAGAAACGCTTTCGCTGCGTTCGCGCTCCAGTTCGATCAAAAGCCCCCAGTCGGCAGCGTACTCACCCTGCTCGGTGAGCTGAATTCGGCTCTCCAGTTCGTAGCTTTCCAGACGCAGTGAACCACCCGGAAGTTTCATGGCATTGAGATAGAGTTCGGCGAATACACGTTCGTTGATCGACGTACCGTAACCAATGCGCTGTCGCAGAATATCGCTCTCGCTCGGATCGTCGTCGGTCTGATAATAAGAGCGCCACTCCCATTCCCGCTCAAGAGGCTGCACGTAGGGTTCATAAACCCGGTTCACGCCGTTGTGGTGAACCGGATTGTCAGCAATGGCAGCCGTACTCGTTACAGTGAAAATGATGCAAGGAAGTAGTCGAAGGGTTGGTGTCATGCGGTCTTCCTGTTGCCTGCCAAAGAGAAATATCCAAGCACCATGGCCGCTATCGAGAGCAGAACAGCACCGAGATGCAGGCTGATCTGCACCAGCGTCGGACTGGCTTCATAACCAATGGCTGCCTGCAGCAACTCACCCAGCAAGGACGATTCGCGCAACAACGCCGAAGAATCCCAAAGCGGCTCGGTAGCGGGAAGTATGTCAGCCTGAGCCAGAAACAACGCGGCCTGTGACGTCATGCCTGCGCCGATGATCAGCGCAATACCACAACTGAGAACGAGACAATGGCGGGGCGTGAGCGTCTTCAATCCGTAATAGATGAATGTGCCGAGACTCAAACCGATCCCGGCCCCAATCGCCCCTCCCGCGAGTACGGACGTTTCATCTCCAGCTACCAACCCATAGGAGTATGCATACAGATATATCTCCGACCCCTCACGGGTAATTCCCAACGCTGCTGCACCCACAAGCACAAATACCAACAGGCAGGAGTCGTTGGCTATACTGGTGGGCGAATTGAGGTACCTGATCACAAAGAAATTGTGTGCAGCAAGCAACAGCATGGTCGCGACAAGCAGAGACGAGTTGATGATTTCCTGCCCAAACCCCTCGAAAGACATCGAAATGCTCTCAAGAAACACAGCATAGGCCAGTGCCCCACCCAGTCCAGCCACCAGTGCTGGCACCAGCCAGCGCAATGTGAGCTTCATGGCACTTGAGGACGCCATCAGCATGCAGATCAACAGCATGGCCTCCAGCACTTCCCGCAGCACGATAATCACAGCACTGGTCATGCGAAAACACCCCACAGCACGAAAACAATACTATTCGACAATTATCTTCCCCTGCGCCGTCTTGGGATTGAATTCACCAAAGAACGGATATTCTCCCGGCTTCAAAGGCCCGATAAACACAATGCCCTGACTGTTGCCCACGATGACCTTTTCCCGATTCAATTCGTAACTCTCGAACTCTTCGGGTGTCGCATCCCGATTGTAGATGATCAGTTTGACCTTCTGACCTGCAGGAATCTTCAGCTCCGACGGATAGAAGAGATGCTCTCTTATTTCGATGATGAACTCCGGGGTCTGCGCACTGACGACGGTTGTGACACCCCAGAGAAAAATCAGAGCCAATACTCTGTTGATTACCGAACTCATCATGCAATGACCTTGTTGTTATGTTGACTTGCACTATCGTTGGCTGATGCGTTGAACATGATTGTGACACACAATCCGCCCAGAGCTTCCGATGCTGACAACGTGATGTCCCCGCCGTGCATCTCGACTATATGTTTGACGATAGCCAGACCCAAACCAGAACCGCTCACACCAGAAGCGTTTCTGTCACCATCCAGGCGATAGAACCGATCAAACACCCTCTCATGATGAGATTGCGGGATACCAGGCCCCGAGTCTTCCACCACCAGTTGCACCTGCTGATCCACCTCACGAACATTCATGCGTATGGCACCACCAACAGGTGTGTATTTCGACGCATTGCTGAGCAGATTCTGCACCAGCGAGCGCAGAGCCGTGGCATCACCACTGACAACGGCTGTGCTGCCATCGAGCTCGAATACCTGCTCACGTTGCAGCACCTGTTCAAACTCGGCACTGACGACGTCCTTTACCAATTCGTAAAGATCCACTGGCAAAAATTGCACCATGTACTGATCCGGCGCCGTGCGATTGAGCACCAGAATCTGTTCCACCAGATGCCCCATGGCATCCACGCCCTGTCGCAGTTCCTCTGCCGTGGCACTCGGCCGATCCAGTTCGGCCAGCAGGTTGTGTACCTGCACTTTCAGGGTGCTGATCGGTGTTCGCAGTTCATGCGCGGCATCCGCAGCAAAACGCTTCTCCCTGCTGAAGGACGACTGCAGCCGTCGCAGCAGATCGTTGGTGGACTGCGTGAGTGGGGTCAGCTCACGGGGCACACCATCCAACTGCACACGACTCAGATCGGAGGCTTCCCGCGAGCGCACTTCCTTCGCCAGCAGGCTGATCGGGCGCAGGCCGTAGCCCACAATGAACCAGATCAGAATGGCAGCTATGGGAATGCTCAGCACAGTGGGCGTCACCGACTGCAGAATGACACTCTCCGCAAGTTCATAACGAACATCATAACGCTGTGCCGCCATCAGCCACTGCTGTTCTTCCAGGTCACGAATCACCAGCAGGCGCCATCGGTAGCCATTGAAATTGACATCGCGATAACCAACTTCGAAGGGCCCCATCGCTGTGAACGGTGCAATGACGGAACGGCTCAGTAATCTGCCATTTTCAGAAAATATCTGATAGGCAATGACCATCTCCGCACTGAGGTTGAGGTCACCCTGATCCGGTAACATCAGCTCCTCGAAGACTTCGTTTGCACTGGTAGCAGTGACCGCCGGTTTCGCCAGGCTCAGGAGTTTCACGTGTTCCAGCAATTGCAGATCGAACAATCTTTCGGCCTCGATCATGCTCTCCTGGTAGCCGCGCAATGACGACAGAAACGTCACCAAAACGATAATGGAGATGAGCGTGAGCGTCAGGAAAAGTCTAATCGATGCCATGTGCTTCCAATGTTTCAGAGCCCCGGATCATGGAGCCCTTTCCTGATCACGTAGCCCACTCCTCTGACAGTCTGAATGAATCCTGCGGGCAACTTCTTGCGCAAATTATGGATGTGCACCTCCACGGTGTTGCTGCTGACTTCCTCGCCCCAACCGTAGAGTTTGCTGTCCAGCATGTCGCGCGTCTGCACCTTGTTCGCACTCTCCATCAGCGCCTTCAGCAGCATGTATTCGCGTCTGGACATGGTAATCTCTTCGCCCGACACAGTCACTTGCAGACTGTGCGTATCCAGACTCACATCGCCGATCTCGATATTCTTGCTTTTGACGCTGCCAAGTCGACGCTCCAGTGCGCGCAGACGTGCCAGCAGCTCCGACATCTCGAATGGCTTGGCGAGATAGTCATCGGCTCCGCTGTCCAGGCCAGCCACCTTGTCCGGCGTCTTGTCTCTTGCCGTGAGGATGAGAACAGGATTGCTGAACTGTTGACGACGGGCGCTGCGCAATACTTCCAGGCCATCGACGTCGGGAAGCCCCAGATCGAGAATCAGGATGTCCGGCGGACTGGTGCGCAGCACACCCAGAGCTGTATCACCACGGTTTACATGGTTGACACTGAAACCTGCCGCGCGCAGCGCTCTTGCGATCGCCTGCGCCAGCAGCTCATTATCTTCCACCAGCAATACCTGCATGTGTTCTCCGCCGTTTTCGCTCGCCTACGACTTTTGTTCGATCTTTTGCAGCATGCGTTCGATCTCGCCACGCCTGCCTTCGTCGGCCAGTTGCCGACCAGGTCGTGCTGGCGCATTCAGCGCCCGCATCAGGTAGCGTTTGGCATTCTCATTGTCGTTGTTCTTGAACAGATACTCTGCGTAAAAGTAGTTGGAATCAATCCCTGCAGGAGATAACTCCAATCCTTTTTGCAGTAACTCGACCCCTTTTTTCGCATCGCCAAAGCCCACCGGCCAACCCGGCACATTCAGGTAAAGCACGCCGAGACTGGTATAGGCCGAACCGTCCAGAGCATTGGCATTCAGGGCCATGCCTGCCTCCAGGTCCGCCTTGGCAGCCTTGGCAGAGGATAGCGCGCCAAGCCCGCCTTTGGCGCCGGCATAGCTGGATTTGATGATGCCACTCCATATCCACGCTTCGGCGCTGCCCTTCTGGGCGCTGGTCACCTGTCGCGCCTCCTCGATCAGTGTGCTGAAGGCTTCCACCTGTGTCTTGCCGGAAGTCATGTAATTGACCTCCGCCCAGCGTTGTTGCAGCGCTTCGACGGCCGGAGTCATCTGCGCCTGTACCGACGCCGTTGCAGTTATCACACTTAACAGTGTGACCAGGCCGATGATCGTGATGCGTTTCATATGGTTTCTCCCATGGAGGATTGATTGGAATTCGTGGGGTTCGTGGGGCTGGGATTGGTGCTGGTGGCAGCATTTGATCCGAGAAAATCTTTGATGATGGGCAACTGAGCGCGCAGGGTCCGATCTGTCAATGTGGGGAATATTCCGTTGATGAAAGCATACAGACGCTCCGGCCAGCCGATCACGCAGCTTCCCCAGCGGCCATTCCGAATGCGATTCAGTACAAAGGCGGCAACAACCTTAGGATCGTCCATGGCATTCCCCAGCGCTTCGTTCATGGCAACAACACGGTTCGAATTCATGGTCGTTTGAGTAGCGCGTGGTGCCACATGCAACACCCTCACCGGCGTATCGGCAAGTTCTCTGCGCAGGGCCTCGCTGAAACCTCGAAGGCCGAATTTGCTGGCGCAATAAGCACTGAATCCAGGATAGCCAATACTGCCGAATGCGGAACCGACATTGATAACAGCGGCACTCTTCTGTTGTTGCAGTTGCGGCAACAGAAGCTGAGTCAACAGCATTGGTACCGTCAGATTCAGATTCACCAATGTGGTGATGGCAGAAGCACTGGAATTTTCCAGAAGATTGAACTCGCTCGCCCCGGCGTTGTTGACCAGCATGTCGATGCTCAACCCGGCACACGCGCCTGCCAGCCTTTGCCGTCCCGCATCAGTCAACAGATCGGCAGCGACAAAAAGATGTGGCAAGGTCTGCGTCGGCAATTCCCTGCACAGAGCATCCAGTTGTGCAGTATTGCGGCCAACCAGAATCAGGCGCGCGCCTGCAACAGCGAAAGCGTAGGCCAGACTGCTGCCAATGCCACCCGTGGCGCCGGTCAGCACGACAGTGGTGTCTCTTATCTGCATCGCAATCTCCTTCTTGATTTGCGACTGATCTGCGTGACTGGTCGCATGGCGAATCAATGCGTCGTCTTCTGAACGATCTGCTCATCCAGCAAACTGTCGAACACACCTTTGTAGAGGCGGTAGAACATCTTCGTGCTGTGAATCAGCAGGGCCTGTTCCGCGGGGTCTGTGAAGCGATTGATAAGCTCCTGCAGATATTTGATGTGGGTCTGATCGATGCACCCATGGGAGCGCAAATAAGTAAACGCCTGCTCTGGAAGACCCAACGCCTCCTTGATCTGATCCGCAGCGTAATCCGCGAGACTGACGCTGGTGCCTTCCAGCACCTGTACCATGCCGAAGAAGCCGATGGGATTGCGACGAGACACCATGTCCCACGCATAGGCAACCATCAGTTCGGTGGCAATCGCCGGCTCGCTGTTGCGCACCGCCTCCTTGTCAGCGCCGCACGCGGCGATGTCGTTGAGAATCCACTCCTGATGCCCCAGCTCGTCCTTGATGTATTCGGCCACCGCATCACGCAACCACTCCATGCTGTCGGGCAAACGCGCGCCGACTGCCATCAATAACGGGACAGTGAATTTCACGTGGTGGTAGGCCTGGGTGAGAAACGCAATGTATTCCTGCAACGTCACGTCACGAACCATGCAGCGGCGGATGATCTCGCTGCTGACGAGTTGTTGACGATCAGCTTCTGTGGCGCTCTGCAAGGTGTCATAGAACATGGGATGCCTCCTGTGGCAATTGGGATAGAGTGTTGGCAATGGCGTCGTACAACGCCTCGATGTCGTTTCTGAAATGTCTTTCGATCTGTGCGCGCCGCGGCCTGCCATTGCTGGTCAACAGATCAGCCTCACTGCCCGTGCCGCGCTGCAGTGGTACAGCAAGTCGTGCCCAGTTCCTGATGCGGGCATAGTCTGGCAACGTCGCGTTGACGTGTTGAATTGCCGCGGCGATCTGCGCGTCGGAAACCTGAGCGTTGCGAGCAGCAATCAGCGCCACACAGCAGGGCCGCGAGTCGCCAAACACAATGCTCTGGGCAATCGGAGCACACGCTGCCAGTTCGGCCTCGATCCACTCCGGACTGATGTTGCGGCCGAAACTCGACACGATCTGATTCTTGCGGCGCCCGATGAAGTGCAGGTAGCCATCGCTATCCACGTAGCCGAGATCGCCGGTAACACAGGTGTCACCAGTCCGCCATGAGGATTCGTCTCCGGCGTAACCGAGAAACACTTTGCCGCGCACGATGATTTCACCGTCGACAATCTCGACACGATTGTGTCGCAGTGGTCGACCGAGGCTGCCGTTCCTGCGCGCACCCGGAGCATTCAAACTGACCACTGATCCGCATTCGGAGAGTCCGTACCCCTCGTACACGGGCAGACCATGCGCCCACGCTCGTTCAAGCAAGGTAGCACTGACAGTCGCACCGCCCACCGCCACGAAGCGCAATGAGTCGGGCAGCTTCCACCCTGCCTCACAGCTCATGACCAACGCTTCCAATAACTGTGGAATCAGGATGAGACTGTTGGGGCGGCAATGCGCGAGGACGTCGAGAAATGTCGGCAGTGAAAATCCGGAAGCACCGTTGAACCCCAGTACCTGTTCGGTTGCCACAATGACCTGGGCACCACGCCGCAGCGGTGCATGCACACCCGCGATATTTTCCAGAAGCGTTGCCAGCGACAGCACGCACAGATGGCGCTTGATGTCACAGCTTGCCGTGGCATCGAGTATTGAACTGGTGACTGCTTCGAGATGATCCGCGCTCAGGCAGACACCCTTCGGCGTGCCGGTGGAACCGGAGGTGAACGTCACCTTGCAGGTCTCAGCAGGTAAAGAGGGCGACCTGGACTCAGCACTTGTCTTGTGATCTCGCCGCTTCTTGCTGACGAGGTAATCCAGTCCACAGATTTCACCCGCCGGATCGAATTTATCCTGCACCATGGCAGCGATTTTCTCCGCGTGAACGTGACGATTGTCGGTGACGATGGCATCAACGTTTACGGTCTCCAGCGCGTGCTGCAATTGTTGCGTAGAGAAAAAGCCAGGCAATGGCAGCAACGTGACCGCCGCCAGATTGCAAGCGAGATCAACGATGATCCACGCCGCGCTGTTGTCGGCATACAGTGCGATGCTGAATACCTGATCTTCTCGCAGACGATTCGCCAGTCGTGACACTTCCTGCTGCAACTGCAGCCAGGTGTACGCTGTCTCCAACGAATCCTTGTACTGCAGTATTGCAGACGTATCCGGCTGTACAAGCGCGTGATGACAGATGCTGGCCCATAACTTGTTCATGAATACAGGCCCTCATCAATGCACGCTGCATGGCAACTGCGCAACTGCTCGACAATCGCGGCAATCGCCTCGTTGTGATCGGCCAGTATCTTCTGCGCGAACTCGTTGTGTTTGAGTGTCTGCCAGGCTTGCTGGACGTCTCCGATCACCACACAGGGCCGATTGTCGTAGTAGGTGCCCCATGCCTTTCTCTGTTCACCCAAGCGCTCCGGGTCGGCAATGCAGATGGCATGTGGAGCGAAACCCAATCGCTGCAACAACGCGTTGACCTGCGTTGTTGCTGTGAATGTGACCCAGCGAAATCCGGCACGGAAGAGCACTTCCGTCAGCGCGATGAAGAGCAGCTGGCTGCTGCCACGGCTGCCAGCCAGATTGCCGGTCTCGATGATCTGCTCCCTTGCCACGGTGGCACCGTGACGCAGGGCCACGATGTTCTCGATTGGCGTATCAAGATAGTTCTCGACGAAGAACGCGCCGCAAGCTCCCGGGCGCAACCCAAGGACGCCCTGCAGTTGGTTTTCACTCCAGGTTGCCATCAGGAATGGCAGGAAGTGGCTGATGTTTGCCTGATACGTGGCGGCGTAGCGGGTGTGAATGTAGCCTTCAAGGAGGTGACGCTGCGCGGACTCAATAGCGTGACCGCACAACAATGGCAGTGATGGTTCTGGTGTTGAAGTACAAGCAAGTGTTGACGTGAACAGTGACGTGGCTGACATGATCGGAACTCCGGTTGGCTGGATCATGTCGCCACTGTAGAAAACGAATCTTAATGCAGTATTAAATCCATGAATTCTTTTGAGGATCAGTCCACAGGTTTTTTCGGCAGTACCTTTCTACCGGTGAACATCGCTGATACCAGCCCATGGCGCTCCTTCACTTCCGTGATCACGACCGCACCGATGTGGATGACGATCGCACCCAGCATCAGCCAGAACACAATCTCGTGAATTGCGATGAACGGCTCGCGGAAGCGCCGCATCGACGCATAGCCTTCAGGGTCCAGCATCTCCTTGTTGCCCGGCACCAGACCTTCGAGCCGCGCGTGGTCCTCGCCAGAAGCTGTGGCCCACTCTGCGAATTCGTGGCCGAAGGGTGGAAAATACAGATCGGTACCGGCCAGCACCAGGCCAGTCACCATCTGCGTGGTCAGGAGCATGAACATGACGGCCATCATCAGCCGGGCTGCGGGGTTGTGTCCGCGATACGCCGGAGGATCACCCGCCTTGACGCCCTTCAGCCAATCACCAAGGGATTTCACATAGCCCTTGCCACCCGGCAGCACCACAGGCCAGCGTGAGTAGCGTCCACCGATGAAGCCCCAGATGATGCGCCACAGCAGATTCAGCGTGAACACATACCCCACATACGCGTGCAGAATCTTCAGACTCACTTTGCCTTCACTGCTGACGCCCAGAGTATTGGCATTCAGAATGACCACACCGACACCAATCAACAGGAGGACACACAGCACGTTGATCCAGTGGAACCAGCGCACGCCGCGATCCCATACTGGATAGGAATGCAGAATCTGCGGTTGATCATCATCGTCAGTGGGAAGAGGCATCTTCCTGGATTCTACGGAGTCGTTCATACGGGTATCCTCAAGTATCAATAGCGTTATATGCGTGGCAGCCCTCTGGCAGCATACTGATAATTGCTCAGCAATATTAAAGAACCATTAAAGCCTTGCCCGCAGAATGGCATATGATTGATCCATGTCATTCTTTGAAGAAACATCTGCCAGTCGCCCTCCCCGTGACGTCATCTCGGTCACCAGCCTCAACCGCATGGCGCGCTCGCTGCTGGAGAACCACTTTCCCAACGTGATCGTGGAAGGCGAGATTTCCAACCTCTCGATGCCGGGTTCCGGTCACTGGTACCTCACCCTGAAGGATGAAGGGTCGCAGATCCGCTGCGCCATGTTCCGCAATCGCAACATGAGTGCGGGATTCCGCCCCCGGGACGGCATGCAGGTGATTGTGCGCGGACGTCTCAGCATCTACGAAGGCAGGGGCGACTACCAACTGATCGCTGATGCCATTGAGGAGGCTGGCGATGGCGCGCTGCGGCGCCGCTTCGAAATGCTCAAGCAGAAACTGGCGGCGGAAGGCTTGTTCGCTGAAGAGCGCAAACGCGCAATGCCGGAACATGTGCGGCACATCGGCGTCATTACCTCGCCGACTGGCGCAGTGATCCGCGATATCGTCAGTGTACTGAGGCGACGCTTTCCGGCAATCAGGATTACCCTGATTCCTGTGGTTGTGCAGGGCAACGAGGCGCCAGCCGCTATCGTCAAGGCGATTGCCACCGCCAACCGCCGCACCGACCTGGGATTCGATGTGCTCATCGTGGGCCGGGGTGGCGGTTCGCTGGAAGATCTGCAGGCCTTCAACGAGGAGAGTGTGGCACGGGCAATCCACGGCAGCGCCTTGCCCGTGGTGAGCGCGGTAGGACACGAAAGCGACTTCACAATCGCGGACTTCGTGGCCGATCTGCGCGCACCCACGCCTTCCGCTGCAGCAGAACTGCTCAGCCCCGACCAGAACGAGTACCTGCAGATTTTTTCCGGCTACGACCTGATCTTCGGCAAGCTCATCCGCGACCGGCTGCGCCAGGTCAACCAGCAATTAGTGTGGCTGGTGAAACAACTCAAACACCCCGGTCGGCGCCTGCAGGAACACGCGCAAACCCTCGATATTCTTGAAGGACGGTTGCTGCGTGCTACCCGCCATCACCTGACCCATACCGCGCATCGCCTGCAAAGCCTGCACAACCGTCTGCTGCTGCAGTCACCCCGTGATGTGGTAAAACAGTTCGGCATGCGGCAGGACGCTCTGCTGCATCGCTTGCAACAGGCATTGCGCCGCAACCTGTCGGACAGGCAGAATCATCTTGTCGCGCTGGCCCGGAATCTGGACAGCGTCAGTCCCCTGAGCACACTGCGGCGTGGCTACAGCATTACTTTTGATGAGCAGGGACAGGTGCTGCGCGACGCGGCATTGGTTGCCCCGGGCCAGCCTATATCCACGCGGCTCAATGCCGGGACGGTGCGCAGCATCGTGACAGAAGTTGTCTCTGACCCCAATTAGAGGAGAGATTGAAATGACTATTCGCAGATTCTTGTCGCTGGTACTGGCCGGCTCGCTGCTTGGTATCCTCATACCAGCCCATGCCGTCCCCGTGAGCAGCCTGCCCACCTCCTCCATGGTCCCCGGCGGTGTCGCGGTGATTGCTACGGGCACCAATGCCGTCTCAGGCAAGTATCGCGACAATCGCGTCATGCTCGCCGAGTATGAAGGCGAGCAGTACGCCATCATCGGCATTCCGCTCAGTGCACGTCCCGGCAGTCACCAACTGACTCTGACAGCTCCCGGTGGCGCCACCGAAACGCTCAGCTTCACTGTCACTGACAAGCAGTATGTGGAACAGCGCCTGACCATTACCAATGATCGCCAGGTCAACCCCAACAACGAAGACATGGTGAGGATCAACCGCGAAACCGCCGAGATGAACACAGCTTTCGCCAGTTGGGATGAATCACTCGAACCCGTCATGCAGATGCTCGTTCCTACCGAAGGGCCGCGCAGCAGCTCCTTTGGCCTGCGCCGCTTCTTCAACGACCAGCCACGGGCACCGCACTCGGGCATGGACATCGCGGCCCCTGAAGGCACGCCGATCTACGCACCGGCACCAGGCATCATCAAGGCTACTGGTGACTACTTCTTCAATGGCAACACCATCATCATTGACCATGGCCATGGTTTGATCACTCTGTACTGCCACATGAACACCATAGATGTGGAAGTGGGCGCCCGTGTGGAAGCAGGTGAACAGATCGGCAAGGTGGGGCAGACCGGACGCGTGACCGGCCCGCATCTGCACTGGAGCATCAACCTCAACAATGTGCGTGTGGACCCCGCCCTGTTCATCGCCGAATTCACTGCAGGCGAGTAGATCGCCTGCGATGAATTGATCAAAAATTGCCCCGTTCTTGCCCGCCATTTCACTACTCTTTAGTCCTCAAGTTGCGTAAATTTACCAACTGTAATAGCTGAACCAAAACAACAAGGACTTCCCAATGCCCGGACTGGAGCTATTCTTCAAACTGCTTGTCGCCCATGCAGCCGCAGACTTTGTGCTGCAATCCGAAGCCATGAGTCGCGGGAAGGATCGCCACAGTGACATCCACCACGGCAAGTCTGCCAATTTTCCGAAGTGGTACTACTGGCTGACGGCTCATGCGCTGATCCACGGCGGCATGGTGTATCTGGTCACCAACAGTTTCCTGCTCGGTGCCATCGAGACGGTCTCTCATTGGAGCATCGACTTCGCCAAAGGCGAGGGTCTGATAGGCTTCAATCAGGATCAGACCCTGCATATCGGTTTCAAGATCGGCTACGTCTTGGCCGTGTAGCGCTGCCCGGCGGGATTCCTGTGCGTTGGAATGCCCGGCGAATTCTTTTATAGTAGGCCCCCTATACTGCCCGCCAGGTTGTCAACAGATTCCGCCCCAGAAGGTTTTGCTACATGAGCAAGCGAGAAGAACAGAAGAAAATCCGCGAACAGAAGCAGCGCGAGTCGGAGCAGCGCACGGCACGCCAGAAGCTCGTGGCTAAAATCGCCATGTTTGTGCTGGGCCCACTGCTCGTCATCACAGTGATTTACGCAATGATGGGCCAGGGCGAGGTGTACTCACCCATCGAGATTGCCGAGGTCGACCATGTGAGGGGTAACCCCGAGGGGGTCAAACTGGTTGTCTATGCCGACTTTCAATGCCCGGCCTGTGCCAATGAACATCTGCTGATGGCGCAGGCCTGGAATTCCATCGCCAACAGAACACAGATGGTGTTCCGCCACTACCCGTTGACAACCACCCACCCCCACGCCTGGACAGCCGCCACTTATGCAGAAGCCGCAGGCAGACAGGGCAAGTTCTGGGAAATGTATGATCTGCTCTTCGTCAACCAGGCCTACTGGTCAACATTGGGCGATGTGCGAGCAGAATTCGAAGGTTACATCGCACAGCTTGGACTCGATGTCGAGCGGGCCCGCGTGGACATTCGTGCGGATGACTTGATTCAGAAAATCCGTAACGATCAGCGCAGCGGCACGCGTTCCGGGGTTCGCTCCACCCCCACTATATTCGTCAACGGCCGGTTGGTACCAACTCCCCGCACTACCGCGGAAATTGTGGCCTTGATCAATGCCGCCACCGCTACCTGAGTTCCTGCTCTGTCAGCCGGGCGAAGTTGCGCAGCACTGCCGTTGCGGCAGGGGTATCCACCACCGCCGCAAGCAACGCCTCCACATCAAACCCTTCCGCTCGTAATGCCTCCTGACGCTCCAGCACATATGTACGCATGACATGTGGTGTGAACTCCGGATGAAATTGCACTCCCCACGCCCGCTCGGCAATGCGAAAGCTCTGGTGAGGATCGTGATCGCTGCCAGCAAGAAGTATTGCAGACTCAGGCAGCGTCAGTACGGATTGCGAGTGTGTTGCGTGAGCGCGAAACTCGCACGGCAGTCCAGCCAGCAGCGGATCACTCTGGGCCGCCTGATGCAGGCGCACTTGCACAGTCCCAACCTCCCTGCCCGCGGGATGATAGTCCACTCGACCACCGCATGCTTGAGCCAACAATTGATGGCCGTAGCAGATTCCCAGAATCGGCAACGAGTCGCTGATGGCACTTCGCAGGTAGTCAGCCGCAATCTCGTTCCATGGTGCGCCGTCGGTGATCATCGCAGGCGAACCTGTCACGACAATCCCCGCAATCGTAGTCTGTGATGGCAATGTTTCACCCTCATCCACCGCAACAGTCATGGTGTGACCGCGTGGCACCTCCATTGCGGTGATGATCCAGTCCTCGAAGTCCTCGCCATGCTGGCGCAAGGTTTCGATCGTCCTTCCTGTCTTCATGATCAGTAGCGGCTTCATCAGGCAAGTCCAGATATCAGGTACAGTGGCAAGCACTGGCAATTCACGTATTATCCGGGCAAGACCTTACCCGACTCAATCATACAAATTCAGCAAGACTACCACTGTCAGGGAGTAACGCCATGAACGCGATCGACAAGATAATGAATGGACTGGCGGCCCTGGTGGCGCCGATTGCATGGCCACTGCTGCGCATCCTGAGCAGCGCCATGTTCATGACCCACGGATACGCCAAGCTGTTCGGCGCACGTCCTCAGCCGATGATGGGGGGCATGGGATTCTTCGGCATCGATCTGGGTATCAACATGTTGTGGATAGCAGCCGTGATCGAGTTGTTTGGAGGCGCTCTGCTCGTATTGGGTCTGTTCACGCGCCCACTGGCATTGCTGGCCGCCATTCTGATGGTGATGGCCTATCTCACGGCACACGCCGCATGGTTCCCCACTTTGAACAATGGTGAACTGGCGGCGATGTACTTCATCGTCTATCTCGCGATTTTCGCGCAGGGCCCGGGCAGTTTCAGTCTCGATGCAAGGCTGCGAGGCAAGCGCTGAGATCTCACCTGCCTGCAGACTCCTGACTTACGCTGGCTCCCTGGCGATTCTGATGCCTCCCCACGCAAAGATGAGTGTCATGAGGGGGCTGATCAGACAGAACAGTGCCCACGGCGCATAACTCAGCGTTGCCACTCCCAATACTCCTGCGTGGAACGCTCCACAGGTGTTCCATGGCACCAGCACTGAGGTGACGGTGCCACAATCTTCCAATGTGCGGCTGAGATTCTGCAAAGCGAGTCCGCGCTCCTTGTAGGCTCTGATGAACATGCGTCCTGGCACCACAACCGACAGATACTGGTCGGACGCTGACACGTTGGTCAGCATGCAGGTGCCTGCCGTTGCCGTCACCAGCCCTCCTGTACTGCGTACGCGGCTCACCAGCACACTGGTGATCTTGCGCAAAAATCCCGAAGCCTCCATCGCACCTCCGAACACCATCGCCGAGATAATCAGCCAGATCGTGTTCAACATCCCCGCCATGCCTCCGGACTGCAGCAACTCGTCGAGCACTTCATTATCAGTCTGTAGAGCTATGTCTCCATAGACTGCCTGCATGACCACCTGGTAGGGCCCACCCAGATCGTCACTCAACTCCAGCAGCAACGGATACTGCAGCAACACAGCACAGGCTCCACCCAGCATTGCGCCTACAAACAGAGCAGGCAGTGCCGCAACCCGTTTGACGATCAGAAATATGACAACACCTGGCACCACCAGCAACAGCGGACTGAGATTGAAACGACTGTCGAGTACCGCCTGCGTTTCTGCCGTGGTGCTCACCTGCGCTGAAGGTGAACCGAGTACGAAGCCAATAACCAGATAAAGCAGCAGCGTCACCACAATCGAGGGCACACTGGTCAGACTCAGATAACGAATGTGGGTAAACAGGTCCACGCCAGTGACGCCCGAGGCCAGATTGGTGGTATCGGAGAGGGGCGACATCTTGTCGCCAAAATAGGCACCGGAAATAATCGCACCAGCGACGAGTCCTGGGTTGAAACCCAACGTATAACCGATGCTCATCAGTGCCACACCCAGCGTTGCGGAGGTGGACCAGGAACTGCCGATGACGATCGAAGAGATGGCCGTCAGCACACAGCAACTGAAAATGAAGATAGCCGGATTGAATATCTGCAGACCGTAATAAATCATCGTCGGCACCACACCGCCGATCAACCATGTGCCGATCAATGCACCGACCATCAACAGAATCAAAATGGCAGGCGTCGCCGCCCGGATGTTCTCCAGCATCTTGTCCTGGATGTCCGCCCAGCGAACGCCCATCAGCATACTGATGGCCGAAGCCAGTGCGGCAGCCAGAATGAGTGCCGTCTGGTTGGCACCGGAGAGAGAGTCGTCACCGTAGATCGCCACGTTGAACGCCAGGAGAGCGAACAGTGCGAGCAGTGGTGTCAGGGCTATCCATAATGGCCGATCAACGTATTCGGAGTGCACCGAAACATCATCTGGACTATCCGTCGGGCCCTGTGTCACATCCTGCTGCATGCGTTTCTGCTCCGGCGTTCATTGCGAGGGTTTCTACTCAAGGGGCCCGATACTAACCCGAGCGGTCCTGCAATAAAATGCCTCGACTCATTGCGGCCCTTGCTTCATAAAACCTGTACAAGACCGCATCAGCTACCATAACCCTTGAAAGCCGCAAGAAGACAGATGACCACCAGAAGTTCTTAACCGAGCGAAACACTTTGTAACAAATTGCGATCGCCTGCCTCTACTCTCGTTGATTTACATCAATGTGCGCCGCGCCCGGCCAACTAAACTCCCTACCGTAGAAATACTATCCGGCTGTAAAACGCCGTTAAACAGTGGCACCACAATTGGGTCATTTATTTCGAACTGGAGAGAACCATGGAAAAAAATAGAGTAATAGGGCTGTTCTCGGCAATGGCCCTTGTCCCCGCGCTCGCTGGCGCCGCTGAAGTGACAGACGGGCACCCCACCTACGCAAAAGAAGTATCGAGAATTATTCAGGACAACTGTCAGATCTGCCATCAGCCAGGGCAGATTGGTCCCATGTCCTTTACCTCTTATGAAGAAGTCCGTCCATGGGCGCCACTTATTCAGCTCAGAGTGCAGCAGCGCGAGATGCCGCCCTATCAGTACGACAACCATATAGGCATTCAGGAATTGAAAGATGACTGGCGCCTGTCTGACGCTGACATCAAGACCATCGTTGACTGGGTAAACGCGGGTTCGCCACTGGGCAACCCTGAAGACATGCCACCGGCCAGAGAGTATCCGGCTGTTGGAGAGTGGCGTCTGGCGGCCGAGTTGGGACCGCCCGATCACACGATCAAATCCACCCCTTGGGATGTACCAGCAAATGGTCAGGATATGTGGTGGGAGCCGGATGTCGATACCGGTATCACGGAGACCCGTTGCATCAAGGCTGTCGAAACGCTGCCTTCGGCTGCGGCCCACGGTTCAACACACCACGCGAATTCAAACTTCCTCGTTCAGGATGAAGACGGCAACTGGGTCACTTACGGCCGTCTGTCCGAGTATGCCTTCGGCAAGCTCGGTGAAAAGACTCCTGAGGGAGCCTGTCGTTATGCTCCTGCCAATTCCAAGGTCGAGTGGAGCATTCACTACTATCCCGATGGCAAGGCTGTAAAAGATGATCAGGTGACTGTGGGTATCTGGTACTACGATGAGGAAGACAACTTCGATGAGAAGACTGCCTATCGTCAGGATCTGCGCCTGTACTATCTGGATGGTGGTGGCGACTACTTGATTCCACCTCACGGCACATTGATGACACAGGGGTTTCATTCCTTTGATCATCCGGTACGTATAGATAGCTGGCAGCCTCACCTGCACCTGCGCGGCGTCGCGATGTCCATGGAGGTTTTCTATCCTGATACTGGCAGACGCGAAACACTCAGCCAGGCATCGAACTGGAATGCTGGATGGAATCACAGCCACACCTATGAGGACGGTTTTCAACCGCTGATTCCAGCTGGCGCGACCATCATCCTGACTTCCTGGTTTGATAACACCGCAAACAATCCACGCAATCCTGATCCGGATCAGTGGGTCGGTGCAGGCCAAAGAACAACTGATGAGATGTCTCATGCCTGGATTGCGGTGACTCACCTGGACGATGCAGGTTACGAGAAAATGGTTGCTGAGCGTGCAACACGTAATGACCGCTCTGTTGTTTCAGTAGGAGGTGCACGATGAGCAATTTCAAACGTCTGGCTGGCGGAGTGTTTGCAGCTGCACTGGCAGGATTGACTGTAACAACGCCACTCCATGCGCAACTCCCTGAACACCTGCGTGCGTACCAATTGTCCGCACCCAGAGCATCAGGCGATGTTGTCGGCCCCATGTTCAACGGCTGGATCAAGAACGAGGACGGCTCAGTCACAATGATCTTCGGTTTTGTAAACCGTAATCACAAAGAGATAGTTGATATCCCACTCGGCCCGAACAATTACATCGAGCCGGCACAGTTCAATGGCGTGCAGCCCACCCATTTCCCTGTGTATAACCGTGGTGGGTTCGTCGGTCGGCAGGAGCGCGGAACATTCGCTGTAACGGTTCCTGCGGAAATGGCTGGGACTGAAGTTGTGTGGACTCTGAACCACGCAGGACACAGCTACTCAGTCCCTGGGCGCGCTGTTTCTCCAGCCTACGAGATGAGCCGGGATCCTGCCGCAATGGGGTCACTGAATCCAGCCATCCGCTTTGACAAGAACGGTGCGGAATCGACGGATCGGGAAGGGATTTATGCGCCACTGGTGAACGCCAAAGTAGGCACTCCAGTTGCCCTGACCGCTTACGTTCAGGATCGTGGTGATCGCCGAGGCTTTGACGTGGACACTCCCTTCTTCCCTGTAGGGACAGAATGGGTCATGCATCAAGGGCCCGTTGGCGCGACTCCCGTATTCGACAATCCAAAGGTGGACGGGCGGCAGCGCGGTGAAACCGACAAACAGAGCATGAGCAGTAGCGGAGATTGGTCCGAGACTACAACCAGGGTCACGTTCTCCGAGCCGGGTGACTATGTCATTCGGTTGCGCGTGGACAACTTCCTGGCACCGGACAGTCAGTTCGACAATCAGTGCTGCTGGTCCAACGCTTACGTACCTGTGAAAGTCAGCAACTAAAACCTTCACGATGCAAGAACAGAGGCCCCGAAGCAGCAATGTAATTCGGGGCCTTTGTCATTTTGGTACTCCACTGTAGACATCAGGGGTAAGGCAAATGACAAGCAGACAGCCAGGCTGGATAAAAACAGCAAAGACATTATTGCCGGCTATCGCGTGCAGTGCATTGGTGTGCCTCGTCTCACAGGCTGCCTTTGCACAAGCAGGTGACAATATTCGCATGCAGTATCCCCAGCTCGCCGATCTGTTCAATGCCTTCAATGTGACTCAGGCACAGACTTTTGAAGCCATCGCCACCATCAATGTCCAGCCGGTCTATACGTCTGTTCGCGCCGAATTGCGTGAACACCTGGAGCTGATGAAAAGAATGACCCGGAGTGAATTGATGGCAGTCGGGGTGATGGATCGCAGTCCCTATCTCGATATGGAAATCGCAGCACGCATCAATTTGCTGGCAGTCATGCGCGCCACTCACAGCGATGAGGAAGCGGCCAATGCCTATACGGGCAATGCAGCCATCGGTCGCCATGCTTCTGAAATCCTGCGTCGAGGTCGAACTTTTGAAAACAGATTGTTTGAAATCTATATCGACGACAATATCACTGACAAACGTGCCGCAGTGAACGTCGCGATCACCCACTACCTCAGCGATGATCGCCACTCGGTTTCAAGCTCCCCAAGAGCAAGCAAAATTCTGATTGAACATGACCAGGCAACGGGATTCAAGACTGCCTTCCCTCGCCTGAGTGCATTGATGTGGACACAGCAATGGTTGCAACTGGCAGCTCTCGAAGCTGTGATTCTCAAGACTCTGGATAAACAATTTTCTCGCGGCGTGGAGACAGCGCTGGAAAGATTCTGGAACAAGATTGGCACTGAAGGCGGTATGAGCATGTTCCCTCCTCCCAGCGAATTGCCGATGGCGCCGGCGATTGCGCCTGACCTGTATACGCAGTCACCTGAGGCGGCAATCATTCTGGACAACCTGAACATACTGGAAACGGTACTGGCAGATATCCTCTCCTACCCGGACGCAGAGGGGCGTGAAGCGAAGATGGATACGGCAGTGGCCCTGTTCACCAACAAGGCAGCAGATGACTCACCGCCAGCAGAATATCTGCTCTTCGCTTTGCGAGGTGGTATCTACAATCAGGGCGGCCCTGTCGTCGGTGAACTGATGCGCTCCGAGCGCAATCGATCAAGGGGTCAGGTTCCTTGATCATCAAAGATCAAGGAACCTGGCCCCTTGAAGGGGAAAAGCTCGTTTCAATTTCCAGCAGCGTCGCATCATTCAACGCCGCAATGCGTTCATCGTAAGCACTGAGCAATTCCGCGCGCAGGCCACTGCGCAGATCCTGCAGTCCTGCTTGCAGCCCGATCAACAATTCCTCCCGATTGAGTGCTTCATCTGCCTGCAATAACAACCAGTCTGTGGCGATCCAGGTGGCTGCACCTGCCACTGCCGCGCATGCCAGTGCAACAGGACCACCCGGCAGGCAGACCGCTGCACCGGCCATGGCACCGCCGGCGCGCGAAGCTCCTCGTGCAGCACCTGCTGTCGCAACGGCTCTCGCAGAGGTCACCGCGTTGCGCGCCGCCACTGCACGCCATAACGCCGGACCTGCCACGCCCACTGCACCGACTGTGCTCAGTGTCATGCGCGTTTCGAACATGGAAGTGCTGGCGAGGCTTTGCAGTTGTTGTGCGAGGTTGTCCAGTACCAGCGCTCCGGGGGCCGATCCCGCATCGCTCAAACCGGGTATTGGAGCCGGCACTTTTTGCGAAGAGAGGCGTTGCTGCAACTGAGTCAACCAGTTCTGTCTGCTGCGGGCATGATGGGTCTGCAGCAGCTGTGATGTGTTGGCATCCAGCTGACTTAGGGTTGTAGTCCATACCTGATCGGGAAACAGGATTGCAGCTGCTCGGCGGGCCACGAAATCGCCCTCGACAAGATCAACCCGTTCCAGAATAGCCATGGATATGCGGCTGTATTCTCCGCTCAGGGAATAATACCAATCCGCAAACAACGGCAGGCGTTCCTCCACTGCACGGAAGGTCGCAGCCAGTTGAGCGTCGATCTGTGTGGTAACGATGTCTCTGGCTTCTTCGGCACTGGCACCGAAATGCAGGACAGAAAACTCCTCCAGCCAGACCAGTTGCTGCTGGTTCAGGCGATAGTGCTCACCAGCGAGACTGACATCCACGGTGTTGACCAATGTCCAGTCACGCTGTTCCTGCAGACTCATCTGCCACGCCAGCAGCGCCGCAGCGATCAGCGCTGCGCACAGCAACAGGATGCCGCGACCGCGCAGTGGCTGCGGATCAATGGGAATCTGCTTGATGGCAATGGCGTCAGTCATTCACTCGCTCGCTCGTCACGAAGTGGCTCAAAGGAACCGGTGAGCCCCCGGCACAACAATAGATAAGACCAGACGAACAGCGCTTCCTGTGCAAGCACCAGCAACCAGCCGAGCGACTGCCACAACGACGGACCTGGCGTTGGCAACAACTGCTGGGCCAGCCACAGACGCAGTCCGTCTCCCGCCGCCGCCACTTGCAGCAGTGTCAGCAACTGCGGGCTGCGCGCCTGCTGCTGACCGACCATGTGCCAGACGGCCTGCTCAAGCGTCACGGCTGCGAAGTCGGGGTACATCTGCAGGAAGGCGTGCCAGGTCAGCGCAATGACCAGCAGCAGCCCCAGCAGCGTTGACGTGATCTGCCAGGCCAAGGCCTGCAAATACAGACTGCTGGCCTGCCCTTGCAACTGGCGCTGAGTCAGGGATTGCAGCGGCGGCAGCAGCAGCGCCATTGCCAGCAGAAGTGTCCAGATCAGAGGGTCGGTACTGCGCAGCACGGCAGTGATGGTCAGCAGCGCAAGCCCGGCTGCCAGTAAAATCTGCACCAACGCCATCAGTAAACCGCCGCGCAGCAAGGTGAACAGCGAGCCTCGTGGATGAAAATACAGCCCCAGCCATGCGCGACGACGCAGCCTTGCCCGCAGGAACAGCGCACGGGCGAGCACAACGCAAAGCAGCAACCATGCTGCGGCAATAGCAGCCGTGGGCAGCACCGGGCCATAGATATGCAGCAGCCACAGCCCTGCCGTGAGGGCCAGCAACACCAGCATCTGCCTTGCCATCGGGTATATATCCATTGCCTTTCCGTTGTTTGCCAAACAGTTGGCTTGCGCTATCAGTATTGAGGCTATAATCCGCGGCCACAAGTTATAACTGCAATCTCTGCCAACACTCTCAACGCCAGGAACCCAGGTTTGCCGGACTCCACTCACATCAACTCGATCATGTCCTTGCGCATACGCGAACTCGCCAAGACCCGCAAACCTTTCATGGCGCGGGGCAGCAAGGTCAAGCGCTGTGCCACCTGTCTGTTGCCATTGACCGGTTGCATTTGCGCGGCTCGACCACAACCATCGGAAGGTAGCGCGTTCTGTTTTCTGATGTATTACGGGGAAGCCTTCAAGCCCACCAATACGGGGCGCCTGATTGCCGATGTCGTGCGGGACAACCACGCATTTGTGTGGGATCGCACCCGCCTCGATCCGGCATTGCTCAGCTTGCTTGCAGATCCACGTTATGCACCGATTGTCGTTTTTCCGAAACAGTATGCAGAGGAAGAACGTTGCATATCCTCACCAGCAGAAGTGCCTGGTATTCAGGCAGGGCGGACGCCGCTCTACATCATGCTTGATGGAACCTGGAGAGAGGCCAAGAAGATGTTCCGGAGTGAGTATCTGCGCGCACTGCCTGTGCTTGGCGTGGATCCCGAGAACGCCTCCAACTATCAGCTTCGTGAGGCGGTCCACAAGCATCAGCTGTGTACCGCCGAAGTCGCCGCCATGGTGCTTGCACTGGGTGGCGATCATGTGGCTGCCCAGGCGTTGACCCACTACTTCGCTGTTTTTCGCAGAAACTATATTGCGGGCAAGCCCCACATGGTTTTCAAGGAAGAAGAATCTGCCACGGAGTAGCGCAGGCGCTCATGACGACAATCAAGGCTCGACACTGACCCGGTTGCGCCCCTCGTTCTTGGCTCTGTAGAGCGCCTTGTCGACACGGTGCATGAAAGTGTCGAGAGTGTCGCCACTGTGGCACACACTGACACCCGCGCTGGCGTTGAAACCGAACGGGCCTTGCGGGCCAATCACCTCGATCCGGGAGACTCCCTGCAGCAGGCGTTCCAGAATAGTCCTGGCACCTTCGAGTGATGTGTCAGGCATCAGCAGCACGAACTCCTCACCGCCAAAGCGCGCAAAGATGTCGGTGGCACGCGCTTCAGTACGGCAAAGATCACTGAACCTTCGCAGCGCCTCGTCACCCGCCTGATGCCCTTGACTGTCGTTGACATCCTTGAAGTGATCGAGATCAAGCAGTGCCATGCACAAGGGAGATTGACGACGCATGGCAGCGTGCAACTCGCGATCAAAATGCTCGTTGAAGGAGCGGCGATTCAGCGCACCTGTGAGCGGATCGACAGTTGCCAGTCGCTTCAGTTCATCTTCCAGCGCTCTGCTGGAGGCGAGAATTCTCTGCATGGTCATGAGAGTTACACCGATGAATCCCATCACGAGCGCCGGAATGGCAAAGTTGTAAGGCAGCAGATAACTGAAGGACTCATTGGGCGGTGTGTAGGGTTGTCCACTCAACCACGCGTCTGCTGAGAACCAGGCGCGCAGCAGCGTGACAATCGAATACAACAGCAGACACACACCTACCAACAGTCGCGCCGGACGTGTCGCGACATCGCTGCGCTGATGCAACAATACCCAAACAGCCTGTACAGGCAACAGACCGGCAATCAGCGAATAGATCATCATCAAAAAATCGGAGTTACCGGCATTGATCCAGTAATGGAGATTGAAACCAACGATGGTTGCCACACTGACCGGAATGATCCAATACGGGATCGAGCGATCCATGAAGCGAAACACTCCCAGCAGGAACACGGCCTCACCCGCAAGTTGCAACGCATTGCCGACAATATTGAGTACGGGATTGCGGGTGGCCATGAAACCGAGGAACAGCAGTACTCCTGCTATGAGTATCCACATCCCCACCATCCAGTAGCCAGGACCAGGAATGGGTCTGGACATGAACCACAGCGCAGTCGAGGCGATAGCCACGGCAATCAGCAGGTTCAGCCCCAGCAGGATTGGCGAAAAATAGAGAGCTTCCATCATTTGTTGTCGTCTACGAAGCGGACAATTGCCTCCAGCAACTGCTCATAATGCGGATTGAAGGAGCCACGACGCACAAATTTTCCTTCGTAGCGCCCCATCGTGCCGAGATTGCGCTCACCATAGACGGTTTGCATATCATCGTTGACGCAGGTGTTGTATTCAGCAGAGCCCGCGCCGTAGTGCAGACAGATGCTGTAAGCCGCATCCAGACCGTAGTGGGTATCATCTGGAGGTATCGTGATGCTGGTATGGGAGAGGCTGAAGACGCGATGCGCGGGAGACTCTGCAGCTACCACCTCAATGCCTGAACACAGGGCAACAGGGTCACTTCCAGTGGCCTGCGCACTGTACCAGATCATGCGTCTGCGATCCGGCGGTGCCTTCGTGCAGAAAAATGACCGGGCCGCTTCCATATTGACCGTAGTGTCGTCACCAGAACCTGCCATGAAGATCGGTACAGTCAGAGGAGCAAAACCGGCACGGGTCAGTGGCCTCGTCAATTGATAGAATTCCGCTCCGGCATTCACAGCAAAGCTCTCGTATTTTGCGGCATCGCGTTCAGCCTGCGTGCCGCCTAACCAGTCGCTGAACCAGCGCAGATACTGTGCCAGGAATGCATTGTCACTGCTGGCGGCAAGTGCCGGTGACAGCATGATCAAACCACTGATCAACTCATCGCCACGGTGTGCATCAACATAACGCAGCGACAGCGCCGTGCCTGTGGAGAACCCTACCATGAAAAGAGCTTCTACCTGCCCCCGAAAGCTTTCCACACCAAATTGGGTAACCGCCATCCAGTCTTCGTGCTGCATGGATACAGAGTCACCCGGCACCGTGCCATGACCGGGCAGCAACACACCACGCGCGATCGCGCAGGGATAGTGCTCGACGAGGGAATTCGCAACGCTGCGCAGCAGGTAGGGAGAATCTGTGAGCCCGTGGATCAGAAGAAACCCCATATCCTCCCCTGCTCCACTGGTGGCGCACCCTGCCTGGGATGGCAGAATCTCGTAGGGAGCACGCATCTGTACGACTCGTTCGGGGGTATAACCAGGGCCGAAGGGTTCTGTACTGTCGGAAAAGTAGATGTCGTTGACGACAGCGCGAATGCGCGTCTCGTTGTTGCTGATATAGCTGCCGAATGAGTCACCTGGCGCTGGAATCCAGGCTTCGTTGCCAGAAGGTTGCAGCAGCCGTGAAGATTCGGCTGCGTTTAGCAAGGCAGGAGTGAGCGCGAGACCCAGCAGGATCGCTGACCATTGCCGCATGTTCCGCCTTTCTCCCATTCTCAGCCGCCTCTCAGATCGCCAGTGTCATACCTGTAGTCTCTCGCAATCGGCCCTTTGCAAACAACCTCTGTAGTGGCGAAATCGGGACAAAAAGTGACTCAGCTCTGAGAGGATTTCGGTGTTTTGCGGTTTTTCCTGATCCGACGTTTCTGTGCGACCTGCTGCTGTGTCAGATCCTGCTCATGACGAATGTACGGATTATCGTCGCTGCGATACTGAATCCGAACCGGTGTGCCTTCCAGCTTCAGAACCTGACGGAAGGTTTTCTCCAGATAACGGCTGTAGTGATCCGGAATCTTGTCAGTCTGCTTGCCGTGAATGACGATGATGGGGGGATTGTGCCCGCCAGCATGTGCATAGCGCAGCTTGATGCGACGACCATCCACCATCGGCGGTGCGTGCTCGTTCACCGCGGCTTCCAGCACCTGGGTCAGTACACTGGTCGTCAATGTTTTCTGCGCGGCGTCGAATGCCCCGTGTATCGATTCGTAGAGATCGCCCACTCCGGTACCGTGCAATGCTGAAATGAAATGAATCTTCGCGAAATCCACGAAGGCAAAGCGGCGGCGGATATCAGACTTGATCTTGTCCTTCTGCTCCATGTCCATGCCGTCCCATTTGTTCAATGCGATTACCAATGCGCGACCGGCGTCCAACACGTAACCCAGCAAGTGCAGATCCTGCTCAACAATACCCGTGCGGGCGTCGATGATGAGGATTACCACGTTGGCATCCTCGATGGCCTGCAGGGATTTCACTACGGAGAATTTCTCTACAGTCTCCGTAGTCTTGCCACGACGACGAATACCGGCAGTGTCGATCAGTGTGTAGTGCTGGCCGTGGCGCTCGAACGGAATATAGACACTGTCGCGGGTGGTGCCTGGCAGGTCGTATACCACAACCCTGTCTTCACCCAGCATGCGATTGACCAGTGTGGATTTTCCAACGTTGGGCCGCCCGGAGATGGCGATCTTGATACCCTTCAAAGGAGCTGCTACCAGCTCTTCGTCCTTCGGGAAGGTGGCAAGCACGTCATCTATCAATTTGCGCACGCCACGGCCCTGGCTGGCAGTCACTGGATAGACACGCTGAATGCCCAATCCATAGAAATCGCCCATGGCGATATTTTCATCCACGCCATCGACCTTGTTCACGACCAGGCAGACGTTCTTGTCTTTCTTGCGCAGGTAATTGACGATCTGGGTGTCACCCGGTGTCAAGCCCGCACGACCATCCACCAGCAGCAAGACACAATCCGCCTCTTCTATGGCCAGCAGAGACTGGGAGGCCATCTCGAAATCAATACCCTCTTCCTCGCCAGAGAGACCGCCGGTATCGATGACTATAAAAGGGCGATCGGCGATTCTGCCCTCACCATACTGACGATCACGGGTCAGCCCGGGAAGATCGGCAACGAGTGCATCCCGGCTGCGCGTAAGGCGGTTGAACAGCGTGGATTTGCCAACGTTGGGGCGACCAACAAGGGCTAGGACTGGCCTCATATCAATACCATTGAATACTTGAATTGCTGAGTGTCAGAACGTCATCTGGGACGTCTGACTCTGGGATTTGTAAATGACTCCGGCGGCACCCGGGCGAACGACGTCAGCGAATCGAGTAGGCGCTGAGTTGGCCTTTGTTACCGAAGACGTAGATCGTGTCTGCGTCGGTCACCGGATTGGCTCTGATGCCCCCCCTGTCTACCCGAACACGGCTTACAAAATGCCCATCTACCTGCGACAGCAGATGGAGATAGCCTTCGAAGTCGGCGACGGCCACATAGTTGGTGATAGTTCGCGGTGCAGTCAGAGAACGCAGACGTAGATCAGCGTTTTCCCACACGACCTGATCGGAATTGTTGCGCAACGCAATCACATGACTCTTGTCATTGGTGTAATACATGTTGCCGAAACCCTGAGCGAGACCATGATAGCTGGATGCTTCCATGCCCCAGACGATACGTCCTGTCTGCACGTCGAAGCCCATCAGATTACCCTGGTAACTGGATGCGAATACTGTGTTGCCTGACAGTAACAGGTCCCCATCCACATCAATGACACGTTCGATGTCGTAGCGGCCCTGAGGAATGGCTACGCGCTCCTCCCAGAGCAGGAAACCGTTGGCCGCATTCACAGCCGCGATCATTCCGTTGGAAAAGCCGGCTATGACGGTGTTGCCCGCCAGAACAGGTTTGCTGCTACCGCGCAGAGTCAGAGCAGGAATAGTGGTTTCGTAGATCCAGCGCCGCTGGCCGGAGGCTGCCTCCAGGCCGATGAGTTTGCCGTCGACCGTCTGCAGTACAACAATATTGCCATTGGTCTGCGGGGCAGACAGCACCTCACTGGACACCGCTGCACTCCACAGTTCGCGACCGGATATCTGGTCCAACGCTATGACTTCAGCCTCGCGGGTACCGAACAGCACCATACCGGCTGCGGCACCCACACCACCAGAAATGTCCTTGTTCGTACGGGCGCGCCAGACCACGTTACCATTGCTGCGATTGACGGCAACAACGGTACCATCGGCACTGGCGGCATAGATGAATTCGCGATCAATCGCAGGCGTAAGCTGACTATAGTAACGCCCCTGGCCATTGCCGACCTTCACACTCCAACGCCGGTTAAGTCGCAGCTCCTGAGTAAAATCCTGCAACTCCGCAGGACGTTCAACATCGTCATCCCCGAACAGATTGGCGATCGGTTGAAAAATGCTGCACGCACTCTGTGTAAGCAGGATAACAGCAGCCAGCGCTGCATTGGCAAGCATACGTCTGCCGCTCCTGAAGGAGGGAACGACTTGCTCAAAACGCTGATTTGCTGCTGTTGTCATGCTTCTATTCCTTAACTGACTGATTTTAGCTGGCTGCTGTCAACTGCCTGACGCCAGATCATCAAGTTTCATCTGCAGAGTTGAACTGGTGGAACCAGCCTCTCGGGCAGCCTGATAAGACGCCTGCGCTTCACTCAACTGCCCAAGACTGACCAAGGCATCACCACGAATTTCGGCAAGCTCGGGTTCATACGCGCCAGGTACCACGGTAGCCAGCAAGTTCAATGCACGTTGTGCCTCACCCTTGGCAAGGATAACGCGAGCCAGACGCAACTGTGCGGTGATAACCAGAGATTCGTCCGTGGAACCAAACAATCCGCTCTTGCGATTATCGAGCAGCCACTGCAATTCAGCCTCTGCGGCATCAAGATTGTTGTCCTCTACCGCCAAACGAGCACCAAACAGCGCGCCATACAAGGCGTAGACGGAACCGGAGTGCTCTGTCTTCAATTGCTGGATAAGTCTTGCGGCAGTGGTCTTGGCCTCGTTGCTCAATTGCTGTCCAGGAGCAACTACCACGTTCGTGCCAAGCTGTTCATAGAGGTCGGACGCCGCAGCCGCATTGTTCAACTGCATGCGCTGCCACTGAGTCCAACCCAGATACCCAACCGCGAAGATGACGACGCCGATCAGAAGCGATTTGCCACTCTCGTTCCACCACCTCTTCAAAGCCTCCAGGGTTTCTTCTTCTTCGGTACTGAATGCCACAACTTGCTCCTGTTTCTCTCTGATAACTGCTGTTCTGTTAAAACTGTTCTGCCGGGCACATCTCAATTCGTTCGGACGGGGCGTTCGGAAGAGGCTCCAGCCCGCCGGGGTAGGGCATCCTGAATGACCGGCCCGACACTGTCAAGCGCACTAAATCAGACTACCCAGTGCCTTTGACAACTCAGCAGGATCGACAGTCTCTGACGCAGATTCCTCGTCCAGATGCCTGATCCTGACGCTCTCACTATCGGACTCCAGCACCACTGCCAACCGGGCGCCACTATTATAGGCCTTCTTCAACTGATTGCTGGTCTTTCCGCCGCCGCAATTCAGTTGCACCCGCAGCCCTGGCAATTCACTGCGCAAGGTTTCCGCCAACACCATGGCTTCGCCGATACGCTCTTCAGCCGCCACCATGTAGACATCCAGCGTTTGCGTGATATCAGCTGGCGCATTGCCTGCTTCCTGCACAAGTAGCACCAGTCGCTCAATACCCATGGCGAAACCTACCGCTGGCGTACCACGCCCGCCAAGCTGCGCGACCAGACCATCATAACGACCGCCAGCACACACTGTACCCTGAGCGCCCAGAGCGTCGGTAATCCACTCGAACACCATGTTGTTGTAGTAGTCGAGTCCCCGTACCAGGCGCGGGTTCACCACATAGGAGATACCCGCAAGGTCCAGTAACTCTTTCAGTCTGGCAAAGTGCACCCGCGTCTCTTCACTGACGAAGTCTGCCAACCCAGGCGCATCTACCAGCAGCGCCTGGGTTGATGGCACCTTGCTGTCGAGTATACGAAGCGGGTTGCTCTGCAGACGGCGACGACTGTCTTCATCCAGCGCCGCTTCGTGCTGGCGAAGGAAAGCGATCAGTGCTTCACCGAAATTGCGACGGTCCTGGGCAGTGCCAATATTGTTGATCTCCAGCCGCACAACCTGGCTGAGGCCGAGCTCGCGCCAGAGTCTGGCGGAGAGCAGAATGACTTCAACATCAATGTCGGGCCCGGCCATACCATAAGTCTCGACGCCAATCTGATGAAACTGTCGGTAACGTCCCTTCTGCGGACGCTCATAGCGGAACATCGGGCCTTTGTACCAGAGCCGCTGCTGCTGGTTATAAAGGAGGCCATGTTCGTCGGCAGCCCGCACGCAGCCCGCCGTGCCTTCCGGTCGCAGGCTGAGGTTCTCGCCGTTGCGATCGTCGAAGCTGTACATCTCCTTCTCGACGATGTCCGTGACCTCGCCGATGGAGCGCTTGAACAACTGGGTCTGTTCCAGCACGGGAAAGCGAATCTCGCGATAGCCATAGCTGTGCAGAACGCTCTGCACCTTGCTTTCAACGTATTGCCAGAGGGGAGTATCGCTGGGAAGGATGTCGTTCATCCCTCTGATTGCCTGAATCTTGCTCATAATTGTGTTCTTTGCGAGTCTGTAGCCGTGTGCATCTGTAGAAGGTATTTGCCCTGATCAACCCGTTGCGATGATGTCCGGATGGCGTGCAGCAGCATGAGCCTTGGCGGCTGCAAGTTTCTGGGCAACGCGTTCACGCACCATGATCTCAAGCTCATCCACCAGTTTTGCATTGTCGATCTTGTGGTGGGGCTTGCCTTCTACATAAACAAGATTGCTCGGGCTGGCACCGGTCAGGCCGATCTCTGCCACTTTCGCTTCGCCCGGGCCGTTGACGATGCAGCCAATCACGGCCACGTCGACTGGAGTGATGATATCTTCGAGGCGTGCTTCCAACTGATTGACGACGCTGATCACATCGAAGTTCTGGCGTGAACAGCTTGGGCAGGCCACAAGGTTCACACCCTTGCTGCGGATACCCAGGCTCTTGAGGATATCGAATCCCACCTTGATCTCTTCGACCGGATCGGCCGCAAGAGAAATACGGATCGTGTCGCCGATGCCCTCCATCAAGAGAGCACCGAGTCCGATGGCTGATTTCACAGTGCCGGAACGCAGACCGCCCGCCTCGGTAATACCCAGGTGCAGCGGATTGTCGATCTGCCCGGCGAGTTTGCGATAGGCCTGCAGTGTCATGAAAATTTCGGAGGCCTTGAGGCTGATCTTGAAATTCTGGAAGTCCAGCTTGTCGAGGATATCGATCTGCGTCAACGCAGATTCAACCATGGCATCAGCGTTAGGTTCTTCGTACTTGCGCAGCAATACCTTACCAAGTGAACCGGCGTTGACACCAATGCGCAGCGGAATGCCCTTATCCTTCGCAGCGTCAATCACGGCACGGATTTTCTTCTCACTGCCGATGTTGCCCGGATTGATGCGCAGACAATCGACGCCGTACTCGGCAACCTTGAGAGCGATCTTGTAGTCGAAGTGGATATCGGCCACCAGCGGTACATTGACCTGCCTGCGAATCTCGCGGAAAGCATCCGCTGCTTCCATCGTTGGTACGGAGACGCGCACGATGTCAGCGCCCGCCCTTTCCAATCGCATAATCTGCGCAACTGTTGCTGCCACATCGCAGGTTTCGGTATTGGTCATGCTCTGCACGGATACCGGTGCTCCGCCACCTATTGGCACTTTGCCAACCATGATCTGACGAGACTTGCGACGCGGAATAACGGTGTGTGCGCTCATGATCTTTTCATAATCCGTTTGTCATAGACTGCTTATAGACCAATCGTCAACCTGGCTGAATTGTCGATACGAATGTTGGATGTAAAATCAATGCTGTTCCCATTGAGGCTGAGTTCCGTCGACGCGGCATCGCTCAAAAGAATATTGAATGGAGCCGAACCTGTGATGCGCAGCACATCGCCTGATGTGCGAGTATCACGATAGATCTGTTTGTCGCTGCCATCTTCCACTTGCACCATGCTCTCACCGTTGAACGTGATCTGCACAAGATCTTGACCGCCAGCGTCAATACTGATGATACGCGACTCGATTGATGCCTGGGGGCTTGGGTTTATTGGTTCAGACGCGGACTCGGGCAAGAAGTTCGGTGTTGGCTCAGGCACTGACTCTATTGAGGAGGCTGGCGCAGCTGAAGGTACCGGCACATTCTCTGCGTTTGCTGATGCTGATCCCGCTGCCGATGTTGATGCTGACACAGAAAATTCAACAGTTGGCGCTCCCTGAACTGGTGCAACGGTTTCTTCTGCTACTGCAATAGTAGAAATAATTGCTGTTGCATCTGCAGTCTCAGCACTCTGGGTGGCATTCAGTTGTTGTGAAGGCATAGTGAGCGCAGACGTTGACGGGGCTGGCGTCGTTGCTGGAGGGGTAATATCAGTTGGCTCAAGCGCCGTAGCAGAGCTGGTCGATACAGTGTCCACTACCAATGTCGTCGCGACATTGTCGATGGTCGGTGTCGAACCGTTACTCAACGCGGGTGCGGGTACAACTGCCTGTGCAGAAATGGAATTCGCAGTGCTCTGCACCGGAGTTGGCGAGGACGTTATGGAGGACGCGCGTGTATTGAAATACCACAAGGCTATGGCAATTCCTACGAAGGCGATGCCTGAAACAATGATCCAGGGAAGATTTCTGTCCTTGCGTCGACGAGCTTTGCTGCTATTGGCTTGTTGTGCTGCCGATGCCTGCAGATTCGCAAACTCGTTGTACACGTTGATCAGCACAACAGGATCCATCTTCAAAAGATTCGCGTAAGAGCGGAGATATCCGCGAACAAACACATCACCCGGTAATTTGTCGTGCGCATTGCTCTCCAGAGCACGCACGTAGTGCATGGTGATATGCAGTTCATCTGCCACTTGCTGCACTGTCATTCCCAGCGCTTCACGCTTGCGACTCAGCAACTGGCCGGGGCCAATTGGGCTGTCATCGTCCTGGGTCACCACTGTCGCGATATTATCTACGGACATGTCGTCAACGACGGGCTCGTCAGAGCCAGACTGTTCCGGTGGTCGCAATTCTTCGTTGTTCTCTTCACTGTTCATTTTGCGAGTTCAAATATTGTTGGTACTGCAATGAATCCCTGTACAGCCTCTCCAGCAACACTGCGTAGATGGCGGCACCCTCTTCGTTGTCGAAACGGCGTTCGAGCTGGATTCCCAGCCACAGACTGCGCGGAGTCTGTACAACATTGTAAAAATTACTGCTGGTCACGAACTGATTGTAATAGTTCATCGACTCTGCAAATTCACCCTTTTCGAATTTGATCTGTGCCATCTCCATTGAGGAGCGGTAAAGGTTACGATTGAGCTGCAACGCACGATCAAAAGCATATTCTGCACGCTCTGGCCGTGCTGTACGCAGTGCGCTCAGTCCCAGATTTTCAAAGGCCAGGGCTCGAGATTCGTAAGTCGTATCGTTGGCAACAATCTCCAATTGGCGGTATGACTGTTCGTAGTCACCAGCGTCAAACAGAAAGGCCGCAAAATTATTGCGCGCACGGGAATTTCTACTATCGTAGCTGAGCGCACGTTCAAACGTTTGCCGTGCCAACTCCACATCCCCTTCCCGCTGCAGTATCAGCGCCAACACGTTGTACGCATCCGAGCTGCGACTGTTGATCGCGAGCGCGTTATTGATGTTACGTCTGGCACCTGCCATATCACCAGCATCAAAGTAGCCGATGGCCAACTGCACGAGATCACGCTCTGCACGTTCTTGCGATGGCGTGGTATTGAAACCTCCGGTAGTCGTCGTCACACAAGAGGCTAGTGTTGCCACTGCCACACACGCGAGAATCATTGACCGGATCACATTCATGCCAACCTCATCGGGTAAACACAACAATCTCTTGAACCGCCACTTGATGACACTCAAACTCCAGGGCTGTCTATGACTACCGCAAGATTATCCGCCCTGCTGAACTGCCTGGCAGCCCCTTCCTTTGTAGCCGCAGCGTCACGATAGCGCTGACTGCGCCGCGTATTGTCTCCTACTTCCCCTACCAACTGACCGCAGGCGGCACCAATGTCATCGGCCCTCGTTGTTCTGACCGTCACGGTGTAATCCGCTTCGTGCAATATCTGCCGGAAATTTGTAATGGAAGAACTGCTCGGGCGGCGGTAGTCAGACAGTGCAAACGGATTGAACGGAATCAGATTTATCTTGCATGGAAAATCTTTCAATAGCACAGCAAGCTCACGTGCATGTTGTCGATGATCATTCACACCTGCAATCAGAGTGTATTCGATCACAGGCACACGCCGATCACTCAAACTGTCCATGTACCCACGCACACTGCGCAGTAATTCCCTGATCGGATACTTCTTGTTGATAGGCACAATCGAGCTTCGCAATTCATCATTCGGTGCGTGCAAAGACACAGCCAATGACGCATCCGTAAAATCTTTCAACCTGTCGATCGCCGGCACCACGCCAGAAGTGCTGATGGTGACACGTCGCTTCGATAAGCCATAGGCTTGATCTTCCATCATCAGGCTGAGCGCGTCCATGACGTTGTCGAAGTTCAGCAATGGCTCGCCCATGCCCATCATCACCACGTTGCTCACAGGACGCGGATTCTGCGCCACTCTGCCATCTTCATTCCACTCTGCAGCAGGCTTGACACCAAACCCAGCAAGTTTCTTGTTCGCCCACCACAACTGACCGATGATCTCGGCAACCGTCAGATTGCTGTTGAAACCCTGCTTTCCAGTCGCGCAGAAACTGCAATCAAGGCTGCATCCGGCCTGCGAAGAGATGCACAGTGTGCCGCGCCCCGCTTCCGGAATGAATACCATCTCAACGCTGCTACCACTGGCAACCTGCACGATCCACTTGCAACTGCCATCTGTGGACCGAAACTCCTGGGTGATGTCCGGCAGGCGGATTTCCGCCACTGCCTTCATCCTTTCCCGCAGGGGTTTGCTGATATCCGTCATCAAATCGATGTCGATGACGCCACGCTGGTGAATCCACTTCAGGGTTTGACTCGCACGAAAGGGCTTTTCTCCCAGCTCAAGGAAAAACGCCTGCATCTTCGGCAGGCTTAATCCCAGCAGGTTGATCTTCTCTTCACGCGTTGGCATCACTGATTCCCGGGTTACAAGACAGGCGGCTGGTCAATCAGCGCGCGCAAATCTCGGTAGCACTGAAGAAGTAGCTGATTTCGCGAGCGGCTGAAGCGGCTGAGTCAGAGCCATGCACGGCATTGGCATCAATCGACTTGGCAAAATCGGCACGGATGGTGCCTGGTGCCGCTTGAGCTGGATTGGTAGCGCCCATCAGATCGCGGTGCAGTGCCACGGCATTTTCACCTTCCAACACCTGCACGATCACCGGACCGGAGGTCATGAATGCGATCAGATCAGGGAAGAAACCGCGCTCACGGTGTTCGGCATAGAACCCGCCAGCGGTCTCGTCGGAGAGGTGCAGCATCTTGGCAGCCACGATTCGCAAGCCCGCTATTTCGAAACGGGAATAGATCTCGCCGATCACATTCTTGGCGACTGCGTCAGGTTTAATGATGGACAAAGTACGTTCAATCGTCATTCAGATAACTCCATTCTTGTTGCAGGTCAGGTTACAAGTTCAGAAAGGCGCGCATTATACGTGGTTATAGCGGCCATTTATACCAGCGACTGCTGGCGCAGTGTGGTCACTACCCGCTGCAGGCATTCCACTGCCGTTTCAACATCCCTGGCTGTAGTGTAGCGCCCCAGCGAAATGCGTAGTGACCCTTGCGCCAACTCGTCGTCCAGCCCTATTCCACGCAGTACGTAGGAGGGCTCCATCGTGGCAGAGGTGCAAGCGGATCCCGAAGATACCGCCAGTTCCCGCAGCGACAACAACAGGGTCTCGCCATCGACATGGGCAAACGCCAGGTTCACGATTCCCGGGACATTCTGCTGAGGATGGCCGTTGAGCAAGACTCCCTCCAGGCATTCCAGTCCTTTTAGAAGTTGGGCACGCAGGGTGCGCAGCCGCTGTGACTCTTCCTGCATATGTAGCGCCGCCAAGTGGAACGCTTCGCCCATGCCCACGAGTTGATGGGTCGCCAGCGTTCCCGAACGCATCCCCCTTTCGTGGCCGCCTCCATGTATCTGTGCCTCTATCACAGCCCTCGGAGACCGAGAGACGTACAGCGCTCCAACTCCCTTGGGGCCGTAGACCTTGTGGGCGGAGAATGACATCAGATCGATCCGCAGCGAAGAGAGGTCAATCGGAATCTTGCCAGCGCTCTGGGCCGCATCAACGTGAAACAACACGCCGCGCTCACGGGTGATCGCGCCAATCCCGGCAATATCATTGACAGAGCCAATTTCGTTGTTCACATGCATCAATGTCACGAGAATAGTGTCAGACCGCAACGCCGCCAATACCTGCGCTGGGGTTACGATGCCGGTGACGTCCGGTTGCAGACGGGTAATCTCGAATCCTTCGCGCTCCAGCTGCAAACAGCTGTCCAGCACGGCTTTGTGCTCTATCGTAGAGGTAATGATGTGTCGGCCGCGGGCGCGATGGGCATGAGCTGCCCCTTTGATAGCAAGGTTGTCAGACTCGGTAGCACCAGAAGTCCAGACAATTTCACGGGGATCACAATGCACAAGGTCCGCAACATGACGGCGCGCTTCTTCGACTGCCTCCTCCGCCTTCCAGCCAATCAGATGCGAACGCGATGCTGGATTGCCAAAATTGCCCTCCAGCGTCAGACACTCCACCATCCTTGCCGCAACGGCGGGATCGACGGGCGTCGTGGCAGCATAGTCGAGGTAGATGGGCAACTGCATGGTGCTCTCCCGGGAAAGGAAACCGTGGGCCTACTGCAAAAAGATAGCGGCGATGCGAGCCCCGTCCAGCTCTGGTTGCATCATAAGTTCTTGCCGCTGATCCTGGTGGGCAGCAATACGCTTGATCTCACTCTTGTTGATGAGGTCTGCCAAACTGATACTGCCCAGAAAGTCGTGAATCTGTTGGCTAAGGTCTTCCCACAGATGGTGGGTCAAGCAGGTTTCGCCCTGCTGACAATTACCTTTTCCCTGGCATTTGGTGGCATCTACCGATTCATTCACCGCATCAATAATGTGCGCGATTCTGATGGCATGAGGTTTCTTGCCAAGGCGATAGCCACCACCTGGGCCTCGAATGCTGCTCACGAGTTCGCAGCGACGCAGCTTTGCAAACAACTGTTCCAGATAAGACAGAGAAATTCCCTGACGCTGGGATATATCAGCCAGATTGACGGGGCCGCTGTCCGCATGAATGGCCAGATCAAGCAGGGCCGTGACAGCATATCTGCCTTTGGTAGTTAAGCGCATAGATCAGTCCCGTGACGTGCATGGCCGACAATCCTGCACATGTCAGTACCTTACGGCACGCATGGCAAGCCCGGTCGAGGCGGCGAAATTATGAAATACCTAAGTAATTTAGTCAACTTTACATATCCCACCCTTCCGCGCCGGTTTACAGGGCAAAAGCCAGACGTTACGCTGGCCGTCCCTGACTTCTTAGCGAAAGCCCCATGCTTGCCGACCTGCACTCACATACCTTCTATTCCGATGGCGTTCTTGCACCTGCTGCGTTGATTGAGCGCGCACTGGCAAACAAGCTGACCCATCTGGCCATTACGGATCACGATACAACCGAGGCCTTCGAGCACTTGGACAATATCTTCGAAAGCGAGTCACTTACTCTCATTCAGGGTGTGGAAATTTCCTGCCTGTGGGAGCAGCGCGAGATTCATGTTGTGGGCATCGGTATTGATCGTCATGAAAATGGCCTGCAATCCCTCTTGGTACGACAGCAGGGCTTGCGCAAGGAGCGGGTACAGGAAATGGACATGCGTCTGCAGAAAGGCGGGATCATCGGGTTGATGCGCTACATCGATACACTCCCCTGCAAGGCGATCAGCCGCAACCACGTCGCTCAGTTCCTGATTGATCAAGGTGTGGCGCGCAGCAAGGATCACGCTTTCAAGAATTTCCTGGGGGACAAGGGAAGATTCGGTGCGCAGGCGCAATGGTGCGAACTGGGCACGGCCATCTCGGCAATCAGGGGGGCTGGAGGCATTGCGGTCCTCGCACATCCAAACCGCTACAACATCAGTAATCTGAAACTGCGCAAGCTGGTAGCCGAGTTTGCCAGTTTTGGCGGTGAAGGATTGGAGGTCAGTTATTCGAATCTTGATCCGAACAAGATCGCCCATATGGCTGCGTTATGTACCGCCCATGAGCTGTGGGCATCCACATCGTCGGACTTTCACACACCGGTGAATCACTGGATGGACCTGGGGAAATTCAGACATCTCCCTCCACAATGTGCCGAGAGAGCCATCTGGTTGCACCCCGATTGGCCGGGGCGCACAGATTGCAGAGCGGGGTAGAACCTACATTCTTTTCAGGGATGCGATCAACCCCTTGAAAAGGTCCATCAGAGTCTCATGCTTATAATCAGTGAACTCGCCTGCATCCATGAACATGCCGTGTTCTTCGCAGGCCTCGTATTCGAGATGCGGCTGGCGCTTGTCGGCCAGCTTGATCATGCCTTTGCCGCAACGCGGGCAATGAATGTCTCGTACACGATTATAGGTTTTGCCAATACGGGGGTCGCCACTGTCGAGGAAATCAGACATCCAGGACTTCTTCAACTGCTCTGCCTCACCGTTGTCGAACCACAGGCCCTTGCAACTTGTGCACTGGTCAATCACTACCTTGCCATGCAGGACTTCTACGGCACGTTCGGTCATCTTGGCATTACATTTGGGACAGTCCATCTTTATCTCCTGGCAGCACTGCTCTCATTTGTTATTGGGGACTATTCTTATACGTGGTGCGGCTGACGCACGGCGCATTTTATAAGATAACGCCCAACTATACCAATAGAGAGTGGGTGTTTGAGAGTGCCCAATTGAGAATGAGAGCGACATTCAGCCAATGTTCACCTCCTTCAGTGCAATCTGTCTTCGCGAGCAACTAACCTGAACAGGCGATGCATGACAGCTCAACACGGAGGAAAAACCATGAAACGAATCATCACTCTTATTGCAGTGTTACTTTTCAGCACACGCGCACTGGCCGATACAACCGGATCAGATAACTTCAGCACTGGATGCGCGACCGTTGAATTCATGGCGAAGATGGTCGCCTTGAATATCCTTCTGCCGTCCAGCAGCGACAGCCAATCCCAGTTACGCGGCATGCAGGAGTCCCTCAAGGAGATCAACCGTCTCGTATGCCAGTCCGTGATACTAACAGAGGCGACCCGGTACGATTCGCGCTACAACAACGGTACCCGCATTTCCCGGGATCTGTATCATGCTGCCTGGTACTTTCCGAATGGACAGCTCTTCATGGCGGGCGCTGGAAAAGATGTTTCCATCTATTACCCCAATGGCCGTGCGATGACTCATCACTGGACACATGGTGGTGATCCCATCTACTGGCCCAGCGGCAGGATTGCTACGTACCGATTCCGCGCAGTGAATGAGACCTGGTACTACCCGGACGGGCACATCATCACATATGAGGCAGGTCTGCGGGGTGGACGCTGGTTCTATCCGTTCCCCCGGCTCGATGGGCGTGTAGGACAGGAACTGATCTCCAGCAACTGGGGAGATGAAAACGAATACTTCAATTTTCTGAATTTTGACAGCCGGGGAATTCCCTACATCACGCGTGAGCGCATTCGTAGAAAGCTGGCACTAAGCGACTTCGATCTGTTGGATGTCCCTGGTGTGTTGTTATTGATCACACGCTTGTATCAAGCCGAGGACGACGCGCGCCAGTTCGTGCCGGCGGACGCCAATATCACAGGAGCACCTTATTGAACTGGCCATTGACCTTGCAACGCCAGGATCAGAAGCTGTAACTCTGCGCGCTGGCCTGTAGTTCTCCGGGTGTAATTTCGCCCAGCAGGCAGCGCTGCATTTGAGATTTTTGCAAAACATGAATCCTGTCTTCGCGACGATCTCCTGTGTCCTCACCAACGCCTTTGAGAACAATGGTCAGATGCTCGTCATCGGGTAACGCGCGCAGCGCAGCACCGTAGTCACAGATTGTTGAAAACAGATTGTCTTCAAAGGCAACGAGCTCTTCCTGCCACTGTTGCTGTCGCTCCAATTGTGACCGTGCGCTCTGCTCACGCAACTCTGCCGCTTTGGCAACTGCCTGCTCCCGCAAAGGCTCAACATTCTGCCTTAGAGTATCGAGCGCTGCCCGCCACTGATCGGCCATCGTGTCATCGACTGGTTCTCCCGCATTGATCTCGGTGGTCACGCGATTACGCAGCTCCTGCAACCCCAGCATCTGTTCGCCAAGTCGTTGCCGCATCTGATTCATCTCGCGCATCATGGTCTCGAACTCAGCTTCGTCAATCTGTCCAAGGCCGCGCAGAGTGACTGCTGATTCGGTGGCAGTGCGCAGCGCACTTTCCAATTCAGCAGAAAAATCGATCGTCGCGATACTTTCCATCACATCCCGATAGCTTTCTCCAAACGCTTCCGCACGCAACGACATCGCCATGGATTCACGCATGGCATCGATATCAGGACGCTGGATACGCAGCGCCCTTGTCGAGGAAGTCGCAGAAAATGGACTGGAGAGCCCTTGAAAAAAGTAAGTAGAAGTCTGCGGTCCGAAGATCGAACGACCGCCTGCCAGCGGCGTGATGACATCCAGCACGATACCCTGTTCCGCCAGATAAATACCGCTCACTGAGCCGCTCAGCGGATTGAATATACCGGCACGATTGTTGAGCCCCAGAGCCTCACGAAGTGCGCCGGAAAAGATGCCAATGCTGCGCTGCATCTCATCATACTGTTCGTTGACCAGAGCATCCTGTGCCTGTGCAGGAAACACCATGAGAACAGGAAGGCAGCAGACACTGACTTTGGCAAATGAGCGCATCCTTTTTGAAACGGACATCAATGTGTTCATGATTCTCTCCCCACCTGACTTTCTCAAGGTTGATACTGCACATAGGATGCAAGTTGTTGAACTGAACGAATCGTCTCGTAATCACTGTCGACAAGCTGCTGATAGGTGCTTTGCAGAATCTGCATGTCCTGCTCGCGTATGGCCTCGAAGTAAGCCAACACCTGGTCCAGACTGCGTGCTGTGCTGTCGCTCATTTGCGAAATCACAGTCTCCATCAATCGAATATTGCTGGCGTCCTGCCGCTCCTCCATTCGTGCAGCAAGCGCCTGAAACTCCTGATCCTGCCGCAGCCGCTGCTGCACTTCGAAGCGTGCCAGCTGCTCCGCTATTACACTTCCATCCATGGCATCGACAGTACGGTTCGCACCAAAGGCGATCACAAAACCATCCTGCGTTTGGGTGAGTTGCACATTGGTAAAGATGGCCAGCACCAATACCAGCGATACTGCTACAGGCGCCCACTGCCACCAGGCAAACCAGGACCAACTACGAGTATGGCGCGCGTGTCGCAAAGTTTCGGGTATGCGATTCCACTGCGGGACTTGTTGCTGCCGCCACTGCAGCAGGTGCGCGCTGACTTTCTGCGCCGCTGCCAACTCACTGCGACAATGCTCACACTGTTGCATATGTTGCTCCAGAATTCTGCGCTGTGACGCAGGCAGACTGCTATCAAGATAATCAGCCACCAGGCTCTCTGTTTCTTTACATGACATGATCCTGCTCCAAAATACTTTTGAGTTTTCTCAACGCGGTATAAAAACGGGTTTTTGCCGTGTTGGCAGGAATGTCCTGCAACTCGGCAATCTCTTCGAATGTGTGAGACTGGAACACTTTCAACTCCACAATCAGACGCTGATCCCAGGAAAGAGATTCCAGATGTCGGCTGATCACGCTATTGCCCTGCTCTTCGATCAATACCACTGCAGGATCTTGCCGGGGATCATTGCTGACGACTCTGTCGTATGGATCAGCATCATCCCCATCTGCATTGCCACCAGGCTGATCCTGCTGCATGAAGAGACGCCGACATCTGTTCATGTCTACAGCCTTGTTGTGGGCAATCCGGAACAGCCACGTAGTGAACAATGAGTCACCGCGAAAGCGATGCAGGTTTCTGTACACACCGAGAAAGACCTCCTGCATCAGATCGAGCGCATCAGTCTGGTTACCCGTGAGGCGCAGGCTGAAGTTATACACGCGCCCTTCGTAGCGTTTCACCAGTCGCTCCCAGGCCCGCGCCGATCCTTCGAGCGCAGCGCCTATCAGCACCTCGTCCTGATCTGCAAGACTCATTCAGTCCAACCCCGGAAACACTCTGGAAATGCTGATCAATCCAACCCCTTTGCAGCTATCAGGCGAGTCGATCCGCTGTGAAAAGTGGCCCAAGGATAAGTGGTTTGTTCAAATAGTCGCAAGGTGGGTGGCAATAGTTTGCTTGTGGTGACATTTCTTGTGAGTAAAACCTGTGGTTCATGATTCGCGCGCTGCCTTTGGGGGAGTGGGCAGGTCGGGGAATGGCACAACACTTGAGTTTCGCGAGCTGATTTCTCTGGGCGGGAGGGGGGCGGGCGCCAGGATACGCCGTGAATCCATCCATGGGGGCTCGTCGTCTGCCGTCCGACCGCCATGGATGGCGGAAGTGCAGAAAATGCAAGAGCATTTTTCTGCCCTGGCGCCTGCCCCCCTCCCGCCCAGAAAAATCAGATTGCGAAACCGCACAAAACCAATCACCGCAGAATCTCTTTTGGAGACTGCTGCCACAGCGTGTCTTTTGGACTATCTGTGACGCGGAGAGTTGGGTCAGGCGACGCGGCGCTCCTGGCTTTCAGCGATCAACTGGCTGGCAGCCCGCAGCAGAGCGTTCAGGGATGAAGAGACAATGTCACGACTGATCGCCACACCGGTGTAGCGAGTGGACTGACTCTTCAACTGTATGTAAGTCACTGCCTCCGCATCGGCACCCTGTCCCAGCGCATGCTCACCGTACTCCATGATTTCGAAATCAATGCCCGTAGCATTCTTCAATGCCACTACAAACGCATCCAGAACACCGTCACCCTCTCCGTTCACGCTCAGATATTCGTCAAAGCAGCGAATGCCAGCAGAGAAGGATTCACGGCCATTCTCGTTCGCACGCTGCATGCTGAAGCTGTCCAGCCGCACCGGATGCACATCCGACAGATAGTGTTCGCGAAACAGCTCCCAGATAGTGTCCGGAGCAATCTCCTGCCCGGTATCCTCGGCTCGCTTTTGCACGATGCGAGAGAACTCGATCTGCAACCAGCGCGGTAACTGGAAGCCGAATTTGCTGGCCAGCACGTAAGCCACACCTCCCTTGCCGGACTGACTGTTTACGCGAATCACGTCCTGATAGGTACGGCCCAGGTCGCGCGGGTCGATCGGCAGATATGCGATCTCCCAGGTCTCGCCCTCGGTGTAGATATCCAGACACTTCTTGATCGCATCCTGATGGCTGCCGGAGAACGCCGTGAACACCAGATCACCGGAGTATGGCTGACGCGGATGCACATCGATCTGCGTGCAGGCCTTCACCACGGTGACGATCTTGTCCATGTCACTCAGATCCAGCTCCGGGTCGATGCCCTGGCTGTACAGATTCATGGCCATGACCACGATATCCATGTTGCCGGTGCGCTCGCCATTGCCCAGCAGAGTGCCTTCGACACGCTGCGCCCCCGCCATCACCGCCAGCTCGGCTGCGGCCACAGCACAACCACGGTCGTTGTGCGTGTGCAGGCTGATGATGACCGAATCCCGGTTGTTGATGCGGCGGCCGAACCACTCGATCTGGTCGGCGTACACGTTGGGTGTCGCCATCTCCACCGTGGATGGCAGATTGAAGATCACCGGCGTCTGTGGTGTCGGCTGCCACACTGCAGACACGGCATTGCAAACTTCAACTGCGAAATCAGGCTCGGTACCGGTAAAGCTCTCGGGCGAGTACTGGAAAGTCCAGTCCGTCTCCGGGGCCAGCGCGGCACAACGCATCACTTCCTTCGCACCATTCACGGCGATGGCGACAATGCCAGCCTTGTCCAGCTTGAACACCTTCTCGCGCTGCACGGTGGAGGTGGAGTTGTACAGGTGCAGAATCGCCTTCTTGACGCCTTTCAGAGACTCAAAGGTGCGCTGGATCAGCTCAGGACGAGCCTGTGTCAGCACCTGCACAGTCACGTTATCGGGAATGCGGTTCTGTTCGACCAGGTAGCGCACGAAGTCAAAGTCCGGCTGAGAAGCAGCCGGGAAACCAATCTCGATCTCCTTGAAACCTACTTCAACCAGCAGGTCAAACATGGCCTTCTTCTGCGAGACGGACATTGGCTCTATCAGCGCTTGATTGCCATCGCGCAGATCCACGCTGCACCAGCGCGGCGCCTTGGTGATGACCTGATTCGGCCAAGTGCGATCAGGGATCGCAACGGGCTGAAATGGCTTGTACTTGGTGTGATCAAACATGCTATCTCTCCTGTCTCTGGAGCCGACCCATCCGGCTCTTTTTCGTGTTTCTGACTGTAGGATCGGGTTTGCCCGCGAATGGTGACTAGAATAGGCCATTACCAAGAGTTATTCCCATTAAATTAACTATATAATTACTCCAATATTAGTGATTTAATCCAATATATAAAAAATAAATAGCTATTTTAATAATATTCAAGAGGGGTTCCATGGACAAACTCGACAAGCGCATACTGCGCGAACTGCAAAGCAATAGTCGCCTGACCAATGCCGAACTGGCAGAGCGTGTCGGTCTGTCTGCCACCCCCTGCGCAAGGCGGGTGAAAAATCTGGAAGACGAGGGCATCATCGAGCGCCACGCCGTTCTGCTCAATCCCTCCAAGTTGGGGCTGAAGCTGAGCGCTCTGGTGCAGATCAGCATGGACCGGCATACACCGGATCGTTTCGAGCACTTCGAGGCAGAAGTGAAGAAGCACCCTGAAGTGACCGAATGTCTGTTGATTACCGGGCAATCCGCCGACTATCTGCTGAAGGTGGTGGTGCCGGACATGGAGGTCTACCAGGAGTTTTTGCTGAACAAGATCACACGGATTGAAGGTGTGGCGGATGTGCATTCGAGCTTCATAATGCGCCGGGTCATCGACACCACGGAACTGCCGCTGAATCATATTCAGGACAGCTCGCGCTGAAGGTAATCTTGCAATTACACGGCATCAGAAAAAGTGCTTCACCTTTTCCTTGTAGGAACGGCTCATCTTCAATGCGGATCCACAGGTGAGCGTGAGATGGAATTCGCCATTGATATGGGAAGACACTTTCTCCACACGCTGCAGGTTCACAATCGTGGAACGATGCACTCGCTGGAAGATGTTCGGGTCAAGCTGTGCCTCCAGCTCCTTCATGGTGGTGCGCATGATATGAGTCTGGCCCTGTACATGTACACACATGTAGTCTCCAGCGGCATCCACCCAATCAATATCCTTCACAGGTACGAAGGTGGTGGAAGAGCCATCCTTGATCGCCAGCCTGTCTGAATATGGCGATTTTTCATCGCCGCTGCGCAGTAATTGATGAATGGCCATTTCTGACTTGCCAGTGAGTCCGATGACGATATCGAGCAAGCGCTGCTTTTCCATGGCCGCATGCTTCTGGGATACATGCATTGTCGCCTTCTCGATCGCCTTCTGCAGACGATCGTCCTCAATCGGTTTGAGCAGGTAATCGACTGCATTGGCGGTAAAGGCATCCACAGCGAAGGCATCATAGGCGGTGACGAAAATGATCATTGGCATGTTGTCCTGCTGCAATTGCTCAACCACCTCGAATCCAGTCATGCCAGGCATCTGTATATCCAGAAACACCAGATCGGGTGTGTGTTCAGCAATGGCAGCCAACGCCTCCTTGCCGTTTCTGCACGACTGCAAAACATCAATCTGGGAAAACTGTTCCAAACGCATCGTCAAACCCTTGCGGGCCAGCGATTCGTCATCAACGACAATTGCACGTATTTTCTGTTGATCTTCATTCTGTTTCATAAGGGATAACTACCGTTACTTTGCAGCCTACAGGCTCTCGTGGAGAAAATGTCAGTTCGTGATCGGTACCATAAATCTCTTGCAGACGGTTTCGAATGTTCTTCAGCCCCACGCCACCGGACGCCGCGCTATTGCGTTCTATCACCGCCGAATAATCCGGAATCCCCGGCCCATCATCAGCCACTTCGATAATGAGTTTGCGCTTGGAGACGCGCGCACATATCTGTATGAGCCCCCCCTCCACACTGCGTGCAATTGCATGCTTGACCGAGTTCTCGATAAGCGGCTGCAATAGCAGACTAGGTACGAGAGCACGCTCAGCATCGGGGGCTATATTTAAGTCGATTTTCATCCGCTCTTCAAATCGGACTTTCTCGATATCCAGATACAGCTTCACAGAACTGATTTCGTGCGCAAGATCTACCTGGTCCAAAGGGTCGTGATCCAGCGAATAACGCAGGAATTTGCTGAGCTTGGTCAACATGGAATTGGCCGATTCGGTATTGTGCTGCAGCACAAGCGTGGAAATGGCGTTCAAGGTATTGAAGAGAAAATGAGGGTTGAGTTGGTAACGCAGCATACGTAACTGAGCCTCGTGCGCCAGAGCCTCGGAGCGCAGACTCTTCTCCTTCTCCAACTGGAACAACTGGTAGTACTTAATGCCGAAATACAAAACGCTCCACGCCAGCATCAGTGAAAATGAAAACGGCAGTACCGTAAACAGGGACACCCAGCCGTAATCGGTCAGGTCAACAGAGCTGCCAAGTTCCGTGCCGGTGATCAGATTCTTTATGGCTTCCCAGACGAAGGAAGCTGCCAGCGCCCCTAGAAATACCGAAGCAACTCGAGTGTGAACGGACCTTTCCCACACGTAACGATATACGTAACGCAGCGCGCTCGTTAGCGAGAGGCCCACCAGCGCATCAAGGGCAAATATGCCGGCACGCGCAACCATATACTCGGCAGGTACAAATGTGACATCACGAAGGGTCAGCAGGACGACCCAACTCGTCCAGCCCAGCAACTGAAAGGCCCAGAACTGAGCGTTGCGGGTCGGCCTGAGTTTATTGGCAACCATACGGGAGCTGTCCTTCCTGTGACGTTACCGGGGAGTATGGAAACTGCCGAAATGTTGCCACTCCGGCAGTTCAGAACCTCATCAGGGCAGCAAAGCGGCGACGGCGTCTCGCTCTTCGCTCAGCTCCTGCTCGGTCTTGTTCATCAACTGACGACTGAAGTCATTGATCTCCAGACCCTGCACAATCTTGTACTGACCGTTCTCGCAGGTCACAGGGAAGGAGTAGATCAAACCCTCGGCGATGCCATAACTACCATCGCTGTGGATGCCCATGCTGACGATCTTGCCATTGGTACCAAGCGCCCAGTCACGTACGTGCTCGATCGCTGCGTTGGCGGCTGATGCTGCACTCGAAAGGCCACGCGCCTTGATGATGGCTGCACCGCGTTGCTGCACGGTGGGAATGAAGTCAGATACCAGCCAATTCCGATCAACCAGATCAGTGGCCTTCTTGCCAGCAACGCTGGCGTGGTGCACATCAGGATACTGAGTGGCCGAGTGATTACCCCAAATGATCATGCTATCGACATCGGTGCTGTGCTTGCCGGTCTTGGCGGCCAGTTGTGCCACAGCACGGTTGTGGTCAAGACGAGTCATGGCAGTGAACTGGCCTGGATTCAGGCTTGGGGCATTACGATAGGCGATCAGCGCATTGGTGTTGGCAGGGTTGCCGACCACCAACACTTTGACATTGCGACTGGCATGATCGTTGATGGCCTTGCCCTGCACTGAGAATATCGCTGCGTTAGCTTCCAGCAGATCCTTGCGCTCCATACCGGGGCCGCGTGGTCGCGCACCCACCAGCAGGCAGTAGTCCGCATCCTTGAACGCAACTTCCGGTTTATCGGTCTGCACTATGCCATTCACCAACGGGAATGCGCAGTCTTCCAACTCCATCACCACGCCTTGCAAGGCGCCCAGCGCCGGGGTTATTTCCAGCAGTTGCAGAATAACGGGCTGGTCCTTGCCCAGCATTTCGCCAGAGGCAATTCTGAACAACAGTGAATAACTGATCTGGCCTGCTGCACCGGTGACAGCAACTCGTACGGGTGATTTCATGGCGATTTCTGAATCCTTGATTGACGTGATTATTGAAAGACGTGGAGCGTTGGCAGCCCACAGTGGCGGAGGAGTATAACAAACAAATTCGACGCGCGTCCCCTGCCCTGTAGGGCGTCAGAACAGCAACATTGCATCCCCGTAACTGAAAAACCTGTACCGCTCCTCCACCGCTTCACGATATGCAGCCATGATCTGGTCCCTGCCGGCAAACGCGCTCACCAGCATCATTAACGTCGATTCGGACAAATGGAAGTTGGTCACCATGGCATCCACCACACGGAATTCATAGCCCGGATAGATGAAGATGTCAGTCTCGCCGGAATACGGGGCAATCAACTCGTGTACCGCTTTCTGCGCCGCACTCTCCAGACTGCGCACAGAAGTCGTCCCCACTGCTATTACTCTGCCACCGCGTGCTTTACAGGCGCGAATCTGAGTACATACCTCGGCATTCACTTCGACGCGCTCACTGTGCATCTTGTGTTCACGGGGGTTGTCGACCCGCACAGGTTGAAAGGTTCCTGATCCCACGTGAAGAGTGACAAAAGCCTGATCCACACCCATGACCGCAATCCTGTCCAGCAGCGCCTGATCAAAATGCAGCCCTGCCGTAGGAGCGGCCACTGCACCTGGCTGCCGACTGTAGACAGTCTGGTAACGCTCGCTATCCTCCAGCTCATCTCCCCTCTTTATATAGGGAGGCAGGGGAATGTGGCCAAATGTCTCCAGCAGTTGGGTTAATGAACACTGCGCATGGCTTTCCCCTAGAAATCGCAGACGGAAGAAATCGCCTTCACGGCCCAGGGTTTCGGCCTGTAGCGGTACCTTCTGATGATTCTGTGGGGCAGGGAAATTCAGGAGCATCCCGCGTTTCGGCGATTTACTGGCGCGGATCTGCGCCAACACCTCAAACTCCCCCACCACCCGCTCGATCATGACTTCAATCCGGCCGCCGCTGTCCTTGGCGCCAAGAAGTCGCGCAGGGATCACGCGGGTATCGTTGAAGACCAGCAGATCTTCCGGACACAGATACTCGATCAGATCGGCGAATTGCCGATGCTGCATTTCCCCGCTACCGCGTCGCATACACAGCAGGCGACTGCCGGTGCGCTCCTTCGCGGGGTAGTGTGCGATGAGTTCGTCGGGCAGATCGTAGTGGAAATCCGAGAGTTGCATTGGTTGAACAAAGCTCTTGTTGCTCAGACTGAAAGGGTGCGAAGTTTGCCTGATGGCGGGAGGAAAACCAAGTTCCGGTCGCTTCAGGTGCCGCTTTCTCTGCTATTGACCACAGCACTGAACGGCCCGCAAATAGCCTGATTGCGGCGGTTGCGCATCAGAAGTTTGCTGCTATAATGGCCGCCCTTCCAAGCTGCCGGAGTGGCGAAATTGGTAGACGCGCCGGACTCAAAATCCGGTGTTAGAGATAACGTGTCGGTTCAAGTCCGACCTCCGGTACCACATTCCAGTTCAGTGACGGCGCAAAACCGCGCCGGACTCCCGACTTACAAAACCCAGCGGTGTCAGAGATAACGTGTCGGTTCAAGTCCGACCTCCGGTACCACATTCATTACGCTACTGACACTTTCTCGTTCCCATGCAATACCCTACCGCTCATATCACACTCCGCCAAGTTGCATGCTCCCATTTTGGGTAGCCACGGCAGTGCGTAAGACTTTTGATTGGCTATCGAATTCACTCATCTCAAATGCAAACCTTACTCCAAATGAGTGCATTCAGTTTTCTCCTGCCCCAAACTGACCATCCTCCCTGTGCACCAAAAAAACACTCTGCAAACCTTCAGCACCAGCACGGTGCCTAAAGTTCCATATACCACATTTTAACGCTCTTATATGGACCATTTCCTGCGAAGGCGCACACCTTTCTGCACCAATACCATCAATTGTGCGATATGGCACCCATTTGAAAATCTCTGGCACAGATCATGCTCAGGACAAGTAACACTGCAATAAGTTCCAGTGTCTGGCGGATTGCTCTTTTTGCTAACCACCTATAACTATCCGGAGTCATTGAATGAAAACACCCACAACCTTTAAACGCACCGAACTCTTTCTGGCGACATGTATGCTCTCCGCTGGATTCTCTCAAGGAGCACTGGCTCAAGCTGCTGGCGAGGGCGCAACCATCAGCGAAATCCTTATCACCGGTTCTCGCCGTTCAGGCATGGCCGTCTCCGACAGCCCCGCACCAGTACAGCTGATCAGTGCAGAGATGCTCAAGGAAACGGGAGCCCCTGACCTGATGAACGCGATTGCCACACAAGTGCCATCCTATAACGCCAACCAGACCGGCGGCGACATGGCAAGCCAGACATTGACTGCCAGCATGCGCGCACTCTCAGCCAACCACGCCCTGGTGCTGGTCAATGGCAAACGACGACACACTACTTCCAACGTCGGCGCCAGCAGCGGTGCGGCAGCAACAGATTTATCATTTATTCCGTCTTCGGCGATCAGTCGTCTTGAAGTCCTCACCGATGGCGCTGCAGCAATTTACGGTTCCGACGCGATCGCCGGGGTGATCAACATCATTCTTAACGACGATTATGAAGGTGGCAGTGTCAACACCAACGTTTCCGAGTATGTCGATGGCGGCGGTTACACAACAAATGTTCAGGGCAACTACGGATTCGGCAATGATGTTGCGTACCTCAACGTTAGCCTGGAAGCAGAAAACCGCGAGACCGTAAGTCGTTCAGTAACGTACGGCCCTGCTGTGTGTGTGGCCAATCCTGTGGAATGCCTGAATCGACTCAACAACGGCACACCCAGTGGCTACACCGTCAGCAGTGCCTACAGAACTTATTTGCAGCGCGACAGTAAAATGGCAACACATCCCAAGTATCCCGCTCTCAACAATGTGGGCGACCCGCCCGATATCGTACGTCGCGCAGCGTTCTTCAATGCAGGTTATCAACTCAATGAAGACGTCGAACTCTATGGATTTGCCAGTGTCGGCACGAAAAAGGCCGCGTCTCTGGAAACCTACCGAAGACCATCACAGGACGGTGGTGTGGACGTCAATGGTGACGGTGATCGCAACGACATGACCCCCGGTGGCATACCGGAATACATGATCAACAAGTACGAATTTGGTTTCAGCCCGATGGAAGAATCCGACGAAACGGACTATTCATTCACTGTCGGTTTTACTGGAGTCACCAATGACTGGACGTGGGACCTTGCCACCGTCTACGGCAGCAACGAAATGGACGTCTATACCACCAAATCGATGAACTTCACCTTGTGGAATGAAACCGGTGAGTCGCAGGAAGATTTCTATGACGGCACGTTCTGGGCGACCCAGTGGACGACCAGTCTCGACGCCAGCAAGGAGTACGATATTGGTTTGGCCGCTCCGATGACTTTTGCTACCGGCCTGGAGTATCGCCGCGACCGTTACGGAATTGATCCGGGTGAGCCTGCTTCTTACTACGGTGCCGGTGCTGCCTCTTTCCCTGGCTACAATCCTGCGGTGAACACCGGCGCTTATGATCGCCACAGCTACGCGACCTTCCTCAACTTCGTATTGGTGCCGACTGACAGCTGGTTGGTAGATCTGGCCGTACGTTACGAAGACTACAGTGACTTTGGCAACGAAACCGTAGGCAAGATCACCACGCGCTATGATTTCTCGGATGCCGTTGCCGTTCGCGCAACCGCCAGCACCGGCTTCCGGGCACCGACTCTTGGCGAAGGTTTCTACTCTGCTGTGAACGTTGGCCCGACCAGTGCCAGCCCACAACTGCAACCCAATAGCGCTGCAGCGGCGGAACTCGGTTTCGGCGCTGGCCTGCAACCCGAGACATCAGAGAATTTCAGTCTCGGGCTCGTACTGGAGCCAATTAATGGTCTGACGACCACCATCGATGCGTACCAGATCACCATCTCGGATAGAATCCAACGCGGCAGTTTTGCGTTCTCAACCAGTCAGTCAAACAACACCGTTACCGGTCGCACCACTGGCTCATTCAACAACATTCTGCCCGATCCCGCCGACACGGATGGCAACGGAACACCTGACGCTTCCTACAACGAAGCGTTGGGCAGAGCCCTCGTGAACTTCGGTTATATCGGCGTCTGGAATGATCCAGCAGCACCCGGCGGTTCACTGGACGCCAGCGCGCGCGCCAGCATCTCCGTGTCGATCTTCAACAACGCGCTGGAAACGCGCAGCAGCGGCGTGGATTGGGTGAACACCTACAATTCCCGCTTCGGGTGGGGCAGCATCGGCTGGACACTGGCAGCCAACTACAACAAGACTGAAGTCTTGAGTGCAAAGGCAGCACCAGCAAGTCTGGGTGGAGCAACGATGTACAGTGCTTTGGCACTCTCCAACCTGGAAACCAACAGCCCGAAATACCGGGTGAATCTGGGAGCTCGCATCATGTTCGGCGACTTCACACTGAACGTGCGTCAAGCGGTCTACGGGCCACAATACACACTGACCACTGTGTCCGGCCTTCCGGCAGCAGTACGCAATTCCCTTGATCTTGTACAACTGGCCGGCGCCACGTACTACAAGAACGAAATTGACACTCTGATGCAGACGAATATCGAGCTGACCTACGCACCTACGGACAGTCTGCGCCTGAGTGCCGGTGTCGACAACGTCTTCAACGAATACCCAAACAAGACTCCGTCTGCTGTCTGGGACTACAACGAAGAGCGCTACGCCAATACCAATCGAGAGTACCTCACCGGCAGCCCGGTGGGATATTTCGGTGCCCGTTGGTTCGGCAAACTCGCTTACACATTCTGAGTCAGGGGAATCCTATGTTGAATCCAGTTATGAATCGTCGACGTCTGCTGTGGGGCGGCGCCTCACTGGCAGGCGCCGCCCTGCTCAAGGAAATGTCAGGTACGAGATTGATCAGCTCGGCAGTGGCAGAAATTACGGCACCGATGGAGCCGATACGCATGTCTTCCAATGAGAACCCCTATGGCCCGTCGCAGTTGGCCATCGAAGCTATGCAGGGGGCTTTCAGCAAAAGCAATCTTTACGGCGGCATTGGCAATCAACTTGTTGATCTGTTGGCCAGGATTGAAGGCGTAGCGCCGGAGAATGTCACCATCAGCGCGGGTTCGGGAGAACTGCTGCAGGCTGCAGGTGTGCTCGCCGCGTGGGAGCCGGGATCCATAGTGTCCCCGTATCCCACATTCGGACAACTCGTGCGGGCTGCTGAAGTGCTCGGATCAGAGATCATCAACGTTCCGGTTGACGAGAAGATGCATATCGACCTTGATGCCATGTATGCGGCTATCAGGCCGGATACGCGGATGATCTATCTGTGCAATCCCAACAACCCGATACCGTCCATCATAGAGAAGAAGGCGCTCGAAGATTTCGTGCGAACAGTTGCACGGGATCGACTGGTATTCATCGACGAAGCCTACTACGAGTACGTGGACAATCCCGAGTTCAGCAGCATGATGCCACTGGTCGCGGAGGGGTTGAATAACGTCATCATCGCGCGCACTGCCTCGAAGATTCACGGCTTTGCGGGGCTGCGCGTCGGCATGGGTTACGCACACCCAGACCTCATCGCCAAGTTGAACAAGGTGAAGACTGGCAGTATCAGCGTTCTCTCCCAATATGCGGCGTACGTTGCCTATCAGGACATGGAATTCCAGGACTTCTCCCGCGCTCGGAACAAGGAGGGTCTGGCGATAGTTGAAGGCATGTGCGATGAACTCGGTCTTCGCTACATCAAGTCCAATGCCAATTTCGCATTCTTTGAAACCGGCATTGACTCTGAAACGTTCCGCGCTGCCATGCGAGAGCACAACATCATGGTTGGGCGCACGTTCGATCCGTACCCCACGTGGGCGCGCGTCAGTATGGCGAAGCCGGAGGAAATGGCTTACTTCGTGCAAACATACAAGAAGCTGTACACCTGACAGGTATCCTGTGATCCGGCTGCGCGCATTCACTGGTGCAGTCGGTATCGCCGGAATTCCTCGCCAGCAAATCTTCAGGTTCACTTCGCGCTTGAAATAGCCAATAATCCTCCACCACGCAATTCGCCGGAGGTTCCTCATGCGCCGCTCTATTGCATCACTATTTTCAATCTTTGTTGCGGGTACCGCATTCGCGCAAGCCCCGCTGGAAAACTGCGCCGAGATTCCCAATCTGGCTGCCGACGTGATGATCAGACGGCAGGTGAATTACGACATCATGCTGATGATCAACAACATCAACTCCCAACTGAATGATCACCCGGAGCTGCTCAGTTGGGTGCAGACCATGATCGACATGGCCTATGCCCAGGCAGTTGACTCCTCGGAGGAAGCCCGCGCACAGCAGGTAAGGGATTTTCAGACTCTGTGGAATGAGCGCTGCATGAAGCAATTACCCTGATATTGCCTCCCTACTCTCGAAAAATAGGGAAAAGCTTCGATCAATTGAGTGTTTCCCGTATAGGCACCGCCCGGTCAACGGCCTAGGATCGTCATCATTGCCATAGCTTCGCAATGGATCGTCGATATCGGCCACAGGCCCACAAAAACCGGGAGGCTCTATGTCCTTAGCAAAATTGTTGTACGGCGGCCTGGCCAGTCATTTACCAAGACGCGCCTACACGATGTCCGGTCAACCGGTCGATGCCAGGTATGGTTACTCGGTATGGCTGCGGCATCTCGTCACGCTGCACAAACATGGCATTCGTGGCCCCTTCCGCACTGTCGTTGAACTCGGTCCGGGCAACTCCATTGCTACGGGGGTCTCTGCGTTGATGTCTGGCGCAGAACGATATATCGGATTGGATGTGTTGCAACACCTCGCAATGCAGACCAACACTGCTGTGCTGGAGCAGGTGCAGCAACTGTTCACGGACCACGCGGTTATCCCGGACTCGAATGTATATCCACGACTGCGACCACATCTGGATGACTACAGTTTTCCGGAAAAGGTTCTTGCCGATCAACGTGGCATGACAACACCTCGACCCACGCGGATGCAGGATATTCGGGATGCAGTAAACCATCTGCCGCGCGCTGACAGCACGATGGATACCCTGCGCTATATCACGCCCTGGCAGTCCACAAGCCTCGCTTCAGAGTCCGTGGACCTTGTGTTCACTCAGGCGGTGCTGCAGGAAATTCCCCATGACAGACAACCAAACGGATTGAGCGGCACTATCCAGACAATTGCTCACTGGCTCAAGCCGGGTGGCTGCATGTCTCATCAGATAGATCTGGGAATTTACGGTCTGGAGCCCTGGAATCTGCACTGGAAGTGGTCCGGATTGACGTGGCAGCTGGTCCGTGGACGACGCGACAACTTTGTAAATCGGGAGCCGTTGTCCACCTATGAGGGATTGCTGAACAGTTTCGGTCTGACGCTCATTGCCGCCGAAAGGGTGGAGTCTGACGGCATCACTCGTAATAAACTGGCGCCACGTTATCGGCATTTGCCAGAACAGGATCTGCGCACGCGCTCGGTGACTCTCATTGCCGTGAAGCAATAATTTTCTGATTACGAGCAGGTAATGCTCCCATTTTTCCCAGGAAAGAAGCAAAATTGCCTCGTCTTCAAACCGAATCAGGAACTTCAAATGCGAATTCTGTTACTCGTACTGTCACTGCCACTGGCAATCCTTCCGCACTACAGTTTCAGTGCTGACATCACCATGGAGGAATGCAACGCCAGAGTCGCGGAGATGAATGCAACCCTGCCCATGGAGCTGGACAACATCACCTCGTGGATGCAAACGACTTGTGTGGAGCAAAGCGATGGCGGGATACAACTGGTTTACGACAATGACGTCAAGGACGGCAACAGCATCACTCAGGCAGAGCTGGATGCCGTACTCCCGAGCGTGCTGATGTCCTGGTGCTTCGGCCCAGATCTGTTCCCGCTGATTCAGGTGGTGGACGCAGTCAACTACCAGTACAACTTCGAAAATGGTCAGCACATCGGCGAGTTGAATTTCTCATATGCTGACTGCGTTGCCGAAATCTGATCTCCTGTCAGGGTTTTCTGAACTTCAGAGTCATACGATCGCTCTCGCCAATGGCCAGATACTTGTCGCGGTCAACCTCACCCAATCTGGACGTTGGCGGCAGCGTCCAGACTCCTTCCGGATAATCTTTCGTATCCAGAGGATTGGCATTGATCTCCGATGACGCCACAAACTCGAATCCTGCCGCTTCCGCCAATTCGATCACATAATCCTGCGTGACATAACCCGTCGTGGACATGAACTCCATGCTGCTGCCTGCGGGGGCGCGGTGCTCGACTACACCCAGAATTCCACCCGACTTCAACGCTTCGTAAAACGCAGCGAAGTGTTCGCTCTGTGTTCCCGCCATGATCCAATTGTGGACATTGCGGAAAGTCATCGCGAGATCGGCAGAATCGGGCGGGGCAATGGCTGTTTCGGTGGGTGGATACAAACGCGTGAGGATGGTCTCTCCGTAAATGTCCGGCCTGGACGCCAGAAGAGCCTCGAATGCTTCCAGATTCCGGGGTTGATATGCCAGATGCGAGTTGGGAGAAAAATGTGCGGCGTAGAAGATCCCGTTGCCCTTCAGGAAGGGAGCGAGAATCTCGGTATACCAACCGCCTGAAGGCAGGATCTCGATGACGGTCTGGCCAGATTTCAACCCGAAAAACTCCAGTGTTTCCACCGGATGGCGGGCATCGTTGCGGGTTACGTTGGCGGGGGAACGATGTTCGCCCACTATCAGTTCCCGAAGGCGGGCGTTGTCATCCGCCAGTGTGGCCATGCTGCTGAAAAGGCTCAGGATGCCTGCGTAGATGACAGACTTGTGTTTTATCAACATCTTTTTATCCTCATTGGCTGAGTATTTGTTGGAACATTGAAGCGAGACTTTACGCCAACATCAGGCATACAGTCGAGATTCTTTCTCAAGATGAGCTAAGCACAAAAAAACGGCGACCTGTTCAGGGCCGCCGTTCGTGTTCCAACAAGCTATGTCGGCAATCAGATGTCGAAGCGATCCAGCTCCATCACCTTGGTCCATGCAGCGATGAAATCCTTCACAAACTTCTCCTCGCCGTCATTGGTCGCATAGACTTCAGCCACAGCGCGCAGCTCGGTGTTGGAACCGAAGATCAGGTCCACCGGAGTGGCAGTCCACTTGAGATCGCCAGAAGCGCGATCACGACCTTCATAGATACCTTCGCTAGAGCGCGACTGCGCCCATACCGTGGACATATCCACCAGATTCACGAAGAAGTCATTGCTCAAGGTGCCAGGTTGCGCTGTAAATACTCCGTGATCGACGCCCGCATGGTTGGCATCCAGCACGCGCAGCCCTCCCACCAGCACGGTCATCTCAGGAATGGTCAGATTGAGCAGAGCAGCGCGTTCGATCAGCGCAGCGGTCGGTGCCCTCGGATATCCTTCTTCGATGTAGTTGCGAAAACCATCAGCTTTCGGCTCCAGCACAGCGAAGGAGTCAGCATCGGTTTGCTCATGAGTCGCGTCACCACGGCCTGGCGTGAAAGGCACCTCCACGTTGTGTCCAGCGCGCTCTGCTGCCTGTTCGATTGCCGCATTGCCTGCCAGTACAATCAGGTCAGCCAGCGAAACTTGTTTGCCACCGGACTGTGCACCGTTGAAGTCATTGCGAATGCCTTCAAGGGTTTCGATCACCCCCTCCAGTTCATCCGGTTGATTGACGGCCCAATTATTCTGTGGGGCCAGACGAACGCGGGCGCCGTTGGCACCACCACGCATATCAGTGCTCCGGAATGTAGACGCTGAGGCCCACGCGGTTCTGATCAGCCCGTCAGGTGACACACCAGAGGCCAGTATTTCGGCCTTGAGCTCTGCGATGTCGCGGGCATTGATAAGTGGATGATCTACCACAGGAACAGGGTCCTGCCAGATCAAATCTTCCTGAGGTGCCAGGTCGCCGAGATAACGGGTACGCGGGCCGAGATCACGATGGGTCAGCTTGAACCATGCTTTGGCGAAGGCTTGCTCAAACTCCTCTGGATTCTCGTGGAAACGACGGGAAATCTCTCCATAGGCGGGATCGAACCGCAACGCCAGATCGGTGGTCAACATCATCGGGGCATGACGTTTATTGGGATCATGCGCATCCGGCACCAGATTCGCGGCAGAGGCGTCTGTAGGAGTCCACTGGATCGCGCCGGCCGGGCTGCGTGTCTGCTCCCACTCAAAGCCATAAAGATTCTCGAAGAAGTTGTTGGTCCAGGCAGCCGGGGCCACTGTCCACGCACCTTCAATACCGCTGGTGATCGTGTCGCCAGCATTGCCCCTGCCATAGGTGTTTTGCCAACCAAGGCCCTGCTGTTCGATGCTCGCCGCTTCCGGCTCCACACCTACATTACCAACAGGACGAGCAGCGCCATGGGCCTTGCCAAACGTGTGCCCACCGGCAATCAGCGCCACAGTCTCCTCGTCATTCATGGCCATCCGTGCAAACGTATCGCGGATATCGCGTGCCGCAGCAAGAGGGTCAGGAACACCATTTGGACCTTCGGGATTCACGTAGATTAGCCCCATCTGCACGGCAGCCAATGGATTCTCCAGCACTCGGTCTCCACTGTAACGCTGCTCACCACTGAGCCATTCACCTTCAGGTCCCCAATTCACTTCCTCAGGCTCCCAGGCATCCACGCGACCACCGGCAAAGCCGTAGATCTCCATGCCCATCGATTCCATGGCAACGGTACCGGCCATGACCATCAGATCTGCCCAGGAAATCCTGCTGCCGTATTTTGCCTTGACTGGCCACAGCAGACGCTGCGCCTTGTCGAGATTGGCGTTATCGGGCCAACTGTTGAGCGGGGCGAAGCGCTGCATTCCACCGTCAGAACCGCCACGGCCATCAGCGACACGATAGGTACCCGCACTGTGCCAGGACATGCGGATAAAGAACGGGCCATAATTGCCATAGTCTGCGGGCCACCAATCCTGACTGGTGGTCATCACGGCCACGAGGTCGCGTTTGACCTCGTCCAGATCCAGCCTGGCAAACTCTTCGGCGTAATTGAAATCCGGCCCCATTGGATCAGAAGCAGCTGAATTCTGTCGCAGCGGATCCAGACTCAGACGATTGGGCCACCAGTATTCATTAGTAGGTGCACTGGCACCTTGCGCGAAGACAGGGCTGGTCAGCAGCGTTGATGACATGGCCATGGCAATCGCCGTAGCCAAAGGTATAGTGAATTTTCGCATTTAAGTATTCCCCCGGAATTTGAATTGATTTTGCAGGCGATATACTAAAGCGATCAAAAAATTACTTTAAATGCGATTAAACTATGATCGTGATGCAGAAAATTGATGCGGACCGCGCACGATAGAGGAATGCAATGACTGGCAATATCGAAAAAATTGCGCTGATTGCAGCGAGTTTCGAACGACTGACAGGCAATCGCCTCGTTGACAGCGTTGACGACGTCATCGCCGCAATGTGGGATGCGCCACGTGTAATACTTGCCCACGGCACTGAAACAGACCCAGTCTTCTTTTACGGAAACAAGATGGCGTTGAATCTGTTTGAGATCTCCCATGAGGAGTTGCAGTGTATGCCGTCGCGGCTCTCTGCAGAGACTCTTGATCAGGATGCGCGCAAACGGTCACTGGAACAGGTGTCCAGGGATGGCTTCACTGCAGGTTATTCCGGCGTGCGAGTTTCCTCGACAGGCAAGCGTTTTCGTATCGAGCAGGCAGTCGTATGGAACCTGCTTGACGAGGAAGGACGGATGCACGGTCAGGCCGCCACGTTTGATCGATGGTCACCCCTGCCCTGATCTGCAGCAGGAGCCCTTCGAGCATCACGCTCACACCGGCAACGGTGACCACTCATCCAATGCATTGGTAGCGTCATGCAATATTGCAAAGGCCTCATTCAGAAGGGCCGATTGTCTGGCACGTGAGTACACCAGATAGACGGGATAACTGAACTCCGGGGCAGATGGCACACGTTCCAGCAATCCTCTATCCACATAAGGTTGAGCAACCCGGGTGCGAAAATAGCCACTGCCGCCGTGCTGCAAAAGGTATTGCAACGCCATCGGGCCAAGATCGATCGTGATCGCAGATCGCGCATATTCGGGTAGCGCGGCGTCGTGCAATTGGCGAAAGTGCTCGCCCCAATCCACATAGACGTAGGGAACATCCGCTTTTGCGCCGCGGATCATCACCAGTTTCTCTTCAAGCAGTTGCTCCACCTGCATCTCAGGCCAATAATCAGGCTGATGTACCAGCACGGCATCAAGGACACCTTGCTCAAGTTTGTTATACAGCGCACGACGTTCACCCACCTCCGCGCGTACCGCCACGTTGGGTTTGATGCTACGCAATCGCATTACCCAGGCCAGCAGCAGTGGGTTCCACAATGAAATTTCCCCCCCCACTCGCAGAACACTATCAACCCGCTCAGGCAGTGGCAGCTCACGACGGGCAGCTTGCCAAATCTGCACCAACTGCGCTGCATGAGTAGCAAAACGCTCACCATTGTCAGTCAGTTTCGCTCCGCTGCGATTGCGGACAAACAGGGTACAGCCCAGTTTGCTCTCCAGATTCTGGATTCTCGCGGTAACGGTAGTCTGGGTGACGTGCAGTTGCTCTGCAGCAGCAACAAGACTTCCGGTACGGAGTACCTCCAGAAAGGTGCGCGCCAGTTCGATGTCCATGAGAGTCTCGTTATCAAGGGAATTGTGTTGGTTGATTGTAAGCGAAAAAAGCCCGCTTCATCGAAGCAGGCTTTTCCATCAGCTCACCTTGCCGGGGATCATGCCAGCAATCCTGATTACTCGCGGGGTGCTCCGGCGTCAATCCAGTGCACCAGCGTTTGCACTTCTTCGTCCGGCATGTTGCGGGCATTGTTGAAGTGTCGAATGCTCGGATCAACCTGCGCGGGCGGCATGCGCTTGGTCAGCAGCACCTCCCGGATCATTGGACTCCAACCCTGAATCATCTGATGACTGTTCATCGCAAACGGACCGATGCCACCGTCAATGTGGCAGCCTGTGCAACGCTCGATAAGGATTGGAGCCACCTCTGTTTCATAATCCGGGACGTTCTGCGCGTGCAGTTGTCTGGCTGGAAATTCCAGCTGACAATCCGCTGGCGCCTCGAAATCCACTACAACAGTGTCCACATTCCTGGTGTCACTCTGAGCTGCCTGCACAGCATCCACTATGTAGGTTGTGCCAGGAACCCGGCCTCCGCCGCGGGGAGGCGTATCAAGTGGACCACGGTACAGCACGAACATGCGCTTGGGATCAATCACGACAATCTCACCTGCCTTGCTGATTTTCAAACTTTCAGCAACCAGTTGCGTATCATCCAGCAACACCGGCAACTCTATGTTGAATGTGTCATGCAATCTGCGAACGCTGTTTACATCATCCTTGCTCGATGCATTCAGCATCACGACACTCACACCCAGCGGCTCCAGCTTGGTCTTGAGAATCTTGTACTCGGTAAAATCCTTCTGATTCAGGCTGCAGGAGTTCGCCAGGGAGATGAACACCACGGCCTTCTGATATGCATACTTGGAAAGTTGATGTGCGCTGCCTTCCTGATCGATCAGATTGAAATCACCGACTCGCTCCGGTGCCGCATTGGCGTGCAGACTCGTGATACCAAGAGAAATCAGCAAAGCGAGCGCGTTGAATATTCTCATCATGTAATAATCCTTCTTCAGATTGAAAAAAAAGGCTGCTCATCACAAACAGCCTTCGTGGCACAAAAAAGCGATTACTGCTCCGTGTAGGAGAAATAACCGATGAACATTTCTTCCCAGCTCTGCAGGCCGCCAACCGCAGGTACAGACGGATCAGGATTGCCGGGATTGTACTCGGAATTGTCGAAAGCACCCTCCACAACAACACGCGAACCAGCGGGCAGTGTCATTGGCTCAGACAGACGATAGGTGGGTTGCCACGCGAAGTTGTAATTAGGCACGTTGATGATTTCCTCGCGTGTCATGTCAGGATAAATCACACTGGCACGCATGGACTTGCCGCGATAGTGCATGTGTGCACGGAACCCGTACAGCGTTACGTCTTCGTCGAACACATGATTGGACGCCATCTCATAGTTCATGTCGCCCGGCGGCACAATGATATTGTTCTCGCGATCACCGGCGGCCGAAACAGAGTAAGTTCTGTATTCGTATTCAGGGATGTTATTGTCGTCCGCAAACCAAAGACCCACGCGCGTGCTGTCTACAGTTTCCAATCCCATTGACGTGTAGTGAATCGACATTCTGAGCGCAGAGCCTGCGGGTATCTTTACACCGGTGTTTTCAGGATATGTGGTCGGGTCTTCCTTGCCTGGCGCATAACCTTCGAGAAATTCGCTGCGGTCATTGTTGTCTGCCTCATCAAAAGCATCAGTGTTGTCCGAGGCCACTACATAGGAAAGCAAGTGGTGCAATACTCGCTTGTCACCGGGAATGAACTGTACTGACTTCACCCATTTGTCTTCAGTGAATGGCAAATCAATATTGGTGTTGATGTAGTCGAGCACGCCCGTTGCAGGAATCGTGGCAGACGGCACTTCCACAACGTAGTCTGGTGCACCATTGATGCCCCACTCCTGATCGACTGGCTTGACCTGGGTCAGGGGATCGACTCCGGCATTGCCACTTGCATGAATTGCGACAGCAGCACTTGCTATCAACAGGGAAGACCAGCGTGATTTTTTCATGGGTAACTCCTGAACATCAGTTTTGGATAGATGGCAGGAGTATAGGCAGCGAAGCTTTACTGAAGATAATGAATTAAAATGCTTCCAAATATCGAATAATTTGATATTAAAGGGTTATCTGAGCGGCTTTGATGCAACAACCATTGTGTTGAAGCATCCCTCTGCCAGAGGTCGCATCACCCCGTAATCATGCTCCAGAAGAGTGACTTGAAATCCGATTTCTTCAAGCATGATACGCAATTGCGACAATGACACAGCAGTCATGGTGTGATGATCGCGCCAGCTTTGCGACCCGGATTTTGATACCTTTGTAATTAGCAAAAACAGGTCCATCACGTCACCATACCCACTATATTCCCATCCGGATTCGAATCTCAGATGGGTGTCATCATCAATCAATTGAGTAATGACACGCTTGTCATTGCGGATGCCGCCAACGTCCACAGCATTGAACAGGAACACACCCCCCGGTTTGAGAGCATGCCACGCACATCGAAGTGTTTCCTGCATCGCCGCAGTGGGATGACTATAGTGAATGGAATAGAGAAAACAGGTAATCAGATCAAACTGTGCGACCTGGTCAAACGCCGCAATGTCGCAAAGCAACAGTTGCGCAGAGGGACAGCGCTCTTTTGCCAGCGCCAGCATGTGCGCGCTGTTGTCGAGCCCGGTCGCCGAAAAGCCACGCCGCTGCATATGCAGGAGATGCTGACCCGTACCACATGCGAGATCGAGATAATCACGCCCGGACGATGTTGCGAAGCACGCAAAGGCACGCTCGGCGAATTCGCACTGCTCAGCGTAGTCAACTTCTGCACAAAATTTATCGTAGTAACCCGAAAGATCTTCGTAAAGATTCCCTGTGTCTTGCGCAGTACGTTCTGACACCAGACTCAATGCTCCGGAGAATCAGACGAAGCGCCTTCGCGAAAATGCAGTTGCAGTGCCTTTAGGAAATTACGCAGCACTTGATCTTCGCAAACGCGGTAATGCTTGTGACCCGGTTTGCGGAACAGGGCCGACAGTTCATGTTTGCTGAATGTGAGACCGACGGAGTCAAGAAGCGACAGAACATCCTCTGACTGCAGATCCAGCGCAATCCGCAACTTCATCAGAATCATATTGTTGCTTAGCCGGTCTTCTGGCACAGGCTGGTCCCCTGCCCTTCTGCCGCGCAACGCATTGATCAGGCCGTTGAGAAAAGTGGCCAGCAGTCTGTCCATCATCTCCTCATATCCTGGGTCATCTTCCTGCTTGAGCCAACTGCAGACATGTTCACGACTGACCTCACAGTCGGCGTGAGCAAACAGTTCCATCATCTGGGTATCGCTATAGTCGAAGGTGTAGCGAACGCGGCGCAGTACATCGTTATTGATCATGGGATTCCGTCAAGAGCTGTAGTTGAAAATGCAGCGGGCGCATCTTACCAGTCTTGCCGGTGCCAACGCGACAGATGCATATCCCGCCCGACGCTGTCTTCAGCCTCGGGCCGGATATGCACACCCTCATCGCGCCAATGGATCAGGTCGCAACTGGAAGTGATAGACCTTGCTGGTCGTCCCAGCACCTGTTTCCATGTGAAATGGCGCTCTGGAGCTGATTGTGGCCCATAGCCCACGGCCTTTCCATCCAGCATCGGGATCATCAATACGACCATCCAGCCACTTCGTGTAGAAGCCCATCGGATAAGGCACTCTCAGCACTACCCATTCACCATCGTCCATGACCAGCAGGCCGTCTGACTGATTGCCCGTGTTGATCGGGGTATTGTTGCCCAAACCCAGCGTATTGAACTGATCGACCCAGGTGTAATAGCTGCCTTCGGAGCTGCCGGGCATATCCAGATTCTGGAATTGCGGCAAAGGCTCGGCGTGAAAAGTCCACCCTTCGGGGCAATGCTGGCCAGTGGCGGTCGGCCCGTTCAAGGGCCCGGTGCACCTGCTGCGATCAAAACTCGCCATGTGGCCGCTGGCCAGCGCGGCCCAGGCAACACCATTGCGGTCTACATCCATTCCTCTTGGTGAGAACCCTTCCAACGGATCACCATTCTCGTCCACTGGCAACTCGTAGTACTCCAGCAGTGCAGTTGACGATGGATCGTCGCCCGGCACCAGGCGGGCTACAGCCCCCGGATAGCCGAGCATGGAACCCCAAACGCTGCCATCTGGCGCCGGGGACACAGCATAGAAACCACCGCCATGGCGCATGTCCTTCGCCGGATCCATGGGTTCTCCCGGATTGGTATATTCATCGCGCTGGCCATTGCCATTGGTATCGATGATCAGCGGTGTCCAGCCCTGGGATGCCTCCTCGTCGCCTGTCTCCAGAAACTGTCTGGTATTGAGCCAGCCGACAACCGGACCACCCCCGCTGGTCCACAGCGTATTGTCCTCATCTTCGGCAAACATCAGGTGATGGGTGCCAAAGCATGTGCCGACATGAGTGTACTCGCCAGTGGCTGGGTCATAGACACCAAGATGGCGGCCAGAACGTGCAACCGGAAATTGCACAGCGGACGGATGACTCGACCCTTCCTTGCAGACATCAGGGTTGTCAGCACCTCGCACGCGGGCCGTGATCCACACTCGACCATCGGCATCGAGCATTGGGTTGTGGACATTGGCGCGACTGTCCCAGATGGCTTCATCGCCCCAGAAAACCGACGGCGCAGCGGGTGGGCCCGACACCGGTCCGGCTTCAGGGTCACGCATGGTAAGAGGAATCTGTGCAACCGTATGCAGAATCGGATCAAGCACAGGCAGATAATCCTTGCTCAACTCCAGTGCGCCGTACAAAGCACCGTAGGCGTTAACCGTCGGATTGCGCCGATCGGTGGAGACCAGGTCGTGCAGATAGGCCTCGGGATCGGCCCAGTCCCACTGCGTGATGACGACATTGCGCTCCAGACCCTGAGGACGCGGCGGCACTGGTGGCAATGCTCCTGCAGCGATGCGGTCACTCCAGTCTGCAAACATTTCCAGACTGCGATCAAGACCCATAGCGGTAAGTGAGCCCAGCATATTGCCGCCCGCCTGACCGGACTGAATGCGTCTATGCCATGCCTCTGCGGACGAGTCGAAACTGCCAAGGGCAGGGGCAATCTCACGGGTGGCCTTGCCGCCCATCTGGTGACAGACAACACATGCACCGGATTTGATATTGCGAACATAGTTGGCCTGATTGGCCATGCCCTGGCCGATGCCATTATCGCCAGTACCCGGAAATTCGCTGGCATCCGGCACATTCAGCAGCGAAAACCAGTATCCGGCGGGGTAGTACTCGGCAGCAGCTGCAGGAGTCGGCGCAGGGACCGCTGTCAGATCAAGCGTTACTCCGGCAGGGCTCTGTACCTTGGGCGAATCGACCAGCCCATAACCGCGCACCCACACATCATAGTTGGCATCGGGAAGGCCCGGGATGAGGTAACGTCCCTCGTCATCCGTCACCACAATGCGGGCAAAGCGTGTTGGTAGATCATGTGTCTCGGCAATTACCCAGACCCCCGCCTCGGGACCGTTCGGGCCCGTCACCACTCCAGCAAACTCAGTTTGTCCGGCCTCCAGGGCAGGCGCCTCTTCATCGGAAATCTGTGCACTACTGGCAGGAGGTTCCCCTGCCGGACTGCCACCATCAGAACACCCGTACAAACCTGTCAACACAACTCCCATGATGGCAAGCGGCAAAGATCGCATCAGAAACATATATTTCCCCTTCTGGTTATTATTGTGGATCTCTTGGAGTGCCCGATAGTCAGTCACAGGACCGGTAATCATTGGATGATACAGACTATCGGACAGGTCGATAGCTGAAATTATTCCAGACAGGTTGTACATATCATCATCAACTCTGCGACGATAATCGAGAAACCGCTCTCAAATTGATGAATTTGATACCAAAACAGACATCGCTGACGGTCTTCGGTATGGCTAATCCGCAAGAACCTGTGTAACAATGCGCGCTTTCTCGGCCGCGGAGATTCAGGTCAATGAGCTACAACAAAGAGCAAAAACCGAAAAAATTCTTTGGCATGGAAGTGGGTGACTCCGTCACTTACATCATCGTTGCCATATTGGCCATCATCTTTATCCGTCAGGTCTCTGTGCTTTTCTAGGTATCAAACGTCATCGCACTTGATCCGGCGCACTCAAAATTGAAAAACCGATTGCCAATCGTTTAAACCTCCTTTCCCCTGCCTTGTTAGCCTCAATACCTGCGTGGTAAATTACGCGCCTGTTTTTAAACCCCGGTTTTATTCCGTTATTTTCATCACTTCGGCCGCAAGGCTGCACTGACACTGAATCAGGATACTCATGAGCAAGTACAAGATTGCGCTGCTGGATGGCGACGGCATCGGCCCCGAAATCATGGCCGAAGCTGTCAAGGTTCTCAAACTGGTCGAAGAACGTAATGACGTTGAATTCGAACTCATCCACACACCCTTTGGCGCCAGTGCCTATTTCGAATGCGGCGATCCGTTTCCAGAGCAGACCAAGAAAGTGTGCGACGAGGCCGATGCGATTCTGAAAGGTCCGATTGGACTCAATCACGAAGACTCGAAAAAAATTCCAGTCGACAAGCAGCCTGAGCGTGGCGCACTTCTGCCACTGCGTCGCCGTTACAACACCTACGCAAATTTCCGCCCGGTATTTCTCCCCCAGGGACTCGCACATTTTTCTCCGCTGAAAAAAGAAATCATTGGTGACGGCATCGACATCATGATCATCCGCGAACTGGTCGGTGGATTGTATTTCGGCGAGAAAGAAAGCGGCGTGAACGACAAGGGGCTACGCTATGTGAAGGAAACTCTGGAATACGACGAAGAGCAGATTCGTCGTATCGCTATCGTTGCATTCGACACTGCGATGAAGCGCAAGAAAGTGCTGCACAACATTCACAAGAGCAATGTGCTGAAATCGAGTGTGTTGTGGAATGAAGTCATTGAGGAAGTCGCAAAGGACTATCCGGAAGTGAAAGTGATTCACATCCTGGTGGACGCTGCCGCAACCTATCTGTGTCTGAATCCGCGCCAGTTCGACGTGATGGTGATGGAGAACATGTTCGGGGACATCCTCAGCGACCAGGGCGGTGGGATTCTCGGCTCACTCGGACTGATGCCCTCGGCATGTCTGGGTGACGACAAGGCCTACTATGAGCCGTCCCACGGTTCCGCACCGGATATCGCTGGCAAGAATATCGCCAACCCGTATTCCATGATCGGTTCCGTCGCAATGATGCTGGAGATGAGTTTCGGCATGGACAAGGAAGCGAAAAATGTATGGCACGCGATGCAGAGCGTGTTCGCGCAGGGTTATTCAACACCGGATCTGTCCAAGCCAGGCGCTGGCATCAAGATGATCGACACCAGCTCGTTCGGTGATCTGGTTGTTGCCGAACTGCGCAAACTGCCAGTGTAAGCAGCCTTACCTGTGGGAGCGGGCCTTGCCCGCGATTGACATATGCAGGAACGATCGCGGGCAAGGCACGCTCCCACATCAGTCGCAATCAACCTTGCTGCGCGTGCATCCTGATGTTGATCATGCGCAGCGTCGCCTTCACCGCCGCCAGCACCTGATTGGAATCCACGCCTCGCGTCTTCAACTCCCTGCCCTCGTTGCTCCAGGTGATAATACATTCAGTCAACGCACTGGTATTACCGCCACGCGGGATATGCACTTCGTAATCAATCAACGCGGGCATCACGAATTTGCGTTTCGCCAATATGCTGCCGATGGCATCAATGAAAGCAGCGAAGCCCCCATTGCCGGAGCCGGAACCACTGTACTCCTTACCCTCGATATTCACACGGATGCTCGCCGTGCTCTCCACATCCAGACCACTGGTGATGTAGCAGTTGAGCAAGCGCGTGTAGTTGTAATCGCGACTCTCCAACACATCGGCGATGATGAACGGCAGATCATCCACCGTGATGACTTCCTTCGAGTCACCGAGCTTCACGATGCGCTGGAGTACCTTGGCCTGATCTTCTGCCGAAAGCGTCAGACCCAACTCTTCAAGATTGTTCGCGAGCGAGGCCTTGCCGCTCATCTTGCCAAGCGCGTAGATTCGCTTGCGTGCAAATCGCTCGGGCCTCAGAGCCGTGATATAAAGCCCGCCCTTGAGATCGCCATCGGCATGAATACCGGCAGTCTGCGTGAAAACATCGGCACCAACGATCGGCGCATTCGCTGCGACCCATTTGCCGGAAAAATTCTCGACCATGCGGCTCAGCAATCCTATGCGGGTCTCATCAATGGATAGCGTCATCTCCATCTTGTCCTTCAGCACCACGGCCACTTCGGCAAGCGAGGCATTGCCCGCGCGCTCACCCAGGCAATTCACCGTGCAGTGAATCGTGTTGATTCCCGCTTTCACAGCCGCCATCACATTGGCCGTTGCCAGCCCGTAATCATTGTGCGGATGGAAATCGAATTCCAGATCGGGGAAGCGCGATATCATGTCAGTCATGGCACTGTAGACTTCATCCGGCGTCATGACTCCCAATGTGTCAGGCAACATGAAATCCGCAATGCCAACATCGCGCATCCCTTCCAGCAAACCGAATACATAATCACGACTGTCCTGATAGCCGTTGGACCAGTCCTCCAGATAGATGTTGACCTTCAGTCCCTGCTGATGGGCATAGGCCACGGTACGGCGAATGTCGGCGATATGCTCGGGCAGGGTGCGGCCCAGCTGTTCGCGACAATGTTTTTCGCTGCCCTTTGCCAATAGATTAATGACCTTGCCGCCAGTCTCCACCACCCAATCCACACTCATTGTGTGGTCGACGAAACCGAGCACTTCCACTCTGTCCAGATAGCCTTCCTGTGCGGCCCACGCATTGATGTCCACAACGGCCTTCTTTTCGCCTTCCGATACTCTTGCTGATGCCACCTCGATGCGATCCACCTTCAATGACTGCAGAAGCGCACGCGCAATGTTCACTTTTTCCTTGGCAGCAAAGGAGACCCCCTGGGTCTGCTCGCCATCGCGCAAAGTGGTATCCAGTAATTTGATGTGTCTTGGACGGGCGTTAGTGCTCATGAGACTGTGGTCTTCCGGTTACCGGGCAGCATAATAAAAGGGAGGCGATTCTAACAAATAAAGACAGTGACCATAACCCCGGCACTGTTGCGCTAAAGATTGGCAGTCTCCGGCCGATGTTGCATGGCATGAAAGGAGATTGCATGACATCACTGACCCCACGCACTGCGGCGGGCCTTGCCGGGCTTCTGCTGATGATTTTCGGCCTGTCATGTCTGCATGCACAGGAAGCAGACAAACGCTTCGAGCGGATGTGGCTCCCTGCCAGCGCCCAGCACCTGCGCCCGTTTCTCCTGATGGCAATGGAGCGCGCCCTGGAAGACCAGACCTGCACTGAGGTGTTGTATGCTCGCTTGAACGAGTATCGTACGATCTACGAAGAACCCACGTTTACCATCCTTTGCAAGAAGGACTACAAGACCACTTTCAACAAGGTCTTCCAGATCACCGAGATCGACCCTGAATACAACTCCAGGATCGCTGAGAGTCAGGCTGCGGCAGCCAATGCCAATAACCTCTCAGGGGCAATTGAAGCGTTGCGCCAACAACTGATAGCGCCGTCAGAGGTGGTGACGCCAGCGCCACTCCCGACACCTGCCCCCACCGCAGCGCCTGCAGCAATCCCGCATCTTCAGGAAGACCCGAACGATCTATCCCTGGATTTACGCATCGGCACCCCGTCAAATCCCTGACCAGGCAAGGCCATAGACAAAGAGGCAGGCATTGCATCGAAACTTGCACTCTCAACGCCCAACACTTCCCGCAATTCAATCCCACTCCGTATCAGGTTATACTTCGCGCACTTTTTGAAGTGCTCACATGGGGTGAATGCAATGACGATACGGGTATGCGTGCCAAAAGAGGTACGCGCGGGGGAACAACGAGTCGCACTGGTGCCGGATGTCGTCAAGCGACTGACGGCAATGGGCGTGAGCGTAAGCATTGAAAGTGGTGCCGGTGAAGCGGCGGGATACGGCGATGGCGACTATGCCGGTGCCGACATTGTGAGCGATCAGGGCTCGCTGTATGGCAGCGCCGACATTGTGCTCACAGTGAACCCACTGACAGATGCCCAGATCGGACAACTGAAGCCCGGATCGATCCTGATCGGCTATCTCAATCCCTACTCTGATACGGACCGCTTCAAGAAGCTGCAGGAGAAGAATATCTCTGCATTCTCCATGGAGATGATCCCGCGCATTTCCCGCGCACAGGCGATGGATGCTCTCTCCTCACAGGCTTCAATTGCTGGCTACAAGGCAGTGCTGATTGCCAGCACACTGCTTGGCAAGTTTTTCCCGATGCTCACCACGGCAGCGGGAACAGTGCGTCCTTCGAAAGTTCTGGTCATCGGTGCCGGTGTCGCCGGCCTGCAGGCAATCGCTACGGCGAAACGTCTCGGTGCCATTGTGGAAGGCTACGATGTGCGCGCTGCCGTGAAAGATCAGGTGGAGTCGCTCGGCGCGAAATTCGTAGACATCGATATCAAGGCTGAAGGCGCGGGCGGTTATGCACGCGAGCTGACAGCAGAAGAGAAAGCTCAGCAGCAAGCGATTCTTGCCAATCACGTCGCGGCAGCAGATGTGGTGATCACAACTGCTGCAATTCCCGGTCGCCCCTCGCCAAGAATCATCACCCGCGAGATGGTGGAGCGCATGAAAGGCGGTTCAGTGATAGTCGATCTCGCGGCGGAAGGCGGCGGCAACTGCGAACTCACAGTGCCTGATCAAACCATTGTGTATAACCGCGTGAAAATTCATGGCCCACTGAATGTGCCGAGCACCGTTAGCGGCCACGCCAGTGAACTGTATGCGAAAAACCTGCTCAACCTGATCACGCTGATGATCAAGGACAATAACATCAATATCGATCTGGAAGACCAGATACTCAAGGACAGTCTGATCACGCACGCTGGCGAGATCGTCAATGCGAATGTGAAAAGCAAAGTGGAAGGGGGTGCAAAATGATTGAAGGACTGGCTGCGTTATACATCTTCATGCTCGCCGGCTTCACCGGCTACGAGATCATCAGCAAGGTACCGGTTATTCTCCACACTCCGTTGATGTCCGGCTCCAACTTCGTGCATGGTATTGTGCTCGTAGGCGCGATGATTGCGCTCGGCATTGCGGAAAATCCTGCACAGCAGGCCATTGGCTTTATCGCTGTGCTGTTGGCAGCGGGCAACGCTGTCGGCGGCTATGTTGTCACCGAACGCATGCTGGAGATGTTCAAATCCAGCGGCAAGAAAGAAGTCGCCGGGGAGAAGAAATAAATGAGTATTCTCATTCAGGCAACCTATCTTCTGGCGGCAGTTCTGTTCATTCTCGGTCTCAAGCAGATGAGCTCGCCTGTCACCGCTCGACGCGGCATTCATTGGGCCGGCATCGGCATGGTGCTCGCGACTCTGGTGACATTCCTCGCGCCAGAACTGTCGGACAATCCGCAAGCGGTAACCAACTACATCCTGATCATCATCGCGATCGCCATCGGTGGCGGTTACGCCTATGTCACCGGCAAGAAGGTCGCGATGACCGACATGCCGCAGATGATTGCCATGTACAACGGCATGGGCGGTGGCGCGGCGGCAACAATCGCGGCAGTGGAACTGCTCAAGGCTCAGGGCGAAGTCGCACGCGGAGCAGAGCCCACCAGCATGTTGCAATCCATCGGACTGCAAGAGCTGAGCCCTCACCCCACTACCATCGCGGAAGCGATGGGCGTGGACATCACCATTCTGGCGATACTTGGCGCCATCATCGGCACCATCGCGTTCAGCGGCAGCATTATCGCCTGGGCGAAACTCGATGGTCGTCTGAACACCAGCAAACTGTTGCCACAGCAACAGCTTATCAATCTGATACTGGCCATCGTGCTGGTCGGGTTTGCCATTGCGGTGTATTTCACTGGCGAGATGATGCCGATCATCGTGTTCTTCGCGCTGGCACTGGTGCTGGGTGTTTTCATCACCGTACCAGTGGGCGGTGCCGACATGCCGGTAATCATATCCTTGTTCAATGCCCTGACCGGTCTGGCAGTGGGCTTTGAAGGCTACGTGCTGGGCAACGCCGCGATGATCATTGCGGGTACCGTGGTGGGCTCGGCTGGCAGCCTGTTGACGCACCTGATGGCCAAGGCCATGAACCGCTCGGTCAGCAACGTCTTCTTCAGTGGCTTCGGCACTACACAGGTAGCGAGCAGCGATGCGGGCGAAGGCGGCGGATCGATGAAGGAAATCCAGGGCCAGGACGTGGGCATCATGATGGCTTATGCAAGCCAGGTCGTGATCATTCCAGGTTATGGCATGGCAGTGGCGCAGGCTCAGCACAAAGTGTGGGAACTGACCCAGTTGCTCACCGAGAAAGGCGTGAAGGTGAAGTTTGCGATTCACCCGGTAGCAGGCCGCATGCCCGGACACATGAACGTACTGCTCGCTGAAGCTGGCGTGCCCTACGATCTGATCTATGACATGGAAGACATCAATGCGGACTTCCAGAACACCACCGTGACGCTGGTGATCGGTGCCAACGATGTAGTGAACCCTGCTGCCAAGAATGATCCTAGCAGTCCGTTGTTCGGCATGCCGATCCTCAATGCCGAGCAATCCGACAACGTCATCGTCATCAAGCGTGGTCGTGGTACTGGATTCTCCGGCGTGGAGAATCCGCTGTTCCTGCTCGACAACACACGCATGCTGTTCGGTGATGGCCAGAAGGCTGTGAACGAACTGATCGTCGCTGTGAAGGAACTCTGAGGTAAATGAGCGAGACGCACGCAGTGCAGGACGACGTAGTCAAGCCAGACGACACAGAGCCAGAGAGAACCGCGGGCCTGCTGCGCCGTCTGGCAGCGTTGCTCTACGATGCGTTTCTCGTTTTCGCTATCTGGATGGCGCTGGGATTTGCACTGCAGTTCATCGTGGGGCCCGACACCAACCGACTGGTGGATGGGCGTGTAGAAACCGATCCTGTACTCAGCATGATCCTGTTTATTGGGATGACACTCAGCGCCGCGACTTTCTACATCTGGTTCTGGTTGCGTACCGGCCAGACGCTGGGGATGATTGCCTGGCGCATCAAGGCAGTCAATCGAGACGGGGATCTGATGTCACTCAAGCAGGGCATGCTTCGTTTTGCGCTGGCCTGGCCCGCGTTTTTCTGCTTTGGCCTCGGCTATCTGTGGTTGTATGTCGATCACAATGGCGATGCGCTGCATGACAAATTGTCCGGCACACGAGTTGTCCTGCTTCCCAAGAGCGCTCGACCGTTCTGACAGCATGACTGCGATGAATTCATAAAATCTGATTCTATCGGCGCCGGGAGGCCGTAGCCCCCTTCTGCGGCTGACCGCGCCCCTCCGGGGTGCCCTCTCTCCGCAAAAAGCCTGGAGTCTTTTTGCTGCGTTCGGCGCTGGTCCTTTATGCCGCTGAAGGGGGCTACGGCCTCCCGGCACCTTGCTTCACTCCAAACGACAGAATTTGCAGTTTCTTCCGACTACCTCGCTCTTCTGCGCCAACACATTGAGCACGGGAGATTCCCGCTAAACAACGCCTCCAGAGAACGGCACCAAGCGCTCCACATCACAAGATTTTCACCCTGTAGGTGCCGAAACGAGGAGACCTGCTCAATCCTGGTGCCACTCGCAGATCTGTACGGAAATGTCTGCGTACGTGCATGCCACCTACAGCTTGTGAGACACGTTGAAAGTGCGCCAAGAAGAATCTGCAAATCCATTCGCATGGAATGTGCTCAGGTGACGGGAGGTAGCAGAGGAGTTCAGCGGCATAAAAGACCTGCGCCGAACGCAGCAAAAAGACCTTGGGCTTTTTGCGGAGAGAGGGCACCCCGGAGGGGCGCAGTCAGCCGCAGAACTTCTCTGCTACCTCCCATCGCCGTTCGAAAGGAGTGGCTCGAGAAGGAAGGGAACTTCAAAAGCATTCGCGTGCGAGCACGCTCCTACACTCTTCGCAGCAGATAGATTCCCAGCAACAAACACATGACAATCGGCACCAACACCGCCAGCAGCGGATCAAATCCGTACAGCAGGCTCGCCGGCCCCATCATGCGCTGCACAATTGTGAAGGCAAGGCCGATGCTGATTGCCACGAACACCCTGAAGCCCATCGTTGCACTGCGCAGCGGACCAAACACGAATGAGATCGCCAGCAGCACCAGTGATGCTGTGGCCAGAGGCTGCAACAGTTTCTTCCAGAACGCCAGATAATAACTGTTACTCTCCAGACCTTCATTCTCGAAATATTGCGCGAACCGATACAATCCTGAGATCGATTGCCGCTCTGGCGCCACCAGCAGCACACTCAACAACTCCGGCGACATATCGACACGCCAGTCCAATGTCTCATACTGGAAAATCTCAATCTCGCCGTCACCGAAACGGGTTTCCTGCACATTGGCAAGACGCCAGAAGGGTGCGCCAGCATCCCGAATGTAGCGGGCACTGCTGGCAAAGCTGCTGCTCTGCACACGGCGGCGCTCATCCAGAACATAGCGGGTGACACCCTGCATTTCATCGCCTCCGGGCAATATCACATTGATATGAATGAACTCATTGCCTATCTTGCGCCAGTCACCGCCCGCAGAGCTGAGTGCCAGACCGCCGCTTTCTATCATGGCGAGATCACTCTGAGCACGCTGTTCAAGCTGAGGCGCAACGAACTCGCCCAACACCAGACTGATCACCATCACGCCAAGGGTCGGCTTGGTCACAGCCCAGACAATGCGAGACGTACTCACGCCCGCCGCCTGCATCACTATCAATTCGTTGTTGGATGCCAGAATACCCAATCCAATCAATGCACCACCCAACGCAGAGAAGGGCAACATCTCGTAGATACCTGTCGGCATGATACGCAAGGTGAAGAACAACGCATCACCGGCGCTGTAGTTGACGGTGTTGCTGCCCAACTCGTCCGCAAGAGTAAAGATGAAATCGAGACTGCTCATCAGAGCCATCACTACCAGCATGGCAAGAATCACACTCTTGCCAATATATGCATCGAGCTTTCTCATGATCGCCTCCTCACACAGACCGCCGTCGACCAGGAAGTCCAAACAACAGGAACAGGCCAAAAAGCAGGAAAAGACCGTGCACCCACCATAGGCCGATCGTGGGTGAAATGCTGCCCCCTCCGGTAAGATCCATCGCCACCTGCAGCAGCACGTAATAACCTGCATAGATTATCGCTGCGGGCACCAGCTTGCTGTAGCGCCCCTGACGCGGATCGACACGGCTGAGTGGCACGGCAATCAGAGTCAGCACAGGAATCAGCAGCATCACCGAGAGACGCCACTGCAACTCGGCCTGTTGCTTCGGATCTGCCGAATTCCACAACTGCTCTGTCGGCAGCGCCTTCTCCCGCACCACTTCACCAATGCGTGTCTGCTCGGGCAGCAACAACGCCTGCTCCTGAAACTGTGTCACGAGGTAGTCAGCCTGACCAGGCACACCATCGTAGAGATAACCGTTCTCCAGCAGCATGAAGCGTCTGCCACTCGTCTCTTCGATTATTGGGCGCGCACTCTCTGCCACAATGATTCGCACGCCAACTTCCCCCTCGCCGGAATCAGGACGTCGCCATGCCACAAAGGTATTGTTGAGTTGGCGCCCTGCCGCTTCCACGCTGATGTCTTCCGCATAGGTGGTACGCAGACCATCGGCAAAATCCTGAAATTGCCCGGCCACAATAAGATCAAGCTCGGTCAACTCGTCCTGACTCCGCATCAGTTGTTCAGTATTCTGCAGCCCCCACGGTGCCACCTGCAGGCTGAGTCCGCCGACTATCACCGCAACGATGGAAGAGCAGAGCAAGGTCGTAATCACCAGCCTCCTCTGGCTGATGCCACAGGCTCCGAGAACTGTCATCTCGTTGTCGGCGTACATCCGACCATAGGCAAGCAGAATGGCGAGAAAAAGTGCGAAAGGCAGGATAACTAGGAGAAACTCGGGAAGACGATACAACATCAGCAGTACAAGAATGTCGGAGGTAATCTCTCCTGCAACTGCCTGCCCCAGATATTGCAGAAAGCGTGTGATCATCGCGACCACCAGCAGAATGACGGTCACGGCAGCCATCACCTGAAGAATCTGCCGGCTCAGATAGCGGATGATGATCACAATGGCACCCGTTCGTCAGTGTTAATCAGATCACATCCTCTGATTGCCCCAACATCTCGCGGAATGCCTTGGGTATCAGTGCGATTTTGTGTTTGTCGAAATCAAAGAACACCACACCCATCTTGGCATTGCAAACCACACGGTCGAGTGCGGAATTGGTGATCTGAAAACAAATGTCGAAACCATAGCGATTGAAGCGACCCAGGCCCACGTCAATGACCAATACATCATTGGCGAACGATTCGGAGCGATAGTCCACTGCCAGGTCCGTTACTACCATGCCGTGTCCGAAGACGTTGGCTTCAGTAAAACCAAGATTAGCCAGAAACTGCAGGCGCGCTTCATGAACGATATGCACCATGGCAACACTGTTCAAGTGTCTGGCGTAATTGAGATCGCTGATGCCCACCGGATATCGCATTGTAAATATGAACTCTTCCGGCATGTTGATTTTGATGCGTGGCATTGTGATCTCGTTTTTATGAATTGATCGTGCGAACTGATCTTGTGAATCGTGACGGCTGTGCGAAGGCCGCCAATTCTAATCAGCGGGCCTGCATAAGTACACTTCTTTAGCCCGTGTGAGCTGGCAGGTCCCGCAATTTCATCCCCGTACCAACCAATTCCGCACGGGGTTTGCTCGCAGACGGAGCGCCGCCCTCGCCCTTGCTTAACCCACTGAATATCTTTAGGATTGTGCCCCTGTCTTCAGTCCATTCATACGCCAGCATTGCCAGGAAACCTACGATCATGAAATATTCACTACTGTCCGCCAGCACCTCCACCAAAGCCACTGACTGCCTCGTTCTCGGTGTCTGGACCAAGAACAAACTCACAGCACAGGCTGCGGCTGTGGATAAGCTTCTGAACGGCGAAATCAACCGCATCGTTGGTTCAGGTGACGTCACCGGCAAAATCGGTGATTCACTGTTCATGCATCCGATGACCGGCAATGCCAAACGTATTCTTCTGGTAGGTTGTGGTGACGAAGGCGCGCTGGATGCCCGCAATTATCGCAAAGTGATCAACGCGACCATCAAGGCCATCCTCAAATCGACTGCAAAGGACGCTGTACTTGCGCTGGCAGAGTTGCCGTTGAAGGATCGTGATCCCGCCTGGGCCATTACACTGCTGGTACAGGAATGTGACAACTGCACCTACCAGTACGATCATACCAAGAGCAAGAAAAAACCCGCGCACGCGCTCAAGGCAATTGCCATCACCACTCCTGCGGATGCAAACCGCAAAGCCATGACTGAGGCATTGAAGGCAGGCGAGAGCATTGCCGTCGGCGTCAGTGCTGCAAAGGAACTCGGCAACCTGCCAGGCAACATCTGCACTCCCACCTATCTTGCCGACACGGCCGTCAAGCTGGCCGGACAGTACAAGTCTCTTACCACCAAAGTCCTCAACGAAAAACAGATGGAGAAGCTGGGCATGGGCTCGTTGCTATCCGTCAGCGCTGGCTCAAAGGAAGAAGCGAAGCTGATCGTCATCGAATACAAGGGTGCGGTCAAGACAGAAAGCAAACCGTATGTACTCGTGGGCAAGGGTATTACGTTCGACACGGGTGGTATCAGCCTCAAACCTGGCCTGGGCATGGACGAGATGAAGTACGACATGTGCGGCGCAGCAAGCGTGATCGGCACCATGACCGCCGTGGCCGAACTGGGTCTGGCCATCAATGTCATCGGGGTGATTGCAGCAGCCGAGAATATGCCCAGTGGCAAGGCCACCAAGCCCGGTGACATCGTCACCAGCATGTCCGGCCAAACCATAGAGATTCTGAATACAGACGCCGAAGGCCGTCTCGTACTCTGCGATGCGCTGACCTATGTCGAGCGCTTCAAGCCAAAGACTGTCATCGACATCGCCACCCTCACGGGAGCCGCCGTAGCCACTTTTGGTGACCAGACCAGTGCCCTGCTCAGCTCCCATCAACCTCTGGCCGATGAACTGCTGGGCATCAGCCAGCAGACCCTCGACTTTGTGTGGCAACTGCCCCTCTGGGAAGAGTATCAGTCATTGCTCGACAGCAATTTCGCCGACATCGCCAACATCGGCGGTCCCCGGGCAGGCACCATCACTGCGGCTTGCTTCCTGTCCCGCTTCACGAAGAAGTACCACTGGGCACATCTGGACATCGCTGGAACAGCGTGGCTGTCCGGTGCACAGAAAGGTGCCACTGGGCGCCCGGTACCACTGCTGGTGGAATATCTGCGCCGCCAGAAGGCTTGAGATTGACTCCGAATCCGATCTGAGGAGAGGGGGAGGTGGGGCTTCGGTTCTGCGGCTGACCTGCGCCGCTCCGCGGTGCCCTCTCTTCGCAAAAATCCAGAAGTCTTTTTGCTGCGTGCGGCGCTGGTCTTTTATGCCGCTGAACCGAAGCCCCACCTCCCCCTCTCCTCAGATCTTGCATTGTGCTTCCTCGCTTCGCACTCTTGGAAGCGTTTCCATCCGAGCAGAAATGCCTTGCCCGCGATCTTTCTGCAGAAGGCACATGACAAGGCGGCAACTGGCAGAGCCCGGTTCAGCGGCATAAAAGACCAGCGCCGCACGCAACAAAAAGACCTTGGGCTTTTTGTGGAGTAAGGGCATCCCGGAGGGACGCGGTCAGCCGCAGAACCGGGCTCTGCCAGTTGCCGCCGTCGACCATGGTGAAAATCACGGGCAGGGCCCGCTCCCACAGGTGGCGCTTAGCGGTTATACTCCTCTCCTCTTTTAAATCGCCCACACGCAAGGTTTGCAGCACTCAATGGACAAGACTTACCAACCCCATCAAATCGAAAGCCACTGGTACAAAATCTGGGAAGAGAGCGGCTTCTTCGCCCCTTCCGGCGAAGGCGACGCCTATTCCATCGTGATTCCACCGCCGAACGTGACCGGCCGACTGCACATGGGTCATGGTCTGCAGAACGCACTCATGGACGCCCTGATTCGTTACCACCGCATGCTCGGCAACAACACGCTGTGGCAGGTGGGTACCGATCACGCTGGCATAGCAACGCAGATGGTCGTCGAGCGGCAATTGGGGCGCATCAACAAGACCCGTCAGGAACTCGGACGCGAGGCCTTCGTCGACAAGGTGTGGGAGTGGAAGGAAGAGTCCGGCAACATCATCACGCAGCAGATTCGTCGCCTCGGCTCGTCCATCGACTGGAGCCGTGAGCGCTTCACCATGGACGACGATTTTTCCAAGGTCGTGGAGAAAGTGTTCGTCGAGCTCTATGACGAAGGCCTGATCTATCGTGGCAACCGCCTCGTGAACTGGGACCCGAAACTGCACACCGCCGTGTCCGATCTGGAAGTACTCTCCGAAGAGGAAGACGGTTTCCTGTGGCACTTCCGCTATCCGCTGGCCGATGGCGCGACCACACGCAAGGGCGACGCGTATATCACCATCGCCACCACTCGCCCGGAAACATTGCTGGGTGACACCGCTGTCGCCGTGAATCCGAACGACGAACGCTACCAGGATCTGATCGGCCAGTTCGTCGAACTGCCATTATGTGGTCGTCGCATTCCAATCATCGCCGACGATTATGTCGATGCCGCATTCGGCACCGGCTGCGTGAAGATCACGCCCGCCCACGACTTCAACGACTACGAAGTCGGCAAGCGCCACAATCTGGAAATGATCAATATCCTGACTCCGGACGCCGCGATCAATGACAACGCGCCCGAAGCCTATCGCGGCATGGATCGCTTCGATGCGCGCAAGAAAGTGGTCGCGGATATTGAAGCCCTCGGCCTGCTCGCAAAAATCGATCCGCACAAACTGAAGGTGCCACGTGGTGACCGTACCGGTGTCATCATCGAACCCTATCTCACCAACCAGTGGTATGTGGCCGTGCAATCTCTTGCCGAGCCCGCGATCAAGGCGGTGGAAGATGGCGACATCGAATTCGTGCCGAAGAACTGGGAGAACACCTACTTCGCGTGGATGCGCGATCTGCAGGACTGGTGCATCAGCCGTCAGTTGTGGTGGGGTCACCGCATTCCCGCTTACTACGACAGCGAAGGAAAAATCTACGTCGGCTACAGCGAGGCTGACGTGCGCAGCAAATACAAACTCGCCGACGACCTCGTTCTGACCCGCGACGAAGACGTGCTCGACACGTGGTTCTCCTCCGCTCTGTGGACCTTCGGCACGCTCGGCTGGCCGAACAACAGTGAAGAGATGAAGACCTTCCATCCGACCAGTGTGCTGGTAACCGGTTTCGACATCATCTTCTTCTGGGTTGCCCGCATGATCATGATGACGATGAAATTCACCGGGCAGGTGCCGTTCAAGACCGTGTACATCCACGGCCTGGTGCGCGACGAGAACGGCCAGAAGATGTCCAAGTCCAAGGGCAACATACTGGACCCCATCGACATCATCGACGGTATCGGCGTGGACGAACTGGTCAGGAAGCGCACCAGCGATCTGATGCAACCCCAGCTCGAACAGAAGATTGCGAAGACCACGCGTGCCTCGTTCCCCGACGGCATCACGGCCTATGGCACCGACGCGCTGCGCTTCACGTTCTACTCGCTCGCCTCCACCGGCCGCGACATCAAATTCGATCTCAATCGCACCGAAGGCTTCCGCAATTTCTGCAACAAGATCTGGAATGCCTCGCGCTATGTGCTGATGAATTCCGAAGAGAAGGGCATCGTCTTCCACCAGGCCAAGCAGGATGCCCTGCGCGAGCGCGACTACTTCAGTCTGGCGGATCGCTGGATCATGTCTCGCTTCCAGCGCACGGTGCAGCAGGCGCACGAGCACATGGCCGTCTACCGCTTCGATCTGCTGTCCCAGGTAATTTATGATTTCTTCTGGAACGAGTACTGCGACTGGTATCTGGAGCTGACCAAGCCTGTGCTGTGGGATGAGGAGAATCATCCGGATCACGCCCAGACCACCCGCTTGACGTTGATTTCCGTGCTCGAAGCCAGTCTGCGTCTGACGCACCCGCTGATGCCCTTCATCACCGAAGAGATATGGCAGCGCGTGGCACCTCTGCTCGACATGAAAATGGAAGGTGACAACGTCAGTCTGATGAACCAGCGTTACCCGCAGGTGGATGAGTCACTCATCAATGTGAAGGCCGAAGCTGATATCGACTGGGTCAAGGGCATCATCCTTGGCATCCGCAATATTCGTGGCGAGATGGACATAGCGCCGGGCAAGGCCATTCCTGTGTTGCTGAAAAATTGCAGCGCGGAAGACCAGCGCCGTCTTGATGAGAACCGCCTGTTCCTGATGAAACTCGCCAAGCTTGCCGACATCACCAGCCTCGCTGCCAGCGCAGCGGCACCGATGGCGGCCACTCAGTTGTATGGCGAGATCGAGATTCTGGTGCCGCTGGCAGGGCTGATCGACAAGGCCGCCGAAGCGGCGCGACTGGAGAAGGAGATCGCCAAGCTGGAGAAGAACCTGGCGGGTATCACGGGCAAGCTCTCAAACGCGAAGTTCGTGGATAACGCGCCAAAGGAGATCGTGGACGTGGAGCGCGAAAGAATGCGTGCCAATGAAGCTGCGATTGCCTCTCTGCGCGAGAAATTGGTGATGATTCAGGCGCTGGATTGATTCAACCTGTGGGAGCGAGCCCTGCTCCTACTATGCTTCCGGGTTGCTTTCCCGCGCGCTCCCGTGGGATAGTAATCCGCATTCCGCCTTCTGCCCAAGGAGCAAGAAACACGCCTTGCGGTCGGTCTGAAGGCCTTGTAACAACAATAATAATCAGGAAATCCACAACAATGACCAAGCCGTTTCATTGCGCCATTGCCATCGCTGCAGCCGCCGCATTCACGCTGGCAGCCACCCTCCTCGACACCAGTTCCACAGCTCTGGCTGCGGAAGCGAATGACATCCCCCGCTCCGCAGACGGCAGACCCGATTTCAACGGCCTCTGGCAGGCCATGGGCAATCATCACTACGGCATTGAACCCCATGCGGCACGATTCGGTCCGGACTACCGCTGGGGGGCAGTGGGTGCCATTCCTGCCGGTGTCGGTGTTGTCGAGGGCGGCGAGATTCCCTACACGCCTGCAGCCCGCGCCGTGCAGCGCGAGAATGAGGCCAATTGGCTCGAACGCGACCCGGTGGTGAAGTGCTACATGCCTGGCATCCCGCGCGCCAATTACATGCCCTTCCCTTTCCAGATCGTGCAATCACCTGAACACATCATCATGGCCTACGAATTCGCCAGCGCCAGCCGCATCGTCTACATGAACCGCCCGGATTTTGCTGCGCCGATTCCCAGTTGGATGGGCCACTCTCTCGGCCGCTGGGAAGGTGACACGCTGGTGATCGACGTCACCGAGCAGATGCCGGACTCCTGGCTCGATCAGTCCGGCAATCACCACACCGACCAGCTCAAGGTCACCGAGCGCTACACGCACCTGAGCCGCGACGTCATCAATTATGAAGTCACGCTGGAAGATCCCGGCGTCTACACGCGTCCCTGGAAAATGAAAATGCCGCTGTACCGGCGCCTTGATGAAAACGCGCAACTGCTGGAATTCAAGTGTGTGGAATTCACTGAAGAACTGATTTACGGACATCTGGTCAAGGGTGCCGAGCGCACCGAATGAAATCAAAACAGTGTGAGCCTTTGCAACTCACCAGGAGCCAGTCATGAAGATCACGCTAAACAGGAATGCATTGACCGTTGCAGTAGTATTCGCCCTGCTCTCTCCGCTGACGTTCGCGCAGAACGGCGATTATGTGGCACCGCGCACCATTGATGGCCAGCCGGATCTGCAGGGAGTGTGGGCAAACAACAGTACTACTCCGCTGCAACGGCCGGAGTTTTTCGCGGATCGCGAAGAGCTCACCGAAGAAGAATACGAAAGGCTGTTGGAACGGGCTCGTGAAATTGAACAAGGCGATGGTGATGCTCTGTTCGGTGACGGTTTTCTCAACGCCGCCATCACTGGCCAGGTTGAATCCTACGACCCCAGCACCGGCAACTACGACCAGACCTGGATGGTGAATCGCAATATCGAGAACCGTACTTCCCTGATTATCGATCCACCGAATGGCCGACTCCCGGACATGGTGCCCGAAGCCCGCGACAGAATGATGGCAGTTGCCCGCCAGCGACGAGAAAACCCTTCCGACTCCTACACCTCGCGCCCACTGCAGGAACGCTGCATCACCTATGGCATGCCCTACCTGCTTGCGGGCTACAACAGCTACTATCAGGTCGTGCAGAGCGCCACCCACGTCGCCATCATTCAGGAAATGATTCACGACGTGCGCATCATTCCGCTTGATGCTGGTCCGCATATCGACGATAAAGTGCGCTTGTGGCACGGCGACTCACGTGGCTACTTCGACGGCGACACTCTCGTGGTGGAGACCCGCAATTTCTCCGACGCGAGTGAGTTCAGAGGCTCAGGTGGCAACCGTATCTTCAAGGAACGCTTCACGCGCACGGCGCCGGACATCCTCACTTACGAATTCACGATCGAGGACCCCACCACCTGGGTGGCACCGTGGACCGCAGTGATCAACTACACCCACAGCGAAGACCCCATCTACGAATACGCCTGCCATGAAGGCAACTACGCGCTGGAAGGTATTCTCTCCGGCGCCAGGGCTGAGGAAAGAATGGCGGCGGAGCAGGGAAACCGATAACGCCAGGAACCGCATGTTGATGGATCAACACAACCCAGTCATCAAACTCTGCGTTGTCGGCATGACTGCCGAAAACGACGGCCTGCACGTAAGAGCAAGGATGCTCCAGCTCCCCCCAAGTAAAACATTCTCGCAGCACCCCCCTCGCTGCTAGTATTCAGTATCAAAAAATTTAACAGTGATGCAGGACATAGACATGCGATTTGATATTTACGGCCAATTCGAAGTGGAAGTGGTTCAGGAAAACGGCCAGTGGGTCGTTTACCGCATGGAGGGAGGAAGTAAAAGCAGGGAATACGAAATTGTGATCCCCGCCGGATTGAATGCGAGCGGTGTCCTCGCATTTCTCGATGATGCCTATTTCGAATTTGCAGAATCAGGGGAACGAGTTACGCAGTTGGAATGACGATCTCCAAGTGGGTTAACCCCCATCCGTCGAAAGCCCGTCCGCACAGTAATAGGGCAATTCGAATCCGCCAGCGCTGTCCTCCACTGCCACCGCACTGATGATCGGTGCCTGAGTCATCACGTTGCCAAAGATCGTGGCAAAGGCAACATCGGCCGCATCGCGACCAGTGGCAAAACGCACGAAAGCCATGGGAATAGCAGTGCCGGACGGGTCGAAGATATACCAGCGGTTGTCCAGATAAGCTTCGACATACGCATGAAAATCATGAGGCCCCAAGGAAGGATCGGCACCAAAATCGGTGCCGGTGGTCATGCGCGCTGGAATATTCACCGCACGACACAACGCGATCATCACGTGGGCAAAATCGCGGCACACACCGACCTGATCAATCAGAGTGTCCAACGCCGAGGTGTTGGAGTTGGATGTATTGGATGTGAACATCACGTTGCGATTCACCCAGTCCTTGATCGCCTGCACACGACCGTAGCCCTGCCACAGACTCCCAAACTCCTTGGTCACCAATCTTCCAAGCCGGTCGGACTCGCAATAGCGACTGGGGTAGAGGTATGTCAATACTTCGGGGGGCAGCCTGTGTACGGGCACTTCGAAAATCTGTGACGGGGCAGCCCGGTGATGGTCCAGATCGATCGTGGCGCTGTACTGTACCTTCAGATCGCCTGGCAGGGCTCGCAAACGCATGCAGCGATTGCCGGTGCTGGAATCGGTGTGAATGTGCGGCGTCAGCGGCTGGCTCAAGTAGAGGTTTTCGTTGGACACCAACTGGTGCCTGGTCTGGGCAGCATGGATATTGAAGATGAAGTCAGCACCATGCTGGTCGATCTGGTAGTTCAGTTCCAGTTGCAGGTTAATGCGGATCATAGCGGGTCCGGCTGCTGTGCAGCGAAGTGATCTCAATGGAAAGGCAGGCGATGGTACCACGCTGGCGCCTGAAAACCGGGCGCTGCCAGGATTCAGCCCGAGCGATTATTGCACTACTGCATCCCACTGCTCACTCGGAGTCGGTGTGATGTGATGCAATTACGTGGACTTCCGAACAGAAGAAACTCTGCAATCAGGAGAAAATTCACCGTCTGTGTGTATCAAACCCTCAAATCAACAACACACGAAAAAGGAAAAACTGATGGGAAACAACAAATTGATAGGTATTGTGCTGCTCGTGGTGGGCGTTATGCTGCTTTTCTTTGGACTGCAGTCATCGGAGTCTGTCGGCGATCAATTGACCGAAGCGGTCACCGGCCGTTTCACAGACGAAACCATGCTGTTCATATTTGGTGGTGTGGTGGCAATCGTTGCAGGATTGTACATGGCAGCCATGCGCAAGTAATACGCGCAGCCGCATGGTGTCCATCACCGGGAGATCGAGCCTGGTGGTGGCGTATGCCATGGCACAGCCTGCTACATTTGCATACTGGAGCAATAGTGCCGCACGGAGTATATTAGCCGCGACTCCAAAATTAGAAGAACAGGAATAGCCCCACTATGCACCGCCTGACTTTCCCTGCAGTACTGCTGGCTGCACTGCTTTCGCTGTCACCGTTTTCCACTCTGGCCCAGACCCCCTTTTCCATGGCCGTGCAACCGGAATGGCTGAAAGAGGTCATGCCCATGGCCGAGACCTTCTCCGAGAAGGAGCCTGGTGAGGCACCCGTCTACCGTGCTTATCGCAAGAATCCCGATACCGGTGCGCAAGAGCATATTGGATTCGTCTTCATGAGTGACGACTACAAGCCAGAGCGTGTGGGTTACGCGGCACCCATCGATTTGCTTGTAGGCATGGACCTGAATGGGGTCATCAGCAATATCAAGGTATTGGACTACTACGAATCCTATCTGTACTCCCGTGGCGACTTCGTCAATAACTCCGTTTTCCTGTCCCAGTTCCGCCGCAAGCCCATAACAGATGGCTTTCGCGTCGACCGCGACATTGATGGCTTGAGCAGTGCCACCGTGACCAGCAGCGCCATCTCCCGCACGGTAGGCGAGTCTTCACGCCGTGTGGCGCGCGCTTTCCTGGGCTATGGTGTAGGTACCGAGGAAGAACAGAACACTACCAGCAACGCGCTTGCCCTGCTCGAACCGTTGACCTGGCCGGCCATGCTGGACATGGGGATCATCCGCACAATGGATGCCAAGACGGCAGAAGGTGTCGACATACAACTGGCCTTCACCTACATCGGTCGACGTGCATTGGGCGAATTTTTCCTCGGGGCTGAAGGCTACAACACCGTCGAATCCGATGCCGCTTTCCGCGCTGGCGGTGGTGAGCTGATGCTGATCGCACCCAGCGGCCCCGGCGCAGGTAACAGTTACCGTCAATTTCCCATGTCCGTAGAGCAGGATGACATCGTGCGGCGCGTGGCGGGCAACCGCTTCAGCAATGCAGGCAATGCCAGCGTGGGTGCGATTGCCGGCCATGCTAACTACGCCGTCGCAATTGCCATGCACCCGGACTTCGACATTACCCGGCCCTTCACGATCATCTATCACACTCCCGGTGGTGGTACGGATGTGCGTACAGACTACAGCGTCACCGGGGTAGGGCTGACACTGGCCAGGAACGAACCAATACTCTCGGAAGAAGAACTGCTGGAGCAACGCATTGCCAACGCCGGTTTTTTCGAACGACTGATGATTGCTCCGCCATGGGGTGAAACTCCTTGGGTGGATGTCATTCTGCTATCGATCCTGCTTGGTCTCGTGCTGGCGGCATTCCTGCGCAAGAGCAGTGCAACTCGCTGGACAGCGATGACCATCACACTGTTTTACCTGGGCTTCTACAAGGACGGCTTCCTTTCCGTCTCCCATATCACCAGTCTGCTGAAACAGGGGCCAACTGTCTTTACCAGCAATCTGACTACACTGATGATCGTAAGCTTCACACTGATCACCACGCTGATCTGGGGCCGCGTGTTCTGCTCGTCACTGTGCCCATTCGGAGCACTGCAGGATTTCATCGCACGTTTCACGCCCAAGCGTTTACAGTTCAAGATGCCGCAAGCGATTCATGATCGTGCGCTCTACATCAAGTACGGTATTCTCGCGTTGATCCTGACTCTCGCACTGACCAATCCCGATATCAGCATCTTCCAGTACTTCGAACCCTTCGGCACCGTGTTCTTCTTCAGCCCTTCGACAACACTGTGGGTAATCCTGATTGCCATCCTGATTGCGTGTGTGCTCGTGGAGCGCTTCTACTGTCGCTACGTTTGCCCGCTCGGCGCGGCGCTGGGGGTCATGTCACTTCTGAGTCCGCTGCGCATCAAGCGTGTGCCGCAATGTACGCTGTGCAAAGTGTGCGAATCGGCCTGCCCGACCGGAGCGATCCGCCGCGAAGTGATCGATTTCAAGGAATGTGTGCGCTGTGATGTCTGCGAGATAAAACTGATCAAGCTTGCGGGAACCTGTCGTCATCCGATGGAGGAGATCACGCGGCGCCAACGAGACAAGCAGACAATTCAGGTCGTCAACGTGATGCCACCAATCACTGCTTGATGCAGGAGCTTGCCTGCAAGCGAAAGGATTCAATCTACGCGGTTCGCCAGTAAGCCGGCTGCTACGGTGAGATTGTCAACCACAACGGCAAGGAGCTGTATATGAAACCTCTCGTGGTCATCCATGGGTGGAGTGACGAGGCCTCCTCGTTTCTCCCACTCGCCAGCGCGATCGAACAGGTCGCCCACCGCCCCGTGCAAACTCTCTTCCTCGGCAACTACGTCTCGCTCGATGATGACGTGCAGATGAAGGACCTGGTCCAAGGCCTGACCAGGGCCTGGAAGAGGGAGAAACTGCCAACAAGTCCCGGCAGTGTTGATGTCATCATCCACTCCACCGGCGGGTTGGTGGTGCGAGACTGGATGCACAGCGAATACACCGCGCAGAACCTGAAACCTCCGATCAGCAATCTCGTCATGCTCGCGCCTGCCAACTTCGGCTCCCCTCTCGCCCACAAGGGTCGCGCAGTCTATGGCCGGGTATTGAAGGGTTTCAATTCCGCCAAACGCTTTCAGACCGGGGGGCACATTCTCAAGGCACTGGAGATGGCCAGCCCCTATACATGGGACCTTGCCCAGCGCGACAGATTCGACAGCAATGCATTGAACGCCAGCGGCGTGCGCACGACAGTGATCGTCGGCAACAGGGGTTACGGCGGCGTCAGTTCGCTCGCCAACGAGCCGGGGTCAGATGGCACAGTCTATGTATCCACAGCCAATCTCAATTGCGCCCATGTCGAGATTCACTTCCCCGCTGGCGATCGTATCCCCAGAGTGAAGTCGATCAAGACATCGAAGGGTGAAACCGCCTTTCTCGTCATGGAGGAATTCGATCATTCATCCATCGCCTTGAAGGACGACAATCACAAGGACAAAGCACAGCTTCTCGGCAACATCATCACAGCGTTGAGCATCAGCAGCGCTGCTCAATTCAAGCAGTGGGTAACACACTGCGATGAGCAGACAACCGCAGTATTGAAAGCGAATGAGAGCAGCACCGACGATTACAAGCACGGCTTTCAGAACACCGTGTTTCGCGTGATGGACGATCACGGCTACCATGTGCTCGACTATGTCATCGAGTTCTATCACGACGTCGAACGCGGCTTTGCCGACACACTCGCGGCCCTGTTCAACAAGAAGGCGGTGAGCAAGGTACACGCTTATGGCGACAACGCCGCCTACCGCAGCTTCATGATCAACTGCACCGCGCTGTACAAGATCATCAAGAAAGAGAAGGAAGCACTACGCATCAGCCTGTCAGCGATGCCGGACTTGAGCGACGAAAACACGCTGGTCGGCTATCGCAGTTTCGGCAACAACGATATCGGCCAGGTCGATCTCAAACCTGCCGCAATTCCTGAGTTCTTCGCACCCAACCGTACCTTGTTCGTCGACATCACCCTGACACGCGAACAGAAGGATGAGCTGTTCTGGATCAGGAATGTGGAGGATGTGGATTAGTGCGGTTGCTGCCCCCGGGCACACCTGCAATAATCCCGGCCAGTTTTCCATCTTCTGGTCATCACGCCCTGCTTTTCAATCAACGGAGTCAACACATGAAAAAGTCCGCCCTCTTCGCACTCGCACTCGCACTGCTGTGCGCCGGTGTCGTCAGTTCCAGCCATGCCCAGAACGATTGGATCATCCTGATCGACGGCACCAATGGCATGGAGAACTTCAATGTGGTCGGAGGCGCCAACTGGAGCGCCACCGACGGCACCATTCAATCCACTGGTGAAGCCGGTGGCTTTCTGGTGACCAGGGAGTCCTACGGCAATTTCCTGCTGACTGTGGAGTTCTGGGTAAGCGACGATGCCAACAGCGGCATCTACATGCGCTGTCAGGATGCCACGACGATCACGGATCGCAGCTGCTATGAGGCCAATATCTTCGATCAGCGCCCGGACCTGACATTCGGTACCGGCGGTATCGTGCACATTGCGCCGGTGGCAGAGCCGTTCCCGAAGGCGGGTGGCAAGTGGAACACTTACCAGATCACGATGGATGGCGAGCACATGACTGTCGTGCTCAACGGTGTACAGACTGTGCACGCGATGGACTCACAGTTTGCCAGTGGCCCGATTGCGTTGCAGTGGGCGCGTGGCACGGTGCGCTTCCGCAACGTCAGAATCCAGCCCTTGTAACACACGCTGCAGTTTGGAGTCAGCTGGTTCAACGCAGATCCAGCAGTCCGGACCTCATCGCAATGATCGCCAGTTCCGCACTGTTGGATGCCCCCAGTTTCTGCTTGATGTTGTAGAGATGGGTGCCCACAGTGCGGGGGCTGAGTGACATGACTTCTGCAATTTCCTGCACCGACTTCCCCTTCGCAAGCGCCACGAATACCTTGAACTCCTTCTCAGTCAGCGCATCAACGGGGTTCTTCGAGCCTGACACCTGCTCCATTGCCAGCTCCCGGGCAATCATGGGCTCCAGATAGATCGTGCCCTTGTGCACTGCTCGCACCGCCTCGATCAACACGTCTGCTGCGCTGCGTTTGGTCAAATAACCCGATGCACCGGATTTGAGTACGCGCCTGGCATGCATCACATCCTCATGGGCAGACAGCACCAGAATCTTTTGCTGAGGCTTCTTGGCCAGCACTCTGTCGATGGCTTCCAGCCCCCCGATGCCCGGCATGCTGATGTCCATGATGAGCACGTCCGGTGCGATATCCTGAAACCGTCTTACTGCGTCCTCTCCACTCTCTGCTTCACCGACGACCTTGATGTCCTGTGCGCCTTCGAGCAGGAGTCGAAACCCCATCCTCACGACAGCGTGGTCATCCACCAGCATGACTGTGGTCTTGCTTTCGACCGTGCGTTCCACTACGAAGATCCTCCTGGAAGCATTGCCAGAATCGAAGTTCCCTGCGCCGGATCCGAATCCACCACCAGTTCGCCCCCGAATGCCTGCACTCTCTCTCTGATGCCGAGCAGACCAAACCGCCCTCCTTCGGTGAATTCAGGGCCGAGTCCTCTGCCATTGTCAGCAACGCGTATCTCCAGGCGCTCTTGAGAGTTCTCTGATTGAGTCAATGCAACCTCCACCATGACCTCTGACGCTTCTGCATGTTTAACCGCATTGGTCAGACACTCCTGCACCACCCGATACACTGTGATGTTGATTTTTTCATCGAAACGATTCAGATCGCCATCGAGATTCAGGCCTATGGTCAACTGCGGATTCTGGCGCCGGTAGCGCTCCACGATTTCAGTGATGGCATCGGAGAGTCCCAGATGATCCAGCGCACTGGGCCGCAATTGCTTGATGATGGAGTGCACCACATCATAGATATGTGTCGCCACCTCCACGATTGTCTCCGCGTTCTGCCTTGTTTCCGACGCTTCCGTCGTGCGATTGGTGATGGCCGTGCCAATGGTCCTGATCGCAGTGACGCACTGGCCCAGCTCGTCATGCAATTCCCTCGCGATGGTCTTTCTCTCTTCCTCCAGCTTGACCTGGATCAGTTGCGTGAACTTGCGACTCTGTTGCAACTCGAGTTCTGCCGCCATGCGCTGTTTGTGCTCAGTCATGTCGCGGATGGCGTAGATTTCGCCAATCACTTCATTGCTGCCCGGATCTATCAACGGCGCGATGGAGATGGCGACTTCGAGGGGTTTGTTCTCTTTCGTTCTGAGCCGGGTTTCCAGATGTTCGATGCTCTTGTTGTTCACAACCCGGGTCTGAATTTGCGCCAGTTGCGAAGCGCAATCCTGTGCCACGATTGTGTCAGCGGAAGAACCAACCATCTCCTCTACACTGAATCCAAACAAACGTTCGACGGCCGGATTGCAGAAGGAAATGATGCCATCCAGATCACGAATCATGATGGCGTCACTGGATTGCTGAGCGATCAGCGCCAGGCGCGCATTCTGGGAAAGGGCTTCCTCCAACGTGGCGGCCATCCTGTTGAAGGTATGACTGATGGCATCGAATTCGGGCAGATCGTAATTGGGTAGTCTCGACGTCAGTTTGCCTCTCTCCATCTCCGACATGGCGGCCAGTATGCCCTGCAGCGGTTCGAGAGAACGCCCCAGCATCCGAAACACGGCGTAGTTCAGAATCAGGAAAAACACGATGATCAAGAGGCCGTAGCGGCTCAACTCATCCCAGGCGTCCAGAACCGAACGGGAGAAATCCGGCGTGACCAGAATCGAACCAACGGGAAGAATCAAGCGGACTTCCGGAGTCCCGGGCGCCACCAGCTTCGAGAACCACTGTGGCGCATCACGCCCCTGTTTGTATTCGGAGGGCGGAGATTCGTAGATCAACACATTGTTGTTATCGAAAAGACGGACCTCGTTGGCACGCACCCGACCAACGCTGCGCAGGTATTGCACAAAGCCCGCCAGTGGATCTTCCCCCTGTTGAAAGGTGGCAGGATTGATAGCAATGGATTCCAGCAACTGTATGGTGACCCGCGTACCCGCATCGATCTCTTCATTGATCGACCGACGTTTGTAGTCAATCAGGATGTAGGCCACGGCTGCGACAAAGATGATGCCAATGAGAGAGATGGCCAGATTGACCCGGAAGCGGAGACCCATTTATAACTCGCCCATTCTTGTTGATCCTGACCTGAACTCTATTGAAAGCACCTTAGTGAAAGAGGTGTGTACATGGGTCGGGGAGCTTTGCCAAGTCCGCGCAACCCAATCTAATGATTATCCTGAGGCGTTTTTGCTGATTATCCTGCAGCGCTGGACGCCCTGTCAGGAGCACAATCCAGACGTCACGCAACCGGTTCAATCCTTTGGCCCGGTCATGTGACCCCGGACGGGCATCGTCATATCAGATGGCTATCCGGGCAAAATCACTTTTATCTCTGGAGAACAAAAACCATGTGGATCAAGCCCCAGTACACCGAAATGCGTTTTGGTTTTGAAGTGACCATGTACGTAGCCGCTGAATAATCTCGCGATTATCGGATGGTAGTACGAAAAGCCCCGACCTGGGGCTTTTCTTTCTCGACAACAAACGATCTCAACAACCTCTACAACAACAGACGAGAAGTCCGGGCTATGCGGATAAGAGTGCTTGGTTCTGCCGCTGGCGGCGGATTTCCCCAGTGGAATTGCAATTGCCCCAACTGCGATGGCATTCGCAAGGGCACCATCAAGGCGACGAGAAGAACCCAGTCTTCCATTGCAGTGACCGGTGACAACGTCAACTGGATATTGTTCAACGCCTCCCCTGATATCCTGACCCAGTTCATCAACTTCCCCGAGTTGCAACCAGCTCGCGCCATCCGGGATACGGCAGTCCGCTCCATCGTGCTCATGGATGCCCAGATCGACCACACCACCGGCCTGTTCATGCTGCGCGAGGGCAAAACGCCGCTGAATATCTACTGCACCGACATGGTCCACGAGGACCTGACCCAGGGCAATCCGATCTTCAAGATCCTTGACCACTTCTGCGGGGTCAACTGGCACAGGATTTCCACGGCTGCAGGAAACAGTTTCGAAGCCATCGGCGTTCCCCACATCAGGATCACCGCCGTGCCGCTGACCAGCAAGGCACCTCCCTATTCGCCTCACCGTCATGACCCTCACGAGGGCGACAATCTGGGCGTACAACTTGAGGATGTCCGCAGCGGCAAGAAGGTGTTTTACGCGCCGGGGCTTGGCGCCATCGAGCCGCACATCGTGCCTTTCATGGAGAAGGCTGACTGCCTCCTCGTCGATGGCACCTGTTGGACCAACGATGAGATGATCACTTTGGGAATCAGCCAGAAACAATCCCTGGACATGGGACACCTGCCCCAGTCCGGTGAAGGCGGGATGATCGAAACGCTGAGGCCGCTGCAGGCAGCTCGCAAGATACTCATTCATATCAACAACACCAATCCCATTCTGCGCGAGGACTCGGACGAGCGCAGAGTGCTGGAAAGGGAAAATATCGAAGTGGCCTGTGACGGCATGGACTTCACTCTCTGATCGGGATCTGACGCAATGAACAGCAATACCGATGCACCCTGGACAAGCGAAGACTTTGAAGCCCGCCTGCGCGCCAAGGAGAATTGCTATCACATTCATCATCCGTTCCACATCGCCATGAACAGCGGCAAGTGCACCAGGGAACAAGTGCAGGGCTGGGTGCTGAACCGCTTCTACTACCAGATCATGATTCCCATCAAGGACAGCGCAGTCCTGTCCAACATGCCGGACAAGGAACACCGGCGCCTGTGGATACAGCGCATCCTCGATCACGATGGTTTCGAGGGGGATGACGGCGGCATCGAAGCCTGGCTGGCGCTTGCCGAGGCGGTAGGTCTGCAGCGCGAAGAAGTGCTGTCACTGCAGAGAGTCACCCCCGGGGTGCGTTTCGCTGTGGATGCCTATGTCAACTTTGCCAGAAAAGCGCCCTGGCAGGAGGCAGTCTGCTCGTCACTCACCGAATTGTTTGCACCCACCATTCACCAGAAACGACTCGACAACTGGCCCGCTCACTACCCATGGATCGACGCCAACGGCTACCAGTATTTTCGCAAGCGCTTGTCAGAAGCGCGTCGTGATGTGGAGCACGGGCTACGTGTGACTCTGGACCACTTCAAGACCCGCAGCGAGCAGGAACGAGCGCTGGGCATTCTGCAATTCAAACTCGACATTCTGTGGTCGATGCTGGACGCGATTCATGTCACCTACGGGATCGGTGCCTCGCGCGATGGCGCAATCGCCAGGATGGCGACATGAGCCTGCCTCTGGATAAGGCTCTGGCGCTGGAGAAGCAGTACAGATTTCAATGGGAACCTGCGCAGAAGCGCCATGTGCTGCTCTACCCGGAAGGGCTCATTCAACTGACCGAGAGCGCTGGTGAAATTCTCAAGCGCATCGACGGCAACGCCAGCGCTGAAGACATCGTGGAGAGCCTCGAACAGGCCTTTCCCGGCGCAGACCTGAAGCAGGATGTGATCGACTTTCTGGAGGTGGCCCATGACAAAGGCTGGATCAGGGTCAACTGACGCCGTCAGCGGCCCACTGTGGGTCAACGCGGAAATCACCTACAAGTGCCCGCTGCACTGCGTGTTCTGTTACAACCCGCTCGACTACACGTCCACGTATGACTCTGAACTGTCGACCGACGAGTGGGTGAAGGCGTTGCGTGAAGCCCGTGCGCTGGGCGCGGTACAGCTCGGCATTTCCGGCGGTGAACCGCTGGTCCGCAAGGATGCCGAAGTGATCGTTGCCGAGGCGACGAAGATGGGCTACTACGTCAACCTCATTACCTCCGGTGTCGGGCTGACGGAAGAGCGCATCGCCGCATTCAAGGAAGGCGGTCTTGCCCAGATTCAACTGTCCTTTCAGGATTCCACGAAGGAGTTGAATGACTTCCTGTCCAGCACCCGGACGTTCGAGCTGAAACTGAAAGTCGCCAGGCTGATCAAGCAATACGATTACCCCATGGTGCTCAACGTGGTTCTGCATCGACTCAACATCGATCACATCGAACAGATTCTGGAAATGGCAGAGGCCATGGAAGCGGACCACGTGGAACTGGCCAACAGCCAGTACTACTCCTGGGCGATGAAGAACCGTGAGTACTTGATGCCCAGCCGGGAGCAGATTCAGAACGCGAGGGTTGTCACCGAACGTTTTCGTGAACGGCTCGGCAACAAGATGAAGCTCTATTTCGTCATGCCTGATTATTATGCCGACCGCCCCAAGGCCTGCATGAAGGGCTGGGGCTCACTGTTTCTGAATATCGCACCCGATGGACTGGCACTGCCCTGCCACGAAGCCCGAATGCTGCCGGGTCTGGAGTTCCCCAATGTGCGCGATCATGACGTGGCGTGGATATGGAACGAGTCCAGCGCGTTCAACGCCTATCGCGGAGACTCGTGGATGCAGGAACCGTGCAGAAGCTGCGATGAAAAGGACAAGGATTTTGGCGGCTGCCGTTGTCAGGCGTTCATGCTCACCGGCGATGCCACGAATGCCGACCCGGTGTGCAGCAAGTCGCCCCATCACAGCCTGATCACAGAGCAGGTTGAACTGGCCCAACAATCCCGGACGTCTGCCGAAGAAGTCAGACCCCTGCTCTTCTACCGTGATGACAAGACCTCACGCACACTGACGATGGAGTAAACCACCCTGCTCGCGATGACTTGACCCAGATCAACAGATGCTTCGATTCCTCCGCTGTCACACCTCGCGACAGCCGCCACATACCCCAGAAAAAACCGATAATTCAATGTGTTGCATACTGAAAGATACAATGCCGCCTAGCCCTTGCGGCATTATGCCGCACTTTTCTTCGTGCCTCTTCCGCTATATTGAACCTGTATCAACCACTACAGGAAAACTTCATGAGCTATCACACTCGCCTTCTGGCCCCAGTCGTCACGCTGTTGTCCAGTACCGCGCTCGCGCAACCCGCCAACATCGAAGAGATTCTGGTGATCGGCGTGCAGGACACGCACACCGTCCGCACTGATGACACGATGGTAGCGCCTGCGGATACCGCCGAGTTGTTGAAGAAGATGCCAGGCGCGAATATCAACAAGAATGGAGAGCTGACCGGCATTGCCCAGTACCGAGGCATGTTCGGCGATCGCGTCAATGTCTCCATCAATGGCGCACACGTCAGCTCCGGTGGCCCCAACGCCATGGATGCTCCCCTGCACTATGCACCTGTTGCGCTGATCGAGTCGCTGTCAATCAGTCGTGGCATCGTGCCAGTGAGCGCCGGACAGGAAACCATCGGCGGTCATGTGCATGCCGAAACCTATTCTGGAGACTTCGGTAACTCAACCGAGTGGCAACTGGCAGGACGCACCTATCTTGGCGGACAGTCGGTAAACAACGGCAGTGTCGGCAGTGCCTTGCTGTCACTCACCAACCGCAACCATATCCTGCGCGCCTTCCTGATGAAGGAGCGTGGCGATGATTCCGAATTTCATGACGGCAGGATCACACCTTCCAATTACGACCGCGATCGCTGGGACGCAGGCTATTCGTATCAGCGAGGCAATCATGAATTCAGCTTCGACTTTGCCCGCAACAACACACTGGATTCCGGTACAGCTGCGCTGCCAATGGACATCAATTCACTGGACAGTGAGTTGCTGCGCTCCCGCTACCAGTGGAGCAACCTGGATTACACATTCACAGCCGAGTATTCGTTGAACGACATCCGCCACTGGATGAGCAACTACCACCTGCGCAGACCTCCGTTGAACGCGCAGGGTAATCCGGATCTCGCCCGCTTCCGCAACACTTATACCTCAAGCGACAATTCCGGGCTGGTATTGAAACTGGAAAAAGATGTCGATAACGGATTGTGGCGCGCCGGTGTGGACAGTCACTTCTCGGAGCACCTCGCGCTGATTCTCAATCCGAATGCTGCGGCATTCTTTACCGACAACTTCAAGGACATCGAGCGCAATGTGATTGGCGCTTTCATTGAAAGAGAGATGTCTCTGTCATCCAACACCGGGCTGGAAATCGGCGTGCGTTACAATCGCGTGACGTCGGATTCAGGTGCTGTCGACGTCAATCTGAACCCCGCCAACCTGAGTGCCGGCATGCCCTTCCAGATGAACAACATGGCACACACTCTGGCAGCCCAGTTCAACGCCAAAGATCTGAGCCAGAGCGATGGCAATACCGATTGGTTCGCCCGCTTCAGCATTGACACCTCCTATGATGTCACCTGGTACGTTGGAGCAGCACGCAAGTCCCGCTCGCCCTCCTACCAGGAACGCTACCTGTGGATGCCTGCTTCATCTGCAGGTGGTCTGGCGGACGGCAAGATCTACATGGGTGATCCGGATCTGAAGCCCGAGGTGGCGCACGAGATGGAAGTTGGTTTCGACATGAACAGAGGCCGCTTCACCTTCTATCCGCGCGCCTTCTACAAGGAAGTGACCGACTTCATCCAGGGCGTGCCAAGCACCAATGCGCTGGCCAATTCGCTTGCACAGATGCTCGCCAATGCCGGCATGGGTTCTGCGAACCCGCTGCAATTTGCCAACGTGGATGCGAGCTACTACGGCTTCGACATGGAATCCAGCTACGAATTGAGTGAGCGCCTGACGCTGCGTTCGGTTCTCAGCATTGTGCGCGGGCAGCGCGAAGATATCCGCGATGATCTCTATCGCATCTCTCCGGACAACATGATCCTGAGTCTGGATTACACGAAGAATAATTGGACGGCCAGTCTGGAAAGCATGACCTACGCCGATCAGAAACGGGTATCCAATACCAATCTGGAGGCGAAGACCGATGGCTACACCATAGTCAATCTGACCGGCAGAATAAACGTGTCCCCCGACATGGAACTGGGAATGGGTGTCAACAATCTACTGGACAAGGAGTATGAAGATCACCTTGCGGCATACAACCGCGCCTGGAACCCGGATGTCGCGATCGGAGCCCGTCTACCTGGACTGGGGCGCAGTGTGTACGCCAGGATGATGTGGTACTTCTGAGCGCACTCTTACCGGATGAGCGGTGGATCAACCACCGCTCAGCGCGCCGACGATCTGGACTCTGGAGTTCTCGGTCACCGGCACATCAAGCGTCCTCACCATTGTCTCGCCAACGAACATGGCGATGTGCCGACGGATGTTGCCGTGCTCATCGACAATGCGAAACGCCAGCCCCTTGTAGCGGCGTTCCAGCTCAGCGATGACATCAGCCAGTACCAGTGACTGCCCGGCCTCCGCGCGCATGTCCAGCTCCAGCTCTCGCACGCTGTCCGTGTAATCATCCAACTGGCTGGGCAGAAAGACGCGGATCATTTGATCGTCACCACCTCGACGGAATAGATCTGCGGCAGGTCCATGGCGATTCCCTGCCACGTGGCACCTTCGTCGAAGCTGCCCCACAGTTGTCCATTCGTAGTTCCGAGATACACGCCGACGGATGGCTCCGCATCCACCGCCATGCACTGACGCTTGACCGTCCACCACGCCTGCTTCTGCGGAAACCCCTTGTTCAGGCGTTCGAAACTCTTGCCGCCGTCGCGCGTTCTGAATACCGCTGCCTTGCCACCGGGCGCCGTGCGCGGCCACTGACCGGAACCATCCATCGGGAACGTCCAGGCCGTGTTCGGATCACGCGGATGCACGACGATGGGAAAACCAACATCGCCCACGTCCTTGGGCATGTTGTCACCGATGCGGGTCCAGCGATCACCCTGATCGCGATCCAGTGCATAGAGCCCGCAGTGGTTCTGGTGATAGAGCCGATTGGAATGAACCGGGTGCATGACCATGCAGTGCGGGTCGTGACCGAACTCGTACTCGCTGCCGTCTTCCCTGGGTGGATAGAAATCCATCGCCACGCCCTTGTTCAAGGGCTTCCATGTGGCGCCTTCATCGAAGCTCTCGAAGATGCCGCCGCCGGACATACCCACCAGCAGGTGCGTCTTGTCCGTATGATCCACGATGATCGAATGCAGCTTCGGGCCGTCGGGCGTACCGTCCTTGTCGCCACCGCGCCAGGTGAAACAGTCGGGATGATGATTGAATCCCGTGACCTCTTCCCAGGTGTTGCCACCATCGAGGGATTTGAAGAGTCCCTGTGGCGAAGTGCCTGCGTACCACACATGAGGCTCGCTGGCATGGCCAGGCGTGAGCCAGAAGACATGGTCAACGGTGCGCGCAGATTCGCCCACGGGCGCGAACGCGGGTGGTTTTGCAGCCTCTGTCCAGCTTTCTCCATGATCCTTCGATATGTATACGGAAGGTCCGAGATGCCCACTGCCCACGGACATCAGTTGATAGCCCACTGTGCGCGGGTCGGCCACATAGTGGCTGATGACAGCCCCCAGATGCATGGGCCCCTTGATCTTCCAGTTCGAGCGATTCGCATCGCCCTCGACAATCCAGGCGCCCTTGCGGGTTCCGACCAGTATGAGATGTCTAACCATTGTTGTTCTCCCTGTTTTTCTGAACAAGCTTCTTGAAGCAAGAGTATCGCGACATGCTCTCCACAGCACAGAGTGAAGGGCGTTGAACCTTGGTCGTTCAGGAGATGGCCAATTCGACACCTGGTCAAATTTATTTCAGGCACTCACCTTTTCTGTCAGACCGTTGGCATTGATGTCCGTGTCGATCCTTGCCTTTGGCGTGTATACATCCTGCCACAGCAGCATTTCCGCGACACGATCAGAGGCCCCCTGATAGAAACCTGTCTCGGAAAAACCCTGTGGATTGTAGAAAGAGCCAAAGACAATGTCGATCACTGGCAGATCAGAGTAGTTGTCACGATGACGCCCCTTGCCATGGTGAAAAGAATGGCTCTCCGGACGCTGAATGAAATAACCCAGCCAGCGCGGTGTGCGGATATTCGCATGCTGGAAGATCGCCAGAAATAATGTCGCCAGCAAGATGATGACGGCGGCCTGTACCTCCAATCCGGCTACCACCACAAACGCAAAACTTCCCACAAACGTGAACCCCACCATGTCCAGCGGACTGAACCAGAACGCGCCGAACGTATCGAGGCGCTCGGCACTGTGATGCATCTGGTGAAACGCGCGCCACAACGGCGTGAAGTGATGCATGGCGCGATGATAGGCATAGGCCAGCAACTCGTAGACGAACAGGCCGATGACGACCTGCAACGCGACATTCATTCCTGCCAGATCGAACAACTGCAGTGCAGCAAGCTTGCCGTCCCACCACAGCGGCAGATAGGACGACAGGAAAAAATAACAGGCGAAGGACAGCAGGCCGCGAGTGCGCCACCATTTGACATGAGGCAATACGCGTGCGGGAAACAGGAACTCCCACAACATCAAGGCGGCATAAATACCAAACACAATGTACGACACGGGATCGAAGATAAGTTCAAGTGGGCTGGGCATGATAACTCTCCATCAACAAAATCAGTTGGTCATAAACAAAATCAGTTAGAATCCGCAGCCTCAGACCGCAGATGAACAGTAACGGACGCAGAGTCTAGAGAGCACCTGATGTGAAAACCAGTGAACCGGAAGTACTAATCTTTCAGCCAATTTTGTAGTTAAAAAACAATCGGTTATACAGGGTAATCGCGATTTCTGCCGATGTCGGCCGGAAATCCGGGGCATAACTGAACCACAGGTATAGTTAACGATGAACACGAGAGCCAACAGCAGCCGCGAGCGCATTCTCACCGTCGCCGAGTCCATCATTTTGCAGAAGGGATATACCGGCACCAACATCGAGGAAATCCTCGACAAGGCTGCCATCACCAAAGGTGGCTTCTTCTACCACTTCAATGGCAAGGGCGAATTGGCGCGAGCGTTGGTCGAGCGTTATATAGAGCACGACAGAGCTGTGTTCATGGAATTGTTGGAACGTGCCGACTCCCTGAGTGAAGATCCTCTCCAGCGAGCGCTGATCTTCCTCAATCTGTTCTCTGAAATGGTCAGCGGTATGAATGCCACACATCCAGGCTGCCTGGTGGCGGCGTTCACTTACGAGCTACAACAATTTGACGAAGACGTGCGCAAACGAATGGAGGTTGGCGTGATGGAATGGCGACGCTTGGTTGCCGAGCGTCTGCATCTGGTGATGGAACGCTACAAGCCACGTCTCGATGTATCGGTCGACGTGCTTGCCGACATGTTCACCTCGACACTGGAAGGCGGCATCATCCTCGCCCGCGTGCTCGACAACAATCAAGCACTGATCGATCAGGTGCAGGCGTATCGCACGCACTTGCGATTGATATTTGATCCTTCGGTCAGTTTCGAAAAATAAGCAACCGTAATGAAAAGGGGCCTGCTGCGGCCCCACCTGCACTTATTCGTTGGAGGCGAACTCTGGAATGTCTGTCAGCAGCTCCCTCCGATAGGGCATCTCGTTGAACAGGAAAGGATAGTAGTAGCGGCGCAGCCTTTCATGAAAGGCGCGAATGCGTTGGTCATAGGCGAGGCTCGCCTGAACGTCCGTACCTGCCACATGCTGCATCACGCGCTGCACAGCCACCGGAGGCGACACAAGTGAGATCCACCCCGTCAGCCTGTCTCGCTGTGCTATGGCTGCTCGATAGGCGCTTGAGAGTTCTGCTGCGCTTTCATCTCCCACCTGCTGGAATGCATAGAACCACTTCCAGTGAAAAGGCAACGTCACTGGCGGCGTGTTCGCCCACTCCGGATGGCTCACGTAGAAGCGCTCCATGGTCGCGGCCTTGGGAATATCCCACGCGTCGTTGACACTTTCGCGCTGCAACAGACTGATCTGTGCACCGTCAACGTCGGGTATCACTCGATCGACCAGCAGCTTCCCTCCGAGCGGAATGATGATTGCCAGCATCAACCACACTCCCATCAGAGAAGTGGCAATCACGGGTGAAGACCAGGACTGAAAGCTGAATAGCAGAATAAACGCACTCCACACCAGCAACGCGGCAACCACGATCAGGGAGACGGACAGTAGAGATCCAGCGCTCGTGCCGATGAAAATTCCGATGAGCCAGAGCGGGAGCAGGCATGCAAGCAGCAGTCCACTCATGCGGACAGCAGCGCGAATGATCCACAACTTGCGGACATTTCCAACACTGGCAGCGAGCAGCGGGATACGTCCGGCATCGCGCTCCGCAGAGACCATGTCATACATCACGACGATGGCGAACAAGGGCAGCAGAAACGCGATGACAAAGGCATAGTCGAAACGGCCAGTCAGAGAAAGCTCTGGATTGAAATTGTCAGTCTCGTGAATTTGCCCCTCCAGCGCCAACGCGCGGACGCGCAGCATCCACGGGGAGATATCGCGCTGCCCCATCGCAAGGAAGGCCGAGTCGGATGGGGGATTCCAGGTCAGGAAAAACGCGGCATAGGCAGCATCGCCGAAGTCCGGCGCACCCGCAAGGGCAGCTTCCCGCTCGATGCTGTCCAACTCCTGAACCCGATCGATGCTTGCCTGTTGCCGCAGCACTTCCGCCTGACCGAGCAAGACCGCGATGGTTACAAGTATGCATAACAGACCCAGAGCTGCAATCGGAGTACGGCTGCGCAAAAAAAGGCCGGCCTCGCGACGAAAATTCTTGAATGCATTCATAGAGTGCTCACCCTTGCGGTCGCCGAGCGCAGCATGATGATACTTGCCGTCAGCCATAGCAGCAGTGCGATCAGCAGGGTCAGGGCGCTGACAGCCCGTTGGGCGGGTGCGGTGCCCGTGAAATCGAACTCCTGCAGATGCGACCAGAACTCGCTGTTGACGCGCGTGCGCTGCTCGGCGTCCTGGTCGCGGCTGCGAGCACTGTCATCGGCATAATCCAGCTCCTCGGCATGGATGGTATTCAGGCCCTGAATCAGATTGAAGCGATGAGCCTCTGCGGCATCCAGAAACTGCTGATGATTGAGAAGATCTGTGCCAGCGCTGCTCATCGACAGATGACGTATCGCAATGTAAGGGCTGACCAGTGCGAACCACTTCATCACACCACTCTGCCCGCGCTGCAATGCGTGCTGCTCTGCCATCAGTCTATCCATGACGGCGCTGCTCTCGGCTTCGCCCTGCAGTGACACCAGCCCGCGATAGTTGACTGGCAATTCTTCAATACTCGAGACACCATACTGCTCCAGCACCTGCTGCTGAAAACTCTGGAACCCAGGATCGTTGATGTTGTGGCTGTCGCCCACAGCGCGCAGTTCTGCCTGCAGCCGGATGTCGATTTCAGCCTGATTTGGTGTGGGCAAGACCGAAGCCGCGACATCAGTGGCGAGTCGCGGCACGAGCACAGTCAGCAACACCCAGGCACCGATCAGTACGATCAGTGCACTGCGGGTGCTGGAGGCCAGCGCGGACACCGCGACGATGGCACCAACCCAGAACGCGAGGTAGGCCGCATGGCCCGCGAGCACCATTGCAAGCGGCCTCAGCTCGGCGGGATGAGTAATCGCAAGCCAGATTCCGCTGACGAGCAGCGGCAACAGTGCCAACGCGGCTACACCAGCCAGAGCGATCGCCTTGCCGCAGATCAGCGCGCTACCACTGGTCCCCTGGGCGAGCAACTGCAGCAGGATGCCACGCTCGCGTTCCCGGGCGACACTGGAGAAACCTATCAGAATGAGCAGCAAGGGCGCGAGGACCTGCAGTGAAAACGCCGGGGAAACGCTACCGAAGCGTGTCAGCACAGAGGTTTCCCGTGCTTCCGAGAAGGTGGCCGTGTTACGTCGATGCCCTTCCAGAAAGATCGACCTCCCCGTAAACGAGTCTACACCGGGGTCAAGGACAGCCAACGGAGCAGGGGTACGAAAGACGTAGTGGCCATAGTGAACCATCCGGTGTGGATGGCGGTCTGGCTGGGCGCGATATGCCTCGTCAGCCTGCCGCTGATACTCAGCACGAGTAGTCGCTTCCGCTCGCAGCTGGGCGTCGGAATTGAGGGCAGAAACTGCCACCAGCGCCACCAAGATTCCCAGAGTCCACACGGCCAAACGGCTGCGCAAGACGTATGTCCATTCGCCAGCAGCAATTTTCATGGCCTGAGTCATACTGCCTCCGGTGCGCTGAAGGCACGTCTGACAGTGTCCACATCAATGTGGGCGCGCCCCCCATTCCTGTCCTCAGTGGCAGAAAAACTGGCAACCAGCCTGCCATCGCGCAGCAAGCCGACCCGCGTGGCGACTTCGCAGGCACCGAAGAGATCATGCGTCACCATGAGGACGGCGACGCCCCGATTGCGCAGAGTATTCAACAACTGATTGAACTCCTCGACTGCGACAGGATCGAGACCGGAGGTTGGTTCGTCCAGCAGCAGCACCGGCGTTTCCCGCAATATGGCCAGGGCGATCGCCACCTTCTGGCGCATGCCCTTGGAGAAACTTCCGGTGCGCTGATCTCGCGCCTCAGGCTGCAGACCCACTGTGTCCAGCGCCTCATCGATGGCTGCAGCACTGGCATTATTGCCCGCAAGGTCCAGAAAGTACCGCAGGTTCTCGCGCGCCGAGAGGTGTTCGTAGAGCGTCGCTGTTTCCGACAGATACGCAAGGGATCTGCGCACCACCTCCGGGTCCTGCGAAGGGGATGTACCCAACACGAAAACGTCTCCACGACTTGGTGGCAACAGCCCGATGCATGTCAGCAGGGTCGTCGACTTGCCAGCCCCGTTTCCTCCCAGCAAAGCGAACACTTCGCCCGATGCCACTGAAAAGCTCAGATCGGACAGTACTTCCCGGCCGTTGCGACTGACATGGAGATTGCTCACTTTCAGTGCTGGGCCTGCAATGAGCGCTGGGTTTTTATCCGGTGTTGCGTCTTGAGCGGTCATCATCAGAATGTCACCGCTGCAGACAGACGCAGCCGCTGGGGGCTGCCTGGCTGAATCCAGAGTTGCGAGAAAGAGTTGGTGTAGTAGGTCTCATCCAGAACATTGTCCAGTTCCGCCCGCAGGTTGATCTGTGAGGTCGGCTGCCACGAGACGAAGGCTCGCAACAGTGTGTAGTCAGGCAGCATGAATGTGCTCGCCACTTCTCCAAGGCGCTCGTCGACATGCAGCAATCCACCCCCTGCCGTCAAGGACGTACCGCCGACATTGAAGTCACGACTGAGCTGCACATTGAAAGTGTGCTCCGGCACATTCAGAAGAGGATCCCCTGACGCGATCGGCGTACCAAAATTGAAGTCGAGGGTCGAGCTGGCCGTCTCCGCTTTCACGTAGGCGTAGGACAGATAGAAATTGATGTCCGCCAACGTACCGGCCAGATCAAACTCCAGTCCCTTGCTTCTGGCCTTGCCGATGGCGACGGAAAAGCCTGCGTTGACGGGGTCAGCGCTCAGAATGTTGTTCTGGGTCTGGCGAAACACCGCGATGTTGCCCGTAATATCCCGGTTGGAGAGCTCAAACTTGATGCCCGCCTCGGCCGAGATGCTCTCATTGGGATCAAACGTGTTGCCCGCGAAGTCCGCGCCGGAGGTCGCTCTGAAGCCTTCTCCGTACGTGGTATAGAAGGACATTCCGGAGCTGATTGCATAGACCAGTCCCATTTGCGGACTGAAACGCTCGTCGGATTGCTTCTGGGTGCTGCCCGCCAGTCGATTGTTCAGGGTCTGGCTGAAATCATCGAAACGGACGCCGAGGCGAATCTGCAGACGCTCGTTGATGTTGATCTGGTCTTGAAGGTAGGCACCTGTCGCATCCAGTGTTTCCAATCGATCTGTCAAAGGGCTGACGTTTGGCAGGGGGTACTGACCATAGACCGGCGCGAGAATATCCAGTGCGTAGGATGCCTGTAAGCTCGGATTACCAGCGAGGCCCGGCGCGCGGTAGCGCTTGAATATCTGATCGTTGTCGAACTGATCTGTGTCGGCACCCAGCAGGATACGATGGGCAAGGCGACCGGTATTGAAGCTTCCGCTCATCTCTGCACGGTACACAACGTATTCGGAATCATAGGCGCGCTGGCGTCGCTGGCGCGTGAGGGTGCGTCCGTCCAGGTTGAGGCGCTGGCGGCTGTCCGTCAGCTCCGGCTCCGTCGAGAATCCCTCCATGGACGTGGTGCGGTAGTTCACGCCAGCGAGAAAGTCCCAGTTCTCGGAAAGCGCGTGCCGCAATTCCAATTGATGTCCCAGGACCTCGGCCTCCATGTCGCCGTCCCCCGGTTCTCCGAGAAAGCGGCTGGCGGGAATCACCCCGAGTTCCCCGCGCACGGCCACTACTCCCCGGTCAAAGGGCAGGGCTTGCCGCGTGGCTTCAAGCTCATAAAAAAGAGTGGTCGATTCTGTCAATTGCCACTGAACGGAAGGCGTAAGTCCATAGCGTTTGCTATCGACCGCGTCCCGGAAGCTGCCCCCGTCTTCGTAGAAACCGACCACCCGAAAGGCGCCGCCACTGGCCATGGAGGCAGACGTGAAATCCATGTCCGTGCGATAGGTATCGAACTCGTCTGCGGAGAATCGAATCTCGCCACCGCGCTGACCCGTTGGGCGCTTGGTCACAAGATTGACCGCTCCCCCGGGCTCACCACGTCCGAAAAGTGCGGCAGTCGGGCCTTTCAGGACTTCAACGCTTTCAATGCCGGAAATGTCGCGGGAACCACCAAAACCACGCCCCGCATTGAATCCGTTGACGAGATAATTGCTGGGCAGGTTTTCATCACCCACGAAGCCGCGCACCGCAAAACTGTTCCAGAGACCACCGAAGTTGTTCTGGCGCGCAACCGATGCCGACAGGTCCAGTGCCTCGTTGAGATCGCGCACACCCGCCTGGTCCATGATGAGGCTGTCCAGGATTTGAATGGCCTGCGGAGTCTCGAGATTGCTGAAGTCTCCTCGATAGGCGCGCCGCTGGTCGGAGACGAGTATCTCTTCCACCTGTTGCGCTTCGGCAGTAGTGACGGCCAACGTAATAAGCAGGGCAGGAAGTGCCGTCATGGAGATCAGAGGGAGGTGTCCGTATTGGGGTTTTTTCATGTTGTCGCTCAGAGAGGTTGGTTTTCGCATGTTATATCATAACATAACATGGTGATGTCAAACCCTCGTTGCGAGCCCCGGTGAGAATGGCAGCATGCCCAACAACCAGTCCAACGACCTGATTGATCAGGTGCAGGCATATCGCACCTATCCAAGATTGATATTTGATCCCTCTGTCAGTTTCGAAAGCTGAATTACCACTCATAACCTGTGCAGCCTTGGAAAACACTTCCAGCGTACCCATCTTTCTACACACTTTTGACACCAACACCTTTGTATCCAACCAGGAGCCTGCTTTGAAAACCTTGTTCGAACCTATCCAGATCGGCGATCTCACCTTGCCTAACCGCATCATCATGGCGCCCCTCACCCGCTGCCGCGCCAGTGAAGGCCGCGTTCCCAACGCCATGATGGCGGAGTATTACCGCCAGCGCGCCAATGCCGGATTAATCCTCACCGAGGCCACCTCCGTGGCACCGATGGGCGTTGGTTATCCCAACACACCGGGTATCTGGTCGGACGCTCAGGTCGAAGGCTGGAAACTCATTACCAAAGCTGTGCACGACGCTGGCGGTCGCATCTTCATGCAACTGTGGCACGTGGGACGTATATCCGATCCTGTGTATCTGGATGGCCAGTCGCCTGTCGCGCCAAGCGCAATCGCCGCCAAGGGCCATGTCAGTCTGGTGCGCCCCGAAAAGGCATATGAAGTACCCCGCGCATTGACGCTGGAGGAGATTCCAGCTGTCATCGAGGCCTACCGCAAGGGTGCTGAAAATGCGAAGCAAGCTGGCTTCGACGGTGTCGAACTGCACGGTGCCAATGGTTATCTGCTCGATCAGTTCCTGCAGAGCTCCAGCAACCAGCGTACCGATGAATACGGGGGCAGCATCGAGAACCGTGCCCGCCTGATGCTCGCTGCGACTGATGCCGCGATCTCCGTGTGGGGGCCAGGCAGGGTCGGCATGCACCTGGCACCAAGAGGCGACGCACACGACATGGGCGACAGCGACCCGCTGGCAACCTTCACGTATGTTGCAAAGGAGTTGGGCAAGCGCGGCATCGCCTTCATCTGCACGCGTGAGCACTACAACGCTCCAGCCCTCACCCCCACGATCAAGAAAGCGTTTGGCGGAGTGGTGATTGCCAACGAAGGACTGACGAAGCAAAGCGCACAGCGATTGCTGGACGATGGTAGTGCGGATGCAGTGGCATTCGGCAAGGACTTCATCTCCAACCCGGATTTGCCGGAGCGTCTCAAGGCGGATGCGCCATTGAATCCATGGGACAAGATGACGTTCTATGGTTCTGGACCAAAAGGGTATACCGACTATCCAGCGATGGCATAAGCCACAATGCAAAAAGGCCAGTGCCATGAAACTGTCTTCATGTCATTGGCCCTTCTTCAAGTTGCAGGACGTACCTTGATCAGATTTCGCAGTGTTTGTGCGAACCCATGTTGTGGCCGCCTGGGTTGAAACAACCTGTGGCCACTTTCATCGCTGTTGAGAAAACATCGACGCTTACCCAGCTTGAAGTCTCAACCGTCTCGGTCTTGTAGTGATCGAAGCACTTCTGGGGCTTACTGCCGGAAGTATCACAACCATTGAAGTTCGGCGTACCTGCGGGCACAAACACTTGAATTTCGGTCTCTTCAGTTTCGATGCCATAAGTCTCGATCGTCGTTTCGACAACCACTCCGACTGCTGTCCAACCCAGGCCCGACTTGCCCGATGGACGAACCATCTCGGCATAGGGGCTTTCAGTCACTGTTGTCACGGTACAAGTTGACCCGCCATATACGCCTCCGAGCTCGTCTGTGCAAAATTCGTCCAGAGATACTTCTTGTGCAATTGTGAGACTACTCAGGAGGACTGAAGCTCCCAAGATCAGAACGGAACGGATTGTGTTGGAACTTTTCATGATTACACTGTCCTTCTATGGATATGGTGGCGCCGCAACTGTCACTGAAACGCAACGATTGCAACAGGAAACAAGAGCCTTACAGCTCTGCTGCTGACTAGAATAGTGTTGTGTGGCGGCTGGAAAAATCGGGCCTATCCCTGATTTTGCGTGGATTGAAACCCTATATTGGCGGCATTTGCTGTCATGCAGAACGATTGCGAAGCACCATTACCAGCAATGCGGCCATGATGCAAAGCGCGCCTGCGAGCTGCAGAGCGGGCATGTAAGTTTCCAGATCGGTACGCATCACGCCTGCCACATAGGCAGCAGTGGCGGCGCCGATCTGATGTCCCGCAAAAATCCATCCGAAGGTCATGTTCGCGGTCTGCGTGCCGTAACGCTGCGCAGTGAGTTTTACCGTGGGCGGCACGGTCGCCACCCAATCCAGACCATAGAAGATCGCGAAGACCAGCAGTGCGCCAGTGCCAAAACCGGAATAGGAAAGAAATATCAGCGACAGACCACGCAGCCCGTAAAACCAGAACAGCAGCCAACGATTGTCGAAGCGATCCGATAGCCAGCCCGACAGAATCGTGCCCACGAAATCGAATAGCCCGATCAGTGCCAGCATGCTTGCCGCGCCCACTGCAGCCACGCCGAAATCGCTGTTCATCGGAATCCAGTGTGTATGAATCAGACCATTCGTGCTGAAGCCACACACGTAGAAACTCAGGAACAATACCCAGAACGTGCCTGTGCGGGAGATGTCGCGCAGATTCTGCAGTGGTGTCAGCAGCAGTGAAGACAGTTTCGTGCTGCGCATCTGCAAAGGCGCCACTTCACTCTCTCCATACTGTGGTAGTTGCACATCGGCTGGATTGTCGCGCATCAGCGCCAGCACCAGCAGCATCGTCACTACGATGAACACGACGATGACGCCGAGTGCAAAACGCCAGCCATGGTCTTCAGTCAGTGACGCAAGCAGCGGCAGAAAGATCAACTGGCCTGTCGCGTTGCTTGCTGTCAGCAACCCGACCACCAACCCGCGTCTCTTCGAGAACCAGCGCGTAGCAACAGTGGCGCCGAGTACCAGCGCCGTCATGCCGGTCCCCATGCCCACTACAATGCCCCACAACAACAGCAGCTGCCACAGTTCAGTCATGTAGAACGAGAAGAGCAGTCCAGAGGCAATCAACGCGAGTGCGCACGCCACCACTTTCTTCACACCGAAGTGATTCATGAATGCAGCGGCAAATGGTCCGAACAAACCGAAGAGCACCAGACGAATCGCCATCGCAGTGGAAATTTCTGCCGTGCTCCAACCGAACTCCTGTTGCAGTGGCCCGATCATGACGCCAGCGGAGCCCATCGCTCCCGCCGTCGAGAGCATGGTCAGAAACGTGGTGGCCGCAACGACCCAGCCATAGTGAATGTTTTTCTGCTTGAACCACTCGGCGCACTGAGTCGAAATCATGATGATTGCAATGGTATTGGCGGCAATGGGCAATCGATTGCAGCGGCAATCGCGCGGAAGATATCCATCTCCTGAACGGAGGCAACACCATCAGCGCCGATACAGAACGCACAGGCTTTCAGGAACGCCGGCTTCTGCAATGGTTTCAAGGTAACCAGAGCATCCAGTGCTGCATTGATGTTGCTCGTTGCCAACGCTGTGGTATCCGGCATCGACGCAGCAGGCAGACCAAGATCTGATATCGCATGCGAGAATATTGACGCTTCTTCACCCGCCGGTTGCTTGCCCGCCCGCACAAGAAAAGCAAGCAGCGTGGTGCACTGTGAAGCAAGGTCATGCAGACTGTGCCTGCGCTGATGATGAAACGCATTGTGAGGCTGGAACACCGCGTCAAGTTGATGTAACAACACGCGTTGCAGTGCCCACTCCCACAAGCTGATCCTGCCGTCGGCCAATACCATCGCGACGATATTTTCGCGGAACAGCGGATACTGTTCGCGACTCAGTTGTCGCAGGGCAGGCAGGCAGAGACTGATCAGCGGCATGCGAATTTCGGAAGAAATCTCGACCTGCTGAGTCAACAATTTTTCAAGAGCGGAGAAGACTGCACCATCCGCGCGCTCCCGCAAGAACGTCATCTGCTTCTGCGCCGTTGCAGGTTTACTGTCAAGCAGAAGCAGATACACCAACGCACGCGCACTGAAGGGATCATGGGCAGCATCCAGCAATCCTTGCGGGATACTATTGAGAATGCTGCGTGCCTGTTGCAGATCGGTTTCCTGCGGATTGCCCGCCTGCGCCAGCAACGTACCTATCATTGCAAGACTGGCTGCCGTCCCGATACCGCCCGGACGAGCAGCATCGCCATCCGTCAAACCACTTCGTTGGGGTTTGTCGACCACATCGAAAGAACCGTCCCAATTTGGCTGAATGCGGCGAATGCGTTTGTCCAATGGTGGATGCGTGGCGAACAGCGAGTTGATGGACAACCTGACCCCATTGCTGAACAGCGCGTGACTGATCTCCGAAGCGCCAGGATTCTCCAGTATCGAACCGGATGCATTGCTGCCAATGCGCTTGAGCGCGTCAGCGATGCCATCGGGATTACGCGTGTACTGCACGGCCGATGCGTCGGCGAGAAATTCGCGCTGCCGACTCACGGCCGACTTGATCAGATTACCGAAGAACGTGCCCGCATAACCGATCACCATGAGCCCAATGCCAACAACGGCGATGTTGCCGCCATTCTTTGAGCGGCGTGAATAACGTGTCGTGCGCACCAGGTAATACCCCATCATGCCCAGTACCATGATGCCGTGCAGGATGCCTATGAGGCGAATGTTCAGACGCATGTCGCCATGCAGGATATGACTGAACTCATGCGCCACCACGCCCTGCAGTTCATCGCGCGACAGTTTTTCTATGGCACCACGGGTTATGCCAATCACTGCATCGGCAGGCGAATAACCTGCCGCGAAGGCATTGATCGCATCCTCCTCCATCAGATACACGGGCGGCACCGGCGTGCCCGAGGCAATCGCCATCTCTTCCACGACATTGAGGATTTTCTGCTCGGCAAGATTCTGTGTGCCAGAGAGGATCAAGCGCCCCTGCATCATCTCCGCCACTCGCGCCCCACCACCGGAAAGGCTGATGACCTTGTAGAGACTGCCGAATCCAACAACAGCAAGAATTCCCACCGTGACAGCAGCAAACAATCGCCAGTCGATGCGCTCGAACATCGGCACATTCATGGTGTTGGCGAACACGCCGAGTGCGAACATGATGAGCAGATTGGTGATGGCGATGAGACTGAGCAAAGCCAACAGGAACAGCACCACCAGTCTGACCGTGTTGCGACGGGCAATGTCCTGGGAACGGAAGAAGTCCATTTTGGAATACTCTGGTGGGCTTTAGAAACCTGCTCCCTAGAACGACACTTTGGGCGCGGCCTGAATCTGTGCGCTGTCTTCGAACTGCAGCAGAGTGGCATCCTGTCCGTGGCCGAAAATTCCGGCCAGCACAATCGGAGGGAATGACTGACGATAAGTGTTGTAAGCCATCACCTGATCGTTGAATGCCTGACGTGCAAACGCCACCTTGTTCTCGGTGCTGGTCAACTCCTCACTCAATTGCATCATGTTCTGATTGGCCTTGAGATCGGGGTAGGCTTCCATTACCACGTTGAGACGACCGAGCGCTGCGCCAAGAGCGCCTTCCTTGCCGGCAAGATCAGCAATCGCAGCCGCGTTGCCGGGATTCGCGGCGGCAGCGGCAAGACCACTGGCTGCTGCGTTCCGCGCACTGATCACCGCTTCGAGTGTGTCACGCTCGTGAGCCATGTAGGCCTTGGCAGTTTCCACCAGGTTGGGAATGAGGTCGTAGCGACGCTTGAGTTGCACTTCGATCTGTGCAAACGCGTTCTGGAAGCGGTTACGCAGACTGACAAGTTGGTTATAGATGCCGATAAAGTAGAACGCCGCAATGGCGAGCAGAGCCAGAATGACGATTGTTGAAATTCCCATGGCGGTTCCTCTTTGATTTGCGCGTCTACAAATGACTTGTGGGAGCGGACCTTGCCCGCGATTGATGTGAGTCTACTATCAATCGCTTGCAAGGCAAGCTCCCACAGGTTCAACACGAGCAAACACGCTCAATGGTTTACGGCAACGCCAGCGCCACAATCCGCGCAGCCGCGCCGCGCGAGCTGACTGCCATCACCAGATACTGCTTACCCTCGTACATGTACGTCATGGGGACGCCGGTCACCGTCCCAGGCATGGCGATCTTCGCCACGATCTCGCCAGTGGCCTTGTCGTGAGCCCACAGCACCGGGTCTCCGCCAACACCTTCGCCGGAGAACAGCAGTGTCTTGGTCAGCACCAGACCAGAGCGGGTCGGCTTGCCGGTACGACCTATATCCACACCTTTGAGCAACGGGTGATTCTTGATCGCCTCAGGCGTATCGCCATTCACCACTTGCCATACATGGTCACCAGAGGTCATGTCGATCGCTGTGATGCGGCCATAGGGTGGCTTCACGAGCGGAATGCCTTCCACAGACGGCGTACGGCTGCCGCCCTGGATATAGGCCACGCTCGACGCATTGGGCTCGTTGGTCAGAGACAGCACACTGGTCGCGGTTCTGGAGGGCACGTAGATGATGCCTGTCTCGGGATCATACGCGGCGCCCTCCCAGTTCGAGCCGCCAGTGGAAGACGGCAGGTGCAACGTGCCCTGAGTGCCATCACGCGGATCCTTGTACAGTGACGGAGGCGTGAACACGGACGTGCTGAAACGGAATGGGGCAGCAGCTTCTTTCGCCTTTTTCAGGATCTCCGGAGTAAAGTCGACCAAATCATCTTCCTGGAAACCCTGGCGATCATAAGGTAGCGGCTTCACCGGGAACGGCTGCGTCAGCGCAGTCCACTCGCCAGGCACATCGGTACCTGGAACCGGGCGGTCCTCGATCGGGAACAAAGGTGTGCCGTCAGCACGATCGAACGTGAACAGGTGTGACTGCTTCAGAGTCTGGATCAACGCCTTTCTGCCGTCGGGCAGGTCGGCGAGAATTGGCGCAGAAGGAGTATCCCAGTCCCAGATGTCGTGACGGGTCGACTGGAAGTACCAGCGCATCTCGCCCGTCTTGTAGTCCACCGCCACGGTCGAGCTTGAGAACAGGTTGTTGCCAGGCCGATCACCGCCATAACGATCGCCGGTGGCAGACTCGACGGGCAGATACACCAGACCCAGTTCCGCATCGGCGGACATGGGCGCCCAAACGCCGGCATTACCAGTGAATTCAGCACCAGCCAGCCAGGATTCATAACCAGGCTCACCCGGCTCAGGGATGGTCTTGAAGGTCCAGAGCAATTCACCTGTGGTGGCATCAAAGCCGCGGATGTCGCCCTTGACGTTGGAGGCAGAAACCGGGCGCATGCCCACCAGGTGCGCTGCTCCCGTTATGACCACACCATCGACCGCCATGGGCATGAAGGACATGCCGATATCCAGATCGTCACGACCGGGCCCACGGCGCAGCCCCTGTTGCAGATCCACCCAGCCCTTCTCGCCAAAGGTTTCGATCTCGCGACCGGTGGCGGCATCCAGTGCCACAAGGTAATAGCCCGGAGTCATGACAAAGATAGTCTCCTGGCCATTGTTGTCATAGTAAGTCAGGCCCTTGCCCGAGCCCTTGCGCGGCGCCGCGTCGAAGCGCGCGCCTTCATCGGGGCGCCACATCCACAGCATCTGGCCGGAAGCAGCATCTATTGCCACTACATTGCGTGTCGCTCCAGCAGTCAGGAAAACACGGCCATTCACCATCAGCGGCGTTGTTACACTGGTGGACTCGGGTTCAGGCCCGAAGGGTCCACCATCAAATTCCCAGGCGACTTTCAGGCTGGCCACATTTGACGCATCAATCTGATCCAACGGCGCATAACGGGTAGAAGCATTTGTCCCGTTGAATGCAATCCAATCATAAGAATCACTGCCCTGCTCAACTACTGCACCAGGAGTAATTGTCAGAGCAGTCAGCGCGGCACTGCTGATCTGGCCATTGGGAATGGCAACGCTGCCGGCCTGCAGGATGAATGCTGTGACGTCCAGATATTCGTCATTGGTGAGGGAACCCGGAGTTTCTGCAGGCATGGTGGCACGAATCTGATTGAACAGTTCGCCACCGCTACGACCAATCCAGTTTGCACGCAGGCGGAAGTCCATTTCGACCGGAACATGGCAGCGAGAGCACTCCGCCTGGAAAACGGATTCACCTCTGGCGACGCTCGCATCCTGAGCATATGCAGATGCGGCACTTAAGACGCCAAAAGTTATTAAAAACAATGTCTTGGACACAGAGACTCTCCTCATGACGACAATTCCTCCAGGTACTGGCCGGTACTTCTGATGCGGGCGTGCATACTACAGTTTTTCTCCTGTAGCGGCCACCCACAGACGGGCAAATGGACAGCCCCTGTCAGTGTCTGGCACTATGCAGACCCTTCCAGTCATGACAATGCATTGCAATCGCTTAACACTCCCTTAACAGCACAATCCCGTACAACCGAGACCCCGATGCCCGACTTGCCGAATTGCCCACAATGCTCCTCCGAGTTTACCTATGAGAGTGGCAGTCTCTATGTGTGCCCCGAGTGCGCCCACGAATGGCCAATGGTCGCGGACGAACTCCAGAGCGACGATGCCCGCATCATCAAGGACAGTAATGGCAACATATTGCAGGATGGCGACTCGGTCACGGTGATCAAGGACTTGAAGGTCAAAGGCACATCGCTGGTCGTGAAAGTCGGCACGAAGGTCAAGAACATCCGCCTGGTCGACGGCGATCACGACATCGACTGCAAGATTGATGGCATTGGCGCAATGAAACTGAAATCGGAATTTGTCAGGAAGGCATAGCTGCGCATCCCGACGAGGTCTGTTTGCTGAGGCCAATGCAAGTAAATGATGGGTTACGCTGCCTTGCCATCGCTCTTGAACACAGGTGACCAGGCCTCAATCATGAGGCCGAACTCCGACTGCTCTCCGCCGATGATTATTTCAAGACTCTGCGTGCCATGACTCACAGTACTTGCCGTTTCATGACTCCACCTTGATCAACTGAGGCTTGTTCGCTGGTTTTTTCGCTATCGTGACAGTCAGAATGCCGTGTCTGCCCTTTGCTGTGATGTTGCTTGCATCAGCGGTCTCTGGCATCAGGAATCTCCTCTCGAAGGTGCCATGCGCACTTTCCTGCAACTTGTAGCCGGACTTTTTTTCCTTTCTCTCTTCATGGCGTTCACCCTTGATGCAGAGTGAACCCCGATCCATGTATACCTGCACGTCCTTCGGATCAACCCCGGGAATGTCGGCCTCGATTACAAATCCGGACTCCTCCTCACGGATATTCACGGTAGGTGACCAATCGCCAGAGAATAGTGAAGGCGTGGCATGGTCGAACAGATCGGGTACTTGATGATAACCACTACCCTTGAAGTAATCGTTGAGGTCAGACTGAATTCTGCGTAGAAACTTGAAAGGCTCGTGACGCATAAGTGACATGTGTCTCTCTCCTGTAAACGTGCACTGAAATAGAAGGAAAAATCTCCTCAGATTGGACAGTTGGGAAATGATAATGGGACCAGTACCAAGTTGTATTGACAATTCTCAACAGAACCCAAACAGTTACCCGCATAGTCTCATGACATAACTTCCATAAATGAGGAATCTTGCAACATGGCTTCAGGCAGCCATCGACTGGACCGTCATCTCAGCAGCACTCTGGGCATCAATCGTCGCAACATCAAACCGCTGCTCGCACAGGGCCTCATCAGCGTGGATGACAAAATTGCCTGCGCTGCGGATCAGTTGGTCAATCAATTTTCACGGATTGTGGTGGATGACATGGAACTGCCATCCATGACAGCCACCTACCTGCAGATGCATAAAGCCGTCGGCCTGCTCAGTGCCACAAAAGACGCACAGTATCCAACAGTCATCGATCAGATCGATCACCCCGCAAAACTGGAGCTGCACATTGTCGGACGCCTTGATCGCAACAGTTCCGGCCTGTTGTTGCTGACCAATGATGGCAACTGGTCCCAAGCCATGATGGCACCGGAAAATTGCGTGGAGAAAGTCTATCGGGTCGAACTGGCGAAGCCCGTAACCCCTGACTGCATTGACGCCTTTGCATCCGGCATGCACTTCCCCTTTGAGGACATCACCACACTGCCCGCCAAACTGGAAGTCCTCGACGAACGCGTCGCTCAGGTGACACTTGTCGAGGGCCGCTATCACCAGATCAAACGCATGTTCGGCCGCTTTCGCAATCCGGTGGTCGGTCTGCACAGAATCGCCATTGGCCCGCTGCTTCTGGACCCGACTTTGGAACCGGGACAGTGGCGGGAACTGTCTGCCAGCGAGCGTGCGGAAGCCGTCTCGGAGCACTGAGCAGATCCCATGTTCAGCCATTATGTAGAAGAGCGACCCCGCTTTGGGCTGGATCAGGGCTGCGTGCAGTGAGCACCAGTTGGTGCCTCACCAGAACCCAGAGCCACAGGCGGTGGCGCCGCGAAGGGGTTGATCGGCGCCGACTGCACCGTGTCGATGACCACCAAACCTACAATGAACACTATCGCCAGAGTGCCGACCAGCGGCCTTCCGGGTAGTGCATGGTGTGATGATTGGATGTTTGCATTCATGCTGTCGCCACCGTCCCCGAAGCAACAGCAGGCCGCAACAGTGCTGGCCGCAGCTTCAGTCCCAGCGTGGAGCCCGCAAATGCCGCGAAGAACCAGACCCAGCCATGCACACTGCCGGTGGAAATTCCGCTGAAGAACGCGCCAACATTGCAGCCAAACGCGATGCGGGCGCTGTAACCCAGCACCAATCCGGCCAGCAATACGATCACCCAGCTCCCACCGGATATCGGGACCACCTGCGCATCCGGCACACGCCGCCAGCGCATGACGAGAAAAGCCCCCGCGATCAGACCAATATTGGTCAGAGAGGTAACATCCGTCAGCAGGCTTTGGTCCAGACGCTCAGCATGGGACGGCAATGACCAGAACGCCGTCGCCGCCACATCCACCCCACCCGCCTGCGCCAGCTTCGCACCCCACAAGCCCAGGCCATACACCACGCCCCAGGGTTGACCGGCTATCACGAGATTCAACACTGCAAGCACTGCAATCAACGCTGCAGCCCACCACAGGCGCGCAGGAGGCATGCGCTTGCCGGGCGCAGAACGCGACAAGGCCAGGGCTCCAATTCCTGCCAGCGCGATGAGAGTGACCCACAGCCCGGCGCTGTTGCCGAAAATTCCCTGCAATGTGTAGACGGGCAAACTGCCAAGTCCGGTCCACCAGTTCAGATGCAGCGAACCCAGGAAGCTGCCACCGATGAACCCCAGCAACGCGACGAGAGCGATGAGGTTGCCGCTCCCCGCATTGACCAGCGTGCCCGATCCACAGCCCATGACCAGTTGCATCATTGCCCCAAATACAAAGGCGCCACCGATCATGGCAATACCCACAGGCGCATGAGCACCGCCGAGTTCTTCGGGAAAAGCTGCAAGGAGGGGGAAAACGACGGCAGCGGTAATACCGATAGCAAGAAACTGAGCGATCAGACCTCGGCTGTCACGATCAGTGATTACGACGCGCCAGGGACCGGCGAAGCCAAAACGCAGCCCCTCGAGCACCAGACCAAAACCGAGCCCAACCAGCATCAACAATGCGGCGCGCGGCCCGGTCATGGCAAAGGTGCCAAACACCAGCACCAGCGCGAACAGAATCAGACCTGTCCGGGTAGCCGCCATTGCCTTGAATTCCGACATGACTCAGGACCCTAGCAGACCGCTGAACCAGTCCGTAGTCATCTCCCAGTAATGCTTGATACGGCTGGGTTGATTGTCCATGGGACGATCTTCCATGCTCCACTCGGTCATGCTCTCGGCATACAACCGTGTATTGGGAACGCCCTGCAACTCGCTCATCACGAACCAGTTCACGGCAGCCTGATGACCTGTGTTGCAGAAAGAGACTGTGATTGGCGCAGCACCCTGTTCATAGGAAGCCAGAATCGAGCTGACCTGTGGCTGCGGCTTCACGCGACTGCCCTCGAACCAGTTCTCGAAATTCAGATTGCCCGCGCCCTTGATGGTGCCCGGACGTCCGGTAGATGCCTGCAGCCCCTCGAAGAATGTCGGCGGACGGGCATCGATCAGGCGGGCACTGCCATCTGCAACCAATGCTTCCACTTCGGCTGTCGTCACACGCCAGTCGTTGTTCCACTCGGGTGTGAATGTGGAAGCGGCCACACTGGCAGTCTCGGTGCTCACTGGCAGGTTGGCCGCATTCCAGGCATTGAAGCCGCCGTTGAGCAGCGTCAGATCCTGTACACCCAGAGATTTAAGCGTCCAGTACACGCGCGCTGCCGCACCGAAATCAGAAGGATTGGAACCCTGATGAACAATGGCGACTGGAGTAGTGGCGGTAATGCCAAGTCGTTGCACTACAGGCGTGAGCGCAGAAATATCGAGTACTGCGCCAGGATTTTCCTGTGGACCACGGAACTGTGGATAGGGTGCAGCGACCGCTCCGGGGATATGCCCTGCCGCGTAATCTCCCGTGACATGGATAACGCGCACTTCAGGGTTACTGTCGAGAATGCTCTTCAGTTGAGCCGGTTCCAGCAGTGGCGACCAGCCTTGAGGAGCGGCGAAGCCAGACAGTGGCAGTGAGATCAGAAAAAACAGAACTATCGATTGAAAGCGCATCAAGGGACGCATGGGGTTTACACCTCTTCTGTACATGAATGGCAATCGGGCGTGATTGATGTGCTCTATTTAGCACAATTGACGCAGGAAGAACACGAGGAGACTGCAACGATTGCTGACAATCCAGAACCTTCATCGCTTGTTGCTGACGGACCATCCGATTGACATGAAAAACTGCCATCACCTGTGTTCTGCTCCCGCCTGATCTGGGGTATGTTTCAGCGTACCCCTGGCAACCTCGCAGATTCAACAAGGAAGAAAAACATGATGGAAAAACTTCGCTCCGAGCGCGCGCTGAACCAGAAAAAACTCGTCGTAACCAGTTGCATAAGCGCATTCAACATGACTCTCATTGCCCTTGGTGCGGTCAGTCTTGCCACAGCCAACAGCGGTCAAGGTTTGCACCCCATTCTGGAACTTCCAACTGTCTACTACAGTCTTATTGCCATCGGGGTACTAAGTGAAGCTATTATCCTCCCACAGATTGTTCGCATACTCGCACAGCGGCGCCAGTTGGAGACGGAGATAAGAAAAGCCAATGATAAGACAGGCGAGATCCGATGATGCCGCGCAACTCGCGGGTATCTACAACCACTACGTTCTGAACACAGTCATCACATTCGAGGAAACCTCCGTATTGCCCGTGGAAATGGCAGCCCGCATCCAGAGTATAGAGGCACATGGTCTGCCCTGGCTGATCGCGGAAGACAACGGTCTAGTGCAGGGTTTTGCCTATGCCAATACCTGGAAGGCCCGCCACGCCTATCGCCACAGTGTCGAAATCACTATCTACCTGGCTCCCAATCTAACCACCAGAGGTATCGGCACTGCGCTGTACCACTCTCTTTTCAAGGAGTTGCGACAGTTGCAGGTACACGCGGTCGTCGCCTGCATTGCTTTGCCCAACGCCCACAGCGCGGCGCTGCACGAAAAATTCGGCATGAAGAAAACGGCTCACTTCAGTGAGGTGGGATACAAATTCGGGCGCTGGCTGGATGTAGGGTACTGGCAGGTAAACCTGAGGCTGGAAAAATAAGCTGTAGCAGCGAGCTTGCTCGCGAAGGAGTAGACAAGACCTTCGCGAGCAGGCTCGCTCCTGCATATAGGTGTTACCTGCCGTTCAGGCGAATGAACTTCTGCACACGGTGGCCCGTCTGCACTTCACCTGTAAACAGATTGCCATTGGAGTCGAAGTCCATGTTGTGCAGCCAATCGAACTGGCCAGGCTGACGACCACCGGTTCCCCATGAGTACACGGGTTCCATGGTGGCGCGATCCAGCGCCCACACAACGTTATTGGTGCCGTCTGGCACGTACACAAAGCGCTGCTCCGTATCCAGCGGATCAAACTCCATCTCCCAGGTAGTGCCTGGACCATAGGTCAGAGGGCGCAGCAAACTTTCGCTGACGTATGTGCCATCCTTCCGGAACACCTGAATGCGGTTACTGGGGCGATCGCTGACATAGACCAACCCGTCATTGGCAATCGCCACACCGTGAACAGGCGTACGCCAGGTGCGACTGGGCGGCGCATCCGGATCCCACGGACCAGGGTTGTTGTCGTTCGGCACTTCGCCATAGGCACCCCAATGACGCAGGTATGCACCAGTCTCGGCATTGAACACGATCAGCCGACGGTTACCATAACCATCGGCCACATATAGCTCGTTGTTGGTCGGATCAACTTCCATCACTGCGGAACGATTCACGGAGTCGATATCGTTGCTGCCGGAGTTCATGCCCACACCACCAATAGTCAGAACAAGGCGTCCTTCCTTGGTGAATTTATGGATCATGTGGTCGTCGGTGCCATTGCCGCCCACCCAAACGAAACCATTGTGGTCAACGTGAATACCATGCTCGCTGTTGAACCAGTCATACTCATTGGTCGGACTTGAGCCCCAGGCGTGAATCACTTCCCCTGCCGGGTTGAAGGCCAGCACCGCAGGGGCGGTGGTGCAGCAGGCTGATTGCAGAACTGCATGGCCCCAGGTCTGATCGCGCACAGTCTGCAGGGGAGTGGAACCGGCATTGGTGCCCTGCACGGTCCAGGGGCGATGAATGATCCAGACATTGTCTTCCAGATCCACTGCAGTACCGGCTACCTGGCCGATAATCCAGTTGTTCGGAAGCGGTTTCGGCCAGAACGGGTCAACGGCAAATTGCGCGACGCCTGCTGGCACTTCGGGACCGGAAGCATCTTCCGGCATGTGAGGAACGGTGAGAGTCTGTGCCCAAGCTGCACTTTGCAGAACTGCCATTCCAACCAGGCAGGTACCCGCCGCGGCAATTCGCATTCTTGTAACGAGTTTTTTCATTATTGTTATAACTCCTTATAGGATTTTGGATGTTCACTGCAACACAGTTCCCCCTGGGACTGCATGGCTGGCAGTGTAAGTAGCCATCGCGATGTTGTCCATCAACTGATGCATTCCGGGCAGCATTTACCACCCCTGCAGGAGCGAGCAAGCTCGCTCCTGCAGAATTTTTGGTCGGTAACCGATACCGCATCGGTCATGATGGAACCTTTTTCCCTGGCCCACGTTTACAACAACAGAAGAACAGCAAATTTGCGGCATGAGGGTGCAGACATAGACATAGAACAACTACTGCAGGCCTGCCGCCGCCACGAACCACTGGCATGGGAGGCACTCGTGCGGATGTATCAGAACCGCCTCTATGCTCTCTGTTACGGCTATCTGCGTAACAGCGCCGAGGCCGAGGAAGTTGCCCAGGAGGCTTTCGTGCAGGTGTTCCGCAATTTGCATCAATTCAGTGGACCTGCCGCAGGTTTCGAACCATGGTTGTTCGCCATCACCCGGCACTGCTGCATAGATCGGCGCCGCCACAATCAGGCACGCTTGCCTGCGGGTCAGAACAGGGCCGGCACTGACGCGTGGCCTGATGACGATGCTGTGCCCGACCCCGGTACAACCCCGGAGCAAACTCTGGTGACTGATCAGGAACATCGCATGCTTTACAGAGCCCTGCAGGAAACCAGCGAGGAAACCCGCGACCTGATTCTGCTCAGAGATATTCAGGGACTGAAGATCGAAGAGGTTGCCACTATCCTCGGGATGCCCATTGGCACAGTCAAATCGAAATGCCACCGGGCCAAGCTTGAACTCGCGAAAATTCTCGTCAGGCTGAGTGCGGAGGGAGCAAGTACATGAACGCTGAACAATTCACACAGCAGGTTCTCGGTGCGCTGCAACTGGATGCCTGCGCACAGGCTCAGACAATGCTCGACGAATACGTGAGTGCGACACTCCCTGCACTGCACCAGGAACTGACGCGGCGACACCTGGAAACCTGCGCAGATTGCCGCTCCGTACACGGTGCGATGCTCGCACTCGATAGCAAGCTCCCTGCGCTGCGTTCACTGAGTGCTCCGCAGGATTTCACGGCCAGCGTGATGAGTAGAACCATTCACGAAAGTTCTGCATCCCGCGCATCGAAAGCCCGGACCAGATCACCGGAAAAACTGCGGGCGTGGCTCGCGCGTCCACGCTTCGCCCTCGAGAGCGCCTACGCGATGACCGTGCTGGCGATTCTGTTCAGTAGCATGACCGGTGTGAACGCCTTCGATGCCGAGCAGATCGAGAGACTCGCCACCCAGGCAGCAACCAATGGCCAGAACGCAATGCAGCAAATCTGTCTGTGGGAGCGGGCCTGTCCGAGATTGCTGGAGCCTCCTCTCCTGCTGCAGGAAGTCTCGGAGCAGGTCAGCCAGCAAGTCGAGCAGCAGGGCGACAGAATCGAATCGATCTACGAAAACTACCGCGAAAAGTGGCTCATTGAATTCCACAACACCACACACTCAATGCAGTCATGGATACAGGAAAAATACACAGCATTCACAGAAACCATTACCGCCCTGACACGCTAAGACAAGGAGAGAACCATGAACGAGACCACGCTGCACACAGAAAACCTCTACAACGACGGCACACAAAATGCTGCATCACGCAGCTCTCCAGCAATCAAACCCATGCCGACCTATCCTTCCCGCGATCCTCGGCGCAAGACAATTTTCCTGACTGTCCTGCTCTCGCTGATGCCGGGCCTCGGACACACTTACGTTGGCTACTATCAGCGCGGCTTCATCCACTTTGCGGTATTCGGCAGCACCATCGCGCTGGCGTCATCAGGGCAGATGGAAGGTCTCGCTCCTTTATTTGCCACTTTCATTCCCTTCTTCTGGTTCTTCAACCAGATCGATGCCGTCCGCCGCGCCACGTTCTACAATCTGTCGCTCGAAGGGGTGGAGGACATGCCGCTTCCGGATGAAATGAACGGCCCTGCTCTGGGCGGCAGCTATGTGGGCGGAGTGGCGCTATTGATAGGCGGTGGGGTGGCGCTGTCAAACACATTGTTCAACCTGCCACTGGACTGGCTGGAAGACTGGTGGCCGATGGCCCCGATTGCGCTGGGAGCGTATCTGGTTTATCGGGCGCGGATGGACGAAACCTCAGGTTCTTCGGAATAGAGACCATGAGGATGTGCTGAGAACTTGCTGAAGAGTGTGCGTGTAGCTTTATGGCCCGCAAATATGGCTAAATGCGCTCTACAATCTACCCGGACCATCCTGAGGATCAGCAAATTGGATAAATCGTTATTCGGTTCCATGTGGGAAAGTATGCAGCAGAACGGCTATTTTTCTCGACACCCGCACTATCAGGATTATTTCGGCGGCACGCTGAGCGACGAAGACAAGGAACTGGACAATGCCATTCTGCGTCTCGATTTCAGATCCGGGCACATCGAAATGCCCGCCCCCTACTCCGACACTCTGGAGCGCAGCGTAAAACGCACCGAATCTGTCTGGCTCGGGAAAATGTTCGACCTGCCCGCGTCTGGCACAGTGCTGGATGTCGGCTGCGGATTCGGCAGATCTGTGGCCTGGTTGTCGCAGCGCTATGAGCAGGTCATCGGTACCGATATTTCTCCGGCGGTAATCGACAGCGCCAGAGAGCGATTCAGCAACCAGAAAAATATCCGCTTCCTTGTGAACGAGTCGGATCGCATTCCCGAGGAAATTGCCGAGGGCTCCATCGACCTCACCTATATCTTCACGGTGTTCCAGCACATCCCACGGGATTTCGCGACCAGCATACTCAAGAGCGTCGAGCGGGCACTGACCGACGATGGCATCGTAATCTTCAACCTGCTCACCAATACCAATGAACATCTCGATGACGGAGAGTTTGAGCAGGAGTGGTCCATTGGTTACAACCAGGAGCAGGCACTCGAAATGCTGAGCAGAAGCAATCTGGCACCATTGAAGATATGCACGTGGTCGGCACCTGAGTCTGGCGCAGGGTGGTTGTGGATTGCAGCGGGAAAGAATTCCAGCCAGTCCTCGGAAATTCGATGACAGAGACACTTTTCCCGGAATCAACCAGCCTCTCCGGTCACCCCGATTGTAGACTACCTGAAAGTCAGCATCGCCCCGATTGCCATGTCGTAGTCCATCCGCTCCCCCTGCCAAAGCGTCACCGCCGTCCGCGCATCAATCTGCAATCCAATCTGCTCATGCTCCCGCTCAATCGCAAGCGTTTCCGTCATTCGATCCACTTCAACAATCTGCGGCGCAACCGCTCTCGCCATTCTCCTCCCCTGCGGCGTCACAAACTCAAACACGCCGTCCGCGCCACGCTCAATCTCATATCCTTCCTGATGCAACAACCGATGGTGATGGCGGCACAGCAGCACCAGGTTATCCATTTTCGTTTCGCCACCATCACACCAGTGCTGCACATGGTGCGCATCTACGTAGCGAGACTCGCAGCAGCCGGGGAATCGGCAACCGCCATCACGGATCTGCAGCGCACGGCGGATTGAAGGGGGAATTGTGCGGGTTCTGCGACCGACATTGAGGACGTTTCCGCGGAAATCTTCCAGCACTGTGACCATTGAAGCATCACAGCAAAGGCGTCGGGCCGTGGCTGCCGACAGATGAAAATGTGAGTTGCCGCACTCGATGGAACACTGCTGGTGATCTGTGTGTGGATGAACGTGTGGAGTACCTACATGAGTATCCGCGTGAATCATCGCATCATCAGCCACAGAAATTCCTTCACGTTCAATGTGCACAACCACCTGATACTTCTCAGCGGAAGACACGGACTTCAACCCCTCCTCCATCGTGCTCACCGCCTGCTCGGCAATCGCCAACAACGCATCGGCACGTTTCTGCGGAAACGTTTTCCGGACGACATCTTCCGCAACTTCCGACTTTGCCACCGGCGGATTCAACGCCACCATCATCGCATCCATCGCCTTCATGAAGACTGCACCATCCTCCGGTGTCAACCGCCCACGCAACACCAACATGCCATCCTCGTCGACGTGACAGGTGAACTCTCGCGCTTCGTAATTGTCTCTATCACGCGCTGCATCACTCAACCGCTCAGTGCGACGATACTTGCGCGTCAATTGTTCCATGTGCTGCGCCGTGCCATGGCGGGCGATCTGTAAAAGGAATGCTTCATTCTGCGGTGTCGCCGAACGGGTCATGGCGCGCACTTTGGAGTAGCTGATCTCGCCGGTGCGAAACGCCTCGTCGATGCCGGGCAAATTCGCCAGGCACTTCGCCACTCGCAACTTCTCGCGCGCGGCGCCGAGATCAATGCCGCAGTGATAGTTGAGCCAGTGGGCTGGGGATTTCATGCCAGCACCTTCCCACGCGTCGCGTTCGATCAGTGCGGCGAGCAGTTTCAGGAAGCGATGTTGTGCTGCATTGATGTGACCCGCGAGGCGGGTGATTTCGTGGCTAAGTGCCACGTTGTCTTCGGGGATGAAAGAGGCGCTGACAGGCCGACTTGCGACAGAAGCTGGAAGTAGAGAATGGTGTGGCATGGAACGATCCCTCCATGGATTTGTTGTGATGAAAAAACACTGTTTATATATACATATTATAGATCTATCCTTATGATTATGCTTGTAAATATCGAAAGTTTTTTAAATGCTTTGCAGCGGAACGCGCTGAATCGTCGCCCCCTGGAAAGCACATTTCTGTAGAAATGTTTCGCTCGAAAAAACTTCACTCGCGTGCGACGCCTCCGCCGTTTCCGACATCGCTGACATTCCGAAGCTGCCAAGGGAGGATTCTGAAGAATGAGAATCACAGGTCGATGCTTCTCTTCGCAAGCAGGCTGGCTTGCTCCGCCGGAAAATAAATGTTTCTGCGCCAGCCACGATCCACCTATACTCTCCACGACCGCTCCAGAACCCGTCCCCAAACAATAACAACAGGATAGGCAGGCAAATGATTCGCATCACTTCCGCACGGCTGGTACTGGCCTCACTCTTCATTTGCATTTGCACCACTGCATCAGCAGATGTCGCCCGCATCGAAATCGAGCGGCGCGAGACGCTCTCCTCCGAGCAGACACACATCCGTTACGAGGCCATCTACGGCACATTGCACTTCACCCTCGATCCGCGTGCAGACGGCAATCAGAAAATCACCGACATTCGCCTTGCGCCGGTCAACGCCAACGGACTTGTTGAATTCTCCGCCGACTTCAAACTGCTGGTACCGGATGCGGACATCGCCAGCGACTCGTTGCTCTATCACGTCAACAATCGTGGCGGCAGTCGTGTGCCACCGGAGATTTCTCTCACCCATCCCCTCACCGCGCTGGGGCATACCTATCTGGTCACCGGCTGGATCAATGAGTTGACGCCGAGTGATTCGCGCATCCGTCTGCACGCGCCGGTCGTGGGCACAGCCGCGCAACCCATCACCGGCCAGGTCCGTTACGAGATCATTGTGGGCAGTGCCGGGAATGACGAGAACATCGCGGGCGACAACCACCTGGCCTATGCACCGACAGAAGCGGGCATGCAGAACGCCACGCTCACCCGGCGAATCAATCAGGCTGACCCCCGTGTGCCCATCGCCCGCGAGGATTTCACGCTGACTGTCAACGAAGCACCGGAATCCAATCAACCGCTGGTCACGCTGAACCTCAAGGGTGGGCTGCAGCCGGGCGTGATCTATGAGTTGATGTACGAGGCACGAGATCCAGTGCTGGCTGGTGCAGGCATGGCAGGCATCCGTGACATGGTGGCCCTGCTGCGCCACGGCACCGACGATGCCGCACTCAACTCCCAACTCGCCGGGCTTGATCTGCCGACGCTGGAACACACCGTCGCATGGGGGAATTCCCAGAGCGGGCGTTTGCTGCGTTTGTTTCTGTATCAGGGCTTCAATGAAGACCTGGAAGGCCGGCGCGTTTTCGACGGCGTGATGCCGGTGATCGCTGGTGCGGGTTACGGGATGTTCAACAATCGCTTCGCCATGCCTACGCGCACCAATGGCCAGCATGAAAGCCATCTCTATCCGAACGACTACTACCCCTTTACCTATGGTGAGAACGACGGCCTCGATCCATACAGTGGCCGCCCCGACAGTGTGCTGCGACTGGCCCGCAACACCAACACCGTGCCGAAGCTGATGCACATCCAGACCTCGAACGAATACTGGATCAGGGGCGGTTCATTGCCCCACACCGATCCGCTGGGCAGACTCGACGCCGTCATTCCCGACAATGTGCGCTTCTATGCCATCGGAGGCTCCCAGCACGGTTCCGGTACCGGACAGCCACGCGAGGCAACGGCAGGTCAATTGCCGAACAATCCCAACATGTGGACGCCCTTCGCCGACACCCTGCTCGCAGCACTGGTGAACTGGGTCAGCGACGACACGCTGCCGCCGCCAAGCCGCTATCCAAGGATTGCCGATGGCACGCTGGTGCCGTCGCACCTGCCCTCCGGCGAAATCAATCCGGCGGCGTGGAATCCACTGCCCGGTGTGAATCACCCCAAGGCGATGTACAAAGTGGGCTATGCCGATTACGGTCCGCGCTTCCGCAGCCAGGGCATCATTGACCTGCATCCGTCGGGCACTAACCGTTATTACGAACCAATGGTCCCCGCTGTTGGCCCCGACAACAACGATAGCCCGATCAGCACTCTTCTACCGCCGTTGACAGCCGTGCCACTTGGCACATTTGTGCCGTGGAATCTGCGCTCGCTGGCATCCGGTGCGGAGACGGAACTGGCAAGGCTGGCGGGTGGCTATATTCCCTTCCCCGCCACGCCGCAAGACGCAGCCCGGAACAATGATCCGCGCACGCCAATCAGCGAACTGTACTCAGGTTTCGAGGACTATCTAGGGCGCTACGAAGCCGTCACCGATCAATTGATTGAGGAGGGTTACCTGTTACCCGAATTCAAGGATGTGTTGATGGCCATTGCGCGAGGCAACGCCACTCGGTTCTGAGTGCCGATGCTCACTTATTGCGTAGGGTATTCACCTGTTATTGCTGCGATTTCCGAACCGGCGGTTGCCGGATTCACCTGATAGGAGTAAATATACCAACAGTTCCTGATCTTTCTTGTTCCCCTGTAGTGTTGACGCAATTCCGGAGCGCCTTATGTCGATTCGAATTTTCGCTGTCCTCATTGCTTTTGTTCTGTCCTCCTGCTCATCCAACCCAACGGTCACCTCAGGTGCGCCGCCACTCTCTCCGGCTGATACTGCAGCGTTGCTGCACGACGAATTTTTCACTGACGACAGCGCCGCCAACTTCCAGCCGGTTGAAATCTATGCCCTGACAGACAGCATCACTGCCTACCTGGATGAGCATATCGTCAACATCCCGAATGAGGAGCGCAGGTATCGAGAACTGCGACGCTGGATTTTTGACCTCGCAGATCAGTACGAGTACGACCCCGAAGTCACCTCCTCCATCGCGGATCTGGAGCGGATCGGCATCATCAACTGCTTCTCCTTCTCCAATCTGTACGTTGCTGCCGCCCGCCATGTGAGTGTGCCGGCAGACTTCCAACTGGTCTATACGCCACCCAGTTGGGGAGCCTCAAATCAGACCTGGGTGCTGAACCAGCACGTCAACGTCTCCGGGCGTATCAATCGTATCAGCGACAACGGTTCACTGCGGCTGGAAGACAATCTGCCCATGCAGACGGGCACCCATATCAATCCAACCGCCAGGCGCAGCGTTTATATCCGCTACGTGGTCGATCTCAACCCCCGCATTGTCGTTGATGCCTACCGCACCGAGACCCTGCAGGACCATCAGGTGTTGTCGCTCTACTACAGCAACAAGGCTGCGGAGGCATTGTTCGAGAACCAACTCGGGCTGGCCTATCAATATGCCAAACACGCGGTGCTGGCCGATTCTTCATCCGCCACTGCACTCAATACCCTCGGGGTGCTGTATGGCCGTGTGAATCAAACTGCACTGGCCAGAGCCGCCTACACCACTGCCATCGCCATGGACCCCGATGCGGACTCTGCGCGCAGCAATCTTGCGTCGCTGTACAACCGCATCGGAGAAGCCCGGAGTGCAGAGCAGATGCAAGAACGCTTGAAGCAGCGACGCGAGCGCAATCCCTACTATCACTACAATATGGGTGAGGACATGCGACAGGCAGGCGCCTGGATGGACGCCATCGTTCACTATCGGGCGGCCATCCGTCGCAAGAAGGAAGAGCAACTGTTCTATCTGTCGATGGCGGAAGCGCAACTGCGCCTGCAGCAGCTCAGGGATGCCGAACGCTCCCTGCGGCAGGCTGAGCGCTATGCGGACAGAGATAACGCGGAACGCTACGCGGAGTTGCAGCGAGCACTCGCGCAGGCGACAGGCGGATAATTGAAGGGTGAGCTATTGTGGGGATTGCGTGGCGCCCGGAGATTGCATTACTCTTGTACGGAAACTCCGTACATTTGAGCACATACGATATGGAAACTGTCAGCGTCAACAAATTCCGCGACAACTTGAAAAGTCTTGTAGAACAAGCTGTCAGCAATCACGAGCCGCTACGTGTCACACGCCGTTCCGGAGAAGACTTCGTGGTCATCAGTGCCGAAGACTGGGAACGGGAGCAGGAAAGCCTGTATATCCTGCAGAACAGCGATCTGGTGAAACAAATCGCGGTCTCCGCAGTGACGCACGGTGCAAGGACAGGATACCGCCCCACGGAAGAGCAAATGGATGAGATCACTCGTATTTGAAGGGAATACCTGGGCCGCATACGAAGCCATGCGCGAAAAGGACAAGAGCCTTCACAAGGCATTGTGCAGACAACTCAGAGAAATGCTCCGCTCTGACGACCTCTCAAAGGGCACTGGCAAACCGGAGCAACTCAAGCACAATCTCGCAGGTCTTTGGTCCAGACGCATCTCTCACAAGGACCGTCTCATCTACAGGTTTGACGACACCACAATTTACATTTTCGCCATCGGTGGTCACTACGATCACTGATCCTTCAGTCAACGCAAGCCCAGGAAAATTCTCGCCTGCTGCAGCTCGGGTCGATCAGTGTCTGCAGAACCGGCAACGTCCAGCAGTTGTTGATAGTACTCACGCGCCTTTGCCTCGGCACCGGCTTCCTCCGCCGCGCGCGCACCACCGAACAGCGTCAGAAACCGGTTCGGCTCCTTGACCATGGTGGACTCGAATTCTGTCAGTGCTTCGCGGGGACGACCTGCTTCCAGCAGCATCATGCCCAGCATTTCCCGCGCCGGTGCCATGGGGCCAGGAGAGATCGCGGCCTTGTCGGTACCATCTTCAATCTGCGCTGCAGCCGTCATCAGGTTGATCGCATCATCACGACGGCCCTCAGCGAACGCTACCCACGCACGTGCCACTTGCCACTGAATATCCACCTGTTCGGTCCAGTAGGCATCCGAACGAGCGCGCAGTGCCTCGCGCAGTTGGGCCAGCATATCGATGTCCTGCGCCGCCGCCGCAAGCGTGCCACTGCGGGCCGCGCCCAAGGCGCGAGCGAAATGGGTTATCGCCTGCGTGTGTGGGGTGCTCTCAGCTGGAATAACCGGCAACTGCGCCGCCGCCGCAAAATCACCGCGCTCCAGTGCATAGCGTGCGGGAATCGCGGCAATGGCGAATGCTCCTGCCGCAGTGGCACCAATCGCCGTCACGTCAACTTCATCCAGCAGTGCGAGTGCACGATCCACGACCGCGAGCGCCTTCTGATCCTGCGCCATCTGCAGGTAGGCATAGGCCTGATAATCCAGTGCGTGAAGCTCTTCACCTGCCGTGCTGCTGGCACGAGCTGTGTCGGCAGAGCGCTGATTGGTGTCGATGGATTCCTGCCACATGCCCACGCGGGTGAATGTGTGGGACGGCATGTGCAATGCATGGGGAACTGCTGGCGCCAGCGACGCATAGCGCGTCGCAGCATTCAATGCCATCTCCGCCAGCGGCGGGTGATCATAGGCATGGATGATGTAATGCGCCAGCCCCGGATGCTCTGGATATTCCATGAAGAGCGGTTCCAGAATCTGTGCCGCTTTCAATTGCTGGGAATAGGTCTTGTCATTCGGTGACGCAGTGCCGTTCACGGCCAGTGCATAGAATATTCTGCCCTCACGATCATCGGGGTACTCATTCACCAGTTTTTCCATGGCGAGTTCATAAGCCTTGGTGCGTGCGCCCTGGGTGCTCGACTGATTGTCGGAGAACAGTTCGGCAACAGCGGCAATATAGGCACTCTCACGGGGAGTAGGTGACCCGGTGGCCTGCGCCAGAGCAACTGCATCCTGCCCCCTTGCCAGTTGCGGCGCATTACGCAGTCCGGCAAAAGGATTACCCCAGTGACTGAGCGCAATACCCCAGTGCGCCATCGCGCAATCAGCATCCATCGCCAGCACTTCGTTGAAACTGTTGATCGCCTCGGCGAACCAGAACGAATGGATCAACGCCACGCCACGATTGAAGTTGTCAGCAGTAGCGGCATCGCAGGATGTACTGAAAGACACATTCGTGCTGCCGATTTCCTCTGCTGATGGGATCCCGTGATCGTGATCCGAATGCTGCGCGAATATAGTGGAGGAGAGCGCCAGGCTGGAAACCGCGCAAAGGGCAAAAAGTCGATTGTGCATGATGACCTCGTGATGACGTCCAAAGTGGCCGGGAATATGCCCATTAACTTACCATCGCAATGCGTCGGGATCACGCACTTAATGTCGGAACTCCTGGCACAGGTGCCACCTCACACGTTCGGCCCCGGCGCCGGGCCTTCCACAAACCCATGTCTGCCCATGATGAGATTCAGGATGGGAGTGGTGGCGAAGGTGGTGATCAATGCCATGATCACCAGCATGGTGAAAAGTCTGGGAGAAATGACGCCCATCTCCAGCCCCAGATTAAGCACGATCAATTCCATCAGGCCCCGCGTATTCATGAGAATGCCGATGGCACCGGACTCGCGCCAGCTCAACCCCACGAAACGTCCGGCGATGAACGAACCACCGAATTTGCCGATCGTCGCCACGACGATGATCGCCAGACACATCAGCCAATCGCTCGCACCTTGAAGCAGCCCCACCTCGGTGCGCATGCCCGTATATGCAAAGAAACTCGGCAACAGCAATACCATGACAATGTCCTGCATTCGCGCACGAATCTGTTCCGCCAGACGACTGTCATGCTGCATGACTGCCCCCAGCAGAAAGGCGCCGAACAGTGCATGAATGCCGATGAACTCTGTAGCGGCTCCAGCAAGCAACAGCGCCACGAAGACTATGCCCAGCACACTCTGCGACAACGGCTGTGTATTCTTTTCCTCGCGCTCGGCAAGGCGCCGCAGCAGTGGACGCGCCACCCACAACATGGATGCCACAAACAGCCCTGCAAACAACACCGTCCAGGCCACGCCCGCTACCTCTGCAGTCGCAACACCGGCAACAAACGCGAGCAACACCCAGGCCGAGGCATCGCCTATGGCGGCACTGGAAAGAGCCAGACCACCAACACGCGTCCGCTGCACCCCGGTGTCCTTGAGGATACGAGCGAGTACAGGAAATGCCGTCACAGACATCGACACACCAATGAACAGAGAAAACACGGTGAAATCGACATCCTGCGAGGCATACAGCGGATAGAGCGCCAGCGCCAGCAATGCTCCCAACAGGAACGGCACAGCGATACTGGTATAGGCAATGATGAAGGTGGCGCGCCCCTGCGCCTTGGACGTTCTCACGTCCAGCTCCAGCCCGACCAGAAACATGAACAGCACCACGCCCACCTTCGCGATCATGCCGACGAACAGTGCTGCATCAGTCGGCAGAATGAACGCCTGCAAACCAGGCGCAACCGCGCCCAGCAGCGACGGCCCCAGTGCCAGGCCCGCAAAGATTTCACCAATGACAGGGGGTTGACGCAGAAAGCGTTGAAACAGTACGCCCATCCCCCGCGCAGCGAGGGTAATCAGCGCCAGTGCCAGCAGCACATGGGCCAGAGGATCGGTATTCATGGTTTCAGAGATTCGACTCGGGTCAGAAATGCGGCGAACTATAGCGCAAAACGTCCTGATCGGCTTCCGGTTGCTCATTGCAGCACTTCAGGGGATGATTCATGCCATCGGCGGGTCTGCTACTGTAATTCCGTCCATCAGGGAGTCGCGTCAATGCGCAAGGTTCATGATCCAAGGCCCGGCCGCCCCCAAGGCCGCAGTAGAGCATCCAGACCAGCGGGATTCCTGTCTCTGTGCGCGACTCTGCTTTATGTGACGCTGGCACCCTCTACCGCGACGGCGCAGGACGTAGAGCAACGCCTCTCTGTGCTGGAATCGCAACGAATCATCTATCTGAACGCCCGTGCGGCACTGGAGGCCAGGCGCACAGAAGAATACCAGACACTGCTGCAGGAACTGGGTGACTACCCCCTGCGCTCCTACCTGGAGTATGCGGAGCTCACTCCCCGCCTCGCAGGACTGGCACGGCCCGGCGGCAATACCGCAGATATCGACAGGTTCCTGGGTCTCTATCCCGATACCTATCTGACCAACAGACTCGAACGCACCTGGGTCGATCTGCTGGCGCGACAGGAGCGCTGGGCCGACGTACTGCGCTACCACAACCCCAACAACACCACGACTGAACTCACCTGCCATGCCCTGCACGCACAATTGTTGACAGGGGACACCAGCGCCATGAGCAGTGTCGCTCCGCTGTGGAATGTGGCCCGCTCACAGCCCAATGCCTGCGATCCGGTATTTGCCCGCTGGATAGAGGCTGGCATGCTCACTCCAGACATTGCCTGGGAACGTTTCAGCAAGACCATCAAGGCCGGACAGAACTCCCTGGCGAGTTACATCAGCCGCCTGCTCCCGGCGCACGAACAAACTTTGGCGCAACTCTATCTGCGGGTGGACCGCGATCCCACAGCACTCAGAGATCAATCCGCCTTCGCTGAACAGATTCCGGAAATACGCGAGATGGTGCTGTACGGACTGCAACAACTGGCAGTGAACAATGGCAACCAGGCAATGGCACTGCTGCAGGACTACGATGCGCGACACGCATTCCCGGCGGAAGAAAAGCGCACACTGCAGCGCTATATCGCTCAGCGTCTGCTGCTGCAGGGATACATCGCGGAAACCGAAACGCTGCTGCAGAACTCGCCCGAATTGATCTCTGAAACTCTGGCCAGTTGGATCCTGCGCGATGCGCTGAAAAAGCAGCAATGGTCACGCATTGAAACCTGGCTCGATCTGTTGCCGCCTGACGTGCGTGACACCGAACGCTGGCAATACTGGCGAACCCGCGCGCTCACACAGAAAGGCACAGCGGAAGCATTGGCGGAAGCCAGAACACTGCAGGAAAATCTGGCACGCACCCGCAGCTTCTACGGCTTCATGGCCGCCGATCAGCTTGGTGTCGATTATGAACTCGCCGATCAACCCATTCTCGTCACGCAAGAGCAGATGAATGCGCTGCTCAGCATCCCCGCGATAGAGCGTGCGCACGAACTCTACTTCGCTGGTGAAGAGCCGAACGCACGCAACGAATGGCAGCACGCCAGTGCCAACATGACTGACGCGCAGATCATCGCCAGCGGCAAACTGGCCGACAGTTGGGGATGGCACCGCAACGGTATTCAGGCCATGATTCGCGTCAGCTACTGGGATGATCTGCAACTGCGCTTCCCACTGGCTTATGCTGACACGTTCAGCAGCACCGCCAACGAACTCTCGGTTTCCCCACACTTGTTATTCGCCGTTGCGCGTCAGGAGAGCGCGTTCATGCATGACGTGCGCTCCTCCGCCGGTGCACTCGGGCTGATGCAATTGATGCCTGCCACTGCTCAGGAAACCGCCACGCGCGCGGGCATGCGCATTTCCAATCAGGACCTGCTGCGACCGGAGATCAACATCGCACTGGGCAGCCGTTATCTGTCAGGCCTGCTGCAAAACTTTAATGGCAATCGCATTCTGGCAGCAGCAGCCTATAACGCTGGACCGAATCGCGTGCGGCAGTGGCTGCGTCAGACCAGTGATACACCTGTGCCACTCGATATCTGGATCGAGACCATTCCCTTCGCAGAAACCCGCAATTATGTGCAGAACGTTCTGGCCTATTCGGTGATCTATGGCTATCGCATGGGGGAGAAGGTGGCGATGCTGACGGAGGACGAAGCTTCCGCCGCATTTTGAATTCTCCATGCCTCTGCCAGATCATGTTGTAACTGTCATCCTGCCTCGGCAAGACCTCGTTTTTCCAAGACAGTCGTCACGAACGAAACACCACATTGGCAGCAATCGGCTCACGGGTCGTCCGTGTGGCGTTGGCTGCCACCGAGACATCCTCATAGCCAAAGGCCAGACCAAACAGAATCTTCGTGCCATCCTGAATGTCGAAGGCCTCGCGCACCAGATCAGGGTAGTTGCGCATGGTGCCCATCGCGCAACTGTGCAGACCGAAGGACACCAGTGTGAGCATCAGCGTCTGTGCCCACGTGCCCACATCGATGGCGACCGTGGCACCAAACTCCTTGTCCATGCCGATGAAGATCATGTGGGGCGCGTCGAAGAATTCGAAATTACGCAGCGCCGCGCGTTGCCTCCCCTCCTTGTCGCCCCGCTCGATGCCCATGCAGGAATAGAGCGCCACTGCGCAATCAATCTGACGACGGCGATAATCCGCCTCGAAGTCTGCCCTGTAATCATAGTCCGGGTTTGGTGTCACGCCGCTGCGAATGTTGTCCACCATCTGCGCACTCAGACGCTTCTTCAGATCACCGGACGCGACATAGGCCTTCCACGGTTGCACGTTGCAATTGGAAGGTGCCTTCTGCGCGATTTCGAATATGCGGGCCAGCAATTCCGCTGGCACCTCCTTGCTGAGGTAGCCGCGTACGGAGCGGCGAGTGTAAATGGCATCGACAAGGGACATGGCGGAGTTGTTGGAGCTGTCATTGCATTCAGTCATGAGAAAATCCTGTATCGCTGTGCATGTGGTTACATGATTCAGGATATCGCAACTCCTGCATGCCAACCCCATGCTTTTGCTGAATATTATGACTGCCGCACGATGCATTTCACCCTTGCTGCCGTCATTTTTCAACACAAAGTGTGTCAACGCACCGTAGACGCACATGGCCGCCTGTAGCCTACCGGAGCTGTTCCCAATACCGGGCATTTCGCCTGAATCCGGGCAGCCGTTGAGGTCATCATGAAAAAAGCACAAATGAAATTATTGCCAGCATCGATCATCGCTCTCAGTCTCACAGCGCTGTCCGCAGGTGTGCTAGCCCAGAGTTCCTCACCAGAGATTTCCGCAGCGCGCCAGGAGGCACAGATCGAAACCACGTTTGAGCTCAGTCCTTACCTGCGCGGCCACAACATCGACGCCAACGTCATGGCAGGCAAAGCGACATTGACTGGCATAGTGGACGAAGACATCACGCGGGACCTGGCCCAGCAGATTGCGCTGGGTGTCAGCGGTATCGAGTCTGTCGACAACCAGATTGAAGTCAAAGAGGATGTGGTGCGGGCCACCCCGGATGCCAACCAGCGCAGCTTCGGCACAGTGGTTGATGATGCGTCCATTACTGCCGCTGTAAAATCGAAGTTGCTGTGGAGCCGCTATACCGATGGACTCAAGACAGAAGTGTCTACCGAGAATGGTGTTGTAACGTTGCGGGGCACAGCGGATAGCGCAGAGGCCAGAGAGCTTGCCGACATGCTGGCAGAAAATACCAACGGCGTGGTCTCGGTCAAGAACGAACTGACCGTTCAGCGAGGCAGCACCACAGCAGCAAGTGAAGGGACAACTGCTGACTCTGCGGGACAGGCAATCTCCGACACCTGGATCACCACGAAGGTGAAATCCACTTTCACCATGTCCAGCAACGTGCACAGTCGCGATATTTCCGTCACGACCACGGACGGTGTGGTGGAACTCAGTGGCATGGTGCGCAGCGCCGCCGAACATGAATTGGCCATTCTGCTCGCGACGAATGTGCGCGGCGTCAACCGTGTTGATGCAGATGACCTCAGCCACTGATGCAGGCTGACTTCCAGTAGTCCCCTTTGTGTCGGCTCACTTCGGTGGTGTCGGCATTTTTTTTGTCAATCCTGGTGCCGCAGTCCACTGCGTACCATGCCGTGAAGTCTCCAGGACGGTGGCCGCTCGTAGAGAAATTTCCCCCAGGTGTCCTTGATGACCCAGTGAAACAGCAGTGGTGACAGCACTGCTACCACCGTAATCAGCACAGACGCTGTCCCGACATCCGGTACGGCTCCGCTGTACGACAGCAAAATCAGCGCAACTTTCATGGGCAGAAAAAAACTCAGATAAATGACGATCGAATTGGCGCCGCAATAGCGTAGCCAGTAGGTCCAGGACTGCATGGACAACAGACTGCCAGCGGTGACAATGGCGGCCGCACCGGCAAATCCCAACAGCAGACTGACACCGGGGGCGGAATCAGAGCTGGTGATGGTGAACACCGCATTGAGCACTGCCCACAGCACCAACCCCAACAAGGCATGGCGCGGGCGCGCCGGAATACTGCGGGCGAAGGTGAATATCCACGGAGCAAGCGCATAACCGGCAAAGAAGTACACATAGTAAGTAAAGAATCGGTTCGACAGGCTCCATCCTGTGTTGATCCAACCCAGCGAGAACGCAATCTGCAGACTGCCAGCCAGTAACAGAATCAGCATTCTGGGTGCCCGTCGGAGCAGGCGCGTCATCATGTAGAAGATTGCCAGCATGTGCACAAACCACAGCGTATTGACCGGTTCAATCCAGGCATAGGCGAATACCCCCAGGAATTCCACCGGGTTCTGCAGCAGCAATCCTGACTCGGTGATCGACAAATGGATAACCAGCCAGAGCAGATAGAAATAGAAAAAATGGACGAGCTTGCGATCAACATAATCGCGCAATGGGCTGTTGATGGAACGGGACAGAAATATACCTGCGAGCAGGAAAAACCCCGGCATGCGAAACGGGCGCGCAAAGGCTACAAGGTGGTGCAACCACCCTTCACTGCTGACTGCAATTCCATAGTCCAGTGTCGAGTGCATCATCACCACCATGACAATGCAGAGTCCCTTTGCGTAGTCCACCCACGCCAATCTGGAGACCTGTGCGTGCACAGCAATTAGATCAAAAGCGCTCATTCCGGATGCCCTGATTATGTACGGAAACGCGCTGAGGCTAATCAAACACTGTTGCCATGACTATCAGGTGTTCACCCTATATCGCGCTTATGCCAGACATTCAGGTTGTGTTTACACGCCTGTAACACTACCACCGTATGAAGGTATTTATCTGTGGGAATTCAGGGTATTCACGCATCGCCCTGCGCACGTCCACCACTCTATGATGACCACCTCGACGATCCATGCAATGCATCCATGAAGTGATGCGGAAGGGGCGAAGCCTTGAACAATGTTTTCCATGACTCCTGGCACGCCGATCATGCTCTCACAGATGAAACTTGCGCTGGCCGATTTCGGTCAGACGATTTCCAGAAGGAAAATGCGGCCCCATCAAATCCAAGCTGGCATGTTCTGTGGACACACAGCAACCATGAACGCGCTGTCTATGAAATGCTGAGTGCGAAAGGCTACGAGCTGCTCTTCGCCAGAATAGACCAGTGGGTCGCCAACAAGAAAGGCAAGCACCTGGCCCGTGTACCGATGTTCCGCAGCTATCTTTTCATCAATCATGCCATTGGCAAACATGACTATATCGACATCAGCAACACGAAGGGCATGGTGCGCATCCTCGGGGATCGCTGGGACAGACTGGCGATCATCCCAAACCAGGAAATCAATGACATCAAGAGCCTGTGCTGCTGTGACACACCGGTCAGCAGCCACCCGTTTCTCAATCGCGGTGACAAAGTCCGCGTGACACGGGGCAGCTTGAAGAATACCCAGGGTATTCTGGTGAAGAGTGACCAGCACACTGGCCTGCTGGTGGTATCGGTGTCGCTGCTCAATCGCAGCGTCGCGGTGGAAGTCAACTGTACGGACGTGGTACCCATATGAAGATCAGAATGGCAAGTGGATTCATCGGCGCGGCAATACTGACAGCACCTGCCGGGGCCGCCCCCTACATCGTGCCCTCACTCGTGGTTGCGGTGCTGACCGACGACAACGTGCTTGTCAGTGCAGAGGATCGTCGCAAGGATGTGATCACGCGAGTGAGTCCAGGTCTGTCGATCGGGACGGACTCGGAACGCATGGTGCTGAACGCAAGCTACAGCCAGGACATGGAGGCCTATCAGGACAATCCCGATCTGGATGCCACGGACATGCGCCGCTTCCTACAGGGCGAATTCATTTACCGACTCAGTGAGTTGATACTTTTTTCTGTCGATGCCAGCTACACCGAGTCGCAATTTCCGGCTGAACTGAACATCAGCACAGGTGCGGGAGAAGGTCGGATCAAGGGCGAGCGCACAGAAATCAATCCGGCCCTCACTTATCGTTTCAGCCCCACGTCCAGTGGTCAGATCGACTTCCGGACCAGTCGGGACAGACTGGCTGGTGGTGTTGAGAACGACACGAATGCGTTCAATCTGGAGTACGAACACTTTCTCACGGCCAACACGCAAATGACCTATGGCTATACCTACTCCCACTTCACGTTTGACAGTCCCGAGACAGGTGTCCTCGAATTGACCGAGTATGTGCACGCGCCCCGGATAGGCATTGCGCACAACTTCAGCGCCTTCACCAGTCTTTCGGTGCAGGCAGGGCCGAGCTACAGCGCTGATGAAGTCGGTGCCAACATCGCCATTGAGTTGCTGCGCGATTACGGCAATGGTCAGTTCGCAATTGACTACACTCGCAGTGCCGGCACCCTGATTGGTGAACCCGGCCTGGTGGATCTGGATGCCGTCACCGCAACCTTGACGCATGAGTTCAGCAACAAATTCGAAGTGAGCAGTGCCATCAGCTACGGCCAGGTGCACAGCGACCGCAGAGACTTTTCCGATGACCGGGTGGCCCGGGCAACGCTCAGCGCCATCTACAGAGTCAACGACTATGCCTCAGTGACCGCATCGTACAGTTACAGTGAGCAACGTCTGTCAATGCTGAATGGTAGCGCCAGTATCCCGCGCAATGTGGCGATGCTGGCATTGACATTTTCCTACCCGCGACGCTCCACGCCAGTGACCTTCAATCGCTGATTCCACAGCAAATCCAGATCCAGACAACCACAAGTCAGTCATCGATCAACGATGGCGACTGGAGATATTCATGCCCGTGATGAAAAATTTTGCTATCCCATTGCTGTTGCTTTACTGCGTACTGCTGTCTGTAGTGAGCACCGCACAGGAAACTCCATTCACCGAGTATCGCATCGGACCTTCCGATGTGTTGTCCATTACCGTCTGGCAACAACCGGAACTCAGTCGCACAGTGACCGTTCGGCCTGACGGATTCATCACTTACCCACTGTTGGGTGACATGCAAGTGGCGTCACTGACACCTGTAGAGCTGCGCGATCTGGTCGCCGAGCGTCTCAAGGAGTACGTCGTCATCATGATCAGCGAGGTCACCGTCAGTGTCGATGCCATCAACAGTTATACCGTCTCCGTCATGGGCGAGGTGAACTCACCGGGACGTTTCAGTTTTCAGAGCCAGGTGACTGTCATCGATGTACTTGCCGAAGCCGGCGGGTTCACGGCGTTCGCTTCCAACTCGCGAATCATCATCCTCAGAAAGGCGAACGGAGTGACACAACGCATTCCGTTCGACTATCGCCGCATCGAGCGGGGCCGCTCGACGCCAGAAGAAATGACCGTGTATCCCGGCGACATCATCATGGTGCCATGACAGCCATGCCGCCTCTCAGCCTCCAGCTTTCCGATTTTCTCATCCATTCACAATCATCCGTGCAGGTGATCTCTTGATCGAAAATATTCTGCAAATCTGGTCACGTCGCAAGTGGTGGTTGCTCGCCGGCTTTGTGCTGGCGATGACCACCAGCGCCAGTCTCATCTTTGCCTTGCCGAACCTGTATCGTGGCTCCACAACCGTGTTGCTGGGGCAGGATGCAATTGTCGGCACTTTCATCGCCGAAGGCAGTATCAGTCAGCTTGATCAACGGTTGCACGTCATTCGCCAGGAATTGCTGAGCAGGGAGCAACTGCTGTCTTTGATCGATCGCTTTGATCTGTATGACGGCCTGCGTCAGGCAGTGCCTGCGGAGGCATTGCTGGATCGCATGCGCCGGGACATCCATATCTCGCAATCCACTACAAGTCAGGTAAGCCTGCAGCGGGGACAGTCCGCACCGATGCAGGTGCGCATCGGCTACCAGGGCTGGTCTGCAGAGGAAGTGGCGACAATTTCCAACGCGCTGGCAGAAATCTATCGCGAAAAATACGAAGGAATCCGTTTCGGACAGGCCAGCCGTACCACGGACTTCCTGCGCGAGCAGCTCAATGATGTGGAAGCAAGAATGGTTGCCCAGGAACTGCAAATCAACACGTTCCGAAATGAAAACCTTGGTCAGCTGCCGCAGCAGGAGGGAATGAATCTCGCGACGCTGGAGCGCCTGACGTCGGATCTTCGCCTCAACGGAGAACGCCAGATACAACTCTTGAATCGTCCCAACCAGAACCCCGCCGGAGAGTTCGGAGCCGTCATTGGCACTGCCGGTGAATCACGCCTGGAACTGCTGCGGCGCGAGCTGACCGTAATGAGCGCACGTTACAACGAACGCCATCCCGGCATGATTCGACTGCAGGATGAGATCAGACAACTGGAACAGCAAGCCGTGGTGTCAGAAGAACTTGGCGAGGTGGCACCAAGTATCAGTGTCACTGCGGAACATCAACGACTGCGAGAGGAAGAAAATCGTCTGCGCACCGCCATTACATCGTTGCAACGACGCATGCAACTGTCACCTGAAATCGATCAGGCTCTCACGCAGATGAGCAATTCCTATAACGCCATTCGCGAGGAACACCTGATCCTGCTGCGTCGCTATCAGGATGCACGCCTGGCGCAATCTCTGGAATTGCAGCAGACGCAGCAATTTCAGGTACTGGAGATGGCATTGCCACCGGACCTGGCATCGGCCCCCAACCGCCTGCGGCTCATCGCCATGGCGCTGATGCTCACCATCGGTGGACTGGCGGCCCTGGTGTTTCTGGTCGAGCAGATGAACAGGACCTTTCACAGTGCTGACGACCTCAGAGCATTCAGTTCGATTCCTGTTCTGACCAGCATTCGCCACATTCGTACCACCGGTGAAGGTGTCAAGAGAGGATTTCTGACAGTGACGGTTCTGATCCTGTATGTGCTGGCTCTACTGGCACTGGCATTCTTCATGTACAGCAATGCCCAGACTGCGAAAGGTCTGGTGTGGCTGGTGGCGGGCAACTATGTCTGATTTCTTCGATAAACGCAGCTTGAATCCACGGCTGGTGAACCTGCTCAAACCCAATTCGGCAGATGCCCAGCGCTACCAGCGTCTGCGCCTGGCGGTGGAAAATATTCCCCACGCAACCGGAGGTGTTGTGGTTGCCGTAGCCAGTCCCTCGACAGGGGAAGGCAAGACCTTGACTGCCATGAATCTTGCTGGAGCACTGGCGCAGAACCCTGCTCGCAAGGTCGCACTGATCGAATTGGATCTGCGCTCGACACAGGACACCATAAAAGATTACCTCGGAACCAAAAAGTGGTCGCCAGCCGGAGCGGTCGACTGGGTTGTCGGCACTGCTCTCGATGGCGAGCCGTTGGATTGGCAGCAGATGGCACACTATGTGCCGGAGTTCAATCTGACGCTGATCCCCGCTGGACAAAAGACCCAGTCTCCTTACGAAGTTCTCAATTCCCCAAGACTCGAAACAATGATAACGCAGGCACGCCTGCGCTATGACTACATCATTGTGGATACAGCTCCCGTAACGCTGTATCCCGACACGCAACTTATCTCACGGTGGGTAGATCAGTTCATCGTAGTGGTGACAGCCGGAATGACCTCCCGCAAGCAATTGGCAGAATGCCTCGATCTGATGGTCCCCGAGAAGGTGCTGGGCCTCGTCTTCAACGGGTGCAAACAGCTGAGTGGGAGCCATCATGCGCAATAGCCTGCTGGAAGATCCCAGGAAAGGGCCAAAGAATCGTGTCTTGATCCTGGGCACTGGCATGTTTGCCATCGCCCTTGCCAACGAGATTCTCGCACGCCCCCGCTGCGGCCTGAACATCATTGGCCTGGTAGCCGAACGCGAACAGACTGGCGTGCATACCATTAAATTTCCGCTGCTGGGTGAGATCAATCAGTTACAGCGAATCATTCTCGAGCATAAGCCGGATCGCATCATTGTGACGTTGGACGACCGTGCCATGGCGCACCATTGCCACAGCCTGGTGGAGGAGAAATTCTTTCGCCAGATTCAGGTCGATGATGGCGAGGAGGTCTACGAAAATCTGACGGGCAAACTCGCCATCGATACGCTGTCCCAGCGCTCCCTGATGTACTCAAAGGATTTTCAGCTGCCCGCTCACAGCCTCTATCTGTCACGCCTGTTGAGCGTTCTGTTCGCGCTGACCGGACTGGTCCTCATGGCGCCCTTGATGGTGTTGATCGCGATTGTGATCAAGCTGGATTCACCGGGCCCGGTGTTGTTCATCCAGAAGCGTGTGGGAATGGGTAACAGGACGTTCAATCTCCTGAAGTTTCGCACCATGCTGACGGCACAGGAGAAAACCTCCGAATGGGCATGCGACAACGACGCCCGGATTACCCGCTCAGGCCGCATCTTGCGCAAATTCAGATTGGATGAACTACCGCAGTTCATCAATGTACTGCGCAATGACATGAATGTTGTCGGACCGCGCCCACATCCGGTGTCCAACTACGAACTGTATGCGCTGGTGTCCAGAAATACACCGGAGAGCGGCGAACAGATTCCCTACTACTACCTGCGCTGCCTGGTGCGTCCCGGCATCACCGGATGGGCTCAGGTGAAGTATCGCTACGCCAACAATCTGGGCGAGGAGATCGAAAAGCTGCGTTTTGATCTCTACTACATCAAGCACTACTCGCTGTGGCTGGATGCCCGAATCCTGCTGGAAACCATCAAGGTTGTCGTGATGGGCCACGAGCATCGCTACTGATTTCCTTCCGCTGTTCCCCACTCATTTTTACAATCACAAAATAGTCCTTCAGGAACTCTGACATGAGCAATCTCAATCGTCTGACGCACGCAGAACAATTCCCCGGCGACAATGCCAGTTACTACACGCAATTGTCTGAACGCATCACCGCTCACACTGCCAGAATCGCCGTGATAGGCCAGGGCTACGTCGGACTGCCATTGGCTGCAGAATTCTGTCACGCAGGATTCCGGGTCACCGGATTGGACATCGACAAGGAGCGTGTACGCACTCTCAACCGGGGAGAATCCCTTACGCCAGACGTGTCCGACGCGACACTGCTGGCCCTGCGTAACGCCGGCTACTACGAAGCAACCTGGGATTTTTCCGTTCTGAGAAACAGCGATGTGATTGTCATCTGCGTGCCAACGCCGCTGCGAAAATCCAAGGACCCTGACATTTCGTATGTGTTGGCTACCGTGGAGCAAGTGGTCAAACATCTGTGTCCAGGGCAGTTGATCATTCTGGAATCCACAACATATCCAGGCACCACTGAAGAACTGCTTCTGCCACTGTTTGAAGAGAAAGGCTATGTTGCAGGACAAGATGTCTTCCTGGCCTTTTCCCCGGAGCGCATCGATCCGGGTAACAAGCAGTTTACGGTCAAGGATATTCCCAAGATCACGGGAGGTGTCACACCAGCCTGCACACAACTGGCCGCAATGTTTTATCGACAAATCGTCGGCAAAGTGGTCGAAGTCTCCAGCCCTCGTGTCGCAGAACTGGCGAAGCTTTACGAGAACGTATTCCGCAGTGTCAACATCGCTCTGGCCAATGAATTTTCATTGATGTGTCGACAACTGGGGGTCAGTTCACGGGAAGTGATCGACGCCGCTGCCAGCAAACCATTCGGCTTCATGCCCTTCTATCCTGGGCCTGGCATTGGGGGACACTGCATCCCTATCGATCCTGCCTACCTCGCCTGGAAATTGAAATTCAGCAACTACCAGGCGCGTTTCATTCCGCTTGCTGAAGAAATCAATCAATCCATGCCGGGGTATGTCGTGGATCTGGTCAGCGAGGCACTGAATGAACGCAAGCTCTGCCTGAACGGAGCCAATGTCCTGGCGATTGGCGTCGCGTACAAGCGCGGGGTAGGTGACATTCGTGAATCCCCTGCCCTGCAGATCATGGCCAGTCTGAGCAAACTGGGCGTGAATATCAGCTACTCCGACCCTCACGTTCCGGAGATTGTGCATGCGGGTAACTCGCTGCGATCCGTTGCAGTGGATGCAGCCATCCTCAAGGCCTGCGATTGCGTACTGATACTCACGGATCACGCGGAATTCGATTACCAGCAGATGCTGATGAGTGCGTCACTGATCGTCGACACCCGCGGTGCCATGCGTGGACTCAGCGGTGGTAACGCACAGATAGTCAGCCTGTAACGCCGTGCAATCAGTGAGAGGACAGGAGTGGTGGCGCAGGAATCCGGCGGCCAGCGCAGTGACCATCAACAGCGTCCCCGCAACTGCACATGCTGCTGCCAGCGATGCAGAGCGGGAAAGCAATATTCCTTACTATGCTCTGTTGTTGTTCACGTTCATTCTGCTGCTGGCACCGCAGCAGATATTTCCTGTATTGGCACCATTGCGCATTGCAATGCTGTCGATTGTGCTGCTGGTCACGGCTCATGCGGGAAGTCGTCTGTCACGCGGTGCTTCGATCCTGTTCTATCCACCAGGCGTCATCATCGCGTTGACTCTGACAGCATGGGCAGTCATTACCATTCCGATGTCCATGTGGCCTGGTGGCAGTCTGGCGCTCCTGACGGAACAGTACTTCAAGACCATCATCGTTTTCCTGCTGCTCGCCAGTGTCATCAATACCAGAGAACGGTTGCACGGCATGTGTCTTGCGCTGGCGCTGATGGCGATTCCACTTGCAATTACCGCAATCAGGAACCTGCTCTCCGGCGTGACGATGGTCGGCGGCGAGCGGATCATCGGTTACGATGCCCCACTGGCCGAGAATCCGAACGACATGGCGCTGCTGATGAACCTGTTCCTGCCACTGACAATCGGACTCTTTCTCAGTGCTCGATCCCGAATGCGAAAAATTGCCTTTGGCGCTCTTGTTGCCCTGATGGTCACAGCCATTTTCGCAACATTCTCGCGTGCCGGTTTCCTGACCCTCGCCATTACGTTCTGTTGCTATTTTTTCCTGCTGCGCAACCGCCCAGAGCGATACCTCGCACCGATTCTCCTTGTCGTCGTGATTGTGGCCCTGCCTTTCCTGCCAGGCGATTATCTGGGGCGCATTGGCACGATTACCGACATTGACAGCGATGTCACAAATTCGGCGCAGATACGCCTGCGTGACTACATCGCCGCTGTCAATCTGGCGATCGATAACCCGCTCACCGGCACAGGTATCGGCACCAATATGCTGGCAATGAACGAAGCCAGAGGCGAGACCTGGACGCTGATTCACAACGTCTACCTGACGTTTGCCGTGGAACTGGGGGTGCCTGGAGTCACACTGTTCATCATGTTGCTGATTGCGTCAATTCGCTCCACACAATCGATGCTGTTACGCACCAAAGGCAAGGCAGGATTGTTTGATCTCTACTGTCTGGCAGAGGGCCTGAAAGTCAGTCTGATCGCCTTCAGTGTGGCCGCCCTCTTCCATCCGGTCGCCTACCATTTCTATTTTTACTACATCGCAGGTCTGGCCATGGCGCTGACACAAATCAATGTCTCTACGGCACCACCACAACAATCCACTGCAGTGAGGAGTCGTCACTGAGCACTGTCAATAGACACACTGAAGCGCACTCACCGCACCCACTGCGCATTCGGATCATGAAGACGGTCACCAACTTCTCCAGCGGTGGCACCGAAGGTCAGGTCCAGAACCTGATCAAGGTGCTGGACCACGATCGCATTGATCTGCAATTCAGTTGCCTGAAGAAATATGGACTTTTTCTCGAAGAGGTGGAACGGGCCAAAATTCCGGTTCGGGAGTTTCCAATCAGTTCGTTCTTTCATCCAGGAACGTGGTGGCAGCTTTGCAAGATGGCGGCATTCATGCGTTCTCAAAGGATACAGATTTCGCACAGCTATAACTTCTACTCGAATCTGCTCGCAGTGCCCGCTGCAAAACTCGCCGGTGTTCCTGTCGTTCTGGCATCGATAAGAGATCGCGGCATCTATCTCACGCCGATGCAGAAGAAGGTGCAGAAGTGGATCTGCAATCTCGCGGATCGTGTCCTCGTCAATGCCGACTCCATACGCACCTGGTTGATCGATCAGGGTGTGCCGGATCAAAAAATCACCTTGATAAAGAATGGTATCAATCTCTCGCTTTACGAGAGTCGCGTGGCAACAGACAACATTCGTGTGGAGCTCGGTATCCCACTCGACTCCCGACTTGTAATCATGCTGGCCAGATTGAATCCCCAGAAGGGCATCGATGACTTTCTGCGTGCCGCCGCCCTAATACGGGACAATCATCCAGACGTTCACTTTCTGGTGGTTGGGGACAAGCTCGACTACAAGGACGGCGCTGTTGTCAGTGACGCCAACTACCACAACTATCTGCATCAGCTGACGCTGACGCTGGGAATCAGCCACTGCACCTGGTTCACAGGGCACCGGACTGACGTCCCCGCACTGCTGGCACAATCCTGTGTCTCTGTACTCCCCTCCCACAGCGAAGGACTGTCCAATTCTCTGATCGAGTCAATGGCGGCGGGGTTACCTCTGGTGGCGACCGACGTGGGCGGAAATCCGGAATTGGTCATACCTGGCATCAACGGGATTCTGGTACCTGTACTCGACTTCGAGGTACTGGCAGGCGCCATCAATACCATTCTGGATGACCCTCTGATGGCATCCCGATTCGGCACGGCGTCAAGGCGCCTGTGTGAAGAGCAATTCTCGATGCAGAAAATGGCGGAGGCCACTCAGTTCATCTATGTCAGTGAGCTGGAGAAGAGGGGCCTTCGATACATCACTGGCAAGGCACATTGAATCAGATGCAAACAGAACAATTGCAGACACATCCATTGCCAACACACCAATTGCAGACGCAGTGGATAACCTCGTCAGAGGAATTTCTTGCTCTCAGAGATGAATGGAATGAGCTTCTGATCAACAGTCGTTGCAATACGATTTTCCTTACCTGGGAGTGGCAGTATACGTGGTGGATGAATCTGGCAGAAGGACGCTCGCTTGTCATTTTGACGGTGCGCGATGGCAACCAATTGGTCGCGCTGGCTCCAATGAGTTTGCGTCCTGCGGACTACTCTCGACTGGTGCCATTCAGAGTGCTGGAAATGCTGGGGGCTGGCAGTGTCGGATCAGACTATCTGAGCATCATTGTCAGAAGCGATGACGAAGGCAGAGCGCTGACAGAGCTTTGCAGGAGCATGATCGCGAGAAAATTCGTGATCGAGATGAACAACACAGACCGCGCCTCCACCATCATGACAAAGGCGGCGTTGCGGATGAGAGATCTGGGTTGCCGCACCGCACGCTACACGCAGAACTTCTGTCCCTACATCGATTTGTCTGGCTACACCTGGAATACCTATATCACACGCCCAGGCACTTCGAACGGGGTGCGTTATCACAAGAAACTCAGAAAGCTCAATCGCACATTCAACGTGAGTCTGAGCAGAGCGATGACGGAGCAGGGAAGTTCCAGGGATCTGGAGGTTCTGATCAACCTTCATCTCAAACGCTGGAACGACAAAGGTGGTTCCAATGCGTTTGACTCCAATGAATTGCGCAACTTTCATTTTGCTTTCAGTCATGTTGCTTTCCAGAAGGACTGGCTTCGCCTCTACATCCTCAGGCTCGATGACGCGCCTGCGGCAGCGGTATACGGCTTCTACTACATGAATACCTTCTACTACTACCAGGCCGGCTTCGACCCGCAGTTCAGTCAGTACAGTGTCGGACAACTCTCCGTTGGCCTGACCATTGAGCAGGCCATTGCGGAAGGAGCAACGGAGTATGACCTTCTGCACGGAGAAGAAGAGTACAAATACGAATGGGCAAACAATGAACGAGAACTGGTTTGTCTGAGCATATATCCACCCAATCTGCAGGGCGCTCTATGTTCGCAGATGATGGAGATCAGAAAAGGCGTCAAGACACTTATTCTCTCCAGAGCCCCGGCTGGTCTGCGCGACAGAATGTACACCACCAGCTGAGCAGATCACGAAAACGTACAGAGAAGAATTCATGAAGAATTTTCGCAGATCATTGAAAACCACTGTCGCGAACGCGCTCCATCGTCTGTCCTTGGACACATTGATCGGCCACAGCATCGGTACAGCCAACACCCCTCTGATAATCTGCTATCACAGAGTGGTGCAGGACTTTGACGAAGCAGCCACTCGCGCCATGCCATCATTGCTGGTCAGTACCAGCATGTTCGAGAAACAGCTTGACTGGCTCTTGCGCCATTTTGATCTGGTCTCACTGGATGAGATCCTCCAGAACCAGAAGATCAATAGCAGGAAAACCAGAAGACAGGCGACCATCACCTTTGATGACGGTTATGCCGACTTCTACTGGAATGCATTGCCTATCCTGCAAAGAAAAGGGATTCCTTCTTCCGTGTTTGTTGTAACCAATCTCGTGGGAACAACCAGACTGCAGACGCATGACGAGTTGTATCTGTTGTTGTCGCATTGGTACATGCATCCTGTTCGCTGCGAAAACAACTCTGAAAAATCCCTCGAAGTACAATTGATGACCGCACTGGATCTGCACTCGGACTCATTCGCGGCAGCCAGATATCTCCTGGAGGTCTTCTCCCAGGATCAAGTCTCGAACATGTTGTCGTTGCTGAGAACACATGTAGATGTGCCTTCCCAATCGCTCAAGGAGTTTGCATCTCTGGACTGGCCCATGTTGAGGGATATGGTCGAGAAAGATGTGACGATTGGCTCACACACACTATCCCATGCCCTGCTTCCTCATCACGATCAGCAGCGCGTCGCAGACGAGCTGCTGGGATCGCGCCTCAAGCTGGAAGCAGAGCTTGGTGTGCCGGCAGGATTCCTCGCATACCCCGATGGGCAGTTCAACAACCGCATTGCCAGGGAAGCAGAAGCAGCAGGATATGCGGGGGCCTTGACCATCTGTACACACACAAGCTCACAGCACCCCCGCCACACCATGCCGCGCACCGTGCTGTGGGAAAACGCCTGCATTGACAGTAACGGAGAGTTCTCGCCCGCAATCATGGGGTGCCTTGTGAATGGCGTCTTCAACCTGTCGTCGAGTTGTACACAGGACCATACAGTGTCATGACGCAGCATACTCTCTCAGAGACTACCACAGAGGCACTCTTCCGTCCGGTGATGGTACTGATGTCCGGCAGACTGCTGGGCTTCATTGCAGCGTTCGCAATCCCGATCGTGCTGGCACGTGTGTTTGACCAGCACGACTTCGGCACCTACAAGCAGCTCTTTCTCATTCATGCCACGTTGTTTGGTTTTGCACAGTTGGGGATGGCGGAAAGCCTCTACTATTTTCTGCCCATGGAATCTCAACGCAGCGGTGCATACATACTCAACGCCATAGTTGTGATGGGAGGAGCGGGCCTGCTGTGTGCATTGCTGCTCTGGTGGCAACGAGATGTAGTCGCGGCGCTGCTGAACAATACAGAACTGATTCCATACATCCCGTATGTCGGACTGTATCTGCTGCTGATTCTTCTGGGATTGGTGCTCGAAATCGTGCTGACTGCAAGACGCATGCATATGGGTGCGTCATTCAGTTATGCCGGAAGCGACCTGTTGCGAGCACTTTTCTTAGTCGTGCCTGTACTGTTGGTTGCTGATCTGAATTGGTTGATGACAGGTGCGGTGGCATTCGCGCTGGTCAAGCTGATCGTTACACTGCTCTATCTGATTCGCTCAAGAGATATTGAACTCAGAACAGACAGGCAACATTTGCGCCGACATCTTGCGTACGCCTTGCCGTTCGGGTTTGCAGGCGTCATTGAAGTCCTGCAGCTCAATTTTCATCTGTATGCCGTGTCGTTCGCCTTCGACGCTGCCACCTTCGCAATCTATTCCGTTGGCTGCTTGCAGGTGCCACTGCTCGACATTCTCACGTCCACCACTTCGAGCGTGATGATGGTCAACATGCGCCAGAAAGTGATGCAAAAGGACTACGCTGCAGTCCTGGCGATCTGGCTCGATTCCGTGCGCAAGGTATCACTGCTCCTGCTGCCACTGATCACGCTGCTTCTACTGGTAGCGCCAATATTGATTGTCCTGTTGTTCGGCGAGGCCTATCGGGACAGCGTCCCGGTATTCATGGTATGGACAGCCAGCACTGTGCTGACCTGCATGTTGACCGACAGCGTACTGCGCGTCTTTGCACAGAATCGCTACCTGATTTTTCAGAATCTTGTACGGCTGGCGATCGTGGTGCTGCTTATCCAATTCTTTCTCGATCAGCTCGGGCTTATAGGAGCAGTGCTGGTCACTACATTCGCAAGTGTCGTCATCAAGATCATGGCACTGCACAGGGTCAGCACACTTATGCAGGTGTCGTGGCGGGCACTGTTGCCGTGGCGCAGCATGATGCTCACGACACTGATTTGCGGTGCCGCGCTGCTGCCATCCATGCTGATCATGGCACTCCTGGCGCTGTCGCCACTACTTACTCTGATAATTGTCAGCGCAGTATTCACCTTGACCTACGCTCTGCTGTTGCTGCTGGCAGGCCCTGTGACTCGGAACGAGAAAAGCCAACTGCTGGCGTGGCTCTCGGCGCCGCTGCTGCGCCATCGAATCAATCTCTAAGGTAACTTGTATGTGTGGTATCGCTGGCATAGCTGGAAGCAAAGGACATCTCGTCCATCACGATGAAATAAAGGCCATGTGTGATGCGCTGATCCATCGTGGACCGGATGACGACGGCTACTTTGTGGAAAACGGCATTGGCATGGGCATGCGTCGGCTCAGCATCATTGATGTCAACAATGGAGATCAGCCTGCATGGAATGAGACTCACGACATTTGCGTCGTGCTCAATGGCGAGATCTACAATTATCAGGAGCTACGCCTCGAACTTATTGAACGAGGTCACGTGTTCAGAAACGGCTCCGATACCGAAGTCATCGTGCACCTGTATGAAGAAATGGGAGAGTCATGCGTTGACCGTCTGCGTGGCATGTTTGCATTCGCGGTGTGGGACAGGAAAAAGGAGGTTCTCATTCTGGCCCGGGATCGGCTTGGCATCAAACCCCTTTACTATGCTGAAGTGAATGGCCGCCTGTTGTTTGCCTCAGAGATGAAGGCGCTGCTGCAGTTGCCGGACATCAAGAAGGAATTCAACTGGGCCTCCGTCAGTTATCTTTTCTCATTCTTGTCTACTCCTCCGAGTGAAAGCATTCTTGCAGGAGTTCACAAACTCCAGCCAGGTACACTTCTGCGATTTTCACGGGATGCAAAGCTGCAGTTGCAGCAATATTGGGACATCCAATTTTCTCCAGATCATGCTCGCAGTGAGGCAGCCACGATCGAGATCCTGCAAGAGAAACTTGACGATGCGGTGCGCTATTGCATGGTCAGCGACGTGCCTGTCGGTGCATTCCTGAGCGGTGGACTGGACTCCAGTGCAGTCGTCGCGCTGATGGCAAAAAGTCAGCAAACTCCCGTCAAGACCTTCTCCATCGGATTCTCCAACGCAGACTACGATGAAACCCGATTTGCGCGCGAGGTGTCCGAAGCGCTGGGCACAGAGCATCATGAAATGACTCTGCAGTCAGACGCAGCGGAACTCATGCACGAACTGGCGTGGTTTCTTGATGAGCCGTTTGGAGATTCATCTGCGATTCCGACTTACATGGTGTCACAACTGGCTGCCAGGCACGTCAAGGTCATTCTGTCTGGAGACGGTGGTGATGAGGTGTTTGCAGGCTATGACAAATACCTGGTGGAGAACCGCGAGCGGTCCAGACCGCAACTACCGCAACCCCTGCTGAGAATGATTGGTTCCTTGTCAGCTCTTTTGCCCGAGGGGGTCAAGGGGCGCAATTACCTCCGACACATGACGCTGCAGGGATCAGATCGCTATCTGGATTCATCCACCCTCTACTCCCTCGATCAGAAGACTTCCCTGTTCAATCCACAGTTCGCGGAGCAGGTCCTGGCGTGTGACGCATGGCGTGACGCAGCCAGGACGTTGTCCAGGTCGGGCGACACACATTGGCTGTCCTCACTCCAATATCAGGACATCAAGAACTATCTGCCTCTGGATATTCTGACCAAGGTAGACCGCATGAGCATGGCCAATTCGCTGGAAGTGCGAGTTCCCCTTCTCGATCACAAACTGCTGGAGTTTGCCGCCACGATTCCTGCTGACATGCGTCTGAAACAAGGCCAGACCAAGTATATATTCAAGCAGGCAATGCGCGGGCTATTGCCAGAACCCATCATTGATCGTCGCAAGCAGGGTTTTGCGATTCCTCTGGGTCAGTGGTTTCGAGGCGATCTGAACAGCTTTGTGCGCGAACTGCTGCTGTCCGAGCGCTGTCTCGCCCGTGGCATATTCAACGCGAACTACATCCGCAAGTTGATCACACTGCATGACCAGGGTCGGCCACTGGCTCAACATTTATGGGTGCTGATTTCCTTTGAACTCTGGTGTCGCAGATACATGGACCAGAACCTTGTCAACGTCACATTGCGCAACAGAGCTCCCAGCACAGTCAGACGCAACGTCATTGCACACTGCCCGGAAATTCTCCACAGCTATTCGGAAGGGCGGTAACCGCCAGCTACTCACAACTCCATACACTCTCACTCGCACGGAATCACTCAATGACTACGCAAGACTATCTGATCGACGCCGTCGCGCCCCGCCAGCGAGTGGCCGTAGTAGCTCCCAGCCTGGAAATTCTGGGAGGGCAAGGTGTTCAAGCTGCGGCTTTGATGGCGGCGCTTCAGGATGAAGGCTTTCATGTCAGTTTTGTGCCGGTGAATCCACGCTTTCCGAATGCTCTGAGCTGGCTGCGCAGGATTCCCTATGTGCGCACTGTGCTCAATCAAGTGCTCTATCGATGGCAGTTGCGGCAGTTGCAGGGCGTAGACGTCGTACATCTGTTTTCCGCATCGTATTGGTCGTTTCTGCTCTGCCAGGTGCCGGCCATAAAGGCAGCTCAGCGCTATGGCAAACCGGTCATCCTCAACTACCACAGTGGCGAAGCGGACGATCATCTGCGCAACTGGGGTACTCGGGTGCATCCGTGGTTGCGGATGGTTGACAGAATCGTCGTGCCATCGCTGTATCTTCAGCAGGTTTTTGCACGCCACGGTTATAGCGCACAGATCATTCCCAACATGGTCAAGCTCAGTCAGTTCCACTTTCGCTCGCGCTCACCACTGCGACCGGTGTTGCTGTCAGTGCGAAATCTCGAATCCATCTACCGGGTAGAAAACACACTGTCTGCCTACGCGCTGCTGAAGAAAAAATTGCCAAAGGCTTCACTCATCGTTGCGGGCTACGGAAGTCAGGAAGCCGCACTGAAGGAACAGGTGCGACAGCAGGGACTGCAGGATGTCAGTTTTGCAGGACGTGTAGAGCCTGCCGATATCGCGGCGCTCTACGACAGAGCAGACATCTTCATCAATTCCTCCGTCGTGGATAACCAGCCTGTCTCCATTCTCGAAGCCTTTGCGGCCGGCTTGCCGGTGATCAGCACACCGACGGGTGACATAGAGTTCATGATCCAGCATGAGAAAACCGGGCTCCTGGTTCCTCCCGGCAATCCCGATGCAATCGCCGAGGCTGTGCTCTGGCTTCTCTCGCATCAGGCAGAAGCAATACAGATGGCAACTGCCGCCCGCCTGGAAGTCGAAAAATACACGTGGCGCAACGTCAGAACCGAATGGGAAAAATTGTTCAGCGGAGCACAATCATGAAGCTTCAGAAACTGTTCACCATGGCACCTGCGGAAATGGCTTTTCGAGGACGTCAGGCCGTCTTCAAGACGGTAGAGAGAGTCAGCACCTCGCCGGGGGATCAGGCCCGGGAGGTGAATGAACTATTCAAAAGTCTCAATGACAATGGTCATGATGTTGACAGTCCCGCCATGTTGTTCCGCCAGGGCTATCCGGAATTTGCCACCAGAAGTCTGCAATCCGGCTTCAGGGCAGCGTCGCCGCTGCGTTTCTTCGCAGGCGCCAGCGACGTGCTGGTTCCCGAATTGATCAATCTGTATCTGCCACAGGCGCGGCTGGACATCATCAAGTCAGCCGATGCCGTATGTGCAGGAGAATTCGATACGCTGGGCTATGGACGTCTGCGCTTTTCTGACAAGGACAACCACCACAAGATCAACTGGCATCTGGATGCTGTCTCCGGCAAGGTATCGCCACTGCTGCACTGGAGCCGCATCAATCCTCTGGATTTTTCCCAGGTTGGGGACCACAAGGTCGTTTGGGAGCTGAATCGCCACCAATGGATGATCGAACTGGCGCTGGCATGGCAACTGACAGGTGAAGAACGGTATGCGCTGGTCTTCATGCAGCGCGTGCGCGCATGGATGCAGGATAATCCGCCTGGCATCGGCATCAACTGGTGCAGCTCTCTGGAGGTCTCCTATCGACTGATCTCCTGGAGCTGGGCTCTGGTAATGTTCAGAAATTGCGAAGCGTTGTCTGCGCACATGCACTTGAGCATGACGTCATGGCTGCAGGCACACGCACAGCATATCGAGCGCTATCTCTCCGTTTACTACTCCCCCAACACACATCTCACCGGCGAGGCGCTGGGGTTGTTCTATGCCGGCGTGCTGTTCCCCGATATCACCGATGCCGAGCGCTGGCGCACGCTGGGCAGAAAACTTTTGCTGGAGCAACTGACGCGCCAGGTGCACGACGATGGCGTGTATTTTGAACAGTCCACGCGCTACCAGTACTACACCGTGGAAATCTATCTGCATTTCATGATTCTGTCGCAGCGCCATGGTGACACTCTGCCGGAAAACTTCTCTGCGCGGCTGCAGTCGATGCTTGATTTTCTATTGAACCTGCGGCGCCCGGATGGTTCGTTTCCTCAGATTGGCGACACCGATGGTGGTTGCCTGCTGCCACTGGTGCACCGGGGGTCAGGTGACTTTCGCGCACTTTTTTCGGTGGCCGCTGCTCTGTTCCGACGGGAAGACTATGCATGGGCCGCTGGCGGCAGTACGCCGGAACTGATCTGCCTTCTGGGACCACCGGGACACTATGGGTATCTGGCTCTGAAACATAAGGCACCCGCAGTGATTGCTTCACGTCACTATCCCGAAGGGGGCTACGTGATCATGCGCAGCGACTGGCGGACACGCGGACATCAGCTCATTCTCGATGTCGGCCCATTGGGTTGTCCAGACAGTGCAGCGCACGGTCACGCAGATCTTCTCTCCATCCAGTGCAGCGCATACGGCGACAATTATCTGGTCGATCCCGGATCCGGCAACTACACCGCTGATCCGTACTGGCGCAACTATTTCCGCAGCACACACGCCCATAGCGCCGTAACTGTAGATGGTCTGTCGCAAATGGAACCGGATGGCCCGTTCGGTTGGCGTGGTCCGCGCTCCAGAGTCAACCTGCACAGCTACGACACGACTCCTCTACTGACACTGGTGGATGCGAGTCACGATGCGTGGGCGCACCTGCCCGATCCTGTTGTGCACCGGCGCCGAATCATGTTTGTCCGACAGCGCTACTGGGTAATGGTGGACGACTTGAGTGCGCAGCAGGAGCACGAATTCGCACTGCATTTTCAGTTCGCACCGATAGCCGTCACGCTGGAAGGCAACGGCTGGGTGCGGGCATACGGAGAACGAGGCAGTTGCCTGCAGATGCATGTCAGTGCCAGCAGCCTGGTGAATTGCACCATCAGCACCGGCGAGCGTCATCCGGCAGCAGGCTGGATCTCTGACAACTACGGGCATCAGGCCCCTGCTCCTGCACTGCGCTGTACCGCACGATCCGCATTGCCAATGCGCTTCATCACCATTCTTCTGCCCCAGGCAGAGGCTGATGCTGACACTCCCGATATGCTTGTCAGCCAGTCACTGCTCAACCCCGGCACGCACTTTCTGCAGATCCAAATCGATAACACTTGCACCGATCAGATTGTGGTGTCTGACGATGACATCACCATCACTCAGGGAAAGCTTACATGTGCGGAATAGCGGGCATATTGAAATTCGACTCAACAGAGCATGTGCACGAAGACGTTCTTACCGGTATGCGCGATACGCTCAGACATCGCGGGCCGGACGGTGCTGGCAACATGATCGATGGCAGAATCGGCCTGGCTCACCGACGCCTGGCCATCATTGATATCGCAGGCGGGCATCAGCCCATGCCGAACAGTGCGCGCGATTGCTGGATCACCTACAACGGCGAGCTGTACAACTACAAAACGCTGCGCATGCAACTGGAGGCGCTGGGTCGCCGCTTCGAATCACAATCCGACACTGAAGTGCTGCTGTGTGCCTACGAAGTCTATGGTGAAGCCTGCGTGGAAATGCTGGAGGGTATGTTTGCCTTTGCAATCTGGGACAAGCGCCGCCAACAACTGTTCATGGCCCGCGACAGACTCGGAATCAAACCGCTCTACTACAGCGTATCGGAATCGGAGCTGCGCTTTGCATCAGAGATCAAGGCGCTGCTGATCTCACCCACGCAGACGCACACATTCAACTCCGCAGTGCTGCCGGACTTTCTCGCCAACCGCTACCTTGCAGGCAGCGAGACTTTCTTTACCGGCATCCACAAGTTGCTTCCGGCCCATACCATGATCTGGACGGCGAAGGATGGATTCCAGCAACACCACTACTGGCAGCCACCGCTGACGAAAGAAGAACCCAACAGCACCGCACAGGATTATGTCGAACAGGTGCGCACGGTGCTGAGTGACGCCGTGCGCAGCCATCTGATCAGCGATGTGCCGGTGGGACTGTTTCTGTCTGGCGGGCTGGATTCCACCGCTCTGGCTGCGATCATGGCGCCCATGTTGGACACGCCGATCAAGACCTTCTCTGTCGGCTTCAGCGAGGCCAGCGCCAACGAACTGTCCTACGCAAGAATCGCGGCGCAGGCAGTTGGATCGGAGCATCGCGATCTCGAAGTGACTGCGGAGCAATTCTTCGCAGCACTGCCTCATCTGATCTGGCATGAAGACGAACCACTCGCGTTCACTTCCAGTGTGCCGTTGCATCTGCTGTCAAAACTGGCCAGTGAACACGTCAAGGTGGTGCTTACCGGAGAGGGTGCCGACGAGCTGTTCATCGGCTACGACTATCGTTACCGGATGACGGCCTTCAACCAACGCTGGGGAAAACGTTTCAATCGCGTCAGCAGCGCACGCGCCAGAAATGCCATCGCTGGCATCATTCCGCATCTGCCCTACGGTATTCGTCGCTATGCCGAGCGCAGTTTCATGTCGCTGGGCACTGAACCGAGAAAATTGTTCTGTGAAAACTTTTCCGTATTTCGCGCCTCGCATCGCAGCGCACTGCTGAATAAAAGTAACGCAGAAACCGTTGACCCCCATCGGCGCACTCTGGACTTTTTCACCGCGGCAGGTGACGACATCATCCAGTGCATGAGCCATGCTGATCTGCAGACCTACCTTGTGGAGCTGTTGATGAAGCAGGATCAGATGAGCATGTCGGCCTCGCTGGAGAGCCGGGTGCCATTCCTGGACAATCGCCTGGTGGAGCTTGTCGCGGCCATTCCGGCTCGCTTCAAACTGCAAGGATGGGAAACCAAATCTCTGCTGCGTGATGCCGTCCGCGACATTGTGCCGCCCGCAATTCTGAATCGGAAGAAGATGGGCTTCCCGGTACCTATCAGTGCGTGGTTGCGCGGTCCTTACTGGCCTTTGCTGGACAGCGTGGTCCTGGGACACCGGGCACGGGCCCGCGGGCTGTTTGATCCGGACGCGGTGTATCGAATGGCTCATGATCATCGCATGGGCACCGCTGACCACGGAGAGCGACTTTGGCTATTGCTGAATCTGGAATTGTGGCAGCGCATGTTCGTGGACGGGGAGCTTCCTGCCGACGTGTATTCCGACAATCCCCGCGTGAGAAACATGGTGCATCAATCACGTCGCTCCGGCGACCTCCTGGCGGGCTCATTTCATGAATGACAAGACGATCAACGACATGGATATCAAGAAGAAAAGCAAGCACAGCAATCCCACCAGCATGCTGAACGGGGCAATGAATGGCAGCACTGCGAGCATGTCAATCATCAACAGCGAACCCGGCAACGACAAGCTGCGAATTCTCTGGGTGAAGATGGGAGGCTTGTGGCCGATCACCTCCGGAGGCCGACTGCGCAGTTTTCACATCATCAACGAATTGTCACAGCTTCACGACGTCACCGTACTCACGACACACTCTCCCGGTGAAAGCGCGTTTGAACTCAAGACCCAGCTGCCGTTGTGCAGAAGGGTCGATTCGCGCCCGTTCGCCCCTGCAAAAAGCAAGAGCAGATTCTTTGGCTTTACTGTGCTCAGATCATGGCTGTCACGGTGGCCGGTTGACCTCTACAAGTACCAATTGCCGGAGCTCCGCAGGGAGGTCGGATTTCTGCTGGCCAGTGGCAATTACGATCTTTGCATTGCCGATTTCATGGCGGCAGTGCCCAACGTTCCATTTGTTGATGCAACGCCGGTTGTGTTGTTTTCGCATAACGTGGAGTACATGATCTGGCGCCGACTGGGTCAGCACGAGTCCTCGTGGCTGAAACGTCTGCTGTTGGCAGTCGAGTGGCGCAAGATGCGGCGCGTGGAGGCACAGGCCTGCAACGATGCCCTCGCCACTATCGCGGTTTCGGAAGAAGATGCTGAAAAACTGCAGGTGACCTCACCGCACGCACTGATCACTTCTGTTCCCACTGGCGTGGATGTCGAGTACTTCAAGCCGGATTTTCGCATCGCAAGGAATGCCACGGCACTGGTGTTCAGCGGTTCCATGGATTGGGTGCCGAACGAAGATGCCATGCTGTATTTCATTCAGGAAGTGCTTCCGAAAGTGCGGGAGCGTATTCCACAAACCACGCTGAGCATTGTCGGTCGCAATCCATCACCACGCTTGCGTAAAGTTGCCATGAACGCCCAGGTGGAAGTTACAGGGACAGTGTCAGACATTCGGCCATGGTTACACAAGGCAGCTGTCTACATCGTTCCCCTGCGCATTGGCGGCGGCACGCGACTGAAAATATACGAAGCCCTGTCAATGGCCATGCCGGTAGTCTCAACCACCGTCGGTGCCGAGGGTCTGAATCTGCAGGAGGATATACACATCATGCGGGCGGATACTGCTGGCGCTTTTGCGGCCAGCATCATCACCCTGCTGGAAAACGCAGATCTGCGCGACTCGCTTGGGCGTGAAGGTCGCACATTGATGGAAGAGAACTACGCCTGGTCCAGAATTGCACAAAAATTTGCGGCGCTCTGCCGCGAAGCCATTGCTACCAGAACTACAGTCAATCACTCAACAGCCACCACCCCCTCTTCGCACTAACCCACTATTCATCACGCTCCATCACAACAAGGAAAAATCATGAAAACCATCAGTGTATTCGGCCTGGGCTATGTCGGTTGCGTCACCGCCGCGTGTTTTGCCAACTCGGGCTTCAACGTCATCGGCGTCGATGTGAATGAAGACAAGGTCAACATGTTGAATCAGGGCAAGTCACCCATTGTCGAACCCGGACTGGAGAAATTGCTCTCCGACATGGTCGCCAAGGGTCGCCTGCGTGCCACACAGTCCTGCGAGGATGCGATCAGCAACTCTGATATGGCATTCATCTGTGTGGGCACTCCCGGCAACGAATTCGGTCAGTTGCAACTCTCCGCTCTGCGCCGCGTCAGTCAGGAGATCGGCGCGGCATTGAAGACAGACAGTCGCCGTTATACCGTTGTCGTGCGCAGTACTGTGCTTCCTGGCACTACTGTCAAGACTGTCTGCGGCCCTCTGTACAAGGAAGCTGGCGCCTACGCCCGTTCGCGCATCAAGGTGGCGGTCAATCCCGAGTTCATGCGTGAAGGCACGGCTCTCAAGGATTTCGCCAATCCTCCCTATACGTTGATCGGTTGTGAGGACGACGCTACCACCACATTGCTGCGCAAGCTCTATGATGGAGTTGACGCCCCCTTTGTTGTCACCCAGATAGCCACTGCAGAAACGGTCAAGTACGTATCCAACACCTATCATGCACTGAAGGTCTGCTTTGCCAATGAGATAGGCGATGCCTGCGATCGACTGGGAGTTGACGGACAGGAAGTCATGCGCATTTTCAGAATGGATACCAAACTGAATGTATCAGCGGCCTACCTGCGACCGGGATTCGCATTCGGTGGCTCCTGTTTGCCCAAGGACGTGAAGGCACTGCTCTACGCGGCCCATCACCTCAACGTGGACATGCCTGTGCTCAATGCCATCATTCCTTCCAACAACGGACAGATCGAGCGGGCAATCAACTCCATCGTGGCAGCGGGTGCCAAACGCATTGGCGTGGTGGGGCTGTCCTTCAAGGCTGACACCGACGATCTGCGCGAAAGTCCCATGGTGCGAGTAGTGGAGTCCCTGATCGGCAAGGGTTTGACGATCAGGATTGTGGACACCAACGTGTCCATCGCCAGACTGACCGGCGCCAATCGTCGTTACATTGAGGAAGAAATTCCACATATCTCCATGCTCATGTGTGATTCGCCAGAAGCGCTGATTGAACACGCAGACGTGCTGGTGATCGGCAGTGACAGCGCCGATGCCGTGCGCGTCCTTGCTCTGGCCAAACCCACACAGACGGTGATCGATCTGACGCGCGGATGGCTGCGAATCAAAGTGGATGGAAGCACACAAACCGCTACTGCAAAAAATCGGCAGGCAGCGTGAACCATCCACGGATGCTGGCCGTAGCAGTCCTGAGCGTCATACTGCTTGGGCTGATGGCCATTGCACAGCCAACGTTGCAGGTGGAATATCCAGCCAGCCCTTCATCGTCTGATTCATCCAGTCGGCTCATACGCCTGGGGCCTGACGATGATCTGCAGGATGCACTGAACAAGGCCGTTTCCGGCGATGTCATCGAGTTGCAGGCCGGCGCCATTTACCACGGCCCCTTCGTGCTGCGGAAACATGGCGGGCCTGGTTGGGTGACAATCACCAGCAGCACGAATGCACAGCATCCACTGCCACCGGCCGGTGTCAGAGTGACGCCGGAGCACGCGTCTGCGATGGCAGCACTGGTCGCGGCAACAGGGTCGGTCATCAGTACGGATCCTGCAGCGGCCCGGTATCACTTCATTGGCGTGGAAATCCGGCCTGAGAGCCGTAATCGTATGCCGGACTATATTGCCGGAATACGACGCACGATCACGAATCTTGTCGAACTGAGTGCGTCCAACAACAGCGTGCAGACCATGCCGCATCACATCGTGTTTGAACGCAGCTATCTGCATGGCGATCCCGTGCAGGGCACCCGTCGTGGCATCGTGATGAACGGTGCCCACCTGGCAGTGATCGACTCGCATCTGGCAGATTTCAAGAGTACGGAAGACTCCCAGGCAGTGGCAGGATGGGAAGGCACCGGCCCCTTTCTGATTCACAACAACTATCTGGAGGCGGCTGGAGAAAACCTGATGTTTGGTGGTGCCGACCCGCGTGTTGCAGATCGCACACCCTCAGACATCACCATCACTGGCAATCATTTTTCGAAACCGCTGTCGTGGCAGGAGGACCATGTGTTGCACGATGGCTCCGACTGGAGTGTCAAGAATCTTCTGGAACTGAAAAATGCCAGACGGGTAGTGATCGACGGCAATCTCTTCGAACATAATTGGCCAGACTCCCAGAATGGTTTTGCCATTCTGTTCACTGTCAGGAATCAGGATGGCAAATCACCCTGGTCGCTTGTGGAGGATGTGACCTTTTCCAACAACATTCTGCGCCGGGTGGCAGCTGGCATCAACATTCTGGGGTACGACGACAACTATGCCAGTGGTCGAACCCAAAATGTGCGCATCCACAACAATCTCTTCTACGAAATCGGCGATGACTGGGGCAGCGGCCTGCTGCTGCAACTTCTCGACAGCCCTGCGGACATTGAATTCACCCACAACACCGCCATGCAGAGTGCAGCCATCCTGTCGATGGAAGGTGACCCTGTTCCTGGCATGGATATCAGTTGGAATGTCTTCATGGAAAACAGCGCCGGCATCAGCGGCACCAACACCGGTCCTGGACAGCACAGTATCGACACCTATATGAAGGCACCAGTCACGATCGAAGGCAATGTGCTGATCGGCGCAGGCGCTGCCGCCTATCCCTCTGGTGTCACTCGTGTGACCGAGTTTGACAGTCTGCCATTCATTGATCCTCCCAGCGGAGATTACCGCCTGCAGGACTTGCGTGGCGGTACATTCGATGGCTTCGAAGAAATTCCCGGCGTGAACTTCGGACAACTATGCGCTGCACTTTCCAACACTGATCGCCCTCTCTTCTGCTGAAGCCATTCTCCTTGTTAAGGAACTGACGCATGTCTGCCATTTTCTGGTTCAGCGCTCTTATGCTCTTTTATGTGTTTCTTGGCTATCCCCTGTTGCTGCTGCTTTGGGCACGACTGCGAAGCAGGCCTGCACACAAAAATTTTCTTGAGCCGTTCATCAGCGTGCTGATGGTGGTGCGCAATGAGGAAGCCACTCTCAGAAACAAATTATTGAATCTTCGGGATATGGATTACCCCCAACACAAGGTGGAAATTGTGGTGGTGTCGGATGCCTCCACGGATGATACCGACAGGATTCTGGCCGAGTTCGAATCGCAGGGAGTCATTGCCAGAAAAGCACTTTCGCAACGCGGCAAACCCTCCAATCTCAACGAATGTATTCCCGAATTGCGCGGCGAGATTGTGATTCTGATGGATGCCAGGCAGTCAGTCGAACCGGAGTTCGCCCGTGCACTGATCAGGAATTTCAATGATCCACAGGTGGGCGCAGTCAGTGGTGAGCTGGTCCTGGCACCAGTGGCTCTGCCAATGAATACCTCTAGCAGTGCAGCGAGTGGCGTAGGTTTTTACTGGCGCTACGAGAAATTTTTGCGCCGCATGGAATCCCGCATCGATTCTTCAGTGGGAGCAACAGGCGCGTTGTACGCAATACGCAAATCATTGTTTCAACCCATCGCGCCGGACTCACTGCTGGATGACATGCTGATTCCCATGAATATCGTGCGCCAGGGCTATCGTGTGATCTTTGAACCCGATGCTGTCGCCACCGATGCAGCCGCCATTTCTGCCAGCAGTGAGTTCCGCAGAAAAGTCCGCACCATTGCGGGAAATTTTCAATTGTTCTCACGCGAGACATGGCTTTTGAATCCATTTGTCAATCGATTGTGGATACAGACAATTTCGCACAAGTTTCTTCGCCTGACAGCGCCGCTTTTTCTGATGCTGATCATGATCAGCAATTTCTTTTTGATCGACAGCACTTTCTATCTGGCTGTGCTGGTCGTGCAATTACTTTTCTACGCTGCCGCGCTCGGGGGCCGGATCTCGGAATCCCGTAACACGGGCGTACGCGCATTCACCATCCCATATGCATTCTGTGTACTGAATTGGGCCACGGTCATAGGGTTCATCCGCTTTGTCTTCAGACAACAGCAGGTGATGTGGAAGTGATCCAACACAGCCCCACACCACTTTCAGACCCTGCTCAAAGCAGTAATCACAAGCTGTACTTCCACGCAGTACTCACAACCTGTAACAACAACTGAAAAGGACAATATCATGAGCTATCTGGTCACTGGTGGTGCTGGATTCATTGGGTCTCACATTACTGCACACCTTTGCTCGCTGGGGGCAGAGGTGCGTGTGCTGGACAATTTTTCTTCTGGAAAGCGCGAGAATCTGGCGGGCCTCCCTGTCACTCTCATTGAAGGCGACATCCGTGACGCTGAGTGCGTCGCTGCGGCGGTAGCAGGAGTAGACACCATCTTCCATCATGCAGCGCTGTGCTCCGTTGCACGCTCCATGATTGACCCGGCCTCAACCCATGATGTGAATGTCACCGGCACGCTGATCCTGCTCGACGCGGCAAGAAAGGCCAACACTCGAAGATTCGTCATGGCGTCATCGTCCTCTGTGTATGGCGATTCGGACGTGTTTCCGAAACACGAGGACATGAAAACTGATCCCATGTCCCCCTATGCCGTTTCCAAACTGATCTGTGAATTCTATTGTCAGCTGTACTGGAAGACCTTTGGGCTGGACACGGTTGCTCTGCGTTACTTCAATGTCTTTGGTCCGCGCCAGGACCCTGACTCGGAATACTCCGCAGTCATTCCCCGGTTTGTGCGAGCCATGGTGCAAGGGGTGTCACCGCACATCTACGGTGACGGGTCCCAGTCCCGCGATTTCACGTATGTGAATGATGTCGTGCAGGCCAATATTGCAGCCGCCACGAGCTCCTATTCACCAGGTCAGGTCATGAACATAGCCTGTGGCAATCGCTGGAGTCTGATTGATCTGATCAATTGTCTTGAAACCATTCTGCAACGACAGACAAGACCGATTTTTGAAAACGCTCGGCTGGGTGACGTCAAACATTCACAGGCCAGCATTCAGAAAGCACAAAACATGATCGGGTTTGCACCCGAAGTAATGTTTGACGATGGCCTGCGCAGAACCGTTGACTGGTTTACTGCGCAGGAAAAACCCCAGCGTCTTCGTGTAGCGGTCTAGCCATTCAAAGGTAGATCAATCCACCACCAGCGTCACATTTTCTATAGCGGCATCCAGATTATAGAGTGATGTTCCCGCAAACAGGCGAGTCGACGAAGAGTACGCGGCAGAGTAGAAGACAGACCCGTTGCGTGCGTACGAAACCCGTCCTGCCTTGATGGTAATACTGAATCTGTCACCATCCCGATAACGAATGTCCGCACGGTAGATGCCACGTTCACGAACCTCCGCAACACCACTCTGCAATCGCAGCCCCAACACGATATCGGCTGCTGCAGGAATAGCCTGCGTTCTCGTGAAACCGGCCAACAGCATAGCCCAGGAGCTGCGGACAGTGAAATCCATGTGCGCATCACCTCCTCCACTGTGTTCTTCGGAGATCGAGCCTGCATCAGGGCAACCGTTACAACCTGCCGTCTTGGTAATCCGGCTTCCTGAAGCAGTGATGTTCTTTGTGACCTGCCAGTGAACTGCACCTGCCGATGGATTGGAAGAGACTGCCTCTGGTGGAGTTACTACTGGAGGTGTCACTGCCGGCACCGTGGGTCGACTATAGGTGCCCGAATCGTTCGTGAGATCCGTGACGCCGGTCAGCAAATGATCGGGAACTCGAACAACAAAGGCATCGAGTCGGGAGCCTCCCATATTGGTAGTCCACAGAAAATATTGTCCCGTGATATCAAGATTGCCCTTGGCATAACGCGCATACTCATCACCACCACCTGAGGTGTCGAGATTGGTCATGAGAGGCGCGACGACCACGGAGGTAGACGACCCATCCATGTTGAAACAGACAATTTCATTCGCGTGAATGCCATTGCCGCGATTGACACTGCTGCCACAAGCATATTGCCTCTCTGGTGCCACACCTCTCTGCGCATTGGTGTGTGAGACATGGGCCGGCGCGAACACGTTCCAGTCCTTGTTGTAGTAAACACGTTTACCCTTCAAGGTTTGTTCATTGAAATCCCAGACCTTCCAGGTATTGGCGTCTGGTGCCCAGTTATCAGCGGCAATCATGTAGCCATGCCCCATGTCCGAGTGTCCGGCGGCGCCGTCCTTGTCCCGCAACAGACGTTCATTACCGGTGCGCAAATTGACGATCAGATTGTCCTCCCCATCCCTGCCATCAAGATTCGCCTTGATCACCAGCCACTCTCCGCTGCGATCCACCTGACATTCGTCAAAGTCCTGCGTAATGGGATAGAAGTGATAGCGTTTGGAATCCTCTTCATAGGCCATGCAGCCCATGACACGATAATTCGCACTGTTGCGTACTGTCGCAGAGTGCACCCTGTCGTTGTCACTGGTGTGCATCTGCGTCAGAAGTACTCCACTGCCAAACTGGTTCGAAATATCCACCACCGTTCGCAACTCCTCGGTGATGACATCAAAGCGGGAAATGCGCGGGCCATCATTGACATACAACGTAGTGGGCATCGTGGCGCTGAAATACCAACCTTCACCCGTCGCCCAGCTCAGACGATTGTTGGACGGAAACAGCGGACCCAGATCCTTCAGCTCACCGCTCGCCTTGTTGAGCTCGAACAATGTAGGACCTTTTCCGCCGCGCGTCTGATCGAGACCCAGAAATATCAGCATGGACTCCATGCCGACATGGTTGTTCATGTTGCGCCAGTATGAATAACCAGCATAGTTCACACAGTCATTGCCTGCGCAATCGCTGGCATTGGTCAATCGGACTGCCTCGGTGTTGTAAGGCGCTGGAAAAGTGAATGCACCACGCGGTGGGATGAAATTACGCAGCGCATTGGCATTCATGAGCGCCCTTGCTGACGCATTGTTGGGAGTTTCCAGAAATCCTCCCTTGCCCGGTTGTGCCGCTACCAGACCGGCCTGCGATAAAGTGAACACTGCGGCAACTGCACACACGCCTTTCACCATGAATTTTCGTTCTAGCATATTTCGTTACTCCTGCTGACTCTTCTTGTCTTGTTATAGTTGAATGAAAAATTCCGGATCAGGTGATGTCCTGAGCCGGAATTTTAGACAAGTGATTGCGGGAGAAACGGAAATTCAGGTGTAACGTTCCTGTAACGATGCTCTCTTACGGGGTCATCACAAGAAAATCTCCAGTACTCGTGAGCTGATTGGCGGCATCCAGCGCCAATGCCCTGAAGTGTACTTTGCTCCCCGGAGCCTGATTTTTCAGCACTGCCCGGTGAGACGTTGACAGAACGGTAATGTGTGAGGTGCTGAAGCCGTATTCGCTGGTGGCGCCGTATTGCACCATGCTTTGAGCGGGCTTGTCTGTGCTCCAGGTAACCTCCAATTCACCCACGCCCACCACACGACTCGACACAGAGGCGATTTTTGGCGCCTTGTCAGTCGTCAGTACAATGTGCTCCAGAGCAGAACCGAGGTTGTTATGGGAAGTGCCAGCAAACAGTGGGTACTGGAGGGCAAGTGAACTCGTGTAGAACACAGTGCCATTGCGAGCATATCTGACTTTGCCAGCAACGATACTGATGCTGAAGCGATCACCTTTCTGAAAGCGAATGTCGGCACGATAGACTCCCTTCTCCCGCACTTCCGCTATACCCTGCTGGAAGCTCAGCGCATACAGCAGCGCCTTCGCGTTCGGTACCGATTGGGTTCTTGTGAAGCCGACATACATCAATGGCACAGTGGAATCAACGGTGAACTCCAGAGTGGCATTGCCGCTGGCAACCCGCTGCAGGGACACCGCTCCAGCGTCCGCACATCCTTCACAGCCTGATGTCTTGACGATGCGCTTCGACGACACCGTCACGTTGCGGGTGGCCTGCCAGACAGTCGCACCGGGCAGCACTTCGCTGGTTGCAATCAGTGCAAGTTCAGTCGCCGTGATTGGCGACACCGGTGTCGACTGGGGCTCCAGCGCAGGAGTTTGCGGCGGAGCGGACGGGGTTGTCACTCCCGTCAGCAAATGCTCAGGAACCTGCACGATGAACGCATCGAGGCGCGATCCACCCAGATTGCTGGTCCACAGGAAATAGCGCCCTGTTATATCCAGATTCCCCTTGGCATAGCGTGCATACTCATCGTCCCCACCTGAGGCGGACAGATTGGTCATGACAGGAGCGACCACCAGTGTTGATTCGGAGCCATCCAGGTTAAAGCAGAAAATCTCATTGGCGTGAGTGCCGGCGTTTTTATTGACGCTACTGCCACACGCATACTGCTGCTGGGCAGCAACACCCGCTTTCGCATTGGTGTGCGAGACATGATCCGGTGCCGCGATGTTCCAGTTCGTGTTGTGATAGACCTTTTTGCCAGTCTGTGCAGGCTGGTTGAAGTCCCAAAGCTTCCAGGTATTGGCGTCATTCGCCCAGTTGTCTGCCGCGATCATGTATCCATGGCCCAGATCGGAATGTCCTGCTGCACCATCCCTGTCCCGCAAAACCCTCTGCACTCCAGTACGCAGGTTGACGATCAAATTGTCTTCTCCGTTAATACCGTCAAGATTGGCCTTGATGACCAACCATTCACCACTGCGATCGACCTGACATTCATCAAATTCCACAGTGATTGGAAAGAAGTGATAGCGCCCGATGTCTTCCTCGTAGGCCATGCAACCCAGATTGCGATAACCTGCTGCATCACGCACTGTCCCCGAATGCACACGGTCGTTGTCGCTGGAATGGATCTGTCTCACCATGTGACCCGCGCCCAGCTTCTGCGTGATGTCCGCCACCGTCTGCATGTGTCCTGTGATGACATCGAAGCGCACGATACGAGGGCCATCATTGAGATAGAGCTTGGTGGGCAGCGTGGCGCTGAAGTACCAACCCTCACCGGTAGCCCAGCTCAATGGATGCTCCTTCGGAAACAGAGGCCCAAGATTGGTCAATGCGCCGTTGCTTTTATTGAGTTCAAACAGCACAGGCCCAACCCCGCCACGACTGCGGTCAAGCCCCATGAAAATCAGCATGGACTCCATACCGACATGATTGTTCATGTTGCGCCAGTACGAATAGCCTGCGTAGTTCACACAATCCTTGCCACCGCAGTCAGTGCCATTGGTCAACCTGATGGCCTGGGTATTGTAAGGTGAGGGAAAAGTGAAAAGGCCACGCTGCGGCATGAAGCTCTGAATCTGACTGACGTTCAATGCCGGTCGACTGACAGCGGTATCAGGATTTTCGATGAATCCGCCAGGTGCTTGAGCGAGAGCGAGAGGAGAGGTCAATATAAAGGCCAACACCAACAATTCGGGAAACAGTGAGCCCAGTGAAACTTTGCGCTGACGGGAATTTACAGGTTCATCATCGAATGGAATTTCCATACTTTGCATATTTTTTTTCTCCTGCCGATGTTTGATCAGCGTTGTTCTTGTTATCAGTTCCGGAAAATCATGTATCAGGTACTTCCCTGATAGCTTTTGTCAGTGAATGCATTGTCATGATTTTTCTTACTAGGCGTGTAACATCCATGTAACAAAAATTCAGCGCTGGAGGAGAGAAATTCAATTGAGTGTTGTGTCACACGGGTGCTTATTCAGGGTATTACCCGATGCTATGTGACGAAAATCCAGAGTAGTATTTTTCTCACGCCATCAAGGTAATTACGAGAGAAGTGGAAAATGAGAGAAGAACATGCCGGCTACCTTTCGATAGCGGAAAATAATTTCGTTCCACAACGGAGTATAGAGATAGATGACTCTGACGATGCGACAACCATAAAAATAGCAACCCCGCTGGATATTGTGGAAACCAGACAGAAAGGGAGAGTCATGGCCCAGGAACTGGGCTGCTCTTCAACACAGGCAACCCTGGTGGCAACAGTCATATCAGAGCTTGCCAGAAATATAATTCTCTACGCTGGCCATGGAGAGTTGACCCTCCAGAGCATCCACAAGGATTCCCGATCCGGCATCCAGATCATAGCAACTGACACTGGCCCTGGAATACAGAATATTGCCAGGGCAATGATGAACGGTTTCTCCACGTCTGGTGGTCTTGGGCTGGGATTGTCAGGGGTAAAACAGATCGCAGACAGCTTTATTATCAGAAGCACTCCCGGTCATGGTGTGCGCGTGGAAGTCATCATGTGGCTTTCAAGAAAATAGAATTATGAATATCAAGTGTACTTGCCCCCTTCTTATTACATCATCATCACATATTCATCACTCTATGTTATGTACCTAACATAGTAATGTTCGATAAGGAACAGAAAACCGCTTGTGCCATACCGTACTCTCCACTGTGACGATTATTGAAACCCGGAAGAGATCTCATGATGGTGGCACAGACTGAAGTTCCTCGACACAAGATGTATCAGCAGATTCTCAGTTCATATCTGGACAACGGCGGAGAGAACGCCTTGGCAGTTGCCTATGAATTCGGGAGGAAGGAGTTACAGGATGGCATAGGACTGTTGGAAGTGGCTGAGGCTCACCAGCAGGCGCTTGAAATGGCGCTTAGTTCGGCGGGAGATTGTCCTGTCATCCAAAGTGAACTCAACGAAGCCGCCAGTCGCTTCTTCAAGGAAACCTTGTCCCCTTTTGAAATCTCCAGACTCTGTCATCGCCATAGTAATGAAGCGTTGATCAAGCTCTATGATGTATTCGAAAGCGAAGCCAAGCGTATAGCGCATCGACTTCATGACGAGTCTGCACAGATACTGGCAGTGGTCTATCTTGAGCTGGCCGAAATCGCCAAGCATTCCACACATGACACCGCGATACGCATTGGCACTGTTGTCGGTCATCTCGACGAGGTGACTTCTCAACTGCGGAGTCTGTCGCATGAGTTACGCCCGATCATCCTGGACCAACTTGGTTTGATGCCGGCAATCAGAGCGCTCGTCGACGGTGTCAGAAAGCGCAGTTCACTGGCAATCAATATAAGCGGCGACACCAGAGACAGAATCAATCCAGAGATTGAAACCGTCATTTACCGAACCGTGCAGGAGGCGCTCACCAATGTCTCCCGTCATGCCAATGCACGTCACTGCGATATACAAATCTGGCGCGAAGAGGACTATATATTCTGCACTGTCAGCGACGACGGCAGCGGCTTCCAGTCCAAGCCCAATGTTGCAGGTTCCTCGCACGGACTTGGTCTGATCGGAATCAAGGAGCGTGTCGGAGCGCTTGGTGGCACTTTTCAAATTTCTTCGCAATCGAACGTGGGCACAACACTACAGGTGGAAATTCCATTATGAGAATTCAAAAAAGCAAAACCGTTGTAGTGGCTGATGACCATGTCATGTTCCGGCAGGGACTGATCAGTATGCTTGACGGTGACGAATTTCAAGTGATCGGCGAAGCGGAAGACGGACACGACACCATCCGCCTGGTTCGCAACCTGACCCCCGATCTGGCCATCCTCGACTTCAGCATGCCGTTGCTCAATGGCATCGATGCAGCGCGCGACATCCAGCGTCGCTCACCCAACACCCAGGTCGTGCTGCTTACCATGTACGACGACGATGCATGTGTACTGGAAGCGCTCAGAGCAGGTGTGCGCGGCTATGTATTGAAGACACAGACTACGGCCGAACTTGTTGTAGCTCTGCGGGAAGTACTCAAAGGGTCTGTCTACCTGAGCCCGGGGATCTCGGACTCGGTAGTCAATATCTATGTCTCGAAGAATAACGTCGATTCCGAGGTGCTCAGTGAACGTGAGCGCCAGGTCTTACAGTTGATTGCAGAAGGACACACGACCAAGTCGATCGCTTCCATGCTGTTTGTCAGTGTCAAGACAGCAGAATCTCATCGGACGCACATCATGCAGCGTCTGGATATTCACAACATCGCGAGCCTGGTTCGTTACGCGATACGTCGCGGCATGATCAAGGCCTGAAAGAGGCGCATAGCTTGAATATTGTTCTGGCAGATGATCATGCCATGTTTCGCCACTGCGTCCGCAATCTCCTGGAGACCGCCGGCATGACGATCGTTGGCGAAGCCTCCGATGGCGCTACAGCTCTGCAACTTGTATGTGATTGTTGCCCGGATGCGATAGTGCTCGATATCAACATGCCCGTGCACAACGGCATTGAAGTGGCCAGAAAGCTGCAACAGACCGGCGCATCCACCAAGGTCATCATGCTGACCATGTACGAGGAAGAGAGCAGTTTCCTGGAAGCTTTCAGGGCCGGCGTCAAAGCCTATGTCCTGAAGACCCAGGCGTCAGCCGATCTGGTGCAGGCTGTGCTGGAGGTGAGCCGTGGTCGGCTGTACCTGAGCCCGGAAGTCACCGGCACCATGGTGGACGCCTATCTGCGCCAGCAGGACGATGAGGGTGTGCGTCTGTCCTTCCGCGAGCGGCAGATTCTGCAACTGGTGGCAGAAGGCACCATCACCAGGGAAATCGCGCGTCTGCTGAATCTGTCAGTGAAAGCCGTGGAGTCCCATCGCAGTCAGCTTATGCGAAAACTTGATGCCACCAACATTGCCGGCCTTGTCCGTCACGCAATCAAACTGCGTGTCATCAGCCCGTGATTGCAGAAACCCATGCTGTATCGAGCCATCAGAAAATTGACCCCAGTCGGCATCGACTACCAGAGCGTTGTTTTCTTCCTGCTCGACTTGAAGCAACGCACCTTCCCTCTGTCAGAAGCCAGCAGACCAGTCGCATGCCACATCATCGATTCGACACAGGATCAATGGTTTCGCATCTTGAGCCTGGCCTACCCTGCGCAACAGTTTCACCTGCGGATGCAGCATGATTGCCAGCAGTGCCACATCGCCATCGTCGACGGCAACCTGGTGGGCTACGCCTGGGTCACAACTTCGCCATGCCATATCAGTGAGATCAACTTCACTCTGCCGGTAGGACTGGGTCGCCTGTATATCTACGATTGTTTCGTTGAGAGTGCTTATCGAGGCCAGGGTATCTATCAGTCATTGCTGATGACGATCATTGCTGACTACAGGAAACGACGCTGGCCGAATCAATACCGCACAGCATGTATCGGCGCGGAACCTGACAACACCGCATCAATACGTGGAATCAAGCGAGCGGGGTTCGAGGAGTTCACGCGGGCGAGATATGTCCACGTGGGGCAGTTCTCGCGCTGGTATGGAGTCAACAGTCTGATAGCGCACATGAGTGAAAATCGACCAGACCAGGTTGTCAGCGACTGATCCATTCGGGCGAGAAAGCCATCCGGTATCCCACATTGCGAACAGTGATGATGAGATTACCAGCCATCCCCAACTTCTTGCGTAACCTGCCAATATGAACATCCACCGTACGGGTCTCCAGAAGACTCACATTGCCGTAGTGCCACACTCGCTCCAGGAGTGTTTCACGGCTGATGACCTTGCCCTTTTCAATCACCAGCGTCTTCAGCAACAAATATTCGATGTAGGTAAGCTCTACCGGATTGTCCAGAACAGACACCAACCAATGCTTGGTGTGAATGGTAATGATGCCGGCGGATAGTGTTTCTGCATCGCCTTCAGTTACGTCAGATTGCCAACTCATGGATTGTCATTGCAGCGCCGGGTTTAAGAGCTCCCATGGTATTACCCGGAGACTTTTTGCATAAGCAGGTAAGTACCCCATTTTGCCGGTGCAGCGGAGTATTGTTGCGACGTGTATCCCGTTATTGACGAAAAAGCTCGAATACCAGCATCAAGCGGTACCGAGAAGGGTGGCGAAGCGACGCTGATCTTTCATGATCGCGGCGTAACACGAACATGCAGCGGTTTCGAGAGCTTTACGATCCAATACTGTGATGTCACCACGTACATAGTTGATCAGCCCTCTCTCCTGCAGCTTGCCTGCAGCGATACTGACCGCACTGCGCTGGACACCAAGAATTTCCGAGAGGAATTGTTGTGTCAGGAAAAATTTTTCACTTGGTGAGCGATCATGGGCCATCAGCAACCAGCGTGCGAGACGACTGCTGACTTCATGGAAATGCGTGCAGCCTGCGGCTCTGTTCAATTGCGTCATCAGCACGAACAGATGGCGCTTCACGACTGCCTGCAGTTGTGAACCGTTTTTCGACAACTCTTCAAATGCACTGACGGTCATGCGTACTGCCTGACCCTTGAGTTGGACAACCCCACGCATGGGCGCTTCACGGATACCAAGTATCTTGGTAGCACCGAGCATGCCTTCGCTGCCGATCATGGCCAGTTCGAGTGGTGCCTGATCATCAATACTGACAACGAGAGAGATCAATCCGCTGAGAGGGAAATAGACATGGCGTGGGATCTGATTGTATTCGCAAAGAATATCGCCAGCGGCAAGCTCTACCGTTTCACTGTTGGCTGCTACCAGTAGTTGTTCTTCAAGAGGGAGAGCCTTCAGCAACCGATTGACTGGAGAGGTGGGGCGTCTGATTCGCATTAGTGCGTCCTGCAACCACAGCGCGCCGTTCGCTGGCGCGGGTTTTTACGCTGTAATTTCTTAACCGCACATTAGTATGCCCAAGTCCCCCCTGTCTGTCTGTTCGACACCATATATATAGATGAATTCTCTACCTGGACCTTGCTCCATGGTCAGTGCCTGCCCATTGTGAACAACCTGTCCGTTTCATGCTTGACTACTGCATAGCACTCGCAGCTGAGTTCCTCCAATTTTTTTCTATTCAGCACGGTAATCTTGCCGCGACTGTAGGCGATGACGTTCAGCTTCTGCAATTTCCCAGCCGCCTCTGTTACTCCCTCCCGCCTGACGCCAAGCATGTTGGCAATCAGTTCCTGCGTCATGGTGAGCTGATTGTCATTCAGCCTGTCCAGAGACAGCAGAAGCCAGCGACAGAGCTGCTGATCCACACTGTGATGGCGGTTGCACACCGCAGTTTGCGCCATTTGCGTGATCAGCGCCTGCGTGTAGCGCAGCGCCAGACTCATCATGTCGCCGTGACGATTGAATTCAGCCAACAGTATACTGCTGCTCAATCGGTACGCATGGCCGCCGCTCTGTACAATCGCGCGACTCGGAGTGGTTTCGCCGCCCATGAACAGCGAGACACCCACCAGGCCTTCCTTGCCGACAACCGATATCTCTGCCGACGCTCCGTTCTCCATCACATACAGCAACGACACGATGGAATCTATTGGAAAGTAGACACTGAGCATCTTGTAACCGGGTTCGTACAGTACCTGACCCAGGGAAAAGGAAACCAACTCCAGGCAGGGAAACAAGCGTCCGCGAGTTTCCGGCTCGAGCAGTGACAGTAGCAAGTTCTGTTCAGGCGTCGCACCCTTCCTGACAGATATAGTATGGCTATCTTTTATAGTGCTCATTGCAGGCTCCGTTGCTGGCGCGCCAGACAAGGCGCGGCGTCACCGGAGTATATGCTTATTTTATGACCATTATATGTTCGGTAGGGCGCTTATGAGCCAGGCAGAAGCAAAGCATCAGCTGAAATTGAAGGAACTGGCGCCAAACAGCCCAACCAGGCCGACGATGATCAGATAGATTGCGACGATATAGTTGAGCAGTCTCGGCACCATGAGAATCAGAATACCGGCGATAAGGGATATCAGAGGGGTCAGGGCAATGGTCATGGCGAATCCTTGGGGTATGAGTGAGTTGAGAGAACTCGGCTATCCTGCCGGAACCGCTCTGGGCGATCCGTGCGATGCCACACTGAGAGGCCATGTATAATCGCCGTCCCAACTACCTGAATCCTGATTTCTGATGACCAAGACCATCAACATCGTTCTTGCCGGTGCCCGCTCCGTTCGGCAGGGCACCGGGCCGTTCATTGCCGCAGCTCTGCAGAAGGCTGGCGCCCGCATCGCGGGAATCGTCGGCACCAGCTCAGACACCGCTGAGCTCGCCCGCAGAGAACTGGCACAGCGCCACCACATCACAACCAAGGGCTACGTGGATTTACGCGATGCCATCGCCACCGAGAGACCCGATGTGGTGGCCATCTGCACGCCCTGGCAGGTTCATGCAGAACAACTGGCTATCGTCGCAGAGGCCGGATGTCATTGCCTTGTGGAGAAACCGCTGGCCTGGCCCTTGTCCACACCACAGGTGGATGAGCTGATCAGCGCCTTCGAGCAGCGCGGCCTGCTGCTGCATATGGTCTCGCAGTGGCCCCATACGCTGCCGGTTTTCGAATCATTGCATGGCGCCCTGACCCTGCCGGTGCAGAGGTTTGCCATGCGCCTGAGCCCCATCTCCATCGGACCGACGATGATTCCTGACGCCGCGCCGCACCTGATCAGCATGCTGCAGGTATTGAATGGTCCGGGGGACTGTGAGGACATCGTGGTAACAGCAGGGCATGGCGGCTCTCCTGAAAATTCAGCCATCAACAGTTTGATTCTCGACTTTGCATACCGCACAGACATTGGAGTGACCCAGGCTCAACTGCAACTGCAGACCTGCGCCGAGCGCCCCCGCCCGGCGTGGTACCAGGTCAATGACCTGAAGGTCGAGCGCGAGGTGGTGCTGCCGGAGTACCAGCAATATCTGACTGCCAATGGTCGGCGGATCGGGCTCGACGACCCCATGGGGTTGATGGCGGCGGCGTTTCTGACAGCGCTGCGCGATGGCCCTCGATCGCAGAGCAATACCGGATTCAATCGCGAGCAGGGCTTTTATGGCTGCACGGGTACGTTCGCACGGATTCATGATATCTGGCGTTACGGAGAACCCTTGCGACGAGGGCACAGCAATCTTCTGCAACTGGCCGATGCCTGCCGTGCGGCACTGGTCTGAGCGCTTGATGAGGCATTCGCTTGCAGACAAGCTCCTGCGGGTGGGCCGGTCTGAAGCCTTGTTGTATCAATGCATAGAACGTAAGATTGCGCCTTCGAAGATTTCCAGCACTCGACTTTCGGAATCCGACTTTCAGAACAGGTGAACAATGACAACGAAGACTGCGCCACTCAATGCCATCCCTCTCAGAAACCTGGATGCGCCTGCAGCCCGTGCCGATGATGCGGAAGATCAGTTGGAGCTGGACAGCATTCATGATTTTGCCACCAAGCTGGTGCAGCCCGGGGCCCACGAAGCATTGGACAGTTATGTGCGCTGGCAGATTGCCCTGCGCGAGAAGGCCAGCGGTGGCACGGATTTCGATCCTGGGATTGATCTGGACAAGGTGCCCGACTTCGCACCGATCTCCATCAACCTAGACCTGACCACCGCGTGCAACTATGCCTGCGATCATTGCGTCGATCTGGACATCCTCAACACCGGCATCCGCTTCGACCACGACAAACTGCTCTCATCAATGGCGATCATGGCAGAGCGCGGACTGCGCTCGGTGATCGTGATCGGTGGCGGCGAACCCACGCTGTACCCGAAGTTCTCCGAAACCATTCGCTACATGAAGGAGCTCGGCCTGCAGATCGCCATCGTGTCGAATGGCACCGGCAACAAGAAGATCGCCGAGATTGCGGACTGTCTGGACGAGCAGGACTGGGTGCGCCTGTCACTGGACTCGGGCACCGACCCGACCTTCCAGGCCATGCACAAACCCCGCAAGGCGATCACGCTGGAACAGATCTGCGCGCTGGTGCCCGAGATCAAGGCCGCCAATCCCAAACTGACCGTGGGCTTCTCCTACATCGTCACGTGGACAGGTGCCAACATCAACGACACCAGCATCGTGCAGAACCTGCAGGAAATGGCACAGGCGGCAAAACTGGCGCGGGACTCACAGTTCACCTACATCACGTTCAAACCGTTCCTGACCCGCGATGAAGTCAACAACGCCGAAGTGATCGACATCAGGCATCAGCAGAACTGGGCGCAGACAGTCGCACAGATTCAGGAGCAGGTGGATGCTGCGGTCAAACTGGAATCCCCTGATTTCCATGTTCACCAGAGCACCGGTCTGAAGGCGATTCTGCAAGGCCGCACACAGACACTGACCAGACAGCCACAACAGTGCCACATGCAATTCTTCCGGCAGGTATTGAGCCCGCTGGGACTGTTCAACTGCCCGGTGTATCGCAATCAGGATCATGGTCGCCTCGGTGACAAGAACGCAGTAGCCGATGTGCAGACCTACGACGCCACGCGCGGAGTGACCGCTGATCTGGTCAAGAACTTCAACGCCACGACCAGCTGCGAGAAAGTCACCTGCCTGTACAACGATGTGAACTGGTGGATCGAGCGGCTGATCCAGAACCCGGCGGAGTTGCAGAAACTCAAGACTGACACCAGTGCGGTGCCCGACTACTTCTTGTAACCGCGTGGTTGTAACCGCGTGGTTGTAACTGCCTCACTGTAATCAGCACCGAGCGAGAGATTGATGACAACCAGCAACAAGATATTTGCCAATCCAGAAGACCTGGTTCCCGTACTGGAAGCCCATCGCCAGCGCGGCGAAGTCATCGTGTTTGGCAATGGTTGCTTCGACCTGATCCATGTGGGACATACGCGCTATCTGGATGCTGCCCGCGCCCTTGGTGACGTGCTGGTGATCGGCGTGAACACCGAGGCGTCCATTCGCACCAATCCCAATCGCGAACCCTCCATCAACCCGTGTGAAGAGCGCATGGAAGTGATTGCCGCGCTTGCCGCCGTGAGCTACGTGGTACCTTTGGAGGCCGCTCTTCCCATTCCTCTCATCGAACTGTTTCGTCCGCACATTCAGGCCAAGGGCACGGACTACTCGCTGGAGCAGATGCCAGAGCGTTTCGCTGTGGAAGCCTGCGGCGGCCGCATCGCGTTCGTTGGCGATGAAAAAACCCACAGTTCCTCTGCCCTGCGCAAGGCCATCGACGCACGACGCCAGTAGTCAGCACCGCACACCAAGCTCGGCCATCCATTCAACCACTTGCGCCATGAGTCCTGCCTGTCAATATCTGTGACTGTGCTCTCCGTGCACCCTGAAGAATCCTTCTCTATCGATTTGATAAGTTTTTTTGGTGAGACGTCCTGTGTTTATCCGGGTATGGTATGACTGCACAGGATTCCTGACCAATCATCAAACCAAAAAACGAATAGACAGCGAGAAATGGAGAGCATCATGACAACAGAACACAACAGCACCGCCGGTAAGTGCCCCGTCATGCACGGCGCGGCCACAGCAGCGGCAGTGGGTACCAGATCCAACCGCGACTGGTGGCCGAACCAGTTGAACCTCAAGATTCTGCACCAGCACTCCCCTGCCTCCAGCCCGATGGATGCAGGATTCAGCTATGCCGAAGCGTTCAAGCGCCTCGATCTGCAAGCCGTCAAGCAGGATCTCTTTGCCCTGATGACTGATTCCCAGGATTGGTGGCCAGCCGACTACGGTCACTACGGCCCTTTGTTCATCCGCATGGCATGGCACAGCGCCGGTACCTATCGCATTTCCGATGGTCGTGGTGGCGCCGGCACCGGCAATCAACGTTTTGCCCCTCTCAACAGCTGGCCTGACAACGGCAATCTGGACAAGGCGCGTCGCCTGCTCTGGCCGATCAAGCAGAAGTATGGCAACAGCCTCTCCTGGGCCGACCTGATGGTGCTGGCGGGCAACGTTGCGCTGGAGTCGATGGGCTTCAAGACCTTCGGTTTTGCTGGCGGCCGCGAAGACATCTGGGCGCCGGAGGAAGACGTGTACTGGGGCGCCGAAGCCGAGTGGTTGGGTGACAAACGCTACAGCGGAGATCGAGATCTGGAAAACCCGCTCGCCGCCGTACAGATGGGTTTGATCTATGTGAATCCCGAAGGCCCGAATGGCAATCCCGACCCCGTTGGCTCAGGCCGCGACATCCGCGAGACCTTCGCACGCATGGCCATGGACGACGAAGAAACTGTGGCGTTGGTCGCTGGTGGTCATACCTTCGGCAAGTGTCATGGTGCAGGCGATGCCGCTCTGGTCGGTGCGGAGCCAGAAGCCGCTGCAATCGAGGAACAGGGCCTGGGCTGGAAGAACGCCTTCGGCAGCGGGAAGGGAGTGCATACCATTACCAGTGGTGTCGAAGGTGCCTGGACGCCCACTCCGATTCAGTGGGACAACAGCTATTTCGATACGCTGTTCGGCTTTGAGTGGGAACTGGGCAAGAGCCCGGCGGGAGCTCATCAGTGGCATCCCAAAGGCGGCGCGGCTGCCCACGCTGTTCCCGATGCGCATGACCCTAACATTCGCCATGCACCCATGATGACCACTGCGGATCTGGCGTTGCGCATGGATCCGATCTACGAACCGATCTCACGCCGCTTCCACCAGAATCCGCAGGCATTTGCCGATGCGTTTGCCCGTGCCTGGTTCAAGCTGACCCATCGCGACATGGGCCCACTACCCCGCTACCTCGGCCCGGAAGTGCCTGCTGAAGAACTGATCTGGCAGGACCCTGTACCCGCAGTCGATCACAAACTGATTGACGCGCAGGACATCGCAGCTCTCAAGAGCAAACTGCTCGCCAGCGGTCTTTCCATCTCCGAACTGGTGGCGACAGCATGGGCGTCTGCCTCCACGTTCCGTGGTTCTGACAAACGCGGCGGTGCGAACGGCGCTCGCATTCGACTTGCTCCGCAAAAGGATTGGGCTGTGAATCAGCCCGCACAGCTGGCAAAAGTATTGACAACACTGGAGGGTATTCAGAAAGAGTTCAACACGGCACGCACTGACGGCAAGCGCGTATCACTGGCAGATCTGATCGTGCTCGGCGGCTGTGCAGCTGTTGAGAAGGCGGCGAAGAATACTGGGTACAACATCGACGTGCCATTCTCACCTGGCCGCACCGATGCCACTCAGGAGCAAACCGACGCAGAATCCTTCTCGCCGCTTGAACCAGTGGCTGACGGATTCCGCAACTTTCTCAAGACCCGCTCCAGCATTCCTGCGGAAGCCTTGCTGATCGATCGCGCGCAATTGCTGAGACTGAGCGCACCCGAACTGACAGTGCTGATAGGTGGCCTGCGCGTATTGAATGCGAACACGGATCAGACCTCCCACGGTGTTTTCACCAAACAGCGCGATACACTCACGAACGATTTCTTCGTGAACCTGCTCGACATGAGTACCACCTGGCACTCCACGTCAGATGACGCAGAAGTGTTCGAGGGGCGGGATCGCAAGAGCGGCGAATTGAAATGGACCGGCACGCGTGTCGATCTGATCTTCGGTTCCAACTCGCAACTGCGTGCGCTCGCGGAAGTCTACGCCCAGAGCGATGCGAAGGACGCGTTCGTGCGCGACTTCGTGGCGGCGTGGCACAAGGTGATGAATGCGGATCGGTTTGATCTGGTGTAAACGGGCGACACTGTTCACGCAGGTCAGCTGACACATCAGCAGTCAGATCTCCGTATGTAGGATTACGCACAGACAGTCAGCGTGCAAGTTGTCATGTTGGTCACTTCTCATGATCAACATGACCACGGCAACCAACAAGGCCACGCACATGACTGCAAACGGGAACGACACGACGATTCGGGAAGCGGTTGGCGTTTTTCACGGCGGGAAAGAGCTGAAGGACGCTATCTCGGAGCTGCGGGCTGCGGGATTCGCTCACGAGGAATTGGGACTGTTGGCCAGTGATCAAGTGATTGAAGGTGCGCTGGGCGACTTGTATGCCCGCACCAACTCAGACTCTGATGCCGCTGGTTCGCCAGCAATCGCCTTCGTCAACAGGGAAGCTGTTGGCGAGGCGACTCATTCGCTGGGCGGCGGTCTGTTCTTTGTCGGCACAACAGGCGTAATGGGAGCTATCGTCGCATCATCGGCCATTCTGGGTGGCGCAGTGGTCGCGGCACTTGGCGGCATCGTTGCCGTCGGTGTCGCTGGCGCCCTGGCCGCCACCATCAGTCATCAAAGCGATGCGGAAATCCTCAAGGAACACATCGACAAAGGCCATATCCTGCTGTTCGTCAGAATGGCTGATCCAGCCAGGGAGGGCGAAGCAATGGCTATTCTCAAAAAGCACAGCGGCACGGATGTCAGGATGTACGATGCGCAGATCAGGAGTTGTGAGCCGACGGAAAAGGTGGCGCGGGCTGGCTGATTCTCCGCACTGTTCGACTCGGGGTTTGCACTATGCCGCCTCGGTCTCCACGATACCGGGCAATCTGCTGAGTGTAAGTTTCTGCAGATCCACCTTGCGGCTGGCGTTGTCAATATCAATGCCCGTCAAGTTGCCATCGGTATCATAGTCTAGAACGATACCTTCCGAGACCTCCATACTTTCAACGCCCGGTCGATCGGAAAGATCGATATACAATGAGTCGGTTTCCGGATCATAGTTGAGTTTCATGGTCTGAAGCCTCTGTCGGGGAATGCGTTATGGATGGTTACTCTATCCTCAATAGAGGACTATTTCAAAACCGGTTCTACTTCAACGACTACGCATCTACCAACCCGGGCGACGTCGATCATTCCTGTGGTCGTCATCCCTGTCGTAGCGACGATCTGAATCGCGTTCGTCACGACGTTCGCCACGCGGTGATCCATAACCACGCACCTCACGCCAATCCCGTCCAGTCCACTCAAAGCGCTCGCCGCGATTGTTGATTACCCACGGACGCTCGTAGCTGCCGCCGATCTCCACAGCGCCGCCAGGCATGCGATCAAAGCGGCGACCATTCCAGCGATAGATGCCGAAGCCGCCATTGCGCCGATCCGTACCGATCACCCAGCCATCGCCCACGTCAATCGCAGAACCCGGCACCCGCTGCCAGCCGCGATCCGTCCTGTGAAAAATTTGATTGTGGTTGCCGAGGCGCCATTCGCCGCCACCGGAGCGATCACGCGGGCCATCTGCCTGTACCTGCGTTGCAGTTGCAACCATCAATGCCATGAGCAGTGCGCTCCTGACCAACAAATTCTTGATGGAGTGACTGTGTGTCCTGGTTCTGTTCAAGGTATTCATGTCTGCCTCCGTATTCTCTTTGAGTAAGGTCAGAATACGGAGGGGAAGATGTATGGGAGATTAATGGCAAGTATGCTGCACGTCAGCGTGCTGAGGACAAGGCTCTCAACACCGCACCGGGTTCTTTCTCCATCACATTCAAAAGCACCAATGCAGGTCCTGCAGGACTGCGATCACCCCGCTCCCAGTGCCGCAGTGTGCTGACACTGATCCCGAACGCGGACGCGAATTCTGTCTGCGTCATCCCGACGTTGGATCGGATATTCCGAATATCCATGGCATCCAACTTGTGCACTAACGCGTGTGGCTGCTTTCCTTCTGTAAATTCAATGGCCTCTCCAAGACCACGTTTGATGCGTTCAAAGGCACTGCTCATGACTGCGTTCCTGTATACCGCGAGCGTAATGTGAGCACGAGTTGCGCGAGTTCGTTACGTTCAGTTCTTGATAAATTTGATTTGTCATTCTTCGCAAACAATGTGAGCAGGAAAAGAGGCATCGAAAAATTGTAGAAGTAGTATATAACTCTCACACCACCGCTCTTGCCACCACCCGATCTGGCCCAGCGGATTTTTCTGATTCCACCTGTGCCCGCCATCAGAATCCCGGCAGTGGGATTCCTCGCCAGCATTTCGATGATGGCAGACCTCTCTTTATCGCCAAGCACTGCATCAGCTTCCCGCAGATATTCCGGAAGTTCTACGACCGTTTGCATATTAAATCCTAATCCATTGGATTATAGCGTTCAACCCCCTGTTGAGCTCCAGCACGACTCCTTCGGGTCGCACATGTTCAGTATAGCGGCGAGTCGCAAGCTGGCCAGAACCTCCCGCTCTTCCTCCTGTTACACAAGACGATTCACCAATATCGCAGCCAGATACAACCCAACCCCGTACGCCGTGTGCGACATCAAACTCCTCACTCTGGCCTGCGCAGGATTGGCAGTCCTGGCCGCCGCGATGCCCAGCCCGAACGACGGCTGCATGATGAAATAAGGAATCAGGACGGTACCAATGCCCACCAGCAGTGCTGGCGTCAGTGTGGGTTGTTCAAGCCATCTGCCCGACGTGGGGACAACAAGCAGGAACACGTAGACAACACCAATCACATAGTGAAAACCCCAGCCGATTGCACACTCGGCGTTCTTTTTCGCCGCTGCCACAATGCTGGTGTGCATGAAGCGACCGCCGGGCATATGGGACAACCAGCGTCCGACCAGGCAATAGTTGGGCGAAGGCACGTTGAGTACACGCCGCGCTCCCAGCGCCCAAAGATCCATGATCACTGTCGCGCCAATGCCCACCAACACTGCGTAGAAAATGTGACTATTCTCGATATTCATATGATCCGCCCTCCGCTGCTAATCCCTTTGGCACACAAGACCAACAAGCCTGCGCACCAGGGGCGCCACGACCGTGATCGTGGGAAACGCCACGACGAACGCGAACGCCCAGGCCTTGAGCCAGATGGTGAGGATGCCGTCGATGAACCCGACGTTGAATGACGAAATCACGAACGACATGATGCAGGACATGAGTAACGCCATGAAGAATGCGAATACGTAGCCGCTGTATTTTTTCGGGATCAATTTTGTTTCTCCTTGATGCTTCAGAACTGAATGATGCGCGCACTATGAACCTTGACAATTCATAACACCAATTGATAGTTTGCATAAAACACATCATATATTGTGATGTATTGTGCGGACTGTCCACGGAAACGCCACACCATGAGAAGTCAGGAACTGACACTGCTGCATGTCTTCAATGCCATCATGATCGAAGGCTCTGTCACGCGGGCGGCAGACCTTTTGGGCATGACGCAGCCCGCAGTCTCCAACGCCATCGCCCGTATGCGCGACCACTGGCAGGATCCACTGTTCATCAAGCATGGCCGTCAGATCCAACCCACCGCCTTTGCCTCCAGCCTGTGGGAGCAGGTGCGTGACCCCATTCAGCAATTGTCGGCGTCGGTCGAATCCAGCGTGTTTGTGCCAGCGGAATCGCGGCGCAAATTTCGCATCGCCATGACGGATCTTTCCGTGGACCTGTTCTGGCTGCCACTCATGACTGAAGTGGCACGTCTGGCACCTTTGGTGGATCTGTACGCAGTGCCCTTCACCCAGATCGGTGCCGTGGATCTGTTGCGCGAGGCGAGAATCGATCTGGCCCTGGGACCACAGGGCGAGCAGGATCGCAGCCTGCGCTCCAGCTTTCTGTATGAAAGCGCTTTCAAACTGGTGATGCGACGAGATCATCCTCTTGCAGGCAAGGCAGTATCGATGAAGGATTTTCTCGCCGCGCGCCATCTGCTGGTGTCGCGCACAGGCGAGGCGCAGGGCAATGTGGACAGGGCGTTGCAACGCGAAGGATTGAAGCGGCGTGTTGCGACGACGGTCAATCATTTCTCTGTCGTGCCCAAATTGCTCACCGGCACCGATATGATTGCGGTAGTTCCACATCGCATAGCCGAGAGTATGCAGTTCAATGCAGAACTGTGGACGACCGACTCGCCGATCTGCGTCGAACCGAGAGATATCTATCTGATCTGGCACGCGAGATTGGATCGTGATCCAGGGTTGGCGTGGTTGCGGAAATTGTTGGAGGGGGTGGTGAAAATTGCTTGAAGAAGGCGAGCAAAGCGGTTTCGCAGACTACAGCCATACTGCACTCATGGATGAAATTGATAGCGAAACCCGGTAATGATCCCGTTCAAGATTTCCGTCATTTGTAACACTGCTGAAATTGAAAGAGCGGTTACTCGTTTGCGGAAACCAGCATCTTGATGCACTGCAACGCCGGATTGTGCGCGTCCCAAAGCTGAGGAAAAATTTCCAGCGGAATGAATCCTCGACTCTCATAAAATGCGCGCGTCTGTGCATACTCAGGACAGGGACTGGTCGCAGCGACAGTCTTCACTTGCAGGAATTTCGCGCCACGTTCTGCCAACCAATTCTCGCAATGCGTGAGCAGTTTGGTGCCCAATCCCATGTTGCGTGCATCTGCATGAAAGGCCATGCAGTGCACTTCCCATGAATCCGGAAAGTGCTGACGCAGTGTCATGAAGCCAACCAGCTTGTCGTCCTGTGCAATGCCGAATGTTGGATACTTTTCCGTGTCCTGAACATACATTTGAATCGCTTGCTCAATGCCGAACCATGCGGGGAGTGAGCGGAGAATTGCTTCGCACTCTGTGGCTCTACCCAGTTGCGGTCCGGAAATGGTAGGTGGTGTCATGGCTGAGCAGGACGCGAGCGCACCTCTGTCATCGTCATGCTCTCTCATTCGTTGGCGAGAAACGCTGCCACTGACATGATTCTCTTCATGACCTTCTTCCTGTGAGTTGCTTGATTTGCAAACCCACTCTACCACCGCCAATTGAAGGGTATCCACCCGATTCACCCCGTCACAGCTACGGGATGAAGATCTCGCGGTTGTACCACGGGATCGAGGTGACACCTGTGATGACTTCCGTGCCATCGAAGATACGCGAGAACAGCGGCCCTGCTGCAGTGAGCGATACAGACTCGATACGGCTATCGGGAGCACCGGGTACACCCAGAACATCAGATGCCTGATCGATCTGATAGGTGCGGGTGAACGACGGTGTGCGACCGGAACGGATCACGACTGAAGATTGCCTGCGCACCGGAATCGCAGTGCGATAACTCAGATTCAACGTCACGCTGTCACCACTTTGTGCAGCAAGCTCCCAGGTTTCTTCAGCATGTCCGTTCTCCTCGCCTTGTCCAGAGGCAGTTCGTTCAGCGCGGGCCACAACAGCAGGCTGATACACCTCGTAGGCGCCAGATCCTTCAGGCGAAATGCCATTGACGATCATGGTGCCTGACTGACCGGTCGTCGCATTGCGCGCCTGCACGGACATGACCATGTAGCGGCTCGTGCCAGTCCGCACTGGCTGGCCCTGCGGGTCCAGCACCAGATGCCGATCCATGAACGTGACCGAGATGTTGACCTGCCCCGGCGCATCGGCAATTGGTGTGAGACTCCACCCTTCCGGCAGCAGCGGGCGTATCGCCGTGTCATTCACACGGAAGCCGAGCGAAGTGCGAGTTTCAGTGCTCCATTCGACGTAGTCCTGCGCGGTGGCAGTGGTGATGCTGACAAATGTCACAACAAGCAAAACAAGGAAGCCTGCCGAACTGTGGCCAATGGACACGCCTAATCGCGTCAGTGAGTCTCTCAAAGTCGTCATTCCAATTCCTCTGTAATTCAAGGGCCCTCCGCCATGGGAGATGCACAGTGCGCCAGGCAGCGACATCATCGAACCCTCCTTTCTGGACTGTCATTCACACACTTGTCATGCGCCTGAAATCAATCTGCCATCGCTCTGTCACGCACGATGCCTACCATATCCGCCGCACACTGCAAATAACAGCGAAATAACTACCACACCGGGGCACCCACAGCATTTTCCCCGTGTGTCCACCGTTCAAATTGGAGTCCCACATCATGAGTATCCAACCTTCACACATTTCCTCTTGGGATACCCCCCAAGCACTGCGCCTGAAACCGCTGACCGTCATGGTGCATCTGGCACTGACTGGCATGCTGTTTGGTGCGGCCACAACCACCACTGCGCAAACATCACAAACAGCAAACGCTTCTGGCAACGCTCCGCTGATTGAGGAAGTCGTGGTCACCGGCTCCAACATCCGCCGCACCGACGACAGCACAGTGCCGGTATCGGTGATTGGACAGGAGGCCATGGAAGTGCGTTCAGCCTTGCTGCCCGTAGACCTGCTCACGTCGCTGCCATCCGTGGTCAATCTGCCCGAGAATGAATCACGGCTGGGCTCCTCCGGCGCGCGTGGCGACAACGCCAACATCAATTTGCGCAACATGGGCGCCACGGCCACGCTGGTGCTGGTGAACGGTCGCCGGATGGCGATCAATCCGATGACTGCCGGGCTTTCGCAGGCGGTGAACGTGAATCAATTGCCGACTCAGGGAGTCCAGCGCATCGAAGTCTTGCGCGATGGTGCGTCGTCAATCTATGGCTCGGACGCGGTCGGTGGCGTCATCAACTACATCATGCGGCGTGAGTTCGACGGCGTTGAGCTGTCCTTGCAGCAGGGAGGCACAGAACATGGCGGCGGCACAAATACACAACTTGCACTGACCTTCGGCTCAACCGATTTTGCCAACGGACGTGGCCGCTTCATCGGCAGCGTAGAGGCACTCAACCGTGACAGCATCGCGCTGACCGATCGTGACTTCAGCCGCACCTCATTCAACGTGGAGCGCGCACCTGCCCCATTCAACGCTGTGGGCGGCCCCTTTGACGGCCGCTCGGCGCGCGGCTACTGGCCAACCTTCCGTGTCGGTACAGCCACCGCCAACAACTATTTCCGTCCGGTCGATGGCGTACCCACACTGACCACTGCCGCACCGAGTCGTGCCACCAATCCGGAATTCTTCCTGGATCTGAATCAATTTGGTTACGCCTCTCCCGAGGTCAAACGCGGCAACGCCTACCTTGCCGGTGAATATGATCTGACCCAGAACGTCACAGCATTTGCCGAAATGGGCTACTACATCGCGAACTCCACGATGCAGCGCCAGCCACTGGCTCTCAACGGGCCCACCTCGGACAAGCTGATGGTCATGCCCGTGGACAGCCCGTACAACCCCTATGGCTCACGCTTCTATCACACCACTGGCGCGCCCAACAGCGATGGCACGCCACGCCTCACCGGCACGCCCAGAACCGTCGGCTTCACGCAGATGACGCTGGCCGGTCTCGCCCCTGAAGTCATCGAGACAGACTCCGATGTACTGCGCCTTGCCACCGGCCTGAAGGGATCGCTGGGCGAGACCTGGAACTGGGAAACCTCGCTGTTCTACAACGAGGTCAACGGCAACGACGAGGCTTATCCGGACGTGCGCGAAAGCCTGCTGCAGGCAGCAATCGGCCGCACAGACGCCAATGCCTACAATCCCTTTGGCTACACCTTCAAGGTGCAGAATGGCGCGGTGGTGGCTGATGCGCCGTACACCAATCCGCAAGCGGTGGTGGACTCGTTCAGCGCCGTTTTCGCACGCAAAGCGCAGAGCTATATCGCCAGTGCCGACGTGCGTGCCAACGGCACGCTGTTCAGTTGGTGGGGCGGCGACGTGATGGCTGCCTTCGGTGTCGAACACCGTCGCGAGACTCTGGAAGATGTGCGCCCGCCCTTCAGCGGCGAGAATCCTGCCGGTTCCGGTCTGGATACCACCAACAACGACTTCCTTCTGCATCCGCCGCGCCCTGACGTGTTCGGTGACCGCAACATCACCAGTGTCTACGCCGAAATGATGGTGCCACTGGTCAGCGAGGATGCGCAGATACCGCTGGTGAACCGTCTGGAACTGAACCTCTCGGCACGCAGTGAGCGCTACAGCGACTTCGGCAATACCACCAAACCCAAGATCGGTCTGAACTGGAAGCCCGCCGAGTGGCTGATGCTGCGCGCTTCGCGTAACGAAGGTTTCATGGCTCCCAGTCTGGCAGCGCTGTATACCAGTCCACGCTGGACAATCACGGCTGGCGCTGGCGATATCGACGCCTATCGCAATCCGGCTTTGAACGAAGGCCCGTATGTGATGCGTACCTATTTCGGCGGCAACCCGGACCTGAAAGCACAGGAGTCGAAAGGAGACACAGCGGGCTTCGTCATCGACGTACCGTTTGTCGACGGCCTGACCCTGAACGCCGACTGGTGGCGCATCCGCCGCAGCAACTTGCTGGGGCAGCGCAGCGTGGCGCAGATCAACGAGAGCGACATCGCACTGCTCAATGCTTACACCCAGCAGCAACTGGCGGCAGGGGTGTCGATCGGACAGATCGACCTGGGCAGTGGCACGCCCAACTACAAGGGGGATCCCGACATCGTTCGCTATGCCCTGACCCCGGAAGACTCCGCAGCCTTCGCTGCGTACAACACCGCCAACCCAGGTAGCCGTGTGGCTGCCGCCGGGCGCGTCTTCTCACGCAATCAGCCCTTCCTGAACCTGTCCTCCAGCGAGCACAGCGGCGTGGACTTCGGCTTCCGCTACGAACTTCGCAATCTGGCCATTGGTGATCTGGTATTCAGTTCCGAGTGGGCCTACCTCACCAAGGCCGAGTCCACGCTGTCGCCAGCCAACGTTGCACCCACGGTCAACGACCTGATGTTTGCCTCCGGCGCGGCCGAATGGCGCAGCACCAGCAATATCTTCTGGCGCAACGGGCAGTGGAATGCCGGCCTGGGCATTTATCATGTGGGTGAAACTCACGATTCCGGTGCCACGACCACTCAGGCCGTTTATGAAAGTCTGGGCCGCCCAAGCTATATTGAACCCTTCTTCACCCAGGGCAGAACGGTCTACCGCCGCGTCATCGACAGCGTCATCACCTACAATCTGTCCGTCGGTTATGAGTTCGACGGCGCACGCTCCGCGATCCTGCGTGACACACGACTGCGCGTAGGGGTGATCAACCTGACAGACAAGGAGCCGCCACTGTCATCGGACAACTTTGGCTATGATCCATCTGTCAGCCAGTCCATGCTGTCGGGCCGTAGCTGGAATGTTCAAATCACGAGGAGATTCTGATGTTGCCACTTATCACACGTCGCAGGATGCTGGTTGGCATGGCACGGGCTGCTGGTGCAGCGGGCGTCGCTGCCACCGGTTTCACATCAGCCGGGTTCATGAGCAGGGCCTTCGCCGCTGACAGTGCTGGCAATGACGCCCGGCGCGCTGCCTACCGACAGTGGCTGGAGTCGCTGCCCGCCTCGCCAACACCCGAGTTGACCCGACACGGCCTGGTCGCCACGGAGTTGAAGCGCTGGCATATTCTGGAAGCAAATCAGGGCGTGGCAGTGGATGCCGAGCATTTCTACGGCATCGGCAACCATGCTCTGGTCAAACACCGCAAGGACACGGGCGAGCGAGTGGCGGAATGGTTCGGGCCACGCAACGGCTCCATCATCCACTTGAACTCTGGATGGCTGGACGGAGATCGACTGGTGCTGTCGCACTCCAACTTTCCACAACTGCCCATGGCCAGTTCTCTGGAAGTCTACGATGCGCGCACCCTGCAGCCTCAGGAAAGTACCAGCCTCGGCATGCGCCTGGGCTCATTGACCTGGGCCGTTCGGCATGACGGATTCTGGTGGGCGTGTTACGCCAATTACAACGACGGCGGCTCCATGCCGGGATTCGATCAGCGTTGGACCCATGTGGCCAAATTCGACGACAACTGGCAGGAACTGCAGTCCTGGCTCTTCCCACCTCAGGTCATCGCCACCTGGGGTGACAGCGCCTGCTCCGGTGGCGACTGGGGCGACGACGGTTTGCTGTACATCACTGGCCATGATGCGCCGGAACTGCACGTGCTGCGCCTGCCCAGGCAGGGCGTGACACTGGAATACGTCACCACCATCGACGTGCCCTTCGAGGGCCAGTCCTGGGCCTGGGATCGCAGCGCGAGGGGTGAGCGAGTGATCTATGGCATCAGTCGTGCCCGGCAGGAGGTTATCGCGGCTCGGATTCCCGCAGTACCGGCCACGCTCTAGTCAAACAGCCAGATCCATCGTGTCTGTTTCGTCAGCAATGACTTGCGAAATCATTGTGACTCCATGATTTTTTGCGATTTGTTTGCGTCAGAACAAGTCTGCCGGATATTACAACGGTGATGGAGTTCTCCTCTGTATGGTGCACGGTACACTCGAACTGTTGCATTACCATCTCAGACTGGAGGACTCCAATGCCCGTCAACAGCGCCCCCGTAATCAGCGGCAATCAGAATCTCACAGACGTTCTTTTGAAAGTGACCATGGCTTGGCCAAGCTGGCAAAGCACCGCCCCCTCTCTCCCTGGTTGGCATCTGATCAACGCCAGCGAGATCGGCATGAGTGCATCGCAACTCACCAATGGCGTCTACCAAAACTCCAACGCCGAAGCAATCGTCGCTGCAGCAACCTACAACGGCCACCGCACGCTTGCAGTCGGCTTTCGCGGGACCAACGACAATGAAGACTGGCGGCAGGACTTCCAGAACATCAACGAACATTTCGATCTGTTCGCACCACTCGTCACGGCACTCAATGCTGTTGCCGCGCGGGGAGAATTCGATCTGATCCTGGCAACAGGCCACAGCCTTGGCGGCGCGATGACGCAGATGTTCATGGCAGACTATGCTGGCATCTCTCCGGCCTATGCAATCACAACCGGCTCACCAGGCTACCTGCAGGAAAAACCCGTCGCCGATTCGCGCATCATCAATTATCAGGTCACCGATGATCCTATTGTCTATCTCGGCGGCAGCCGTGCTCTGGTGGGCCAGACTCTCTCCAGCCCGTTCGGCGCACTCATGGTGAACCAGCTGGCTTCGAGTCTCAGCTCTTCGTTCGGTTTTCCAGCTTCGACTTTTACCAGTTCGATTCCCTATCTCACCCAGAACTATTACAACCGAGGGACCGTCGAGGTTCTGAAGGTGCCGGGACACCCGGATTCACCACCCACAAGCCCCCTGGCTCTGGTCACCTCGTACAATCCCGATGCCCATGAATTCCCAGCCTACTTGACTGGTATCAGTGCAACCAATCGCAACCCGTTCGACCTCAGCCTCGGCAGTAGAGGCACCTCGGGCAACGATGCCCTGTTTGGTACCACGAGCGCCAATACGATTGATGGTGGCGCCGGATTCGACACGCTTTACCTGCACATCAGTCGTGACAAGGCCAACCTCACGCTCGGGCCGAATGGTCTGATTGGCGTCAGCAGTGTGGAAAGCGGGACAGACACCCTGATCAGCGTGGAAAGGCTGGTGTTCACCGACAAACGTTTGGCTTTTGACCTTGCTGTGGATCAATCCGCTGGCAAAGCGGCAAGATTGATTGGTGCGGCGTTCGATGGAGCCGCCATTACCCAGCATCCGGACTGGATGGGTAGCGGACTTCAGATTTTCGACGAAGGCATGAGCTTGCTGGAAGCCTGTCAATTAGTAGTCGGACTCATGGGAGATCCGTCCAATGAGGCCTTTGTCAGCACCGTTTTCACTAACGTGGCCGGAGTAGCTCCGTCTGAGGCTGAACTCCTCCACTTCACCGGAATGCTTGAAGGCTCCGGCGGCACCATGACCAAGGCGCAACTTCTGGAGCAAGCAGCCCTCATTGATATCAATGAGGTCAACATTGGTCTGGTTGGCTTGCAATTGACAGGGGTGGAATTCATCTAGGGAGTGTGCCTTGAAATAGAGTTTTGAATTCTGTGCGTTAAACCGGTAGTCTTGTCGCACACCCAGAAGGGGGTTAGCTAATAACAATAATCAAGCTCTGTCGGGAGTTTCCGAGATGAAAAAAGCCATAAAGATTGTTTCACGATTCGTCGTTACTGCAGGTGCTCTTGCCTGTGTACCACTGGCACTTGGCCAGACAGGTACCAGTGTTGACCGGGGAGACTGGCCGGTTTACCACGGCAATGAGTTCTCCCAGCGTTACTCACCACTCGATCAGATCAACGCTCAGAACGTTGGGTCTTTGCAGATCGCCTGGAATTTCTCTACCCAGAACTTCGGTCCGGATACGGATTTCACCAATCCATCAACACCACTTGAAATTGACGGTGTTCTGTACGCGAACATTGCCACTACGCGCAATGTGGTAGCGCTGGATGCCACGTCGGGTGAGGTCCTGTGGATGTGGAGACCGCAGGAAGGGGAACGCTTCGAACGCGCGCCACGCAAGGGCGCTGGCCGTGGAGTGGCCTACTACCGTAACGGAGACAAGACACGGATCATTGACGTCACTCCGGGTTACCACCTGGTTTCGCTGGACGCCAAAACCGGTATTCCAGACCCAAGCTTCGGCAACAACGGCATCGTAGACCTGATGGTCGGCCTGAGAAATGCCGTAGATGACAGATATCCCAACATCGACATCGGCATGTCCGCGCCACCCTTTGTCATGAATGACGTGATTGTTGTCGGGGCGGCACACGCCACTGGCGGTCGCCCGCGCTCCAAGATCAATGTCAAAGGTGATGTCCGCGGTTTCGATGTGCACACCGGTGAACTGCTGTGGACCTTCCACACCATCCCGGAAGCAGGTGAAGTGGGCTTTGAGTCCTGGCTGGAAAACAGTGCGGAATATACCGGCAATACCGGCGTCTGGGCGCCGATATCCGGAGATCCTGATCTGGGCATGGTTTACCTGCCGGTAGAAGACCCCACTGGCGACTACTACGGTGGTGACCGCCCCGGCTCCAACCTGTTCTCCAGCAGCATCGTCGCTCTGGATGTCAGAACCGGTGAGCGTCGCTGGCACTATCAGCTTATTCACCACGACATCTGGGACTGGGACGTACCTGCAGCGCCGGTACTTGCCGATCTGCCCAACGGCCGCAAGGTCATCATGTCTGTGACGAAACAAGCCTTCGTCTACACCTTCGACAGAGAGACTGGCGAGCCAATCTGGCCAATTGAAGAGCGTCCGGTACCAGGTGGTGACGTTCCTGGCGAGTGGTATTCGCTGACTCAGCCCTTCCCTACTCGTCCTGCAGCGTTTGATCGTCAGGGCTTTACTGAAGAGGACCTGATTGATTTCACGCCGCAACTGCGTGCGCTGGCACTGGAATCCATTCAAGGCTTCCGACTCAGCCCAAGCCTCTACTCGCCTCCTTCTCTGGCCGAAGCGCCGGATGGTACACGTGGGCTGCTGAGCCTGCCTTCTTCCACGGGCGGCGCCAACTGGGAAGGTTCTGCGCTTGATCCGGAAACGGGCATTCTCTACGTCCCTTCCAGAACAACACTGCAACTCTTGTCATTGGCAAAGAACCCGGCATCGGATATCGATTTCAGCCAGGGCACTGCGTTCCGCGTACCGCGAGTTGAGGGTCTGGACATCGTCAAACCGCCATACGGCCGCGTCACCGCTATCGACATGAACTCCGGTGAACATCTATGGTGGGTTGCCAACGCAGGTACTCCCGATCGCATCGCCAATCACCCGCTTCTGGCGGGCGTTGACCTGCCCGACACCGGTGTGCCTACGCGCTCAGGCATCCTGTTGACCAAGACATTGTTGTTCGTCGCCGAAGGCATCGGTACCGCCGACGCTGGCCCGAAAATGCGTGTCATCAACAAGGAAACCGGCGAAGTCCTGATGACCATGGATTTGCCGGACAACCAAACCGGCCTGCCCTTCACCTACGAGCACAATGGCAAGCAATACCTGGCACTGTTCGTCGGTGGCAGAACCAATCCTGCACAATTGGTGGCTTACACCCTACCGTAAGCCAGCAAGGATTTCCCTGCAGGAGCGAGCTTGCTCGCGAATAAAAACGCCCCGGGCTGAAGAAATTTCGCCCGGGGCGTTTCGTCTGCGGAAGAGCATTTTTCGAGGCCCCGAGCCTTACCCCAGAACATTATACATCGAGAGGACAACGCCAATGGATATTCAGGTCAGTGGAATTCTGGGATTGCTTTGGCTGGTAGTGGTCGTATGGGCAATCCTTCAGGTCGCCCAGAGCTCCGCCAGCGGAATGGCAAAATTGTTGTGGATATTACTGATGCTGTTCCTGCCGGTCATCGGCGTGATCATATGGTATTTGATGGGGCCGAAGTCTTCGAAAATGAGGTAGCAGGATCAAGGGGTCAGGTTACTTGATCCGCTTGATCCTGCCCCCTTGATCCTTGATCTAAAACCGCAGCGTGTAATTCACCTTCACCGCACCGCCCCGTGACAGCGTCGAAAACCGGCTGTCGCTCAGTGGGCCATCGTCATACATCCAGTTGTTGCTCCACACCAGGAAGATGTCGTTGCCCGGCTGCACTATCCAGCGGACGCGAGCGTAAATGCCGACAACATCCGAAAGATCATCATACTGAACGTTGCCGGTGATGGCGGTCCAGGGACTCAGATTCCATGCCCAGGACAGGCGCACCAGGTTGGTGTCAAAGTTGCCTTGCGGCAGTGTCACATCGTTGTGCTGAAAATCGGCGGTCAGCGAGACGCCTCTGCGTGAACGGATGGTGCCGGACAGTTGGACGCTATCACGGTCACCGCCCCAGAACTCAGAGTGTTCGTAATTCATGCTGCCAGACAGCATCCGGCGACCGGCAGTGCTGAAATTGGCAGACCATTTATCAGAATGGTAGTCACCGGGCTGGATGCGAATGGCCTCATCACCACTGCCATAAATTGTGAAAACCCTGTCCAGATGTTCAAAGTTGCGACCGACCTCCACGGACAGACGGTCACCACTTTCAAAGTTCAGTTGCAGAGGTTTGATATCGACATTGCGAGTCAGCAGGCGGTTATCCAGGTCAGTCAGGTACTCGAAATAAATCTGATGTTCAGTTTGGCGGATCAGCTCCCAGTGTTGGGGGCGTGGTGCTATTGTCAGTGTCGGTTGGTGTCTTCGAAAACCTCGGCGCTCCACGAAGCCAAGAGCCGGGTCCCATTGCTCACCAAATTCACGATGTGATGAATGCAGTCGAATCAGGTCATTCGGGAAAGACCAGCGTATGCCGCGGGATCGCCGCTCGGATGAAGTCAGATCACCACCGGTGGCTGGGTCGGTATGGTAAAGCAAAAAGCCTTCGATCTGAGCATTGTACTGACCGAGGAATTGCGAAGTGTAGAAGTCAAAGTCCGCTCCTACCGTGTGGCGGTCAGACAATATTCCATCCTCGGGGATATCCTCTGAAGCTCTTCGTGTATAGATCATGCCGACGTGTGACTGTTGAAACAGGCTGCGTTTCACCCGTCCGACTGTAAAATCCTCGGCTGCCCAGGGGCGCACGGAACCATCTCTGTTTTCGAGCTCAGTGTCTCCTGTACGCACCTGGTAGAGGCCCAACTCGTAATTTCCGACCTGACCACCGAGGCGTCCGCCGAAATCTATCGGCACTTCCTGGCCATCCACAAGACCAATCCGACGACTGAAAAAAGGATCGGCCCAGTTGAACGCGAATACACCTGACCCCTCAAGAAAGAATTCACGCTGTTCCGGAAAACGCAGCGGAAAACGCGTGAGGTTGACTTGACGATTGTCGACCTCTACCTCGGCGAAGTCCGTATTCAGTGTCAGTGCACCACGCAGGGATGGTGTCAGTGAGTACGTGATATCAATGCCTGCCTTGGCATCGCTACCGCTGGCAGCACCAGCGGCAGGGCCACTGTTGGTCGAGGCATTGATGTAAGGTTTGAGCTCGATACCGCGGCCCTGGTTGATGTCGCTCAGCCCTTGCAGTTCGCCGGTATAGACCGGTCGGAACAAACCTTCGGTACGACGCCAGCCATTCCAGAGAATCTCTTCGTTGTAGCGTCGTATAGTGCGCTGGAAATTGATCCCCCATGCATCCAGAGAGGGGTCGAAGTTCAGAGTTGAAAAGGGGATGCGTATTTCCACTGACCAGCCGTCAGGCTGGATTGCAGTCCTCATGTTCCAGATGCCGTTCCAGCGCTTGTTGAAGCCACCCCCTCCCTCGATAAGGCCATCACCGAGCAGACCTGCAGGATTGGTTTCGAAGAAATAACCGGTGCGATTGTCACCAAAGGTACTGATGATCCACATGAAACGGTCATCGGTGCCCAGTCCGGCATCACGCTGCAACTGGTAGGCAAGGATGCCATCAGGATCGGAGTCGTACAGCATGGCGCCAATGTACAGGGCCTGGTCGTCGTAAAGAATACGGACTTCGGTCGGCTCACTCGGCACTCCGCCTTCGACAGGCTCCTGCTGGCGGAATTCCGTGATTGGGCGCGCCAGTGCCCAGGCCTCCTCGTCAAGGAAACCGTCAAGCCGTACGTTCATTTCCGCCGGTATCCGGGATGCCTGAACGCTGGGTCGGACTTCGGAGGTGACAATGTTGTCCTGTGCAAGACTGAACGGCGACATGAGTGCAGCTGTCAGCAGGAGCACTGAAAATGTTGATATTCCACTACCAGGACATCTCCGATACTGGATGCCGAATTGATCTCTGTGCATTACACCTCCCAAAGTATTGTCACTTTCACGACCCACCGCCGCCAACGCAACATCTGCCTTCATAAATACACCGCCACTCACAAACCCAAACAATTTGCTGTGACGACCAAACCGCAATACTAACGCCAGATTACCACTGAGCAGACCACCAACCGGAAAGCCAGCACTACTGGTATCGTTGAGCTCTCATTCGTACAGATCTCTCAACCTTCCAGAAGCGCACAGCCCGACTCGGCCTGCATTGCAATTTCTCCGATATCTACACGCTGCGCTGTTCTCACTCCCGCCAGAGCAGCCCCGAGCGCCCCATCAAGACCGTAACTGTCAGGGACAAAGGCCGGCCGCCCCTCAGCGTTGGCGAATGCTGTCCAATAGGCGAGTATCACCTGAGGACCATTCGTCAAAGTGACTTCGTGCGTCTGACCGCTCGCCAATTGTTCGGCGATACGCTGGCGTTGTGACGCGCTCATACCGAAAAACAGATGATCCGCCAACCCATTTGCATCCTCCACGCGAACACAGCCCGAACTCAGGTTACGGTTCGCCTGCAGAAACAGTTGCTGGCTGGGAGTGTCATGCAGATATATTGAAAACGGGTTGGGCAAGCGAAACACCATCTGTCCCAGCGGATTGGTTGGCCCTGGGGGTTGACGCAGGATGATGCCTTGGGGGCTGTTCCAGTCTATGCGTTGCGGGTCCAGCAGATTGCCCTGGGCATCCAGTGCGTGTATGCCGCGCTCCACAAGGTAATCCGGGTTGCGGCGTATCTGCGGCAATATGTCTTCGCGCAGAATAGTCGGGGGTACGGTCCAGCTTGGGTTCAGTGTGACGCGGTTGATATGCGACACCATTGCCGGGGTTGGTCTTCTGGGCCTCCCTGCCTGCACGCGCGCCTGCCAGATCGAATCGTTGCCACGCAGCAGTTGGATATGTCCGCTGGCCACGTTGATCAATAACAGATACTCGCTGCGCCGCGCGTTTATCCAGCGCAACCGCTCAAGGTTTATCTGCACCTGTTGCACGCGCTGCGCTGGCGATATATTCAACGCCCTGATGGTTTGGGGGCCAATTATGCCATCTACCTGTAACCCCTGATTGGCCTGAAAGAGGCGCAGTGCATCCTCCAGCGCCGCGTCATATCTCCATGTTGCTGCAATTGTTGATGAACTTGTCGAAGCCGGTGTCGTGACGGGGGCTTCCAACATGAAGCCATCCTGCTGCAACTGCTTCGCTATCTGCTCTATTCGCTCGTCACTCATGCCCGGACGCAGCAACGGCCCCGGCGGCACAGTCGGACGCGAAGGAGTGTGTCGGTCCATTGTGGCGTACGCCGCGCGCAGGTCGCGGTACTGACGCAGCGCAGGACGTGCCTGTTCAAAAGAGGCGCTTATCCCTTCCCTGAGCCCGGTAGTGGCAAGTTCTGACAGCGCTGGGAGTGGTGGTGCCGATCGCAGCGCATCGGCCTGCCAGGATGGCTCATGCTGCTCCTGCGCCAGACGACCGCGGCTCAGATGCTCCAGCGCCAGCAGATACTGACTGGTGATCCGCAGTTCGGCGCAGAAATCCACAGGAGCCTTGGCCCGCAATGCGAATCCGTACTCCTCTGGATCAAGGCCATCCAGGATCAGTTCGGCAAGCTCTGTCTGCAGAACAGTCAGCAGCTGCGGATCCTGCCAAAGAGCCCCATAGGCAGTGCTCACATAGAGCTCTGTCAGTGCAGTGTGCAGATCCACAGATCTGAGCGTGGGGAGACTGGTACAGGACTGCTCACCATGGTCAGCCAGAAACTGTTCCAGGTTTGCGGAAGTCAGGTTGTCGGCGGCACGAACCGCAGAACTGGTGAAAACGCTGCACAGAAGTAGCTGAAAAAAGATTGTGCGATGCCCGATCAACCGTTAACCTCCCGTCTTCAATTTGTGTGGCGCAACCGACCAGACGCGAAATCAGTTAAAACCTGCGGCAGCGGAGCCACCAATCGCGTTCATCCAGATACCACGACCATACGGCAACAGGCCACTGCTTGCAAAACCGGAGAAAAATAAATGCTGTTTCAGCAGTCTGGCACGAATGCTCCCAAGCGGCGGGGCATTGTCAGCATTCTGTGCGCACTGGCGCTCACGTTCGGACTGAGTCCGGCATATTCCGACATTAAAAAGTTGCACACCCAACTGGCCAGCGCAGCGCCCGAATTGAATCCCCTGGCGCTGCAGCACGCTGTGGCAGCCATGACGTGCGCCATCAATCATGGTGCGGAACCTGCCAGCCGGCTGGCCATCATCGACTTTTCGTTACCCTCTTCCGAGCAGCGACTGTGGTTGTTCGATCTGGACACCCAGTCCCTGATCCTGCGCGAACTGGTCGCTCATGGGCAGGGCTCGGGCGACAACTATGCCAGTGAGTTCTCCAATATCGAGGGCAGCCACCAATCCAGCATCGGACTGTTCCGCACCCAGGAAAGCTATACCGGTCAACACGGCTACTCCCTGCGCATGGATGGACTGGAACCCGGCATCAACGACCAGGCGCGCAGCCGTGCGATCGTCATCCACGGCGCTGACTATGTGGATGAAAGCTGGGTTGCACGCCAAGGTCGTATCGGCCGCAGTCACGGCTGCCCCGCCGTTCCACAGCACGCCATACGCACCGTCGTCGACAATCTCAAAGGCGGGCAATTCCTGTTTGCCTATTACCCGGATGAGCAGTGGGTGCAGACTTCCGCCTATCTGAATTGCGCTGGGAGCGAGTCACCAAACCTGATCGCCTCGGGCAGGCAGATCCCCTGATACGAACAGCACTTGAAACGGCGCACAACGCACATACTGACTGTTATGCATTGCCTGATTCATTCGGCACTCTCTTTGAGAGAAGCTTGATCTTGTAGACGGAGTCGTAGCCGCGCAATTTGTCACCAGACACTTCATTGAAGTTCACCTGTTTCGGAAAGAACTGGCGCAGAAGTCCATTCGTATTCTCATTCAAGCCCCGCTCCCACGAGCTGTATGGATGTGCAAAGTACACATCACACGCCAGGCTCTTCGTTATCTGCCGTGATCGATAGCACCAGCGCTTTGAATGGCCTGAGCAGCGCGATCGTGGCGGCCGTGACATGCTCCGCGCTTTTGCTTGCTACACGGCACGAGCGCGTGAATTTGATGACTCTCTACACAATAGTGACCAGTACACCTTTGTGCCCTTTGCCTATCACAGTATCGATTTCCCAGTGGCCTGCTTGCTCTTTCTCATCCACTATTGCCGGTCATTCATCTCTCTACTGATCGCCTCATTGTTGTACAGGTCAGGCTAGCGGCGCATCGAAGTCGCACGCCTGCGGGTGAGGGATGTGGACTTCGATCAGTTACAACTGCGAATCTGGTTCGGCAAGGGCTTCAAGCACCGGATTACTACCCTGGCCACCAAGTTGGCCCACCTTGTCCAATCACAACTTCTTCAGCTCCGGTTTCATCACCTTCCCCATCGCATTCCTCGGCAGGCTCTCCATCACCCGCAGCACCTTCGGTATCTTGTACGGCGACATGCGCGATTCACACCACGCCTTCAATTCACCATAGCTCAACTGTTGTCCCGGTTTCAGCACCACGAAGGCTGTCACGGCCTCGCCCCAGGTGTCGTCTTCCACGCCAATCACGGCGCACTCCGCAATCTTTTCGTGGGTGAGCAGCGTGCCTTCGATCTCCAGCGCGGAGAGTTTGTAGCCACCGGACTTGATGATGTCCACGGAGCTGCGACCCATGATGCGAAAATAGCCTCGTTCACGCACGGCGACATCGCCGGTGCAGAACCAGCCGTCCTTGAAACTTTCTTCGGTGGCCTTGGGGTTGTTCCAGTATTCCAGGAACACGTTGTCACCCTTGATGCGGATTTCACCTGGTGTGTCTTCCGCATTGATGATGTTGCCTGCATCGTCGAACAACGCAGCATCTACACCGGGTAGCGGAATGCCAACGGCACCTGCTCTGCGCTCGCCGTCATAGGGGTTGGAGATGCCCATGCCGATCTCGGTCATGCCGTAGCGCTCCAGAAGGGTTTGCCCTGTGAGTTCCTGCCACTGCTGATAGAGTTTCACCGGGCACGCTGCGGAGCCGCTGATGTTCAGTCGCATGTTGCGGAAGCCTGCGCAGATCGCTTCGCGCTTTGCGGCATCCAATGTTTCCAGATGCTGAATGATCTTTACATAGATAGTAGGCACCGCCATGAACACAGTGTATTTGTCATCTGCCACCTGCTCGAGAATGGTCTCCATGTCAAATTTACCAAAGAGTGTCACGTGAGCACCTGCCCACAGTCCGCAGCACAGTACGTTGATGATGCCGTGAATGTGGTGCAGCGGCAGGAACAGCGGAATGAAATCATCTTCCTGCCAGGCCCAGGCCTTGAGCAGAGTGGTGATCTGTGCACGGATGTTCTTGTGGGTGCTGACGACGCCTTTGGGTTTGTTTGTGGTACCGCTGGTGAACAGAATCATCGCGCGGCGCTGCAACGTCAATACCGGCATGGCTGCAATCTCGAGCGACAGCAGATCGGTGACGCTCAGCACTGGCACGTTCAGCGAGTTGCACAGAGTGCAGAGTAGCGCAAGCGTGGGGTCCTCGGGATCGACACTGACAATCATGCGGGTAACACCTGCACTGCTGATGGCGTGTTCGAGCTCTGGAATCGCGGCTGCAATGTTCAACGGCACGGCGATGCCACCTGCACGCCAAACACCGAGCAGTGTGGTGACGTAGTCGAGACTTGCTGGCATGAAGAAGGCGATGCGCTCCTCTTTCAGATCAGTTTTAGTGCCCAGCAACCCGCTGGCGAACTGGTCGACACGATGATGCAGCGAGATGTAGCGCCATGTCGTATCGCCTTCCTGCAACGCGATGTGCTGATTTTCTGCCCGCACTGCCGGAAACAAGTCTGTGGCAGGTAATGTTGATGTCGTCATGTTGGAATTCCGTTGCAGAAGCGAGCCCTGCTCGCGATAGAAAATGTGTCAAGCAATCGCTCTGACAATAAAGTAGAGAATCGACGGTCCCATGAGACAGCCAATACCAGTGTAGAAAGTGGCCGTCATGGCACCATAAGGCACCAGACGCGGGTCAGTAGCTGCGAGCCCTCCGGCAACGCCGCTTGTTGTGCCCATCAGCCCACCGAATACCATCGCAGACTGCGGGTTGTTCAGGCCGATGTACTTCGCCACCATCGGGGTACCGATCATCACCACAATGGATTTCACCACTCCGGCAGCAACGCTGATGGCGATGACTTCAGAGCTCGCGCCAATGGCGGTGCCCGTCACTGGTCCGACGATGTAGGTGACCGCGCCAGCCCCGATGGTGGTGATGCTTTCGGCATCGGTGTAGCCGAATGCGACAGCGATCAATCCTCCCACCACGAAGGAGACGACGACGCCCGCGAATATGGAGATCACACCGACCATCCCCGCCTTCTTCAACTCACTCAGATGCACGCCGAATGCGGTGGAGACGATGCCAAAGTCGCGCATCATGCCGCCGCCCATCAAACCAATACCCGCGAGCAGGCCGATGTCGGCCACACCCCGGCTGCCACCAGTGACCATGCCTGCCCAATACGCGGCGGCCAAACCCAGGATGATCGCTATCGCCGAGCCATGAATGCGACCTGCTGTAAGGTATTTGGACATGACATAGGAGAGCCAGACGGTGATGCCCACCACAGCAAACGCGGTGATCAGGCCATTGGCGGTGATGACAGTGCGTAGTGTCTCCATCATGCACCTGCCTTGCTGTTACTTGTAGTGGGGGCATTCAGGGGTGGGAGGGGTTCACTCTGTGGGCCGATCCTGCTCAATACCGGCACCAGCGCAAAGCTCACAACAACGGCAGCGACCCCCGCAAGCAATGCCAGCATGCCGCCCCCCACCGCTGCCACGACGTTTTGACTGGCAGCCATGGCAACAACGATGGGAATGTACATGCCACTCCAGAAGTGGATGCCAGAGCCGGAGGCGCCAGTCATCAACGGTTTGAAGTGGTCGGAGCCGGACGCCAGCACTAGCAGGAGCATGGCAATGCCGACGCCGCCGACGTTGGCCTGCACGCCCAGGAGTTGGCCAAGAAGTTCGCCGATGAAGAGGCCGGCAAGCAGGCATGCGGAAAGAAGGGCAACGCCGTAGATGATCATTGGAAGTCCTTGTTCTTGTTGTTATCGATTTCGCAGGAGTATAGCGACGATAGTGGAACACGGGTAGACGAACACGGGAGGCTCAGCGCAAAATGGGCGTCCTTTGAACCCGAGCGGTCTCACGTGACCCCCTAGCCAAGGATTTGCCCATGCGTATCGCGATTATTCTGCTTTCCCTCCTCATGGCCACCCCCGTGCTTGCCCAATTGTCCCCCTCTGCCGAGTGGGCAGCCGAAGTGGAAACCCGCTATCAGGTCAGTATGGATGTGACTTACCTGTCTCAGGCCGGTGCCGATCTGGCCATGGATATCTATTCCCGTCGCGACGTCACCACGCCGCAACCCACCCTGGTGTTCTTCCATGGCGGCTTCTGGGTTGCCGGCAACAAGAATTCGCAGATCATGAACCTGATACCTTGGCTGGAGATGGGTTGGAACGTGGTGAACGTGGGGTATCGTCTGGGCCGCATGTCCCCTGCCCCGGCAGCGGTGATTGATGGCTTCTGTGCGCTGCGCTTCATCAACAAGGAAGCTGCCCGTTTCAACATCGACACACAGAAGATCGTGGTGAGCGGCCAGTCTGCTGGCGGCCATCTGGCCATGGCTATGGCGATGATTCCCCACAGTCAGGGCTTTTCCTCCGGGTGCCCGACAGGTGAAGATCCCAGTGTGGCAGCTGTCATCAACTGGTTCGGAGTGACCGATGTGCAGGATGTTATCTCCGGCCCCAACCGCAATGAGAACGCAGCAGGCTGGTTCGGCGGGGTAGATGATCCAATGGCGTTGGCGCGACGGCTCTCTCCAATGACATATGTAAGGAGTGACCTGCCCCCAATTCTGAGTGTGCATGGTGATGCCGATACCGTTGTGCCCTATGCTCACGGTGTGAACCTGCACCGCGCGCTGGCCACGACGAATGTACGCAATCAGCTGGTGACCATCCCCGGTGGTGGGCATGGACGCTTCACGCCAGAGCAGCGCAATACAATCTACACGACGATTCAGGAGTTCTTGATGGAGTCGGGGTTGTAATTCATCACCAACAACGGATTTATCACACGAGAAAGGACAACCATGAGCGAGCTTTACTCCGAACATCCCGCAATGTTCAAGAACAACCCGTTGGGCTTTCTGCTCTGCATCCTGCTGGTGCCATTCGGCATCGGCATTCTGATCTTTCTGTACTGGTATCTGCAGACCAAGGCGTCGAAACTGGTGGTCAGCGAGCAAGATGTGTTGTTCGAGAAGGGACTGTTGAGCAAGGAGCGATCAGAGATCGACATCGATGGCATCCGTACTGTGAAGGTGAGTCAGTCATTCACCGATCGTATCTTCGGTGTGGGCACCATCGAGCTCTATACCGCTGGTGACAGTCCGGAAATTGTGGCCAAAGGCATGCCAGACCCGAATCGCGTGCGGGAAATCATCAAGGCCAACCAGCGGGAGGACTGATCATGACCGGCGAAATAGACAAGAAGGACAAGGACGAATCGCGCAAGATTGCCATCGCACTGATTTCGCTGGTGCTGGTGGCGGTGATTGGAGCGCTGCTGTTGTTGCCCGCGCTTGGCGAGATCGTGTCGGTACACTTTTCACCGGGCTTGGGCATGCGCGACGCGGCGGTGATTTCGTTCTTCATCACCATCGCGCTGCTGATCGTGTTTGCGATCTCGTCGGGCGATGGGCTGCTCGGAGAGTTGCAGTTCATGCTGGGAGGATTTTTTGCTTTCTTCGTCATCATCTGGTTGATGATCGCGTGGGTGTTCTAAACGCGGCGCAATTCCTTGGGCATACTGAATACGATGTTCTCCTCCACGCCCAGCAACTCTTCCGGTTCTTGATGGCAGATCTGCCGTAGCCGTGCCACAACCTGCTGCACCAGCACTTCGGGCGCCGAGGCGCCCGCTGTCACACCAAAGCGGGTCTTGCCTTCAAACCACTCGGGCTTGATGTCGGCCACACTATCGATCAGGTAGGACTCGCAGCCAAGCCGCTCTGCCAGCTCCTTCAGACGATTGGAGTTGGAGCTGTTCGGCGAACCCACCACCAGCAGCAGCTCACACTCCAGTGCCAGTTGCTTCACCGCGTCCTGACGGTTCTGTGTGGCGTAGCAGATGTCTTTCTTGCGCGGGCCTTCGATGGAGGGAAAGCGTGCCCGCAGTGCATCGATGATGCGCGAGGTATCATCCATCGACAGTGTGGTTTGCGTGACGTAGGAGAGATGCTCGGGATCACGTACCTGCAACTTCGCGACATCTTCCACGGATTCCACCAGATAGATTTTTCCTCCGGCAGTGTCGTCGTACTGCCCCATCGTACCCTCCACTTCGGGATGGAACTGGTGACCAATCAGAATGCACTCGCGTCCGGCCTGACTGAAGCCGATTACTTCCAGATGCACTTTCGTCACGAGAGGGCAAGTCGCGTCGAAGACCTTGAATCCACGCTGCTCGGCATCTTCCTTCACGGACTGCGCGACACCGTGAGCACTGAACACTACGATAGATGAGCGACCTGCAGAATCGACTGTGGGGATGTCAGTGAGTTCATCGACGAAGATGGCCCCGCGCTGACGCAGCGTGTCCACCACAAACTTGTTATGCACGACTTCGTGGCGCACATAGATCGGTGCGCCATAGATGTCGATGGCACGATTGACGATGTCGATGGCACGATCCACACCCGCACAGAAACCACGGGGATTTGCGAGACGGATGTGAGTCTCGGAAGAAGCCTTTGCCTCCTGAATCTGCACTGCGCTCATCATTTGATCTCCACAACTTGAACACCCGCAGGAACCACGGCATGTATTTCGGCAGTAAACAAAATTTCGCGACCCGCCAGCGGATGATTGAAATCCATCACCAACGTGTCCTCATCAATCGACTTCACTACACCTGGAATCTCGAAGCCACCTGTGTCGGTGAACGAGAGCACTGTGCCCTCCTGCACCGGGTCGGTCGAGTTCGCGAGCAACGCAGCGAACTTGCGACGCGGCAGCACCTGCACGTTGTCCGGATTGCTCGCTCCGAAACCCTGCTCGGCGGGCAACAGCACGCTGATCTTCTCGCCAGCGGCGTGATTGAGCAGCGCGCCTTCAAAACCCGGCAACAAACTGCCATCGCCCATGACGAACGTGGCAGGCGCCTTGTCGAAATTGCTGTCGATCAGTGCGCCATCGGCCAGTGCCAGCGAAAAGTGCAACGTGACACGACTGCCTGCGGCGATCAGCGCTTTCTCAGGCATACAGACGCTTCTCACCCTTGCCTGCAATGTTCTCCACGCAGCGTGCACACAGCTCAGGATGCTCGCTGTGGGAACCGATGTCTGTACGGTGATGCCAGCAGCGCACGCACTTACTGTTCGCTGATGCTGTGATCTTCAACTTCAGGCCCGACACTTCTGTCTCGGCCGCCGCTGCCCCTTCGCTCAACGGATGGAGGGAAGCCTGCGACACGATCAGCACGAAACGCAACTCGTCTTCGAGACGCGCCAGCACTGAATGAAGTCCGGCCTCACAATACAACGCGACTTCGGCACTCAGCGCGGCACCGATCAGTTTGTCGGCGCGCTGTTTCTCCAACTCCTTGTTCACCGCAGTCTTTACCGCCATCACCTGTTCCCAGAACTTGTCGTTCATGTCGACAGACTCGGACAGCAGCGCCAGCCCTTCGGAAAACTGTGTGAGGAACACAGACTCGGCGCGCTCGCCTGGGATACTCGCCCATATCTCGTCCGCCGTGAAACTCATGATCGGCGCGATCAGCCGACAGAGTATCTCCGCAATGTGATACATGGCAGTCTGCGTGGAACGACGCGGCAGACTCTCGGTAGCCGTGGTGTACTGACGATCCTTGATCACGTCGAGATAGAAACCACCGAGCTCGATGACGCAGAAGTTATGCACCTTCTGATATACACCCAGGAAGGTGTAGTCCTCGTAATCTTCCAGCACCTGCTGCCGCAGCAATTGCGCCTGGCGCGTCACCCAGTAATCGAGGGCCATCATGTCATTGGGCTCGACAAGATTCTGCGCCGGATCAAACCCGGTCAGATTAGAGAGCAGGAAGCGCGCCGTATTGCGAATGCGGCGATAGGAATCGGCCACACGCTTGAGCACTTCGCTCGATGCAGTCATCTCGCCACGGAAATCCGTGGAGGCTACCCACAGACGTAGAATGTCCGCACCGTATTCCTGAAACACTTCCTGGGGCGATATGGTGTTGCCGATGGACTTGGACATCTTGCGCCCGTCCGCATCCACCGTGAATCCGTGCGTGAGTACCTGCCGATAAGGCGCCGTGCCATGCATCGCCACCGCTGTCTTCAGCGAGGACTGGAACCAGCCGCGATGCTGATCCGAACCTTCCAGATACAGATCGGCCGGATAACCGAGACCTTCGCGCTGCTCCAGCACAGAGTAATGGGTGACACCGGAATCGAACCATACATCAAGTGTGTCGGTGACCTTGCTGTACTGCGCGGCTTCGGCACCGAGCAATTCTTCCGCTGTGAGTTCAAACCAGGCGTCGATGCCTTTTTCCTCGATGCGCAGCGCCACCTGCTCGATCAGCTCGGCGGTACGCGGGTGCAGCTGCTGCGTTTCCTTGTTCACGAACAGCGTGATCGGCACGCCCCAGGTGCGTTGACGCGAGACGCACCAGTCGGGGCTGCCCTTGAGCATCAACTCGATACGCGCCTGACCCCAGTCAGGAATCCATTTCACTTTCGCGACGGCGTCGAGACAGGACTGCAGCAGCCCCTTCTCGCTCATGCTGATGAACCACTGTGGTGTGGCGCGATAGATCAGCGGCGTCTTGGTGCGCCAGCAGTGTGCATAGCTGTGCACGATCTTCTTCAATGCGATCAATGCATGCTCGCGCTTCAGAACCTCGATCACTTTCTCGTCGGCCTTGTAGACATGCTCACCGGCAAACTCGCCGGCAGCGGCTGTGAAAACGCCATCGTCGTCGACAAGATTCAGTGTGCCGATGCCGTAGACCCGGCCCACATTGAAGTCGTCCACGCCGTGATCAGGCGCTGTGTGTACGGCGCCGGTACCGGCTTCGAGCGTGACGTGATCGCCGAGAATCACCGGCACCTGCTTGTCGATGAAGGGATGTTGCAGCAGCATGCGCTCAAACGCCGCGCCTTTGACCTTGCCCAGCACATCGAAACTCTCGCAGCCATAGCGCTGCATGATGCCATCGACCATGGCGCTGGCCACGACGATGCTCTCGCGGCCGTTCTCCATTTCGCAATCCACCAGTGCGTAATCGAGTTCGGCATTCAGGCTCACCGCCTGATTGGCTGGCAGCGTCCAGGGAGTTGTGGTCCAGATCACCAGAGACACCGGTCTGCCCTGCGCATCGGCCGACAGCTTTCCGAAAGGTGCCAGGAAGACGCTCTTGTCTGCTACCGGGAAGCGCACATCTATCGCGAACGATGTCTTGTCCTGATACTCCACTTCGGCTTCCGCCAGGGCAGATGCGCCCACGACGCTCCAGTACACCGGCTTGTAGCCCTTCACCAGATGGCCATTGGCGGCGATCCTGCCGAGTGCGCGCACGGTGTCGGCCTCGGTCTTGAAGTCCATGGTCAGGTAGGGATTCTTCCAGTCGCCGAGTACGCCGAGACGCACGAAGTCCTTCATCTGGATGGCGACCTGCTTCTGTGCGTAGTCGCGGCAGGCCTTGCGAAACTCCGCGAAGGAAACCTTCTTGCCGGCCTTGCCGAGTTTCTTCTCGACATTGATCTCGATGGGCAGGCCGTGGCAGTCCCAGCCCGGCACGTAGGGCGAATCAAAACCGGCCAGTGTCTTGGACTTGACAATAATATCCTTGAGCGTCTTGTTGACTGCGTGACCCAGGTGCAACTCACCGTTGGCATAGGGTGGGCCGTCATGCAGCACGAAACGGGGCCGGCCCGCACTCTTTGCGCGAATGCGCGAATACAGATCCATGGCATCCCAACGGGCCAGCATCTCGGGTTCGCGCTGCGCAAGACTGGCTTTCATTGGAAAGTCGGTCTGCGGCAGGTTCAAGGTACTCTTGTAGTCAGTCATCTCATCTACCCTGTCTCTTGCTTGATCTTTAGTTGTGTTCTGTGTAGTTCCACGGATTACAACGGCATTTCCTTTTCGAAGAATTCTCTGGTCGTCTGCACGTCGATGGCAATGCGCGCTTTCAACTCATCCAGTGATGCAAACTTCCGTTCATCACGAATCTTGTGACGAAAAATCACCGTAATCTTCTCGCCGTATATATCACTGTCGAAATCCAGTAGATGTACTTCCAGCACCGCCTTGTTGCTGTCGGAAACCGTCGGGCGATAACCGATGTTCGCGGCACCTTTCAATTGGCGTTCCTGCAGATCGTCGTTGTCCACATGGACGTCGCACGCATACACTCCGTGCAGCGGAATATTCTTTCTGTTGAGCTTCACGTTACAGGTAGGAAAACCCAGATCGCGTCCCAGTTGCTGCCCCATCACCACCGTGCCGGAGATACCATAGGGGCGGTTGAGCAACAATTCCACCAGCTCAAAATCCCCCTTGAGCAGTTGCTGGCGAACATACGTGCTGCTTATACGCACGCCGTTGTGCTCACAGCTTGCTGTCTCCACCAGTTCGAAATCGTGTTTCTGACCATACGCCTGCAGCATGGTGAAATCGCCACGACGCTGATGACCAAAACGGAAATCGCTGCCGACGATGAGGCACGCAAGGCCAAGGCCCCTCACGAGAATTGATTCGATATAGTTTTCGGCACTGAGTTTCGACAGCGCTTCATCAAAGCGCAGCTTGTACACGAAGTCCACGCCCTGCTCTTCCAGCAGATGCAGTTTCTCCTCCAGCTCGCACAAACGCGCGGGACAATCCTGGGGCGTCGGGGCGAAGAACTCCTCGGGGTGGGGTTCAATCAGGATGACCACGGACGGCGCAGCGAATTCCGCGGCCTTGTTGCGCAACTGTTGCAGAATCAACTGGTGGCCTGTATGCACACCGTCAAATTTTCCGATCGTGGCAACACAGCGGCTGTGGTGCTGCTGGAAGCTGTCGGTATCCTCGATCACTATCATGGTCTGAATCGCAACGGCCAAGGCCCTGTAAGCGAAGGTCCTGCAAGAGAACCGTCAGGGAATAAAAGCGCGCGATTATACTCCTTTTCGATCGCAGAGCCCCAGAAACTTTGCCCTGCAGGCACTCAGCCCCGCTGGCGCACCCGCTCCATGCCCTTGACGAAGAACACCCGCGACCACACCGCCAGGAAGATGATGATCACGCCCTGCCCCAGGAAGGCATTCACAACGGAAATCGTCTCTGGCCGCATGGCAATAAGGGCCATGTTGATCAGGGTAGCCAATGCCATGCAGCCAAGCAGCCCGGACATGAACAATTGCAGGAAGCCAACTAATCTGTGCATTGCGGATCTCGCGCCTCTTGCGAAGCGCGCCTCTCGGACTTATGGAACGATAATCGTCAGGAAACGCTCAGCACCAGCTTGCCGATCATGGTGCCTGACTCAAGTTTTGCGTGCGCTTTCAACAAGTTGGCAGCATTCAAGTCGCCGTAGTGCTGTGTGCGCGTATGGCGCAGAACACCAGAGTCGAACATGCCGGACGCCTCATTCAGGAGCACGCCCTGCTCGGCGATATCTGCTGTCTGGAAACGTGCACGCGTGAACATGAACTCCCAGGTGATTGCCACACTCTTGGGTTTGAACAGGTTGATGTTGACCGGTTGATTGGACTCGGTATCCACGATCAGGCAGAGCTTGCCCTGAGGCAGGATCACATCGGCCATGCCATGCCAATGCTGGGCAGTGCCCACCAGACAAAGGATGTAATTCACACCGTTCTGGCCAATACGCTTGAATTCTTCCGCCAATGCTTCGCGGTGATTGATCACCTGATCAGCGCCCAGATCACGGCACCATTTTTCAGTCTCAGGACGTGAGGCCGTGGCCACCACGCTCAGGCCCGCGACTTTCTTCGCCAATTGAATGGCAATGGAACCTACGCCACCGGCAGCGCCGATGATGAGAATGGACTTGCCCTTGTTTGCTGTCGGATCACGGCTGATGTTCATGCGCTCGAACATGGCTTCCCACGCTGTAATGGTGGTCAGCGGCATGGCAGCGGCATCGTCGAAGGAGAGTTTGGCAGGTTTGCGGCCCACAATGCGCTCATCGATGAGATGGTATTCGCTGTTGCAGCCCGCACGGGTTACGTCACCGGCGTAATACACTTCGTCGCCTGCCTTGAACAGGATGCACTCTGGTCCGACTGACTCTACCACCCCGGCACAGTCCCAACCCAGGATGCGCGGCTGCTCCAGACGGCTGCCAGCGGCCATGCGAATCTTCGTATCAACGGGATTCACTGATACGGCATGCACGCGCACCAGCAGAAAGCGGCCGGATGCCGAGGGTTTTGCAATCTCGACATTTTCCAACGCGCTGGCGTCAGTGACCGGTAGTGAATTATGAACTCCGACAGCTTTCATGCTTTTTCCCCATTGTTTTTATTGACTTTTACGTGACCTGAATACTTGTGCCTGACCCGTATGACAGACAGGCCGGTATTATGGCACTGCCGGAGCGGAATCGACAATCGCGCACTTGCACCATCAATCTCGACTGTTATGATGCGGACAGGTTCTACAGACAGGCTCATCATGTTCGGCAAAATTCTTCTGACCATATTCGTCGTGCTCGTTGCCGTGCTCTTTTTGAAAAAGCATCGGCAGGACGAAAGACTACGCTTGGCCGATACCACCACTGGTAATGACAAGCCCGCAATCCAGGCATCAAGCAAGCCTGCACTCAATGATTACCGGTTCGCTGCTTATCTCTTTCTGGTTCTGATGATTGGCTCCGGCGCCTACCTTTATTATCTGCGCTGGCAGGACGACAGCAGCCTGGTCACCGTGATTCTGCACCGGGACGGCAGCGCTGCCCCTGTGACCTATCAGGTCTACAAACACCAGTTAGAGGCGCGTGGATTTACGACGGTTGACGGTGTACGCGTGACAGTTGCCTCCAGCGAACGCATGGAAGTCATTGGACTGTAGGTGGGGATGCGATGAGTAATCCCGAAAATTCTTCAGATTCTGCAAAGGTGTCCAGTGCAGCGCAAAGTGGGGGCGAGGCAATCGCGAGCAAGGCTCACTTCCACAAGTTGCCGGTTGGCGGCGGGCTGAAGGCCGTCCAGTACGTGATGTCGATTGCGGGTGATGTTGGTGTGCGCAAACTGGCGGCTGCGATCAAGTCGAAGAACACCTGCAAGGCCTGCGCCTTCGGCACCGGAGGTCAGCGCGGTGGATTGCACAACGAGCACAACACCGGCATCGAAATCTGCAACAAGAACATTCAGGCCCAGTCCAGCGATCTGCGCGCCGCGATCCCCCGCGCCATCTTCGAAGACAATTCACTGGCCGAATTGCGCCAGCTCAACGGCCGGGAACTGGAGGCACTGGGGCGTCTGGGTCATCCTCTCCACAAGGCGCCGGGCTCCGATCGATACTCAGTCATCACTTACGACAAGGCCTTCGACATCATCGCCGAACGCCTGCGTGCCACCGACCCGGAGCGCAGCTTCTTCTACAGTTCCGGACGCTCGTCCAACGAAGCCGCTTTCATTCTGCAGTTGTTTGCACGCCTGTATGGAAGCAACCACATAAACAACTGCTCCTACTACTGTCATCAGGCGTCAGGTGTCGGGCTGCAGGCCAGCATCGGCACCGGCACAGCCACCATTCAATACAAGGATCTTGAGCACGCCGATACGATCTTCGTGATCGGCGCCAATCCAGCCTCCAACCATCCACGATTCGTGAAGGTACTGATAGAGTGTCGCCGCAGAGGCGGTCAGGTGATTGTAATCAATCCCGCGAAAGAACCCGGCCTGCTGCGCTTCGCCTCGCCCAGCAATTTCCGCTCGATGATCGCAGGCGGCGCGCAGATCGCGTCTTTGTATATACAGCCCCACGTGGGCGGTGATCTTGCGCTGCTCCAGGGCATTGCCAAGGCGGTACTGGAAGGTGGTGGCGCTGATGCTTCCTTTGTTACCCGATATTGCAATGGCTTCGAGGACTACACCGAGCATCTTGGCACCCTGGATTGGCAAGATCTCAGCGCGCAGGCCGGAGTATCAAGGCAACAAATGGAGCAAGTAGCACAACTCTACAGTGGTTCCCGCAACGCAGTGTTCAGTTGGGGCATGGGCATTACTCATCACACTCATGGGGTGGAGAACGTCGAAGCGATCAGCAACCTCGCCCTGTTGCGCGGCATGATCGGTGCGCCCGGCCGGGGTCTGCTTCCACTGCGTGGCCACAGCAATGTGCAGGGCGTCGGCTCCATGGGCGTGAGCCCAGCACTGAAGAATTACGTGTTCGACAACATCGAGCGTGAACTGGGCGTGACACTACCAACCACAAAGGGCATGGACACTCTGGCCTGCATGCAGGCGGCTGCCGCCGGCAAGGTGGACCTGGCATTTCTGCTGGGTGGCAACCTGTATGCAGCGAATCCGGATTCCGCCTTCGCGGATGCGGCTTTGGCAGCCATCCCCTTCAAAGTCCTCATTAACTCCACTCTGAATCTAAGCCATGTAAATGGCATTGGAGAAGAGAGTATTGTGCTGCCCATCCGTGTACGCGACGAAGAGACCCAACGCACCACACAGGAGTCCATGTTCAATTTCGTGCGCTTGAGCGATGGTGGATTCGAGCGTATTGAAGGTCTGCGCTCCGAGGTGGATATCATCAGCGACATCGCCGCCCGGGTTGTTGCCCCTGAAATACTTGACTTCAAGACGTTCAGCGAACACCGTCATATTCGCAAGACCATCGCCCGCATCATTCCGGGATTCCGGCAGCTTGACGAGATCGACGAATCGAAACAAGAGTTCCATATCGAAGGCAGAGTACTCACCGAACCGGTTTTTCCCACTACTGATGGCAGGGCTCGATTCCGGGTGCCAAGGCATGACCACAACTCCACTGCTATGAAGGCAGCCCCCTCCTGTTACACCCTTACCAGTGTGCGCAGCGAAGGTCAATTCAACACAATTATCTACACAGACAACGATGTTTACCGGGGTCAGACCGAGCGCGATATAGTGTTGATGCACCCGGAAGACATGCGCGAAGAGGGACTGATGACTGACATGCTGGTCACTCTGACGAACTCAACCGGCACCATGAACAATTTGAAAGTAAAGCCTTTTGACATCCGTAGGGGCAACCTGATGACATATTTTCCCGAAGCAAACGTTCTCATTCCTCAGACAAGTGATCCACGCAGTCACACACCAGCGTTTAAAAGTACGAGGATAGCCCTGCTGATCCAGAGTAATTGATCAGGGCCAAACCAGCTGAACGACGAACTCGGCTTGTCGTATTTGTGTTCTGCCAAGGTTTTTTACTGATAGACTTGCCTCATATTGATCGTATTAATAATGACTATTGATAGATAACCATGAAACTCCTCAGAAACATCATACTGCTACTGGCCCTTCTTCCAGGTGTAATTCAGGCCACGGAAGAGATAGTTACGCTCGAAGATGGCAGCGCCGTGAAAGTGTTTTTGTTCTATCCCAAGGATCACGGAGAAGGCCCCTGGCCACTGACCGTCCTGATGTCCGGCGGTACTGGCAACGAGTATATTGCACGCGCGCAATTCTGGCTGGGGCATGAGCTGGCGAACCGTGGCTGGGTGATCGCGGTTCCTGTTTCACCGGATGGCAACTCATTCTTCGGGAAAAGTGGCGAGAAGATACCTCTTGTCATTGAGCAACTTCAAAAACTGTCCGATATCGAATACGGCAAGACATTGTTGGTGGGGGTATCCAATGGCGGCAGCTCTGCCATCGAAATCGGTAGCCGCAACCCCGAAAAGTATTTCGGCGTGGTGGCAGTTCCAGGCATCATCAAGGACCCTGACAATCTTGGCAATTTCAAAGATCTGCCAGTCTTCGTCCGCATTGGGGAAGATGATTTCCTGCGTTGGAACCGTCTGCTACCGCTTCTGAAAAGCCAGTTGGTAGGAGCTGGGGCAAGAGTGGATGCAGAGCTTGTACCGAATGGCAGTCACGTTTTTCCAATTGAATGGGATGAGCTACAACCCTGGCTGGACAATGTCCGCAAATAGTACTCTACTGTTGTCCCCTGTACCGCCCCCCCACTCGATACCGACTCAATAACGCAAGGCTATGAACCCAGTAGTCGGACACAATTCCTTAATTTATTTCAATCGCGAGGCGCTGCTCTGTCCTGCTTGAATACGTTCCACTTGCTCGTTACTCCACTGCCACTTGCCTGCATGACGATGAGAGGGACAAAATTCCCATTGCCTGTGAATTCCTCTATCATCGCGCCACCAATGACAGTCACTGCTCACAGGAGCTCGAACCGCCCATGTATACATTCATCAAGATCATCCACATGACCTGCGCCATACTTTCTATTGCGGGCTTCCTCGGCAGGGGTATTCTCAAGATCAACGGCTCTGCCATCGTGGAGAAAAAACTGGTCAAGGTGTTGCCTCATGTCATCGACACAGCGTTGCTGGCAAGCGCAATAGTCCTCGTGGTGATGTCAGGTCAGTATCCCTGGAGCGCCCCCTGGGTTGGCGCAAAAGTTGTTGGTCTGGTCGTTTACATCGGACTCGGCGTAGTGGTCATGCGCACAGCAAAAACACGTCAGACACGTATCATTGCATTCGCTTTGGCGCTTGCTACCGCTGCGTACATTCTGATGGTCGCATCGACGAAACAAATCATGTAATCAACAAGTTTTTTGGTTGACAACAAGATTAAAAAGCATAGACTTCGCGCGGTCTGAAACACCATTTATTGAACGCAGTATTATTTAATAAACTCTGCCAGAATTTTTGGGAAGAACCTGAATCAAAATGAATACTCTGAACCTCATCATCACTACACGCATGCAGTCACGCGTCAAGGCAATCGCCCTGACCGGCGGTCATCTGCCATGCATCTCCGTAGTGAAGACCCCGGAGGTCTGCTTAGAGTAATCTTTTAATTCAATAATCATTGAACAAAGCAAAGGGCCTCTAAGTTCCAAAAGAATTTAGGGGCCTTTTTATTTTTGGCGTCTTGAACGCGAATGCTGACTCACGAGGTCGGGCAAAGGGGAACTATTGTGTTTGAAAAACCAGTCATTGAAATAACAACAGGGGAATTGCCCGACATAGCGAGGTTGCAGCGCAACATTCGCGTCATCTACGCGCTCGCATTCTTTCACACATTCATGTTGATCGTCCCGGTCCTCGTACCTTTTTTCGAATCGAAAGGCCTCACGCTGGGCGAGATATTCTACCTGCAGGCCATCTACGCCTCGATGATAGTGGTATTGGAGGCACCTTCAGGATATCTCGCCGACCGCTTCGGACGCAGGGCTGTATTGCTGATCGGCAGCATTGCACATGGCCTGGGTTATCTGTGGCTGAATTTCGCCGATGGCTTTGTGAGCCTCGTGATCTTCGAACTGCTGCTGGGCATTGCCGTGAGCATGATGTCCGGAGCAGACCTGGCGCTTTTATACGACACAGAAAAAGTACTTTCTGAATCGGAAGAAATACACACAGGCAGTATTGCACACCTGGGGTTCACGAAGTCCATTGCGGAAGGCTCGGGTGCTCTGCTTGGCGGAGTACTGGCTTTATGGTCGTTCGATGCGATGGTGCTGGCACAATCCGTGGTGGCATGGATTTGTCTGGTGATGGCGTTGTTGTTGGTCGAACCGCCGAGTGACCACAAGGAAGGTGTACCGAGGTTATTGGGTTTCAATGCGCTGTATCAGCACTTGATGAATGGCGACAAGATTCTACGCAAAGTGTTTATCGCACTGCCTCTGTATAACCTGGCAACATTTCACGTCGTGTGGCTGGTGCAACCTTACTGGGAAGAACAGGGATTGTCTCTGGTGATGTTCGGGATTCTATGGTTTGCACAGAGCATCACTGTGGGGATTGCCAACAAGTGCGGCTACGCGCTCGAAAAATACAAGGGTGCGGTGTTCTCACTAGTCATCATCGGCGTGTTGCCTATCATTGGACACTTCGGCATGGCGTGGGTCGGTGGATGGATCGGAATTGCTCTGTGTTTCATTCTGTTCTTCTGCCGAGGGTTGTATCAGGTGATCCTGGTGAACGCACTGAACAGAAGGGTGCCAGGCAGTGTGCGCGCAACAGTGAACTCGCTCACCAGCCTGACCTTCCGTTTCGGATTCATTCTGACGGGACCACTGATCGGGCACATGGCAGAAACGCAGGGACTTCCTGCGGCGCTCAACATTCTGGGTGTTGCCTCTATCCTGGTGTTTGTGCTGATCATGCTGCCACTGATCAAAGCCGTAGTGCACATGCAACGAGGGTGTATCAACTCTTCCCAGCACTGAAGAAAGTGTTGGGAGAAAATTCGATCGCAACAGCGTGCATCAAAAAAGTGCACACTGTTGCGCATTCTGGTGCGCTCGCACGGGGTTGGTGCTTTCCACATCGCCATGGTAAAGTTTGCCCGCTGTTCACCACCTGATTTCGCCGTCCGATAGCACTAATAAAAGAAGAAAAACACGCAAGCAATTTCAACGATGCTGGAGAGAGTCATGAAGCTTATCACCGCTATTATCAAACCGTTCAAGTCCGACGATGTTCGTGAAGCGCTGCAAGAACTCGGCGTCAACGGCATGACCGTCACCGAGGTGAAGGGGTTCGGGAGACAGAAGGGGCATACCGAGCTATACCGAGGGGCAGAATACGTCATCGACTTTCTGCCCAAAGCCAAGATTGAAATCGCGATCGCCGACGAGTTGGTCGATCAGGCCATCGAAGCAATATGCAAGGCGGCCAACACTGGCCAGATTGGCGATGGCAAGATATTCGTGACATCTCTGGAGCAAGTGATTCGTATCAGAACCGGGGAAACCGGCAACGAAGCCCTGTAAGGGTGTTTTCAAGGAAACCAGCATGCCAACAACAATAAAAGCAATTGCACGCGTTACTGCTACCTTCTCTCTTCTGCTACTACCTGCACTATCGTTCGCCGCCGAGAACGCCGTGGACGGCGCCAATACCGCCTGGATTCTGACCGCAACAGCGCTCGTGCTGTTCATGACCATACCAGGACTATCTCTGTTCTACGCAGGTCTTGTGCGGAGCAAGAACGTACTCTCGATCCTGATGCAATGTTTCGCTATCACTGCACTGATCTCCGTGATCTGGCTCGTGGCAGGCTACAGCATCGCCTTCGGTCCGGCAGAGAACGGTTTCTGGGGTGGACTCGACAAGGCGTTCCTGAATGGCGTTACCAGAGACTCGGTGTGGGGGGATATTCCCGAACCACTATTTGTCACCTTCCAGATGACTTTTGCCATCATTACTCCTGCCCTGATCGTGGGTGCGTTCGCCGAGCGCATGAAGTTCTCATCCATGCTGCTCTTCAGCGGCTTGTGGTCCGTATTTGTGTACTTCCCTGTGTGCCATTGGGTATGGGCTGAGCACGGCTGGTTGTTCCAGATGGGACTTATAGATTTCGCTGGCGGCACTGTAGTTCACGTAACAGCCGGTGTTGCGGCCATTCTGACCGCCATCATGCTGGGCAAGCGCGAAGGCTTTCTGCATGCACCCATGATGCCCCACAACCTGACCATGACCATCACTGGGGCAGGTATGCTCTGGGTCGGCTGGTTCGGCTTCAATGCCGGTAGCGCACTGGCAGCCAATGGCAGCGCAGGCATGGCCATGCTTGCGACGCACATGTCTGCTGCCGCTGGTGCCTTGACCTGGGCTGCAATCGAATGGAAGAAATACGGCAAACCCAGTGCGCTGGGTGCTGTCACCGGTATGGTCGCAGGACTTGCCACCATCACTCCGGCCTCCGGCTCAGTGGGTCCAGCCGGCGGCATGGTCATCGGCATCATGGGTGGCGCGCTCTGCTTTGTAGCCACCAACTATCTGAAGCACAAGCTGAAGATCGATGACTCCCTGGACGTATTCCCCGTTCACGGTGTTGGTGGCATTCTCGGCACCCTGATGGCAGGCATTTTCGTATCGCAGAATCTGGGTGTATTCAGCGGTAATGGTTTCGCGGACGGCATGACCATGGGTTCACAACTGGGAGTGCAGGTCATTGGAATCCTGGCAACAGGAGCCTATACCGCCATCGTTACCTTCATCATCTTCAAGGTTGTTGCGATCATGACCAAGGGCGTGCGCGTGACAGCTGAAGAAGAGTTGGTCGGGCTGGATATCTCCGATCACGACGGTACCGGTTACTCGATGTAATCCCTCCGTGCCCCGCGCTGGCGCTGCTGGCGCGGGGCTCTTGCAGCCACCCTGAAGTGGTCAATTCTGTAGCAACTGCTCTATACTCCCGGACAACTCTCCAACGGCAACAACAGGAGTCCGGCATGTTTATTCCTTTCTGCAAACGCCATTCAATACTGCTTCCTGCCTCTGCACTTGTTCTGTTGCTGGTGACTGCCTGCAGCCGCGATAAAGCACCTGAATCCATTGCCGATGATGCGGCACCAGCGCAGGCACTGGCCATCTCGGTACTGTCTACGCGACCGGACATGATCACGGGTGGTGATGCATTGATCAGAGTGGACAGCAGCGGTATCGATCTCGCCAACGTCAAGGTCGCACTGAATGGCGAGGATATCAGCATGGTGTTCACCCCTGACAGCATCACCGGCAGCCTGCAGGGTCTGGTGGAAGGAATGCATGAGGGAAACAATACGCTCATCGCGATGGATGGTGCTGGCAGCACAAGCTCGCAAATCACTCTGGTGAATCATCCAATCACAGGGCCGGTGATCTCCGGGCCCCATCTCAAGCCATTTGTCTGCACAACCGAGGCAGAAGGTCTGGGGGAACCACTTGACGAGTTCTGCACAGCGGTGACACAGGTGCAGTACTTCTACCGTTCCACTGCGGGGGAGTTTGTTCTCATAGAGGATGTCACTGCCCCCTACCCTGCCGACATGATCAACACCACCACGATAGCCGGCAACACTGCACCCTTCCTGGTGCGAGTGGAATCCGGCACCATCAACCGCTCCATATATCACATGGCGGTGCTGGACGATCCACGCGCCACTTACGGGCAGTGGAGCCCGGACAGGGGCTGGAACAAACGCCTGTTGTTCAGCTTTGGCGGAGGCTGCGGTACCAATTACAACCAGGGCTCACGCACACGGGAATCGGTGCTCGACGACATGATTCTCGGCAAAGGCTTCGCTCATGTGGTGTCGTCATTCAATGTGATGGGGCATCAGTGCAACGACAACCTCTCTGCGGAAACCCTGATGATGCTCAAGGAGCATTTCATCGAGAATTACGGCGTGCCAGTCTGGACTGTTGGCAATGGCGGTTCAGGTGGCGCCATTCAGCAACTGCTGATCACACAGAACTATCCCGGTCTGTTGGACGGACTGATGCCGAGCTTGAGTTTTGCAGACTCATTCAGCGTGCGCCCGGGTGTCACCGACTGCCGGCTGCTGATGAAGCATTTTGCAAAAAATCCGGATCAGTGGACCGATGAGAAGCGCCAGGCCGTGGAAGGGTATTCGCCAGGCACCTGTGCGGCATGGGAAAGATCCTTCATCGACGTGATCGTTGCCGACACGGGTTGCGGCATTCCTGAAGAAATGGTCTATAACGCGAAAACCAATCCTGGCGGTGCGCGCTGTACTATCTATGACACCAATGTCGCCACCGTTGGCCGCGATCCACAGACAGGCTTCGCGTTTCAGGCACTCGACAACACAGGCATACAGTACGGACTACAAGCCTTCAACAGCGGCATCATCAGTGCAGATGAGTTCATCGAACTCAATCGGCATGTCGGCGGTTATGACCGCGACGGCAAGCCGACCGCTCTGCGTACATCCGCGCAACTAGAGGGACTGGCCAAGGTATACAGCGCCGGTCGCGTGAACTCCGGAAGTGGTGGACTTGGTAGTGTCCCGATCCTGCATTACCGCAGTTACCTTGACCCACTCGGTGATATTCATGATCGCTTCCGTGACTTCCAGATTCGTGAACGCATTACCAAAGCCCACGGTCGCGCCGACAATCAGGTGATCTGGATCTACTCCGGCCGGGAGCTGGCACCCATGGTGGGCGAGCTGGCACTTGATACGATGACGCAGTGGCTGGACGCAATACAGGCAGACAAGTCGGGTGCTCCGATCATCGATACCATTGTGCGAGCAAAACCGGCAGCAGCTTTGGATGGGTGCTGGAATCCGGAGGGAGCAAGAATTGACGAGCCATTCGTATTCCAGGGTCCGGGCAAGTGCAACGAGCTCTACCCCTCCCACACCAATCCGCGTCTGGCAGCGGGAGCTCCTCTGGCAGACGATGCCATCAAGTGCGCGCTGAAACCGCTGGACAGGTCCAACTATAAATCTGGGCTGAGCGACGATCAATGGACGCAGTTACAGTCTGTATTCCCCGAAGGCGTGTGCGACTACACCCAACGGGGAATTGCGCAGGAGCAGCTCGCGGGCACATTCTTGACGTTACCTTTGTGAAAAAGTGGATCGAACAAGGTCAGAAATCGAAGAAGTAGATTTCAAGGTTGAACTGGAATCGGGGATCCGGATCCCAATTCTCGTCACGCTCCATGACCAACTGCGGCACCAATTCCATCACCAGCCAGTCTTCATGAATGGCCTTTCGATAGACAGTCTGTGCGTAATAACTCTCAAAACGGGCACTTGGCCGGTTGGTGCCAAGCACGCCCGCCTCGTAGGTCAACGTCTCCATAAATCCCAGTGTCCGGTGCAGTGATACCGTTTGCGCAAACTCGAACTCATTGCGATCGTCACGGTAGTTCACCTCTGAATCGACGCGCAGAAACATGTCACTGCTCAGATCACGGCTGAAGAAGAAGCGGGCATCCTGGCTCCATCCGTCCGCGTGGTAATATCTGATCTTGTGATCCACACCGAAAAACCAGAGTGCGTTGATGTCGTAACCATAACGGGTTCTGAAGCGATAGAACGGATCCAGTGGAATACGGCCCTTTATGCCTACATCATGCGTGAAACGAAAACCATCATTGCGCGCCGGCCCTTCATAGCTGAAGCCACCGGTAAAAGATGATGGTCGAATATTGCTCAATCGCCTATCACGCAACGAATCACGATCGCTTTGTTCCGACTCGAAGATCAGCTTCCAGCGCTCTGTCGCTCTGGGCAAATCAACTCGACCACTCAGGCGAAGGTTGGAGTCATAAGCGCCGGTCGAACTGACCTGCTGATTCACCTTCAGACGCAGATAACTTTCATTGGTACGCTCTCCGACGGTATCACCCGCGAGCCAATCATCCAGTGAGCGACCGATTCCCGAGACGTTGCGGGACACGTTGTCACGACGTTCCTCCAGCCAGCTCCATGCAGAGAGATCGCGAATTTCAGGCAGATCCGGAAGTCGGAGAATAGATGGGGGTTCCTCTGCGGCATTGAGAGAGGTGCCAATGCCCAGCGTCAGGGCTGCAAAGGACCAGATACAGAGCTCGCGACACACTCCTGAACGGCTGGCTGTGAACGAAAAATATTTTTTCATGCTGTTTCCTGTCTGTAGCATTTTCGAAATCTGAATTCCGGGAAAATAGATCGCCCTGCGGCTGCACTAATGGGAGTGCGGAGTGGTATCTGTCAGAAAAGTAATCACCCATTCCGAACCGTGGTGCAGTGGACTGATCAACAGTAACAGGCAAACCACTGCCAATGTACCCAGAGCACCCATTTGCCAACGGCTTGGTGCAATGCGAGTTCCGGCTTTGAGCAGCGCGATGATACGAGTCTCTACTTCACGCTCTGCAAACGCCAGAGCACTGAAAGGCACTGTAACTGGTTGCTCAAGCAGAAGTCGCTTGATCTTCAATAATGTTTCGGCTACGGCGATGTGACCATGTTTTTCTGCCGCGCGAAAATCACAAGCCTGTTCTGTCATCAATTGCAGATCTGTCATCAATCGTCTTGCCAGAGGACCGCTCAGAATTGCGCTGCAGAGCCTGGCCAACAACAAACGCAAATTATCCCGACGCTCCCTGTGCGCGTGCTCATGCTGCAAAATGATCGAAAGATCCCGCTCATTGCAGGATTTCAACAGACCATCGCTCACATAGATGCGAGGTTGCCACCAGCCCAGAGTAAACACCAAGGGACAGGAGGAACTGATCGCATAATATTCCCCCTTGGGTTTGCCAAGAAAATTGAACTGATTACGCAACTGTAATGACCTGTGCATGGTCGAAGAAAACTGCAGCAGGAGTGAAACCACCACGATGGAGCCCACCGCAAATCCAAACCAGGCAAGACCGACTGAGTCAATTAGTGGCACATGGCTCTGGCAATCGGAATGGCAATGCGTATTGACCAGCAGCGCCTCCACTGTCGGCATGAAGAGGAACAGAGTGCTGAACAGGCTGGCGAGAAAAGGCCCCATCCAGTAGGCCAGCAGTAGCGCACTGCCGTAGCGTGGATGCAACGCAAAGAGGCGCGGGCGCACCAGCGGATACAATACCACGAAGAGAATACTCAGCAGAATCCACAGAACCAACCAGATCGCAGAGAATGTGCCAACGGTATTGATCATCGCTCCTCCTCATCCAGTTCGCGTTTCTTTCTTGCGATCAATTCCTCCAGATCGCCAAGTGAGCTTTCATCCAGATCCGCAGCGACATTGACGAAGCTGCTCAAAATGGTCTCCAGTCTACCATCGTGCAGTAAATGGATAACATCGCCCATCAATCTACCCAGCAGATTGGAGCGGGAAACGCTGGCGAAATAGGTGTAGGCGTGCCCGTTCTTTATGCGATCGACGAGACCCTTCTTGTAAAGCCGTTCAAGAGTGGACTGCACCGTGTTGAGCGAAGGCACTTTATGAGAGGGGATCTTGTTGCATACCATCTTGGCATCCAGATGTGGCTGTTGCCACAACGCCTCCAGAACCAGCAATTCCAACTCGCCAAGCGTGTTGGGCAATATGTTTGATGACGAACGTTTTCTGATCATATTTCTGCAAAAACCGATAGCAACCCGGTTTTTCTCCAGTCCTTTTTTCTTTTTCAATTCAAGAAGATGCTTATTGTGTCGAGGCTGTTCGGCAGTGTTTCCTTCTTCCTCGCAAAGACGCCCCCTATAATCTGCGCCCAGCCCATGAACGACCACAATAGCACAACAAAATTACAAGACAAACAAGGGATTACAGCAGTATGAGAATTCTGGCAACCGCAATTTCTGTCGCCATCAGTGGCTCAATTCACGCAGCAGGTATCACCGGGAACAATATCGAAGAAATCACTGTCCTCGGTACCAGCAATGTCCTCACAGGCAACCCGCAGTCAGCCACAGAAGGCATCGTTTTCGGGGCACAGTTACATCAACGGCCTATCTCGCGCCCGGCGGAACTTCTGGAACTGGTGCCAGGACTCATCGCCACGCAACACAGCGGTGAAGGCAAGGGTAATCAATATTTCCTGCGTGGTTTCAATCTCGACCACGGCACGGACCTCGCAATCAAGGTCGATGGCCTGCCCGTCAACATGCCCTCCCATGCCCATGGTCAGGGCTATGCGGATCTCAACTTCCTTATCCCGGAACTGGTCGAAGTGTTGTCATACCGCAAGGGCCCCTACTATGCCGAGATCGGTGACTTCGGCACTGCGGGTTCTTCCGAGTTCATATATGCCGACGTACTTGAACGGGGCACTGTCACGATGACCGCTGGAGGGAACGACTACCGACGCATTTTCGCCGGACAGTCATTCGAAGCATTTTCCGGAAACCTGACAGTAGCGGGTGCAGTAACGGACTACGCTGGCCCATGGGTACTCGATCAGAACCTCGACAAGAAAAATGCGCTGGTGAAATACCATCAGGTTTCCGGCGACACCGCCTGGAGCATCACTGCGATGGGCTATGACAACACCTGGGATTCCACCGACCAGATTCCGCTGCGTGCAGTAGAAAGTGGCGCACTGAGTCGCTTCGGCAATATCGATCCCAGCGATGGCGGCAAGACTCATCGCCACAGTCTCTCCTTTGATTGGATTCAGGATCAGGGCGAATCACGACTCACCGCTGATGGCTACGTCATTGACTACGGCCTCGATCTGTTCTCGAACTTCACTTATTTTCTGGAAGATCCGGTGCGTGGCGACCAGTTCGAGCAGGCTGAGGACCGCACAGTATTCGGTTTCAATATCGCGTGGCAGCGTGATCTGAGTCTTGGTCAGATCCCCTCCTCCTTGACGCTGGGTCTGCAGAACCGCTCTGACAACATTGATCTTGGCCTGTACAAGACGCAGCAACGTATGCGCCACACGATCACTCGTGAGGATGACGTGCAGCAGTCGCTCACCAGCCCGTATGTCTCTTTGGAGCAGGAGTGGTCGGAAACATTCCGCAGCGTGGCATCTGTGCGCTTTGATCGCTATGCCACCGATGTGGATGCAGACATGCGAATCAATGGCGGCGTGCGCAGTCAGACCCTGACAAGCCCCAAACTGAATCTGATTTATTCCCCAACCTCCAGCACAGAGTATTTTGTCAGCGCCGGTCAGGGATTCCATAGCAATGACGCACGCGGCACTACTATCCGCATCGATCCGGTTTCAGGCGTTCCGGCTGATTCTGTGGATCTGCTCGCCAAAGCGCGCAGTACGGAGATCGGCATGCGTACATCCGCTATTGCCAATGCGCAGATCGCTGTATCGATGTTCTCGATGAAACTTGATTCGGAATTGCTTTATGTGGGCGACGCGGGGGCTACCGAGGCACTCGGGGCGAGCAAACGTCGTGGCATCGAAATAGGGGCGATCTATGCGCCGACGGAATGGCTGCTGGTGGACACAGACCTGACCTTCACGAAAGCGCGCTTGACCGGCGTGGGAGCAGATGACCGCATTCCCAACTCAGTCGACAGAACGGCCTCACTCGGTCTGATCGTCAATAATCTCAACAACTGGAGCGGCGGTCTGCGTGTGCGCTATCTCGGTGAGGCGCCACTGATCGAAGATAATTCCATGAAGTCTGACTCGACTTTCCTGTTGAACGCGCAGACGACTTATCAGATCAATGCCAATTGGTCGGTGGGTCTTGAGGTGATGAACCTGTTGGACAGCAATGACAATGACATCACGTATTTCTACGAGTCGCGGCTTGCCGGTGAAGCAATGCCGCAGGACGACATTCACTTCCATCCAGTAGAACCACGCAGTGTCAGATTGACTGTACAGGCGCGCTTCTGATGCGCTGATTCTGTTTTCAGTCAAGACTGTCTGCGTCGCGAGCCCTCGACAGTCCTGATTGAGATGAAGGCTGTTTGCATGACTGCCTTTTTTGCTGGATCAAACTGCCATAGCTGTCGAATATTGGCATGGTACGCCCTGAAGAACAGGAAAAGTCATTTCACAGCAATAGCTTTCTCCCGTAACAGGTATTTCTGCACCTTGCCGGTGGAGGTCTTCTCGATGGGACCAAACACGATTTTTTTCGGAATCTTGAAGCCAGCCAGTTCCTCTCGGCAGTACGCGAGCAATTCTTCGCGAGTCAGGCTGTCCGGCTTCTTGAGGCTGACGAAGGCACAGGGCACTTCTCCCCATTTCTCGTCTGGGCAGGCCACGACAGCGGCCTCAAGAATCAGCGGGTGTCGGAACAGCACCGACTCCACTTCTATCGAAGAAATGTTTTCGCCTCCGGAAATAATGATGTCTTTGGAGCGATCCTTGATCTCGATGTAACCGTCCTCATGCCACACCGCCAGGTCACCGGAGTGGAACCAGCCGCCTGCGAAGGACTCCTGCGTGGTTTTCAGATTCTTCAGATACCCCTTCATCACCAGATTCCCGCGCATGAAGACTTCGCCCATGGTCTTGCCGTCCTTGGGCACCGGAACAAGCGTCAGCGGATCGGCCACCATCAATTCTTCCAGCATGGGCGCCCTGACCCCCTGCCGCGCCGTCAGTTCGGCCTTGCTGCGAATGTCGAGCTCCTGCCATTGCGGCTGAGGGGCACAGACCACACTCGGCCCATAGGTTTCCGTCAATCCATAGACATGCGTGACATGGAAGTTCATGCGTTCCATTCCTGCAATCACCGCTGCGGGAGGTGCTGCACCTGCTGTCATCGCCTGCACGGTGTGATTGATGCCTTCGCGCAATTGCGGATCGGCATTCACGAGCAGATTCAGTACCACCGGAGCACCACAGAAATGCGTTACCTGATGAGTTCTGATCGCGTTGAAGATCGCCTCATCGCGCACATGGCGCAGACACACACTGGTACCGACGACGGCAGCCAACGTCCACGGAAAGCACCAGCCGTTGCAGTGAAACATTGGCAATGTCCACAGGTAGACGGGATTCGCTGGCATGTTCCAGCACAGCACGTTGGATACGGCATTGAGGTAGGCGCCGCGATGGTGATACACGACCCCCTTCGGATTGCCGGTGGTGCCTGAGGTATAGTTGAGCGTGATCCCCTGCCACTCGTCACTGACATCAAAAGGTTGTGCGGTTTCTTCGCCCTGCTGCAGAAACGCTTCATAGTCCATTTCTCCGATCAGCTCTCCTCCAACGAAGGTAGGATCGTCGATATCGATGATGAGAAGTTTGTGCGAAAGCAGGGTCAAAGCCGTCTTGATGGTGGCGCTGAATTCGCGGTCCGTGATCAGCACGCGGGTCTCGGCATGCTGGAGAATGAATGCGATGGCCTTGGCATCCAGACGGATATTGAGAGCGTTGAGAACTGCGCCCGTCATGGGCACACCGAAGTGGGCTTCGAACAACTCAGGAGTATTCGCACCCATCACCGACACGGTGTGACCGCGACCGATACCGTGCTTGCGTAACGCGGACGCAAGACGGCAGCAACGCTTCCAGGTCTGTGCCCAGCTTTGGCGGCGCTCGCCGTGAATCAAGGCAGGATGGTGAGGATAGACAGCAGCGGCTCGTTCGATGAAGGAGAGCGGAGTCAACGGAGCATGATTTGCCGCGTTCTTGTCGAGACCAATCTCATAGATATTCTGTTCAGTCATGGCAGGCTCTCTGTTGTTTTTCTTGTCAGAAGAAGTCCATGTCTCCCGCGGTCAACCACCAGGCTCCGGCAAGCGTCTGTGCATTCGGGCCATGTGTCCAGTTGTTACAAGGAATATCGATCTCCAGATCCCGCACCTCACACCCCCCCAGGGAAATCCGATCGAGCTGTCCCTTGGTGATTCTGCAGGCAAGAGTCTCATCAGTCCTGGCGAGAAATCCAATCAGTACTTCCAGCAGTGCCGGAAATTCGGTAACGGGCCCGATTATATCCATCAGCAGCATCGCATTGTCATGCTTTTTCAGCACCAGGACAGCGGCAGGCTCATTGACCGAACTGCGGCGCAGCGCAAGGCAGTTATAACCCCCCGACGGCCACAATGGATGAGCGCGGTAACGGTAGTGCAGATACGCCCAATCACGCACACCGACAATCTGGTCTTGCAGACCTGCTGCCATCTGCAACCAGAGTGCATCGACCTGCATCCGACTCCGGGGAGAATCCAGATCGAATTCTGCCAGTTCCCAATCGCCTGTATTGTGGGCAACCTTCGGGTAATGCACTTCGACGAAACTGTCTGTCACATCGTACAGGCCGAGGCGCACCGCCACTTGCAGCACGCGCTTGTTGGGAAAACCAAACCCCAGCAGGTGCTGCGCCGCATTGCCGATGTGTTGTTCCAGAAAAGTAGCTGCTGTCTTGAAGAACAGAGTGTCGCGACCGGCGAAACTGCGATGCTCCGGTGTCACCATCACATCGCATATCTGGACGGCCATGTCGGGTTTGCCAAAATAGAGAATGTCGCGTGGTGCACCGCCGTAATGGCCAACCAGCTTTCCTCCGACTCGGGCACTCACGGCCAGTCCTCTTCCGGTCCCATACTTCCAGTGCCAGACACTGACATCGAAAGGACCATTGAAACTGCTTTCAAATAAGGAACAAACCTCGTCCGTTGTGAACCCGTGGATATTCCCGAAGACGGGATCGTACTCAACAAACGGCCCGCGACGCAGATCAAGCAGTGTGTAACCAAGGCGCGCATCCGTGAACTTGTGCTGCATGCTCAGTAGACTCTCTGCAAGCTGCTGCACGCTCCGCGCTTCAAGCCTGAGAGAGTCGCACAGAGCCTGCTCATGTTTCAGCAGCAATGCATGGAATCTTGCGAGGCCTGGCGCAACGAGTGTCCCCAGCTCCTGTTGGTGGGTAATGTGAAAACCGCAGCGCACGGCCAGTTGCAGAAAATGCCCGAGCAAGGACAGCGGTTCAGCTTCACGGTGACTGTCATCAAGCAGGAATTCATCAGCGATCAACAACTGTCCACCTTCGCGCAGACAGGCTTTGGCTTGTTCCAGCAAGATAATCGGATCCAGGTATTGGGCAGACTGCTGAAACACAACAATGTCGAACAGCTGTTGTGGCTGATAATTCTGAAAATCAGCACATACATGCTGCGTAGTATCAGCTATCAGCGACTCAAACTCCGCAGCATTCCCGCTCATTGCAGTGGCGATGTATCCCTGAGCGGCAAGCTCGCGTGCCAGCGCCCCACCACCACATCCCACTTCCAACACGCAGGCCGGCGCGGAGATCAACAGCTCCTTCAGCAAGTCCTGCGCCCTTTGCTGCGCATACGGGTACGCCTCATCCAGAGCCGCAGCGAACACTCCGAAATGCAGATGCTCGGCGCTTCCATACTCCAGCGCGAGAGTCTGGGCATAGACATTCAGAGGATACGGAAGGAGACGAAAATTCATGAAGCTCAGCGTGTAGTCAGGATTTGGCCCAGCTGTATCCAGCGGTTGCGGCAGTGCAGCACTATACCCCGTTCACCGGGCACGAGCAAAACACTCCCAGTGCTCCCATCCACTGCGACGTTTTGTCGCAGCCCTGCCGCCAAAGGCGTATTCCTCAATACTCTGCGCTAGAATGCGGTCATGCCAAAGACTATCAACAGAACGACAGTGCGCAACTCTATACTGGAGCTGCTGAGACCGGAAGCCGCAGGCAGCAACAGCTCCTCTCGTCAAGCACTGCTCAGGCTGATGCTGCTGCGCCTGCTGGTCACGCTTTTTAGCATTGCTGGCGCCTTTGTGTTCCACTCCTTCTCGCCCCTTGATATTCCCGTGCTGGTACTGAGCACTTTGGTTGCCGGAATTCTGGCTTCGATCACCATGGGCTTCTGGAGGCTACGTCAAGCGGTGGTCATATCCCAGCGCGAGCTGTTCGGCCAATTGACACTGGATGCCATCTTCCTCGTTGCCATCCTGTTCTATACCGGCGGTGCGAGTAATCCTCTGATCTCCTATCTGCTTGTGTTGCTCGCAGTAGGTGCCACCTTGCTCACACAGTTCTACGTGAACGTCTTTGCGGTGAGCAGCATCCTCCTTTACACGTTTTTCCTGGTCAGCGAGTTGCGGTCGGAACATAGCGATCACTTGGGTGAGACCTTCCAACTGCACCTGGTGGGTATGTGGGTCACCTTTGTCGTCAGTGCGGTCCTGATCACACTGTTCGTGACGCGCATGGCAGCGGCTATTCGCAGCCGCGAGCTCACCCTGGCCAAGGCTCGCGAGAATGAGATGCGCAATGAACAGCTGGTGGCCATCGGTACACTGGCTGCGGGCACCGCGCATGCACTCGGCACTCCCTTGTCCACCATGTCAGTGTTGTTGACGGATCTCGACAAGTTGAGTGAAGAAGAGCTTCAGCAGGCTAGAATCAAGGCAGACATCACTCTGTTGCGCCAGCAGGTTACCCGCTGCAAGGAATCACTCAATCAATTGACAAGTTTCTACAACAAGGCCGATGGCCGCAGCTCGCCACACAGTGCATTGACTGCGTTCATCGAAGACATTCGTGATTACATTGTCAACATTCACCCGCGGGCCAATGTCAGATTTGTGGTGCCGGAATCATCCGATAGTGTGCTGGTATCATCGGATCTGACTCTGCGACACGCCGTCATCAACATCATCGAGAATGCCATCAAGGCGGCAGCGAATCTCGTCATCGTCAGTGTTGTGCTGGCTGATGCTCCCGGGGCTCTGATCGAAATTGTCATTCAGGATGATGGGCCCGGCATTCCTGTCACCGTCATGGAGAACATGGGCGAACCCTTCATTTCCACACGCAAGGACAGCATGGGGCTGGGCATTTTTCTTGCCAACGCGGCCACACAACGAGCTGGTGGCAATGTCGAGATGTTCAATCTCAAGACGGGCGGCGCCATGAGCATCATTCGAATCCCGCAGGCGGATTCGGTGACGCGGAGAACGCAGTCATGACGCAAGAGAAAATGTTACTGGTGGAAGACGATGAGGTGTTTGCCCAAGTGATCTGCCGGGCGATGCGCCAGCGCGGTTATGAAATCGTTCATGCAACCAGCCTTATCGCAGCCACAAACTGTATGGAAACGGAAGTCTTCGATCACGCAATTCTCGATCTGAATCTGGGTGGACACTCATCGCTGTCCTTGATCCCGCTCCTCAAACACATCAACCCGGCTATGCAAATCCTGGTACTTACCGGCTATGCAAGCATCGCAACGGCTGTTGAAGCAATCAAGCTGGGCGCCAACAACTACCTCGCGAAGCCGGCTGATGCTGACGAAATTCTGGCGGCTCTGGTGCAAGACAACGATGGTAGTACGGACAACGCCGGCACAATTCAGGAACCGATGTCAGTGCGTCGTCTGGAGTGGGAACACATCCAGAAAATATTGAAGGAAAACGAAGGCAATATTTCCGAGACAGCGCGGCAATTGAAGATGCATCGTCGTACCCTGCAGCGCAAGTTGCAGAAAAAACCAGTGGCGCGCTAAGCAATACCAAGGTGGGTAATCAGCGCCTGTGCAGGCAAAACATGGCCAGTATTGATAGCACCAATGAGACCCATTCGGCGATGTATACCTGCATGACAAGAGCGTTGTATTCTCCCTCGACGAGCACTCCCCAACTGCGGGCAGCCACCAGCCCGGCATAGGTCAGTACCAGCAACCACACACCTGGACCCGTCCAATCGCTTTTCCAACCAGTGAGCAGCAGGAAAACTCCGAACCCGGCCAGAAAACCGCCGTAAACCGCACGCAGGTCTGTAAGACCCAGATCCGAGCGCAAACTGATACCAAGCGCTTCGAGCCAGGTCTGGGGATCATTGATGAAGAGCCAGCCTACCCAGAGATAGATCACCCCGTTCAGATAGAGCAATACCGCAGGAAAAGTGCGCATGAATGTTGGCATCACATAACCCCTTGCTGGATTCACCGCCGTCCGAGTGGGACCGAATTAAGATGACGACCACCGTCCACCATCAGGGTCTCCCCGGTGATGATCTGAGGACCGATGATGAAGTGCAGGATTGCATCAGCCACAGTGTCGGGACAGGCCGTCACTCCCAGCGGAGCATTGCGTTCATTATGACTCTTCGCTGCTTCATACTGCTCATCGCCAAGTCCCTTACGCAGCCAATCACCCTGAATGAAGCCGGGACATACGGCATTGATGCGGATCTCCGGCCCGAGAGCCCGAGCCAGCGACAAGGTCATTGTCACCAGTGCTCCCTTGGAGGCGGCATAGGCAACGGAGCTGCCAACTCCGGTGACGGCTGCTGTCGATGCAACGTTCACCACCACTCCACCGTGGGCTTGCGATTGCATCGCCCGGGCGACAGCGCGGATCATTTGAAACGGTCCGACTACGTTGACTGCATAGATGCTCAGAAAATCATCAGATGATAGCCCGTCCAGATTACGATGATCGCAAAATTTTGTAGTGCCGGCGTTATTGACCAATATGTCTACATGTCCCCACTTGGTTAGTGCCTGGTCAACCATTGCGCGGCAGTCATCGTCATTGGCAACATTCGCCCTGCAGACAAGAGTCTGGACCCCCAATGCCTCGCACTCATGAGCTACCTGTTCGGCGGCCGCAGCACTGCGGCTGTAGTTGATCACTACATGGCAACCCAGTGATGCCAACAGTCTGGCCGTGGCAGCACCGACACCAGTTCCTGAACCTGTGACAATTGCTACTTTTCCTTTGATATCTGTCATGGTGTTATTCCAGTCTGCTCCATTTTTGGCTCTTGCGGAATTCTACTCCACTTCCTTCAACATACTGGAAAAACGCACAAAAAGGACGTTGCAATGAAACATTAGTTGGTTACAATACGTAACACCAAAAAGGATGGATCACCGAGATCAAGGAGATATAATCCCGCGCGAATCCAAGCCCTGCCTGCTGCCGCAGCCATCAATATCACAAAATAAATACAACCTTTTCTAACCACACATTGCACTCTGAGCTCTGGTCATGACGCGAAAGCACAATCCATCGCCGATGCTCAGCCGTACTGTCTATCACGACCACCAGGATGTCCATTGCAGCGTCTGCTGAAGTGAATGATCCGGAGAGTCTTAAGAACTGGAGACTGAAGTGAAATTAAAACACGTAGTGGCCCTCGGTCTGATTGCTGTCGTAGTGATATGGATGACCCTTCCCAGAGACCGGGGTGCTCTTGATGACGGTTACGCACTTCCCCAAAACAACAGCACGATTAATGCAGTTTCCGGCAATGCCGCGATCACCAATGACAACCAGAGTTTTACAGTTCGGGTTGCCAGGATTGACGAGCGCAATTTTGTCGAACGCGTCCGCGTACGTGGGCAGACCAAGGCCTTTCGTCTGGTCGACGTTCGTGCTGAAGCCGCTGGTCGGGTCATCGCCACTCCTGTAGCGAGAGGCGCGCGAGTCAATGCCGGTGACATATTGTGCGAGATCGCCGTGGACAGCCGTGCCACCGATTTGCAGGAAGCCCGCAGCCGTCAGGAACAAGCGCAGATGGAATACAACGGTGCTCTCGATCTACAGGAACGCGGACTGCAATCCCGTGTCGGCATTGCTCAACTCAAGGCTGCACTGGACTCTGCCATAGCGTCAGTCAAACGTGCCGAGCTGGCACTGGAACGGACACAGATTACTGCGCCCTTCGCAGGTATTATGGAGTCCCGTGCCGTAGAGGTTGGTGATCTGATGGACATGGGGGGCACGTGTGCCTCTTTGCTTGACGATACCCCAATGCTGCTGGTTGGTCTGGTGACAGAACAGGACGTGGGCAAGCTCTTCCTGGGAGCCCCCGTTACAGCACAACTGCTGACCGGCGAACGGGTAGAAGGCAAGGTGACCTATATCTCTCGTGCCGCCGATCCCACTTCACGCAGCTATGCCATCGAAGTGGAAATCGCAACTTCGGAAAATTCGATTCGACAGGGCATCACTGCCGAAATTTTCATCGCGGCCAGCGAAGCCCCGGCTCATCTGATTCCCCCATCATCCCTTACCATGAATGATGCCGGCGCCATCGGCGTCAAAGTCGTCGATCAGAACAATGTCGTGCAGTTTGTCGAGGTCAGGATCGTTGGGGAGAACAGCAGCATTGATCCAGGCATGTGGGTCAGAGGACTGCCACCGAGCAGCGTGCTCATAACACATGGTCAGGAGATTGTTTTCCCGGGCCAGGTTGTGAACGCAGATTTCAGCTGGTCTTCACTCACTGATTCATCACTGTAACCAGGGACTCACGCCATGCGCTATATAAAGGCATCCATCTCCAGGTCAAGAACGACGATCAGTATTTTCGTAATGATCATGCTGACGGGTTTGGCGTCCTATCTGACCATTCCTGTAGAACTCAACCCTGACGTCACAGTCCCTGTGATCGTAACAACCATCATTCACGAAGGTATTTCACCTGAGGATGCCGAGCGACTGCTGGCAAAACCTACAGAAGTGGAGCTGAAAACCGTCGAAGGCATCACACAGATAAGTTCGTTCTCCAGTGAAGGTGCTGCCACTGTCATTGTTGAATTCGATGTGAGCTTCGACGCATCTCAAGCACTCATCGATACTCGCTCCGCCATCGATCGTGCCAAGGCACGCTTCCCACAATCAACGGAAGAGCCGATCGTGCAGGAAGTCTCCGCAGCCACTGTTCCTGTCGTGCAGATTGGCATCAGTGGCGTTGGCGTTCCTGAACGTGTGTTGCTCAAGGTCGCACAGGATCTGCAGCGTGCGATCGAAACGCTGCCGGAAATCCTCTCAGCAGATATGGTCGGCAATCGTGAAGAGTTGCTGGAAGCAATCATCGACCCCGCACAACTTGAAACCTATGGCATTACCAATCAGCAGATCGTACAAGCCGTCACCAACAATAATCGCTTGATTCCTGCCGGTGCAATGAACAGCGGCCAAGGCAGTTTCTCGGTGAAGCTGCCGGGCTTGATCGAATCCCAGGAAGATCTGTTTGAGCTTCCTATTGCCGCCAGCCGGGACGGTGTATTAACACTCGGCAACATTGCGCAGATCAGACGTACCTTCAAGGATGCAGAACGCTACTCCTTCTCCAACGGCGAGCGCTCAATCTCCATCAATGTGCAAAAACGCAAGGGCGCCAACTTGATTGCTGCCATGGACAAGATCGATCAAATTGTCCAGACGATGCTGCCCTCATTGCCGCCTGCGGTGACGATCGCGTACATGAATAACACCGCACCAATGGTGATCGAGCAGAACATGGGACTGCAGGGCAACATGGTCACGTCGATGGTATTGGTGCTTATCGTCGTCATCGCGGCTGTGGGAATCCGTTCCGGTATTCTGGTGACTCTTGCCGTTCCCTTTTCATTCCTGTTCGCATTCATCGTCATATCAATGCTGGGGTTCACTTATAACTTCATGGTGATCTTCGGGCTGCTACTCGGCTTGGGAATGTTGATCGACGGTGCGATCGTAATGGTCGAATTTGCCGATACCAAGATGTCGGAAGGCTATACCAAGGAAGATGCATATCAGGAAGCGGTCAATCGAATGTTCTGGCCAATCATCGCATCCACAATGACCACCCTGGCAGCTTTTCTGCCGATGATGTTCTGGCCCGGCGTTGCCGGTGAGTTCATGCGCTATTTGCCAATCACCGTCTTCGCCGTGCTGGTTGGCTCCCTGCTCTACGCCTTGTGGTTTGCACCGACACTTGGCGCACTGTTCGGCAAAGCAAGTGCGGTCACCGGTGTCGTTCAGGCGCGCCACCACGACGAGGTTGATTCTACCAACCTGCGGGGCCTGAGCAGAATCTATGCGGCCATACTGCGCCGGGCGGTGAACTCACCGGGACTGATTTTCCTTGGCAGTATCGGGACACTTGTGAGTATCGTTTATGCATATCTCAACTTCGGGGCTGGCGTCGAATTCTTCACTTCTGTGGAGCCGAACCAGACTCAGGTGCAGGTGTTCGCTCGCGGCAATTTCTCGCCCGAGGAGATCCGCGATATGGTGAAGGACGTTGAAAAACGCATCATGGATGTGGGGCACTACAAGAATATCGTGACTCAGTCCGGCGCCGGCCAAAGCCTCGGCGGCGGACAGAGCGCCGCGCCGGATCTTGTTGGCACAATCTTCGTGGAGTTTACAGACAGACGTATACGCGATGTCGACGGCTTCGAGATCGAAAGCCTGTATCGCAATGCCGTTACCAACATTCCAGGTATCAAGGCGGAGATTGCAACCATTGAGGCAGGACCGCCCGTCGGGAAAGAACTTCAGATCGAGTTCTTTGGAGAGAACCTCGATGACCTGATCACCGAAGCGCTGCGCGTACGCAACCATATTGAAAACGAAATGACTGGCCTGATTGATATCGATGACACCACACCAATCCCGGGTATCGAATGGCAGATCAATGTGGATCGGGCAAGAGCCGCCATGTTCGGGGCCAACATTTCCGAAGTCGGTACTGCTGTGCAACTGATGACCAACGGTGTATTCATGGGTGATTATCGTCCGGACGATACCGAAGAGGAGGTCGATATCCGTGTACGCTACCCTGAGGAGTACCGAGGGCTTGAGCAGATCGAAACGATCCTGGTGACAACGGCCAATGGTGTTGCTCCAGTGAGCAGCTTCATCACACGCGAGCCTGGTCCGAAAGTCAGCTCTATCCAGCGTGTCGATGGCAGCAAGGTAATCTACGTTCGAGGCAATCCTGCGCCTGGTGTGCTCACCGACGACAAGCTGCAAGAGCTTCGTCAGTGGCTGGCCGAGAATCCATTGATGCCCGGCGTGAACTATCAATTTCGTGGGGCCAATGAGGAACAGGAAGCTTCCTTTGCGTTTCTCATGCAGGCCTTTGCGCTGTCACTGATGCTTATGGCTCTGTTGCTGGTCACTCAGTTCAATAGCTACTACCAGGCGCTGCTGATACTGTCCTCTGTCTTGCTGTCCACCACAGGAGTGTTGTTGGGATTGTTGATCACTGGCCAGACTTTCAGCGTAATCCTGACAGGTGTGGGTATCGTGGCACTGGCCGGGATCATCGTGAACAACAACATCATTCTGATCGATACTTACAACTTCTTGCGCTCAACCCGCAAAGAGTGGAGTCTGCAGGAAATCATCGTACAAACAGGTGTCCAGCGGTTACGTCCGGTATTCCTGACTACGTTCACAACGGGTTGTGGCCTGCTGCCACTGGCAATGCATGTATCGATTGATCTCATTGGTGCCGAAATTGAAGTTGGTGGCCCAATTACATCACAGTGGGTAAAACTGGCGGGGGCCATCGTATTCGGTCTCTCTTTCGGCACCATTCTGACTCTGATCGTGACACCCGCAATGCTGGCACTGCCAAACAAGATCCGGCAGCATTTGAGCACCGTCAAGAAGATGTTCATACGCAGTGACCGCGCTGGCGGTTCGCGTGTTGAGCCAGGATTCGGCTCTTGAAGGAGATGCGAGAGCACAAGATTGTGAACGAACGTTCGATTTCGTTTATATGGCCACAATGGAAGTGGCCACATGTATTTCTTTTCGGGTAAATTACCTATTGTTCATGCACACAGAAATGTGCTGGAATTTGCGGCATTTTGTCGAACGCCCGCTTTATTCTCTACGCAGCCAATCACTCAGTATCCACTGGCTGACTCGAAGTCAGTTAGTAGCATTTCGAATACTTTCTATAATTTGGGTTTGATTTTCTACAAGCGGGGCTGTTTTGTGACAATTTGTAACTGAAGAAGTAATAGCAGAATTCCGTGTGCTACCATCCATTCACTTTTTGGTCGACCGGCACTAAGGATAGTGTTCAACTGGCCATTTAGAGCTAAGGCGAAGGGCTGTTAAGAGATTCTTTGTTCCCCCCCTTTTCTAAAACACTGAGTTGCTTTTTAGTTCGACGCCTTAGCGACCCCAAATACGTCAATACATCCAGCAGCATTTCGTAACCGACTTCGCAGCCACCCATCTTGGACTTACCCACATATCAATTGTCAGTCCAATGCCGCCAGCCGATCCTCGTACTGTTCTTCCAGCCTGCTTAATATCCTGTCATCGCTGCCACCACCAGACAAAACCCGCAGGTGGTATTGAGAGATATTGATGTTGTAGCGCAACGTCCGAATGACGGGATCATCTTCCGAAAGCACCCCTTCCAATACCTTCAACCTTTGCTGAAAAAGTTTGCTGACGTCACGCAGATGACTGATACGATCTGTGCCAAAATCATTGTTGATGGCTAATACATGCCAATCGGAAATTTGTGCGAGACCCCGATTCAGTTCGGGAGTACCTTCCTTATAAAGACGAGTATAGAGGAGGTGCAAATAACGGAAGTGGTTGTCGACTGCAATCCAATTCTCCAACGAAACATTGGCATTGATCAGTGCTTCGACGATCTCGATCTGGTTTTCACTGTACAGACCACTGTTGATTCGGGTGACGTGCAGGGCGCGGTCGTAAAAGCGTAGCGCCTGGATGAAATCGCCCTTCTTCTCCATTGCGCTGCCGGCGGCCTGCAAGGGCTCGCTGAGACGATAGTCGAAGGGGCCATGGTCAGATTCGAGTTGCTCGATGAGCAACACAAATTCGTCTTCCAGCATATCAGGTTGATACAGCAAACCAGACTGTTCCGACTGAGAGAAAACCGCTTGAGTGACACTTCCCGGGGAGAAATGATTGACCTCTTGAGCCATCACCTGGGAACTGGTTGCTCCCAAGATACCGATGAAAATCAAGCTGCACAGAATTATGGTTTTTATTGTTTTCATATTGAGCACCATTCGCTGTTATGGCCTCAATATCTCGCAAGAATTTTGCGATTACAACAACAAAATATTGAAAACTATCAACTTTCCAATAAATTGTGACAGTTGTGTTGCGAATTGGTTACAGAATAATTATTTATCTTCAGTAAAAACAATCGGTTGGAATTGTGACAAATATGACAGCGGGGCCATGCAAAAACTGCAGTTATTTTCCATCAGAATCTGTAATGGTTAGCGGTAAGTGGTGTTGGCGATACGGGTTTCCGCCAACAGGACCATGACGACCAGCAAGAGTATCCACCACCAGACGCGCTGTGGCCCCTCACGTTCAGCAATCAGTTCCGCTCTTCTCACCTGCATGGACTGCATGGGTGTAGTCTCCGGATTCACAACGCGATCATGCAGCGCAGACGGCGCGATCTTCTCCAGCGCAGATTCTGCAGGATCAGCATTGACCGCATAGAATTGATCATCTCCATCACCAGCGACACTGATGAAGCCAACGGCAATCGCCCTTAGAGTGCGATTGCCTGCATTCATGGTCACAACATCGCCAGAGGGGGAAGTGACCGTCAGGGTGGCATCCTCGGCCGCTGCCGAAGACAGATCGATAACATCGCCGATACGATAGGCCCTGTCCTTTCCGGATGCCTGAGCAAGATAGCGCAGCGATTCATGTATGAATGGGAGATAGAGCCCCTGCAAAGGCAGGTTGTTCCACTCTGTGTCGAGGGATGAGGCAAACAGCATGACTCTGCCCTGACCTGCAGAGCGCTCCAACAGCGCCGGACTGCTGTTGTCGAACTGCATCAGAACATCCGCTTCTTCCTGCGCGCTGACCGCCCAGTAGCCATCGAAGCGCACCCCCCAGTCACTACCCAGCGGCAGCAAAACCGGGTGTCGGCGGTCCATATCCGCAATCAGCAGATAATCACCACCACCAAGACGTATGCTCTGACCAAGCTCGGCAGGACTAATGGCACCAAACTGTTCATTGAACTGAGCTGCATTGACGCGATCCCCAGGTGCCATGAGCAAACTACCACCTTCCTGTACGTAGTCTACGAGCGCGCTTGCCTGAGAGGTGCTGAAATCACTGCCCACATTCAACAGTACTACTACATCGTGCTCGGCCAGAGTTGCGGTATCAAGATCGCGTGGACTGGTAGTGACCACCACAAAGGGCGACTCCACACCACCACCAACGGCAAGAGAAAACCAATGCGCCTCATCCTCGTACCAATTCAGTGACGGCTCACCGTTGACCACCAGGACGCTGATCCTGGGCATCACATCTACCGTGAAGTAAAAAATGTTGTCGATGGCAAAATCGTCACCACTCACACTGATCTCACCTCGGTGTGTACCCTCAGCGTCGAAGACCACGGGCAGGCGTACAACTTCTTCCGATGTGTCACGAAGATTGACCGGCACGCGGATCTGCTCTTGCCCATTCAGAGTCAGCCGCACCTCGGCCTGTTCAACATGCACACTACCGCTGCTGCGCACACGTGCCAGGATTTCGTACTCATCACGATTCTCAATCAGTTGGTCCGGTGAGCGCACATCGGTCAGTAGCAGGTTGCGCGAGGCTCCCTGCCCAACGTCAACACTGTTGAAATTCACTCCCGGAGAAAGCATCCAGCCTGAGTCATCGTTGCCAAGTCCATTAGCCTGATAATCTGATACCAGGTAAACGGAGCGCTGGTCGTGCCGCGACGACTCCAGCATGTCATTGGCAAGGCGCAGACCGGGCATATAGCGCGTCACTTCGAAGCCGGGCCCCGCGAGATTGTTGATAAAGATGGCTGCACCTTCCAGGTCACTGCTGAGCTCGCGCACACTGACCGTCCCATTGGCGAACGCGATCACTGCCACCTCGTCTCCTGCCCCCATACCAGCAACAATGTCACGCGCAGCTGCTCTCGCCTGCTCGAAGCGATCGCCATACAGCATGCTCATCGATACGTCGATAAGGATAACAGCAGACTCTGGTTCTCCATCGACAAAATTGGCAATGGTGCTGTCGAACAATGGCCTGGCAAATGCGAACACAATCAGACAGATCACTGCCGCACGCAGCAACAACAGTAACCACTGCTGGATCTGCTGAAAGAAGATCAACTTCTTGGAGGTATTCTTGAGAAAACGCAATGTGCTGAATAGCATCTTCGGCGGTTTTTCCCGGCGAATCAGATGAATCGCCACCGGGATGGCGGCAGCCAGCAATCCGAACAGAAACAGAGGGGTCAGGAAGGCCATGACTCAGAAGCTCCTTGCCCGACGTGAGATATAGGACGACAACGCCGCATCCAAGGGCTGCGAGGTGTTCAGCAGGCAGTAGTCCACGCCACTGCCCTGGCACTGCTTCTTGCAGAAATCCAGGAAGCGCTGCAGGTTCTCAAGATAGGAATTGCGGATCGCGGCAGGCGAAGTGATGTAACTCTCGCTGGTCTCTGCGTCGATGAATTCGGTTGCCTCCTGAAAGCGGAAGTTCAGCTCGGCATCATCCATCACATGGAAGACGATCACATCGTTGCCCATGGAGCGCAGCCGCTGCAGTGTCTTGATCGTGCTGGCTTCGTCCTCCAGCAGATCGCTGATCAGAATCACGAGCGACTTGCGCGTCAGATTCACGGCCAGGTCCGATAGCGGGCGCACGATGTTGGTCGTCGCACCGGCCTGGATGTTGGAGAGTACACGCAGGATTCGGATCAGATGCGGCTGTCTGCACAGGGCGGGAATATAGTCCCTCACCTTCTCGTCGAACGTGATCAATCCTATTGCATCGCGCTGCCGCATGATGAAATACGCCAGCGCCGATGCGAGCGTACGACCGTAATCGAGCTTGCTCATCGCACCGGACGAATAGCCCATTGAGGCACTGGCATCCAGCACGACATAACAACGAACATTGGTCTCATCTTCGTACTGCTTGATGTAGAACTTGTCACTGCGGGCGTACAGCTTCCAGTCCACATGACGCATGTCATCACCACGGTAGTAGTGACGATAGTCGGTGAACTCCGGGCTGAAACCGCGATGCGGACTCTTGTGCAGGCCAGAGAGAAAACCCTCGACCACCACGCGGGCTCGCAGTTCGAGATTGTCGAGACTCGCGAGCACCGTGGGGTCGATAAACGTCGTATTTGCCGCCATTGTGATGACTTCTTGATAATGCCGTTACAAGGTGTGTTGTGACTGACTGTGTTGTTACAGGTCGGCTGTCGGTTCAGGCACCGCCTCAATCAGGCGACGTACCACTTCATCGGTGGTAATGCGCTCCGCCTCGGCATGGAAGTTCAGCAGCACGCGATGACGGAGCACCGCCGGTGCGAGAGCACGAATATCCCCGTAGGACACATTGTAGCGACCTCGCAGCAACGCTCGCACCTTGCCGGCCAGCACCAGATTCTGTGAAGCTCGAATACCTGCGCCCCATGCCACCCAGTCGTTCACGAATGACGGAGCCATCGGACTTTGTGGACGAGATGCGTGTACCAGACGCACTGCATAACGAATCACCGCCTGGGCTGCAGGTACCTGGCGCGCAATGCGCTGGAATTCCAGAATGTCGTCACCACTCAGCGGGTGCGCCACAGTGTTGTCGATGACCTGCGTGGTGTTGCCTACCACCATCACTTCATCATCCTCGGAGAGATAGCCGAGTTCGATCTTGAACATGAAGCGGTCGAGCTGGGCTTCAGGCAGCGGATAGGTGCCTTCCAGCTCGATCGGGTTCTGGGTGGCCAACACGAAGAATGGTCTGGCCATCTTGTGCGTGACGCCTGCGGCAGTCACCTGGCGTTCTTCCATCGCTTCCAGGAGCGATGACTGTGTCTTCGGCGGCGTACGGTTGATCTCGTCCGCCAGCAAAATATTGGTGAAAATCGGCCCCTTCACAAACTTGAGTTTGCGCTGGCCATCCTTCTCTTCGACGATCTCTGAGCCAACAACGTCGGCTGGCATCAGGTCGGGAGTGAACTGGATACGGCTGAACTTGACCTGCAGGATATCGGCGACAGTCTTGATCAGCAGCGTCTTTGCCAGACCGGGGACGCCCGTCACAAGGCAGTGACCGCCGGCGAACAGCGCGATCAACAGTTCATCGATCACAGCCTCCTGCCCAACGATTACCTTCTTGATCTCGGCAACGATCTGGTCACGACCGGTCTGCATTTTTCTGACCAGTGCCAGATCGTCCTGGCTCTCCAGTCCCGCAACAGCTTCCTCTGTAATGTTTTCTAGTTCTGACATGAATGAGTCCTGTTTTGCTCGTGTATTGAAATCATCTAATGAGTAAATGCGTATATCAAATAATTGATGGCGATCTTGTATGCCTCGTTGCTGTAGCGTGTCGGATAGGGTTGGTAAAAAGTGTGCTCCCAGCCATCGCCAAGATCTGCATTGTAATTGGCCACCAGCATGACACGCCCGTCGTCATCGAAAATTGCATAAACTGCCGGTGGATAGTTGGGGTCATCCAAACTGAAACCACCGTTGAAATCCCAGGTAACAGCGCGACCTGGCACCTGCACCACTTCCTCAACGTCGAAGAAGACATGGAAGAGTTCGTGTCGCGTGTCAAGTTTCACCAGTTCACGCTCCGGAAAGAGTTTCACCATTTCGTTCTGGAAGTCTTCGAGATGAGCATCTCCCCAGAAGTCATCCAGTAGCACAAACCCACCGCGGAACATGAACTCCCGCAACACATCAACTTCTTCGGCACTGAAATTAGGACCACTATAAGTCGAACCGATCGGCACCCGCTTCATGTTCATGTACAGGAAAGTATGCTCAAAGAGACGGGGGTCTGTGAGGTCAAGCCAGTCATAGCTCTTGCTGTTGGTATCTATGTTCGTGTAACGCTGGACGCCACGGAGAAAATTCGACTCTGCATCGGGAAAGTCCGTGTCCCACCAGCCGCCTCTGCCACCAAAACCTCCACCGCCACGACGATTGCGACCACCTCCGTAATTGGTGTAACGTCCACGCACCCATGTAAATTCAGCGGCTCTGCCCTCGCCAGATTCATTCATATCGAGCAGGAAGGTCTGCGGATCGAAATCCAAAGGTACGGCAGAGTTCTGTGCCATAGCGCTAACCGGCAGCAAAAGAGCAAGAATCACCGCCCCAGGAAGCAGGCAATACTCTTTCACTTTCGTGGCGCTACATCTCATCATCATTTTCATCTCTGACTATGGCTACTATCTTCAATCATCGAGCTGCAGGTGCCGCATCAATCGCCTGCAACAACACCTGTTGGGCTCTCTGGTAGCTGGGTGCAATCTCCAACGCCGAGAGAATATTTCTTCTCGCCTCGGCTGTCTGACCATTGATCAGATAGGCCTCCGCGAGATTAGTGCGCGCCTCCACTGGATCAGTTCTATCCAGCGTCACCAACACTTCATATTCACGAACCGCCATCTGCGAATCCTCTATCCGGGTTGCCAACTCGGCACCGACTTGATGCGCATCGATGCGATACGGACTGACGGCCAGAGCACGTTGCAGGTAATAGTCCGCCTGCTCCGTATCTCCGGCGGCGAACGCAGTGCGGGCCAGCAGTACGGCAGAATCGTAGTCGTGTTGATGGTTTTCCATCATGATTCGCAACTGCGCCAACCGTTGCTCTTCGTCACCCTGCTGCTGATATATCTGCGACAGCACCAATGGCGGGCTGGGGTAGCCGGAGTAATCCGGCAGAATTTCATGAGCGATCTCCAGATGCACTCTGGCTTCCTCGTATGCCTGCTCCTTGAACAGCACGATACCGAGTTGCAGATGCGCCTGGAAATCACGCGGCTGGGTTTGCACACGCTGCCGCATGTGCTGTTTCAGCGATGCATTGTTGTACAGCTCTGCGAGCACAGCGCTGGAATTCTCTCGCTGGCCATGTCCGTGAGCTGCGCCTTCGTCGGGGGTGTCCTCGTAGTGCACGTAGACGTTGATTTCTTCAACACGACGATTGACCCAGTCCCGGAAGCCAGCATCAAAGTCTTCGATGGAATTGCCGAAGACGGTCTCGAACATCTCCGTCTCTTCCTTGATGAGAGCATATTGCTTGATCAGTTCGATCATCTTGTCGAAACCGTGTTCCTTGGCGATGTAATCCACAACCAGGTACGACTGGAAGTAGGCAAACCCCAGATCCTCATTGCTGTTCGCCCCAGTGAAACCTTCATTGAGGTTGGCGACTGGCAGAAGCTTGTCCTGCTGCGCAGCACGCACCAGTTCCATCCCTTGACGGCGCCCCCACTCTGAACGGGCCTCATGCTCCTCCCATACGGAAATCCCTTCGGAAAGCCAGCGCGGCATCCGATTATTGGTCATCTGCAATGTGAAGACGTGCACCAGTTCGTGCCAGAGAATCTCCTGCCAGTTCGCGCTCAGTGTCTCGGGAGAAATCAGTGTCACCACTTTGCCGAAACAGATGCCTACAAGTGGGCCAATATCGGGCAATCCCACGGAACGCACAGCAAAATCATCGGTTCTTTCAAACACTTCGATCAGCACTGGCGCTTCAGGCTCGAAGCCGTACTTGGCAGTCAACGTAGTCCAGCTTTCCTCAAGCAGTGGCGCCATGTAAGGCCACAGTACCTGAGAGTCGCGCTCACTCATACGCACTTCGAAATGCTCCGTGGCATTCGTGACATAGGTATCCAGCGTATCAAACACCTTGAGCATGTTCGAAGTCATGACATTGAAGGGATCATTGTCGAACGCCAATTCCAGATGCCGACGCCCCTCGTCTTCCTCTCCCAGTCTGATCAGGTTCGAACCCAGCAGGGTATGACCCTGCCAGTAGTTGGGATCGATCTCAATGGCGCGGCGTGCATATGAAACTGCTTCGGTGAAGCGATAGTTGTTGCCGAAGGTGTCGGCAATCTCGCCATAGAAGCGGGCATTGTCAGGACTGAAGGCATTGACGCGGGCTTCGATGGCTGCAAACTCGGCGTCCCGCTCTTTCAGCGCCGCTTGAGCCGCGAGGATACTGAGAGACTTCAAGGACTCCGGATTCACCTCCAGTGCCCGATCAATAAATTCCCTGGCTTCGTCCAGGCGATTATTGGCGACGAGCAACGTCGCCATTGTTTCCAGTGCGCTGACATCCCGCGGATTCACGTCGAGAGCGAATAGCAGTGTACGTTCACCGCCGCTAATCATGGACTGTCCCACAAGGGCGGGTACGAAGCGGCGATTCAACTGCAGAGCGGCATCATATGATTTAGCCGCGTCTACAACATTGAACTTCTCCATGAACAGGTTGCCCCACAGAACCTGAGCTTCTTGATTGGTTGGATCGACGCGGGTCGCCTCACTGAAAAGGCTATTGGCATCGTGAAAACGATCCAGCAACCAACTCGCCACTGCCACCATGGCAATTTCTTCGGCCTCGAAGACCAAGCCGGTATCGTAGCGAGCTATGGCCCTATTCAGGGGAGCTATTGCTTCACCACGACGCCCTGCAAACTGCAACAGGCTGCCGTACTGTACCAATGAGCGTACGGGTGGATTGCTGTTGCCAGCAATGACTGCGGCAAGAATTTCAAGAGCTTCGGCAGATTTGCCGGTCATTCGTTTCAGTTCAGCCAGCTGTGTGCTGAGGGCCGCCGAGGATGCATAGTCACCAATCTCAATCTCGTCTTCCAGAATTGCAATGGCGGTCTCGTAACTGCCGCTGAGCGCATAGGCGCGGCTGGCGCCGATAAGGCCCGCTTCTTCCTCAAACCCTGTTGCACGTTGAAACAGATCAACTGCAGCAAGATAGGAGCCGGAATTCAGCAACTCCTTTCCGCGCAGCAGCGGAGACTCTAGCTGCACATCCTGCGCATTGGCAGACACGATTGACAGCCCGATGCAGGCCAGCAGCAATGAAAGGGAGATTGCGACAAGGGGACGACGGGCGCCGCATGCAGCCGCCAGTTGTTCCCGCGTTTGTTCGTGTCGATGTTGTTCAAGGAAGTTCATTGTACCGTCCCGTTTTTCTCGCCAGTTCGATTAACAGCGTTTCCATCCTGTTCCAGTAGTCATCCTCAAGATAATTCGTCTTCTGTCCTCGCAACAGGAATACTGAGCGCTCCAGATCCTGCATCTCAGCCATCAGTTGTCTTGCCTCGGAGGACGTCTTTTGTGCGCCGACGCTGGGCGCATCCAGATAGGCAATTTCGGCGAGACCGCCATCACCACCGCCAGGTGCCGGGTCGATGCTGAATATGCCATCGCCATTATCATCCAGCACTGCCCGTTCAGTAGGCAGACGCCCCTGGTCGCGATACCAACCCAGCACGCTGGTGCCGGCATAGGTGAAAACTTCGAGTACAGAGACACGATTGTTCTTGTCACGATCACCGGCACGACCATCCAGCGCCTCGATCAGATAGCGTGCGAACATCGGGTCATAGCGCTCGGCCTGTGAGCGGGTGGCAGATACAATGACTCTGCCTCTGCCCGACAGGGCCGCAGAGAATTCATAGCTGGCACTGGTCGTGTTGATCACGATTATGTCCTGCTGATTGAACTGATCAAGCAGAGCTGCAAATTCAACTCCAGTGATATCCGGACCGACAATATTGAATTTCGCATCCAGTTCGGCACCAGAGCCATGACCGATAAGGAACACGGCGACCTGATCGCCAGGTCTTGTTCGACCACTCAAAGCGGTGAATGCAGACTCGATATCCTCGCGCCGGGAGCTGCCATCAATGCGTGAACCACTCATCCTGCCAGCGCCACCATCGTCGATAAGCAAGGTGATGGTGTCTTCACTGTAGCCGTAATCACGAGCAAGCACATCGTGCAGGGAAAGCGACCATTGCCAGAAGCGATCACCAATTTCTTCAGATGCCGCGGCGCCGGTGATGATGACCGCGTATCTTTCTGCGCCAGGAATATTGCGAAAGAAGACATCCTCGTTGTTGTTCTGTGCGGGCGACTGGGCATACACGCCTGCCGATATCAGCAGCGAGAAAGCGAGAGCTGCGCGCAGCATGAGTGTGTTTCTCATTCCTGGAATCATGACAACCCCTTGAAGCGACGCGCGATCCAGTCGGCACATAGCAACAGTATGAGCAGGAACAGCAGGAAGGGTGTATCCCAAAGATCTTCCTGCACTTCTCGTGAGTAGGCATTAGGGGTGTAAGTGATGTCGGTAGCCAATTGCCCGGTCTGATCGAGATTGTAATAGCGACCACCGCTGGCGGCAGCGATTCTCTCCAGCAGACCTGTATCGCGTCCGGCAGCGGAGTACTCACGCAGCGACGGAGTGACTACAAAAGCCGTGTTCTTTTCCGTATCGCTGCGATTGCTCTCGCCTGCAGCGCTGGCGACATCCACCAGCATCTTGAATACGCCCTCGGACTGAGCCTCGAAACTGGCACGGTAGACGCCGTCCTCGTCGATATCCCACTCCATCGCGGTATCTACCGCATTACCTTCCGGATCCTCCATGTGAATCCATACTGATGCGCCATTGTCTGGTTTATAGTTGATGTCCCGCACAGTGGCTGTGACATTCACCTGATCACCAACATGGTAGAACTCACGGTCAAAATTGACACTCACGCGTTCCAGCGCCGAGACAGAGAGCCAGCGCAGAATCTGCCGCCAGACTCGCTCATGGGATTGATCCGCTACCGGCATCATCATCTGCCAACGCCAGGTGCTGGCACTGGTGATCGACATACTGCGGCCACTGCCATAACGCTGTGTCGCCATTACGGGCAGGAGCTGATTCTGGTACTGCAGCAGCGGGTGCTCCATCAACACCGTGGCACCCGGCTTCGCACGACCAGTGACATAGACCCCCTGCAAATCTGGCATCGCACGCCACAGTCGCAGATTCTCGGCATCTTCACTGTGCAGTCGCAGCAACTCCGAATACTCTCCCGCGTTGCTCAACTGCGGCCGGAACAACTCACCAGTTGGATGCGACCCACGGGTGATGCCACCCTGCAGATGCTGAGGCAACAGATTCGAACTGATCAGCGTCACAGGCAGAATGTCGGCAATCACGGTATCAACAAAAAGATCTTCCATCATGCCTGCCACCAGCAGACCACCGCCGCGCTCGGCGACGAAATCCTGCATCATGGTCAATTGCGTGGGAGTGAAAAAATCCTTGCCTATGTCACCCAGAATGATTGCTTCGTACTGATAAAGCTCCTCCACTGTGCTCGGGAAACCCCCGCTAAGCTCCAGCGGTGTCTTGATACCCTGCCGGTAGAACTTGCCCGGCCCGGTTTGCAGATAGGTCGCCAGACGCAGAGAGGTATCCCCCTCAACAGCGCGGCGAATGAACTTGTATTCGTTACGGGGATGACCATCGACGTAGAGGATGTCCAGCGCCGGACGCTCGCTGTTATCCACGAGAAAACTGTAGGTATTGTTCTGCAGGACAATCTCGCCGTCCTGCTCCGCCACCTGGAGGCGATAGACGATGGCTTCCTGACGCTCGGGTGTCAGCTCCAGGGAAACGCGACGGGTGGAATTGTCCGGTCCCAGCACTACGCGCTCTGTAGTGACCACAGTGTCGCCATCCATGATGGAGAGTTCGACCTGTCGCCCTTCATAACCCCGATTGCTCAGAGCCACGTCGACATTGAACACGGAGCCTTCCAGTACAGTCTTGGCAGCACTGACATCAACAATACCGACGTCCTGGGGAATGTTTTCCTGACCTACTCCGACAGTAAATATGGGAATCTGACGCACCCCAAATCCCTGCGCCCTTGCGACCGGATCGGTACCGTCGTTGTCAGCTCCATCGCTGAACAGGACGATGCCTCCAAGGGCAAGGCCACTGAGTTGGTCATCCACATACTGCAGAGCCTGATCTATTGCAGATGCGGTGCCGGCGGCGGTGAGATTGCCCGCCTCAGTCACGCGCTGGGTATTCTTGTCGAAACGGAATGTGCGTACCTGGAACGATTCCCCCAGTGGTTCGAGAATACCACTGCCACCGAACAGCAAGTTACTGACGCCAACCGCTCGCGACTGTCCGCCAGGCAAATCTGTAATCGACATACTCTGGGAGTCGTCCACAAGGACGGCAAGGTAAGTTGCCTGCGGCACAACCTGCTCCGTGGTGACCACAGGGCGCAGCAGACAGACAAACAACAGAATCAGTACCAGGGAGCGCAATGTAATCAGGATGGCCTTCCAGCCTGGTGTCAGCGCTCGTGTGGTCTTCTGGTAGGAGAACCACACCGCTGCTACCAGCGCCGCCGCGATCAGCAGTGCAAGGAAAGGGTTCAGTCCATATGCGAAGGAGAATCGTCCGTCCTGAATCGCGTCCAGATAATGTTGGTCAAGAATGAAATTCATCTCTACGGAGCCGCTGCATTCGCCCCGCCGGTTTCGGACAGCACGCGATAATACTCCTCTACGAGGCGTCGGTATTGATCGGGTACGTCTTCGTCAGCCGAGGCGTAGAGTTTCTGGTTGACACGGTCCATCTCGGCCTGGGCACGCAGCTCTGCCTCAAGTTCCATGATGGGTTGCATCAGCGCGGCAAACAGCTCCGGCTGACTGAGGAAATCTTCAATGCTCTGGCGGGTAATTTCGCTTCTGATCGAACGTGCATTGCCCAGCGCATTGGAGCCACCGGTGGGAGCGGGACGACCATCCCCACCGAAGCCGCCATTCTGCCCTTGCGCCTGACCAGCAGACTGATTGCCTGATTGATTGCCAGCCTGCTGGTTCACGCCGGAGCCACCTTGTCCGGTCTGGCCCTGCTGCCCACCTTGTTGACCTTGACCACCCTGACCTTGCTGACCCCCTTGCTGACCTTGTTGTCCAGCCTGTTGCTGTGCATTGGCGCCGCGCTGCGCGGCAGTACGCTCTGCCATCTGCTGTTGCTGCAACTGAGTAGCCAGATCTTGTGCGAGTTGCTGAGAACGCTCCAACTGTTGACGCATCTGTGCAATGGACGCATCGGATTGATTGCCCTGATTCAATGCCAGAGTCTGGCGCTCCAGCTCCTGCATCTGCTGCATCAACTCTGCCGCATTACGGGCAGCTTGCTGGATAGGGTCAGAAGACGCTGGGGTGTTGGCGGAATTCATCGCCTGCAATGCCGCATTCATGGCAGCAAGTGAATCGCCAATTTCCTGCTCGATATCCACGGCAAGATTCACCATGCCGTTGCCGAGTACACGGCTGGCAGTATTCATTTCTTCACGGATTGGCCTGATTGCCCTGCTGGCCTGCTGTGCCTGGGAGAGCAGACGTTGATCCTCGTTCTCACCACGGGCGATGATCGCACGCACCATCTTCTCGATTTCCTCAAGTTCACGACGCTGTGCCTGCTGGGCTGCAATCAGCTCCTGAAGCTCCGCGTTGCTGCGGGCATCCTGGCGGGTCTGGCCCAAGCCTTGCTCACGATTGGCTGTCCGCAAATCCTGCTGCAACTGACGCTGTTGCTGCAGTAATTGCTCGCCGCGCTGGGCTGCATTCTGAGCCAACTGATTCACGGAGGTGTTCTGTTCTGTGGCCATTTGCCGCTGCTGCTCGCGCAGACTCTCAAGGGCACGCTGGCTGCGAGCTGCTGCCTGGGCCGGAGAATCCGCCTGAGCGGCATCCTGCATCTGCTGAGCGGCGCGTTCCAACTGGCTTTGCCCGCCTGACGCCTGACCACCGCCAGCGCTTGCCTGCTGGGACTGGCCCTGAGCAGAACCCTGTGCCGAACCAGGTTGCGGCCCCTGCTGAGACTGACTCTGCTGGCCTTGCTGACCCTGTTGGGATTGCTGTCCCTGCTGCCCCTGCTGCTGACGCCGGGAAAGTTGCTGCGCCAGTTGTGCCACTTCCTGACTCAATTGTTCCTGCTCGCGCTGAAGACGTTCCAGTTCGCGGCGACGCTGCTCCTCGTTCATTGCCTCCATGCGGCGGGCGAGATCACGCTGAGCGCGAGTGAGGCCTTCCTGACGCCGGGCCAGTTCTTCGAGCTTGTTGGCTTCCTGAGTCTGCTGACCCCCGCCGCCACCGGCTGCGCTCTGCGGAGTCTCGTAACGATTCTCCAACTGCCCCATTTCCATTTCGAACAATTCACGCAGATCCTCACGCTCCTGCTGCGCACCACCGCCACCTCCGCCACCCCCGGCCTGCTGGGTGCTGACATTGGTGCGATTGATGTCGGCCTCGGCCTTGAGAATGAACTGCAGAGCAACCTGCTCAGGCTTGAGGGCGCTGGTAATCTGTTCCTTGTCGAGTTCGGCTATCGCCAGTGTCATCTGCTCGATGGCCTGCTGCAGGTTCAGCACGGCACTGTCGTAACTGTCATCTGAAAAATTGAGGCGCTCCGACAGACGGTCGATGGACTGTCTGGCGCGCGTCGTCGCTTCCCGCTGGGATTCGGCAATGATCTGCACATCGGTGGAAAGCGTGGCAGGATTGGCGTTGAGTTGCTGGTTACGCAGCTTCCATGTCGCGGCGATGATATCTTTCTGGAGACTGACCAGTGCGCTGCTCTCTCCGCCGCCCTGGCCGCCACCGCCACCGCCACCACCTCCGCCACCGGCGCGACGAAACTCCTGGTCGGTAGGAATCACCTGCAGGAAGTAGATATCGGACACGACTGCCACTGGACCGGAAAGTCCGTTGTTGTCGGCCAATGTCAGGTAGTAGCTCACGAAATCCCCGGGCGCCACGGCAAGGTCTTCCAGGTAGATCAGTTCATTGCCATTGATGCTGCGGGTCTGCTCCGGGGGCAAGAAGTCAACAGATACCTCATCGGCACCTACCACCGCATAGTGCAGATTGAATTGACTCAGACCGTAGTCGTCGCTGGCTTCCACCGCCAACACCACCTCTTCAAGAGGCATCACGTCCTGATCCCGTCCTGGGCTGCGCAGCACCAACTCCGGAGGCAGATCAGGAATGGAGCGAATGTAGTAATCCAGAGGATCCTTGCTGACCAGATCGTCGAAGTCGGTAGCAACTACGCGGTAGACGCCATCGCCTGCCACGGTGAAGCTGGCCCGCCCGGTGCTGCCATCGATGGTCAGTGGGATACTTTCGTAACCAGCCTGGCCTTCCTGGAACTCGATCACTGCAGTCTCGACATTCTTGTTGAATGTCACCTTCAATTCGACCTGAGTGCCCTCGGGCACCAGCATGTCGCCGGTGTCTTCTTCCTCATTGTTCGCGATACCGGTGTATTGAGGATACTGATAGGCCAGGTCAATCTGCTCTACCTTTGGCAAGTCGTAGAGGCTGATGCGGAACTGTTCGGAACGCTGCTCGCCGTTCTGCACGAAATTGACGTAGTACACCAGGTTTTCCTGGACCGAAGGCATGAAGTAACTGTACGAGGCACTGTCACTGCCGCTGCCATCCTGGCGCATCGTCAGATCCTGCCAGTTGACGTTGTCGGTCTGGATGCGCAGTTGAATATCACTCGGCGTCGCATTGGTCACCCGTGCCACGATGGTAGCGGCACTGCCACGCTGCATGGAAATATCGCCTGGCTCGACGCTGATCTGGATCTCCAATGGCTCTTCAACGATTGCCACCGGTACAACCGGATCGGGAGTGAAGGGCCAGAGCAATTTGCCTGCGGCATTGAGCAGAGCATCAGAGAGCAGCAGGGCACTCATGGCAACAACAACCACAGCCAGTGCGGAAGTCGCGGAGTACCAGGAGTTCTTTGATGACACGACTTGATCGACGCGTTGCTGTTGCTCCTGCACATGCGCTTCGGCATCTGCCCACAACTGTCGGATGAATTGCTGCGACACGCCCTTGCGGCCCGTTTCAAGATCATCCGAAGTGAATTCGAGGGAAGTCAGCAGACGTTGTTCGAGATCGGGGATTCTGCCATCGACGTACTGGGCGAGGAACTGGTCGTCCTGCTGCACACGTTGCAGTCGCACAACGACATAACCGATGGCAGCGGCGATTCCCGCGATCAGAACAAGGAAGAGTGCAATGTTGCCTGCGCGGGGAGGCTCCAGCCAGGCATCAAGGATACTCAGACCAAGCGCAAGTGCTGTAACAGCGATAATGGCCAGACTGACCTGTTGCAGGACATACAGTCGACTGCGTCGACGACGTATGTTCTTGAGAGTGTGACGCAGATTTTCGAGAGTTGGAGATGACATAGAGAATCTTCTTGTCTGTGAGGTCTGGTTGTTATCGTTACCTGAAATCTTCCTCGCTGCCTTCGGCTATAGCACTCCCGAAGCCGACTCCGACGGACCTCTGGACGCCCAACTATCCCATTAACCGCTCAACAAAAGCAAGCGAATATCTCCGCCAAAACGGCCCAACCGGGCCGCTGCAAAAATGCCTGCAGACAGTCTTCAGAGCCGATAATTCAGGACCTTGGAACAGTAAAATTCCGCCTGTGCCCGAGGGTAGACCGCGCTCACCAGACAAGTCTTTCGTCATGGGCGCGTAATCGTTTCGGCTCGATAGAACTGCGACTGTAGTGGGAAGACCCGTATCTTGATGTCGCGCAACGCCTGACCCAGTTCGTCGAGAGTCCGGTAATCGACTATGCCACGCAGGGTCTGAAAGGTAGGTTCGGGGAGTTTGAGTTCGCCCGTGGTGCTGGCATGAAGGGCCATGCGCGGGGTCATCCAGCGATAGTCGAGAATTTCTTCCCCATCAACAGTAATTTCCCCCGGATCACAGACAGGACAAATGAAGAACCAGGTGGAGTAGCGACGAGGATAACCTTCGGGAGTCGTCCAGTGGGCCACGTGAACCAGATCGACAACATTGATGTCGATGCCCGCTTCCTCCCGCGTCTCGCGGACCACGGCATTCATGGCGGCACGATATTCCTGGCGACAGTCGGCGTCCGGATAATCCTCCCGGTCGATCTTGCCGCCAGGGAATACCCAATGCCCTCCGTTGAAGGTCAGCCAGGTATTCCTGAGCAACAAGAGTATCTCGATATCATCTTCGGCCTGTCGAACCACAACGACAGTGCTGGCTGGACTCGGCTCCACGGCATCCCCCTTATGCTTGTCCTGCACTTCGTTCGCTACCCACCTCACCCGGATTTCGAACCGACCCAGCCGCAGATCAGCCACTGGCCTGCTGATCGGCCAGAATACGGCGGATCGATTCGCGCTGACCGAGATGGGTCATGAGAGCACGCACACCTGGCACCTCATTGAAAGCATCCCAACCCATCGATATCTTCGCCGCCCGCGTGGCCGTGCCCACACTGAAATAGAAATACATGTCAGCGTAGGTCAGCTCTGTACCCGCGAGATATGGCTTGAAATGCGCCAGCCGCAGCAGCGCATTGAAGCCCTTTTCCAGCGCCTTGCGACCTGCAGCCTTTTCTTCGTCCGTGGCCGGTTTACCGAAGAACGCATCGCCGTACAGACGACGTGCAGGCAGTTCGATGTAGAGCTCCAGGTAGTGAATCAGTTCGCGCACCTTGGCGCGTGCGAACGGGTCTTGCGGATAAAACGATGGGCCGATCCCCAACTCATGGAGATAATCGATGATGACGCAGGTCTCTGTGAGAAACCCCTGCTCGGTCTCAAGACAGGGCACCTTGCCCATGGGACTGCTGGCGAGATAGTCGGGACTCTGGGAAGGTCTGACCAGCACCTCCTCGAAATCCATGCCCTTTTCCAGCAGTACCATCTTGACCATGTTGTAGTAGTTGCTGATTGCAAAACCGTGCAGTTTCATGGCGATCCCCCCGTGAATTGACGTGCGTTGAGTGCTACTGTTGTTGCTGTGCCGTGCTCTGGCTGAAGCGTTTGAGTTGATGCTTGAGCACCTTGCCTGATGGCGCAGTCGGCAACTGCTCCAGAAACATGATCCGCGCCGGACGCTTGTACGGTGTCAGCAATGGTTTGAGGAAGGCTTGCAGGCCCACCTCATCCAGTGTGCTCCCTGCGATAGTCTGCACGAACGCCAGGACATTCTCGTTGCCATCCACCGCCTCGCCCAGAACTGCGCACAGCACCACATCGGGATGCCGGGCAATGACCGCTTCGACCTCTGGAGGATATACGTTGAACCCGGAGTGAATGATCAATTCCTTGCTGCGTCCTGCGATGTGCACATTACCGCTTTCATCCAGCCGCACCAGATCACCGGTGTTGAGAAACCCTTCGGCGTCGATGACAGCTTGGGTGGCCTGTGGGTTACGGAAATAACCGGTCATGATGTTGGGACCGCGCACATGCAATTCACCCACCTCGCCTTGCACTACCTCCCTGCCCTCCGAATCGAGCACACGAATTTCCATTCCCGGCAGTGGCCGCCCCACGCTGCAGTTGTCCAGTTTTTCGTTGTAGCGCACTTGGCAGATGGTTGGCCCGCTCTCGGTCATGCCATAGGCATTCAGTAGTGTCAGTCCGAACAATTTTTCGGTTTCCAGTTTGATCGTGGGGTCGAGCGGCGATCCACCGGAATAGATGAAACGCAACCTGGGCATCTCTGCTGCACCAATACCTTGCGCACGGGTGTACTCAATCAGTTTCGCAAACATCGTCGGTACGCCAAACATGCCGGTGATGTGATGCTCCGCGAACGTCTGCAGCGTGCGCGACGCATCAAAGCGATCAGCCAGCACCAGTTCCGCACCGACATAGAGAGAGGCCAGCAATACTGCCGACAGACCGAAGACATGGGAGATAGGCAGCACAGCATAGATGCGGTCCTGCGCGCTCATACCTCGCAGCACACTGGTGACGGCAGACACGAAAAGAATGTTGCGATGCGTCAACATGACGCCCTTCGGATCGCCGGTAGTGCCGGTGGTGTAGATCATCACAGAGACACGCTCGGTGCCGTCAGAACCAGTCACAGGATCTGCGTAACCGGGGATCATGCCTAGACGAGCGCCGTACTGATCAATCTCACAGGCTCCGGTTTGCTGCAACAGCGCTTGCCAGTGTGCCTGCGCGGCAGATGAGTCGAGAAAGCAAACGGTCAGGCGCGGTTCACAGTGAGTACTGATGCGCGCAATCTCCGGTGCAGCGAGGCGGGCGTTGACCACAACACTCACGGCGTCCAGTTCACTGAGCGCGAGAATGCACACTGCCAGCGCCACGCAATTTTCGTTGATGAGCAACACGCGATCACCGGGGCGCACACCCCACTCACGAAATTCCTGCTGACAATGCCGCACGCGTTCTGCCAGTTGTGCAAACGTACAGACTTGTCCGAGATGATCACGGACCGCCACGGCATCCGGACGCTGCTCCTGCCAACGGAAAAGGGGAGAACTGATACGCTCGGGAAGTGTCCGGACAAGTTGTTCGACTGATTGACCCAGCAATGCGACATCGTTAGATTGCATGTTTTATCCGCGCAAGAATTCCAATCATGAAAGCATTGCTGTTGTCCGCCTACGACGCTGAAAGCCACCGGCTCTGGCGCGAGAATCTGAAGGCAATGTTTCCCTTGATACAGTGGACCGAGTTGATACTGCCGGCGCGCTATTTTCCCTGGCGCGTACGCGGCAACAGTTTGAGCTGGGCATTTAACCATCGGGCCACGCTGACTGACAACTATGATCTCCTGCTGTGTACGTCGATGACAGACCTCTCTGCGCTGAGAGGATTTGTCCCCGAGTTGACAGGACTGCCCACCATTGTCTACTTCCACGAAAACCAGTTCGCGTATCCGGTGAATCCCGATCCGCTGGCGCTGCGTCCGAACCCGGTGGAGCCGCAAATGCTCAGTCTCTACACGGCACTATGCGCCGACCATATCGTGTTCAACAGCCAGTACAACAGAAACACTTTCCTGGCAGGCGTAGAACAATTGCTGGGCAAGTTGCCGGATCATGTCCCCGCAGCTCTGATGGAAAAATTGTGCAAGGCGATAGTGATTCCCGTGCCACTGTGCGAGGACGTGTTCCTTGCGCCGCCCGCACCAGAACACGCTGATCAACCGGAAGTGCTGACTATCGTGTGGAATCATCGCCGCGAATTCGACAAGGGCCCGGCACTGCTGCTCGCCATCGCCAAGAGACTCGTTGCACTGGGAGTACGTTTTCGTATGCACCTGCTAGGGCAGCGCTTCCGGCAATCCCCGGCAGAATTCGTTGCACTGGAGAAACTGCTTGCCAATCACTGCGCCGCGACTGCTGTCGCGCCTGGCCACTGCGGCTATGTTCAGAACCGGACGGAGTATTGTCGTATTCTGGCCAGTGCAGACGTGGTACTGAGTACGGCACTTCACGACTTTCAAGGTCTATCAGTACTGGAGGCTACCGCGCTGGGCTGTACGCCACTGGCCCCAGCCCGCCTGGTCTATCCAGAGTATCTTGCAACTGACTTCCTCTATCAGGGAGAGGTCGACACTGTTACTCAGGCAGAATCTGCTGTGGGCAAGCTTCAGGAATTGGCAACGCGAAAGTCTGCCGGAGAGCAACTTCCTTGCGTCAATGTGACGCGGTTCCGACAGTCTTCGTTACTTGCCGACTACGCTGCTGTATTGCAATCACAGCGCTGAATTGCCCCTCGTTTCATAACTGCGACGTGAATCGCGCAGACGATAGAAAAGCCTTGTACTGCGCGCCACATCGAAGCTAAAGTTCAATCACTGACAGCCTTTCAGGCCGTTGAAAGCAAGGGAATTTCAATGAAAAAGTTACAGTTCGGGAAAAGCAATCACACCTTACTTATCGGCACACTGGCTCTCGCCATTTCGAGCATACAAAGTCTTGCACAGGACACCACCAACACTACTGCGGCATCAACAACAGAAACCACCACCGAGGTAGAAAACCGGGCTGCCTTTCAGGCATGGTTGGCCGAATTCAGAACCGAGGCACTGGGCAAGGGCATCAGCGCCACCACGCTGGATGCCATCATCCCCACCATCGAGGAACAGCGCCGTGTCATCGAGGCAGACCGCAATCAAGCTGAGTTCGTGGAGACATATGCCCGCTACCTGGAACGAGTAAGCCCGCGCCGCATTGAGATGGGCCGGCAACTGCTGGCCGAACAGGGCGATATGATCACTGCTGCCTCCGAGGCTCACGGGGTGCAACCACGCTTCGTCGCTGCCATTCTGGGCATGGAGAGCAACTACGGCACCTTTCCCATCACCGAGCCTCTGTTCAACGTGATCGCCACCCTCGCCTATGACAGTCGCCGTGGCAGTCAATTCCGCACACAGTTGTTTGCCGCCTTCGAGATCGTCGACAAGGGTTATGCCACACCAGAGATGATGAAGAGTTCCTGGGCTGGCGCATTAGGCGCACCACAGTTCATGCCCGACAGCTACCTGCGCCTTGCTGTCGATCAAGACGGCGACGGACAGCGTGACCTGTGGAACATGGGTCCGGACGTGATCGGCTCCGTAGCCAACTATCTGAAGTCCAGCGGCTGGCAGAACAGCCAGACCTGGGGTCGCGTCGTCAGCCTGCCACCGGGTGGCGAGCAGTCACTGCCTGCTCCACAGAGCACCGGTATTCCGCTGGACGCAACCTGCCGGCGCTACGAGACTTTGGGTGTGTGGCGTAACCTGCAGGACTGGCAAGTGCTGGGAGTCCGCAAGGCCGACGGCAGCGATCTGCCGACACGGTCGATTCAGGCGGCATTGATCATTGGAGATGAAGGGGACGACAAGGGCTATCTGGTCTACCGCAACTTCTGTTCGCTGATGCGCTACAACCCGTCATTCAAGTATGCGCTGGGCGTGAGCCTGTTGTCGGATGCCATTGCGGGCATCGAAGACTAGGGAATCCCTTAAGTACTCGTGGAACCGGGTCCGCAGGTGCGGGCCCTGGATAGGACACAAATTCCGAGAATGAAGAACTCAGCCTTGCGTGACGCACAGACAAACCGCCTTTCAGCTTGAACCGCCTGGTGCAGCAACTGCTTCCAGCACCGGAAATACTACCTTCTGGCCAATCTGTACCTGTCTGAAATTCAGTTCAGGGTTGTACTGGCGCAGCAGCCACATCGGCACCGAATATCTGCTGCGAGCAAGTCTGGCTATGTTGTCATTCGCCGCCACAGTATGTTGAGCAACGTCCTGGATGCGGTAGTTTCGGAAGAAGTCCTGCTGCTCACGCAGATGGAACTCACGCCGTTTCAATTCAAACTCGGCCACGCTGACATTGGAGAAATCCAGCGTCAGACGATTACCAAACACAACTGGCTGATTAGCGCTCAAGCGATTGAGTCGACGCAGATCGATGGTATCCACACGCAGCCAGTCCGCATAATGCCCAAGGGTCTCCGACGCCTGTATCTCGATGCTGTTGTTAGCTGCCACGCTGTAGTCAGAGGGATCAGCAGCAAGATCCGCGATCGCCTGTGCGCTGTTGGCCTCCACATTCTGTGAAGGGTCCAGCGCAATCGCAAATTCCTGCCCATCAATGGGCACTTCTCCCGCGTCAGCGTCCGTCAACACTCTTTCCTCCACCGGCGGCACCAGTTCCTCCAGAATGGACAGTGCCACAGGTGCGGGAGGCGCAGGCGCTGCAGCGACAACAGGAGTCGGCGCTGGCTCCTCAGGGGTGACATAGACGACAGGCTGACTGGTCACGGTATTACTGTTCGGGAATGTCAGAATCTGGCCAGGGTAAATCAGATCGGGATGATCGATGTTGTTGGCCTGAAGCACTGCACGCTCCTCCAGATTGAAACGTCTGGTAATGGAGGACAGCGTGTCTCCGCTGCGCACGGTATAACTTGTCGGACGTGTCGACGACTGAGATTGCGCTGCGGCTGTCCCACGCGCCTGATTGGTTGCGGTTGCCGCAATCTGTGCCGAAGTCTGCCCACTGGCGGCAGCGCTATCCTGAGGCAGCAACAGGCGCTGTCCAATCTGCAGGCGGTGTGCGTTCGCCAACTGGTTCAGCGAGGCAATCTGGGCCACCGAAGTACTGAAGCGTCGCGCGATTGCCGAAAGGCTGTCGCCACTCTGCACCACGTAAGCAAGATCAGGCGTCTGGATCGGAAAGCGGTGATCGTTGGGAATCTGACTGATCAACGTTCTCAGTGGAGCTCGCAGTTGGCTCTTCTGCACCTTCACAACATAACCCTGGGGAATGCGCTTGCTGCCATCCCATACCACTGGCCGCAGTGCCGGATTGTCGAACTTCAGATGTTCCAAGGTGATGCCAAGCGCATCGGCGAGAGTCTGGGCTTCCATGTAGGAATCCATCTCGAACTCTTCATACTCAGGGTGTGGATCCAACTGCAGCACACCAAACAGTGTCTGAGCCTGACGCTCCACGTCGAGTACGGCGAGAAACTGGGGATAGAAGTTACGCGAGGCGAATCCGAAGGCAGGGCCCTTGTAGTTGGCGATGATTTCTTCGATGCGATTGGTGCCGGTCTCACGTACGGCGCGACTCATGCCGCCAGTACCATGGTTGTAGGCAGTCAGCGCCAGTGGCCATGTTCCGAGAATTCGATAGTTGTACTCAAGCAGACTCATCGCCGCATAGGTGGCGGTGTAGGGGTCCATGCGCTCGTCAACGATGTGGTCAATGCGCATGAAGCGCTGACCGGTGGCGCGCATGAATTGCCACATGCCTGCCGCTGCAACGCTGGAGTACGCTCCAGGATGGAACGAAGACTCCACGTGGGGCAGAGCACCGAGCTCAATGGGCAGATCCTTGTCACGGACAACGCTGTTGATGTGATCACGATAGGCGCCAGAACGAATCAGGCCTTCCACGAAACGATCGGACTGGCCGAGTTGAAAGCGTACATTGTTGGCAGCTTCGGTGAGTGTGGCATTGCTCACATTGGTCGGCCACTTGTCGAGGATGTCCTGTTCCAGAGAAGTCAGACCAGTGCGTTTGCCGGTACCCAGAACCTTGAGAGCGTCCTGTATGCGAGTACGCTGGCGCTCGATCTCAGGGCGGTCGTAGTCAATGCGCTGGTAGATGACGGCGAGGTTGCCAGCGTCATGCAGGAAGCCGCTTTCAGTATCGACCTCCGTGTAAACCCGAGTCCAGAATCCAATAGCGGGCTCCAGCTCCGGAGGTCTTGGAAAAAGTGCGGATTGCTGGGCTGTCGCCGCTGCACTGACGCAAAACAGCAGTAACACGCTGATTATCAGTACCAGTTGATTTTTCAGCTTTCGCCGCAGTTCAGGCATCGTTTCAAGGCTCTTGTTGCATTTCTTTTGGCACTTCAAATTGAGACCATCGGCGGGGGTAAATTCCGACGACCGGGCCCTATACTAATTGAGCAGGAGCAATTGTCAAAGCATTAGAGCCTCGACCGTCATCTGGTTTTCATAGCACAACAAATCAATAACCAAGCAATTCTGCGGGCCATCCTGCGTGGATTTCGCTCACCGTACAATTGCTCTATACTCCGGCCCCAGTCCGGACAGACAGACTGGACAGACTGTTCCAGTGGACAGATCGACAGGCCGATCGGATAAGCGCCAGATGTGTGAGGCACAATGACTGACAACAAGAAACTGGCCCACGCCAGCCTCGAAAGCCTCTATCGCATCTTTACTGTGCCCGAGGCGCCCGACTCTACACTGGGTAAAATCGATCAGCATATCTCCCAGAACCTTGCCGGATTTCTGCAGGAACACATCGTTGCCTCCGAGCGCGACCTGGCACTGATCGAAAAAGATTTTTCCAACCCTTTCATTCCGGAAGATCCTTCCTTTGTCTCGGATCAGATCGAATTTCTGCTCGACAAGCTGGTAGCCCAGTCAGTGCATATTGCGTCTCCCAGTTTCGTGGGGCACATGGCCTCGGCCCTGCCCTACTTCATGCTCCCATTGTCTCGAATCATGACGGCGTTGAACCAGAATCTCGTCAAGGTGGAGACCTCGAAGGCCTTCACACCGCTGGAGCGACAGGTCATCGGTATGATTCATAACCTGATCTATCAGCGGGATGCCGATTTCTACAAAAAATACATGCACGACCGCACTCATGCCATTGGCAGTTTTTGTTCCGGAGGTACGATTGCCAATCTCACGGCACTCTGGGCGGCTCGCAACAATCTGTTCAAACCCGGCAACGGCTTTGTGGGACTGGCTCAGGAAGGACTGGCCTCAGGGCTGATGCACTTCGGCTATCGCGGACTCGCCGTTCTGGTATCAGAGCGCGGGCATTATTCACTTGGCAAGGCTGCTGACATTCTGGGTATCGGTCGCCGCAATCTGGTGGCGGTAGAAACAGACGCACACAACAAGATCCGTCTGGACCGTCTCACAGAACGTTGCGATCAATTGCAGAAGGACGGAGTCCGTGTCATGGCGATCGTTGGCGTGGCCGGCTCCTCGGAAACCGGTAATGTAGACCCACTCAATGCCATGGCGGATATCGCGCAGGAGCGCAGCATTCATTTCCACGTTGATTCCGCCTGGGGTGGACCGACCCTGTTCTCGCACAAGCATCGACGCCTTCTCGCCGGGATCGAGAGAGCCGATTCGGTGACGCTTGATGCTCACAAGCAACTCTATGTGCCGATGGGAGCAGGCATCTGCGTGTTCAAACAGCCGGAAACACTCTCAAGCGTGGAACACCACGCCGAGTACATCATCCGCAAAGGCTCGAAAGATCTTGGCAGCCACAGCGTCGAAGGCTCCAGACCGGGAATGGCGGTACTGGTGCACGCAGGGTTGCACATCATTGCCAGAAACGGTTACGAGTTGTTGATCGATCAAGGAATTGGCAAGGCGAAGAAATTTGCGGCGCACATCAAGGCAACGTCGGATTACGAACTGATCACGGAACCAGAATTGAACATACTCACGTATCGCTATGTGCCGGAATTTGCCCGCTCCCTGCTGGACAGTAATGACCCCGTGATTCGCAGTCAGGCCAATACCATCCTCAATGGCATTACCCGCAACATCCAGAAAATACAACGCGGGCTGGGCCGTTCGTTTGTTTCGCGAACTCAACTCAATCCTGTGCGCTATGCTCGTGATGCCATCATTGTCTTTCGCGTAGTGCTGGCCAATCCGCTCACGACAATGGAAATTCTCGAACACATCCTTGAGGAGCAGCGCGAGATCGCCTCGCGCGCACCAATTCAGAAAGAAATATTGAAATTGAGAGCGTTGAGCGAACCCCTCTGATGACACTTACTCAGGGCATGGAGTCCGGCGCGCCTTCCTTGACAGGGGCCATGAGATCCTCTTTGCTGACATTCATCTTCAGCAACAGATTCGAGGCGGTATACACGGAGGAATAGGTGCCAATCACGACACCCAGCGCCAATGCGATGGCGAAACCCTTGATCGACTCGCCGCCAGCAAAGAGCATCGCGAACACTACCAGCAATGTTGTCATAGCTGTGATGATGGTACGACTCAGTGTCTGATTCAAGGACAGATTGATCAGTTCATAGGGCGTCCCTTTGCGCATGATGCGGAAATTTTCCCTGATACGATCAAATACCACGATTGTGTCGTTGATCGAATATCCAATGATCGCCAGCAATGCGGCGAGCACCGTAAGATCGAACTGCAGCTTGAACAGCGAAAATATTCCCAGGGTGATGATGACGTCATGCATCAATGCCACCACGGCCGCGACGGCAAACTTGGACTGAAAGCGTACTGCCACATACATCATTACAATGCCCAGCGCCACCAACAGCCCCATACCACCGCTCTCGGCAAGCTCTTCGCCCACTCTTGGACCTACGAATTCCAGACGATGCAGAGTGATTGCCGAATCGCTGGTACTGCGCAGGGCGGCCAATATGTCATCGCCGAGATTAACCAGTTGACTAGCCATCTCTGTGTCGCTCAGAGTGTCATCAACCGGTAAGCGGATAAGCACATCCTGATCCGAACCAAACGCGACCACCTGCGCCTCTTCGTAGCCCGCTTCACGTAATGCCGCACTCACATCACCGATGGCAACCGGTTGTGAATAGCCCACTTCAACCAGTGAGCCGGCGGTAAAATCCAGACCCAGTTGCAGAGAATTGATGGCAAGGGAACCGATGGAAATCACCACGGCAATAATCGAGGCAATACCGAAGAATCTGCCCTTGCTCATGAAATCGAATTGTCTGCCAAACACTGCCATAACCTGCTCCAGAACCTGCGCTTAACTCTTATCTGCTAACAATGAATCTATCGTATTGGGACGAAACTCAGGCATAAGGCCCGATGGAGAGAGTCTTCACATTCCGGCCACCGTAGATCAGATTGACCACAGCCCGGGTGACCACGATTGCTGTGAAGATCGATGTCACGATGCCGATCATCAGTGTCACTGCAAATCCTTTCACCGGACCTGTGCCGATCGAGAACAGCACGATACCAACCAGCAAGGTGGTGATGTTCGCGTCCATGATGGTGCTCAGGGCGCGATCAAATCCTGCACTGATGGCACCCTGCGGCGAAAGACCGGACGCCAGTTCCTCGCGGATGCGGGTGAAGATCAGCACGTTTGCATCCACCGCCATACCCACGATCAACACGATTCCGAAAATGCCTGGCAGCGTGAGTGTGGCCGAGATGATTGACATGACGGCAATCAGGAGCAACACGTTGACTGCAAGTGCGATATTTGCGGCGATACCGAAAATGCGGTAGTACCAGAGCATGAACACGAGTACCAGCCCGAAACCGATATACACGGCACGCGTGCCCTGCTCAATATTTTCTGCACCGAGGCTTGGTCCCAATGTGCGCTCCTCAACGAAATACATCGGCGCGGCCAGCGCACCTGATCTGATCAACAACGACAGTTCATTTGCTTCGGTGGTACTCAGTCCGGTGATGACGAACTCGCGACCCAGCGCAGCGCGAATCACCGCATGGCTGATCAAGCGCTTCTCTTCATACGTTTCCTGTTGTTCGACTATCTCGCCGTTTTCACCTGGAACAAAGGTCGAACGTGTCTTGGTCTCGCTCAAGACGATGTCCATCAGCGTGCCGATATTGGAACGCGTCACCCGGCTGAACTGTTCACCACCCTGAGCGTCCAGATTGATAACAACCTGCGGCAATCCCTGTTGATCGAGAGCAGAACGCACGTTGGCGACGCGATCACCCTGCAGGATCACTTCATTGCTCACATTGACCAGTTGTCCCTGATACTCGTAGGTCGTATAGGACGACGGAGGAGAGCCGGGCGGTGCCTCGAGATGGAACTGAAGCGTAGCGATTCGCTGCAGAATTCGCTTTGCCTGCGCCGTATCCTGCACACCGGGTAATTCGACCACGATGCGGTTCACGCCCTGCTGTTGCACTACCGGTTCGGAAACACCAAGTGAATCGACGCGGTTGAGAATGGTGGTCTTGTTGGCAGCGATTGTGTCACGTTGCATTTGCAGGATATCAGCAGCACCAAGACTCAGCTCAAGCAAGTAACTGCCACCCTGCTCGCGGTTGATAGGCTGCAATTCTGCAAAATTCGTACGGATCACGGCACGCGCTTCGGAACGTGACTGTTCGTCATCAAAGCGTATCTGGATAAGATTGCTGTTCTCCAGTGTCAACGCCCGTGAACGGATACGCTCGGTACGCAGCAACTGGCGAATGTTGCTCATGTTGTTTTCCATGCGCCGGCTCAGTGCTGCCTCCATATCCACTTCCATCAGAAAGTGCACCCCCCCCTGCAGGTCAAGGCCAAGACTCATCTTGCCGGCATTGATTGCCTGCAACCAGCCCGGCGTTGTAGGGGCCAGATTAAGCGCTGTGAAATAGCCGCTGCCGAGAGTCCGCTCAATAACGGTCTTGCCCCGCAATTGCGTCTCCAGATTATTGAAGCGAACAAGACCTGCTCGGCCATCAACAACGTCACCAAAATATTCGATTCCCTCTGCACGCAATGCGTCTGTCACCGTTCCCATGTCAAACTCGGTAATGGCCTCGTTCTCGTGAGATATCTGCACCGCAGGGTCGTCCGGGTAAAGGTTTGGCGCAGAATAAAGCGCCCCGAGCAGAATGACGAAGAGAACCAGAAGATTTTTCCAGAGAGGGAATTTATTCAGCATGCGCGTTGACTCATTCTTGTTGTACGCAGCCTCGGGCTGCTGCGCACGATGGAGATCGGTTTACTGGATCGACTTGATTGTCCCTTTCGGCAACGCGGCAGCTACAGATGCCTTCTGCATGCACAGCTCCACTCCTTCAGCTACCTGGAGGGTCACGTAGTCATCAGTCACCTTCGTGACCTTGCCCAGAAGACCGCCGCTGGTCAGCACTTCGTCCCCTTTGGCGAGACTGCTTACCAACTCGCGGTGTTCTTTCGCCCGCTTGGACTGCGGACGCCACAGAATCAGGTAGAACAGAACGAACATACCGCCGATGAACAGCAGGTTGAACATCGGGGAGGCGGCCTGTGGAGCGGCTTGCTGCGCATGTGCGGCGCTGATGAAAAAATCCATGTCGTTGGTCTCTTTGTGACGGGCTGGGTTAGGGCCTTGTTACGGGTTTGAAGACTCCTGCCGGGCTTGGAAGGCCGCGACAAAGGCGCCCAATCTACCCTGTTCTATAGCCTGACGCAAACCTTGCATCAGCTTCTGATAGAAGCGCAGATTGTGAATCGTATTGAGCTGCGCGCCCAGCATTTCCTTGCATTTATCAAGGTGATACAGGTACGCGCGGCTGAAATTCCGGCAGGTGTAACAGTCGCATTCAGCGTCCAGCGGAGCAGTGTCGTCACGGTAGCGGGCATTGCGCAGGCGCACCAGTCCGGTACTGGTAAACAGATGCGCATTACGAGCATTGCGCGTGGGCATCACACAGTCGAACATATCGACGCCGCGCAGTACCGCCTGGATTATGTCATCAGGCGTGCCGACTCCCATCAGATAGCGGGGTTTGTGCGCAGGCATCAGATGGGCAACCAGATCGAGCACTTTGATCATTTCTTCCTTGGGCTCACCTACGGACAGCCCGCCAATGGCATAACCATCAAATTCCATGGCAGTCAGTGCCTTGAGGGATTGCTCGCGCAGCACCGGGTACATGCCGCCCTGGATAATCCCGAACAGGGCCGACGGATGATTGCCATGAGCCTCCTTGCAGCGCAATGCCCAGCGCAGAGAGAGGTTCATGGATATTTCGGCGTCCTTTTCGCTCACCGGATAGGGCGTGCATTCATCGAAGATCATGATGATGTCGGAGCCCAGGTCCTGCTGCACCTTGATGGCAGACTCCGGGCCGAGAAACACCTGGGCACCATCCACGGGAGAGCGGAACTTGACACCCTCTTCGGTGATTTTGCGCATGTCGCCCAGACTGAAGACCTGGAAGCCGCCGGAGTCGGTCAGGATGGGTTTGTCCCAGCCAATGAATTCGTGCAGGCCGCCATGCTTGCGGATGACGTCGGTGCCGGGGCGCAGCATCAGATGAAACGTATTCCCAAGCAGTATCTGGGCACCACTGTCGGCGACCTGCTCGGGCGTGACGCCCTTGACTGTGCCATAGGTCCCTACGGGCATGAACGCAGGCGTCTGCACCTCCCCTCTCGGAAAAGTGAGCGTCCCCCGCCGTGCCAGCCCATCAGTACTCTTTACTTCAAATTTCATGATCGTCTCGGAATATTTCTGATACTTCGTATGCCGAGTCGGGGAGTTGGCTGGGCCTCTTCAGGACACGCCGTGAACCCATCCATGGGGGCTCGTCATCCGCCGTCCCTGGCGGCTGACGGTCCTGTAGAG
>JAUXNX010000017.1 GCA_030682575.1 Gammaproteobacteria bacterium
ACAACTGACACCTGGCTGACGAACCTGCTCAACCGCACCCTTCTTGAACTCCAAACTGAACTTTCTTCGCTTCGACATAAACACTCCTTTTGCCTATTATGAGGCTTCTTTGAAGTGTCCGTAAAATCGGGGTAGAACCCGAGGGCGATCACGGGCTTGTAGCTGGTCGCGTTCTCAGAGGGTACACTTTTACCAAGATGACGTCTCAAATCATCGTAGCCACCAATCCTCTTGCCACTGATGAAGATCTGCGGCGTTGTTTTCACGTCGTGCTCTGATTTGAATGCCTCGGTTTCTTCCCGCGAGGTCAGCCAGTGGTCTTCGACTTCAAACCCCTCGCGACGTAGCAGATCCCTGGCCTTGAGGCCCCAGGGACACATGTGCTTATCCATAACCATACGATAGACTGCGGCCGTCTTTACTTCGGTTTTAGTGATCATGTTGATACCTCCTCCTGGTTTGCATTTCACCTTGGAGCTATCATAAAGTCCGTACCATAGTACGGAGTCAAGCCATGAATCTATCGATCGGCAAATTCGCAGAAGCGGGAAAGGTAGGCGTCGAAACAATCCGTTTCTATCAACGCAAAGGGCTACTCGACACGCCTCGACGGGGCGAGGGCTTACGACGCTATGACGCAATGGACCTGCGGCGTCTCCGTTTCATCCGCTCGGCGAAGGCCGCGGGTTTCACCCTGGAGGAGATCAAGGAGTTGATCGCACTGGATTCAAGTCACGACCGTCACCGGGCTCGCCAACTGGCGCTTTCACGGATCACGGAGCTCGAGACGAAAATTGCAGAGCTGCAGCGCGCGCATCTTGCCCTGAAGCGGTTGGCAAAGCAGTGCGGAGCGGCTGAATCGGGACCTTGCCCAATTTTGGAGTCGTTTGATCCATAGCAGCCTTTGCTAGGTACGGCTCTGATTTATGGGGACAGCTGTCTTCTGACGATTCGCTTCCAGCAGCCGGAAAATATCCCGCCAACTGACGATTCCTTCGATGCGATTCTCCGTGTCAGTGATGGGGATACACGAAATGCGGTGGCGGTTGAACAGCGCGATGGCCTCGAACACGTCGGCGGATCTGCGCAGCGTGACCGGTTTGCGCGTCATGATCTGATGCACGCGCTTGTTGAGAGTGGCAGCATCGCGATTGGTTTCCAGCAGGGTGCCGATGTGGGGGCTGATGGCGCGCAGCAGGTCGCGGTCGGAGATAACACCAAACAGCTCGCCGTGCTCTTCCACCAACAGATGATGAAAGGATGAACTGTCGAAGATTTCCTTCACAGTGCGCAGGGAGTCGTTCAGCTCCACAGTCACCACGGGCTTGCTCATTATCTTTTCCAGGATCATGCTGGGCTCCGTTCTGGCTCATGGCAGAAAAAATACCACTCTCATGTTGTAACTATCGGCAGGGAGTTGGGTCTCTTTTGCCAGACCGGGAAAAAACCTTCACTCCAGGGGAGTCTCCACCATGATATTCAAGAACCTTGTTCGCACGCTGTTCAGCATACTGGCCATTACCCTGCTGTGGTTACAGGCAGCGCAGGCTCAGGAATTCGTATGGGCGCCCGAGCTTGCCACTGGCAAGACACTCCCTCCCATCAGTGCACTGGATCAGACTGGCACCGTGCGCACACTGGCGGAGATTACCGGTGAGAAGGGTCTGGTGCTGGTATTGAGCCGCTCTTTCGACTGGTGCCCGTACTGCATCAGCCAACTGCAGCAACTTGTCTCTGCAGAGGAACAGTTCAATGCCATGAGCATCAATGTTGCGACCATGACCTATGATCCCGTGGCAACGCTGGCCGAAGCTGCGGAAGAACACGGCATCACGTTTCCTCTGCTGTTCGACGAAGATGTCAGGCACGTCAATGCCATGGGGATTCGCAACCTGCAGTATGAGCCAGGACACCGCGCCTATGGCATTCCGTATCCCGGCATTTTTCTGCTGGATGCAAACGGCGTGATTCGCGCCAAATTTGCCGAAGAGGATTATCGATTGCGACCAGACTTCAGTCTGGTGCTTGAGGCTGCGACAAAGCTGTAGTTGGCGCTTCCCTGTGGGAAAGGTCACTCGCCATTGAGGGACCAGATGTAGGGGAGGTTGGCACGCAACGACATATCGGCGGGCAGTTCACGGTAGCGACGCACAAAAGCCTCCACACCGCCCGCAGTCGCGAAGTCTTCTGCAAACCAGTCGAATATCTGTGACACCCGGACACGATTCCCTGCCACTGCCAGCCCCTTGCTGTTGTCGTTCAGAAACTCCCGTGTCTGCTCCTCCAACTGCAGCTCCAGCCGTTCGGCCTTGAAAGCCTCGGGTCGCAGATTCGGACAACTGAGCGAGGCGCAGACAATGGCAAAATGAATGCGGGACTCTCCCATCGGGCGCAGAATGGCATGCTCGATCTCATCAAGCGTGACAGATCGACCGTCGATAGTGCCTGCCGGTTTCTTCCATACTGGTGAGAACCATGACCCGGCATCGCGGATGCTCTGCAGCGGCAGGTGGTCGATCACCATCTTGATGGCAAGGATGTTGTAGGCGTTGATGTAAAAGGCAAGCTTCGCGTCCCGTTGTTGCAATTGCGTCACGGGGAAATCCTCGATCAACGCAAGCATTTGCGAATAGCGCGGGTCTTGAGCGAGTGCCTGATAATTCACGCGATTATGTGTGACACCCTGGCGCTCTGCCGGAGTAACATACTGCGCGAGCAGATCATCATAGAGCGACCAGTCCTGAGTCTGTCCGACCGACGGCAGCAGAATGGCGAGCGCGATCAGTAATCTGGACATGCGAACTCCTTCAAGATGAGACTTTCATACAATACTTCCGATAGAGACTGATGGATCACCCGGATGTTACACGACGAGAACACTACTGAAGGCCTGGGCGCACTGCGTCGGCAGGATCAGGCGGCCTTCGCGGCACTCGTGAAGAAATACCATCAGCGCATGGTGATCATTGCCCGCGCCATCGCTGGCGATGTATGGGCCGAGGAAGTCACGCAGGAAGCCTGGGTATCGATCTATCGCGCGCTGCCCAACTTCGAAGGTCGCTCCACCTTGCAGACCTGGATGTTCACCATTCTGAAAAACGAAGCGAAGACACGGCTTGGCAAGGAATCGCGCTTCGTGTCGATGGACATGGCAGCGGTGGATTCCAGCAATGAAGACTTCGTCAACGCTCTGAACGAGCGTTTCCGCGAGGACGGACACTGGAAGGAGGCACCCACCAGCTGGCACATCGAGTCACCCGCTGCCCTGCTTGAAGAGAAGCAACTGCTTGAATGCATCCACCATACACTCACGCTGCTCAGTGCAGATCAACGCGCCGTTTTCACTCTGCGGGACCTGCAACAGCTCGATCTCGATGAGATCTGTAACATTCTCGATATCAGCACCTCCAATGTCAGAGTCCTGCTGCACCGTGCAAGACTGACATTGATGCGGGTGATCGACCGCTATCAGGAGACGGGAACATGTTGAAGTGTCGTGATATCGCCCACCAGGGCAGCGACCATGCTGACGGCAGGATGACCTGGCGCCAGTCGCTCAGCTATGGTTTCCACCTGCTGATGTGTGGTCACTGCCGAACCTTCGTGCGCCACCTGCGCACGACGATGGCTTTCACTCGGTCCCTGCCCGACAAGGACACGCTGTCCGCCGAGCAGGTCAACACAATAGTCAGTCATGCTACCGCCCAGCACCAGAAGACCTTGGGAACCTTGTAACCCTCAAGGCTTGCGCAGTTTGACGACGAACTGATCTGTAACGCCTCGAAACTCCGCATCGAAGACCGTCTTGCTGCGATCATCGGCCGGATTTGCCAGCAGATCACTGGTGCCATCCACGATGAACCCGGCGGCAGTGGCTCCAGCCAGGACTTTCTCCAGTTCTGCCCTGTGCATGGCGCCATTGTCGTTACCGGCATTGCCCGCGTGATCAACGATACCGATGATGCCCCCTGACTTCAGTACCCGCTGCATTTCATTCAGAAAGTTGGCTTCGGTTTGCGGATCAGCGGCACGATAGAATTCGTGGTACTCCAACGCAATGACGGCAGCGTCGAGAGAGTTTGCGGGCAGTCCCAGGTCGTGAGGATCACGATTGAGGCGCTCGACGTTGGCAAGACGACCACCGGCCAACCTGTCATTGATGGCCTGCTCAGTACGTTCACCACGTTCTCCAGTCAATGATGCTGGTGAATTCTGCATATAGACCTTGCCACCAGGACCTACTGCTGTTGCCAGTACCTCAGTGTAGTAACCGCCGGCAGCGATCAGATCCACTACCGTCATACCCGGCTCTATGCCGAAGAAATCGAGCGTTTCAGCGGGTTTGCGCCGGGCATCGGCGTCACGATCGGCGGCCGGGCGAGCATCGTTTGCCAGTGCGGCATTCAAGGCAGCGACATCAACAGCATGAGTATTGCCCGTCATGGAAAGCGCAAGAAGCGCCAGGACAACGATGATCTTTTTCATGATTTCACCTCGGGTTTGAGCATTGGGATTGTTATTGTTGGGCCGTGCGCGAACAATCATTTCATAACACAAAGATCGAACGATTTGAATGTGAGATATGCAACTTTGATAGACACATATCTGTTTCCTGTACTGCGTTGGGACATCAACGCAATGGGTGACGCTCAATGAAGTCAAGGATGTGCTCAGCGACCTCCTCGCCCTTGTCTTCCTGCAGAAAGTGACCTGCCCCCTCAATCACAATGTGGGGTTCGTTGACGGACGTCGGGATGAGTCGTCGCAGGTATTGTTCGTGGGGTCCGAGAGTTTGATCGCCATCCGAGAACATCACCAGGGCCGGCTTGTCCCACTCGGCCAGACGATCCGCCGTATGCAGCATCAAGGGTCCGGCAGGATCGCCGGGACGCATCGGTACAATCTGCGGGAACATGTTGGGTCCGGCATAGTAGGCGGGGCTCGGAAAGGGCGCGCTGTACGCCTTCACTATTTCGGGATCATTGCGCCCGGCATTGCCTGCAGAAAATGTCCTTTCCAGCCCAAGAGGCGTCTGTTGTCTCGTTCTGTCACGATAGGCATACCAGCCGGGCGTCATCATTCCATAGCCAGTTGGTAACGCGGTATTCATGACCACGAGCCTGGCAATCCTGTCAGGGACATGGGCTGCAATCGGCAAACCCAGAAATCCGCCCCAGTCCTGCATCACCAGTGTAACGTTCTGCAAATCCAACGCCTCAATAAAGGCAATGGCGGCATCAAAGTGCATCTGGAATGTGTAGTCGGCCTCACGGATGAATTTGTCGGACTTGCCGAATCCAATCCAGTCCGGAGCGATCACCCTGTGCTCTGCAGCCACGACGGGAATCATCTTGCGGTAGAGATAGCTCCAGGTCGGTTGCCCATGGAGCATCAGCACAGGATCGCCGCGCCCCTCATCAACGTAGTGCATCCGCATTGGTATCCGTTCCTGACCTCCCACACCGCGCTCGATGGTGACGTCGACATAGTGCGCTGCAAACGGATAGTCCTGGAGATCGGCAAAACGCTCGTCCGGGGTCCGCAAGACTCCCGGACGAATCTCGATAACCGCGGAGGAGTCGGAGTTGCCCTGCGCGTGAATATTCAGATCAACTGTGAGAGGAAGAAGAAAAGTCAGAATATAGAAAGGCGCTCTGAACAGGCGAATTGTTGGCATGGTGTCTCCATTGTTATTGTTGATCTGCCACAAACGACCGGAAGCGCGAGAATCTTGTTTCCTTTCGCGAGCAAGCTCGTTCCTGAAAAAGATGTTTGCAAATCTACTCGCTGCAGCCTTTGCAGCGGGTGATGGTTGGATCAATACGCAGACGTTCAGCACTGATCTCGGTATCACACACAAAGCAATAGCCGAAGTCACCCGATTCAATTCTCACCAGCGCGCCGTCAATCGCCTGCAGTTTGCGCTGCCTTCTGCGTTTGGTTTCCAGCGCGATTTGCTGTGTCTGCATCGCATCCATGCGGGAAAGACGTCCCACGCTGCTTTGATCCAGCACCACGATATCGCTCTGGTCCTCGATCAGATTCTCAGCGAGCAATGCCTCACGCATCGCCAGCAGGCTCTCTTTGTATGATTCCATGACTTACCTCAGAAGAAGCAGTGGAATATCACTTTGACTCAACATTCTGGTGGTATTGCTGCCGACCAGAAACTGGCGGATGCGGGAATGGCCGTAAGCGCCCATCACCATCAGATCAATACTGTGCTCGCGTTGGTACTTATGCAAGGCAGGTTCCACCTCGCCCTCCAGAATCGTGCGAGTGATATTGAATCCTGCGCTGTCGAGTCGTGCACAACCCGCATCGAGTTCTGCGTCACGATTCACACCTGGATCCAGCACCATGACCACGTGGCAGGGCAGTCCTTTGAGCAGTGGACTGGCGGCAACCATCTCCAGAGCCTTGGTCGCCGTCGCGCTGCCATCGTAAGCAATCATGAACGTGCGAGGGGCAATGAACCCCGGCAGCGCAATCAGTATCGGACGCTGAATGGTGCGGATGACATTCTCCAGATGACTGCCAATGGCGTGCGTCTCGTGCTCATGCGCTTCGCCTTGCCGACCCATGACGAGCAGACGACTCTCTGCCTCCATCTCAGCCAGTGTCTCCAGCAGGCTGCCATGACGCTGCACTGTGCTTATATCTTTTGCGCCATCTGCCGCTGCGCGCTGTTGCGCGGCTTCCAGCATGTGTCTGCCCTGCTCCAGGGCCACGCGACCGCGCTTCTCGTCAAGCTCTACCAGTTCGGTCAGCAAATGCTCTCTCGTGCCCAGCCCGATGTTCCCTGACAGATTGCCGTGAGTGGGATATTCGGATCGATCCAGCACGTGCAACAGTCTCAGCGGTGCCGCAAGGCGCAGACTGGCCCATGCTGCGGCGTCACACACTGCTTCTGCTGCACTGGAACCGTCGATACAGGCGATGATATTTGTCATTGTTGTTTGTCCTCGTCTCTGTGATTAGTGCCCGGCAAGCAGCTTTTCCACTTCATCGGGTTTGTCGTGGACGCCGAAGCGGTCCACGATGGTGGCGCTGGCCGCGTTCATGCCGATGATCTGCACCTCGGTACCTTCGCGCCGGAACTTGATCACCACCTTGTCGAGCGCCGACACCGAGGTGATGTCCCAGAAATGCGCCGCTGTCAGATCGATGACGACTTTTTCCAGCGCCTCCTTGAAGTCGAATGCTTCGCGGAACTTGTCCGCAGACGCAAAGAAAATCTGACCGATGACCGTGTAGGTACGCTCCGTCTGCTGCTCATTCGCCTCACCCTTGATGATCATGAAGTGACTGACCTTGTTGGCGAAGAACATTGCCGCGAGCAACACTCCCACAAATACGCCAATGGCGAGATTATGCGTGGCGACCACGACGATCACAGTGACCACCATGACGATATTGGTGGAGAGCGGGTGCTTCTTGAGATTTCTGAGAGAGTCCCATGAAAATGTGCCAATGGCTACCATGATCATTACTGCTACCAGTGCGGCCATGGGAATCTGACTGATCCAGTCTCCCAGGAAAACCACCATGACGATCAGAAACAGTCCTGCGGAGAGAGTGGATAGTCTTCCACGACCACCCGACTTCACATTGATGATCGACTGACCGATCATCGCACAGCCTGCCATGCCACCGAGCAGACCTGCACCGATGTTGGCGATGCCCTGCCCCTTGCACTCGCGATTCTTGTCGCTGGGGGTGTCCGTGAGTTCGTCGACGATAGTCGCAGTCATCATCGACTCGAGAAGTCCCACGACAGCGAGTCCAGCCGCGTAAGGGAAAATGATCGACAGTGTTTCAAGTGTCAGCGGCACATCCGGCCACAGAAATATCGGCAACGTGTCGGGCAACTCACCCATGTCACCGACGGTGCGGATATCAATTCCAATCGCCATCGCGACAGCAGTGAGAACAACAATGCAGACCAGCGGCGACGGAATCATCCTACCAATTCCGGGCATCAGCGGAAACAGGTAAATGATGCCGAGTCCGGCAGCCGTGAAGGCATAAACGTGCCACGTCACATTGGTCAATTCTGGTAGCTGCGCCATGAAGATCAGTATCGCCAGCGCGTTTACGAAGCCCGTGACAACGGAACGGGACACGAAGCGCATCAGACTCCCCAGCCGCAGAAAGCCCGCCACGATCTGCAGAACGCCGGTCAACAATGTGGCGGCAAGCAGATATTCAAGACCGTGGTCCCGCACCAGCGTGACCATGAGCAGCGCCATGGCACCGGTCGCCGCCGAGATCATGCCGGGTCGACCTCCGGTGAAGGCAATGACAACTGCGATGCAGAACGAGGCATAGAGTCCCACCTTGGGGTCAACGCCAGCGATGATGGAGAAGGCAATCGCCTCGGGGATCAGTGCCAGGGCCACGACAATACCGGCCAGCAGGTCACTCTTGATGTTGGAAAACCAGTCTCTCTTCCAGGTATGAAGCATGTAGAACCATCTCTGTTCGATCAAAACAATACGCAGCCGCTGGCAGGGTGACTCCACTGGAGTCTTCCGTCAGTTGGCAGAAAGATTACTATCGGGGTATGACAATAGCGCGGATCAATGCTGATCCTTTTTCCGGGGGGATGGAGCTGTTATGGCGGATTCAGTCTCACGGGTTGCTCGCAAAAAATTTTCGTTTGAAGTGGCAGAAAAGGGGCGCACCTTACCGTAAATGAGCTGCCTGAGCAACCTGTAGATACTCCGTTCGAGATCAAGTGCTTTTCAGATGAATGTCGCTGAACAAGCTGCTTGACCTCGAACGGAGTATCTACAGGGAGTGCAGGGGTTGGCTCAAGTCACGAACCCAGTCGGTAACGCAGCTTCACGACCAGAGTGTCGACGATAGGCTCATTCCACGCCTCCACCAGCATGCCGCCGTAATCGTCGAACATCGTGCCGGGCAGGTTGGAACCGCGCGTGTACACCACGAACAGATCCGACAGCGGCGCAATCTCCCAACGGTAACGCGCCTGGAAGGTCATGCGACTGATAATGAAATCATCAGGTGTAGCATTGGGCTTGGCTACAGGAATGAGATGGGCCAGTTTGTTCGCATTCACTTGCCAGAATCTGTCTTCGTAAGCTTTCAGCCCTGTCCACTGCATGCTGAAACGCAACTGCTGTTTCGCGGATATGAAATAGTCCATTGTCACTTTCGGCGACCACTGGGTTGCCTCGAAACTTGTGTAACGTCCGGCACCTTTGTAAACCAGCAATGCTTCACGATCCGTGTAATCCAGATCTACGCCGAGCGAGAACGTGTCTACGGGCCGATAGCTGACACCCGCAGAAGCACCCAATGACTTCGGACCTATGTCCTCCTGGCTGGCATCCATGTTGACATTGAATACGATCGGACGACCGGGATCACTGCCCCATCCCACGTTGACTGACCAGCGCTCGGGAATGCGGAACTCACCCGAACCTCTACCGAGTCGGTCGTCGATACGTGGGTTGAAATAGCGCAGGCCGGTGCGAATGGACTGATTGTTCAACAGTGTGTAATTACGGTTGAAGAACAGACCCAGACGCGTTGGTTGCCCGGAGGTATTCCATTGGTTGATCACTTGGAAGCTGCTGTTGCGCGAGCGCAGGCCGGGAATATTGGACTCGTTCAAGCTGAAGTTGTATTCCGCCTGAATCTGATCGTTGCGGCTGATGAAACCCAGATCATTGATATCGAGCTTGTCGTCAAGATATGCCAGCGCAATGCGATGCTGTCTACCACGCTGGGGCTGGAAAATGATGTCGGCGAAACCACCGGCACCTTTCACGCCATCGGCATCACTGTGCATCAGTTGTGCATCTGCCACCCAGCGGGTATCGGTGGAAAAATAGTGAAGATCGATGCCGTTGACCACAGCATCAACGTCCGGATGATTGATCGTGGTACCCATCCAACCGATGGCGCGACGACCACCACCAGTAGTATTTTCATACAACAGACGACCTACGGCGAAATCACGACCTTCAGCTTCCAACTTCACACGAGTGCCATTGGCCAGCCGTCCGCGAATTTCGGAGTCATCTTCGGATGCCAGCAACGTACCATAGCGCCAGCTGCCACTCTGTCCAGTAAGCTTCACAGCCCCCAGCAGATCAGTCGGCTGGCTCAGATCCGTCGCAGTCACGGCAACGCCAGTTGGCACCGTATACAGCGCCTGACCACCGATGCGACGAGTGTTGAGCAACGAGGTCGGGCCGCCCGGGCCACGGGCACCTTGCGAGCGAGGAGTCGTGTTGAACACATCCTGCCCTTCCAGGAAGAAGGAACGTTTCTCCGGGAAAAAAGTCTCGAAAGCGGTCAGGTTCACCACGACGTCATCGGATTCCACATTGCCGAAGTCGGGATTCAGACTCGCAGATACCTGGGTGTTTGAAGACGGTCGCCAGAACACCTCGGCACCGGCACGCAGCTCTGTCTCTTCCTTGATACCGTCGTAAGTCGTCGAGACATACGGGTAATAGGTGATCTGTGTTCGCGGCTCGATGTCCTGCAGCTCGAATTTATGGAATGCCGACAGGAACTCGTTGACCGTGTCCGGCAAGGCGGGGAACGACCAGACTTCGTTCAATGCACCCAACTGACGCTCGGTGTAGATACCAATGCGGCGAGTCTCACCTGCCACCTGGGGCAGTGCCACCATCGACCAGGGAACGTAGATCTCTGCTACCCAGCCATTCTCGACCACGCTGGTTTCGGCATCCCACGAACCATCCCACTGCAGGTTCATCTGACGCTCGGGCAATATGGTGCCATCGGTCATGGAGCCGCCGAGATTGATGCGCATCATGTAGCCGTAAAGACCCTCTCCGGACGGATCGATGTTGAACACAAACCCATCGCGCTCAAGCCGGGTGTCACGTGACGTCATGCGGGCCACCAAAGTGGCCGGGTCCTGGAAGTTCATCACACCCACGTAGATGCCACGCTCAGTGTAGAAAATCTTGGTGTGGGTCTCCAACGAGGCTTCTGCCAGCGTGTCGGGAATCACCACGCGCATGCCGTCGATGGCAGGAATGCGGGCCCAGATGCCCTCGTCCAGGCGACCATCCAGCGTGATATTGGCGGTAGCCTCATCCACCTGGGTCAGTTGCGGTATTACTTCCTGGGCCTGCACGGCTACGGAGGAAATGATAAGGGCAAGGGCAAGGCAGAAAACAACGCTGGCGCGTGCCAGCAGGGAATTGCGGTTCTTGTCGGTCATTAGCGAAGGCTCATTTATTGGAACAAAACACTCTCACAAGCCTGAGATCAGGCGGATGCGGAGGGGGCATTTTCAACAGGTGCGGCAATATACCTTATTTATTTCACACGATCTCTTGAGGATACAAATAGTTACAATGACCCACACCAATACGGGTGATCCCGATCGCAGGGGTTGACGTACACTGTTAAAGGCCTTGGACAATACCGTTTGCATCAGCAAGTCATTCCGGAGCACACCATTCCCGCTATTCATACTATCGTCTGGTTCCGCCAGGACTTGCGCCTCGCCGACAACCCCGCGCTGACTGCCGCTGCACAGCAGGGCAGCGTGCTGCCCGTCTACATTCTTGATGACATCAACAGCGGCGAGTGGGCCATGGGCGGTGCAAGTCGCTGGTGGCTGCACCATTCCCTGTGCGCACTCAACGAAAGTCTGAATGGACGACTGGTGGTGCTGCATGGCGATCCCTTGCAACTGCTCCCTTCGCTGGCACAGCAGATCGATGCTCAAGCCGTATTCTGGAACCGCTGTTACGAACCCTGGCGCATCGCACGGGACAAACAGATAAAGGAACGGCTGCAGAGGGATTCGATTGCCCTACACAGTCACAACAGCTCATTGCTGTGGGAACCCTGGCAGATATTAAAGGGAGATCAGACACCCTATCAGATGTTCACGCCTTACTACCGCAAAGGTTGTCTGCAGGCGCAACCGCCGCGAGCGCCACTGCCTGTGCCGTCACAATTGCAGATCAGTAAGCTGGCGATGCCCGATGCTATTGGCGCCAAGGGCATAGATGCACTGAAGCTGCTGCCGACGATTCCATGGGATCGCACCATGACGGCGACATGGAATATCGGCGAGGCAGCAGCACTGCAGCGTCTGGAGGAGTTTCTCGAAACCGGTCTGCAGGGCTATCGCGAAGGCCGCAACGTGCCGCAGCGCCCAAATGTCTCGCGCCTGTCTCCCCATCTGCACTTTGGGGAAGTCTCTCCGAACCAGGTTTGGGCACTGGCGCAACAGATCGGCATGGCACAGCGCGTGGAGGACGATCTCGACTGCTTCCTCTCCGAACTCGGCTGGCGCGAATTCTCGTACTACCTGCTCTTCCATCGGCCCACTCTGCCGCGCGAAAACCTGCAACGCCGCTTCGATCTATTCCCGTGGCGCAATGATCCTTCATTGCTGCAGGCCTGGCAGAAAGGTCAGACTGGCTTCCCGTTGGTGGACGCGGGCATGCGCGAGCTGTGGCAAACCGGTTACATGCATAACCGTGTGCGTATGGTGGTGGGTTCGTTCCTGGTGAAGAACCTGCTGACGCACTGGCATCATGGCGAGGACTGGTTCTGGGATTGCCTTGTCGATGCGGATCTGGCGAGCAACAGTGCCAGCTGGCAGTGGATCGCGGGATGCGGTGCCGATGCTGCGCCCTACTTCCGCGTGTTCAATCCGGTCACGCAGAGTGAGAAGTTTGATCCGCAGGGAGCCTACATTCGCCGCTATGTGCCTGAACTGGCGGCGCTGCCGGACAAGTATCTGCACAATCCATCTGCGGCTCCGGCTGATGTATTGAGTGCTGCTGGAGTCTCACTGGCAAAGAATTATCCGCGGGCAATAGTTGATTTGAGATATTCCCGCGAAGCAGCACTGCTCGCGTTCAAATCACTTCGTCACTAATGTGCAGCGCACGACGGAGGTCGTGAATTCTCGAGTGAAGGGGAAATGCATCCAGCGCAGTTTTCTGATCGGAACGGGCGCGAATTCCTCAACGGTAAAATCACTGTCATCCACCAACGTTCTGAACTGATGAATGGTCATCTGATTAAGCCCACCATCAACTTCATGGAATTGTGTAGCTCCATCAGTTTTGAAATCGGAGCGCCAACGTATCTGCGCGCGCTCAGTGAACAACAAGTGCGACCACGGGAAGATTGAAAACAGATGTCCACCGTATGGATGCAGCCACAGCGGTCCGAAACAGATGCGGACACGACCACCCTCTTTCAACAAGCTGCGCATGTGCTGCAAAATCCACTTCGGGTTGTTGTAGTGCTCGAAGGCGTCAAGAGAAAAAATGACATCAGCCGCAAGAGGATCTTCCAGATTTTGCTGGCGCTTCGCCAGATCCGTAAACTCGCAGATATCCGTCACTCCCGCCTTGCGGGCATTTTCGTTTGCCTTTACCAAAGCCTGAGCCCACGTGTCGGTGCCGATTACCTTTCTTGCTCCGCGTAACGCAATCTCTATCGCCTCCTTGCCATGCCCGCAACCGTAGTCAATCACTGCTTTGTCCCGGATCTCCTGCCAGACGTCCTTGCCGAACAACACTTCAAGTTTGCTGAGCCCCTCGTACGAAGTTGCATCTTGATAGTCAGGCGCCATTGCATGACGACCAAATTTCTTGAGCAAGATGTATCCAAAGTATCCGCCAATGATGCCCCTGATCTTCATTGAAACTCCTTATGAAACCAGCCCATGAGGAGTACACGCGATCAATGAGGAACCCCGATTATCACCGCACTCACTTTCAAGGCAAGGGCTAGCACTATGGGTTTTTAGAGATAGAGCTACTAGGGGAGTTCCCCTGAATGAATGAGGGTGTTTACCTGATCAATATAGTAGTTGGTGCGATGGACATCAGATGTCCTGCAGCCCCTTCTCTGCCAGCTCGACAGCGCGGAATATTGCCCGTGCCTTGTTGATGGTTTCTTCCCACTCCAGGCGCGGCACTGAGTCGGCGACGACTCCCGCACCCGCCTGCACGAACAGACGGTTGTTCTTGATCACGGCAGTGCGAATCGCAATCGCCATATCCATGTTGCCGTTCCAGCCGAGATAACCCATCGCACCGCCGTAGATGCCGCGTTTGACCGGCTCCAGTTCATCGATGATCTCCATCGCGCGAACTTTCGGCGCACCACTCAAAGTGCCGACGGGCAGCGTTGCCTTCAACACGTCCAGCGCACTCTTGTCCGCGCTCATCACACTTTCGACTATGGATGCGATATGCATCACGTGAGAGTAACGCTCCACGAACATCTTGCGCGGCACGGTGACGCTGCCGGTCTCGGAGACACGACCGGAGTCGTTGCGACTCAGATCAATCAGCATCAGGTGTTCAGCTATCTCTTTCGCATCAGCCAGCAATTCCTGCTCAAGCGCCAGATCTTCCTCTTCGGTCTTGCCACGCTTGCGCGTACCGGCCAGCGGGCGCACGGTGATCTTGCGATCTTCCACGCGCGCAAGAATTTCCGGCGACGCGCTGACGATGTGGTGATCGCCCATGTTGAAGAACACCATGTAGGGCGATGGATTCAGAAAGCGCAGTGCGCGATAGACATTCATCGGATCGCCGGAGAATGGCACGGACATGCGCTGCGCGATCACGACCTGCATCACATCGCCGGCAAGAATGTAGTCCTTGATCCTGTCGACGGCCTTCTCGAAATCTTCCTGGCGGAAGCGGGAAATGAAATCGGTCTCGCTCACCTGACGACGCGGTGGCTGCACCGGCAGCGGCGTGGATTTCACCAGCGCGGATTCGAGTGCGTCCAGGCGCTTCTGCGCAGCGGCGTAGGCATCAGACATCTGCGGGTCGGCATTGACGATCAACGAGAGAGTACCGCGCAGGTTGTCGAATACAACGACTTCCTCTGACACCATCAGCAGCACATCGGGTGTGCCGATGTCGTCTTCACCGGGAGCAATACCAAGACTTGGCTCGACATAACGCACAGTGTCATAGGCGAAGTAGCCAACGAGCCCACCACAGAAACGTTGCGCGCCCTGCAGCGGAGCCACGCGATACCGGGATTTGAATTCATCGATGAACACGAAGGGGTCGTCACACTCCAGACTCTCGACAACCTTGCCATCTGTCTCAACCGTGATTTTCTGACCGACGACACGCAACACTGTCTGACACGGCAGTCCGATAATGGAATACCTGCCCCATTTTTCGCCGCCCTGCACGGACTCGAAGAAATACGTGTGCAGTCCGCGCCCCAGCTTCAGATAGGTACTGAGCGGTGTCTCCAGATCCGCCAGCACCTGGCGAACGATTGGAATGCGGTTATAGCCCTGATCGGCAAGTGCGGAGAATTGTTCTGGAGTCATGACGTTGCTTGCAGCTCAATGGTTGACGGGGGTGTGGCCAAGCTCGGTACGCATCGTTGCGATAGTGTCTGCGTAGCTGTCGCTGTTGAAGATCGCAGAGCCTGCCACAAACATGTCGGCCCCTGCGCGGGCAATCTCACCGATGTTCTTCACGGTCACACCGCCGTCCACTTCCAGACGGATCGGATAACCGCTCTCATCGATGAGCTTGCGTACCTGCTTCAGCTTCTTCAGCGTCGAGGGGATGAATTTCTGACCACCGAACCCGGGGTTGACCGACATCAGCAGAATCACATCGATCTTGTCCATGAGGTACTGCAGGCAGTCGATCGAGGAGCCTGGATTGAACACCAGGCCAGATTGGCAACCACTGTCACGGATCAGTTGCAGCGAACGATCCACATGATTGGTTGCCTCGGGGTGAAACGTGATGATGGTGGCGCCAGCCTTGGCGAAGTCCACTATCAGTTGATCCACAGGGGACACCATCAGATGCACATCGATGGGTGCCTTGATGCCGTACTTGCGCAATGCCTGACAGACCATTGGCCCGATGGTGAGGTTGGGCACGTAATGATTGTCCATGACATCGAAGTGGATGACGTCGGCGCCAGCGGCCAGTACTGCGTCCACTTCCTCACCCAGGCGGGCAAAGTCGGCAGAAAGAATCGACGGTGCAATCAGGTATTTCGACATGGTTCAAATCCGTGGCTGGGCGTTATATGAAATTGGCGACATTTTACAGGGATTCAGTGATTGTGCATGGACTTTGTTACAGCGGCCCGAGCAACACATCCAACTCCTGCAAACGTTCGGGGGTGCCAATGTCCATCCAGTGACCGTGATAATACTCGCCTGCTATCGTGCCCGCCCTCATGCCTGCATCCAGCAACGGGCGCAGTGGCAAAGGTTCAGCAGACACACCCGCAAAAAACGCCGGATGCATGACGCTGACCCCGCTATAGGTCACCGCACGACCAGGCACTGCACTGGCCTTCAAGTGCAGGCGACCATTGTTGTCCAGAATGAAGTCCCCTTCCGGGTGATGTTCGGGATTGTTCACCATCAACAGTCGTGCCAGCGTGGTCACGCCATCAATAGGCTGCAGATCGGCATAGTCGTAGTCCGTCCAGATATCACTGCTCACTACAATGAAGGGGGCGTCACCGAGCAAGGGCAGCGCCTTTGCGATACCGCCTGCAGTTTCCAGTCGCGCTGTCTCACGAGAGTACATGATGTTCACACCCCACGCTGATCCATTGCCGAGCGCCTCTTCAATCATGTCGCCGAGGTAGAAGTGATTGATGACGATGTCCTGCACTCCAGCGCGGGCCAGATTAACGATGTGATGTTCGATCAGAGAACACCTCCCGGCACGCAACAAAGGCTTGGGCAAGGTATCTGTCAGCGGACGCATGCGTGTGCCCAGACCGGCGGCGAGAATCATGGCCTTCATTCACGTGACCTCATGGGACTTCCTTGATGGCATCGGCTTCAAGGGCATCGGCTGCAACAACATCGGTTTCTACTGCATACGCCTTGAGCTTTCGCTGCGCCAACGGCAACACCTTGCTTTGGAACCACTGCATGAACTCGCTCATCTCCGGATGCTGGGCCGCCACGCGCAGAACATAGCCGATCACCAGCGGCACGTCCGCCATATAGCGCGGCTTGCCATCACGCAGATGCAGGCGACAGAAAATGCCGATGACCTTGATGTGACGCTGCTGCCCCATCAGGTCGAAGTCGCGCAGAAAGCTTTCTGCGGTCGAAACGTCATCATCGGAAAGTATGCCGCGCTTCACGGCTGCGGAACGAAACTGCAGCGCCCATTCGCGCACGCGCTCCTGAGGCCAGACGATATAGCAATCGCGCAGCAGGGAGACGAGATCGTAGGTGCAGGCACCCACAACTGCGTCCTGAAAGTCGATCACACCCGGCGCGTGACGCAGATCGCCCCCGATAATCATGAGATTGCGGGAGTGGTAATCACGGTGTACGCAGACCGGCACCTGCGCGAGTGCGGCATCCTCCAGAAACGTCCAGGTCCGATCAAGCAACGCCTTTTCTTCGTCGTTGAGGGTCAGTCCCAGAAAGCGTTCGCAGAACCAGTTGTCGAACAACGACAACTCCGTGCGCAGCAGCTTTCTGTCATAAGGTGCCAGCTCGCTGCTTTTGCCGTTTGCCTGCAGCTCGATGAGCGCAGCCATTGCCGCAGTATAAAGTTGATCTGCATTGTCATCATTCACAGCACGGCTCTGCAACAGCGTCGGCAAATAGAGCGTGTCGCCGAAGTCTTCCAGCAGCATGAAGCCCTGTTCGTAATCCACAGCAAGTACACGTGGGGTCAACAAACCAGCCTCGCGAAACAGCCGCGCGATCTTCACGAAACGATGACAATCCTCGTGGGCAGGCGGCGCATCAACCAGCACCCACGAAGAAGATGCCAGACGAATGCGGAAATAGCGCCGGAAACTGGCATCGCCGGAAACGGTTTCGACCTCAGCCTGGGCCAAGCGGGGCAGAAGCTTCGCGCCCCCCTTTTCTTCAAGCCCCCCCTCTGCCAGGCAGTGTCGCGCCCAGGCTGCCAGTGCACTCTTTCTGTGATCCATAAACCCCTGACCCATCAACGTTCCCGAACTGCAGTGTTTCTATAAAAACCCCAATGAATTATTATGCGGCTCACTGATCGACGCCCCCGGAAGCCATATCCTGACGCAGCGGTCTCAAGCAGTAGCCCCCAAACCCGACGTATTCTATTGGATTGCCTGCAACAATGCAGTTTAGAAAAAGCCTCTTGTACTCCAACATCTCCCTGATTATCTCTGCGGGTGTGCTGATGTGTCAGCCTGGCGCACAGGTATTTGCGCAGACGCCCGCCCAGAACCAGAATCAAGGCCAATGGACCTGCAGTGCCAACGCCAATGGCAACTGGCAGTGCATCGAAAATCCCGTTGCAGCACGCACTACCACCACTACCGGTGTCGTGGTAACCAGTGGGGGTGGTGAACGCACTATCAGCCAGGGAAGTCAGAGGACTCAGGGAGGCGCAGGCATCCGCAATGTAACAAACCAGCCAACGGCATTGGACTGGGTCACATCGGACCAGATGACGGCCGAACAGCGTGCAACGGTGCCTGCCAACTGTTGCGGCGCCTTTGTGGAGCCGGCGCGCCAGGGGCTCGATGGTCAACCCGTCGATCCAGAGGCCGATCCGAATACATCCCCCACTCTGTTCACTGCCCCCGGTGGCATTGACCAGACCAGCGGCAGTGCCAGCGTCATCAATATCAATGGCGATGTGTTCATCCAGCAGGGCAACCGCACCGTGCAGAACACCATAGCAACTGTCATTGATCGGGATGCCGATACCATCACATTGAATGGTAGCGTGACCTTCCGCGAACCCGGCGTAGTGATGACCGGTAATTCCGCCTTCATCGACCAGGCCAACCGCAGCAACCGCCTTGAGAACGCCAATTACGTGCTGCATCAATACGGCGTGCACGGTGCCGCCAGTGTCGTCATCTATGACAGCGGTGGCGAAGTGCTGGCCATCGAGAACGGTGAGTTCAGCCGCTGCGAACCCGGTAACGAATTCTGGATACTGCAGGCACGCAGCATGACGCTGGACACCGGCGCCGGTATTGGCACCGCCACAGCAGTCACACTGCGTATCAAGGATGTGCCGATATTCCACTATCCCTTCACAGTACCCTTTCCGCTCGGCGATCAGCGTGTCTCCGGTTTTCTCGCTCCAAGCATCGGCTCCACCAGCGATGGCGGTCTCGACATCGAGATGCCCTACTACTTCAATCTGGCGCCGCACTACGATGCGACCCTTACACCCCGCTTCATCGCCGACCGTGGTGTGATGGCGGCGGCAGAAGTTCGCTATCTCGCCAGTTGGTCCATGAACACGGTCAATGTTGCTGCGCTGCCAAATGACAGGCGCTACAACGTCGCAACCGCCAGTGTGCCAGGAAGTAATTCCCCGTCTGTAGAGAAGCGTTGGTTCATGGGCTTTGAGCACGATGGCGCGCTCGGCGAAAACTGGACCACACAGATCAATTACGAGTCTGTCAGCGACGATGACTATTTTCATGATTTGGGTAGCAGCGGACTGAACATCTCCAGCCGCACACACCTGCAGCGTACCGGCGCACTGAATTACCGTTCCGGAAATTGGTACGGCGGCACGCGTGTGCAGCGCATCGATATCATTGACCCCTTTATCTCGGCGAGCGACTTGAACATCCCCTACGACCGCCTGCCGGAACTGACACTGGGCACCAAATATAGCCTCGGTCCACTGGAAATCGGCTTTGATGCCAGCCACGTGCGCTTCGACCGCTCACTGGAAGACAGTCTGCTCACCCAGAGTCAATTGGATAATGGCGCGTTGGTCACCGGCGCCCGGGCCCACGTAGAGCCACATATAAGCCTGCCAATCCGGGGGGCTGCAGGGTTCTTCGTGCCTACTGCCAAATACAAGTACACCACGTGGGAACTGGAACAACAGGCTGACGGAACTGACGACAACCCCGATCGCGGCATTGGGGTATTCAATCTGGATACCGGTCTGATCTTCGAACGCCCCTTGAGTGGCGGATTCATCCAGACTCTGGAGCCGCGCCTCTACTATCTATATAGCCAGCAGAAGGATCAGTCTCTTCTGCCTACCTTCGATAGCGCCCAGCTCAACTTCAGCTTCGCACAACTGTTCCGTGACAACCGCTTCAGCGGCCTGGACCGCATTGGCGATGCCGATCAACTCAGCGTGGCAATGGGCAGTCGCTTCATCAACAGCAGAGGTGAGGAGAAGGCGCGCGTCAGCGTTGGCCAGATCCATTACTTCACTGATCGCATCGTCTCTCTCGACAGTCTGCTGCAGAGCTGGGTAACGCTGCAGGCCCGTAACACAGAACGTTCGGCTCTTGCTGGCGAAGCCATGTACCAATTCAATGACCGCTGGCGCATGGACACCGACCTGCAATGGAATCAGGATCTCCATCGTGCTGATGAGGGTAGCTTCGCGCTGCGCTACCAGTCCGACGAGAACCACATTTTCAACATTGGCTACCGCTACCGACTGCTGGTGGATCTGTACGGACCACCACCGCCAGGGATCGATCCGCGCATCAAGCAGACGGACATTTCCGGTATCTGGCCACTGAACAATAATTGGCGTTTGCTGGGTCGATGGCACTATGATCACAGCAACAGCCGGAACCTCGACACCTTCGCAGGAGTCGAATACAGCAATTGTTGCGCCACGATCAGACTGGTGGGCAGGGAATGGGTCGATGACGACGAATTCTTCCTGCTGCGGAACGAGAGCAATACCGGCGTATTTTTTCAACTGACTCTTAACGGCCTTGGCGATATAAGCGGCGGTGGAATCAGCAGGCTACTCAGTGACGGCATCCTGGGTTTCAGGGAGTATGGGGAAAATGAATAGTTTCAAAATGAAGCACCGCACCGGCGCGCTGAGCACCACTGCAATCGTGTTGGCAGGCATGGTTCTTGTCAGCAGTTTGTATGCGCCTTCTGTCTCTGCACAACGTCAGGTACTGGACAAGGTCGTCGCAATAGTTGACGAGGGTGTGGTGCTGCAAAGCGAACTGGATGCACGTCTTGAACAGGTGCGCTCCCAGGTTCTTGCTACGGGTCAGTCCATGCCACCAGCCGCAGAGCTGCGCACTCAGATCATAGAGATGCTGGTTGTGGAAAACCTGCAGTCGCAGTTGGCTGCACGCATGGGGATCCGATACGACGATGACACTGTCAACAGCGTGATGCAGACACTGGCCGAGCAGAACAACCTGACCTTTGAAGACTATATCGATGCTTTGGAGGCTGCCAACCAGTACATCGCGACGCGCGAACAGATCCGCAAGGAACTGTCACTGCGCGACCTTCAGCGCGGCATGGTCAATCGCCGCATCAATATCACCGATCAGGAAATCGAGAACTTCCTGAACTCGGAGATGGGTCGCGTCACCATGGCTCCCGATTACCTGGTGGATCAGACCCTGATTCCGGTAGGCGAAAATGATCCTGCCGATCTGATCCAGGCCAAGCAGGAATTCGCCCAGCAGATGTTGGATGCAATTCAGAGCGGCACCGATTTTGCGACCGCAAGACAGATAGCTCAGCGTGGAGCCACGGCGACTCCCCCCACAGCATTTCCCGTCACGGGTGGAGAGCTTGGCTGGCGCAAAGCGGAGGCTCTGCCTACCCTGTTCGTGGACATCGTTCCCACGATGAGGTCTGGCGAAGTCCGCGGTCCTGTCCGCAGCCCGAGCGGTTTCCACCTGATCAAATTGAGTGAAATACGTGGCGACATAAACAGCCTGGTCAATCAAACTCGTGCCCGTCACATTCTGATCACCCCCAATGAAATCCGCACCGAAGAACAGGCCAAGGCCTTGATCGACAACCTGCACGCCCGCATCGTCAATGGCGAGAGTTTTGCCGACATTGCGCGCCAGAACTCCGACGACTCTGCATCTGTTGTGGCCGGCGGTGACATGGGCTGGGCCAACGAAGGTGGCTTGCCTCGCGATTTCGAAACAGTCATTCAATCGCTGGACATAGGCGAACTGAGTGAACCCTTCCGTACCAGCTTCGGCTGGCACATAGCCGAAGTGATGGAGCGACGTGAACGGGACATGAGCCGCGAGTTCAGTCGGCAACAGGCCGAAAACACATTGCGTAACCGCAAGTTTGAAGTGGAATTGCAGAACTGGTTGATCGAGATTCGCGAACAAGCCTACGTCAAGGTCATTCCCTGACGGACTCTTGCACGCTCTCTCCAGCTAACGCTCTCTCTAACGAATCAAGGCCTGTAATCAGGCCGCAGGAACACCGTGATTGATCGTATCGCCATCACGCCCGGCGAACCTGCGGGCATAGGCCCGGATATCTGCATCCAGCTCGCCCAGCAATCAGATCCGGACAGCGAACGCATCGTTGTCGCTGATCCCGATCTGTTGCAGCAACGTGCAGAGCGGCTTGGTCTCCCCCTGACTCTCCGACCGTTTTCCATTGATGCGCCACGTGAAGCCAGTGCTGCGGGAGAGCTGAGCATCATTCCTGTGCTTCTGCGTGCGCCCGTGGTTCCCGGCAAACTGAACGTCGCCAACGCCACTTATGTGCTTGACACCCTGCGCACTGCCGTGCGGTTCTGTCAGGACGGCAAGACCGATGCGATGGTCACCGGCCCTGTGCAAAAGAGCATCATCAACGACGCTGGCTTTTCATTCACGGGACACACCGAATTTCTCGCCGATCTGTGCCAGCGCGAGCTGACCGTGATGATGCTGGCTACTGAAGGGTTGCGTGTGGCACTTGCCACCACGCACTTGCCTTTGGCCCAGGTACCTGCCGCGATCACCAAACCTCTACTGCGCAGTATCATCCGGACTCTGGACTCTGACTTGCGCTTGCGTTTCGGCATTGCCAGACCTGCGATTCTGGTCTGCGGTCTGAATCCCCACGCGGGCGAAGGTGGACACCTTGGCCGTGAAGAGATCGAGACCATCGAACCGGTGCTGGAAGAGATGCGCGCACTGGGCATTCATCTGATGGGCCCATTGCCGGCCGACACATTGTTTACCGACAAATATCTGGCCAATGCCGATGCCGTGTTGTCGATGTATCACGATCAGGGCTTGCCTGTACTCAAATTCAAGGGCTTTGGCAACGCCAGCAATATCACGCTTGGGCTACCCATCATCCGCACCTCCGTCGACCACGGTACAGCGCTCGATCTGGCAGGCACTGGCAAGGCCTTGATCGGCAGTCTGGTGGAAGCAATCGCCACGGCAAAAATCATGGCGCGTCACACCCGCCAGGGAACGGTGCAACCATGAACGACTACTCACACAAGCGCGGCGCTGGAGACAAATACGGCTCTGCAGAAAAGAAAGGCAGAGATCTGCAGGGTGATGGCTTTCATCACCAGGCCCGCAAACGCTTTGGTCAGAATTTCCTGCACGACCAGAACATCATCCAGCGCATAGTGCGCGCGATCCATCCAACAGATGCTGATCACATGGTCGAGATCGGTCCGGGCCAGGGCGCGCTGACCCGTCATCTGCTGGCCACGTGCGGGAGACTTGACGCCGTGGAGCTGGACCGCGATCTCGCGACCTATCTTGAACAAACGCTGGGAATTGACCCGCGTTTCTCGCTGCATCAAGGCGACGTACTGAAGTTCGACTTCAGTACACTGAGCGACACACCCGGTTCATTGCGTATAGTGGGCAACCTGCCCTACAACATCTCCACACCCTGCATGTTCCACCTGCTCAATTTCAGTAAGTTCATCAAGGACATGACGTTCATGCTGCAGCTCGAAGTGGTGCAGCGTCTCGCCGCACTGCCCGGAGACGAACACTATGGGCGCCTCGGGATCATGATGCAGTACCACTGCGAGGTGGAGCATCTGTTTGACGTACCTGCCACTGCTTTTGTGCCGCAGCCGAAAGTCTGCTCGGCAATCGTGCGCCTGACACCACACAAGAATCCTCCCGTGAAAGTGCAGGATGTGCGTTGCTTGCAGGATGTTGTTCGCGTGGCGTTCACGCAGAGACGCAAGACCTTGAAGAACAGTCTGCGCACCCTGATATCTGAGGCAGAGTTGAGCAAGTTGCCCATCGACCTGGGATTGCGACCGGAGAACCTTACTCTCGCGGAATACGCTATGATAAGCGACACTATTTACCAGCCTGACCGGTAGCGATCCATCTCAGTCGAGGGCGGCAGTAGAGGAGAAGTCACATGTTCAAGAATGAAGTAGTACATCAAGACATCGACATTTCCGTAAAGACCCAGTACCTGCAGGAACAGTCTGACCCGGAGAACAATCGTTACGTGTTCGCCTACACGATCGACATCGAGAACAAGGGCGAGAAGCCGGTGAAGCTGCTCTCACGCCACTGGATCATCACGGATGACAACGACAAGGTCGAGGAAGTCCGTGGTACTGGCGTCGTGGGTCAGCAGCCGCTCATTGAGCCCGGACAAGTGTTTCACTACACCAGTGGAGCTGTTTTGACCACAGGCTTTGGCACCATGCAGGGCAGTTATGAAATGGTCAGCGCGGATGGTGAGAAGTTCGCCGCAACGATTCCGGCGTTCCTGCTGTCCAGACCATTGAGTGTCCATTGAGAGATAGCCGTCGGGCGTTATGTCAACTTATGTAATCGGAGATATTCAGGGTTGTTACAAACCACTGAGACAGTTGCTCAAGAGCGTTGACTTCACGCCCACCAGGGATCGGCTCTGGTGTGTCGGCGATCTCATCAATCGCGGCCCCAAATCGCTCGACACCCTGCGCTATCTCAAGGACATGGGCAACGCTGCCACCATCGTGCTCGGCAATCACGACCTGCATTTTCTCGCGATCTTCTACGGCTCCGCACCCAACCGCTCCAAGGATACGCTGCAACAATTGCTGGATGCTGCAGACTGCGAAGAACTGAGTACCTGGCTGCGTCATCGGCCGCTTGTCCACTACGAATGTATTGAAACAAACAAAGGGCCGCAGAATTTTCTGATGGTCCACGCCGGTGTTGCACCCAAGTGGACGCTGCAGAAAACTCTGCAATTGGCGGCAGAAGTTGAACTCACACTGCAAGGACCTGACTTCAAACTTTTCTTCGACAACATGTATGGCGATACCCCGAAGCGCTGGAAAGAAAAACTCACGGGCTATGATCGTCTGCGTGTGATCACCAACTACCTGACCCGAATGCGTTTCTGCAACGAGAGAGGAACCCTTGATCTGCAAGTCAAGGAAGGGCTTGCTTCCGCACCACCCGGCTTTCGCCCCTGGTATGAATTCGAGCAACTGACTCCCGCCACTACCATCCTGTTTGGCCACTGGGCTGCATTGGAAGGTCAGACCAATCGCGCACACGTCCATGCACTGGACACCGGCTGCGTGTGGGGGCGCGAACTCAGCATGATGCGGCTGGAGGATCACAAGCTGTTCAGCGTCTGATCCGGGCGTTACACTCCCCTCTGTCATCCACTAATTGCCAGCATGTTCGACAACATACCCATGAAAACCTATTTGGTAGGCGGCGCCGTCCGCGACAGACTGCTTGACCTCGCAGCCCCGGACCGGGACTGGGTAGTCGTGGGCGCTACCGTCCAGCAGATGCTCGACCTCGGTTACATGCAGGTGGGTCGCGACTTCCCGGTATTTTTGCACCCGCAATCGAAGGAAGAGTACGCACTGGCCCGCACCGAACGCAAGACGGGGCCAGGTTATACGGGCTTTGCATTCAACGCTGATCCCAGCGTGACTCTCGAAGACGATCTGTTGCGGCGCGATCTCACGATCAATGCGATCGCCGAGGACGAATCCGGTAATCTCATTGACCCACACGGAGGGCGAGCCGATATCGAGAAGCGACTGCTGCGCCACGTCTCATTGGCATTTACGGAAGATCCGCTGCGTGTGTTGCGGGTTGCACGCTTTGCTGCCCGCTTCGCCCATCTTGGATTTCGCATCGCAGACGAAACCCTGGTGTTGATGAGCCACATGAGTGCCAGTGGCGAACTGGATCATCTGGTAGCTGAGCGTGTGTGGCAGGAAATGGAGAAAGCCCTCAAGGAAAAATCTCCTGCCGTGTTTTTCCAGGTGCTGCGTCAGTGTGGTGCACTCGCCATCATCCTTCCGGAAGTGGATGCACTGTTCGGCGTTCCGCAACCGGAAAAATATCATCCGGAAATCGACACCGGCGTGCACGTGATGATGTGCGTCGAACAGGCGGCAAAACTGAGCGACGATCCGATCGTGCGCTTTGCAACACTGGTGCATGATCTTGGCAAGGCAGTCACTCCACAAGACAACTGGCCACATCACTACGGACATGAGCATCTGGGTGTAGCGTTGATCAAGCGCATGGTGGAACGACTTCGTGTGCCGAACAGGTTCGCGGCGATCGCACGACTGACGAGCGAATATCACACACAATGTCATCGCGCAGCAGAATTACGACCTGCAACAATACTGAAACTACTTGAAGCACTGGATGCATTTCGAAGACCGGAGCAGATGTCACAATTCTTGCTGGCCTGCGAAGCGGACTCGCGTGGCCGTACCGGATTCGAAAATATCGACTATCCGCAGGCAGAGATTCTTCGCAAGGCTCTGGCGGCGGCACTCACTGTCGATGTGAAGGCATTGCTTGAACAACGCACGCTCGATTCTTCTGACCGGAAACACGGCAAAAACCCCGATGCCATCAAGATACTCATCAGCCAACACCGCACTCACGCCATCGCAATCGCGCTGGGAAATATCGCATGAGCAACGCCGCCAATATACGTCCGGTACTGCTCGTCACGGGCGCCGCACGCCGCATTGGCGCTGCAATTGTCGAACTTTTTCATGCTCGTGGTTACGACGTCCTTATTCATTGTCGCCACTCCATTGCTGATGCAACAACATTGCGAGATGCGCTGAATGACAGGTGCGCCGACTCTGCACTTTGTCTGCAGGCGGATCTCTGCAATCTGCAAGCAGTGGAAAAACTTGCCGCAGCAGCACTGGCATGGCGCGGACGTATCGACGTACTCATCAACAACGCCAGCAGCTTTTATCCGACAGCCATGGGACAAACCAGCGCAGCACATTGGGACGATCTGCTTGGCAGTAATCTCAAAGGGCCATTCTTTCTTTCCCAGGCACTGTCACCTACCTTGCGAGCAAATCATGGCTGCATCATCAACATGACCGACATGCACGCCGATGCCGGGCTGCAAGGCTACGCCGCATACAGTATTGCCAAAGCTGGCGTAAAGATGATGACGAAGTCGCTCGCGCGCGAACTCGCGCCAGATGTCAGAGTGAACGGCATATCTCCCGGTGCCATCCTTTGGCCCGAACATGCTGACAACGAGGATACTCAGCAGCGCATACTTCGCAGCATCGCACTCGGCCAACTTGGGACTCCCGCCAACATTGCAGACACAGCCTGGTTTCTTGCCGCCACGGCCCACTACATGACCGGACAGACAATTCGCGTGGACGGTGGCAGAACCGTAGACAATTCCTTATGATCCAGCGGCCTGTCACCACCGAGGAAAATATTCATGCTTGAAACCGTCTGGATCGGGTTTGCGTTCAGCATGGGGTTGGTTGTGCGGCTCATTGGTCTGCCACCACTCGTGGGGTATCTCGCCGCTGGTTTCGTGATCGCCTCAAGTTCCAGTGAGATTGGGCTGCCCACAGAGAGTGGCGAGGTTCTGCAGCATGTTTCACACCTCGGTGTGCTGTTGCTGCTTTTCACAGTGGGTCTGAAGCTCAATGTTCGCAACCTCGTGAAGCCGGAAGTCATCGGCGGCGGTCTGCTGCATTTCCTGTTCTCCTGCGTCCTGTTCGCGCCTGCGTTCTACTTTTTCCTCGACCTGCCTGTCTACAGCGCCGTCATGCTGTCGATAGCGCTGGCGTTCTCCAGCACTGTGCTGGCCGCCAAGGTACTGGAGACCAAGCGCGAGTTGCGCGCTTTCCATGGCCGCGTCGCCATTGGTATTCTGGTTGTGCAGGATCTAATCGCCCTGGTGGTGATGAGCTTTGCCAGCGGAACGACTCCCTCGCTGTGGGCGTTGCTGTTGTTCGGACTACCATTGCTGCGTCCGCTGCTGTTTCGGCTACTCGATGAGAGCGGTCACGACGACCTGTTGGTGCTGTTTGGTCTGTTGCTGGCGCTGGTTGTTGGTGGTTTCGGTTTCGAGCAGGTGGGACTGAGCTCAGAGCTCGGCGCCCTCGTGTTCGGCGCCATGCTGGCGAAGCATCCTCGAGCGGGGGAGCTTTCCAAATCACTCTGGAGCATCAAGGAGTTTTTCCTCGTCGGTTTCTTCCTGCAGATTGGCATCGGGGGACTGCCAGACATGGATGCCTGGATTTTCGCGCTCGTGATGACGGCATTGCTGCCAGTGAAGGCAATCCTGTTCTTCCTGCTGCTGATCTTCTTCAAGCTGCGCGCGCGCAGTGCCTTCCTCTCTGGACTCAGCCTTACCAACTACAGCGAGTTCGGCCTCATAGTGGCGAGCGTAGCGCTGCAGGACTGGATCGTTCCACTCGCGCTGACAGTGGCGCTTTCCTTCGTTGTGTCGGCACCGCTGAATCGTTTCGCGCACCCCTTGTATGAACGTTGTGCACGCCGACTGATTCCATGGGAACGCGACATTCATCACCCGGATGAACAACCTGTCTCGCTGGGGGATGCCGATGTGCTCATCATGGGAATGGGGCGCACGGGCACTGCCGCTTATGAATATCTGAAGGACAAGTTCCGATTGGTGGCACTGGACTCGGACCCGGCGCGGGTGATCCAGCACCAGATGCTGAACCACAATATTTTCTTCGCCGACGCCGAGGACCAGATGTTCTGGCAGAATCTCGACTTCGGTTCTGTACGTGCGGTCGTATTGAGCATCAACGAGGCGGAAGCCAAACGCATTGCCGCGCGCAGATTACGCTTGCGTGGTTTCCAGGGTTTGATCGTGTCCCATAGCATGCATGAAGATGAGGCACGGCAGATCATTCAGGCAGGTGCGGATCAGACTTATCTGACCATGTCCGAGGCGGGTGTGGGACTCGCGGAACACGTACGGCAGACGATAGCTCCCAAGAGCGAAGAATTGACGTGATACAGAATTACCCCATGGCTGCCCTGACTGATTTTGTACTGAAATATCCGCGACTTCTGGTGCTTACCGGTGCCGGACTGAGTGCACCTTCCGGCATTCCTGTCTACCGCGACAAGAGTGGCACCTGGCTCAGAACCACACCTGTGCAACACAACGATTTCCTCAACAAACCAGCCAGCCGACAACGTTACTGGGCCAGAAGCATGGTCGGCTGGCCCCGCATGGCACAGTCGGCACCTAATGCGGGGCATGTGGCTCTTGCCAGAATGGAACAGGCAGGTCTTATTGATTTGCTGGTCACCCAGAACGTCGACTGCCTGCATCAGCGTGCTGGTCACCGCAACCTGATCGACCTGCACGGTAGTCTTGATCGTGTGCATTGCCTGGACTGTGCCGCCGTTTTGCCGCGAGCACTGATGCAGCAGTGGCTCCAGGAAGCCAATCCGAATCTCGCCAACCCACTCGCCGAAATGCGGCCCGATGGCGATGCCGATCTGGCCGATGAATTGATTGCCGGTCTAATCGTTCCAGCGTGCCCGCACTGCGGCGGTGTTCTCAAGCCCGACGTGGTATTTTTCGGCGGCACGGTGCCACGCACGCGTGTGGACACGGTGAACGAAGCACTGCGGCGCAGCGATGCACTGCTGGTGGTCGGATCATCGTTGACGGTGTTTTCCGGATTTCGTTTCTGTCGTGATGCGCATCAACTGGGCAAGCCAATAGCGGCGTTGAATCAGGGCGTTACGAGAGCGGATGACTTGCTGACGCTGAAAGTAGAAGAGGATTGCGCGGTGGGGCTGGCGGCACTGGTCAAGATTATTGGCTGTTGAAATATCCAATGCCAGTGGGAGCAGAACCATTTTCCCAACTGAATGCCACTGGCCAGAGCCTCTGGCGAGTCTTGTCGTATTCTGTCCACAACTGAGAATAAGTCTTGCCCGTCGGCGGATGCATTCCCTCACCCAGAATTTCAGACAACGGCCACAGCACGTAAGCGTTATCGACGATTTCCTCTCGCGGCAAGACGATACCCGCGAACTCACCATGCATTTCACCGTAAGTGAGAATATCGATATCGAGAGTTCGGCCACTGAAGCGCGGCTCCTGTCGCGAACGACCATGTCGGTCTTCCAGTCCCTTGAGAAACAGCGCCAGATCTTCCAGTTTTTCGTTTGTGTCGATTACAACTGCCAGATTGAGAAAGTTGTCGCCGGAAAACCCAACCGCTTCGCTCTCGAACACTGACGAGACGCGCAGCGCGCCGAACCGCTCATACAGAGCACCCAGTGCACTGGCAAGATAGTGTGCCGGATTGGTGTTGCTGCCCAGACTCAATGCGACAATGGTCAACGCACGCCTCGTTCGATGATCACGCCGACATCTCTGGCGCCAGTGACTGCACCCGGCTTACCTACACGCAGTTTCAGCCAGGGCACCGCGAACTCGGTCATGACAATTTCAGCAACTCTTTCGGCCATCGTCTCTATCAACAGGAACTCACTCGCCTCGATGAAGGAAATGAGTCGCTTCGAAACTGCCTTGTAGTCCAGCGCCTTGTCTATGTCCTCGGTCGCCGCTGCCGGCCGTATATCCGTGCCCATCTCCAGGTCCAGACTGACCACTTGTTTGCGCTCGCGCTCCCAGTCGTAGATGCCGATGATGGTCTCGATCCGCAGTTCGTGAATGTAGACAATATCCATGGTGAATCTTCCCGGTACAGGTAAAGCGAACCGCGTCGTCAAGCGGACTGCTGAATGGGGCTGAGACTGTCGAGCGGCCAGCGCGGACGAACATTGATCTCCAACCCATCGAATTCGCCTGCCAGCAGGCGCTGACAACCGGCGTAGGCGATCATTGCGCCGTTGTCGGTGCAGAAGCGTGGCTTGGCATAAAACAATGCACTCTTCTCTTTCTCTACCATTGCCTGCAAACCTTCCCTCAAGCGCAGATTAGCACTTACTCCACCTGCGATAATCAGGGACTTGAGACCAGTCTGCTGCAATGCGCGGCGGCACTTGATCACGAACGTCTGCACTACCGCATCCTCGAAAGCAAACGCGACGTCGGCCTTGGTCTGGTCGTCGACCTCTCCCGTCTTTGCCAGCTCCTCTGCCAGAGTATTGCGGACGTAGGTCTTCAGCCCACTGAAGCTGAACTCCAGTCCAGGCCGGTTGGTCATGGGGCGAGGGAATGTGAAGCGCCCTGGCGTACCGGACTCAGCCAGCTTTGCCACGCGCGGGCCACCGGGATAGGCAAGACCGAGCATCTTGCCGACTTTGTCGAAGGCTTCGCCCGCTGCGTCATCAAGGGATTCGCCAAGCAGTTCGTAACGTCCGATGCCATCGACGCGCACCAACTGGGTATGCCCACCGGACACCAGTAGAGCAACAAAGGGAAAAGACGGAGGATTATCTTCCAGCATGGGAGCAAGCAGATGCCCTTCCATGTGGTGGACACCCACAGTAGGTACATCCAGGGACATGCCGAGTGAGCGGCCAATGCTGGCACCTACCAACAGCGCACCGATCAGACCCGGGCCGGCGGTGTAAGCAATGCCATCTATCTCCTTGAGAGTAGTGCCGGATTTTTCCAGCACCTCCTGAATCAGCGGCAGCGTCTTGCGGATGTGGTCGCGGGAGGCCAGCTCCGGCACCACACCGCCGAAACGTTCGTGAATTTCCACCTGACTGTAGAGGCTGTCGCCCAGCAAGCCGAATTCGCTATCGTAGACGGCTACGCCAGTTTCGTCACAGGATGTCTCGATTCCCAGTACCCGCATGGTGCTCTCAGTTCAGTCTGATGATTGATCGCTCCGGATAGCTGTTTGCTATCCGGAAAAGGTCGCCATCATATGCCAGCTACGCTCGCAAAGACCAGTCTGAAGCAAGCTCCAGGCAGTCTCGGCGCCGGTTCAGATCAGGATTGACATGGGCTGCGGCGTTTTCAGGGCAAATAGTTGGAATCCGGCGAACGATCTCTTTGCAATTGCCCGATTGCCGCATTACCATATGCCCCCTTTGATTTTAATGGGCAAGCCTCGTTGTGGGGCTTGTCGAAACAGCACCAATTACCGCAAGACTATTTTTTATTTGGAAGGTATCCATTCATTATGCCGATGGTAAAACTGAAAGAGAATGAACCGTTTGACGTGGCTCTGCGTAGATTCAAGCGCTCCTGTGAGAAGGCCGGTGTCCTGGCTGAAGTTCGTCGCAAGGAGTTCTACGAGAAGCCAACAGCCGCGCGCAAGCGCAAGGCTGCTGCGGCCGTCAAGCGTCACCTGAAGAAACTGCAACGCGAGAACAAGAAGACTAAACGCTTCTATTAATTAAGCCATGGCAGAAAGCGCGCTCAAACAGCAAATCACCGACGCAATGAAGGATGCCATGCGGGCCAAGGACAAGGTTCGCCTGGGCACCATTCGTCTGGCGCTGGCCGAGATCAAGAAGATCGAGGTGGATGAGCGTATAGAACCGGATGACACCAGAATCACTGGCATCCTGGACAAGATGATCAAGCAGCGCCGTGAGTCCGTGAGACAGTATGAAGCTGGCGCACGCCAGGATTTGGCCGACATCGAGACCGCAGAAATTGCCGTCCTGCAGGAGTTCATGCCACAGGCCCTGTCCTCCGAAGACCTGAGCGCCATCATCAGCAAGGCTTTGACAGACACGGGCGCCGTTGGCATCCCGGACATGGGCAAGGTGATGACAGCAGTGCGACCCGTCGTGATTGGCCGCGCAGACATGGCTGCTGTCAGTCGGATGATCAAGGACAAGCTGGCGCAAGGCTAGATCCCCCGCTGGCGAGGCCTGCCCTGCAAGCGATTGAACGACTACCTGCATCTGAAAAATTGCAAGACCGCCTGCACGCAGGCTCCCACAGAAGTTCGCATGATTACAGGATGGCCTCGTCAGCATGGCTGGACTGATTCCGCAAGCATTCATTGATGACCTGTTGAGCCGCGTCGACATCGTCGATGTGATCGACAAGCGCATCAAGTTGCGCAAGACCGGCAAGAACTACTCCGCGCTCTGCCCTTTCCATACCGAGAAATCCCCCTCCTTCAGCGTCGAGCCCGACAAGCAGTTCTACTATTGCTTCGGCTGTGGGGCTGGGGGCAATGCCCTTGGTTTTGTCATGGATTACGAGCGCATGGATTTCCCTCAGGCGGTGGAGACCCTGGCAGGCGACTACGGACTGGACGTCCCGCGCGAGGAAGGCAGCAAGGCCGAAGACCGGAGCCAGAGCGAAAACAAACAGTTGCTGGCCATACTCGAAACAGCCAGCCAGTACTATCAGAAGCAGTTGCGCGACCACCCGCAGAAAGCCCGGGCAGTGAATTACCTTAAAAATCGAGGCCTTACGGGTCAGATCGCCAAGCTGTTCGGCATCGGCTTTGCGCCACCCGGCTGGGACAACCTGCTAAAGGCCAAGGGCACCACCGGTACGGACATCGACATGATGATCAAGGCCGGGCTGCTGATAAAACGCGATCAGGAATCCAACGACGGCGAAGATGCTGCAAACGGCAGCAAACGCGACGGTCAGTACGATCGCTTCCGTGACCGCATCATGTTCCCCATCCGCGACACGCGTGGCCGGGTGATCGGTTTTGGCGGTCGGGTACTCAATGACGAAAAACCCAAGTATCTGAACTCACCTGAGACTCCTGTCTATCACAAGGCCAATGAACTCTATGGTCTGTACGAAGCGCGCCGCGCCAACCCCAAGCTGACACGCTTCGTGATCGTGGAAGGCTACATGGATGTGGTAGCGCTGGCGCAGCATGGCATCGACTATGCTGTGGCAACGCTGGGTACTGCGACCAATGCCAACCATTTGACCCGCCTGTTCCGCCTGGTGTCGGAAGTCATCTACTGCTTCGACGGCGACAACGCTGGCAGAACTGCGGCCTGGCGTGGGCTGCAGGCAACCTTGCCGGTACTTCTGGATGGCAGGCAGGTGCGCTTCCTCTTCCTGCCCGAGGGCGAAGACCCGGACACACTGGTACGCAAGATCGGCAAGGACCGCTTCGACGCTCTTATCAACAATGCAACCCCGCTGGTCGACTTCTTCTTCGATCATCTGAGCGAAGGCCTCGACATCAACGCCATCGACGGCAAGGCCAAATTGAGCAGCCTGGCGATTCCCCTGCTGCGGCTATTGCCACAGGGCATTTACCGCCAGCTCATGCTCGACAAACTGGCGGCCATGGCGGGGGTGGACAGTCGCTCCATAGAGACAATGGTGAACAAGTCTGCGCCAACGCAGTCGATACCCGATGATGCTGCTCCGGACTATCCACTGCCCCCGAGTGCAGAGTTTGTGCCGCGCAGCAACAAGGGCACGCGCACTCCGGCACGTCCCGTTTCGGCGCCGCAGAAACCCGCACCACGAAGTCCCGGCCTGAAAGCCATCGAGCTGTTGCTGTATCGGCCGGAAATTGCGACAGGGTTGGACAAAAATCTGGAACTATTGCGCGAGAATGGCGACCAATATACAGATTTGCTGCTGGAGCTCGTTGAACTGGTCAGAAATAGCCCCACTATAAACACCTATACAATGCTGGGGCATTTCTATGGAACAGCACCGGGTAATCAGCTGACACTGTTGATGAAGAACGAAAAGATCACCCCTCTGGAAGGTGTCGCGGGAGAGTTCAAATTCCTTATCGATACTCTCCTGCAGGAAGCTGAGAAAAAGCAGTACAAGAAGCAGTTGATTGAACAACTGAAGCCCAGGCTTCGGTCAGTTAAGCAAGAGAGCTGAATTTCCCCCTGTTACAGGCGGTTGATATTGAACCGGCGGCTGGCATGACTGCCTTCATGAGGCTATAATGCCCGGCTGTTTTAAACTACCACGCAAAACTTTCGGTCATTTTCGGGCCGACAAGGGAACTCATGTCTGACATTCGATCAGTCCTATTGCCACAAACCGGTCTCAAGGCCCTTATCGCCAAAGGTAAGGAGCAAGGCTATCTGACGTACACAGAAGTCAACGACCACCTGCCAGAATCCATCTCCGATCCCGATCAGGTCGAAGACATCATTCAGATGATCAACGACATGGGCATGAAGGTGTACGAGACTGCACCCGACGCCGATACGCTGTTGATGAATGAAGGTGATGGCAACACCGACGAGGTGGCTGCTGCAGAAGCGGCCGCAGCGCTGGCCGCCGTGGAAAACGAAGCCGGTCGCACCACCGACCCGGTACGTATGTACATGCGTGAAATGGGCACTGTCGAACTGCTGACCCGCGAAGGCGAGATCGTGATCGCCAAACGCATTGAGGAAGGCCTGCGCGAGCTGATGAAGGCAATGGCCTGCTTCCCGGGCACGGTCGCCCATATCCTCAAGGAATACGATGGTGTTGATACCGAAGAGCGTCGCCTGAGCGACATCATCACCGGCTATCTATCCGCTGACGACGACGAGATCATTCCTGCTGCGCTGGTAGAGGCAGAAGTGGAAGAAACTCCGGCCGTTGATGACGTCAAGGACGATGACGATGAAGTTCTGGATGCCGCTGATGAAGAGGAAGGCACTACCGGCCCTGACCCTGAAGAGGCCCGCATTCGCTTTACCGAACTGCGCGACCAGTTCAAGAAAACCGAAACGGTCATCAAGAAGAATGGCCGCAGCCACAAGAAGTCGCTGACCGAACTGGACAAGCTGGGTGATTGCTTCAAGACGTTCAAACTGACGCCAAAGCAGTTCGAGCCACTGCTGGGTCACATTCGCATGGTCCTGCAAAAAGTACGTCGCAATGAACGCACCATCATGACACTGTGCGTACGCAATGCCGGTATGCCCCGCAAAGCCTTCATCCAGTCCTTCCCCGGCAACGAAGTGAACGAGAACTGGGTTGACGGGTTGATCGCTGCGAAAGAGCCATGGTCCGAAGCAATTGCCAATCTCAAGACCGAGATTCAACGCGCACAGAAGAAACTGATTACGCTTGAAAGCGAAAATGGCGTCAGCATCGCCGAGATCAAAGAGATCAACCGCAACATGTCCATTGGCGAGGCGAAATCCCGCCGCGCCAAGAAGGAAATGGTCGAAGCCAACCTGCGTCTTGTGATCTCCATCGCCAAGAAATACACCAATCGCGGCCTGCAGTTCCTCGACTTGATACAGGAAGGCAACATCGGTCTGATGAAAGCAGTGGACAAGTTCGAATTTCGCCGTGGCTTCAAATTCTCCACTTATGCTACGTGGTGGATTCG
>JAUXNX010000019.1 GCA_030682575.1 Gammaproteobacteria bacterium
CTGATACTCCTCGAGATAAGCAATGAGGCGGGGAGCCTCTCTACAGACGAGGTCAGAAAATCTCTGCCTCAAGGAGCGTACGGCCTCCCCGGTAACTGCCTCAGAGCATAGCAACTGCTACGGGATGAACATACAAGGAGCTTGCTCGCAAGCGAAAGCGAGTGCCACGTCATTCGTGAGCACCTCGGTCCCGCTTGACGGGAAGCTCGCTCCTACAGGGGGCTTCTTATTGGGACAATTGTATGCGCTGCATGTCAGCCATCTGCGAATACGCCGAAGTGATGACTCGATCCCCCGCCTGCAACCCCTCACGCACTTCCACAAAGCGATTATTGCGGCGTCCTGTCACGATGTCGCGGCGCGTGGCGTAGTTGCCTTCCGCGTCCAGCGCAAACACCCAGTTGCCACCGGTATCCTGAATGAAGCCACCCAGCGGCAGCAGCAGAGACTCGACAGGATTGCCCAGAGTGAGATCCAACTGCAGCGTCTGACCACGACGAACGTTGTCCGGTGCCATTCCTTCAAAGACAAGATCGACGGTGAAAGTGCCGCCGGTAATCTCCGGATAGACCTTGAGCACGCTCGCCGCATACTGTCGGCCCGACAGCGTGAAACGGGCTGACTGGCCGGGCGCCACGCGCGTGACGTAGTACTCGTCCACCTGCGCGACGATCTTGTATTGATCGATCACGTCGATCTGGCCGAGGCGTTGCCCACGCGTCTTGTTCTCACCGATTTCCACGGGCAACGAAGTCAACTGCCCCGCAACTGGCGCTCGCACCAGCAAGCCTTCGAAGCTGCTCAGGGAGAGTGCCAGGTTGTCCTGAAGCTTGCTCATCTGTCCGGCGATCTGCTGTGTGCGCTCCTTGCGAATCCTTTCTTCCAGCTCCTGCCTGTCCAGCGTGTTGGCGTGAATCCTTTTCTGGTATGTCAATGCATCGGCGATGGCCTCGTACTCTTCCTTCGAGACCAGATTGTTACTCAGCAATTGCTCCAGCCTTTGCTTCTGGCGCTCCAGCACCTTGATCTGAAACTCGCTGTCGATCAGCGCGCGCTCCGTCATCAGTCTGGTAGTTTCAAGGCTGTTACTGATGTTGGCGAGATTGTTCAACTGTTCTGTGGTCTGCGTGTCATTGCTAGCAACCTGCAACTGCAGGTCACCGTTGCTCAGTTGCAACAGTGGCTGTCCGGCCTCGACAAAGCTGCCCTGCTCTGCAAGCACTTCTTCCACCACGCCACCGTTCACAGCGTCGAGAAACACGCTGGTGAAGGGCTGGATGGTGCCGCGTATCGGCGTCACATCCTCGAAGGCGCCCAGTGTCACTTCCGACACCGTCAACTGCTCGGCATTCACACGATAGGTGCGGATGGACGCGTCTGCGAGCATGCCCTGCACAGACCAGAGTACGCCGACTGCGCCAACGCCAATCAAACCCCATTGCCAGAGCGGGCGTTTTTTCTTTTCAATGACCTTGTCCATGATGCTCCGAGAACTTCCTTCTACTCACAACGCAATGATTGAATGGGATTCGCTACAGCCACGCTGTAGGCGCGCTGGAATGTCGTGGCCAGCGCCATGAGGAAAGTGGCGAGACCCGCGATGATGAAGATGCCAATGCTGATGTCCGTGCGGTAGGCAAAGTTCTGCAGCCACTGCTGCATCGCCCACCACGCCAGAGGCCATGCGATCAGATTGGCGACGATGACCAGACGCGAGAAATCCCATGCCAGCATTGTTGCCAGTGCGCGTACAGTGGCACCGAGCACCTTGCGAATGCTTATCTCGCGGGCACGGCGTTCGGCAATGAATGTTGCGACAGCATAAAGGCCGAAGCAGGCAATCAGCATCGCCACTGCTGTCAGTCCGGTAAACAGCACGAAGGTGCGATTCTCGCCGGAGTAGAACGCGGAATAGTTGTCCGCGAGAAACGCGCGCTGGATCGGCAACCCATTGATGCTCTGCTGCCAGACGCGATCGACTGCCGCGACGGCGTCTTCAGCATTTCCGCTGCTGAATCGCACAAGCATCACATTGCGGTTGCTGTTCAGCGTGAAGGATACCGGCTGTATTTCGGTGCGGATGGACTGGTAGTGAGCGTCCTGCACGACGCCGACCACCGTGGCATCCATACGGAAGTTGATGCCGCGAAACGCTCCCTCCTGATACATCCTTGCGCCAATGGCCTCTTCAGGAGAGTTCCAGCCGCCTGCTCGCACTGCGGCCTCGTTGAGAACTATCGCGCCATCCACTGTGGGAGTGAGAGGTGAGAAGAATTCCATCTCGTCGGTGGGGAATTCGCTGCTCGGCGCACGCCCAGCCACCAGTTGCATGCCCAGCGCGTCGAAGTAGTCGTCACTGACGCCCACGGTGCGTGTCAGCAGCGGTGTCGCGGGATCGCCACCGACAATGGTGAGCCCCATGCCATCGGAGAGATCCTGAGTGGGAATGATAGACCCGGCAGACACAGAAACGATGGCAGGATTGCGCAGCAGTTCATCGCGCATGGTTTCATAGGCGCCGCGTGCCTGCGCATTGCGAAGTTCCACCGTAATGACATTGTCGGGCACGAAACCGAGAGACTTGGACATCGCATAATTGATCTGCGTGCTGACGATCCCGCTCGCCGCAATCAGGCCGATGGAAATGCTGAACTGCAGCACGATCAGTCCGGAGCGGAAACGACTGGCGCTGACACCTTTCATGATCCTGCCGCGCAATGCGTCCGACGGTGACAGCCGCGTCATGGTGATGACCGGATAGAGCCCCGCCACGACACCAAGCGCCAGTGCCATGACAATCAGCAGCACGAGATTCTCTGCGGAGTACACGGTATATCCACCGACACTCCTCGCCACCATCGTGTTGAACCATGGCATGAGCATGTCGCACAGAATCAGCGCCAGCAGTGCGGCGAACAGCGCAATCACGGCCGTCTCCGTCAGGAACTGCAGCGCCAGCTCGCTGCGCGACGACCCGGCAATTCTGCGCACACCCACTTCCTTCGTGCGCTTGGCCAGTTGCGCCACCTGCAGGTTCATGAAGTTGAAGGCGGCGATCAGCAGCGTCAGCACCGCAACACCCGCAAAGATCAGAATGTCGGAGCGCTGGCGCAGTGCCTTGACCGTACCCAGCACATCGTCGCGGGTAGACATCTCGTTCTGCAGGTCGGTGGTGAAGTGAATCTCCCGCAGCGGCTGCAGCGCGATGCTCATTGCGCGCACAGCGGCATTCACTCCAGCACCCTGATTGAACAAGCCGTCCATGTAGGTCTGTGCGTTGCGTGTCACAGCCTCCACATCGGCATTGGCGTCGAGTCGCACGTAGTGATAAAGGACATCCGACCCGGTGTTGCTCCAGAAGTCTGCAAAATTCCAGATCACCGGCAGGTTCTCGATATTGACGAAGATGTTCGAGATCAGATGGCTGTTGCCGGGATTGTTGCTGACAATAGCCGCCACGCGAAAATCCTGCGCACCGTTGATCGTGAACACGCGCCCCAGCGGACGTGCCTCACCGAACATGTTGAGCGCTGCCGCTTCGGTGATTACGGCGCTGCCCATGTCGCTGATCGCGGCCGAAGGATCACCTTCCAGCTCCTCGTAATCGAAGAGATCGAAGAACGCTTCATCCACCATGCTCAGTTGCCGGTACTGGCTGTTGCCGTCAATCGTGAACAGCTCCTGACGCATGCCTAGACGCGTGAATAACTCGATCTCCGGCATCGACGTCGCCAACATTTCCGACACCGGATTGAAGAAGGTGGCGAAGCGCGAGTCGGTGCCGCTGAACCAGTTGAGCCGGTAGGTGCGCTCGCTTTCGGGATGCATGCTGTCGTAGCCCGCCTCGTAGCGCACGAAGGAGAAGATCAGGATGCTGACCGTCATTCCGACCGCGAGGCCGATGATGCTGACGGCGGAGTAGAGCCTGCGATTGACGATGCTGCGCAGGGCGGTTTTCAGGTAGTAGGCAAACATTGGAAGTTCCTCATGTTTATTCGTAGCGCAGCGCATGCACAGGATTGCGATTGATGGTGCGCCAGGATTGCAGCGCCATGGTCAGGAATGCAGACCCGATGGCCAGCGCTGCCGCCGCAGGGAATACCAGCAGGTTGATCTCGTCCCGGTAGGCAAAATTCTGCAGCCATCCATTGATGACGTACCAGGTCAGCACTGATGCGACGATGGAGCCTATGCTGACCAGTACGAAGATGTTGCGAAACAGGGTCAGCATGATCTGCGCGGCGCCGGCACCGAATACCTTGCGAATGCCGATCTCACGGGTGCGCCGCTCAGTGGACCAGGCGCTGAGGCCGAGAAGTCCGAGGCAGGAGATCACGACGCACACGGCTGCGAACCAGGCGATGACGTCGAGAATGCGGTTCTCGCTGTCATACTGCTGACGAATGATGTCTTCCAGGAATTGATACGCGAAAGGAAGGCCCGGCATGGTTTCACGCCACAGGGTCTGAATGTGATCCATTGTTTCGGGGTTCGCGCCATCGACCAGGGCGATCGTCAACTGAGCAGCCTGTTGCTGACGCGCCGCCGGGTTGGTGACAGCACCATAGAAGCCAGGATTGGTCTGTCGGATAATCAGCGGGGCGATAGCGGTTTGTAGGCCTGAGAAGTGGAAGTCCCGGACTACACCGCCGACTATTTCCCCCTCCTGTGCCGGCATGCCAGTGCGCTTGCCCAACGGATTCTCCCAGCCCATGTTGCGGACCAGCGCCTCGTTGACCACTACCAGGTTGCGGCCATCCCCTTCGGTAAAAAAGCGCCCCGCTGTCAACTCCATACCCATGACGTCCAGGTAGCGGCTATCGACGTTCTGGAAGTTGATGAAACGGGATTCCATGGCGCCGTCATTGGACTCCACGCTCCAGTTGCCCGAGTACGAATCCACGCCCGGAGCAAGAGCAGTCAGTGTGACACCTGCTACTTCCACCATCTGGCTGAGACGAGCGGTTAATTCAGGTGTGCGTTCGATGAAATCCACGCCCTTGATACTCAGGACGACGCGATCGTCCTTCTCGAAACCCAACGGCGCGTTCTGGATGTAACGCATCTGTCCCAGGATCAATAGACTGCAGGCAATGACCGAGACCGTCACGGCAAACTGAAACACCACGAGTGTCTGACGCATCACAGATTCGGTAGCGCTGGTCTGCCTCTTCACGCTGCCTGGCATCACGAAGTGGGATGACAGATAGAAGGCAGGATAGAGCCCCGACAACAGTCCGATGCCGGTACTGACGAGAAGGAACATCCCCAGCATCACAGGGTCGCGATACAGCCCCGGTTCCAGCGCGCTGCTGAATTGTCCTGCGACACCGGACTGCACCAGCACCTCCACGGCAGTCAAGGCGAGGATACCCGCCAGCAACGCGATGCAGAAAGACTCCAGCAGGAACTGCGCAATCAGGGCTCCCCGCTCGACACCCAATACCTTGCGCATCGCGACTTCCTTCAAACGGCGGGCGGAACGGGCAGTGGCGAGATTGACATAGTTGATGCATGCGACCAGAAGGATCAACGCACCGACCACGGCATAGGCGTACACAATCAAGAGATTGCCCACCGGTTGATCAAACTCCAGCGCCGGTCCGTAGTGCACGTCGGCAATCGGGGTCAGCTGCATGGTCGCGTCATTGTCCAGACCCAATGACCTTGTGAGTGCTCCTGTGGTGCCTTCCCAGTATTCGTCGAAGAAACCGGAGAAACGTGCCGCGTCGTAGTTCTCCGGCATGACGAAGTACGTATAGGTGTTGACCATGAAGAGCGACATGGGAAGCGCATCGGGTTCCGGATACGCCAGGCCATTGATCGAGAGCAGCACGTCATACTTGAAATGCGTATTGGCGGGCTGGTCCTCGTACACAAGGGCGACGCGATAGTCGCGGCCATTGACAGTGATCGTTTCGCCGACCGAGTCGGCCCCATCGAAGTGGATCTGGTTGAAGCGGTTGCTGATCGCCGCAGCACCAGGATCAACCAGCGCTGAGCTCATGTCGCCATGGACTGCCGCATGGCCGAAGACTTCAAATACGTTGTCATCTGCTTCATATACCTTATCCCAGTATGAGGGTTCACCTCGTATGTTGATCAGCGCCTCGCCGGATGCCGGGCCTCTGAAGCGCACGAAATCTTCAATGGCCGGGTGCTGCGCCGCCAGGGCGGGCGCCATGAACTGGGACATCTGCGAGAACTCGGTTTCGCCGTCGCTATTGATGAGGGTGATGCTTGCCCGGTAAAGCTTCTTGTGCTGCGGAATGTGCTGATCGTAGGTCAGCTCACTGCGCACGTGCATGCCGATGAGGAGGGCGCACACCATGGCGACGGCGAGGCCCAGCACGTTGATGGCGACGTAGAATTTCTCGCGGCGGAGGTTTCTCAATGTGATTTTCAGGTGAGTCAACATGATTTCTCCTCAGCGCTGGCTTTCCGCCTCACTCACAATCCGCCCATCCAACACCCGCACAATCCGCTTCCCCACCGCCGCATCCTCCGGCGAGTGCGTCACCATCACAATCGTCGTGCCTTCATCATTAAGCTTGCTCAGAATCTTCATCACTTCAGCGCCATGCTCGCTGTCCAGATTACCGGTAGGTTCGTCAGCGAGAATCATGTTCGGCGAATTCACAATTGCGCGCGCGACAGCGACACGCTGTTGCTGTCCTCCGGAAAGCTGCTGCGGAAAATGCTTCATGCGGTGCGCCATGTTCATCTTTTCCAGCACGGCTTCCACTTTCTTCTTGCGCTCGGCAGCAGGTGTCTTCGTATAGATCAACGGCAACTCCACATTCTCGTACACCGTCAGCTCATCGATGAGATTGAAACTCTGAAACACGAAACCGATGTTCTGCTTGCGCAGCATCGCGCGCTGGCGTTCGGAGTAGGACGAGACTTCCTCATCGAGGAACCAGTACTTGCCGCCGTCAGGATTGTCGATCAGGCCCAGGATATTCAGCAGCGTGGATTTGCCACAACCCGAGGGGCCCATGATGGAGGTGAACTCGCCCTTCTCGATGGTGAGGTTGATCGAGTCCAGCGCGGTGGTCTCCACCTCGTCGGTGCGGAAGAGTTTGGAGAGGGCTTCGGTTCTGATGATCATCTTTAGTCCTTGGCAATTTTATTGTGCTGGAAATTTCTATGCAGGAGCCTGCTTGCAGGCGATCGCAGGCAAGACCCGCTCCTACAGTTGGGCGCTCATGCGATTAAACTCCCGGACGCAAAGGGGGGACTCTGCAGTCCGGGATGCAGACAAGCGACGTTCCACATTTGCCGCTGTGAGATTCGCTTGCAAGCAAGCTCCTACAGGGGTTAATGAGGTTTGTACTCGAATGCGCATCTACTGGAGCATTTTCCGTACCAGCAGGATTAAGCTTGCAAAAACAAGTGGTTACCAAATCAGCCCCCCTGTCAGTTCGGGACTGTGTTCCACCCTGAAACACCAGGAGCGTGCCAAAATGGAACAGTGATACATTCAATTGGCGCCATTCTGAATGCCCCCTGCCACCCTGGAAGCGCAGCCAGGCGCAGCCGCTGGCACTCGACAGGGTCGCCGTGAGCAGCATGATCATGGAAGCATGCCGCCTTTGAAGGACTGACTCATGCGTGTTTTCTTTGATTCCTGGCCTTTGGCAGATTCCGGTCGTCGGGACTATACTGACCAGTACTGCCAGCGCCTTCATCAGACATACTTGATAGCCCACTACCCGGTGCCCACCATGCCACATGACTTCAGAAAACTTGAAGAAGAAATTCTTGCTCTGAATCCCGAGCAACAGGCCCGACTGCTGCGCAAGCTGATTACGGCAATGGGTACCACTCCGGAATCCACTGCCGGACAAACAGGAGTTGCGGAGGGGCAACCTCGTTACGAGACCCATGCTCTACAGAAACAAGGAGAAGGTATGTATCAACTAGAGAGAATCACCCAACAACCCGGAATGATGGGCGGCAAAGCGTGTGTCCGCGGAATGCGAGTGACCGTCAGTATGATCGTCGGCCAGATTGGCGCAGGCGCCAGCATCGAGGATCTGCTGACAGAGTACCCATATCTGGAACGCGAAGACATCATGCAGGCGCTGCGCTATGCGGCTTGGCGAGCTGAAGAACGCGAGGTCATACTGACCTCTGCATGAAATTCCTGATCGACATGAATCTGTCTCCTCTCTGGGTTGCAATGCTAACCTCTGCTGGACTTGAAGCAATGCATTGGTCCACTGTTGGCAAAAAGACCGCGCTGGATAAGGACATCATGACCTTTGCTGGGCAAAACGGTTACACCGTTATTACTCACGATCTCGACTTCAGCGCAATTTTGGCTGCCACAAGAGGATTGAAGCCCAGTGTCATCCAGATTCGTGCAGAAAGAACAGCCCCTGAGTTCATCGGTGTCCAAGTGGTCACCGCTATTCGCCAAATGGAAACGGAACTGAGAAGCGGTGCACTGCTTACCATCGATCCAAAGCGCACCAGACTGCGGGTGTTGCCTCTGCTTTGACAGTTGAATGGCAGCTTGCTTACTCATAGCGCAAAGAGAGCACCGGGTTCAGGTTTGCAATCCTCGCGCACTGAATGACGACCGTCAGGATCGCCAGCAGAATCATCACAAGCGTTACCAGCACGTAGTTGGCAATGGAAAATATGGCCTGTGACGAGAAACCTGCATAGAACATGTCGATTAAGAGATACGCAAAGGGCCATGCCACAAGACATGACACCAGCACCGGTCTGAGAAAATCCCACGTCAGTAGCAAAACAATGGAAATAGCTCTGGCCCCAAGTATCTTTCGTATCCCGACCTCCTTGGTGCGTTTCGTCGTTGAGTAATACGCCAATGCGAACATTCCAAAAGCAGCGATTAGTACCGTGATTGCGCTGGCGATCAATGCGGCAAGAGTCAGGCTTTCACTGCGAACTCTTATAGCGTCATTCAGGATTTGTGCGTAAAAGCTTCTGGTGATCTGCACGCCGGGTCGATGCGAAGCCCACACCTCGTCGATGTGGTTGAGAGCCTCTCCAGTCAAAGCAGGATCAATTCGAATGTGAAACACTTCCAACGGGTCCCGCGTTCCCATCATGATGCCGATGGCCCGATTGTCACTCCCGATGTCATTCACGGTTCTGAACTGCTTGACAACCCCTATCACTTGGAAGGAGATGTTGGAGAGCATCACAATTTCACCAACCGCTTGTTCAGGAGACTGAATCCCCAGACGCTCGGCAAACCGATCGGTAATGATGATGCCGTAGTTGCGTGCAGGCTCTGGCGGTGTTGTGAGAGAAATGAAATCCGCCGAAAATTCTTCCGAGAAAGTTCGCCCTGCCAGGAGTTCAAAGCCATAGGTTTCAACGAAACCAACGCCAACCTGAATGAATCCTGCTCCGATCGTGGAGTCGGGACTGGAAGTGGCAAGGTGGAATTGAGACAGATCGATCGACTCCGGTGGCAGAAAATTGGAAACGGCCAACGATTTCACGCCAACGTGTCGAGCCATCTCCGAAAGCATGGCGTCGTAGTTGAATGCGTCCGAATCCCGTGCGTTGTAGCGGGTGTCCAACACGATCAGTTCATCCTTTGCAAAGCCTGAATCCATCTCTTGCAAGTGTCGAGTCTGGAAATAGATCGCAAGCGACAGCAGGATCAGCACGGTTGACACAGTGAACTGGGCAGCCGTGACGCTGGATTTTGCCAGCGTTCTGGTGCGTTTGGTTGCAATACGGCTGTGTACACTGCGGACAGGTTCAGACCTGGCGTGAGCAATCGCTGGCAGAGTGCCTGCCATGAGCCCTACGGCAATTGCCAGCATCGCAATGATGGGGGTTACTGACGTAGTGAATATGTCTGTAAACGTGAATGCAGCGCTCGTCATTGTCGTGTACACCGGCACCGCTTCAGCCACGATCGAAAGGGCGAGCAGTATGGCGAGGGAGGTACACAGCAACGACTCGAACAGAAACTGCACAAGGACATCTCCTCGTGTCGCGCCCAGAGTACGCCGTACACTCACTTCCTTGCTCCGACTGCCTACGCTGGAGATCGCCAGATTCATGTAATTTACGCAGGAAGCTCCCAGGATCAAACAAGCGAAAAGAGTCAGTCCAAAGAGAGTCATCCTTCGGGAGGAGTTCTCTGTCTGGGCAAAGTCGTTGTCCAACGGATTCAAGTAAATATCATCGACAGGCTGAAGCGAGAGCCCGAGTCCTTGACTGTCAGCAAGCGCCCTTGAGTTGTCGGGCATTCTGCGGTTCAGGAAGTCTGCCAGATTGCCGTTGAATACTTTAGAGGACTCGCCTGCGGCAAGCTTGACGAAGGTTTGCGTACCACTGAACTGCATCCAATTCCCACCAGCACTCATGAAGTTCGGGCCAAACATCTGTCGTCCTGTGTCGGAAGACAGTGCAATTTCGACAGCGTGCGTGGCGCTCTCCGGTTGATCGCGAACAATCCCGGTGACGCGCATTTCAATATCGTTTAACGTCAGTATCTGTCCAATGGCACTCTGGTCGTCGAAATATTTCCTCGCTGCCGACTCGGACATGATCATCGAATTGGGTGCCATCAACGCAGAATTCGAGTCGCCTTTAATGAATTTGAGGTCCAGAATTTCTATTGCATCCTGTTCCATAAATAAGAATTCATTGGAGAGTGATTGTCCATTGCGAAGGAAATCTCCGGTGGAAAACCGCACCCGGGCGATTTTCTCGATCTGATCTGCGAAATCCAACAGCAGGTTCGGTGCGATGGCGTCGGGTGTTACTCTGATTCGATAGGGCTGATTGGTCTCTGGAATTATGAGATGAGAAACGAGCCTGTAAGTATCTTGCCAATCTTCAATGTATTTGTTTGAGCCATTCACGAAATGAAGATGCATCGCAATCAGCGTGCTGGCTGATATGCCTAGAGCCAAGCTGAGAATCTTGATGGCCGAGACCACAGGCTGGCGCGAAAAATTGCGCACAGAGGTGAATAGGTAGCTGGTCAGCATCAGGTTTTCTTCCTTATTGCACGCAGCGCAGCGCTTGGACAGGATTGGAGTGCGCAGTAGCCACGGAGTGCAGCGCTATGGTCAGAAATGCCAGCGCTGCGACTCCCAGCGTTGCCGCCAGGAATGGCCACAGGGGAATGTCCGCGCGGTAAGTAAAACCCGACATCCAGATGTTCATCACGACATAGGACAAGACCGAGGCAAATACAGACGCCACGATGACAATGACCACCTGGAATCGCGCCAGCAACATGACAATCTGTGCGGCTGTTGCACCCAGCACCTTGCGAATGCCGATTTCCCGGGTACGTTGTTGCGTGGTCAGCGCAGACAATCCAAACAATCCAAGACAGGAGACGACTATGCATATTGCCGCAAAGACACCAGTCAGGTTCATCAACTGCAGTTCGCTTCTGTATTGCTGGTCAACAGTATTCTCAAAGAATTGAAATTCGAATGGATGCTCCGGGTCAAGACTCGTCATCACTCTTTCAATATGCGCGAGTGTGCTATTCATGTTGCTCCCGCTGATACTGATCACAATGTCCCGGGTCAAGATATCCAGAGGCTGGACAATGGCTGAATCAGGCGGTCGAAAAATTGAAAGCATGATCGGGAGTATGGGCCTATGCAAAGATTCGGCGTGAAAATCTTTCATTACTCCGATCACAGTACTGTTCAGACTGAATATCTGTTTCCCGATGGGGTTCTCCCATCCCATCTGTGCTACGAGACTTTCATTGACGATCACTGCGCTGCCTTCTGCCGTAGATGATCGCTGCGCGAAACTCTCACCCAGTACCATTTCGAGACCCATTACTTCAATGAAATCCACTCCACTATACAACCTGCCAACAGGAAGACGAACGGGCGGGGACACTCCGTCGCTGGTCTCCAGTGTGACAATCGCGTTCCCAGGAGGAACACCTGGCACAAATGACGTTTCAGTCACTCCCAGCACGGCTGGGTTCGTGAATAATTCATTGCGAATTACAGGGATTCTTTCGATTACGTCGGCACCTCGCAGCTTGATGAGAATCCTGTTCTCGATGTCGTAGCCCAGGGGTCTGCTGGCGACATAGTTCATTTGCACAAGCATCATCAAGGTGCAGGCGATCACACTGACGGAAACGATGAATTGAACGAAGGTCAGTATGTGACGAAGTTGCACTATAGAACTTCGTGATTTCCTGGAACCGCTGATCGCATTCACGGGTTCGATAAAAGACAGATAGAAAGCAGGATAGGCCCCCGCCAGAATGCCAATCGCCAGGGTGCCAACAATAATCCACGCAATCAACACCATCTCCGTACTGAACTGGAGCAGATAGCTCTTGCCGAGCCAACCCGTAATCGGCGTGTATCGTTCCACCAGTTCTACAATCATCAGACCGATCACCAGTGCCAACAGGGCATAACAGATCGATTCACCCACGAATTGTGTGATCAGCTGAGATCGGTTTGCTCCCAATATCTTGCGCATGCCGACTTCCTTGGCACGGCGCATCCCTAGAGCAATCGCCAGATTTGTGTAGTTGATGCAGGCTACCAGCAGGATGAATGCGGCCACCGCGACAAATCCGTAGATATAAAAAATGTTGCCTGTTGCGGGGCCTCTGACAAAGCGGTTATCGAAATGAACATCCAGCAGTGGCATGGGATGGAAGTTCACTGTCGTCCCCCTTTCCAGGCCATGCTCTGCCATCACGTTACTGTGAAAATCATCAAGAAGGCGCTGAAGCTCCTGCGCAGAAACCGCGGGATTCATGTGGAAGTAGGTCGTAGGAGCAACGGTATACATGGATTCCGGAGTTCGGGTTTCGTCTCCCTGGCCCACAGTGTTCACCAGATTCCATGACAGCAAGGCACTGTATTTCAGATGCACGTTGTCCGGAAAATCCTTGAAGACCGCTTTCACGGTGTAATCCGCTGAGTCGGTGCTCAGGACGCGACCGACTGGGTTTTCTTCACCGAAATAGGCAATCGAAAAAGACTCGCTCAAGACCATCGAATAGGGATCGACCAATGCGTCTTCGAACGTTCCGTAAACCAGCTCATGCGTAAAGACGTCGAACACGTTGTCGTCCGCCATCATCACGTCCTGCCAGTACAGTTCCCTTGCGCCATAGCGAAACAGGCGATTGTCTACAAAGGAATCCCTGATGCGAACGAAATCACCGACGTCCGGGTACTCTCTGAAAAACAAGGGACCCAGCGCTGCTGAACTGATCGAATACCGGGTGGTCACGCCATTGGTCGTATAGTCATTGGCGATCTTGTAAATGTGCTCGTGATTGCGATGATACTGGTCGTAGGTCAGTTCGCTGCGCAAATACAGCACCAGTATCAGAGAGCAGGCAATAGCCAGGGACAGGCCAACGAGATTGATGGTTGCGTATAACCTCTCGCGCACAAGATTGCGGATGGCAATCAGAAAATAGCTTCCAAGCACGTGCCGCACCCCCCACCTGTCATAGACCCTCTACGCATCACAGCATATTGCGAGAATTCGGCTCAACAACTCTCTGTCGATTACCGGGTCGTTCTCCACTGAGTATCACGAGACTACAGCACTTTCTGTACCACCAACATTTAGTCTTTTATTTCAAACAGTTGAAATCCAAACCGCGGAACTCAAGCCACTTCTTGTTCCACCTCGGAACAATCAGGCGTGTCAAAATGGAACAGCATCCGAAAATGTAATCGCATGGCTAATGGAACAGTTTGCACGCTGGTTACTTCCGTTCCTTCTGGCATTTGGCAGAATTCGGTCGTCAGCATCTGGGCCTCTGCCAATCCCGCAGCAAGATTTGAATATCATGAATTCGCTGTTGCACAAAGGGACGAATACGCCACCATTCTGGTCTATTGCCACAAGGAGGACATGACATGCAGCATGAAATTGGTTCTTACGATGCCAAGATCAAATTGCCGGAAATTCTGCGCCGAGTGGAATCCGGCGAAGAGTTTGTTATCACGAATCGCGGCAAGCCGATTGCTGATTTGACCCCCAGCCGAGCCAGCAGCCAGGTAAAAGTAGCGGCGGCCATCAAAGGTATATTGCGAGGGCTGAACGGCCCCGGGGCCGATGAGGAGCTCTCACGGCTCAAGAGTGCTGGCCGGAAATGACAACCTTTGTCCTGGATAATTCGGTGGCAATGCGCTGGCTGTTGGAAAGCGGCGCTATTTACTTGAAGTAACTCAGTAGTACTCTCAAGCCCGAGTTCGCCAGCGTGCGCTGCATCTCCAATCCCTCCTATCCTTGGCAACCTTGCTGTTCTATTCAATAAACTCTGTACCATTATGAAACGCGGACTGTTTCAGTTCAGAACAGTAATGCATGATGTTCTGCGCCTGCCCTTCCCAACGGCCTAATTTAAATCAGGTTTTTGATTGGCGCAGAAATTGCGATAAAAGGGTACCTACGAAATCCCACCAAGAGGACTGCCGATGAATTTCACCAGACATCTGTGGCGGCAGTTCAAGGCCGACAAGACATTGTCGGCGATCAACATAGTCGGGCTGACAGTCGCTATTACCTGCGCGCTGGTCATCTTTAACTACGTCAGCTATCACTTGTCCTTCGATAAATTCCATCAGGACTCGGACAGAATTCATCGCTTGTTGACACTGGATACCAATCAGCCAGAACTCGCTCCCGTGACGATGACGACGAATGCTTTGCTCCCGACCATTCGGGAAGTGATTCCGGAGGTCGAGGCGGCAACGCGTTTCTTGTACTCGATGGCCGTTTCATTTCGGGCTGAAGATCGAGTACATATCCTGAGCTGGGCGTACCTGGCAGACCCGGAATTTTTTCAGGTATTCAGTTTTCCCCTCAAGAATGGAATAAGCGGTGAAGTCCTCGATAGTCCGAACACCGTCATATTGTCGCAGGGATTTGCAACTCAGATGTTTGGAGACGAAGATCCTGTGGGAAAGACCGTGCGAGTGTTCAACCGTCGTGATATGCGGGTTGTTGGAATTCTGGAAGACATTCCGTCCAACTCGCACCTGCAGACTGACGCAATCATCTCCATTCGGCCCGATCCCAGTTGGGATGCTGAGAGAGCGGCAAACCAGAATTCCTGGTTGACCATTTCCATGAATGCCTATTTGAAGTTGCATGAAGGCAGTGACCCCGTCCTGGTTGAGGAAAAGATCAAGCAATTGATGCGTGAGCGTGAAGAGTCAGGTTACATCACGAACGAGATGCAATCATTACACGATGTGCATCTGCACTCGTCGAACATCGGACCTTATGAGCCGGATGTTGGCAAGGAGGACGTTCGCAAGATCTACGTGCTGATAAGTGTGGCGTTGTTGCTGCTGGTGATTGCGGCGTGCAACTTCATCAATCTCACTACTGCAAGAGCTGTCTCGCGGGCAAAGGAGGTCGGGGTTCGCAAGATTGCAGGTGCCCATCGCTGGCAACTCGCCAGACAGTTTCTGGCCGAATCCCTGACAGTGGTTGTTGCCGCAACAGTACTCAGTCTTTGTCTGATTGAGGTGCTGTCTCCATGGGTGGCGATTGAAGGGATCGACCATCCACTGGTCTACTTGTTCTCCGATGCGACGAGAGCGCTGATTGCGTTCGGTACTCTTGCGTCTATCGCTTTCCTGGCAGCGTTCTATCCGGCACTAATCCTGAGCTCACAAAAGACCAGCACGGCGCTGAAGGGCAACTACGCGAGAAGCACGGCAGGGACAGTGACGCGAAAGTCATTGATCGTGGTGCAGTTCACCATCTCCACCACTGTAGTGATCGCACTGCTGGTCATCAATGCACAGATTGGATTTCTGCAGGATCAGGAGCTTGGCTTCGAACACGAGGGAGTTGTGCACATAGGGTTTGGTGACATGTCCATGTGGGAGAACTATGGCGTGCTGGCCAATGAGCTTTCCGGTATTCCACAGATTGAATCGTTCACCACCAGCAGCTTCCTGCCCAGTCAGGGGGACTGGGGTAGAACCGAATTCACCTCATTGGACGGCGCTCGTGCAGGCTCCGGAGTCTTGCTGGCCACCTTCGAAGCCAATGCGTCCTTTTTGCGCACATACAATACTGATCTGGAGATGGGGCGGGACTTCAACGATGAGATGGCCAGCACGGCGCAAAACCCTGTCATCATCAACCAGGCTGCTGTCAGCCTCTACCAATGGGATGACGCACCCGTAGGAAAAACATTGCGAGGACGTGACGGAACCGATTACACCATTGTTGGCGTCATGGCAGACGCGCGGTTTGATGGACTGCAGAGTGTTGTAGAACCACTCGTCATGCAATATAGCCGCGAACCTACCTGGATAATCAGCGCGCGTATGAATCCGGAGAACTATGCTGCGGGCATCGCAGCGTTGCAGGCCGCGTGGGAGAAGGTATACCCGGAATACCAGTTCAAGTATGGAAACCTCAGCGACAACATCGCAGGGCTGCTTGGTGAAGAAGTCGAGTTTGCGGCTCAACTCTTTCAGTCAACATTCCTTGCCATATTCATCGCCTGTCTGGGACTGTACGGACATGCCGTATTCTCGGCACACCAAAGTGCCAGGGAAGTGGGGATTCGAAAAGTGTTTGGAGCTTCGGCGTTCGATATTCTCCGGTTGATGATCAAGGACTATGGTCTCGTGATTCTGATAGCCAACGTAATCGCCTGGCCGATTGCACTCTACCTCTTGAACCTGTGGCTATCGGAATTCAGCGAGAGGATTGATCCGGAAATCTGGTATTTCCTGCAGGCGGCGCTGATCGTCGTCTCACTCGCGGCGCTGACTGTATCGGTCAAGATGAGGCAGGTGATGAGCACCAATCCCGTCAAAGTGTTGCGCTACGAGTGAGTGTACTGATATCACTCCACCAGGATCGGTTCTGCCTTTTCAAGAATGATCCCGCTCAACCGAGCCTGGCATATACCAGGCATGGCCTGACAGCCATACAGCGATGCAGATGATTTCCGCTTTCTGGAAAAACCCGAAGGAGTAAAACGCGTAAGCTCTCAACACGTCGTTCAGGAGGAGCATTAGAAAAGCACCGCCGCAAAGTACCGCTAACACAGCATTGAACGTCTGCAATCTTTGCTCTTTGAGCCAGAAAGCGCGCAGCAACAACGAAATTGGAAACAGGCCCAACTGCAACACGGCGCCGGTATTGTGGGGAAGCTTCACATCATGTGGAAACAGGGCAACGAGAACCGCGCCGGCGGCGGCCACCAACAATAGTCCGGGGACGACACAGTCCTGCGTTGAGCGGCGTCGTTCGAAGTCGCGGAAGGCAATCATGGCCTGCGCCAGCGCGATAGCGTAGAAACCAAGAGTCAGCACCCAGTCGGCCGGCCCCACTGCATAGATACTCAACGTCGTATGCCAGAGCGACAAATCGTCGCGCACGATGTGCAGCAGAATGAAGGCAAAAACGAACCAGCCAACGGCGGCAACAGCGAGCAGTCGGTAAATCCTGTCAAGCACTGAGATGAAATCGATGCGGTGTGTCATAGGGAACAGAGAATACCGCGTCAGGTCGCCGGGCAACCAGTACTTGCGCGAGCCGCGCTGGCTCACTCTGGCGCAATGAGACATTCTGTTGTTCCAATTTGGAACAGGTGACGCTAGCATGCTCCAATCGATTTCTTGAGCATAAGCTGCGACCACAGCCTGAAAACATCATGACAATAAAAACCGGCAACATCCTTATCGTCGATGACGACCGCGACGTACTGCTCTCCGCTCAGATGATCCTCAAGCGCGAGTTTGCCAGCGTGCGCTGCCTGTCCAATCCATCCGAGCTCGAAGAGGAACTGGCCTCATTCCCGCCCGATCTTGTGCTGCTGGACATGAACTTTACACGCGGCATGACCAGCGGCGACGAAGGGCTCTACTGGCTGCAGAAGATCAAGCAAACGGATTCTTCAATCCAGGTGGTGACGTCTACCGCTTACGGTGAGATTGATCTCGCGGTGAAAGCGATCAAACAGGGTGCAGCCGATTTTGTGCAGAAGCCCTGGGTCAACGAGAAACTCGTCGCGACGCTGCGCACCTGCCTGAAGCTCGGCGAGTCCCATCGCCGCATTGAACAATTGCAACACACGCAGCAGGCGCTCAGTGAGGAGATCGGACGCGGTTTCGCAGCACTGATTGGAGAGTCCGATTCCTTCGCTACCGTACGTACATTGATCGAGCGCGTGGCCGCCACTGATGCCAACGTGCTCATCACCGGCGAGAATGGCACCGGCAAGGATCTGGTCGCCCATGCCATCCATAACAAGTCACTGCGGGCCAATGGACCGATGATCTCCGTGGACATTGGCGCCATCCCTGCCACGCTGTTCGAGTCAGAGATGTTCGGCCACATCAAGGGTTCCTTCACGGACGCACGAGAGAATCGCCCTGGCAAATTTGAACTGGCGACAGGTGGCACCTTATTTCTGGATGAGATCGGCAATCTCGAGGCCGCCACACAGGCCAAACTGCTGCGTGCACTGGAATCCCGCACTATCACCCGTGTGGGCGGCCAGAAGCCCATCCCCATCGACATTCGTTTGATCTGCGCCACCAATGCTTCCATGCGCGATCTCTCCAATCCCGACGTGTTCCGCCGTGACCTTCTTTACCGCATCAACACTGTTGAAATCAGGTTGCCGTCTCTGCGCGAACGCACTGCCGACATTCCCCTGCTGCTGGAACACTATCGGGAAGTGTTTGCGCAGAAATACAACCGACACGATGTGAGCATTCCCAAGGCGACCGCCAGAAAGCTGCAGTCGTACGAGTGGCCAGGCAATGTGCGCGAACTGAAGCACGCAGTCGAGCGGGCTATCATCATTTCCAGCGAATCCAAACTGACCGTGGAGGATTTTCTCATCGGCACTCGCGTGCAGGAGGAAGCCCTTGGCAATCTGAATCTCGCTGAGTTGGAAAAAAACGCCATTCGCAACGCCATACGGCAGTGCGAGGGCAACCTCACGCAGGTGGCAAAACTCTTGGGCCTTGGCCGCACCACGCTGTACCGCAAGATGGAAAAATATGAACTCGTTGATCAGTAGCGTCTTCAGGCAACCATCGCTGGTATCAATACACCAAAAGTGTCGTCAATTTCTGGTTGCGAACTGCAGAAATAGCTCGTCGTCATTCAGAACTTGATTTTGAAACGAGTCCACTTTCCGGGTTCACAATCCAGAGAATAACGAAACCCATGCTGTTGCAGGATTTCCCTGACCAGCATCAGGCCAATCCCCTGACCGTGACGTTTGGTGGAATAAAAGGGCTTGAACAGTTTCTGCCTGTCGGCCTGAGTCAGCACACCCGCAGAGTCCTGTACGATCAGTTCCGGCGCGTCGCTACCCATTTGCAGGATTATCGTCAGCACCCCGTCACGCTCAATCGCCTCGAATGCGTTTTTCACGATGTTGATCAGCGCCTGCTCGAACAGATGCGTGTCCAGATTCACGCTGGGGACACCACCGTCGACAAACTCCCAGCGAATATTCCGGTTCCTGAGCTCCACCGCAAACATCGCCTGAATATTGCGGATCAACAGGGGCAGTGACACGGGCTGGCAATCGGGCGCTGGCAAGTGTACTACCTGGGCCAGACGCTGCATGAACTCTGCCAGACGACTGTTGCGCTCCATCACCACCTGCAGGGCGTGCGTGAAATCCGCACGGTCCTGCTCCTGCAACTGTGCACAGTACTCCGTGCAGCCCTGCAACAGACTGTTGGTGGCGCCGATGGTGTTGTTCACCTCGTGGCTGGTCATCTGGATCAGCTTTTCATAGGCGCTGCGTTCCGCTGCCTGCATCTCGCTGGTCAACTCTTCCAGCATCAGGAATTTGCGGTGGAAGCCGCGATCATAAAAAACCGATTGTTGTACCCGGAAGCGCTTGCCATCGGGAAGCGTAATCAACGCGGGCAACTTCTGCTGATCCTCGATGATCGCGGTGGCAAGACACGAGGGGTGATCTGCGAGCCTGGAACCTTTTAACGCTTCGAACTCCAACCCCAGCATGTGTTCTGCCGCCGGATTCACATTGCTGATGCAATCATCGAAATCGTGAATGATCACGCCGATAGGAGTGGCCTGCAGCAATTTGTCAAAGAAGCCTTTTTGCTCGCCGAGTTTCAATTGCTCCCGGTGCAGCTCCTCCAGCATTTCGTTGAACAGACCCACCAGCTCATCCAGTTCACTGATACCAACCGGCTTCATACGAGTACCAAACTCGCGATCCTGGAACGTGGCTTTGCTGGCCTGAACGAACTCGATTGGTCGCAGCGCTCTGCGAATCATTACGGCGCCGACAAATACAAATGCAACAATCGCCGCCTCCATCACGAAGAACCACAGCATCTCTCCCTGCCGGAAAAAATACACCGCAATGACGAGTGGAAACACCTGCACGGCCAGCAAGTAAACCCAGAGTTGGGCGCGCAGAGTCAAACGCTTACTCCGTATTTTTCCAACCGCCGATACAAGGCCGGACGCGACAGGCCCAGCGCATTGGCCACTTGCGTAAGATTGTTCCGGTACTGTGACAGCGCCTTGAGGATCATGGCCCTTTCCATTTCCTCCAGCGTCATGGTGCCAACCGGAAGATCCGGTATCTGTGTTTGTGCGCCGACCTGCTTGCCAAGCCGTCCGGCATTCTGAAACGAGTGTGGTGTCAGTTCAGCAGTGTCCGATATCAACACAGCTCGTTCTATGGTCTGGCGCAGCTCGCGGATATTGCCCGGCCAGAGCTGCTGTTGCAGCCACTGTACTGCCTCGTCGCTCAGCTGCAGCGGCGCATAACCGTAGCGCTGGCAAATTTCCTGCACCATATGCCGGGCCAGTTCCGGAATATCCTCTTTGCGTTCCCGCAAGGGTGGCAGTCTCAATGTGATCAGGTTGATGCGGTACAGAAGGTCCTCGCGGAACAAGCCGTTTGTTACCAGCAAATCCAGATCGTGATTGGTGGCGGCAATCACCCGCACATTTGCCGTTCGTGTTGTTGAAGACCCGAGTGGTTGATAGCTCTGATCCTGCAACACACGCAGCAGCTTCACCTGGGACGCTTTGTCCAGATCACCGATCTCATCGAGGAAGATGCTGCCATTGCCCGCTGCTTCGAAGCGTCCGACCCGTTCCGATTTCGCGTCAGTGAAAGCGCCCTTCACATGCCCGAACATCTCGCTTTCGAACAGGTTGCCGGGAATGCCGCCAAGATTGACCTTCACCAGCGGCTTGTTGCGGCGTTTCGAATTGGCGTGAATTGCGTCCGCAATCAGTTCCTTGCCAGTGCCACTTTCACCGAGTATCAACACGGAGGCATCGGTGGCGCTGATGCGTCCCACGGTTTCCAGCAGCTGCAATAAGACCGGGGACTGCCCGACGATACCGGCGAGATCGTATTGCGCGTCAAGCCGAGCGCGGGTGATGGTGCTATCCGCTTTGCTGCTGTTGATCTCCAGCGCCGTGGCAACCACCTGCAGCAGCCGCTCATTGCTCCAGGGTTTGGCCAGGAAATCGTTGGCGCCGGCCTTCATGCCTTTGACAGCGAGATCAATGGAGCCCCACGCGGTAATCAATACCACCGGTGTCTGTCCATACAACTGTCTTATGGCCTGCAGGAGCTGCAACCCTTCCTCGCCACTGGTCTGGCGTGAGAAGTTCATGTCGTGGATTACCAGGTCCGGCTGGTGCTCCTGCACCAGTGCCAGCGCCAGCGCAGGATCAAAGGCGACCAGAGGCACATAGCCAGCACGCTTGAGAAGCATCGACAGGGACGAGGTCACCGACTCATCGTCATCCACGATCAGAATTTTCTTCGCAGCGCTTGCTCGCATCAGACTCTCAATCCGCAATTCAATCCCCTACTCATAGCGCAGCGCTTCCACCGGATCTTTCCGTGTCGCCTGGTAGCTGGGGTACAGCGCAAAAAGTATGCACAGCGCCAACAGTACCAGCGTGCTCACAGCCACCGAAGGGATGAACAAATTCCAATCCATCGCCTGAATGACACCGGCCAGTGGCAATTGCACCACCAGCGCTACACCCAGTACAAGGGCGAGGCACGCCACGGCGAGCAGTTCCAGCACCACCTGTAATCGTACGCTGCCTGCGCTGGCTCCCAGCGCACGTCGCAGCCCCATTTCCGGCGTGCGACGGATGACGTTCTGCCACAACACCCCCAGCATCCCGAAGCCGACCATGACCAGCAGGAACAGCACAACGACGGCGGCGATCAGCAGCGGAATCATGAAGGTCTGGAAGTGAGCCTGCTGCAGCGATGTCCAGGAATCGACATCGAAATCCCAGCCCGGCGCCGTCCGTTGTAGCACGTTCTGCAACTGCTCCTCAAACTGCGCCGTCGCACCAGGCCTCACCAGCAACACCAACGTCGGCGGTGCACGGAACTCACTCTCCGGCTGCAAGCGCATCATCATGAGAGGTTTGCTCGCATAGAATTCGCCATCCTGCCGGAAGTCCTCGAATACTCCGACGATTCTTCGTTGGCTGGTGGGACCATTGGGAATCACCAAACCAACGACGTCCCCTCCCGCAGCCTCACTGAACGTCCTGTTTACCAGTATCGGCGCAATGTTCTGATCTCCTGCCACTGGGCTCTCATCCTGAGGACCAAACCAGCGGCCTTCCACAAGCTGCATACCGATTGCCTCAGGCAGGGTGGCGCTGGCGGAGTTCATGGCAGCGCGGAACTGCTTGCCCCTGACCTCGGCAAACATTGCACTTTCTCCAAACGAAAATGGGCGATCGGACAGTAGCTCCGTCGCCTCCACTGCATCCATCTGGTCTACGACTTGAAGAAGTTGTTGCAGGGTTGACTGGTCAGTCGCCTGCAGGGTGCCATTGGTTGAGATCGCAACCGACCAGGTATTTGCGACATTGAATCCCAATGGCGTGTTGTACAGGCGGTAGAGGTTCAAGCTGAATCCGGTCAAAGCGAACAGGATCAGAAAGGTGACAAGCAATTCAACAATGATCAACGCATTCGCGCCTTTGCGCTGCCACATCAGGGTAAAGACATGACGAATCATCACACAGCTCCTTTCAAGGCCTGCACGGGGTCCAGACGGGACATACGCCAGGCTGGATATACTGCCGACAGCAAACCGAACACCAGGATGTACAAAAAACCCAGCACAAGCACCCGGCTGTTGAACTGGAAACTTTCACCAGCCAGCACGCCGGTCTGGCCGATCAACATGAGCGCAAGTAGCGCCAAACCAAAACCCAGCAAGCCACCCAATACCGTGAGGACCAGATTTTCTACAATGAACTGTCTGACCAGATGGCCCGAAGATGCACCAAAACTCTTGCGTACACCTATTTCGGACGCGCGCTCAAGAATGCGACTGATATTGATGTTGACCAGGTTGAATACAGGCAACAACATGAATAGCAATGCGGCTCCCCCCAGCACTGCCAGTATCACTTTGCCCGTCTGCTGTTGATCAGGCGCGATGTCCGAAGGACCAATCAACTGCAGGTACATTTGTGCTTTGGGTACAGCCCATGAATAGACTTCCAATGGGCGGCCAGGACGGTAGAGCTGCGTAGGAAGGGGCTGGAAGTTACGCACTGCAAGCTGGTATTCCTCCTGAATGCGGGGAATATCCGCGTTGCTGCGCGCCTGCATCAGGACTACGAACTCGCCACGATCTTCGTGACGAAACTGCGTCAATGGCGTCGCAAAAATAGGCAACCAGATGTCAGCCACTGCCAACGTCTGCAGCGAGGATACATCTTTCACCACGCCGATCACCTGAAAGTTCTGCCCGTCCAGTTCGATTCGTTTGCCCACAGCTGTATCGCCGGGGAAGTATTGATCACGCGTGGCTTCAGAAATGACCGCCACATATTCACCTTGTTGGTGTTCCTGCTCGTTGATCGGACGGCCCTCGATGAAATCGAATTGCAGGATGCGCCAGAAATTGGCATCCGTGCGCTTGACCAAAGAACTGATCTTTACGCCATTCCGGAAACCAGTCACTTCACGACCTAGCAACGGCCCCGCAATCGAGCCGGAAAAGACGCTGATCAGCTCCGGCGTCTGCATCCCCAGCACACTATTTCCCACGAATCGGTACCCGAGCGTATTGGTGTTTCTATATAGGAACCTATCGTTTTCGTCACGCTGCGTTATGGTCATCACACCGGCGACCAAAATATTCTCGCTGTTTCTTTCAGGCCCCTGTGGACGCAGAAAACTCTCGATGAGGCTGGTGACAACCAGCAGCACCATCAAGGTCAGGGATATGCCGAACAGACTGACGCACGTATAAAACTTGCGTCGTCGCAAAATCTTGAACGCGAGTAACAGATTGCTTCTCATGGTTATGAATTTCCTTGGGTGATCCGGCGTCAATGAATCAGTTGGCCATCGAAGATGCGCAGGATACGGCGCGTACGGTGCGCCTTTTCCTCGTCATGCGTGACCATCACCACCGTCGTGTTGTCGTGCTGGTTCAGACCTTCGAGAATCTTCATGATCTCGTCGCCCATCGCACTGTCGAGATTGCCGGTGGGCTCGTCCGCCAGAATGATCTGTGGCCGACCCACGATGGCGCGGGCTATCGCCACGCGTTGCTGCTGACCTCCTGACAATTGCGTCGGGTAATGTTTTACGCGCGCACTCAGTCCCACTTTTTCCAGCGCTTCCAGGGCCAGCCTGCGCCGTTCACCGGCTGTGCAGGAACGATACAACAACGGGATTTCCACGTTGTCCACCACGCTCAGATCGCTGATCAGGTGATACTCCTGGAACACGAAACCGATCTTGTGGTTGCGCAGTTTGGCCAGCTCCTTGTCCTTGCAGGTTTCGATTAACTGGCCATCAATATGTACGGCCCCCGTCGTGGGTCTGTCCAGCAAACCCATCAGGTTGAGCAGGGTGGACTTACCGCAACCTGATGGTCCCATGATCGATACAAACTCACCTTTATTTATCTCCAACGAGATATCACGCAGGGCCAGAGTTTCGATACTGGTGGCCTGGTAAGTCTTGCTGGTGTTCTCCAGTCTTATCATCTGTGTTGCTCCCATGATTTCAATTTCGAGTGATCAATCGGTCACTACCACTTGCTCCAGATGGTCATAGTCACTCATGTCCGAGATGATGATCTCTTCACCCTCGACGAGGCCGCTGACTATCTCCACGAAGTTGCTGTTCTGCAATCCCACTTCCACCTGTCGTTTGCTGGCAGTGTTTCCCTGTATCACGAATACCTGCTGCAAGCCCGCGCTGTTGAACACGATGCCATTGCTGACGCGCATCCCGGAGTCGCGCTGCTGGGTGAGTATTTTCGCCTCCACTCGCATACTAGGTTTGAGTTGCACATGGCCCGCATGAGTCAGTTCAATCTGCAAACGAATGGTGCCGTTGTCCACGGCCGGCAGGATCTGGCTGAGAGTGCCGCTGATGTCGCCAGTGCCAATGTCAATGTTGACGGGCATGCCCACGCTCACCTGATGCAGATAAAAATCCGACAGCGTGGCGTCAACGCGAAAGCTGGAAAGATCGCTGATGCGAACCAGCTCGGCGCCAGCGACGACATTCTGTCCCAGTTGACTCGACAACACCGTAATCATTCCAGCCGTGCTGGCCCGAACGGTGGTGTCCGATAGCAGTTGCTCCTGCTCGTTCAGCTGTTGCCGCAGGAGCTGACTTTCAATGTCGCGCTGTTCCACCAGATTACGATTGGAAGCCAGCGTGTCGCTTATCTGTTGGACCAACTGGCGCACAAGTACGCCGGATTTCTTCACGCTCAACGATGCCAGATCATAGTCATTCTGCGAGGCAATGTTGGAACGACGCAAAGTCTCGTAACGCTCCAGAGTGACGGTCTGGTTCTCCAGATCCAGACGTGCCAGCTCTTCCTGATTGCGCAACGCACTCAACTGCTGATGTTGCTGCTGCACCAAACCTGCTATTTCCAGCTCTTTCAGCCGCAGCTGATCTTTCAAACGGCGGATATCCAGTTCAATCTGTGTACTGTCCAACTTCAGAATTGGATCCCCCGCTTTTACCGTACTGCCCAGCGGAAGATGAATCTCGCGAATGCTGGAAGACACCGGGCTGATCAACACGCGCTCGTACATCGGTACCACCAGTCCGACTGCCTGCACCTCGGTGCTGATCGGGCCGCGCTCTACGATTGCGGTGCGGATGGCGCTGCGCTCAACCGCTGGCGCGAGCCAGTGGCGCAAAAGCACAAGCAGCGCAATGAAGGCGAGTACAACGAGTAGGCTGCGCCCCCACGAATGCAACCTCCGACGTCTCAGAGTTCCTGCGTCAAGCGCAATGTCCACGATCTACCTCGAAAAGAGTTTAGAAAGTGATATCAATATCCGTGCCAGTGCATGAGACCGTCCAAAGACAGCGTAAGCAATTGATAAATCGATGGTATTTTGAGTTGCAGGAATCTGTCCAGAAAACCTTCAGCGCCGTCACACGTCCGTTATTCAAGTCGCCTGTCCGCATCCGGACAATGGTTGGTCAGTGACTTAGGAGCGCCAATAAGCGATTGAGCTTCACAACCTGACAACGCTCTGTGGTCGGCGCATGTATACACCATGGCCTCCTATCGACGTCCTTGCTGTCCACTTGCTTCCAGCGTATGCTAAGTGCCATAAAGTCCACTTATTGAAGCTTTCACGTCCACTTGAGCCATGAATATTTCAACCGCACTGAAACGACTGAATTCCTGGGACAAGCAGGGCCGCTTCATATTTACGCGTGCAGACCTGGCCAAGATTTTCCATGAGGACGGTCCCCGTGCTTTCAAGGCGGGATTGCAGCGCCTGGTGGCCGACGAGATTCTGCTGCGCCCGGTGCGGGGAGTGTACTTCTATGCCCTGAGTCAGAGCCAGGGCGACGACACCATTGAGCTCATTGCCAGAGCACTGCGCCGGGGCGAATACAACTATGTCAGCCTGGAGTCAGCCTTGAGCGAATACGGGGTGATCTCCCAGATTCCGGTGGACCGACTCACTGTGGTGACCACAGGGCGTAAAGGCGAGTATCCGACACCTTTTGGCACCATCGAGTTTACCCACACCAAGCGCCGGCCCGTAGATATCCTGCTCGGTGTCCGGGAAGTGGGCCGGCCCCTGAAGCTGGCCACTGCGGCGGTCGCCTGGCGTGATCTGAAAAGAGTGGGCAGAAACACCCATCTGGTCAATGAACAGGAACTGGCACTCCATGGCTGAATTGATCAATAAAGCGGATTTCGAGCGTCTGACCACGCTTGCCATGAGCGATCCCGGACGCGCGCATATGCGGCCGGTGATCCAGAAAGAGCTGCTGCACTACGATATTCTCTACTGTCTGGATAATGCTGGCCTGCTGGATCAGTTGACCTTTCAGGGTGGTACTTCGCTGCGCCTGTGTCACGGCTCGCCACGTTTCAGCGAGGATCTGGATTTTGTCGGTGGCAAGGACTTCAGTCGACAACAGCTTGAGCCCATCAAGGAGTGTATCGAACACTACATTGGCCAACGCTACGGACTACTGGTCAGTGTCAAGGAACCACGGGAGCTGAAACATGAGCGCGAATACGCCGATCTGAAAATCGATAAATGGCAGATTTCTCTCGTGACCTCCCAGCAACTGAAACACATTCCTCAGCAACGCATCAAGGTGGAGGTTGCCAACATCGAGGCCTATTCCCGCGAACCAAAGGCTTTGCAGCTCAATTACAATTTTTTGCCCGAAGGCTACGGCGACACCCTGGTGCTGACGGAAACTCTGGACGAAATCATGGCCGACAAGCTGGTATCACTGGTGAACACCACCGGTTATGTGCGCAATCGGGACATCTGGGACCTGCGCTGGCTGAAGCAACAGGGCGCAGAACTACGGACGGACTGGGTGACCAATAAAATCCGCGATTACCGCATCGACGACTACCCCGGCAAGCTGGCGCGCATGATCGAGCGCCTGCCGGAGATCATCGAGGGAGAGGTGTTTCAACGCGAGATATTGCGCTTTGTTCCTCAGGAGGTGGCGGAACGCACTCTCAAGAAACCCAAGTTCAATCAGTTTCTGACCACAGAGGTCTCTGGTCTTTTAGAACAGGTGCAGGTGTCCTTGTCCGCGACCTGATTGAACAAGTCCAGAGTACGGAGAAAAAATATGAACTCGTTGATCAGTAGTCTGAAGGGGCACCGCGGCCAGGCGATCTTCTCCGTTGGATTCCTCGTACTCGCGATTTTCCTGTTCTGCTACAGCATTCTCAGCACAGAATGGGTGGGTACGCCGATCCTTTGTGCGTTCGTCATCATTCTGATCACGTTGAACCTGATGCGCATGACAGAGCGCAGCAACGAGAACTTCACGCAGTTCATCAACAACATTTCCCACAACGATTTCTCCAGTACCACGTCACACTCCAATGCGGAAACCACGGCGCAGAGATTCGTGGAGGCTCAGCGGACTCTGCTTGAGAAGTACCGCAAATTGAAGGCGGATCGCTCTGCCCAGCACGAGTATCTCCACCTGGTCGTCGAGCATGTGGACACCGCGCTGGTGTGCTTCGACGAGACCGGCAATATTGAGATCATCAACCAGGCCGCGAAGGAACTGCTGAAGAGTCGCTACATCAACACGCTTTCCAGAATAGAGACCATCAGCCCAGCACTGGCAGACGCACTGCAGCAATTGAAGGCGGGCGAGAATCGCGTACTGAAGATCAGCCTCGGCAACGAGCCCGTGCAACTGATACTCGCGGCCACTGAGTTCCGACTGCTCGACAGGGATCACAAACTGGTCTCCATGCAGAACATTCAATCAGCGTTGGACGAAAAGGAAATCGAAAGTTGGCAGAAACTGATCAAGGTGCTGACCCACGAGATCATGAACTCGATGACGCCGATTGTGTCGCTCAGCAACCATTTGGAGAGCGTGGTGCACGACAGCGAAGTGACAGAACACGGAGTGAGAACTGACGCGGAGCAGCACCGGGACATCGTGCAGGGCATAGAGACCATTGCGGCGCGCAGTCAGGGGCTGTTGCGATTTGTGCAAGCGTATCGATCCCTCAGCAATCTGCCCAGGCCCAATCTTGCGGATATCAGTGTGGAGAGTCTGTTTCAACGCATGGCAACGCTGCTGGAGGAACGCTTCGCCAGTGCAGGTATCGCGTTTCATTTCAGCGTCAAACCCCAGACCTTGAGTGTCGCCGCCGACATCAATCTCGTTGAGCAGATACTCTTGAACCTGCTCAACAACGCCATTGATGCAGTCGCTGAGATAAGCGCACCCCGCATTGATCTGACTGCGTTCAAGCATGAGCATGGCAAGACCATCATTCAAGTGACCGACAACGGTTGCGGCATCAGCAAAAGCTGCATCGATGACATCTTCACGCCTTTCTTCACCACGAAGGAGACCGGCACTGGAGTCGGGCTGAGTCTGTCGCGACAATTGGCGAGGCTCAACCATGCGTCACTGACAGTGAGCAGTACCGAGGGGAAGGGCAGTAGTTTTCAGTTGGGGTTTTGAACAACCCACAAACGGAATCATTTCAACGCCTTGAAAATCCCGCACGTGAAGCGGGATTTTCAAGGCTGACACGCTACACCTCACTCACAATCCGCCCATCCAGCACCCGCACAATCCTCTTCCCCACCGCCGCATCTTCCGGCGAGTGCGTCACCATCACAATCGTCGTGCCCTCGTTGTTGAGCGTGCTGAGAATCTTCATCACCTCGGCGCCGTGCTCGCTGTCCAGGTTACCCGTCGGTTCGTCAGCAAGAATGAGATTCGGGGAATTGACAATGGCACGCGCGACCGCGACTCGCTGCTGCTGACCACCGGAAAGCTGCTGCGGAAAGTGCTTCATGCGGTGCGACATGTTCATCCGCTCCAGCACCGCTTCGACTTTGGACTTGCGCTCGGAAGCAGGTGTCTTCGTATAAATCAGCGGCAGCTCGACGTTCTCATACACAGTGAGTTCGTCGATGAGATTGAAACTCTGGAACACGAAGCCGATGTTCTGCTTGCGCAGCATCGCGCGCTCGCGCTCGGAGTATGACGATACCTCCTCGTCGAGAAACCAGTACTTGCCGTCATCGGGATTGTCGATCAATCCGAGGATGTTCAGCAGCGTGGACTTGCCACAACCAGACGGTCCCATGATGGATGTGAACTCGCCTTTCTCGATGGTGAGGTTGATGGAATCCAGTGCAGTGGTCTCCACTTCGTCGGTGCGAAACAGTTTCGAAAGTCCTTCTGTCTTGATGATCGCCATGAGTAGTCCCCAGTATTGTTTTCTTGTCGTTTTGATTGATCGTTATTCGTAACGCAGTGAGCGCACCGGATCGGAGTTGGCCGTCCGATAACATTGTGAAGCAACTGTGACGAAGGCCATGATGGCCACTCCGGCAGTCACCCCCACATACCATGTGATTGGAAAGGATGCCCGTGCCGAGAAGGTACTGTAGAGCAGGTCCACGCAGTACCAGGCGACCGGCCAGGCAAGCAGACAGGCAATGACTACCGGCCTGACGAAATCCCATGTCAGCAACATGACAATGGTGGTCGAACTGGCACCAAGCACCTTGCGCACACCGACTTCCTTGGTGCGTCTTGCAGTGGCGTATGACGCAAGCGCGTACAGGCCCAGCGCAGCGATGATGATGGTGATCACTGCAGCAATCAGCGAGGCCATGCTCAGACCATTATTGCGCTCCACGATCATGTCGTTGAGTGACAGGGAATAGACTTCACGCCTGATCGGATTGCCGCCGCGATGTCTCTCCCAAACCGTGTCGATGTGACTGAGAGCCGCCTGCATCTGCAAAGGCTCAACGCGAATGTGCAGCGCACGTTGTGGTGTCTGCATGCCGATCAGAATGCCGATGGAGCGTTGATCACTCTCCATGCCGCTGCTGACCATGAAGCGTTTGATCACGCCTATCACGCGATAGTTGATCGATCCAGCCGAAATCAGTTCACCAATTGCCGCTTCAGGGGACTCCAACCCGAAGCGACGCGCAGTCAGGTCGGTGATTACGATGCCGTAGGTTTGACCGGATTCCCTCTCCCCGGGCGGTGGCAGAAAGTCTGCCTGGAAATCTTCGGAGAACGTGCGTCCGGCCAGGAGCTCAAACCCGTAAGTTTCAGTGAACCCCGCACTGACATTGCCATAGACAATACTCACGGTCGCATTGGGATCGCCGCGCGTCAACCGCCACTGGGTCAGCGATGACGAGCCGGGTGGAAAGAAATTGGCAGCCGCGATGGAGCGCACTCCAGGATGCTGCAGAATCTCATCGCGCATCGCGTTGTAGTTGAAGGCTTCCGGCTCCTGCGGGCTGAAGCGGGAATCGAGTATCACAAGATTTTCCTTGTCGAAACCCACGTCCATTTCCTGCAGATGGTTGATCTGCACATAGGTGGCTATCGCCAGCAGGATCAGTGCCGTGGATATGGTGAACTGCGATGCCGTCACTCCTGCTCTGAGAAGACGACTGCTGCGGCCACGGGGAATGCTTCTCTTCAGTGTCAACGCCGCCTCTACCTTCGAGAGTGAGAGGGATGGGAAAATGCCCGCAATCAATCCTGTGACTAGAATCAGCCCCAGCAGCGCGACTGCAAGGGAAGACTGGAACATATCGGAGAACACGAACTCGGTAGCAGTCAGATTCGTGTACACCGGAATGGCCAGATACACAATCGGCAGAGCCACCAGCAATGCGACCAGAGTCAGCAGCAGCGACTCAAGCAGAAACTGCAGCACGATGTCGCGACGTGTTGCGCCCAACGCCTTGCGCACGCCGATTTCCTTCGCCCGCTGCGTGATCTGCGACAACGAGAGGTTGACGTAGTTGATGCAGGACGACGCCAGGATCAGCAGAGAGAACAGGATCAGTCCTGTCAATACTGTCTTGTCCCGCGTGTTCTCCGGCGAAGCAAAGTTGTCGAACGGATTGAGGTACATCTCGGTGACCGGTTGCAGCGAAAGATCAAAGTCGAGAGCTGCCGCCAGCGCCGTGAAATCATCCGGCATGTGGCGGTCGAAGAAGGCTGGCATATTGTCTCGGAACCACTGTGGGTCCGTTCCCGGCGGCAGAACCATGAAGGTTTCGGAGCCACCAAATGTCAACCAACTGTTGCCACCCATGAACTCCTGGCCGAAGCGCTGCACACCGGTGGCGTGTGACACGACAATCTCCATACGGTGCGTGGCGTTGATCGGCTGATCCTTGATCAAGCCTGTTATGCGCAAATCAGTCGCTCCATCGAGGGTGAGCACCTGTCCTACGGGATTCTCGCGCCCGAAATACTTCAATGCCGCGGCCTCGGAAATGATTGCCGTATTGGGTTCGACGAGCGCAGAGGCCGCGTCTCCTTCAATGAATTCGAAATCGAAGATGACAGGCGCGTCCGGCTCAGCCCAGACAAATGTGTTCTGAGCTGATTCGTTATTGCGCGTGAACACGCCACCGTTGTAACGGATCCTGGCCAGATAGGGAATCTGCGCGCCGAAGTCAGCGCGCAGATGCGTTGCCTGGGAGTCGGAGGATGATGCTGTGCGATACGGCAGATTGATCTCCCGCATTTTCATATGCGTCAACATCCGGTAAGTGTTCTGCCAGTTGTCGATATGGAAGTTGGATGTCTGCACGAACTGCACATGCATCACCACCAGAATACTGGCGGCGAGCCCGAGCGCGAGACTCAATACCTTGATTGCGGAAAATACCGGCTGCTTGCGCATGGCATGCAGCGCTGTGGAAAGATAACTTAAGAACATGGGGAAGCTCTCGAGGTTAAAAACGCGAGTTCAGTAGCACGAAGTCAGCAACAAGGGGAGGGACTTATGGGATCGGGATTATGGAACACTACATCCTGCCAATGACGCTCCGTTGCCAGAAAGGTACCACAAAGATCATGGGGTGAAAGCAAGAATCTCCGGAGACACCATAGGACACACATCGTTTTCACAGCATTTTCGACGGAACGAATTCAATTGCCGTCAGAGCACGGCGGCCACTGATCGGCCCACACGGGAATGGTATGTGTTCGGGGCTGCCATGTGTGGCGTATGCCGACTTGTCTGTGCTACCGTGCCCCCTCGTCTTTCAGCCTTCCCCTGCATCCAGCACCAGAGAATTCCTCATGAGCGACATCATTCTTCATCACTATCCCGCCTCTCCCTTCGCAGAGAAAATCCGCTGCATCCTTGGCGCGAAACAGCTCAGTTGGAAGTCGGTCATCATCCCCCGCATCATGCCCAAACCGGATGTAGTGGCGTTGACAGGCGGGTATCGCAAGACGCCGATCCTGCAGATTGGCGCCAACATCATCTGTGACACTGCACTGATCGCCCGCAAACTCAACGCCATGGCGCCAATGCCGGACCTCTACCCCTCCCATGCGGGTATGAGCGTCGAAGCTATCGCAGCCTGGGCAGACGCAGCACTGTTCCAGGCAGCCGTACCACTGGCCTTTCTGCCCGAAGTGCTGGCCCAGACCTACGCGGGACGAGAAGCAGAGATGCAGGCATTTGTGGCTGACCGCGCGGCCATGCGCAAGGGCTCGCCCTCGCCGCGATTGCCACTGACCGAGGCAAAGAACAACTTCACGCTGTTCATCAATAATCTGGAAAAGCAGCTCGCCCTGGGCAGCGCCTTCCTTTTTGGCAATTCACCGACTATCGCCGATTTCTCCGTCTACCACCCGCTGTGGTTCATTGCCACCAAACCTGTGGTGGGTGAAATCTTCAACGCCTATCCGAACATCCAGCAGTGGATGACCAACATCCAGGCGCTGGGTCACGGGCACAGCACCGAGATCACCAGCGCTGAAGCATTGGCGATTGCCAGTGGATCGAAGGTGGTCATCAGTGGCGAAGGCTCCGCGCTCCCCGAGCTCAAGCCCGGCGATACCATCGTCGCCTGCCCCACGGACTACGGCATGGACCCGGTACAGGGCACGTTGCTGTACTGCAATGAGCATGAAGTCGTCCTTGCGCGCAAGGATGAACGAGCGGGGAATGTCGCCGTGCATTTTCCTCGCGCGAACTACTCCATCAAGAAAGCGGAATCCTGAAGCAAGACAAAGGTAAGCCTGGGTCTTGCTTCGGGAGCATCTCAAATACGAGATCATTGAGGAGTAGTCAGGGCTGCTCTTTCAATTTCGCCCTGGCGTCAATACATCGCGAGCGGGGCTCGCTCCCACGACACTCAATTACGCACTCCTGCGAGTGAGTGTGCCATTGCGATAATCGCTCAACGCCTGCTCGATCTCTTCACGGCTGTTCATCACGAACGGGCCGTAGTGCACGATCGGTTCGCCGATGGGTTTGCCGGAGATCAACAGCACACGGGCCGCGTCTGTTGTCTTGATCTCAACACTGCCGCCCTGTCTGGACAGACGCGCGAGTCGTGACTTTGCAACGACAGTGCCATTGACTTCCGCACTGCCCTCGTACACGTACACCATCACTGTGTTGCCATCCGGCACAGCGAACGTCTCGGCATAAGGTGCCTTGTCGATTACTATGTCCAGATAGATCGGCTCGGTGACATCCTTGTTGATATGCCCCTGCAAATTGTCGAGTGATCCCGCGATCGCCTTGATGTAGCCACCCTCGCGCTGGTATACCGGAATATCCTTCGCGGAGATATCGCTGTACGAAGCCGGTTGCATCTTGTCCTTCGCGGCGAGGTTCAGCCACAACTGAAAACCACGCATGCGCCCTTCCTTCTGCTGCGGCATCTCGGAGTGAATGATTCCAGACCCGGCCGTCATCCACTGCACGTCGCCATTCTTGAGCTCACCCACATTGCCCATGTGATCCTTGTGCTGCATGTGTCCATCCAGCATATAAGTCACCGTCTCGAACCCTCGGTGCGGGTGCGAGGGAAAACCACCAATGTAGTCACTGGATTCGTCAGAGCCGAATTCGTCCAGCATGAGGAAGGGATCGAAACGTGACAGCTCCTGCCCGCCAAATACGCGCATCAGTCTTACACCAGCGCCGTCCGAGGTGGCCTGTGCCACCAGGAGCTCTTCCACGCGTCTTGTGCTCATGCTGCTTCTCCTCTGATTTCGGTTTGTGTTGAATTTGTTCCGCCCGCAGTGGCCAGAAGATTCTGAATCTGCTCCCGTGCCTGCTGCAATCCCTGCGCTCTGTAAGTCTCTCCCATGTTGAGGCCATCGGCCACCACAATCTCGATCTCAGTCAGACCGAGGAAGCCCAGTATGGTACGCAGATAAGGGCGCATGTGATCCGTGATCCCTTCATCGTGCCTGCCGCCCATGGCCAGCACCAGATAGACTTTCTTGCCCGTCACCAGGCCAACCGCGCCCTTGTCGGTGTACTTGAAGGTGACACCGGCACGCGCCACATGATCGGTCCACGACTTGAGCATGCCAGGCACGGCAAAGTTGTACATGGGCACTCCGATTATCACCACATCAGCCGCCTGCAGTTCCGCGATCAATGCGTCGGAGTATGCCACTTTGTCCTGCTGCTCCTGCGTTCTGTCCACTGCCGGAGTGGACAGCGCTTTCAGCCATGCTCCGTCCAGATAGGGGACTGGCTCCGTGGAGAAGTCGCGAGTGGTGACATGCAGGTTTCCGTGCGCCTTGTGCAGGCTGGAGAGCAACTCGCCACTCAGTTGTGTGGAGACGCCTTCGTTGCCGGCACCGTCGAACAGACTGGTCTTCAGTTGCAGTACCTTGGTTGTGTGGTTTGTTTGGGCTGTCTGAATCATCTTCATTCTCCTTGCGGCGCCGGGGTCGGCCCTCCGACCTCATTCGCCTCTGTCAGTGGATGAGACGATCTTACGCCTTGTTTTTCGATCTAATCATGCGATTATCAGCGCATTAATATCGAATTATTAGATGTATTGACTGGAGTAAAAAGCATGAAGACTCCCAGAATATCGCTGGAGCAGTGGGCAACCTTCAAGGCCGTGATCGACGAGGGCTCTTTTGCGATGGCGGCAGAGGTCCTGAACAAGAGCCAGTCCAGCGTCAGTTATGCCATCGCTCGCCTCAACGAACAGCTGCCGCGCCCTGTCCTCAGACTGGATGGACGCAAGGCGGTGCTGACGGATGAAGGCAAGGTGCTGTATCGACGCGCTGCCCAGCTCCTGCAGCATGCAGAAGAAACCGAGGACTATGCCCGCATGCTGGCCGAAGGGCTGGAAGCGGAGGTTACACTGGCGGTGGACATGTTGTTGGACATTCGCACCATCCTCCCGGCCCTGGACGCACTGTCCAGGCGCTACCCCTTCACCCGTGTACGGATTCTGGAAACCTCGCTGTCGGGGACGGAGGAAGCCCTGTTGGAGAAGAAGGCAGACATCGTGATCGGCGGCAAGATTCCGGTGGGGTTCTCCGGCACGCCGGTGAAACGCATCCGCATGATTCCTGTGGCGAATCCAGACCACCCTCTGTTTCATCGCGACATCGACGCGCTGAAGATGGTCTGTGACGAGGCTGGCGCCAAACCCGATCCCCTGGGCGACCCGGATGGCATCAACGAATGGGAACTCAAGGCGTTTCGGCAGATCGTGCTACGCGACAGCGGACAACGACGAGAGCAGGATGCTGGCTGGCTTGGTTCCGAACAACGCTGGACTGTCAGTCACTTTGCCAGCAGTTTGAAAATTCTACGCTGCGGACTGGCATTCGCCTTTCTGCCGATGGATTGGGTTGAAGAGGACCTCAGGGAGGGAAGACTAAAGCGGCTGCCATTGGCTATCGGGGCCGAGCGCGTCATCCAGCTGTATCTGATGCTGGCGTCAAAGGAAGGCGCCGGACCGGCCACACGACTGCTGGCCACGACACTGGCGTCCTGCCTGGCAGGCCTGGACGAGACCAGCGCGATGCAAAAAGGCGGGCTATGAGTTTTCCTGAAGGGCGCGTTTGCGGAATTCGGTTGGAGTGACACCTTTCATTTGCCGGAAGGCATTGTTGAAAGGCGTAATCGATTGATAGCCAACCGTCAGGGCGATGGTCAGCACCGGCAAATGACGCTGGGTGCGATCGGCAAGCATCTGACTGGCGTCCTCGATCCGGTACTCGTGCAACAGCGCATTGAAGTTGCGATACCCCAGGTGCTTGTTGATCAGCGCACGCAGCCGATACTCGGGCAGATCGACCTTGGCAGCGAGGTTGGCAATGGTCAGTCCGTGCTCACGATAAACTCTGTCCTCACGGAACACCTTGTTGAAACGCTTGACCTCCGACTGCAACGCGTCTTCCGCATGCTCATTGGGAGCAAACGGTGTCACCTTGCGAATCACGCGCCCCAGCGTCACGTAGTCGAACTTGAGAAGCGACAGCACCATCACGAAGGTGATTGCCGCAATCACATACACGATAGTTCGCTGTATACCACCATAGAGCGGTGAGGCGCTGTTGAGCAGATAGTTTTCGAGAAAGACGATCATCAGAATCAGCCCCCCCTGCACGCTGACGATTACCCAGCGCAGGAAACGACGACTCTCCACCAGATCGCTGCGCCAGCCCCTCGCCGTCCAGTAGACAGCAAAAGCTGCGAAGAAAAGCTGAATGAAATCCGGCACAGACCCCAGCAAGAACTGTGTCAGCGAACTGTCATTCTGCACGGACAGAAACGGCGAGGGTCGGAAGGAGCGGTAGTTAAGATGATCGAGTATCAGTTCCACAACGAGCAACGCAATCAGCCATCTGGGCGCCCGTGCCCCATCCTGAAAGACGTAATAGCAGTAAAGCATGAAGAGTCCGGGGATGGAGTTGATACCAAGATTCAACACTACGCCCCAGTTGCCGGGGTTAACACGTAGCGCAGGATCGACATGGGACATCGACATGCCATTGATCAGATAACAGACAATCCCGAAGGCAATCACGAAGAACAAACGAGCACTGATATCCTTGGGTTCGGTCTTGAGATAGCCGAAAGCCAGCAGGAGGACTGACAAAATGGCGACAATCTGTGCGAAAAAGAGAACCAACGGCAACTCCGGTGCGGCGGAAATTCGAATCACGGCTATATAAGCATAGTCCGCCAGCCACCTCAATCGAGCCTCGTAAAAAGCCCTTCACTTCACACCATTCTGCAATCAACCCCTTTATCAACCCCATCCATCAGCCCCTGTAATTCCTTCACATCAGGCCGTGCAGTAGAATTACCGCAGCCGCAACGTACCATCAACATCCGACGGATTTCCCATCATGACAACACCACCACTGCCCACCAGACAGCAGATATGTTTGCTGCTGCTCGCACTGATAACGTTCAGCTTCCTCTCAGGCAAGAGCTATGCCTTGCAAGCAAGTCTCGACGACTGTTTGCGCACTGAGGTAGTAAATCCTGCCAACAACAGCAGAACTGTCAGCAAACTGAGGGTGTTGTGTGGAGAAAATCCTGTACGGACGAGACAAATAACCGAAGGTATCATCGAGGCTGTGCCTACCATCACCGAGGGCATCAATACCTTGGTTGACTCGCCGTATATCCCTTTCTTTGAACCTTACAAGAACAACTATATTGTCTTTGGCTCACTTGAAAACCAGAACGGAAGCGAACCTTTCAGTGGAAAGACCCTGGACATCAAGTTCGAGCTTGGCATGAAATTCAGCGTTTTCCCCCAGATCGCAGGCTTCACCGCGCTCGCCCCATTGAAGTTCGGTTACTCCCAACGCTCGTGGTGGGACATCGCGGAATCCTCCGCACCCTTCAAGGAACACAACTACAATCCAGAGCTGTTCTGGGACTTTACCGAAGCGCTGGCAAGACCTAGCAGCACACCACGCCTGCACATTTTCGATGTTGCGGGTTTCGAACATCAATCCAATGGCCTGGACAGCATCAACTCGCGAAGCTGGGACCGAGTCTACGGGCAGCGTGAACTCCGCTACAGCGAGATGTTGAGCTGGACAGTTAAAGTGTGGGATGTCGTCAAGGAGGGCGAATTCAACGAAGATATTGCCGACTATCTGGGCAACGCGGAGATCATTACTCACGTAGATCTGAACAACTGGGCGAATATCAATCTCAAAACAATCAAGGGACACAAGACAGAAAAAGTCAGTTATCAGCTCGACCTGATACTGCCCATGTCCCGCTGGATCAATAGCCGTTTCGTGCTCAGCTACTACGAAGGCTACGGCGAGGCGCTTGTCAGTTACAACGAAAAAACCAAGAGTCTGCGCGCTGGTTTCTTCTTTCCCTTGGGCTTCTGAGCACCAGAGCTACTGCATTCACCACTTCTGGAAAAAGCCAGATGAATCACTACTGGTGGCGGGTGTCCTTCAATTATTGCTACAGAAACTCACATAATTGCCGATTGAATATTGAATTCACTGAGGTAGAATCAGTCGCTCAATTTGAACGCCGGGCTCAGTCACAGTATCAGCGTGTCAACGCTCAGAGCCAGAGAACCAGATGGACCAAGATAATTACATCAATGGAGATGACCACCCCGTTTTCTCGGCATCCTTGGGTTATTTCAACGGCAATCGGTTCGCTACCTACGGTGATTACCGCATTATTTCCGCGTTTCAACCTATCTACAGCATCGCACACCGACGCATTGTCGGTCTCGAAGGTCTGGCCCGTGGCATTGACTGCAATAATCAACAAATTCCTCCGTACCAGCTCTTCAACCTTCCGCAGAGCGATGACATCGTCACACTTGATCAGATATGCCAGCTCGTGCACATAGAAAATTTCCATGCTCTCGACCCACCCAGCGCATGGCTCTTTCTCAACGTCGATCCGCAGACACTCAATCGCCAGAACAACTATCTGCGCTTCCTGTCCTGGCTACTGCGCGAGAAAAAATACCCGGCCAACCGATTCGTCATTGAAGTGCTGGAATCCACGATCGACGATGAAAAGGAACTGGAAGACCACATACAGGAATACAAGAAGATGGGCTTCCTCATCGCTATCGACGATTTCGGTGCCGGTCAGTCCAACTTCGAACGCATCTGGCGTATCAAGCCGGACATCGTCAAGCTCGATCGCAGCATGCTTCAGAAAGCAGGCACTGATCCGAGCGTGAAAAGCCTCATCAAAGGTATCACCAGCATGCTGCATAATTGTAAATGCATCGTGCTCGCGGAAGGTGTAGAGACAGAAGCGGAAGCGATGGCAGCGATGGAAGGCGGTGTTGACCTGGTACAGGGATTCTACTTCGCGCATCCCTTTCTGCTATCGGAATCGATCAAGACCAAAGGGGGACTGTGGAAAGATCTTTATCATAGTTTCGACGAATTGACTCAACGTACACAACAACAGCATCAGGAATTGCTGGCACCCTACATTGCACAATTCACGGCAGCAACAGTTGGCGCTGAAAAGAAAAATTCCATGCGCGACATCTCTGCCAGCATGCTGCCACTCAAGGACACAATTCGTCTTTACCAGCTCGCGCTGGATGGCAGCCAGTGCTACTCGAACATCGACTCGACTACTATCCACATCAGCACCAAGGACCGTTTGCGTGCACTTGCCGATACACAGGGAGCCAGCTGGAAGCGCCGTGACTATTTCTTTAATGCGGTCAGAAACCCCTTCTCCATTCAGGTCACCAAACCGTACTTCTCGATTTCAGATGGCACTCTCTGCATCACGCTATCAGTGCTGACAGAGATCGAGGGCGGGCAATTCATCATCTGTTGCGACCTGCTCTGGGATGAAACCAGAAATTCATTCTGACTAACGCGCAGCGTTCGCCGCCAGAACCCTGTCCAGGGTGCGTTGATAGATCTCCGCAAAACTGCCACCGAGCCGCACTGCGTTGCGAGCATGCGCTTCTGCGCCCTGCAGATCCCCTGTCTCGAACATTACCTGCGCAAGATTGTTGTGCGCAGCCGCGTAATCCTGATGATGTTCGAGCACTTTGGAATAGGCTGTAATGGCAAGTTCACGGTCACCATCGCGATACGCGAGATTGCCATAACCCATACCCAGTAACTGACTGTCCGGCCAGCGTTCCAGACCAGCGCGGTATGCAGCACCTGCCTGAGAGGATGCCCCTGCGTTTTCGTATGCAGAGACTGCCTGAAAATACCCGTCTTCACTCGCCTGGAGGGGCAGTTCACCAGGCTGCAGAATCACAACAGCCCAATGCTGCGCCCGGCTCCAGGTTCTCTCGAAGACTCGCAGCGACACGCGATAGTCACGAATCGTTCCCGAGCGCAGAATGATGTCCTGCTGTGCCAGGTCATACCCCACTACCACAGCGTAGTGCCACTGCGGAAAACGTGTCAGTGCAAGATTTTGCATCACCAGCACCGGGCGCCCCGCCTGCACCTCGCGCAGCACGGCATCGAGACTTGGAGGCAACTGATAGGAGATCCGTCCATAACGCCGTGGTGCAGCGAGCATCTCGATCTGCAGTGAACCCTGCCGCTCCGGCACATAGACCTGAGAGACGAGATCATCAGGAGACACCACAACAAGGCTGGCATTCAATACAGTGGCCAGAGCAGCGGGGCCGCACTGGTATTCTTCCTGAGGAAAGAACAGGACATTATCGAGATTGACGCGAGGGGAAAGTACTGGTGCAGCTTGTTCGCGATGGTGTTCGATGAGATCTGCGTTGGAATGCTCGTTGAAATGTGCGAGTAACAGAGCAGACTGGGGCGCCCCGACGCACCCAGTCATGACCAGCAACAGAGCAGTCACTGCGAAATACCTGAAAGGGGCAGGTTTCACGCTCTTATATCAGGGCAGCCATGGTTAAACACCCGGGAAAATATCGGTGACGCCCGCAACATCCAGGAGAATGAAGATGACGAGAATGCCAATCACGATACCAAGACCTTCACCAGCAGGAAGTGTGTCGATCTGTTCGTAAAGAGCATTCAGTTCACTGCCACTCAGACTGTCCACGCGCATCTGTGCATCCGAGGCATCCACACCACGCTCAACGAGCTGCGCAGCCACATCGTCACGGGAGAAAAAACTCTTCACAGCATCACGCTTGATCTGTGTCTGTTGTTCGAACGCGAGCTGCTCGGTACTGACGATATCCGCCATGGCAGGAACCTGTACGCTCATCATCGTGAACAGTGCCAGTACCAGGGATGCGAGACTCTTGCTCATCATGGAATACTTTTTCATGTATCTCTCCTTTTCTGTCATTCGACAGAGTTTGTGGTTTTCCATCTTGGTCGTACTCTTGCAGTCCTGTTCGTGCAGACACAGGGGATTCTAACAGTCGGTAAACGCCTGTCTGTGATCTATTTCTCCTGATGGATATGCACATCGCGCTGCGGGAAGGGAATCGTGAGCCCGGCTTTGGCAAAGTGCTTGTACACCTGCTCATTCATTGCGAAGAATACCGGCCAGTAGTCGGCGGCATTGACCCACACACGCGTGACAATGTTCACGGAACTGTCGGCAAGTGCACCGACAGCATAGAGAGGCGCGGGATCAACAAGGATACGCGCATCCCGCGACACCAGATCCTTCAGCACGGCATAGGCCTTGTCGACATCATCACCATAGGCTATGCCAAAGGTCCAGTCGACGCGCCGGATCGGCTGCGTGGAAAAATTCACGAGCGTGCCGGTGGCAAGCGGGCCATTGGGCACAATCACCGTCTTGTTGTCTGGAGTGGTGAGAATGCTCACGAAAATCTGAATCTCCTTCACCGTCCCCGAGTAACCCTGGGCCTCAATGAAGTCTCCAACCTTGAAAGTCTTGAAGAACAGGATCATCACCCCGCCTGCAAAGTTCTGCAGTGTGCCCGACAGGGCCAGGCCAACCGCAAGGCCCGCAGCACCCAGCAGAGCGATGAACGAGGTCATCTCCACACCGAGCACGCCCAATGCAGTGATGTAGACCATGATCTTGAAGAGAATACCGAACAGACTGGACAGGAAGCTCTGCAGCGAGGGGTCGACCTTGCTTCTGTTAAGCAACCTCTTGATGAAGTCGACCAGAGTGTTGGCAACCCACAACCCGATCACCAGAGTGAACAACGCCCCTACCACATTCATGCCGTACGTATAGATGTAGCCAAGCACTACGTCGGAATTCAACTCAATACTTTCCATCAGCTATCCCCAGGGTTGTCCCTGTCAGTCATTGGCAAATTTTTCTACAGGTTCTCAGAGCCTGTTCTCAAGCTGTACTGCGGCAGCCACGAGTGAGTACTCACGTATTGATTTGCCGGCGGCCAGCAACTCGTCACGCGCCTCGGCATTGCCTGCGTCCTGGGCAAAGTGGGCTGCCTCGTTCGCACTCAGGGTGGCATCCTCCAACACGCCATATACGACGGCTCGCTGCATGCTGGTCTCGGTGGGAACGAAGAAGGCGTAGTCCTTGAAGGTAATGCGTGCATAACTCTCGCCATCCACCAGCAACATCCAGCATCCCTTGGCCTGACAGACTTCAGTGATCTGTCCCATGACCTTCACTTCCTGAGCCTGGCCCGTCTCCAGAGCGCTGATCGCAGTCTGCAGGGATACGGCCTCACCCTCTGCGGGCATGGTATCGCCAAAACTCTGGTGAGCTACGAAGGCGTCGTCGGCAACGGCAATTCCTGCAGCCAGCCCCAGTGCGACAAGAGTGACTCGCAATTTATTGATCATGATGTTCTCCATGGGTTGTTTTAACGGCTGAAAGCATTAACCTACAGAAGCCGCCGCCCTGTCAATTCTGCGGGGTTGAGACCACCGGGTTTAGAGTGAGCAGGCGCCAACAACAAGAAAACGGAGAAACCCCATGCACGACAACAATTCCCGAAAGAGCACCCTGCTGGCACTGGCAATCACTTGTCTGAGCACCCCAGCCATTGCAGGTGAAGGAACAGTTGCCTTCGTCGGCGGCAGAATCATAGACGGCACTGGCTCTGCCCCTGTCGACAATGGCGTGATCATCAGCACCGACGGGCGCATCGTCGCGGTCGGCCCAGCCGCCTCAACACCGATCCCGGAAGGTGCCCGGCAGATCAATGTCGGAGGCAAGACACTGATTCCCGGTCTCATCAATACCCACGGCCATGTTGGCGGTGTACTCGGTCTGGAGTCAGGCCACTACAACCGTGGCAATGTGCTGCGACAACTGGAGCTCTACGCCCGCTACGGCATCACCACGGTCAACAGCCTGGGCGACGATGAGTTCGAAGGCTTCGAGATCCGCAACGAACAGAATCCCGTCTATATCAATCACTCGCGTCTCATGGTGGCCGGACCAGTGCTGGCACCTGCGACCACCGCAGAAGCTGTCCGTGCCGTGAATGGCGTGGCCGACCAGAGCGCCAATTTCATCAAGATCCGAGTGGACGACAATCTGGGCCGCAGCGCCAAGATGGCCCCGGAGATCTATCAGACGATTTCAGATGAGGCCGAGAAGCGTGGCCTGCCCCTGGCAGTGCATATCTATAATCTGGAAGACGCCAAGGCAACGCTCGCCGCCGGTGCCGATTTCATCGCTCACAGTGTGCGCGATACCGCCGTGGATGCGGAGTTCATTGATGGCCTCAAGGCCGCAGATGTCTGTTACAGCCCAACCTTGACCCGCGAGCTGTCGACCTTTGTCTACGAGAGCGAGCCTGCGTTCTTCAGCGACCCCTTCTTCCTCAAGGATGTCGACCCTGCTGTCGTAGCCACATTGCGGGAGCCCGAACGGCAGCAGCGCATGCGCGACAATCCCGGGGCCCAGCACTACAAGAACATTGCCCTGCCCAATGCCATGAGCAATCTGAAGTTACTGTCCGATGCGGGCGTGAAGATCGCCATGGGCACCGACAGCGGACCCGCAGCGCGCTTTCAGGGCTACTTCGAGCATCTGGAGATGAGCATGATGGTGGATGCAGGCATGAGTCCGATGCAGGTACTGTACTCCGCTACCGGGGGCGCAGCGGAATGCCTGGGGCTGAACTATCTGGGCACTCTGGAGGCGGGCAAGTGGGCGGATATCGTGGTGCTGGATGCCGATCCGCTGGCAGATATCAACAACACGAAATCGGTCAATCAGGTGTGGATCGCGGGCAATCTGGTGCCGACACCGTAGATCCAGACCCCGGGCATGCAAGCCTGCTAGCGCCCGGCGTTTTCAAAGAGGACAACGTTGGCGGTGGATGACCCCACTGCCACGATGTCTGCAAAACCATCTCCGTTGAAGTCACTGACTGCCAGACCGGCCACGCCAATGCCACCTGCATCCAGCGTACTGCGCTGCCACAATCCTGTGTCCGGCATGTAGCGGTAGATGTAAAGACCGAACGGGCTGGAACGATGACCCGCGATGATCTCGTCGCGGCCATCATTGTTCAGATCAGCTACCACCAACGCATGTCCACCCACCAATTCTGTGTCGATGACTTCCCGCGCCCAGGGCAGCGAGCCATCTTCGTTGGGGCGATACACCACCACTTCATTGCCGTGCCAGGGTTCGATGCTGGCGAGGAATCGCGCTGAACTTTCAAGCGAGCCCTCAGGCTGGCCTGCAAGCGAGCCAACAGCTACCTCACTGCTGCCCTGCCCGGGGCGATTGCCGCGATTGCCAGCGCCAAGAGGCGTCTGGTCTACCATGCGACCACGGGAGGCCATCTGGAACAGATCAATTCCGGAGAAGCTGGCGGTCAACAAATCGTCGCGCCCATCACCATTCCAGTCTATGACACTCAATCCATGCGCCATTTCCAGCGCATCAGAGATCACCACCTTGCCCCAGCGGCCTGCGCGAGGATCCTGGGGAATGGAATAGGCCGTCAACCGCGCTCCCACTGCATAATCGGGTTCAGTAGCACCGATACCGATAATCGGCAGGTTGATCAGCTCCGACTTGCCATCACCATTCACATCCGCCCAACGCAGGCGATGCGATGTGGGAATCTGATCGATCAGGTGTTGCTGCCATTCCTGGTTTTCCATCGGGTTGCCTGGATTTTCAAGCCAGTGCACCAACCCACCCTCTGTGGAAGCACGCAGGTTGAACGCGCTGGCCAACACGATATCCATGTCGCCATCACCATCAATATCGTGTGATGCAGCGGCAATGTTGCCAGCGGCGGTGCTGCTGATGATGTACTTCTCCCAGCCCGGATTGCGATACCAGACGAACTGCGCCGGGTTGGTGGCCAACGCCACTATATCCATGCGACCATCGCCATCAACGTCAGCGATTTCTACACCGTATCCGCCAGCGAAGGCATCATCAAGTACGAGTCTGTCAAAACGTTGGGCGTCGGCCGCCTGACATGCGCTGAGCAGAAGGCTGAAACAACAGATCAGTTGTACGCGGTAGCGGGCAATGCGATAAAGAGGAGTGTGTCTGGTTGGCATTATTTCTCTCTGTTTTTTGTCCACACTTTAGTACTTCAAAGTTTCGTGGTAGTCAACATCGCACCAGCGAGCATCACCATCGCGGCCATCAGCAGCAACGTGCCACGCGGCATCTTTTCTTCGTGGTGATTGAAGTCAGCACTGACGCCGGGCACGCTCCACAGGTCTCCGCTGCCAGCGCCTACGACAAGCTGGGCCTTCATTCCTTTCTCCATATGCTGTGTGATGTCGCAATGAATCAGATAAGTTGCATCGTCACTCGGCACGATGAAGGTACCCATGACATGCTGCCCGCCGCTGGCCTCAAGATGAAACATGCCCTGCGGATAAAGATAGCGCGGCAGACCATGCAGCATCCACTGATGACGCACCTGATCCTCATTGTAAAAGTGGATGGTCACGCGACTGCACGGTGGCACATGATACTCGTGTTCGCTGTAACCAAAAGTGCGGCCCGCCGCAGAAAGCGCGTAATCCGTTCCAGCGTAGACAACAAACTCGACATCCTCACTGATGCTCTCACAATCCTGTGGCAGCACATCGGCGTTGCTGTTCATGACCATGCCCGCATCATCAAACTTCATGTTGTGATCGGCAGCGTGTTCGTGATGGGAATGATCTTCTCTTGCCAACGGGACTCTGTCTGCGATGGGATTGACCTCGATACTGGAGCTGCCAACCTGCGCGGCGGCCTGCCCGCACCACAGCATCAGCAGCACTGCCGTCGCCTGCAATGATGAGGTAAATGACGAACCTGGCGCTCGTGTCATCGACGCTCCTCCACCACAGGAATCAACAGTCGCACCAGACTGGCGAGCGCAAGACCAAGCGCAAGACTGAAGGCGATCACACGCAGCATGAACCCTGCGGTGAATTGCGTTTCCCCGGACATCACCATGGCATCGTCGCGGCGATAAAACGCCGGATTGAAGAACATGCTCATGTCTTCGCCCTGCGAGATTGGCCAGCCGTTGTCATCAAGATACTCACGATAGACGATTGCATTCATGTTGCCACCGGGCGCGATGCCGTTGTTGGTGATACCGCGCCCGCCGTGATCGTGCAACATCCACACGCCACTGCCATAGGAGTGCAAACCATCATTCGTGGTGTTGAGTGTGAAATCGGCACGCTGAGCACTGGCGAGCCAGAACACATCGCGGGTGACCTGCGCCTCCAGGCTCTGCAACACACCATCCAGATGCGTTGCCGTCACCTTGTGACCGTGGGGATGCAATGCGAGTCCAGCGCTGCCTGCGTTCAATACGCGCAGCCGGATGAGTTCATCCGGGCCTGTCACCACAAGAGATTCACGGAACGTGTAGGGAAACGAGCGGCCGTTGAGTGTGTAGTAATCGCTGTTTGATTCGATCAGGTTATAGCCGCCGTGAATCCAGCGCTCGATCTCCGCCGGATCATTGCTGCGCTGGATGATGCTGCTCAGACCACTGTCCAGATCGGTGTAGTGCAGATCATATTCCTGATCGTATTCCTCACGGCTTGCCTGCGATGTGACACGCACTTGACCGGCGCCAACGTTGAGCGTCTGCAGCATATTGTTGGGACGGTTCTCCTCGACGATGAACATGCCCTGCAGCCCCATCAGGATGTGTGCCTGGGATTGCACGTGGCAGTGATAGAACGCAGTGCCGGTGCTGCGCGGGTTCAGCTCATAGGTGCGGGCCTCGCCCGGCAGCAGTGGCATCTCACTGGTCATGGTGCCGTCATTGCCCTGCCCGTCGGCGGTCAGGTAGCTGTGATCCACGCCATGAAAGTGAATGGTGTGCGGCATGTAGTGAGTGTTCTCCAGCGTCACCTTCACGACATCACCCTGCTCGATGCGAATACTCGGTGACGGCAGGCGCAGCAGGTCCATCGCCACGTTCGATTCGAAATTCTCCGTAGCCATGCCGAAGGACTTCGGCACGAAGACCCACAGACCGGGTGTTATGCCTGGCGCAAGCGCAAACTGCGCGGTGGGTTCCAGCATATCGGGAGACCCGCCATTCAGTTCTGCCACTTCAAGGCGGATGTGTATCTCATCAGGATCACCGTCACCATCAAGATCGGCACCCTTGACCACGGCGTCAGGCGCCAGACCTGCGCGCAGCAGTGTATCTGTAGAAACATTGTTGGTGCCCCGCACAAATGCGGCAATGGCATAGGGGTTATCGGCGACGCAGGTGGGCGCGGCTGCAATGCTGACGCCATCGATCACCTGCGCGTCACGCCAACCAAGCAGATCCTCAGGGCAAGCCTCTTCAGTGGGCGCCATCATCTCAGGGTCAGTGGCATTCATGCTGGCACGTTCTTCATATGCCGGTATACCGAAGATCTGCGCCATCTCGAACCGCAACCTTGGCGAATACCACTGCGGCGGAAACAGTGCTGCACTGAGCACGAGGCCGATTATCAGAAAGACTGCTGAGCGCATAACGTGTCCTGTTTGATTATCCAATTCAAATCGTGTGGGAGCGGGCGGCTCGCCAGCGTGAGTAGCCGCCACTGCTCACCCAGTAGATCCCCTGCAGCAACACGGCAAGCGCGAAGAACCATGGCAGTGTGCCATAGTCCGGTCCACCTACCTGAAAATAAAACACAGCATGGTAGACACGGTCGTCGTCAGGGTGCTGTGCAGTGACGATGCCGATATACGTGTCCTTCGCATCGAAGCGGTGATTCACGGTGAACTGTCCCTCCGCTCTGATGACCGGCGGCTGGTAGAAAACCGTCACGGCATCAAGATCTTCGATGGTCTGCACGTCCTCCCAGCGGGCGTAGATGCCGAAATCCTCTTCATCGCGGATGATACGGAAGTCCAGAGGCATCTCCCGCAAGAAGTTGTGCAGGTACTCCATGACGAAGACTGTATCGCTGACCTCGGGGATGTCCTCGCAGAACTCTTTGTTGCCACGCTGTGCCGGCTGATAAATAGTGAAGTGGGCCGTCAGAAAACCAATGTTGATTATGCAGCGGTCGTCCTCGTAGGCCACGCCACCGTGGGCGTAGACACGCGGCATTGCGACAAACTGTACTGACAGGAAGATAAACAACGGCAGGAGAGGCAAAACGCGTGATTGCAGGAGCGACTGTAAAACAGACTGTAAAGGTGAGGAGCGAGACATACCAGACTACTATTTATTATTGAATTTCGGGGTCCGAAGGCCATGAGTGCCCGGCAACGGTATCACAGTTTAATGCCCGAGCCAGCCCTTGAAGGGTACAATGCCGCAAGTCCAGCATCCGGCGGGCACGCCTCTTGCTGTAACCTTCAATATTCATCAGACCAAGTGACGCCGCGGCATGCCCACATCAACACACCAACAGGATCTGGTCCTGCAGCCCGACTCTTCCCTGCAGTTGCAGGGCGACTGGACCCTGCAGCGCTATCCGCAGCTCTCCCGCGTCCATCTGCGTGATGCCGAAGCAGTCCAGAGTCTGGATGCCAGCCGCCTGACTGGACTGGATACGGCTGGCGCGGCACTGCTGGTCAAGTTGCTGGGGGCTGACCGTTTACGCTCACTCACCCCTGCTGCCAGTGGACTGTCGGAAGAGCGCCGGGCTTTGCTACTTGCCGTGGCGTCTGCCATGGAGGAGCGCGACGGCGATATCAAGATCAACCGCTGGCGCCTGGGGGATGGCCTTGCAAACTTCGGCGCAATGGTCATCAGCGGTTGGCGCAATCTGCTGGCGTTTCTCGGATTTCTGGGCCTGACCCTGCTGACCCTGGCCACTCTGCTACCGAAGCCCTGGCGCTGGCGTTTCACTGCTCTGATAGCTCAGATGCAACAGGCCGGGCTGAACGCAGTGCCCATTGTCGCGCTGCTGAATTTTCTGGTGGGTGCCGTGGTGGCATTCCTGGGTGCCACAGTACTGGCGGAGTTCGGGGCCACCATCTACACGGTCGATCTGGTGGGCTATGCCTTCATGCGCGAGATGGGAGTGCTGCTTGCCGCAATCATGCTGGCGGGCCGCACGGCCAGTGCCTATACCGCTCAGATCGGCTCAATGAAAGTGAACGAAGAAATCGATGCCTTGCAGGTACAAGGGTTGAGTCCGATCGAACTGCTGGTCATCCCGCGCCTGCTGGCCCTGCTGATCATGTTGCCGATTCTGACCTTCGTCGCCATTCTGGCTGGCATGCTCGGCGGGGCCATGGTGGCAGTGCTCAGCCTAGACATCTCCCCGGCCCGCTTCCTCGGCATCGTGCAGGAAATCCCGCTCAAGCATCTGTATCTGGGATTGAGCAAGGCACCAGTGTTCGCGCTGATGATTGCGCTGATCGGTTGTCTCGAGGGCTTCAAGGTCAAAGGCAGCGCACAGTCGGTCGGCGAGCACACCACATCGGCAGTAGTACAATCGATCTTCGTGGTGATCCTGCTGGACGCGGTGGCCGCCATGTTCTTCATGCAGATGGACTGGTGATGACATCATGACGGAAAGACCAGAAGCGGTCATAGAAGTGCGGGGGCTTTGCAACCGATTCGGCCAGCACTCTGTGCATGAGGATCTGGATCTGGACGTCCGCAAGGGCGAGATCCTCGGCATCGTGGGCGGTTCCGGCAGCGGCAAGTCCGTGTTGCTGCGCTCCATTGTCGGCTTGTTGCGTCCAAGCGCTGGTCAGGTGACGATGCTTGGCAAAGATATGCTGGCGATGTCGACAGGGGAGCGCTCACTACTGGAGCGCCGCATCGGTGTGCTGTTCCAGCAGGGCGCACTGTTTTCGTCGCTGACCGTACTGGAGAATATTGCGCTGCCACTGATCGAGCATGCACGGCTGTCACGCAAGGAAGCTACTTATCTGGCGTCGGTAAAGCTGGCCCTGACCGGCCTGCCTGCCCATGCGGGAAATCTGTTCCCGGCCGATCTGTCCGGCGGCATGATCAAGCGTGCAGCGCTGGCCCGTGCCCTGGCCCTGGACCCGGATATCCTGTTCCTGGATGAACCCACGGCAGGACTGGACCCGATAGGCGCAGCCGCCTTCGATCAGTTGTTGCTGACATTGCGTGATGCGTTCAACCTGACGGTGTTCATGGTGACGCATGACCTGGATACGCTGTACACCACTTGCGACCGCATCGCCGTACTGTCGCAGAAAAGAGTGCTGGTCGTGGATACGCTGGAAGTCGTGGCAGCTACAGCGGACGACTGGATTCAGGACTACTTCCACGGGCCGCGTGGCAGGGCAGCCGCTGCAGCGACTACCCGAATCGAGCAAACCATTACGCCGTGACCTTTTGACTTTCGACCAGAGCTGAATTTATGGAAACCCGTGCACATCACATCATCGTCGGTCTCTTCACCCTTACTGCGGGCGCTCTCCTGCTGCTCTTTACCATGTGGATGTCGCGCTCCGGTGTAGACCGGAATTTCATGCTTTTTGACATCCTGTTCGAGGAGGCCGTCTCCGGACTGTCAGTCGGCAGCCCGGTGCAATACAGCGGCATTCGCGTGGGTGAAGTCGAGCGGCTGCGGCTCGATCCTCTGGACCCCCGCCTGGTGTGGGCGCGAGTACGTATCTCCAGTACCGCGCCGGTAAAAGTCGACACTACCGCGCGTCTGACACTGCTCAATGTAACCGGTGCTTCCGGCATCGAACTGAGTCAGGGCCTGCCGTCCAGTGCGCTGCTCACTTCCGACCAAGGTGTGCCGGTCATCCATGCCGAACCGTCTTCGTTCGCTCGCCTGCGGGTTAGCAGCGATGAACTGCTCGCCAGCATTACCAGTCTGCTGGATCGCGCCAACAACATACTCTCCGATGAAAACGCACAGAACCTCAGCAGCGTGCTGCGCAATCTCGACTCCTTCACCGCCAGCATGGTCGAGCAAGAGGATGCTCTACGGCAGGGCCTCGACAGTCTCGCGAATGTTGGCAACGACCTGAGCAAGATACTGGAGCGCATCGACGATCAGATCACAACTCGGGGAGAACCTCTCATGCTCAGCGCCAACAACACCGCAGCCAATCTGGAACAATTCAGTCAAAAACTGGATACCCTGCTCAGCGACAACGGACAGGCACTGAGCAATGGCATGCAGAGTCTGTCCGAGCTGGGGCCAGCCATTCAGGATCTGCGCGGTGTTCTCGGCAACCTCAGTGACATTACCACCCGCCTGGAAGAGGACCCCGCCGGGTTCTTTCTGGGTGGCGACAACATCAAGGAATTCCAACCATGAGAATGCATTTTCCATTTCTTCTGCTGTGCGGCACACTGATGTCTTGCAGTGTGCTGCCGGAAAGAGTGCCAACCGACCTTTATCAACTGCCACCATCGACACTCACGACGACAACGACAATACCGGTATTGAGTGGACTGCGTATCGCCACACCCGCCACTGCGGATTCTCTCGGCGGCACCCGCATTCTGGCAATGGTCGGCAACAACAGTTTTCAAGCCTATCCGGATGCCCGCTGGGCGGCGCCTGTGCCACAACTATGGCGTGACTGGCTGCTGGATGCATTCTGGCGCGATGGCCGTGTGAGTGAACTGAGCGCCAGCACTGATGGCTTGCAGGCCAATGTGGAATTGAGCGGCATGCTGCGCGCGCTTCACAACGAGTATGTGGGGGGCAGAGGCGTAGCTGTGATTCAGTACGATGCGCGACTGGTGAATACCGCCACGCGCCAGATCATCAGTTCGCGACGCTTCGAGGCGCGGGAGCCGGTGGCGGGAACCTCTGCAGCGCAACTGGTAACAGCACTGGGAATTGCCGCGAACCGCGTGGCGACGGAAGTGATTGCGTGGACAGTGGCGGAGAACTGAAATGTTTCTCTGACCCCGGTTTTCAAAGCCGTCGTCCGACGATGTAATAACTGAAATCCATCTGCTCAGCCACCTTCAATGTGCCCATGAGCGCGCTGAACGGGCGTAGTCCGATTTCCTCGTGAGTCAACTGAAAAACCCCTTCTGCACTGATGGTGTCGCCATCGACTCGCACCGTCACTGGCACCATCAGCTCCGCAGTGTTGCCCGCAACTGTCACCGACACGTTCATCACCTGACTGTCAGCTTCGCCCAGCGGCCCAGTACCACTGATTTGTAGCACTGGATACTGTCCCGCATTCAACAGGCGATCACTGAGCATGTTGCGACGCGTACCCTCAATGTCATTGGTCGAGGGTTCGCCCGTGAAACCGTTACCCAACTCTGCACGCAGTGCTGCGTCATCGACCACCAGCATCGCCACCGGAATCTCGATACTGAAGCGCGACTGCGGCAACTGCGGATCGAGATGGATCGTTCCGCTCAACGTCGGCGCGGAAATAACGTGATTGTGTCCGAGGCGGGAGAGAACTCCCGCGCTGTAGACAAGCCAATACACACGCGACTCGGCACTGTTGATCGCGTACTCGGTCACCTCCTGTTGCGCGTGTACCGCACCACAGAGCAGCAAAGTCAGAGGCACCAGGTGCTTTCCCACAGCACTCATTGCCATGGCAAACCTCCGTTCCAGCTCAGGCCGATGCGGACACTCCAGAAGTCACCCTCCTCGGACTTGCGCAGCGGTGGACGTCGCACATCAAGCGGGGTATAGGAGAAAGCCGCCGACCAACTCCAATTCGCCGAGGGATGGAATGCAACACCGACAGTCGCGGTGGTGAGATTGCCATCGCTGGTCAGCACAGAGCGATCGATAATTTCGAAGACTCTCGCATTCACCTGTGCGCTCGGATCAGTGCGGGTCCATGCCAGAGCAACATAGGGCTGCCAACGCTCACCTGCGAGCATTCTGGAGGCCATCAATTCGAATCCTTGATGATCCAGCGAAAGACGATCATTGGACGGCGCGCGACAACCAAAAGGATTCGCCGCCGTACCGGGCGTTCCGGCAGCGGTGTCCTTGTCACAGGTAATGTCACCCGTGCCATCGCCCCGCAGCGCATATAGACGACCACCCAACCCCCAGCCATTCTCGGCGAAGAGCTGTTTCTCCAGAGCAAGTCCGAAGACACCTCTGGGTTTCGCGCCATTGAGACGCAGCGGTGGCGTCCACGACGCCACCGCGGAGAAATTGCCGGGCAATCCCAGATGCACACGGCCCTTGCCAAACACCGGTGATTTGTTCATGTCTTCGTATTTGAAGCCACCAAACCCCACGCGCTGTTCAGCCTTGGAGAGGCGTGGGATGGAGCCCACCTCTGCAGAAAAAACGAGACGCCATGGCTCCATTATTGTCGGAGGCACAGAGCCCAGATTGAGTGTTGCCGCCAGCGTATGCGCCATCGCCCACCCTTCGGGGCTGTCGAAATCCACTCGCTCACGATCAGTAAGGACCTGCTGCGCCTGCACTGCGGTGGCGGGTAGTAGCAGGAGAAAAATCGCGGTCTTCATGACTCGCATCGCTGGGCTCATCATCAATTTCCTGACAGACGGCGAGTAATGAAATTGGCGATATCGGTGGCGCAGGTGGACACCGAACTATCGACACAGGCGCCCGGATTACCCTGCGGCATCGAGGCATTTATCGTGTTGCGCACCGCAGCAAATGCTGACGCCGGGAAACCCTGCAGACTCGGTGCCTGACCGCCCACGCCGTTGTTGCCATGGCACACCGCACACAGATTGCCATACTGACTCTCACCGGCGGCAATGCTGGCTGCGAGTGGATCAGGCGTGGGCGTGGGGGCCGGTGGAAGTGCGGGAACCACAGGCGGAGCTGTCACACCGACCACGGCAAGGTTACCGAAGACAATCGGATTACTGTTGATGAGCGTCATGTTGAGTTGATAGAGCTGCCCGCCTACCAGCACACTTGGCACGGAGAGCACACCACCGTCCAGCAGACGCACCGCGCGTTGCCCTGCCGCGACACCACTGCCATAGAAGTAAGCGTCACTGAGCGAGAATTCGAGCGGGTCCTGCTTCGTCAGTTGCAGGGATGCATTGACAATACCCGAGCCCGGCACATCCACCACAGGGAGATTCACCACCGCCGTGCTGTCATTGAACAGCGAGGGGACTGCAACATCCACCGTCACCGACTGCCCGGCGAAGTTCACAGGATTGGCTGTGACCGGAGCACCATCGGAGCGCAGCGCCTGAATCCCGTTGCGTGGTAACTGCGTACGCTGATAGGCCAGTGAACTGATGTCCACCAATTGCACAGCGCCTCCCTCCGTGAAGAGGAATCCTGGTGGCAGTTGATAATCCACATGCAACTGCGTGAAGCCGGAGAACGCAATGGTGCCAATCAAAACCGACTTGTTGGCAGTCTGCGAGCTGTCAAGATTGGAGGGGAACGTAAAGGTCTGCCCCACACCGCCCGTCGCATTGAGTGCGCGCAAAGTGCGACCTGCCAGACCCTGCTGATTGTTGCTCGTGGTTGTCAGCTTGACGTACTGCACGGTGCCATCGGTATTCGAGAAGATTTCGCTGATCTGCCAGGCATCAACAGCCTGAGCGGTGGGTGAGAAGGAATTGACTGCAAGGAATACAACGAACAGCTTGAAACAATGGAATCTACACATTTCATTCTCCCTGGGCTTCCTGGCCCTGTTATTAGAGATTTTTGCGCTTAATAGACCTATGAGTACAGATATTTATTTCCTCTATATCTCTCCCTGAACGGACTTGATGCGCGCTCTTCCGCTTGCGGAAACCGCCAGTGTGGCAATCGCCCTCTCTCTCAGCTCTTTCTCAAGAGCCAGAGCCTCTTCCAATGGCGCGAAAATCGCTTCGATACCATACAGAATGCTGAACTGCTCCCCTGTCGAATACTGAACCCGGCCGCGCAGGAAGATACCGGATTCCGGCTCCGCCAGAGACGCCGAGTCGAATTCATGCAATCCATTTTCGACCTGACGCAGTGTCACATATACAACTTCGCCAACCCGCACGGCAGGAACAGCTGGCAACTCAGCCACGTCGATCGTGGAGAAATCATAACCAAGCCGCGCGTAGTTGCCACGAAACAGATCGCGAGGATCGATGGGTTGGGTGCGCACACTGATCTCTGTGCCGGTGAGCAAGGGCAGTGCGGCGACAGCCACCATGCCAGTGAGAATCAACACCTGCAGAGTGATGGCAGCAGCGATGGCCACGGCAAGAGTGCGCTTCATGCGGAATCCTCCTGATGGTGGTGCCAGTACCTGGCCGCGCCGAGCATCACCACTGCGAACACGATGAACAGGATGGCGCCGCCCACATAGTTGCCAATGAGACTGAAGTAGCGGCAGAACGCCATTACGAGAATGACAGTGATGCCGAGGAAGAAGTGTCGGGAGGTGCCACTGCGCACACCACTGAGAATCATCGCCACACCGATCGCGATCAGTGCGAGATTGTCGATGACCTGTAGTGCCACGGCCGCACCCGGCGCCACCATCAGAGCAACAACCAGCATGAAGATGTTGAGTGCAATCAGCGCAGCCGCCTCTTTGATTCGATCGGTGCGAACAGCGAGAAAAATGGATGTGCTCCAGCACAAAATCAACACCAGCGTCATCGAAGCGACATGGGAAAATCTGGCACCAATCAGCTCCTCCCAAGGTTCTGCAAAACTCATTATCAGCAGAAAGATCAGGAAGAAGCGCAAACTCCATTGCGCCAGTGCCTTGCCATACTGGCGCCACCTTTCCTGTGTCTGTTGCATAAGCCACTGACTGGCACTCCAGGCCAGCAGACCGAACGCAATCGCGATCATCACATGCTCGCCGAGAAACTCGGGTCGCCCGTAATCGTCCCACCAGATCGCCAATGAATACTCGATGTGAAAGAATGCCGCAAACACAGTCACCAGAAACAACAGCACACTCTTCTCGCCACGACCCGGCACTAAGGCAGAGCCTGCAATGAAAAGCGGAAACAGCGCCGGGTAAAAGCCGGACGACACCTCCATGAACACCCAGACCAAGGCCAGCGACAACGTCTGCAATCCGAGCAGAAAGGTCGGTGCGATAAGAGCAAATGGCAGCGTGCCCAGTGCCCACCAGAACACACCATCAGCCATGTGTTCGCCCAGATGGTAGATCTGCGCAATCAGGATGATGGAAGCGCCATAGAAGAAGTTGCCGAGAAAGAACACTCGCGCGGCAGCATCTGACCTGCCACTGAGAAATTTTCGCAGACCAGAAATCTGCGTTGCCGCTGTCAGTGCGACGAGGCCACCCATACGCAAGGCGCGGGGAATGTCATCCCAGTTTGCGCCAATCAGTGTGATGAGGGCGAGGCCAATGAAGAAATAGCCAAGCGCAACGAGGACGTTATAGCCGAGGATCCTGTTGTGGAGGTGATCGTAATCCAGTCCGTAGCGTACACAAATTTGCCGCGCCTGGGTCTCGCTGACAAGGCCGTCACGCACCCACTGCCCGATTTCCCGGGCCAGATCAGTCTTGAAGATTCGCTGCATGTGTTCATCCCTGGAACCATTTGCCATCATGGTAGTGCAGCGTGCCCGGTTTTGCGAGCCAGCTCATACCGTCAACCTGGCTCTGCCCAACCTGTATGGGTGTACCTCATTTGACGGATACGCTACATTGCCGGGTCGGCCAAAGAATTGACCGACAGTACATCAACTCATGGAGAGTAAGACTATGGAGAAAAGCATGAAGCTCAAAGTTTGCCTGGCCACTGCCATCGCCTGTTCAACCCTGCTGATCGCAGACCAATCACACGCACAACTGGTCACTGGGGTTGGCTATCACGAACTGTCGGACGATGACGTTTCCCTCGGAGTCATCAGCGGGACAGTCGGATTTCAGTTCGGTGACGGCTCCTCTGGCTTCTCATACACACCGGAGTTCCGCATCGGCACCGGTGTTCAGGACGACAAGATTGGTGCCGTCAAAGTGAAAGTGGAGGCCTTCTATGGATTCGCCTTGCGCGGCGAGTATGTGTTTCAAAACGGCACCTATCTGTTCGTGGCACCGAGCTATTCCAACCTCGAGGTCAAAGTGTCCGCCGGAGGTTTCAGCGCGAAGGACGATGAATGGGAGTTCGGTGGCGGTGGCGGAATTGGCTACCAGTTCACCGACTACACGAGTGTCGAACTTGCCTATGAAAAATTTGACGATCTCGACGTGATCGGTATCGCTGTGAGAATGAAGTTCTGATCCTCTGGCGCACTGCGCTTCCCCTGCAGGAGAGTTCCTGCAGGGGAATTTCTTTACCGCTCCATTGGGTCGATCTTGTCCGTGTTGACGCGCACCCCGGCCACATCCTTCTGAAACACCGCCTTGCTGATGATCTTCTCTCGGTACAACGACACCAGCGCAGCATGGGCAATGTAATCGGCGCTGATCTCGAAGAAGTCACGCAGCGTTTCGCGCGTCTCGCTCAGACCATAGCCGTCTGTGCCAAGCACGGTGTAGGCACGGGGCATCCACGGCGCGATGCTCGAAGGCAACGCCTTCATGTAATCCGTCACGGCGACAAACACGCCAAGTTCGTTACTGAAAGTTGATTTCACATATGGAATCTTCTGTGTACGCAGCGGATGCAGACGATTCCAGCGCTCACATTCCTGCGCGTCGCGCTGCAGTTCCAGGAAGCTCGTAACGCTCCAGATATCCACGCGATAACCGAGTGCTTCGAGTTTTTCCGCAGCAGCAATGGCCTGTTGCATGATCGAGCCGCTGGCAAGCAAATGAATCTGTTGGCCTTCAGACTCGGAACGCTGCCAACGATAGACGCCGCGCAGTATGCCTTCGCTCACGGCAGAATCCTCCGGCATGGAAGGCATTCTGTAATTCTCGTTATAGAGCGTGATGTAGTAGAAGCATTTTTCCTGCAGCGTGTACATGCGGTGAATGCCGTTGCGCACGATTACCGCCAGTTCGTATCCGAAAGCCGGATCATAACTCTTCACATCCGGGTAGGTGCTGGCGAGAATGTGGGAGTGACCGTCCTGATGCTGCAGCCCTTCGCCGTTCAACGTGGTTCTGCCTGCAGTGCCGCCGAGCAGGAAGCCCCGGCACATCATGTCACCGCATGCCCAGATCATGTCGCCGACGCGCTGGAAGCCAAAAATTGAGTAGAAGATGTAGAAGGGAATCGTGGGAATGCCATGCACCGCATATGCCGTGCCAGCCGCCATGAACGAAGCAATGGCGCCAGTCTCACAGATACCTTCCTGCAGGATTTGACCGTCGGTGCTTTCGCGATACGGCACGACCGTGTCGGCATCCACTGGCGTGTACTTCTGGCCCTGCGCTGAATAGATGCCAGCGACGCGGAACAATCCTTCCAGCCCAAAGGTGCGCGCTTCATCGGGTACGATGGGCACAACGTAACGACCGAGTTCTGCATCCTTCAGCAACAAAGACAACAGACGAATCATGGCTATCGTGGTAGACAAGGTCTTCTCGCCGCTGCCATCGGTAACGCTGCGCAGTTGCTCCAGCTCTGGCGCTCTTAACGTGGGGCAGTTCAGTTGGCGTGCAGGCAGACTGCCGCCGAGTGCGCCGCGGTGTTTACGGATGTACTGACGTTCAACGCTGTCTTCGGGCGGCAGATAGAAATCCGCCTTCACAACGGCATCGTCAGATAGCGGAATACCGAAGTTGCGTGCGCACTGCAAGCGCTCTTCCGGGCTCAGAGATTTTTTCTGATGCGCGGTGTTGCGCCCCTCTGCAGCAGCGCCCATGCCATCGCCCTTCACCGTCTTCACGAGAATCACCACCGGTTTGCCCTGAATGCGACTCGCGTGATGGAACGCCGCGTAGACCTTGCGTGGGTCCTGTCCGCCGCGCTTGATGGTGCGTACCTCCTCATCGCTCAGCGACGCCATCATGCGTTCGAGTTCGAGATTGCCATCCACCCAATGTTCACGCTGCAGATCACCGGGCAGGATCGAATAACGCTGATAGTCGCCATCCACGCATTCCTCCATGCGGCGGCGCAGTGCACCACTGGTATCCTGCGCAAGCAGCGCATCCCAGCCGCCGCTCCAGATCACCTTGATCACTTCCCAGCCGGCGCCGCGATAGGACGCTTCCAGTTCCTGAATGATCTTGCCGTTGCCGCGCACCGGGCCATCGAGGCGCTGCAGGTTGCAGTTCACCACCATGATGAGGTTATCGAGTTGTTCGCGCGCGGCGATCGCCATGCTGCCGAGCACTTCCGGTTCATCCGATTCGCCGTCGCCAATGAAGCACCATACCTTGCCGCCGTTCTTCGGTTTCAGTCCACGGTTCTCCAGGTAACGGGCGAAGCGCGCCTGATAGATTGCCCCGGGAGTAGACAGACCCATCGATGCATTCGGCATCTGCCAGAACTCGGGCATCAGGCGCGGGTGCGGATAGGAGCACAAGCCGCCTCCTGGCTGCAGCTCGCGACGGAAGTTCTTCAGTTGTTTTTCCGTCAGCCTTCCTTCAAGAAACGCGCGAGCATAGACACCGGGTGAGGCATGGGGCTGCAGCAGCACCAGATCGCCACCGTAGCTGTCGTCACGCTTGCGGAAAAAGTGATTGAAACCAACTTCCATCATCGTCGCCGCCGAGGCATAGGTGGCGATGTGGCCGCCGACACCGAACTCCTGATCCTGCGCGCGCAACACCATGGCCATGGCGTTCCAGCGCATGATGTTCTCGATGCGTTTCTCCAACTCGATGTTGCCGGGGTACGCGGGTTGGCGAGACAGTGGAATCGAATTCAGATAAGGCGTGGTGTGATTGATGTTACCGAGGGCGATGGCATGATCCCGCGACCAGCCCTGCAATTCACCGAGAATTTCCTGCACCCCCCGCTCGCCGTATTCCTCGAACACGTTGCGCAAGGCGTCGAGCCATTCGCGGCGCTCGGCGGTGAAGGCATCTGCGCTGGTATCGGCAATATTGGCGGGCGACTGTTGCTGGGCGGGCATATTCATTGTTGTTGGTTCCGACTGGAGGTGGACACATTCTAGCCCGCTTGCACCGACAGCCGATTGCGAATAGCATCGTTTGAACTCTCAAATTAGGCACACTCAATCCTTTTATCACTCATAAATAGCAGAATATGCCAACAATCAATCTCGACAAGACAGATCTAAAAATTCTGCACCACCTGCAGAACAACGGCCGCATCAGCAATGCCGAGCTGGCGGACACCGTCGGACTCTCGCCTTCACCCTGCTTGCGGCGGGTCAAGGCTTTGGAGGAAGCGGGAGTGTTGCGACGCTACGTGGGCATCGTCGATCCTCGCGCGGTAGGGATGCCGATCAGCGTGTTCGTGAACGTTTCGCTACGCAGTCAGGAACGCGCGAGTCTGGAGGAGTTCGAGCAGCAGATATTGCAGTACCGGGAAGTGATGGAGTGCTATCTGATGACAGGCGGCTTCGATTACATGCTACGGGTGGTGGTGCCTGATCTGGACAGCTACCAGCGCTTCCTGGCGGACAAGCTCACGCGCATCAAGAGCGTGGCCAACATCCAGTCGAGCATGACGCTGAAGCAGGTGGTCTATAAAACGGAACTGCCCATCGGGCCAGAGGGAACCTGAATGAACAACCTCAGTCGCTGGCTGCACAAGCACACGAATGGTCGATCGCTGGCGCTCACCTTCGCTCTGACATTCGCCATCATTGCGCTGATGCAGTCATCACTGCCGATGACCAACACCGCGCTGCTGGCAGTCAGTGGCGAAAATATTCTGGACATCACGTTCTATTACGACTCGGGAGAGGCTCTGCGTCGCGCTGAGGCCTATGGCCCGGAAGGTCGCAGCATCTACTTGCGATTTTTGCTGCTGGATTTTCTGTTCATCCCGGCCTATAGCCTCGCGGCGGCTTTTCTCATCAGCGCTCTCGCAAGAAAAGCAGATGGAATTTCCGACAGTAGAGCGAATCTGCTGCCGCTACTGATGGGTCTTGGTGACTTCATCGAGAACAATTGCACGTTGATGCTGCTGACCAGCTATCCGGATTCGTCCACCGTGATCGCATCCATCGGCAGCAGCGCCACGATGCTCAAGTATCTGTTCGGGGTGGCGACGCTGGGGGCAGTTTTGAATTTCATGGCAAGGAGATTCGCGCGTTGATGGCGGCGCGCCAATATTGAAAACCAGTGTTGCCTCATTCCGTCACAGCGGTTTTCAGTGGAAATATTTCCGGGTTCTCGATTATCTCTTGCGTGAGATCGACATCAATATCAGGCCAGTAGAAGTGGTGCTTCCAGGCGTCGATGAACTCATTATTATGCTCCTCAATCAATGTCGCTATTTCATGCAACTGAAGCAGGTTATAGCCCTGATTCCTGGCCATTTCAATCCTTGACTCAAACCAGAATTTGGCTTCTCCCTTACCTGACACTATATGAATATGAATTCGAGGCTCTTCCCTTGAGAAGAAAAAGAATCGATAGCTTTTTTCCCTGTATATAGTTGGACTCATGTTGCCTCCTTGCACATGACAGTACTGATCCTGATACCAGTCTGGCAGACCGACTCACAGGGCAATGAGACAGTCACACCTGAGCCGCAATCTGCGGCGCAAATTTGCGGCGGTACTGTCGCGACAACACGCCGATGGCAATGCCACCAATCATTCCGGGACCAAACCAGAACACCAGGCTCCAACCCTCGAACGATCCCTGCAGGAACTGCGCGAGCAGGCGGCTGCCTCCAAAGACAAAGAACGCCGTATACGCGGCAATGCCGGAACCAATCAGAGAACCAAGGTGCTCGATCCACCACTCTTTGGGCGCCAATGCTTTCTTGTAGATGTAGCGCAATGCCTCCGAGCCAGTGATGAACTCCAGAGCAGCGAAGCCCATGAACAGCAACGAACCGGTCATCACGCCCAGCACAAACATCATCACTCCCACAAGAATCAGGAATACACATAGTCCGACGTGCAGTGGACGCCGCAACATTGCGCGGTTGTCCCGCTGCAGAATGACCAGCCAGCCATGGCGCGTGGTCGTCAACACCAGCACGCTGAGCGAAAACAGGAAAACGGCTCTTTGGCGTATTTCAGACGCCACAGCGCTCCGCGCAGCATCGTTCTGCGGCGACAGATGCCCGACGAAAGGAAACAACAGATCCATGAAGGACATCAGCAGTCCCGAGATCGACACCGCATACATCGCTATCGCGAAGTAGCGGCCGAAGCGTTTGTGATCGAGTGAACCCTTCTTGTTCAGCATGGGAATCCAGAACACTATCAGAGCCAGTGCGCCGATGCTGACGTGGAGGTAGAAAGCGAGCTGATGTAGTAAGTACATGAATTTTCCTGATTGCTGCGACAAGGTTGATGGTCTGTTGGCTGAAGTGAACGCAGCAACGATGGAGGCAAGGTTACAGACTCCCGCACGCTGTCATCAGTGCTGGAAGTCATGACTTGCAATATGACTTTCGGCCTATGCCGAGGGAGTTGGCGGTGTGGCATAATCCTGGCCATCTTCGGGGGCACACACCATGCGCAGTTACTGGAACAGCGAAAAGGCTCAAAACTGGACTGGCGCACTGGTGCTCGCCATCGCGGGTGCACTTTGTGTCTATCTGGAGCTGGATGATTCGGGTTGGAGCAATAGACTGATTCTGCAAAGTGCACTGTTCGCACTTGTTGCACTGGTATTTTTGCTGTTCGTCAGCCCCTGGTCCACGAATCACCGAGCGCGCCTTCTTGCGCTGCTCTGGATCGAGTTGGCTCTGATCTGCTTCCTGTATGTCATTGTTGAGATCAGCTTCGTGGCCATTGCCGGCATCGTGTGGATCGTGCAGGCAGCCGAAACTTTCAGCATTCGCATCACGACATGGTTACTGGCGTTAATGGTAACGCTGTTCGCGGCGAGCCAGATCTATCATCTTGGCGACGATAGTCTGGCTGTAGCCATCAGCAGCTCGGTGACGCTGGGTTTGTTTCATCTCTTTGCCGTCATCACCACCCATCGCGCGAATCGCGAACAGGCTCTGCGCGAAGAAACTGCACAACTGAATCGCGAATTGGTTGCCACGCGCGAGTTATTGCTGCAGTCATCACGCCAGAACGAAAGACTGCGCATCGCGCGCGACCTGCACGATCTGCTGGGCCATCACCTCACCGCACTGATTCTGAATCTGGAAGTCGCCACTCATTTGACCGAGGGAAAGGGGCAGCAGAAAGTGGAACAGTCGCTTGCTCTCGGCAAGTTGCTGCTCGGCGATTTACGGACGGCAGTGAGTGAACTGCGCGAGGACGACAGTATCGATCTGCAACAGGCGATGCAGACACTGGTGCAGGATACTCCGCACCTGCAAATCGCGCTGAACCTGCACGCCAAGGAAGCTCATGATGTGCAGATTGCCGAAACCATTCTGCGCTGCACGCAGGAGTCACTGACAAACTGTCTTCGTCACAGCAACGCCACACATTGCACCATCACGCTGCATCGCGAAGATGACACACTGACACTGATGGTGCAGGACAATGGCGAAGTGATTACGGACGTCAAGGCGGGCAACGGCTTGAAAGGAATGTCCGAACGAGTGAACGATCTGGGTGGAAAGGTCAACTGGCACAGTGGTGTGCAGGGTTTCACCTTGATCGTGACTCTGCCTGTGAACAATGCCAGCCGCGCGGAGAACTCATGCACATCTCCGTGAAGATTCGCGTCATGCTGGCTGACGATCAGACACTGGTGCGTCAGGGCATTTGCAGCCTGCTGGAACTGAGCAGAAATATTGAAGTAGTCGGCCAGGTGAGCGATGGCAGCGAAGTGGTGGATGGAATACGGCAGTGTCAACCGGATGTACTGTTGTTGGATATTCGCATGCCGAAGATGAATGGCATTGATGCGCTGCGCGCCATGCGCAAGGCCGATGTCATGGTGCCGTGTATCATCCTCACCACATTCGATGACCATCAGCTGGTGCTCGAAGGATTGCAGGCAGGAGCGCGTGGTTATTTGCTGAAGGATGTCTCTCTCGAAAGTCTGGTGAATGCCATCGAGTCCGTGCATGGGGGTGGCACACTCGTGCAGCCTGCGGTGACGGAAAGAATTTTACGCGGACTGTCATCGATGGCACAGCCCGATGATGAAGCCGGGGAAACCGAGACATTAAGCAAGAAGGAATTGGAAGTGCTGCGCATGATGGCGGGCGGTTACAGCAACAAGGAAATTTCCATCGCCATTCACAAGTCCGAGGGCACCGTGAAAAACCAGGTGTCGTCCATTCTCGGCAAGCTTCGCGTGCGCGACAGAACTCAGGCGGTATTGCGTGCGATCAATCTGGGGTTGTTGTAGATATCCGAAAGGCCAATCTGAATCCCGTGATTGTCATCAACACCAGCAAGAAAAGCCCGACAACACCCAGCACCTTGTCCAGCACCCGGATCCCTGTCCACTGCAGATAGTGAATCTGATAAAGCTGATCGATCCAACGCGTGTCGTTGCCCATCTGACGCAGACTCAACGTATTCCAATCGAGTGTGATATTCACCCCGGTTGAGGTGCGCACCTCTCCATCGACAAATGTCTCCACTTCGCCATAGCGCTGCGGATTGCGCGCAATGGCGTCGATCACCAGAGAGCGCACGGCCTGCTCCTGCGGCGCTGGAAATTCTTCAAGCGTACCGGGATCGAGATGCCGCCAACCTTGCTCGCCGCGCACCAGCAGATGTTCACCGAGAATCGTGCGTAGATAGCGGAATTCAGTCCATTCTTGCGCAGCGGGCAGCGTCCTGACCTCCGTCAATGGATATGTGCGAGGCGACAACATTTCGTAAGCCGCACCATAACCAGGCTGGACAAGAAAGAACATCCCGGTCAACGCCCAGGTAATCAACGGCGTCAACATGATGATGCCGACAATGCGGTGGTACTTGCGGTGATTCATGGGTAAGGGTTCACTTGCGCAGCATGATGAAAATCAGGGGTGGCAAGGATAGCCCGGACATTGGTTGAAGACAATTACTCCCAATTATTCAGTGGCGAATCAGGTGATCAAACGCACTCAGTGATGCTCTCGCGCCTTCGCCCATTGCGATGACGATCTGCTTGTAGGGCACCGTAGTGACATCACCTGCTGCAAACACACCTGGCACATTGGTCTGGCCGCGAGCATCCGTGACAATTTCTCCGTGTGGTGACAACTCGAGAGTCCCTTTCAGCCAATCGCTGTTGGGCAGGAGCCCGATCTGCACGAACACACCGTCCAGTGCTACCACACATGGCTCACCACTGACGCGATCCTTGTATGACAGACCTGTCACCTTTTGACCGTCGCCCAACACTTCATTGGTTTGCACACTGGTGATGACTTTCACATTTGGCAGGCTGAACAACTTGCGTTGCAGCACAGCATCAGCTCGCAATTTGTCTGCAAATTCCAGCAGAGTGACATGACCCACGATGCCTGCAAGATCGATCGCAGCTTCGACGCCGGAGTTGCCCCCACCGATCACGGCAACACGCTTGCCCTTGAACAGTGGACCATCGCAGTGCGGACAGTAGGCGACACCCCGATTTCGATACTCCTTCTCACCAGGAACATTCAATTCACGCCAGCGCGCACCTGTAGCAACGATGACCGTTTTCGCTTTCAATGACGCACCACTATCGAAACGAATCTCGTGGTAGCCACCCGGTTCAACAGCTGGCAACAGCGCTGAGGCACGCTGCAAGTTCATGATGTCAACATTGTAGTCACGCACGTTTTCTTCCAGTGCTCTGGCCAGTTTCGGGCCTTCAGTTTCTGCCATGGAAATCAGATTCTCGATGCCCATCGTGTCGAGCACCTGACCGCCGAAACGTTCTGCAGCCACTCCCGTGCGAATACCCTTGCGAGCAGCATAGATCGCTCCGGCTGCACCGGCAGGACCGCCACCGACCACAAGGACATCAAAAGGCTCACGCTCGGACATCATTTTCGCATCACGCTGCGCAGCTCCCGTATCAAGCTTCGCAAGAATTTCTTCGACACCCATTCGGCCTGACGTGAACAGGTCACCATTCAGGTAGACAGATGGCACGGACATCACCTGGCGCTGGTCAACCTCTTCCTCAAACAGTGCACCATCGATAGCGACATGACGCACGTTGGGGTTCAGAACTGCAAGCAGGTTCAGAGCCTGCACTACGTCCGGGCAATTCTGGCACGAGAGCGAGTAATACGTTTCAAATTTTAAGTCACCCTCTATCCCGCGGATCTGTTCGATCACATCGGCGCTCACGCGCGGAGGATGACCGCCGACCTGCAGCAGCGCCAACACCAGCGATGTGAATTCATGGCCGAGTGGAATTCCCGCGAAACTCAGACTTGCTCCTCCCCCTGGCCGCACGAAGGCAAAAGAAGGGACACGCGAATCGGTGCCATCACTGCGTAGCGTGATCTTGTCAGTAAGAGACGCAATCTCGGTAAGCAATGACCACAACTCCCGTGATTTCTCTCCATCGTCAAGAGACGCCACGATCTCATAGGGCTGCGTGACTTTTTGCAGATAGATCTGCAATTGGGATTTCATGGTGGCATCCAGCATTTCGGGTAATCCTCGCAATTCAAGCATTCAACACTTTAGAGAACTGTTCCAGAAGGCTCGTCCACAACACAGGTAAATGTCAGGACTGCTCACCAACAAAGTCTCACCCGTTGCGTGGACGAACCCGCTGGAACAGTAATTCAACATCGATCAGATCTTGCCAACCAGATCGAGAGATGGGGCCAGAGTGGCTTCGCCTTCCTTCCATTTGGCTGGGCAAACCTCACCCGGATGGGATGCCACGTACTGGGCGGCCTTCACCTTGCGCAACAGTTCCTGCGCGTCGCGGCCTATTCCTCCAGCCGTGATTTCCACTACCTGAATTAGGCCTTCAGGATCAATCACAAAGGTGCCACGTTCTGCCAATCCCTCGGACTCGATCATCACTTCGAAATTGCGACTGATCACGCCGGTGGGGTCTGCCACCATCGGATACTGTATCTTGCGGATGGTGTCCGAGCTGTCATGCCAGGCCTTGTGGGTGAAATGGGTGTCGGTTGAAACACTGTAGATTTCCACGCCACGCTTGCTGAATTCCGTGTAATTGTCAGCCAGGTCGCCAAGTTCGGTCGGGCAGACGAACGTGAAGTCAGCTGGATAAAAGAAAATTACAGACCATTTGCCACGCAGGGTTGCGTCGCTCACTTCAATGAACTTGCCATTATGGAAGGCATTGGCCTTGAAGGGTTTGATTTCGGTGTTGATAAGGGACACTGCATTACTCCTGTCTTCTGTTATCGGTTTCGGGACGATCTGTGTCCCGTATGGTTAGTTCACGGGGAGCATCATAAGCGAGCCTCATTAATAGTTAAAATCAATTGTTTAATACATAACGATAGTTTTTAACGATTTATTGCGAGATTGCTTCCGGAACGTCTTGTCACTCCAGGCGCACCTCCATTATTTGAAGGATCTATGAGGGGAATTCAGCTTGTTTATGTATCAGGAAATGTGGCAGTTGACTCCAATAAAAGTGATTGCGTTCATTATTTTCCTCCCCCTATACTTGATCGCGATTCAAGCTAACCAAGCGAAATAGAGAAAGGGATTTCCCGCTTTATTGACCGCAGACACAACGGTCAAAAAACATTCCTATAACTATAAGAACACAGGGGGAATCACCATGCGTGGATCTATTCCAGGCAAGCGCAAGACCATCACGTCCGCAATAATTCTCGCTACCATTTCTTTGCAAACCTCAGCCCAACAAAACGCACCGGAAGTCGAGGAAGTCATCGTCACCGGCTCCTACATCCGTGGCACACCCCTAGACGCCCCCTCACCAGTGACAACTGTCGACCGGGCGTCAATCGAAGCCCAGGGCGCTGCACAGATATGGGATGTCATCAAGAACATGGAAATCAACTCCGGCTCGTTTACCAATGAGGGCTCCGGCGAAGGCACAGGACTATCGGGTACCGCCAACGTCAACCTGCGCAACCTTGGTGAAAACTCCACACTGACCCTGATCAACGGCAAGCGCCAGGTCTCTGCCGCCACCACCACCCGCAGTGGCGGCGAGTTCGTGGACATCAATACCATCCCTCTTGTGATGGTGGATCGTGTCGAAGTGCTGACTGATGGCGGCTCCGCACTGTACGGCTCTGATGCCGTGGCAGGAGTGGTGAACGTGATCATGCGAACCCAGTTCGAAGGTCTCGAACTTTACGGCGACCTGCAAGCCATGGACTCTGCACGCAGTCAACAGGACAAGACTGGCAGCGCCATCTGGGGCTGGGCCAGTGACAATGGCGACACGCATTTTGTGCTCTCAGCAGAGAAATATGTACGTGACCCTGTCAAGGTCAAGTACGGAAACTTCTATGATGTGAATTCCGAACATACCGGCGTCGTGGGAGGCATAGCCGGTGTCATTACGGCCACGATGGCGAACCCTGCTTTCGGATCCCGTATCAATCCTGCCTATATCAACAGTGCCTTGACGGCCCGCAACATTGCAGAAGGCGGTGCTTCCAACCTGGTCTTGACAGATCCGCTGTGTTCCCAGCTCACCGCTGCCGATGGGCGCCCCTTTTTCACCGGGACGCGCACCGAACAGCGCGGCGTCAATACAGGCAACTGCCGAGAGTTCACTGAAGATTGGACGTATATGACAGTCGGAACGGAGCGCGACAGCTTTGCAGGCGCGTTCAACCACACTTTCAGTGAGAAGGCAGAATTTTACTCATTCTTCCAATACTCCGACTCATCCATTGAACGCGCAGACTCCGGCGCCAACGCATCTCGCGGCCCTACTGTCTTTCTGGCAGCACCTGGTTCTCACGCGGGCAATCCAGCCTACGGCGGCTATGGTATTGGCATGACTGCGGAGTTGGGCTACTACGCTGCCAAAGCGGGACTTACCCGCCCCACGAGCATCCCGAATGCACCCAATGCCCTCGCCAATGGCGGCATGAACGTACCTTTCTACGCCAGCGTGCAACGCGGCAATGCACCGCGCCAGGGTGGCAACAGCAACATGACAGAAACCCAGACCCTTGGAGGTCAAGCAGGTCTGCGGGGAGACTTCGAGGCATTCAATGATCGGCAATTCAATTACGATGTCAGTTACTCCTGGAGTGCCACCAGCTTCGAGCAGATGTATCAGACTTTCCAGCGTGACCGTGCCGAGTTGGCGGCGAACGGACTGGGCGGCCCAGGCTGTACACCTAACGGTATCAGCAACTTCAACTTCAGGGACGAACCCGGCCCTGCCGGCGGCCTCATTCCCACTGTGTGGAATGCCAGCAACAATGCGTATTACAACGGCTATACCCAGACCTTCTTTCCCGGCTTTGTGTTCACAACTCGCGAGAGCCTCTCGCTGGCCCTGACCAGCAACAACCACGGCCAGGGCGGCTGCATGTTCTACAACCCCTTCCTGACCCAGATGACCAATCCGAATCTGGCGAATAACGAAGAGCTTATGGAATGGATGAATCCCACCGTCATGCGTACCGACAAACGCAACAAGCTTGGCGTGCTGGATGCAGTGGTATCCGGAGAAATCATGGAGTTGGCAGGCGGCATGGCCCAGTTCGCCGCAGGTGCCCAATACCGTATGCAGAACAACAAGTCGCGCGCGCCCTACCTGAACGTGCCAGGTCTGCCAAACCGCATTCTGAACTGGGGTGTGAACGGCGCACCAAACACCACCCATTACGTCAGTAACAACTACGAGTGCTCGTACTGCGCCTTTACCTATGACAATGATCGTAATGTCAAAGCCGTGTTTGGCGAGCTGTCTCTGCCGTTCATCGACAATGTGGAAACGCAGTTGGCTATCCGCTACGAGGACTACGGTGGCAATATCGGTGGTGAATTGACGCCCAAGATTGCGATGAGCTGGCGCCCGGTGGAAACACTGCTGTTGCGCGCCTCATTCTCGCAGTCGTTCAGAGCGCCCAACGTTGGTGTGGTCGAAGAGGGCCTGGAATCTTCCAACAATACCTTCCGCGACCCACTGCGTAACCAGGCTGTTCGTGCAGGCATGCTGGAAGTCAACAACGCCAACGCGCTGCCCAACTTCACCTACACCCTGGGTGGCCCCGCTCCGGATGTCGGCAACGAGTATGCGGATACCTTCGGCACTGGATTCATCTGGACGCCGGGGGGAGCATTGGAGGGGCTGAGTGTCAACGCCGACATCTGGCGCTTCGAACTGACCGACAAGGTATTGCCCCAGCCTGGTATTTCCGCCATTGCTGATGAACTGGAGCTGTTCAAGCAGGCAGCGGCAAATCCGGCCAACTATGTGCTGAACGGCACCATTCCGGCCAGCAGGACGGGTGCATGGGCCGCCATGGATCAGTTCACCCCCTGTGATCCCCGTGCACTCGAAGCTCAGTACGGCAACAACCCGAATACTCAGGGCAACCCTGGTGGAGTCACCGGGTATCGTGACGTGCAACCTGGCTCACGTCTTGACTGCGTAGTAAATCCGGCAGCTTATCGGATCGACGGTGTGGTGCGCACGTTTGGCGTCAACACCGGTGCACTGACCACCACCGTGCTGAGCACCATCAACGCAGGCACGATCGTTGCCGACGGCATCGACCTGAAGCTCGCCTATAACTGGCAGACCGACTTCGGTCGCTTCCGCGCCGGACTCGACTATACTCACGTGCGTCAGTACAGGCTGATCGACGTACCGGGCCTGGAACTGGGCCTGCTGGAGACTGGCGTGTTTGATGCGGCCGGGACTACCGGTGACGGCAACCTCGTGCGCTCACTGCCGGACAACAAGGGCAACATCAGCCTGTCCTGGATGAATGGCAACCACGGCGCGTCGGTGATTACTCGATTGATCGGTTCGTATCGCGATCTGAACTACGAAAACCTGTTTGCGACCGGCAATGACAATGTGCGCGCACTGGTCGCCAAGCAGATCGACAGCTACCAGAGTTGGGATATCCAGTACAACTACACGCACCAGTGGGCCAATGACCGATTCGGTACCACCATCTTCACGATCGGGGCACTGGATGCATTCAATGCCGACCTGCCTTTCCGCGAGGTACCAACCCGTGAAGATGGCGCCATCAACTACGACGCAGGCGTCTTTGACGGCCGTGGTCGTCGCCTGTATGCACGAGTGTTGATGCAGCTGTAATTAGACCAAAAGGGGGCGGAGTGTAAGCGCTGAAGGGCTTTTGCTTCGCCCCTTTCTCATTGGCGGAATCGTGATCCATTGCCCCAATACATTTCGATACAGCGTGATATGCTCAGGTCACACGGTCATGGAGGTTAATCATGTTGATCAAATTCGAAAGCGAACACTCAGGCAACTTTGTCATGCTCAGTGATGTCGCCGTCCCTCTGTTGAAAATGATGGGCATGAGTGGCAACACGGAAGGCGCGGTCAGCGAAGACAATCTTGCAGAGGCGCTTTCGACGCTGGAGAACTCGCTGCAAAAAGCACAACATTCTGCCAGCGATCCTGATGACGAAGACGATGAGGACGACGCGCCAATCGGACTTTCCACGCGTGCATCGCCATTGCTGGACATGCTGCGCAAGGCCAGACAGGAAGGTGGATATGTTATGTGGCGGCCAGAGTGATTGAACAAGGAGTGGTTACTTCACTAAATAGACTTTCCGATTACGGACTGCAATCTTCCTGTACTGCGCCTGCTTCGTGATTTTCTGCACCGCCGCCAGAAACACATCAACATCGTTGAATGGCAAGGTCTTCAACGCCTCGTAGTCAAGGTTCCACCACTCACTCTTTAGCAACCCCAGCCTCTGCTCTTCATTGAAGCGATAACGAATCGGGCGTGCAGGATTACCCGCCACGATCTGATAGGGCTCCACATCCTTGGTGACTATGGCATTGCGGCCGATGACAGCGCCGGTACCCACTGTCACTCCTGCCATGACAACTGCGTCGTGGGCGATCCAGACATCATGACCAATCGAAGTCAAGCAATGCTCTGCCTGGTACTCGCAACTGACGGCCAGACTGGTGGACACCCATCCCAGCGGATGATTTGCGCGCGCTTCACCCAGTGTCACGTTGCGGCCAATGGAGCAGAAGCGGCCGATCTCTTTCAAATGCAGCGCCTTACCTCCGGAACGGATATAGCTGAACGCACCAATGCTCAGCGGGCACTGCGGCTGTGCCAGATCAATACTCGTGTCCTTGATTCGGGCGTACTCTTCCATAAGCAGTTGAGAATGGGGTTCGATAGACCTCATTCTGCTGATCTCCACACCCTGTTGTGATGCCTTTAATCTCTGATACAAAAACCTGAGACGCTGCAAGAGTAATTTCCTTCTGCAGCTACAGCTGCATCAATCAGAATCTGAACGTGTATTTGAACTTCACACTCAGGTCGGAACTGGCAGAGTGGAAAGAATTATCCTTGTCCTTGTCTTCCAGGTTGTAGTTCAGCACGATGAACCCTTCCTGTCCTGCGCGCGGTATCCACTGAATGCGGGTATTGATACCCACCTCTTCCGAGAGGTTGTCATACTGTACCAGACTCACCCAGTACAGGGTTGATGAAAATGCAACCTGTGTAGAGAGTGAGGTCAGGCGCGTAATGAAATCTCCCTGCGGCAACTCTATATCATTCCAGTCGTAGTTTACGGACATGACGAAATTGCGTGACTGCGTCCACGACAATGAACCATTGATATTATTGCGCGTGCCGTTGTAAAAATCACCATTGACAAGACTCAAACGGCCAGAAAATTCTCGCTGCCCTGCCGTGTTGAAGGAGACTGATTTTTCGTTGAATGCGTAGTTTCCAGGCTGAATCAATACGCGTCTGTCCGGTGCGCTGTAAACGGCAAAAGGCGCCACGACGACTTCCTTGTTGGTCTGGTATCCGAATGAAATGCGATCACGAGTATTGGTATCCATTTCCAGCAAGCGGAATGCCAGCACCTGACTCTGCAATCCTCCACTGATTACATTGATACGTTGGGCATCAATGCCGAAATAGGCCGTCTGCAGGAAACTGTCACGAAAGAAATGTGTGAATCCGACATCTGCTGTGTAATCACGGATATTGGATCGATTTACATACCCCATCGCCGGATTGAAATTGCGCTGCACTTCCTTGTAACCCACGCCACCACGAAGGCCGGTGTTGTTCGGTGAGCGCAGGCCGAGTCCGAAGGCAGCATCATCGCCATTCAATCCAGGCGTGTCGGACACCTGATACCACGCATCCGCCTCGATGGTCTGGCCACCTTCAAGACGTGTGTTCAGATAGCGGAAGTCTACACCGTAGACTGAGTTATCAAGGTTTGAACCCGGATTGCCATCGGTCATGATGAAACCCACAGCGGATTCTTCCAGCACGTTGGCAGACAGGCGCCCGATAAAAAGATTGGAAGCATCAACGGTGTTGAATTCATCCTGACGAATCGCCAGCGTGCCGATGTTCCAGCGGCCAACACGGCCACTGATACGACCGCCGTAGTCGATGTCCACCGGAGCTCCTGTCCGACTCAAGCCCAGCTTGCGGGAGAAATAGGGTCGCGCGTTCTGACGCGAAGCACCGGACTCAGCGCTGTTGCCGTTGCCACCGATGCTGCCGAACTGGAACAGATCCGAGTCATTAAGAAAGAAGTCGCGCTTCTCCGGAAAAAACAGATTGAACCGAGTCAGGTTCACCTGGCGGTTATCCACTTCCGTCGCCGAGAAGTCGGTGTTGATCGTCAGTGCCGCATTCATGGACGGCGTCAGACGATAGAAAGCATCCAGCGATGGATCCATGTTGGAATCACTGGTGCCCAGAATGAAATTCTTGTTGCGGTTCATGGAGAACGATGGCACCAGATCAAGCCCAACGCCCTGATCCATGCCTTCGAGTCCGGTCACCAGACCGGAAATACTCGGATTATAGGTGCGGTTATAGGATACCCACGCCATTTCCTCTCCCCGGCGACGGATGCCGCGCCCGAAGTTGAAGCCCCAGGTATCGAGATTCGGATCGAAGGACATGGACTTGAACGGAATCTCCAGCTCGGCTATCCAACTGTTGCCGTCCACACTGGTGGCGGTGTCCCAGATTGTGTTCCACTCGATCTGGAAGGAATTGACACTCGTGTACAGCGCCTCGTGGCGTGCGGCGTTGAGGTTGGTTTCAAAGCGGTAACCGGTACGGCGGGTATTGAAAGGGTCCAGTATCACCACAAGACGATCATCGGAACCCATGCCCTGGCCATGCCGAATCACAGGGGCGGCGATCAGGTCTGGCTCGCTGTCGTACATGCGCGCCGCAATATACATGGCGTCGTCGTCATACACGATGTAGACCTCTGTCCGTTCGCTGGGCTCGGTCTGATTGCCGGGACGAATCTGATGAAAATCCGTGATCACATTCGACTGCTGCCAGGCGGCGTCGTCGAGCCGACCATCGATCACCGGCGGGGTATCAACACGGACGGCCCTGATCTGCTTCTGCGCGATCACGGGAGTCGTGCTGACTTCCTGAGCACTGGCTGTTATTTGGGCAAGAGCAGAAACAGCAATGGAAATGGCAAGGGCCAGCGGGGCACGTCTATGCATCGGTCGAGGATCCTGGGCTGAATAAAGGGACGGATTGTAGCGTATTTCGTATCGACCGCTACGCGACCAGCTCTTGTGCAGCGGACAACCACTAAACTGGGTGGAATACCCCCTAGCAGAAGTACGGGCCTTGAACAATTTTCTTGCAGAGGGAAAGCGCATTCGTAGTGGGTTTTAGCCAACTGTTTTGCACGCAACAGAGATTTACTTCACTGCATCCGGCATTTCATAGATGCCCCGAACAGACACGAATGCCATAATGCACACATTGAAACCCGCATCACCCGGATTTTGACCAGTACAACCGCAATCAGCAGGAATCATGAGCAAGCAAGCAAAGATCAAGAGCAGAGGCTGGCCGACCCTGATCAAACGCATTCTTCTGGGCAGTGTTGTCGCCGCAGCCCTGTGGTGCGTGTGGATCGACTATCAGATCCGCACCGACTTCAAATCCCTGCAATGGGCGCTACCCGCGCGCGTCTATGCCCGCCCGGTGGAGCTGTATGTCGGCGCCGAACAGAACCTCAACCAATTGACCACATATCTGCAACGCCTCGGCTATGCGCGCTCGGCACGAGTGTCCAGCCCCGGTGAATACCTGGTGGAAGGCTCCCGCATCATGATGCGTACACGGGGTTTCGACTTCTGGGACGGCGAAGAGCCATCCATGTATGTAGAAGTGGGTTTCAGCGGCAACAGCGTCAGCAGCCTGAGCGGCGGCCAGATGAATCGCGAGCTGGCCATCGTGCGCATGGAGCCCGTGGAAATCGGCCAGATCAATCCGGAAACCGGCGAAGATCGTGTACCGATTCCGCTCGAAGAAATTCCGCAGGCCCTTATCGATGCAGTCGTCGCAGTGGAAGACCAGCGCTTCTACAACCATTTCGGCGTAGACCCCATTGGCATCGCCCGCGCAATGGTTGCCAATTTGCGTGCTGGCGCGATTGTGCAAGGGGGCAGCACTCTGACTCAACAGCTCGTCAAGAACCTCTATCTGAACCGCAGCCAGACCCTGCGGCGCAAGATCGAAGAGGCACTGATGGCGATTTCGCTGGACTTTCACTTCAGCAAGGATGAGATTCTTGCCGCCTACATGAACGAAGTCTTTCTTGGCCAGCAGGGCAACCGCGCCATCCATGGTTTTGCACTGGGGTCCGAGTTCTACTTTGGTCGACCATTGAGCGAACTGGGCCTGGATGAACTGGCGCTGCTCGCTGGTCTGCCACGCGGCCCATCTTTCTACAATCCTCAGCGTAACCCCGAGCGCGCCACCACTCGCCGCAACGTGGTGCTGGTACGCATGCTGGAGACAGGTTTTATCACTGAGGCCCAGCACGACGAAGCACGAAGAGCGCCCCTGCGGGTAGTAAGCGCCCCCTCCACGCAGCAGCGGAGCACTCGGGGTTATCCCGCGTTCATGGAACTGGTCTACCGGGACCTGTCACGGGACTATAACGCCAACGCCCTGCGTACCGAAGGGCTGCGCATTTTCACCACGCTTGATGTGGCCATGCAGAACGAGATGGAGTCTGTGCTGGCCAGATCTGTGGCCTCCATTGAACGTCCTGCCGCCGAAGGGAGTTCGCCACTGGAAGCCGCCGTCGTCATTACCGATGCCAGTACCGGTGAGGTACGAGCACTGGCAGGTGGCCGCAGGAGCGGTTTCGCCGGATTCAACCGCGCACTGAACGCGGTGCGACCAATCGGTTCACTGGTCAAACCTGCGGTGTATCTGGCGGCGTTGGAGTCCAGACAGTTCACCCTGGCCTCCGTACTTGCCGATTCCCCGATCGAACTGCCAGTGCAGGGCGGCGAGCCCTGGACGCCACGCAATTACGACAACAGAATGTACGGCGATGTGTACCTGTATGACGCGCTTGAACGCTCCATGAATCTTGCCACCGTGGATCTGGGGATGCAGGTTGGCTTGAACAAGGTGAATGAGATGCTGACCCGCCTGGGTCATGCCCGCTCGGTCCCCGAGTATCCTTCCATGCTGCTGGGCGCAATCGATATGGCGCCCATCGAAGTCGCCCAGCTTTATCAGACGCTCGCGGCCAATGGGTTCCGTTCACCCCTGCGCGCAGTGGAAGCAGTCACTTCCGGAGACGGTTCACCTCTTGAGCGCTATGGCATTGCCACGGCACAGGTCGCCGATCCCGCTTCGATATTCCTGCTGGAGTACGCCATGCAGGGCGTGTTCGAGCGCGGTACGGCACGCACATCCGCAGGTCGCCTGGTCCGCAACCTCCCCCTGGCAGGCAAGACCGGCACCACCAACGACCAGAGGGACAGTTGGTTTGCCGGATACGGTGACGATCTTGTGGGCGTGGTGTGGCTTGGGCACGACGACAATCGCGACACCGGGCTGACCGGGGCCACTGGCGCGTTGCGGGTCTGGACGGACATCATGATCGAGCTGGGTATCCAACCCCGGCGCAACCCACCGCCGCAGAACATACAATGGCAGCGCGTAGCACTTCAGGCTGTCCGCACACCGTCCTCGCGCAATTGCAGCAATGTGCAATCACTGCCCTTCCGCACAGACGGGCTGCCGGATATTGCGGTAAGCTGCGAAGACAACGGTTCAGTCCTTGAGCGCTTTTTTGATCGCTTTCGGGACGGGAGATAATCATGCATCGCCTGATACTGATTCTGGCAGTCGTCACACTCAACGCCTGTAGCGCCAACTACATGGATCGTGGGATCCCTGCTCCCATCGAATCCCGCGACGGCTCTACCGCTGTTACACCCACACCGCGCGTGGGACGCGTCATGCCGGGACCGGCGCCCACCACCCCGGAACAGGACGTTGCTGCGCGCACATTCCCGGCTCAGGGAGGCGTCCCCAGCATCGACGACGTGACTCCACGAGGATTGCCCGCACCAGCGATTACCTATCCGCCGGTCACTTCCAGTACCGGGCAACCGATCTCCACTCCGAACTCGACGTTCAGAGATCTAACTCCTCCCGCGCCAGCGCCGCAGGATGGGCGACCAATAGTGCCGGTCTACACCCAGCCACAGCAGGCCGGTACGCCTGCATCGGCATTGTTGGCGTCGGTGGATGCCGCGATTGCGGAGGGAGAGTTGGAGCGCGCCGCTGCGTTGGCAGAGCGAGCTCTGCGCATCAGCCCCCGCGACGCTTATCTCTGGTATCGACTTGCTGACATTCGTTATCAACAGGAGCGCTACTCGGATGCCGCTGGCTTTGCACAGCGCGCATTGAGTTTCGCGGGATCGGACAGGGAGCTGACACGCGAGATCAATGGTCTGCTGGCACGAGCGAACGACGCAGCGAGATAAATTGGAAAGAGTGATACCACCTTCTCTGCTACCACCCACAGGCACATGCTGTTACGCCAAATCCGGAAACAACCCCTTGATGCCATTCGCGATGATCTCGATGGCAATGGCGGCCAGAATCAACCCCATGATCCGCGCGAAGACATTCACCGCCGTCTGACTCAGATACTGCGAAATGTATTTCACGGAACGAAACGCCAGATACAACAGTAAACACACCAACAAGATGACAACGCCGATAATCAGGTAGTGCGACAAGCTGATCTCACGGTGGGCATATAGAATCACAGTACTGATCGCACCCGGTCCGGCCAGCAACGGAATGGCCAGCGGCACCACTGCAATCGACTTCATCTGTTCGCTCTCCACCGCCTCGTCATCAGTTCGTTTGATGGCACTGGTCTTGGCGTGCATCATCGAGATCGCCATCAGCAGGATCAGAATGCCTCCGGCCACGCGGAATGAACTGATGGTGATGCCGAAAAAATCCAGAATCGCCTCCCCCAGCAACAGGGCGGCTATCAGAATCATGAACACCGCAGAGGTCGTCGTGCGCGATATGGCGTTGCGCTCAGCATCGTTCGCGCCGGACGTGAGCGAGATGAAGATCGGCACGGCACCGATTGGATTGACGATGGCGACCAGGCCGATGAGCATCTTGGTGTATTCGGTGAATTCGATCATTGGGGATTCTCCGCTAACTGGGAAACCAGAACTGTGATACCGGGGGATTAGCCCAGTATCTGTGGATTAAGTTGCCAGACAGAATAGTTCAATGCCAGCGCGAAACTCACCCAGAGCAAATAGGGAATCAAGAATGCACCTGCAAGAGGGCGCACGTTCCAGAATGCGGCCATGGTGGCAACAATGAAGCACCACAAGATGACAATATCCATGAATGCCGGCCCGCCGAGTTGCCATCCGAAGAACAACCAGCTCCACAGTGCGTTGAGTACCAGTTGTACCAGGAACAGTGTCAGCGCTCCGTGAAACCCGCGCGCACGCCACACCATCCATGCGGCAATGCCCATCATGGCATAGAGCAATGTCCAAACTGGTCCAAACAACCAGGCGGGCGGCGCCCAGACGGGAAGGGTGAGCTGTGCATAAAAAGTGCCGGCGTTCACTGAAGCCGCGCCGCCAATCGCAGCGGCGATAAAGGTCACGGAAAACCACACTGCCATGCCAGGTAGCTCTTTGGTGAGCGAGTTCATGACAAATCCTCTCCGATAGGCCAGCAAGTGGGAACGACAAAGAAGCGATCGACTTCCTTCCATAGGCCGTCAGCACCACGCTCAACTGTCGCGAACAGCCGCGGCGTTCCCGTTTCCCGAATCGCTGCCAGCGTCGCTTGCGCGGCCTGTGCATCGGGACAGTCCTCCTGCACCCAACCGCCAAGCCAATGCGGTTTGCGCAGAGGTACCCAGTGTTTGGTGTGCATTTGCAGCGCATCGTCCAGATAGAACCATTGCCCACGCAGATGATTCGCAGGCACGTGCTCCGGATGCGACAGTAGCGGTTCACGCGGGTAAAACAGGTACCCTGGCATGAAAATGCGCGATGTCACCGGACCTGCGATCCCGAGTGCCAGGAGCGCATCAGTCGTTGCGGCAAGTTGCGTGCGCTGGCTCTGGTGCTCCAGCAGATTGTGAGTTTTCAAATCGAGGCGGTCGACTGCGTTGGGGCCATGCCAGAAAGTGACACCTGCGCCTGGCTGGTTGTAACCCAGATAAAACTTCACGGCGATCTCATGGTGTTCGAACGCATTTGTATGAGGGTTGCGCAGTACGAAATCGAGCTCGCCCAGAGTGATGCCCTGGTGCCGAATTTGCAGATTCTTCGCGAGAATCTGCCAACCCATGATCTCTGTCATCAGACATTCGTACAGACGTTCGAAGTAAAGGCCGAGGCGTGGATTCGCTTCTTCAGTGAGAACAGAGGGGCCAGCCTGCGGGTCTGTATCCCAACGCAACAACGTTGTCTGCACGTCGGTCGGCAGATACGCACCAGGATCAAATACCAGCGCAGATTCCAGAAGCTGTGGCACGTGGCACATCCATGCAAGATGTCGCACCGCCGGATTACGAAATTGAATCAATGCTGTCTATTCCTTCAACACAATCTGCAACTCTCCATCCGTCACCTGAATGCTGTCGACACCATCAGAAAAGGCGCTCCAGAAACCCTGACCGCCACCAAATTCCTGCACAAGATCAACATTCCGCAAACCACCCAACCAGGCGCTTGGAATCGGTACTCCCCACACGCTCACGCCGCGCAGCACCACGATTGGCTGTCCCCGTTCATAGGAGAGCTCCAGCCCTGCGTTGATGGCAATGGTCTTGCCTGCCAGGAACGGGAAATCCGGCGGCACATCCACCAGCAGTTTCGCACTGGCTAGATTGTTGGACAAATCGATGGCGAAACGCTCGGCCATCTCGGGACTGCTGGCAAGCAGCGAATTCAACTCGCGTTCCGTGAAATTGATTTCCCGACTGGCGGCATTTTCACGATACGGTTCCGGCTCCAGTCGCGCCGATCTGCCACCGCCTCCGGGCAGGCTTTCGAGTTTTGCGTCCAGCCTCGCCTGTTCCCGCTCGCTCAACTCCACCGGCCTGAATGCCGAGGGAAACAGTGAGCGATAAGTGAAAAAACCCGCAATCACGATAACCAGCAGAATGAAGAACGCAATTTGCCAGCCGCTGAAGCGCCTCGTCACGAGTGCTCTGCCGGGAGGAGGGAAAGAAGAGTGTGGCGTGGTGGCGGGGGAGGAGGAAAGTGGTCGGTATTCAGTGGGCTCGCTCATCTGAAAGGGTCTGCATTGGCAATTGGAGATACAGGCTACCACTTTGCCGTCGTGAATATTGAGAAATGGATCAGGCAACCATTGTGCACTTCCATGCGCCGTGAGAATCTTGGCGCCGCGAAGGACATCTTGCAACACCAATAAAAAACAAGAGGCGGCGACTAATGAAAAACTGGTTGAACCCCCCGAAAATCACCACGATGGACGAGTCGAAGCGGCATCGCTCTTTTGCGCTGGTCATGTTGGTGATTGTGTATGTGTTCAACTTCATTGACCGACAAATCCTCAACATCTTGCAGGAACCCATCAAGGCCGACCTTGGACTGTCCGATACTCAGCTTGGCATGCTCACCGGCCTCTCCTTCGCCCTCGTCTACTGCATCGCGGGCATCCCCGTTGCCCGGCTTGCCGACAAGTACAGCCGCAAGTCCGTGATGACCGTATCCCTGGCGCTGTGGAGCGGCTTCACCGCACTGTGCGGATTGGCCGGGAGTTTCACGACATTGCTCGCTGCGCGCCTGGGCGTAGGACTTGGCGAAGCAGGTGGCAGTCCGCCTGCCCACGCCATGCTGTCTGATTACTACGAAAAGGAGAAGCGGGGTCGTGCGCTCGCGATCTATTCGTCCGGACTCTACGTCGGCACGCTGCTCGGTTATTGGTTGGGAGGCTGGATATCGGACGCGATGACATGGCGCGAAGCGTTCTTCGTGGTCGGCATCCCGGGTGTGGTGTTCTCGCTACTGTTGTGGCTGACCGTGCGCGAACCAGTACGCGGACTCTCCGGCCTGAAACCGGTTACCGACAACGTCACCTTCTTCGAATCCTTCCGGCGCCTCTGGGCACTGAAATCCTTTCGTTACTACTCACTGGCCACTGGTGCCGGCACCTTCGTCACCTATGGTGTGGGTAACTGGATGCCTCCTTTCCTGACGCGCTCGCACGGCGCCTGGTCAATCCCGGATCTGCAGGTGTGGATGGGCTTCTGCACCCCGGACCAACTTACCACCGCCTGTGTGGAGATGAGTCGCACCGAAATCGGCCTGATGTATGGCATTGTCGCTGGCGTTGGTGGAGCCATTGGCACCATCACCGGCGGCTATCTTGCAGACTATCTGGGTGCGAAAGACAGACGCTGGTTCCTGTGGGTGCCCATGTGGGGCAAGCTGATCGGCGGGCCGCTGTTCATCGGTTGCCTGCTGGCTCCGACTGCCGAGCTGGCACTGATGGGTTACTTCTTCGCCATCATCATGGCCGCGATGTATCTGGGGCCAGCCATCGCCATCACGCATCATCTGGTGTCCCCGTCCATGCGCGCCATGTCCAGTGCGGTGCTGTTCTTCCTGCTGAACATCATTGGACTGGGATTCGGACCCACCGCAGTGGGTATGATCAGCGACTGGTTCACGTTCAACACTGATGTCGGCGCGGACTCCGCGCGCTGGGGAATGGTGATTGCTGTGTGCCTCACCTACCCGCTGTGCATTCTGTGGCACATGGGGGCAAGACATCTGCCCCAGGCGGATCAGGATGGGGAATTATGACAACAACGGAGTGTTGATGCTGACTTCTGCAACAACACTCCGCTGAATACTTCATGGATTTCCGCGCACGGTTTTCCTAACGCGTCATCATGCCGACGATCGTCTCGACGATACGCGGCTCCAACCCTTCGGTATGGCCCTTGTCGATGCGCACCACGTCAGCGATAACGCGCCCGTTGGCACAGTTCGGGTATTCATAGACCTGCGCTGTGCCTGGTCGTGGCAGCAAGCCCCACTCGCGAGTACCAGGGTTCTGGCTGCCACTGTCATGAGTTCTGCCCGCCTCGGTATCGATCACATCTTCAAGACGCACACGGGCATCACACTGATACCTCTCGGCCAGAGTGGATGAGTCCGGCAACTCGGCAATCTCGTACTCACCGATGGCGTAGATATGTGAAAAGTCGCAGGTCGGATCAGCTGCTGGTGCAGTAGCAACAGGTGCCACTGGTGTGGCTGGTGCGGCAACCGGTGCAGCATTGGCTTGTGTGGGACGTCCGGCCCCAGGTGAGCGCGGCGCCGCTCCGCCCAGACGTCCGCCGGACAGACTCACGAATCCGTCCACCTTGCTCTCGAAAAACTCTGTACACACGATGCGGCGCGACGTTATGCCACCTTGAGAATGCCCGGCCAGCCAGAAGGCCCGCACATTCTCCTCGCCCACGGCAGAGAAGACTGCGGTCACCACGTTGTGCAGATACTGATCATCCTCCTCGCGCCAGCGCCGTGCAGGAGAATGGGGCGTCGCTACTACCAGACGATACTTTTCCTTGAACTCCCACGCAGGAAAGTAGGGGCGCTGATAGCGTTCGCTGGAACCGCCACCGTGCAGGTTCAGAATCACGGTGACGTCCTCACCCGGCTGCAGATCGCAGGGATAATCCAGCACGAAGGTGCGCTGAGTGCCGGGCTCGCTCACAGGTTGATCCGTGATTGCGGTGCAGTTGGCGCCGAGCAATTGCACAGGCTGCTGTGCGAATGCCGGATTGGCCAATGCAAAGATGGTGGGCAGGGTGAGAGTGGCGATCAGTCCTCTGACGGAGGAGTTAGGAATGGTCATGGTAGGGATTCCCTTTGGGCGTTGTTATTGTCATCAGGAGTAAAGCGCATCGGACGCAAATCCTCCAGTGGGCTTGATCCCGTCAGGGGATGGATCTGGCGAATGTGATCGACAGCGCCAAGGAAGTTCCAGGCCCGCGCAAGCATGAGCAGCTCGTTCTTCTTCGCATCAATCCAGTCCGTCTTCGGCACAGTTCGCATATGCCAGTCCACCTGATTCAGTAGCGATTCCTCCGGTTCGCTGCGCGGTTTAGGAGGTGGTGGAAGGAAACCTCAAAGAGGCTGGAAGCTGCGCGGCTGGTCGCATACACTCGACCCACCAACCATTCCTCCAACACAAGGAGCCTTTATGCCAAAGTACGTCGATGGATTCGTGATTCGCCTGCCAAAGGAAAAAGTGTCCGCCTACAAGAAAATGGCGCAACTGGGCGCCAAGGTGTGGATGGAACACGGCGCACTGGAATATCGCGAATGTGTGGCCGAGGATACCGAGATTCCCTACTGCAAGAGCTTCACCCAGCTCACCCGCGCCAAGGCTGAAGAAACCGTGGTGTTTGCCTGGATCCTCTATCGCAACAAGAAACACCGCGATCTGGTGAATAAACGGGTCATGGCCGACCCTCGCATGCAGATACCTCCGACCGGCATGCCATTCGATCCGAAGAATATGGTCTTCAGTGGATTTGAAGTATTGGTGGAAAAGACACAGTGACAAGCTGAAGGGGGTTGAGCGAGGGACAACCCCCTGCCCCCTTGATCCTTCTTTCGAAGCAATCTTGCAAAAAAGAACTTTGCAATACAAAGTACTTTAGTGTAGATTTTCCAAAACCTGGAGAATCATCCTCGACCACTGGAGAACACACATCATGCACAACACCCTGAGCGCGCTTGAAAAGCGTTTGGCGCCCGCAGAAGACCTCTTTTCCACCTGGCTGTTGCGCGTGTTTCTCGCCGGCGTACTGGTCGGCTCGGCCTGGATCGATGATGCGCCACCGCTCGAACTTGGGGCATTGATCGTTGCAGTTTACGTGTCCATCGGACTACTTGCGCAAACAGGGGCTTTCTTCGCTATGGCGCCATTTGAAAATCGGGCGCTCAAGGTGTTCTTTGTCATCTTGAACTTTATCGTGTTGTTATTTGCCTTCACGACCGTCTCCATCTTCGCCAGTACGCTGGCGATGGCTGCAATTGGCTAGCAAGAAACCAAACGTATATCAACGAGGAAAAGGAGTCACCCTATGAGAAGCGAGAAATACGCCCAAGAAAAATGGAACGAATGGACGATTAGAATCAAGGTATGGAAAATTCTGGCAGTAATGGTGACCGTGCCTGTAGTGGTCTTCTGGCTGCAAGTAGTGCATCAGGAAGATGAAATCATCGCGCTCAGTCGCAACGAAGTGATGGTGGACCCAGCAGGCAAGCGCACCTGGCATGGCTCTTTCACCAACACCGCTGACATCCCCTTTCGTGATCTTGGCGTGACGGTCAATTTTCTCGATAGCAGTGGCGCGATTGTAGGCAGGGCAGAGGCAGAAACAGACGAGTTACCGCCCTGGGCAGACATCAACCTGCAAGCCGAACTACCGGATGAAGCCGTGAACATGCGCATCTACTCAGTGCGATGGCGCAATGACAGTACCGCAACGATGTTTGGTCCGTTCCGTGAGCCCTGGGAGTTTGGTTATCTGATGTACGATCCCGCAGGCTGAATCAGGAATCAAGGGGCGAGTATCTTGATTGCCGTTTGCTTTCGTTGAGCAAGCGTAGTCGCTCCAGTGTTCAAATGCGGGGAGACATCGGCAGATCCTCAACAGGCATTGTGTTCTATGGGAGCCTGCCGACAACAATCATATACAAACAAAAAAGGCTGAAATAAAAGCGCATCCGCACTTCCACTCCAGCCTTTTTCTTGAATCCGTGGTTTTCTAACCACAATTCCATTATTACAATTTAACTACAACTCAGTTCCCGACCTTATCCCACTTCTGCGCCTCAGGCGCATCACCTGCCACCGGGCGGAACACCTCGCTGTACAGGAAGAAATCCGTCAGCACTGCGCGCACGTGGATGGAGGCATTGAGGTTGTCGACTATTTCCGAGCCAATCTTTTTCTGAGCCAGAACAAAGCTCACTGCAGCAGTGGCCTTGCGAAGGTCGTCGAGCAGAACCTGTTCGAAATCATGCTGAGTGCCAGCCAGAGTCTGCATGACATTCTTCATGGCCTTGTACATCTTCTCCAGTTCGGGGCGCGGGTGCGGCCCCATGCCGGATTCATCCTGAGGCGGACGGCCCTGCGCCGCATACGCGAGCAGGAACTCGTAACCGGACTCTACTACTTCGATATCGTCTTCAATGTTGTTCACGTTTACTACTCTCGGTTTACTACTTCAGACTGAAGCGGCTAATTACTCGGGCTTCCACTTGTTGGTGTCGTGGTTCTCTTTCATCTCTGCTTCAGAAATCCAGCCAGTGACCATGGAGCGTGTGTAGAAAATCTTCTCTGGACGCACCGCAAAGTAGATGTGGATTGCAGTGAATGCGATCAGACCCAGTGTGGCAGTGCCGTGCAACAGGAAGAAGATACCAAGTGTTGCCTCGTTCTCTACCGCAGGTCGATTCCACCATGGCGTGTTGATGTGCAGGAACAGAATGATGCCAGTGGCGATCACAGCAATTACCAGCACGGTCATTGCCCAGTGCATGCCTTTCTGTTCGAAGGAGTATTTGCCCGGTTTGATTTTCTCATCGAAGGGCTCCTTGAAGTCGGATGGTCCGAGCAACATCGCCTTGAAGTCTTGCCAGAATATTGCACGGATGATGTGGAAGATCACTACGAAGGTGAGAACCAGACCGGCGATCCAGTGGATATTCAGCCAGGAGATGCGCAGACCAACGATGGGCGCGATGCCGGTAAGAATCAATACCAGAACGCTGCCAGCCATGATCCAGTGGAACGCTCTGTCGATGGCATCGTGACGCTTGATGCGTGGGCCTTCAGAGGATGGTTTGGCTTTTTTCTTGGCGAGAACCGCCATGAAAATGGCATGGGCAGCAAGCAGAATCAAAGCGGTGACTGCTACAACCCACAACAGATCCCAGGAAACACCCAGGATTACTTCCTCTCCCCAAACGTCACGTCTATAACGAATAATTTCCACAATCCTAGTCCTCTGTTTTTATAGTTTGTTATTTTCCAAACAAAAGCCTGTTGCTCAATTTCACTCCGCACAAAATGGCGAGCAGAAGTATGTGCAACAGGCCCTGTGCCGATTACGCGTGACCGCGAACGGCTCGATTTACAAGATTCTCCAACAGCGGCATCTTGAAATGATTGAAGTTCAACGGTCTCGCGCCCTGAATTGCCAGAGCAGCAACTTCATCGGCGGTCTGCTGGTTACGAGCCTTGCCCCGAATCGCCTGCTCGATTCTATCGAGTCTGCGCGGCGTTGCTTCAACAGCACCGGCCACCAGACGAGACTCCTCAATCACGCCATTGTTGACTCGCATCGCAGCAGAAATGCTCACAAGTGCGAAGTCCCATACGTTGCGGTCTGCTACCTTCTCGAAGTAGAACTCGGCGTTCGCCCACTTCGCAGGGATGCGAACCGCAGTCAGGATTTCGCCCGGACGCAGTACGGTGGTGTGAGTGATGTCGATATTCGGGCCGACGAAGAAGTTTTCCGCAGACACTACACGCTCACTGCTGCCATTGTGTATGACCATCTGAGCTTCCAGCGCCACCAGTGCGGGGCCTGTATCACTCGCGGTCACTGCCACACAGCGGCTGGCGTTGAACAATGCATGCTCACGGTTCATCCCTTCCGGGGTGTCCGCGTAGCAGAGGTTGCCACCGGCGCGGTAGCAGTTCAGGCCACGACGGTAGTACCAGCAGCGCACGTCTTGAGCGACGTTGCCTGCAATCGTACCCACGTTGCGGATCTGTGGGCTGGCCACTCGACCTGCAGCTTCCGCCAGCAGTGAGTAACGACCAGTGATCAGCGAATTCGTGGTCAGCTCGGTGAGCGTGACCAGAGCGCCGATTTCAATTCCATCGGCAGTTTCGCGAATTCCGCGCATCGACTCGATCCCCTTCAGGTCGATCAATACTTCAGGGCGCTTGGCACGGTCTTTCAGCCACCCGTAGGTATCCTGACCGCCGCCTACCAGCCATCCCCTTGTGGAGAACTGTCTGGCGATTCCTGCTGCATCCTCTACCGTCACGGGCTGGTAGAGTCCCATATCGGGCATAACGTCGTGTGATGACATAGCTTTAACCTCAGAATGTATTTGTTTTCAGGTCGCCAGTATTGAAATCATTCTGCGCGATATGGTTGAGAATCATGTCAGCGGTGACAGGCGTGCGATTGAACAGATGGCCGTCAAGCGCGTCCGAAATCGCACTCATCAGTGCCGCCACTGCGCAACCCTGCGACGGTTCGCCGATACCGCGCGAACCCACCGGGCTCTGCGGGTCTGGCATGTCAGTAGCACCTGACTTCATGTGCAGGGGCACGTCGAGGTACGTCGGCGGCTTGGCCTGGTACAGACCTACGTTAGCAGGCAAGCCGTTTTGCGGATCATAGACATGACGCTCGTAAGCAGCCATACCAAAGCCCCACACGCCGCCCCCGTTCATCGCCTGTCTCAGGCCTTTCGGGTGGATGATGGTGCCGCACTCGGCAATACCCGTGTAATCGAGAATGTCGAACTTGCCTGTCTCGGTATCCAGTTCGATTTCGACCATCGCAACTGCAAAGCCCGGAGTAGTGCCGGTCTTGGGCAGTGTGTCCTTGGCTGCAGCAATCAGACCAGTCCCCTGCATTGCCTGCACGGAACGTTTGGTGGTGTCGTTGAGGTCTTCAGCAAAGACCTGACCGCTGTACTCACCACCGAGTTCGATAGCCTTCTGTGCCACCTCAGCATAGGTATAACCCTTGCTGTTGTCGCTGGACAGGAACACACGCTCGCCGCCGATGCTGTAGTCATCGACAGCACCACCGAAATCGGCGGCTGCAATCTGCTTCATCTTGCGGATGGCGTCCAACGCAGCCACGTGGCTGGAACGGGTTTCAGTGAAAATGGTGTTACTGCCACCCTGATAGGTGCTGTGAGGCAGATGGTTTTCACCATGGCCGTGTTCAATGACACAGTTCTCCCAGCTGCACTGCAGCGTTTCCGCTGCGGCACGCAGGACCGCTGCGTAAGAGTAGGTTCCCAGGTTGCCCACACCAGTGTGCAGGTGAATCTTGCCGTCCGGCGCTATACGCAGCAATCCGTCATAACCGCTCGCGCCTGCTGAGTGGTACCCCTCGCCTACACCAATGCCGCGCACTTTCGTGGCACTGATCTGACGTGGAAGGGCCTTCTTGGCTTCCCATCCGAACAACTCAGCCGCCTGATCAATGGCTTGCGGATAGTACGAACTGGAAATTGTGCCCTGGCGAGGACCGATCAGGGCGTCAGGTCCCGGCGCGTTTATGCGACGCAGCTCAACCAGGTCCAAGCCTGCCTGGCGGCCGGCCTTGTCCATGATAGGCGACAGGACTGCAGCCATTTCGTTCTGGCCTGGCCCACGCTGTGCGCCGCGGGGAGTGGTGTTGGTGTACAGGGACATACCACGGTAACGCATGGCTTCTGGCTGATACATGATGGAGACGTGCTCGGCTGCTGAGCTGCCGCTGGCACCACCGCCTGAACCCGCATCACCAATGATTGCGATATCCACTGCACCTACACGACCATTGTCTCGCAATCCCACTTTGATCCAACCCTGCATGCCGGAGCGTGCAGAGCCGATGTAGAACTCGTCTGCACGAGTGATGCGCAGTTGCAGAGGACGATTGAGCGCCTTGGCGAAACGACCGGTTACGGCCATCATCGGATACGGGAAAATCTTGGAGCCGAAGCCACCACCAGTGTTCTCATTGATGAACACCAAGTTGGCTGGATCTACATCCACCATGCGGGCAAGTTGAGCGTGACCAACGGTCTGGCTCTGCAACGAACCGTGGAAGTAGCACTTGCCGTTTTCCCAGTAAGCCATGCCTGTACGTGATTCCAGCGAGTGGTGAGGCAGACCAATGGTGACGAAGGGCTCTTCGATCACGGTAGTGCACTGGGCAAAATTGGCATCAACATCGCCGTAGGCCCACTCTTCACCCCACGGGGCGCCGGTCGGGAAGCGTCCTGCACGGAACGAGGCGATTTGATCACGAGTCCACTTGATGCTGCCAACGGCAGTACCTGATGCAGTGGTACCGGCCGCAGCAGCGGCTCCTTCTCTGATCAGCGTGTTGCCCATGGGGTACGGATCCGGCCCCCCTTCTACCAGAGTATCCAGAGGATCGACCACGAAGGGGCGACGCTCGAACTCAATGGCGATTCTTTCAATTGCAGCTTCAGCGATCTCTTCGCTCTCGGCGGCCACGGCCAGGATTGGCTGGCCGACGTAAGTGATGAAGTCCTTTGCCAGCGCCGGGTTGGCTGGTGGCGCTGAAGGTGGCAGATCGTCTGCAGTGAAAATACCCACGACACCCGGCATTGCGAGCGCTTCGGAGGCATCAATGCTGACCACGCGGCCACTGGGGATTGGACTGGTCAGCAGTCTGGCGAACACCATGCCATCCCTGCGAAAGTCTTCGGCATAGCGCGCGGTGCCGGTGACCTTGCCTTCTACGTCTGGTGGTGTGAAGTCTTTACCGATATGCATAAAAGTCATGATAATTGTCCCGAGGCGCGCATGACGCCATTCAGATAGTGATCATATGCCCCGCAGCGGCAGAGGTTACCGGACAATGCCTGACGTGCTTCTTCGCGAGTCGGTCGGGGATTTGTATTCAGGAGTGCTACCGCAGACATGATCTGTCCCGATGTGCAGAAACCGCACTGCGGGCTGAGTTCTTCGATGAACGCTGCCTGCACGGGATGCAACGTGCCATCGGCTGCGCGCAGACCTTCGACTGTCAGGACTGCCTTGTTCTTTACTTCGTGAGTGAGCGTTGAACAGGCGTAGATATTGACATCGTCCGCAAGAACGGTGCATGACCCGCACTCACCGCGGTTACATCCCAGCTTGGTGCCGGTAAGGCCGAGTTTGTAGCGCAAGGTGTGGGCAAGTGTCTCCTGAGGAGAAACGTCAACACGGCGAACCTGACCGTTGACATTGATTGAGAGCAGGCGCTCTACAGACCCGGCCGGACGATTCTGGCCGGAGACCGAGTACCACAGTGAAGTGGAAGCGGCGGCCGCGCCAGAGGCGATGACCCCCTTGATAAATCGTCGTCTAGTTAGTTTAGGATTCACAGGCTGACTCAGCCTCCCTGATCATAGGTGGTTTCGAGGGAATTGCACGATTGAGGCGGAACAGGGTAATCCACAAGCTGCGTTTTATCAAGTTATAAACCCCTCTCGAAACGCCTGTCAGTCAGGTATTTTCGGCTCATCCAGGGACGTCTGCGCAATCCCCCCGGAGGCACGGAAATGCCCGCCAACAACGCATTTTAGTCAACTTGACATATTCCTGTTCGGTGGTATTGTGTCCGGCCCCCGTGGGATTACAGTCCCGGTTTGCGCACGCCCATTATTTTCAGCGGCGCGGTTTTCCAAGAGGCCGGATACCGGGACTGCGCGTGTTGCGAGGGTTGAATAAATTCGCCAATAACCGCGTCAGATCAACCTCAAATTACGAGCAGATTTTCAGTACACGAGGCTTCCGGCAGCTTGTGCCGGCCTCACTGACGTTGCTTACCGAGATTGATGTCAGTGGCAAGTAAACGACATTCGAACAGATGAGACAGCAGATCTATGAGCATTAAAGCCCACACTCCCTTTAAATTCGGCTACCCGGAGAAAACCGGCCTGTACGATCCGAGTAATGAGAAGGATTCCTGCGGCGTGGGCTTTGTGGCCGACATCAAAGGTCGTCCAAGCCATCAGATCATGCTTGATGCGTATCATCTGAATTCGCGCATGGATCACAGGGGCGGCTGCGGCTTTGAAGCAAACACAGGCGATGGTGCCGGCATCCTGATGGCGCTGCCGCATACCTTTTTTGCCCAGCTCGCGAAAGCTGAACTGGGCCTGACCTTGCCGGAGGCTGGCAAGTATGCCGTTGGCAACATCTTCCTCCCCCAGATCGCCGAAGAGCGCGCCAAGTGTTTCGCTGTCATCAATGCGCTGGTGGCAGAAGAAGGACAGACGCTCCTTGGCTGGAGAGACGTCCCGGTTGATCCTGTTGGCGCCGATGTAGGCCCAGCCGCAAGAATGGCACAGCCGCACATCGCCCAGCTCTTCGTCGGCGCAGCTGAAGGACTGGGTCGTGACGATTTCGAACGTCGTCTCTACGTTATCCGCAAGCGCTTCACGCACAAACTGCGCGGCGATGCATCGCTTACCGAAGCGAAGATGCTCTACGCCTGCAGTCTCTCCACAAAAGTGATTGTATATAAAGGTATGCTCACACCGGGTCAGTTGTTCCCCTTTTACCAGGATCTGACCAACCCCGAGTGTGCCACTCACCTGGCCATGGTGCACTCACGCTTCAGCACCAACACGTTCCCGTCGTGGGATCGTGCGCAACCCAACCGCTTCATGAGCCACAACGGTGAGATCAACACACTGCGCGGCAACGTCAATCAAATGGTCGCTCGCGAAGGCACGGTGAAGAGCGACCTGTTCGGCAAGAACATGGCCGAGCTGTTCCCGGTGATTGACGCCGACTGTTCCGACTCCGGCTCCTTTGATGCTGTACTTGAGTTCATGCTTCTGTCCGGCCGCTCGCTGCAGGAAGCCGTGATGATGATGATTCCGGAAGCCTGGCAGTCTGACGTCAACATGCTGCAGAGCAAGAAGGATTTTTACGAGTTCCATTCTGCGCTGATGGAGCCTTGGGACGGTCCCGCATCCATCGTGTTCTCGGATGGGCACTATATCGGCGCGGTACTGGATCGAAATGGTCTGCGCCCAAGCCGCTATTACGTCACTCACGACGACAAGGTCATAATGGCCTCCGAAGTCGGTGTACTGAACGTTGACCCGGAGAACGTCAAGATCAAGGGTCGCCTGCAACCGGGTCGCATGTTCCTGCTCGACTTCGAGCAGGGCCGTCTGATTCCGGACGAAGAATTGAAGCAGGATATCGCCAGCCGTCGCCCCTATGGTCAGTGGCTCGCGAATCAAAAAGTCACACTCGACGATATCTCCACCGAGACTGCCGAACACTCTCTGGACGCCGACAATGTGCTGCAGCGGATGCAGGCCTTTGGTTACACCACTGAAACCATGCAGTTCATGCTGTTACCACTGGTCTCCGAATTGCGCGACCCGCTCGGCTCCATGGGTAATGACTCTGCGCTGGCCTGTCTGTCTGACAAGTCGCGCATGATCTACGACTACTTCAAGCAGTTGTTCGCCCAGATCACCAATCCGCCTATCGATTCGATTCGCGAAGAAGTGGTGATGTCGATCGAGTGCTTCATCGGACCGGAAGGCAATCTGCTGGAGACCACGGAAGGGCAGGCACACCGACTCAGCCTGAGCCACCCGATTCTTTCCAACAAGGAACTGAGTAATCTGCGCGACATGGACTATCGCGGCATGCGCTCCAAGCTTATCGACATAACCTACGACAGCACCATCGCCAATGGCTTCCATCAGGCTCTGGATCGCATCTGTCAGGAGGCCGAGTCTGCAATTGCAGAAGGGTATTCGTTTGTCATTCTTTCCGATCGCAAGATCAGCGCAACGCGCATTCCTCTGAGTGCCCTGGTCGCCTGCGGTGCAGTGCATCACCACCTGATCGCCACGCACAAGCGCAGCCTGATCGGTGTGATTGTGGAAACCGGCGAAGCCCGCGAAGTTCATCATCACTGTCTGCTGACTGGCTATGGCGCGGACGCGATCAACCCCTATCTGGCTTTCGAGGCGTTGTGGCAGGCTCGCAATGATGGTCTGCTCGGCACCCAGTTCGCCACTGAGGACAGCCTGGTTTATGCCTATAAGAAAGGCGTTGCCAAGGGCATGCTGAAAGTGATGGCCAAGATGGGCATCTCGACATTGCAGTCATACAAGGGCGCACAGATATTCGAAGCTGTCGGTCTCGCTGACGAAATCATCAACCGCTGCTTTGTAGGTACCGCCAGCCGCGTGCAGGGAGTGAACTTTGCCACACTCATCGAAGAGACCGAGCGCCGTCATCGCGTGGGTTATCCGCTGCAGGAAATCAACAAGTTGCCCGTACTGACGAATCCCGGTGATTTCCACTGGCGTAATGGCGGTGACGGCCACATGTGGGATCCAACCAGCATTGCCAATCTGCAGGTGGCAGCGCGCAACAACAGTACAGAAGCTTATGCCGCTTTTGCCAAGCACACGAATGAGCAGACCACTCGCGCGTGTACTCTGCGCGGGCTGTTGAAATTCCGCACGGGCGTGAACGAAGCCGTACCTCTCGATGAAGTAGAACCGGCAAGCGAGATCGTCAAGCGTTTTGCTACTGGCGCGATGAGCCTTGGTTCCATCTCTACTGAGACTCACGAGTCTCTGGCCATTGCCATGAACCGCATGGGTGGCAAATCCAACACGGGTGAAGGCGGAGAAGATCCGATCCGCTTCGTCCCGATGGCGAACGGAGATTCCAAGCGCTCTGCCATCAAGCAGGTTGCTTCCGGCCGTTTCGGTGTAACCATCTGGTATCTGACCAACGCGGACGAACTGCAGATCAAGATCGCTCAAGGCGCCAAGCCAGGTGAGGGCGGCGAGCTACCCGGCGGCAAGGTGGATGACTACATTGCGAAGATCCGCCACTCTACACCGGGAGTCGGTTTGATCAGCCCACCCCCGCACCATGACATCTACTCGATCGAAGATATCGCGCAGCTTATTCACGACCTGAAGAACGCGAACCGCAAGGCACGTATCAGCGTGAAGCTGGTGTCGGAAATTGGCGTGGGAACGATCGCAGCCGGCGTCACCAAAGCGAAGACCGATCACCTGGTCATCGCAGGCCACGACGGCGGCACCGGCGCATCACCGTTGACCTCCATCAAGCACGCCGGTCTGCCATGGGAACTCGGTCTTGCCGAAACCCATCAGACACTGGTGATGAACAATTTACGTTCACGCGTTGTCCTGCAGACCGATGGTCAATTGAAGACCGGCCGCGATGTTGCCATCGCCGCACTGCTGGGCGCCGAAGAATTCGGTTTCGCCACTGCGCCGCTTATCACACTGGGTTGCATCATGATGCGCAAGTGCCATCTGAACACGTGCCCTGTCGGCATCGCGACCCAGGACCCGGAACTGCGCAAGAAATTCAAAGGCAAGCCCGAACATGTCGTGAACTATCTGTTCATGGTAGCCGAGGAAATGCGTCAGATCATGGCGGCGCTGGGCGTGCGTAAAGTCACCGAGATGATCGGCCGTGTGGATATGCTGGAGACAGACTCAGCAATCAAACACTGGAAGGCCAGCGGTCTTGATTTGAGCAACATTCTGGCGCCCGCGAAGATCATCTTCGAAGGCACTCAGGTCTATCAGACCATCGAGCAGGATCACGGTCTGGAGAAAGCTCTGGACAATCAGATCATCGAGATGGCCCGCAATGCGCTGGAGACTGGCGAGAGGGTCAATATTGAATTGCCGGTTATCAATATCAATCGGGTAGTTGGCACGATGCTGTCCAATGAAGTGGCCAAGCGTTGGAAAGAAGAGATGCTGCCCGAGGACACCATCAACATCAAACTGCGCGGCTCTGCCGGTCAAAGTCTCGGTGCGTGGCTCGCAAAGGGCATTACCATTACTGTGGAAGGCGATGCCAACGACTACGTCGGCAAAGGTCTGTCCGGCGGCAAGATCATTATCTATCCACCGAAGAACAGTACCTTCAAGGCCGAAGACAACATCATCGCCGGCAACGTGAACCTGTACGGCGCTACTGCTGGCGAGGCCTACTTCCGCGGTATCGCGGCAGAACGCTTCGCTGTGCGTAACAGCGGCGCCACTGCGGTAGTCGAAGGCATCGGCGACCACGGTTGCGAATACATGACAGGTGGCCGCGTGGTCATTCTTGGCAAGACCGGCCGCAACTTTGGCGCAGGCATGAGTGGCGGGGTTGCTTACGTGTGGGATCGCGACAAGGATTTCAGCAAACAGTGCAACATGGAAACGTTCGAACTTGATCCAGTACGCAGCGAGACTGACATTGCCGAACTGAAAGATCTGATCGATCGGCATCTGCAATACACCGAGTCCACTGTGGCCAAACATATCCTGGCCAACTGGAATGAAGCGGTGAAACAGTTTGTCAAAGTAATGCCAACAGATTACAAACGCGTCCTCACTGAGCGCGCGCTCAAAGAGGAAAAGCAGGCTGTTGCAGTATAAGGCGCTCTTGCGGTTTTCGAACCGGGCGCCTGCTGTCAGACCACTTCGCGTTAACAAGAATATTTGATTAATTGGATGTATTGATGGGCAAACCAACTGGCTTTAAAGAATTCAAGCGTCAGGCAGAACCTTACCGTGCTGCCGGTACACGTCTACTCGACTACAAGGAAATCTACACACCGCACGACGACAAGCATCTGCAAACTCAGGGCGCGCGTTGCATGGATTGTGGCGTGCCGTTCTGTCAGTCCGGTGAAGGCTGCCCAGTATACAACCTGATCCCCGAGTGGAATGATCTGGTGTATCAGGGCCGCTGGCGCGAGGCGCTGGATCGCCTTCACAAGACCAACAATTTTCCTGAATTCACCGGCCGCGTCTGCCCGGCTCCATGCGAAGGTTCATGTGTGCTTGGCATCAACGAGCCTGCTGTCACTATCAAGAATATTGAAAATGCGATCATCGACAAAGGTTTCGAAAACGGCTGGGTGAAGGCGAACCCACCATCGTTCAGAACCGGAAAGAAGGTGGCAATTGTCGGTTCCGGCCCTGCCGGTCTTGCGGCCGCTGCACAGCTGAATCAGGCCGGTCACGAAGTGACAGTGTACGAGCGCGAGGATCGCATTGGCGGCCTGCTCATGTATGGCATTCCCAACATGAAGCTGGAGAAGGGTGTAGTAGAACGTCGCGTCAAATTACTGGAAGAGGAAGGCGTGAAGTTTGTCGTGAATGCCGACATCGGTGGTAACAGCAAGAATGCGATTGCAACCGACGCACTGTTGAGGCAGGTCGATGCGCTGTGCCTCGCCACTGGGGCCACCAATGCCCGCGATCTCAAGATTCCGCACCGCGAAGGTGACGGCATCCACTTCGCCATGGAATTTCTCACAGCGAATACGCGCAGCCTGCTCGATTCCAATCTGGAAGATGGCAACTACATCAGCGCCAAGGGCAAGAATGTCATCGTCATCGGTGGCGGCGACACAGGTACTGACTGTATCGCGACGTCACTGCGTCATGGCTGCAAATCTCTGGTGAATTTCGAGATCATGCCGCGCCCGCCAGTGGATCGCGCCGACGACAATCCATGGCCGTTGTGGCCAAAGATTTACAGAGAGGACTATGGTCACCTCGAAGCACAACACAAGTTCGGCACGGATCCGCGCACCTACTCGATCTCCGGCAAGGAGTTTGTTCGCGATCAGAATGGCAAGCTGCTTGGCATCAATACCGTCAACGTCGACAGCAAGTTTCAGGAGATCCCTGGCACCGTGAAGTTCTGGGAGGCCGATCTGATTCTGCTCTCCATGGGCTTTCTCGGACCAGAGAACTACGTGACCGCGCCGCTGGCACTGGAGCTTGATCCGCGCTCCAACTACAAGGCTGCGTACAAGTCCTTCGTCACCAGCAATCCGAAAGTGTTCGCTGCCGGCGATTGTCGTCGTGGTCAGTCACTGGTGGTGCGTGCAATTGATGAAGGGCGCCTGGTAGCTGAAGAGATCGACAGGTTCCTGTCCCGCTGAGGAGCTTGCAAGAACCCACTGATTGTGGGGGCGGGATCAAGGGATCACAGGATCCTGACCCCTTGATCCCTGGAATGGAAACATCGCAACCAGGAAGGATCTCCATGCACGAGAACGTACTGGAACTCAGCAAGGTCTGTAAGAAGTACGGAGCTTTCACTGCCGTCGATGACATGAGCTTCGTCATTCCCAAAGGAGCCATATACGGCTTTCTCGGCCCGAACGGCGCAGGCAAGACCACCACCATCCGGATGATTCTGGATATTCTCAAACCCGACTCGGGTAGCATCAATATACTCGGTGAAACCTCTGCACTGAATGTACGGCAGCGCATCGGTTATCTGCCCGAAGAGAAAGGTCTCTACAAGAAGATGAAGGTGTGGGCCATCATCAGCTACTTTGCCACACTCAAGGGCATGGACAAGAAGCTTGCAAAGCAGCGCGCCTTTGAATTGCTGGAAACCTACGGGCTGAAGGATTTCGCGGACGCGAAAGTCGAATCGCTTTCCAAGGGCATGGGCCAGAAGGTCCAGGTGCTCTCTGCCGTCGCCCACCGCCCCGAGCTGGTCATTCTCGATGAGCCCTTCTCCGGTCTCGATCCAGTCAACCAGGAAGTGCTCGAACAACTCATCAATGACATGGCCCATGCAGGTCAAACGGTCATTTTTTCCACTCACATCATGCAGCACGCCGAACGCCTGTGTGATCGCATGCTTCTTATCGCCAAAGGTCGGAAGATCTTCGACGGCACACTCGATCAGGCCCGCGCCATCATTCCACGTCGTGTCATTCTGGAATGTCAAGGCGACATTGCCCCCGTACTACAGACTAACGGCATCATCTGCGCCACCGAAAAATTTGCTACTGATGCAACAGACACGAGCGGTACCCGCCACTGGGAGATCCAGATTCAGGAACATGCCAACCCGCAACTGATCCTGCAGCGCTGTTTCGAGAACGGTATCCCTCTGACCCGATTCGACTATACACAGCCAAGTCTGCACGATGTGTTCGTCCATCTGGTGGGCAGTGATGCCAGGGAGCACAGTTTCCGATGAAGATGATCTGGTTGATCGCGCTGCGCGAGTACGCAGAGAATGTAAAGACCAAGGGATTCTGGATCGGCATCCTGCTGTTCCCGATGATTCTGATCGCGGTGTTCTTCTTTCAGACGATACTTGCCGAATCGGCTCCCACACGTCACTACATTCTGATCGACCAATCCGGCCGTTATGCAGAAGCGGTGGAGACAGCCATTCGACTGGAGCACCAGCGCCGCATTCTGCAGGAGTTTGTCAGCTACGTCGCTGAGAATCGTCGGGAAGCGAATCCTGAGCAGACTGTGACCAACGCGGGCGCACAGATAGATCAGCTTATCGACGATGTGGATGCGGATGAAGTAGCAGCTCTCGAACAGTGGTTGGAGAATGGGGGATTGAACTTTGCATTGACAATGGCGACACCTTATTTACGTGAAGGTGCGCCCCCTTTTGTCACCCCACGCGAACAGTTCGTCCCGGCTCCTTTGCCGGAAGGAATAAATATTCAAGCATCACCTCAAGAAATCATTGCACAGTTGCGCCCCTGGCTCACAGGCGCACGCCAACTTGTCGTGAATGGCGCTGGTAGCAACCTGTTTGCAGTGATACTGATTCCAGCTGGCGTTGATGAAACCATTCAACGCCCCGGCACTACACCAATGGCGATCAATCAAAACAGCAGTGGCATGCAGTACTGGGCCAGCAACCTGACTGACGTGCGTCTGCCGAATGCGATTGAGCGCAGTATCAACAGCACGTTGCGTAACAATGAATTCGCAATGCGAGGTGTAGATGCGCAAATCGTCAGAGATGTGCAGCGCACACGCCTGCCAGTGGCGAGGCTGGACCCTACGGCCAAGGAAGGTCAGGAAGCTGTCAGCATTGCTGACACGTTCCGGCAGTGGGCGCCCGTGGGTTTTGTATATCTGATGTTTGTCTCACTCATGCAGAGCGTTCAGTACTTGCTCAGCAATACCATTGAAGAAAAATCCAACCGCATCATCGAAGTATTGTTGGCGTCTGTCACGCCTCTGGAACTGATGATGGGAAAATTGCTTGGGATTGGCATCAGTGGCATCACCACCATTATCGCGTGGCTCTCCTCGTTCACTCTTTTTATCCTGTTCTATCCAAGCGCCCAAACGGCGATGCTCGGGCAGTTTTTCGACGTCCTGCTCTCGTCGGATCTTATCCCCTATTTCGTGTTCTATTATCTGGCGGGCTATGCGCTTTACGCGGGCATCTTTCTCGCCATCGGTAGTCTGTGCAATACCCTCAAGGAAGCCCAGAGCCTGATGATGCCCATGATGATGATCTTGATGGTGCCACTTGTCACCATGACCTTCATCGCTCAGGACCCCAATGGTCCTGTGGCACGCATCATGTCGTGGATTCCATTGTTTACGCCGTTCACCATGATGAACCGCGCCGCTGCGGAGCCTCCCATGATGGACGTGATTGGTACCACTATCGTGCTGATATTGACTATCGCACTGGTGCTCTGGCTCTCAGGAAAAATCTTCCGGCAAGGCGTTTTGCGCACGGGACAACCTCCCCGCATTGTGGAAATCGTACGCATGCTACGGAACCGACATTGACGAAATACTGACGCGGCGAGAGCTCGCCGGACAGGACTGACACTATGCAAACGGCAATCGAAAAGCGCACTTTCCTGATCCTGCTGACAGTCGTCACGCTATTGTTCGCTGTGATTCTGCGTCCTTTCTGGAGCGCCATCTTCTGGGCAGTAGTCATCACGGTACTGTTTGCTCCGATGCAGACGCGGCTGCTCGTGCACATGAAAGGGCATCACACACGCACGGCGCTGCTGACACTGCTGATCTGCTCCGTGATTGTAATCATGCCCGTGCTGGCACTGTTATCAGCGTTTATCGGCGAGGGAGTCGGGCTTTACGCCCGTATCGAATCCGAGGAAATCAACCCGGCACTCTTCATCGATCGAGTCGTGGGAGCCATTCCCTTTCTGCCAGGTCTCATGGAGCGTATCGGGATTGATACTGCCAGCATCCGCGCCTATCTCTCCAGTTCTGCCGTTGGTATCAGCGAGGTCATCGCTCAGCAGGCACTCAGTGTAGGCCGCAATACGGTCAACTTCACAATCAGCCTGGCTCTGATGATGTACCTGACTTTCTTCCTGTTACGAGACGGTGAAAAGATCGTTCGCAAGATGGAGGCTGCTGTGCCTCTCAGTCCGACACGCAAGAAGCTGTTGTTCAGCAAATTCGTGGAGGTGACACGTGCCACCGTGAAAGGCAATTTGCTGGTCGCCGTCGTGCAGGGTGCGCTCGGCGGCTTCATCTTCTGGTTGCTCGGCATCCCGGCTGCGGTGCTGTGGGCGGTCGTCATGGCCTTCCTCTCCTTGATCCCCGCAGTTGGCGCGGCGCTGGTGTGGGTTCCTGTGGCCATCTATCTCTACGCTACTGGAAAGTGGGTAGAGGCATCGGTGCTGGTGGCCTACGGCGCATTGATCATTGGTCTGGCAGACAATGTTCTGCGTCCGATTCTGGTGGGCAGGGATACCAAGTTGCCGGACTATATCGTGCTGTTTTCCACCATGGGAGGGCTGGCCCTGATGGGGATCAACGGCTTCGTCATTGGACCGCTGATCGCGGCCGTCTTTCTGTCGTTCTGGGCCATCTTCACCGCCGACCTCGCTGCGAACACAGGCGATTGACGCGATGCTCCGCCGCGCTCCGCCAATCTCGCTGGCGCTGCTGATACTGGCTGGTTCAATGATCATGCTGAGCGGCGATGCTCTCAATGCGCAGGATGTTTCCGAATGGCTGCGACTGACCTCCGATTACTACAACCAGCAACGGATTGAGCAGCAGCGCGAGTTGATTTTCTTCGCACTTCCCGTATGGGCTATGGTCCTCAATCTTGTCGCTGCCGTGATCCTGCTGGTGGTATGGCGACGCCAACGCAGCGTCGCGCAGTTCTACTGGTTGATCGGTATCAGTCTCACTGGCAATGGCTACTTTCTCCACTCGCTAAGTGGCGGCTTGATTGACTCCGTGGTGACGGACTCCTTGACCGCTGCCTGGCTCTACTTTCTCTCGCGTATTCTCTATAACTATCCAACTCCTGCGCTGCAGCGTGTGCTGGGTGCTCTGCCCATCCTGACCCTGATTCTCTACGGCACCACCAGCATGCTGGATATGCCTCGTCTGCATGGCGCCGTCACCGGTTCTTATTGTCTTTTTCTGCTGGTGATGAGCAGTCAGCAGATCGGTTTGCGATTGCAGCAACCACTCACCCCGAAACTGAGCCTTGTCTTCGGTGTGTGGTTCATCTCGGTACTCGGAGTGGTGGACAGTATGATCGTGATGGCCAATTTCTCTCTGCCAGCACATCCCGATTTGTTGATTCAACTGGTACCAATCGGACAGATAGTCGGCGTGTTCGCTGCTCTTTATTTCCTGGTGGCACGACACGCACAGAATCAGCAGCAGCTCGAAGCACTCAACGCCTCTCTGGATCAGCGCGTGCAAGCAGCCGAGGCGGAGCTTGAAGATCGCTATCGCATGCTGACGCGGGATGCGCTGGATGCTGCCGCGATACGCGAGCGCAAGACGATCTATCAGTCGATCCATGAAGATCTGAGCGACAAGCTGCTGCAACTCATCTACGCAGCACGCACTCCGGAAACTGCTGATCTGGCACGCTCTGCGCTTGCTGAACTGCGAGACTCCCGCAAACTTCACCCTGAACAGGAGCGCCCTCTCGTTGACATCCTCGCTGATGCACTGAGTGAAATTCAGACCCGTTGCGACCAGACTGGCCTGACACTGCATTGGCAAGTGGATGAGCGTACGCATGCGTGCCGGCTCAGTGCACGGCAAGAGTCGGCGCTCACCCGTACGCTGCGCGAGTCGCTCAGCAATTTGCTCAAGCATGCACAGGCTAGCACAGTGACGATAGAGTTCGCACTGGCCCCTGTGCAGTCCGGATCAATGATCCTTGAATACTCTGTGACTGACAATGGCAAGGGCATCTCTGCTGATCATCGTCCCGGTCGAGGACTTGTAAACATGCGCAATCGCATGAAGGAGTTGGGTGGCAGTGTGAATATTGCGGCCGCTCCGCAAGAGAATGGGACAAGTCAGTGCGGCACCAGATTGACGTTTACATTGCCGTTGATGGGGGAGGACGCATGAATCTCATCAACGAGATCATTCGAGCATGTCCCGGACTGAGGCTCAGCCTGCTGCTCGTGTGTTTTTTCTACAGCACCAATGTCTCCGCCGACTACAACTTCATCACCACCGCCGAAGTGCTCGTCATCGATACCGCAACGCCACCAGTCGATGCTGCAGGTTGGCGCACCGTGGTACTGCCACGCTCATGGTCCCGCGACGACCTCCATCCCAAGGACACTCGCCAGGCGTGGTACCGCATTGCAATGCCGCAAGACGCAGCGGAACGCCGCTGGAATCATCTGCTGATCCTGCGGCACATGATGAACATGGAGATATGGTTGAACGGACAGTTCATTGGCAGCGGCGGTCCGGTATCTGATCCTGTGCAGTTGCACCTGCAGCGTAATTGGAACCGGCCGATACTATGGACATTTCCGGACGCTGCACTCGCTTTCGACGAGAGTCCCGAATATCTGTATATCCGTCTGATCTCCGAACCCAACTTCGGTGTCATGAGTCCCGTCATCGTTGGCACTGCAGAATCTCTGCGCCCCTGGTACAGCATCAGCTATTTCGTGCAGATTACCCTGGTGAAGATCAGCCTGATGGCACTTCTGTTCATCGGCAGTCTGAGCCTGTTCGTGTGGAATAAAACCCGGCAGCCGCAATGGGGGCTGATGGCCGCCATGAGTGCATGCTGGTCATTGCCGGTTCTCTACATCATGGTTCCAGTGCTGCCTATGGCAGAGTTCTCCGCATTGAGATTGACACACTGGGGAGTTGTGTCGGGAGCCTGCGCCCTGCTGGCATTCATCTACAGCTACTACCTCAAGGCTGACGAGCGCTACCTGCGTCTGCTCCTGCCTATTCCCCTAGTGCATGGAGTGCTGTTGGTAATGGCACCCGACGATCAGGTCGTCAACATGGGCAATGCCGGACAGATACTGTTCCAGATACTGTTTGTGGTGCTGATCGTGCAGTTGCTGCGCAGCCCGCTACGGAAGAGCCGCGCCGTGCTGGGCGTGGTTGCGGGGCTCGTCATCATGCTGCTGGCGGCGCTGCATGATGTCACTTTGGTCTCCAGCACCACTGGCGAACGCTGGCGCTGGGACACGCCACTTTCGTACGTTACTCAACCGATCATGCTGGTGATCCTTGCCTGGAATGGTGTCAGCGTGTTCGTCGCGGGAAGCCTGCGACTGGCTGCCGCAAACCGGCAGTTGCAGGAACGGCTCGATGCCAGTGAACTGCGTATCCGCCAGGTGTTCGCAGAACAGGAAAACATGGAACGCGAGATCCGCATCGAAGCCGAGAGGGAACTGGTATATCGCGATCTGCATGATGATCTTGGTGCGCGACTGCTGTCACTCGTCTATCAGAGCGAGAAAGGTGCCGCACAGGATTTGGCGCGCACCGCGCTGCAGGATCTGCGCGACATCGTCAGCCGGGTGCTCGCCGACGAGCAGTCCATGTCCGCGGTACTCGCCGACTGCATGGCGGAACAACTCAACCGTGCGACAGCACTAAGCCGAGAACTGGACTGGCATATCGACGACGCGCTGGATGCTGCTCCATGCCCCAGCAAGCTCATGCTGGGTCTGCGTCTGTTGCTGCGGGAACTGATCGGCGGATGTCTGCGACTGGAGGGGGTGCAGGCTCTCCGGATTCATCTGAGCACCGCAAATACTCCCTTGGTACTGGGGGTCAGAATGACCCTGCACGACAGCAGTGGCGAACCCGTGATCCTGCCAGTACCACAACTTCCCGTGCTGTTGAAACGCCTGCACGCAATTGGCGCCACCATGACACAGGAAGACGCCACAATTCTGGTGCAGGTGTAACTTTTTTCGCGGCTATCGTGCTCGGCGCAATCGCAGTTGTTTTTCAATCTCCACAATCACAAACAGCGCCACACCTGCACCCACAATCATCAAACCATCCAGGAAGGGCACAGCCTCCGTTCCGAACAGAGATTGCATGATGGGCAGATATGTAATCGCAAACTGGGCAACGACAACTGCGACAACCACGAGCCACACGACTTTGGTTCCCCGTACCGCCTTCCACGTCAGCGATGTACCGTAAATGTTACGAATGAAAAACAGATGGAATATTTCCATCACAACGAGTGTATTGAGCGCGATGGTTTGCGCCAACTCGACTGAATAACCGCGTTCCAGTGCGTTGTAGAAAATGCCGAACACGCCACCGAGAAACAGGAAACCTACCAGAACGATGTGCCGCACGAGTTCCGGACCAAGCAAGGCTTCGTTGCGGGCGCGAGGAGGGCGCAGCATGGTGTTCTCTTCGGTAGGCTCAAATGCCAGTGCAATGCCAAGCGTGATCGCGGTAATCAGATTGACCCAGAGGATCTGAATGGCAGTGACCGGCAGTGTCAATCCAAACAGCAACGCAACCATGATGGTCAGCGCCTCGCCCGCGTTGGTTGGCAGTGTCCAGCTGATCACCTTGCGGATGTTGTCGTAGGCCGTGCGTCCCTCTCTTACGGCTGCGGCAATGGATGCGAAATTGTCATCGGCAAGCACCATGTCCGAGGCCTCCTTTGCCACTTCACTGCCGCTTCTTCCCATCGCGATGCCTACATCGGCGCGTTTGAGTGCCGGAGCGTCATTCACACCATCGCCTGTCATTGCCACCGCCAGCCCATGTGACTGCAGTGCCATGACAAGGCGCAATTTGTGCTCAGGACTGGTACGCGCAAAAATGTTGCAATTGAGCACCTCTTCTTTCAGCACCTCGTCGCTCATCGCATCCAGATCTGCGCCCGTCAACACATTACCGGCATTCTGCAGACCTATCTGCTTCCCTATTGCCGCAGCCGTGCTGGCATGATCACCGGTGATCATCTTCACGCAAATCCCGGCTCCATCACACTCGCTCACTGCAGTGATCGCTTCCGGCCTGGGAGGGTCTATCATCCCCACCATGCCTATCAGGGTCAGTGTCCCGGTCAAATCACCATGCTGGAGTTGCTTGAAATCTGACGGCACACTTCGCAGTGCCAGAGCCAGTACACGCTGCCCCTTGGCTGCCACCTTGCCTACTTCTTCATTCCAATAATCGATCTGCAACTCCTGCTCTGTGCCATCTGCAGCGCGTTGATCCTTGCACATGGCAAGTATCTGTTCCGGCGCTCCCTTTACGAATACAAAGCCACGCTGCTCATCGTCGTGATGCAAGGTTGCCATGTAGCGATGCCTGGCATCGAAGGGAACTGTATCAGTACGGGGCCACGCTGATGCACCAGGAGAAAACTCAGGTGCAATTTTTCCGGCGAAGGCCAGCAGTGCGCCCTCCATCGGGTCGCCTTCCACGGTCCATACTCCGTTCAGATTGCTGAGAGCGGCGTCATTGCACAATGCTGCGATACGGGCCAACTCGCTCAGCGCGCTGCATTCGTCGGCCTTGATGATTTTGTTCGCTGCGTGTCCACCTTCATCCTGCTGCAGTCGCAGGATCCCAACTGGCTCGTAGCCAGAGCCATCAAGGACAACAAGGTGATGAGACGTTACCGCTGTTGTCACCATCATTTCATTACGCGTGAGCGTGCCAGTCTTGTCAGTACAGATGACAGAGACAGAGCCAATGGTTTCGATGGCAGGGAGTCGCCGTACGATGGCGTTGCGCCGCGCCATCGCCTGAACGCCAATGGCAAGCGTAACGGTGAGCACCGCCGGAAGCCCTTCTGGAATAGCGGCAACGGTAAGGCCGACCACCACAATGAATATATCGGCGAACGCATAGTCATCAACCAGATAACCATAGGTCAGCAGCAGGGCCGCAATTACCAGGATCACTATGGTCAGCCAGCGGGCAAACACCGCCATCTGCTCCACCAGCGGGGTCGTCAACAGTTGCACTTCCGATAACATGCCGCTGATGCGACCTATCTCGGTTCTGCCACCCGTTGCTACCACTACACCCTTCGCCTGTCCGGATCGCACCAGCGTGCCGGAAAATCCCATACAGGCTCGATCTCCAAGTGGTGCCTGCTGTGTAACCGGCCCTGTGCGTTTCTCAACCGGAACAGATTCCCCTGTCAGAATCGCCTCTTCCACAGACATGCTGTGTACCTTGAGCAAACGAACATCGGCAGGTATCTTGTCGCCCGCCTCCAGCAACACGATGTCACCCGGAACCAATGCGGCACCGTCGATGCTTTTTCGCACCCCATTGCGTATTACATTGGCACGGGGAGCCATCATGTCGCGCAGTGCATGCATGGCTTGCTCAGCCTTGCCTTCCTGTATATAGCCAATCACCGCATTGGTAATCACCACAATCAGGATTACCCACGTATCCACCCAATGCTCAAGCAAGGCAGTGATGACTGCGGAGCCAATCAATACGTAGATCAGGATGTTGTGGAATTGCAAAAGAAAGCGCATCAGTGCGCCATGCTTCTTTACCACTGGAAGAAGGTTCGGACCATACTGAACACTGCGGTTGCCTGCTTCCCCATCATCAAGTCCATGGTTGGATGTTTGCAGGGCATCCAGCACTTCTGCGTCTGATTTGTCGTGCCAGCTACCATCAATCGTCATATAAGCTATTCCCCATTGTCACAGCATGCCCGAAAGCAGAGTCGCGATTCCCAGAAACGCGAAGAAACCGATGACATCAGTCACAGTCGTAAGAATGATCGACGACGCCTGCGCCGGGTCCTGCCCAAAACGTACAAGCACAATGGGCACGACAGCACCGGCAAACCCCGCCGCTACCATGGCCAACACCATCGCCGAACAAATCACCAGTACCAGCCCGATGGACTGGCTCCACAGGAACACGCCGATGCCGCAGGTGACAGCGACGCCGACGCCGTTCATGAACCCTACCCGCACCTCCTTGAACATCACCCTGAACCAGTGCCGGATGGTGATCTCGCGCAATGCCAGCCCACGCATGGTCACCGCCAATGCCTGAGCGCCAGCGTTGCCCGACTGGCCTGCTACTACCGGAAGCAGCACCGCCAATGCGGTGAAACTGGCAATGGTGCTCTCGAACAACCCCACTACCGAAGCAGCAAGAAACGCCGTGAGCAGGTTGATCTGCAACCAGGGCATGCGCTTCTTTACGGCGAACAACGGCCCGGACAGCGCACGTTCGTCACGGCTCGCACCCACCATCGCCAGCACGTCGGAGGACATATCTTCCTGAGACACCTGCACCAGATTGCTGTGATTGATGATGCCTAGCAGGCGATGGTCTATGTCCACTACAGGAAGATCAAACAGCTGATGCTTCTCGAACAATTCGGAGATTTCCTCTCGTCCTGCCGTGCTGGGTACTACTGCCACGATCGGTTGAGCGAGAGTGTCGAGCGTGATCTGCGGCTCCGAGATGGCAATATCCTGCAGGAAAACCTTGGCAGTCAGGCGCCCGTCCCTGTCCACCAGAAATACGGCACGTGCGGTTTTCAACTGTACCCGGCGCAGAATCTTCAGCGTCTCGGCGATAGTCATCTCCCCGCGAAATACTTGTGTGCGGGTTTCCATCAAGCGGCCCGCACTGTGTTCGGGATAGCCCATCAACGACACCAGCTCGTTACGCACTGGCTCTGCGAGCATCTGCAGCATCTGTTCTCGCGCTTCTTTCCTCAGCTGTCCCAGCATGCGCACCGTGTCCTGTGGAGGCAGCTCTGCCAGCAGCTCACGAATGTGATCCACGGGCAGCAGGCTCAAGACTTCTCCGGCCGCACTCGGCATCAGCATTTTCCACATCGGCAGCAGTGCATAAACGGGTTGGAGGGCAAGAATCTCGGCTGCTTCGTCTGCCGCCATCGACTCGATTTTCAGAGCGGCATCGCGAGGGTAGTCGAGCAGGAACTTGCGGGTGAGCACAACATCGACCGTTGCAACGGAGTCGGCGATAACAGAAGTTTCGGATATCACACTATTGGTCGCGTCACTGTTATTCACGACATTGACCCTCTTCTTCGCTGTGCCACTGAATACTGTTGGCCGACGAGAACTGCAGAAGTCCCGTGGCTGTGGCTCCCATCGCCCGGACAAGATGGGCGAGCACCGAATCACCCAGCTCTGGTACGGCAGTCGCCTTGTTGCGGGCAAGGGCATCGCGCAGTGCCATGCGGCTCAGTGTGCCCAGATAGTTGCCGTTGGCATTGCGTACCGGCAGCACGCTGTGGTTATGCCAGTCGGGGGTGTTTCTTGCCACTTCCAGACTCATCTCCGCTGGCAGCGGCTGCACTCTGGGGTCCATCAACTGCCCCAGCGGTTTTTCATCGGGGCTGATCAGCAACACATCCAGACTAACCACGCCCACGATGTGATGACTGTGACTGATGACAATCAGGCTGCTGCCGAAGGGCTTGCCGATTTTCTTGAGCAACGCGATACATTCCCATCTGCTGAGTTCGGCATAGAAGTGCGGCGTGGACATGTCCATCCAGGCGCCAACCGTGTTCTCCTGATAGGCGAGCGAGCGGGCAAGGGGCTTGGCGAGCTGGCTCGGCAATACTTCCAGGAGAGCGACCCGGCGCTGTTCTTCCTGCAAGCGCAACAGTGCAGCAACACTGCGGTAGTGCAACTGTCCGAAAATCGCAGCATTCTGCTCCAGAGTCAGCAGATCGAGGATGCGGGCGGCAGGCCACGTTTCCATGTCCGCCAGTACCGGCGCAAGGATGCGCACTGGCACTTCGGCCAGATACAGCGCCGCCTGGTCGGGCATCAGACTCTGCAAGACACCAGCAGCAGCCCGCGGTTTGCTCGCGAGAAAATCAAGGCTCAGCGATTTGGACCTACTCATCGGCCTGCTCCCGGGTGATGACGCTGAAGGACTGCTCCATGCAGACGCTGGCCGGGATCAACTTGCGACCTTCCTGAGTTTCCAGCACCACACCCACCGTGTTGAACTCCAGTATGCGACCACGGTCTGCACCAATTTCGACGATCTGGCCCGGTCTGACAAACTGTCGCAAATGCCGCACGGCGATAAGGTTCTGCACCAGCGGTTTCGCCCCAAGGCCAAAGGCCAGCGAGAAGCCCAGCAGCACCGCACCAAACCCGATCGCGAACAGGATGACCAGGAAGGTGACGTCGACTCCAACCTGCCCCAGTCCGATTACCACGCCGACAATCAGGAATGACGACTGCGCGATCTGCCCGAACAGCGTCGCCTGCGCTATGTCAGCCGAGGCTGCCGCATGCGTCACCACATGGCGGGCCACCGTGCCGAGAATGTAGGCGACGATGATGATGAGACCACCGGTGACCAGCGAAGGGATATAGACCACCAGGCGATCCAGCCAGGCCGCCGCGGCAGAAAATCCCACCACCCGCACAGCCACAGTGATGAATACCAGGATGGTCGACCAGAACACCACGTACCCCAGCAATTTCTCGGTCGCGCTGGAGATGCGCACAAAGTTGAGCATCGAGCCCTGCAGCTGTCGATCCAGCAGATGATTGAGGGTGCGGATCAGGCGGGTAATGACCAGTCGAAAGAAGCGGGCAAGCAGCCAACCGACCAGGAGCAGCAGTATGCCGCCAACCACGTTTGGCAACTGGGCAACAATGGCCGTCAGTACATCAAGGGTCTGCAGCCGAATCGATTCGAGCATGGGGATTTCCTTGTTCTGTGGTCAGGTGGTAAATGGATTCTGAACAAGCAGACGATTTTCTATGAGCAATCCGCTATGCATATCCCCGGAATAGAGTATCTCGCATTCGGCCTGCAGGGCGGAGGCGACGATCATGGCATCGTACAAGCTCAGTCCGTAGCGCTCCGCAACGCGCAGCCCTTGCTGATGTCCAGCGAGGGTCAATGGCTGTACTGAAAAAAGCGCGCGCAACAGAGAAAGCACTTCGTTGATCTCCGCCCAGGGCCTCCGGAATTTGTAGAGCATCACATGAGCAACTTCGTTCAGAACCTGCACGCTGATCATACCTCCTCTGCGCGCGATATCCTCGGCAAGATTTGCCTTGTGTGCATCAGCGGACTGAAGATAAAGCAGGATGTTACTGTCGAGAAAAATCCTGGTGTCGATCATTGGCCTCATCCCTGTTGAATTTGAAATCCTCCGGCAACATCCCCCTGAAACGCCTTAACCGAGCCAGCAACTCTTCTGTTCCCGGCTTCCTGCTCACCTCGAATACCCGCTCTCCGGAGACCAACACTTCTATGTGGTCACCTTCCTTCAGCTCCAGCGCTTCGACCACACTGGCAGGAAGCCTGATCGCCAGGCTGTTGCCCCATTTCGATACCTGCATGACGCCTCCTTTCATGGTCAAAATGATAAACAATGACTCGAATGTATATCCAGGCGCGAAGGAAGGTCAAGAAGGAAGACCGTCGAATACAGGATAGTCCAGGCACTCGTGCGTGTCAGAGATCTTTTGCCATCACATGGTCATCCATGATGAAACCGTTGCCGATGTCGAACACGGCCTCCTCGCGAACGCTGAAACCAGCCTTGCGATAAACGGCGATCGAGCTGGCATTGCCCTTGTTGACGGTGAGGTGCAGCTGCGTACAGCCGAGACTACAAGCTGCTGTTTCAACATGACGCAGCATCAGCCCGCCCAACCCTTTGCCCTGATATTCAGGCAGCAAATAGAGTTCCTGCAGCTTCATTTGCCCGGCAACTTCCGTGAACGCGTAGCTGCAATAGCCCGCCGGGGTGCCAGATATCCTCAATAGATCCATCCAGCAATCGGTGGAATCAAGATAGTAACGAAGTTTTTCGGGTGTGTAGCGTCCGCGCAGCATGTAGTCGATCTGCGCCATGCTGATCATGGACACATAGTGGGAGCGCCAGATGGTGTCGGCGAGTTGAGCGATGGTGGTGAAGTCAGAGGTAGTGATCGGAGTGAGAGTGGCAGTGGTCGATTCAGCGAGGTTCATACATCACTCACAATCTGACAAAGTAGGGCGTGGCCAGCAACACCGCTCCGGCCATCACCAGCAAGTAGAGATTCGAGACGAAGTAGGGAAACACGATGAGAACGATGCCACACACCAGCGGCACCATCTTTTTCTGCTTTTTACCGTACAGGAAATAGCCCAGACCGAAAGAGCCAAACAGCACACCCCACAGCAACACCGATTCACTCAATCCGCTCGAACTCCCATTAATACTCACTCAGTCCGACAGATAGTACTCCACTGTCGACACCACGCGCACGGTCTTGATGTGGGGATTGTTGGTGTCGCGATTACTGATCGTGAACTGACCCTGTGAGGCATTCTTGATCTTGCCCAATGTGCTCTGTGAATCCTCGGCAAATTTCTCCGCCACCATGCGCGCTTCCCGCGTCGCCTCCTCCACCATTTCCGGCTTCACTTCGTTCAGACGGTTGAAGATGTACTCGGTCTGATACTGGTAGTTGCCATCGGTGAAGACGATGCCGGTGCGGCCCAGTTCGGACAATGAACTCATGACACTGCGCACGGCTTCGATGTTCGCCGAATATACGGTGACAGTCTGGGATGCCGCATAGCGAAATTCGGCGCGCTCACCACCACCGTACTGCTGGGCGGACTTGTCGGTAATGACGGGCACGGCCACAGTGATCTCCGTGGCAGCAACACCATTCTGCTCCAGGAAGCTTCTTATCTGCCCAGTGCCACGCTCCAGGGCTTCGTAGAGGCTGGGCAGATCATTGCTGGCTTCGGCGAACGAGATCGGCCAGATGACGACGTCTGCGGGGTAATCGCGCTCGGACAATCCCTTCACGGTGACGCTGCGCTCATATTCTCTGTAATCAAGAGCGGCGTTGCCAAGCAGGAAGCCGAGGGCGGTCAGGCCCGCAAAGAGGGATATGCCAAGGATGAAGGCGCTGGTTTTGCTGAGGTGTTGCATGGGGACTCCCGTCAAAAGGATTGCGAGCGGTTAGAGTAGCCTGAATTCACTTAACGCGGACTGAATACGGCAGCAACGAGTCAGCAAATCAAACAAACCCCTGTTCCTGATTGGCGATACCTCTATTGTCGTGATCAAGAGCAGTGCTAATCTGCCCCGGTATTTTCGGAGGCGGAAGATGGTGAAGACAAAAGAGGGCGCTACATCGTGCACAACGCGTGCTCGTCTGCTTGAAGCTGCACTCGAATGCTTTCTTCCCAATGAGTATCACCAAGTCACCACACGGCAAATCGCTGAACGAGCGAGTGCCAACGTTTCCATGATTCGCTACTACTTCGGCAGCAAGCAAGGTCTCTATGAGGAAATGCTGCGCGAAACACTGAGTCCTCTGCTGGATGTGCTCGACAGTCAGTTACTCTCAAACACCGAAGGGTTCGGAGGTTTTCTTCGACTCTATTACGAGACGATGTCCAAGCGACCGGAATTTCCGCGACTCATTCTCAAAGTGCTCGCTCTTAACCAGGGACCCGGAAGACGGTTCATCCAGCAACTGCTGGAACGAGGCCGCTCCAAGGGAGCCAGCACTGTCAAGGAGCTGCAGAATGCGGGGCAAGTTGCCACTGGGGTCGATCCCGACATTCTGCGCATGGCGTTTGTGAGTCTTGCCATGACCCCAATGCTCTTGAAAAGCATATTCGAGGAACAGATGGCCAGGCCCATGGATAGCCGTTTTCTCGACGAACTTGCACGTTTCAATGGCCGCCTGTTCTCCGCAGGGCTGGCACCGGAGATTGACCCCAGATGAAACTTCAGAAGAATGTCAAAGTCGTCAACCGCTTCGCCCGCCTGCTCAGAGTCGGCGCATGGGTGCAGAATCTTCCGAATCGAATGACGCCTGCGCCCTTTCGTGTGATGCAGATTGGCTCCGCGTTCTGGCAGTCGCGAGTCCTGTACACTGCCGCCCGGCTGGATATTGCGACCTTACTGGCCGACAGAACCCTGCCTGCGGAATCCATCGCAGCCGAGCTGGAAGTGGATGCAGATGCCCTGCGACGATTGCTGCGAATGCTCACTGCCATGGGCATTTTTCGAGAAATGACATCTGGCATGTTCGCCAACAACACACTGTCGAACTGCTTGCGCCAGGACAATGCACAGAACGTGCGAGCCATGATTCTGATGCACAACTCACCCGCCATGAGCGCTCCGTGGTACGAACAACTCGAACCAGCCATAAGGAGCGGTCAGGTGCCATTCGAACTTGCTCATGGCGAGGACCTGTTCACCTACATGGATCATCACGCTGATTTCGACCAGCTCTTTGCCGCTGCCATGGACTCCGTAGAGTCGTTGTCCGGTGACAGCTTTGCCCGAGACTTCGACTGGAGTCGCTTTGCTCGCATCATCGATGTGGGAGGATCGAAGGGCGCCAAATCTGCCGCTATTCTGCGTGTACATCCACATCTGCAGGCTTTGGTATGTGACCGGGCAGGCATCATCGAAGGGGCCACGTCCTATTGGAAAGAACATGATCCTGCCATGTTGACTCGGCTAAGCTTCAAGTCCACTGATGTCCTGCAGACAATCCCGGCATCACGAGATGACTCCGACATTCATCTGCTCAGCGCAGTACTGCATGGATTTGATGACGGCGACTGTGTGCGCATATTGGGTAATCTGGCGCAGGCGAGCGCCGCCGCACGTTCACTGTCCGCGATACTGGAGATCGTGATGCCGGAATCACAGGCCGATCTGAGCAGTGCTTCATTCGACATGCAAATGTTCGTGGGCACTCACGGCCGGGAGCGCACACTGACGCAGTGGCAGGCACTGATTGATCAGGCTGGGATGGTACTTGTGGAGGTAGTAGGATTGCAGACGTTTGCGAAGATTCTTGTGATCAAGGCTGCAGAGGTTTTATACAGAAACCAAGAAAACAATATGCTCAATCGCGAAGTAACGCTGTAAACCCCGCCTGCTCGAAGTGATGGTCGTGTGCCAATGCTTCCGATATACCCCGAGATTGCATGATCGCGAAAGAAGCGCAGTCTGTAAGACTCCACTCCTTGTCTGCCATTTTCTTGTACATTTCGAAAGCATCTCGGAACTGTATAGAGGTTTGCGGTACCACTTCAACATTCGGATTCCTGAGGATGGCTTCCACCCCGCGTATCGCAATGGCCCTTTCAGGAACATGTGACAAGGCAGCCATCAGTTCGTCCAAAACCATTTCTGTCGTCAGTAGTCGCGACTTGCCAAGACCGCTCGAAACCGCTTTGGATTTGGCGTGCAAATTATCTTTCGGATTCAAAATTGCGTGCCAGTATCCCGTATCGACAAAGATCACTTTCATTTGATCTCCGGAGCACGGCGATAGACGACTTCGTCAATTCGCATAGACAGATCACTGGGGACACTGTCCCATGTTCCCTCGGGCGCAGACTCTCCAATTTCGGCCAGTTGTTCCCATATCGGAATTGCGTCTTCGTCAAAACCCTGCCCCTGGACTGCTTCAGGCCCCACTGTATCTATTCTAGAGAATCTCTTGATTTGCCGATCACCAGTGGAGAACTCAGCAATCCCCTGAACACGAAGACGTCGAGACTGATGATTGCGTAGAGCATCAAGCACATCTGATTCCTGCTGAGGGTTGAATCGCCCGACAACCAATACCCCCGTACCCTCAAGCTGGAGAGAAAAGGTTCCAGGACCCAGGTTTGCCATGCGGACTTCGCCAGTCACGTCCACTACATCTTCGTATGTTGGCCCCACCCATTCCGCCAATCGTTTACGTGCCTTGGAAGTATAGGCTGCTTCAGTCAAGCCGTGGCGAGAACGGGTAAACAGCACCTCATCCTCCGCCAGCGACTTTCCGAAGTCTTTGAACAGAAAAATCACATTGGATGGCAACGCTTCAGGAAGCAATTCATCAGCATTCGCCGCTGCGATGGTCGCATCAATCAATTCCGCCGCTTCGTCGAACTCGTCCAAACTGCCCCAATCAAGTTCACTCTGGTTGCTCACCCTGATTCTCTGCAGTGGAACGACAGTGGAGCCGTCTTCCAAACGGTTGAACTGCAGACGAAAGTCCTCGTCAAATCCTCTCGGAAGGCGGGTTCGATCCGGGTTCTTGCGACGCCACAGCTCCTTTGCGCATTCAACAATGAGATCGCGATAAGCAATCAACTCATGAGTGCACGCCACATCAAGTGCATGCCCTGCAAACCGTTGCCCCTCGAAACGCAGCGAGGCCAGATCAATTGTAGTGTCATCAGCCATGTTAATTTCCTTCCGGTGTCACTGGAACATACGTCGAGCAGCATAGAATCAAATTGCATGAAGAATCATAGACTACAATCTCTTCTTCTGCTCGCGTCACATTCACCCGACATTCACCGGCACCAGCACCATCGTGTCATTCCCAAAGATATCGATCACTTTTACTGCCACTGTGTAGCGACCCGCTTGCGTGTAGGTGTGCGAAGCGGATGTGAATTCGAGATCGCGATTCTTGCGAGTGCGAAAACTCTGCCATTCGTTTTCGAATATATAGCCGCCTGTCCAGCGTTCCTCGAATTCCACCAATCCGGGCTGCACCGGATCGATGCCCGGAAGTGACGATTCCGTGCCGGTGGTTGTCGCCACCCGAATGATTTCCTTGCGGCTCATGTAGTCAAAATCGACCGCCCAGTAGTCCACCCAGTCTGCCCAGTGTCGCGTGAGAATTTCTCGTTTGTTGATGCCATCCTTCGTCTTGCTCAACTTGATGAGTTGACCCTTCTCGCACACCACCTGGCTTTTGCCTTCCTTGAGATTGGCGGCGGCGGTTTCGGCAGCTCCCTGCGTGTAGTATACGGAAAAATCCGTCAGCTCGATCTGCAGGGTGAACTTGTCCTTCTTGTGATATCGCGGCTCAGCCTGCACAAAACTGATGTCGAAGAAAACCACCTGGCCCTTCTCTACCGCGCGCTTGTCGAATACTTCAGGCGGTATCTGTTTCGGAGTGAGATCGATGCCCTTCTGTTTCGCTTCTTCCAGCACGGCGGGGAACAAACCCATCTCGAATTCGAACGCCAGCATATCCACCCGCGAGGCGCCGCGCTTGCGACACTCGGTGATGACTTCTTCCACGAACAAGCGCCCCACGGGAAGATTGATTGGACCAATCACTACCAGACGGCCCGCGTTCTTGCCGTGGAAGAAGCTTTCGCCCTCCAACGGCTCGGCGCGATAGGCGCGCAGAATGAGATCGCGGAATTCGCGCTCCTTCTGTTGCAATGCCTGCTCCTTCTGTTTACCGGTGAGACGACCGCCGACATTCAGATAGGCCTGGCGCTCGTAGCGGCCAAGGTTCAATACCTCAAAGGCGCGGAAAGGCTTGCCGGACTCCTTCAGCTCGCGCTGCACCTGAATCATGCGTTTGCGAGTGGTGTGAATACCGAACTTGCCGAGGTCGGTAGCAATCCATTTGCGGCCCAGTTTCTCTGCAACGGCCGCAGTAGTGCCGGAACCGCAGAAGAAATCCGCGACGAGATCGCCTTCGTTGCTGCTGGCTTTGATGATGCGTTCAAGGAGTGACTCAGGCTTCTGGGTTGGATAACCTACACGCTCCGATGCTTGTGAGTTAATCACCGCTAAGTCAGTCCATAACGCGGGGACCGGAATTCTAGACTCATCAGCATATCGCTTCACGCGAGGCATTCCGCTTGATGTGAATACGATGATCCCTTTCTCAAGTAGTTCATCGATGCCTTGTTGAGAATATGCCCAATGCCTTCCTGGCGGGGGGGAAATTGAGCGATCACCGAACCGCCTTTCAGGTCCCCCGCCTGCGCCATGGGCGGAGACGAGTTGATATCGACGACCGTCACTGTCCTTCTGTGTGTAGTGGCTTTCGAGATAATTCTCAGGCAAAGCTGTTGTCGGAGCCTCGAATTTATATCTTTCAGTTTTTGAAAAAAAGAATACTGTGTCGTGAATGACCCCAAATGATCTTGAAGTTCCGTGCCCTCCCGTCCGTCGCCAAATAATTTCATTTACAAAATTGCTTGTCCCGAATACTTCATCGAGAGTAATCCGCATTAAACCACTGACCCTTTGATCACAATGGACGTAAATACTCCCCTCATCGTGCATTAAATCCCGCATGAGTATAAGACGTTCGTAAATCATAGAAATAAACGAATCCGCCCCACGCCCCCAAGTATCTCGGTAGGCGATCTGCTCCAATATATTAGGCTCCTTGTGAAACGTTTCTCCTCCTATCTCGATGTCCATGCTGAAATCTGCACCCACATCAAACGGCGGATCAATATAGATCAGCTTCAGCCCACCCGCATCCTCAATCTGCTTGCGGAGCGCTCCACTCTTCAGCGAGGAGAGAATCAGTTTGTTATCACCCCAGATGAGCTTGTTGGTCCAGCCCTTGAGCTGTCGTCCACGCGTGTCAAACAGTCCAAACTGTGGCGACTCAGGCTCTTCCTGACGCGGTTCATCCACATGCTCCAGTGACTGGAACGGCAGCACGGTGGTGCAGACGTCACGGTTCTTGCCGTTCCACACCAGCTCCACTTCGCGCTTGTCTTCGAACAGAATGAATCGGTATTTTTCTGGCAACGGCTTGCCCTTCTGAATGAGCTGGGTCAGATCGCGTTTTTCCGCGTCGGTGAGGTCGTAGGCTTCTTTCGTTGGCTTGGCCATTCAGGTGTCCTTCTTGATTCTCTTGCGTGCAACAGCCTCGGGGAGCTGCTTGTAGTTTTCTTTACTGGTGATGCGTTTGCTGGAGGTCTGTTCCAGGTCCTGCCGCGCACGGCCTGCGACTGCACCACCCTTGGCGGCCGCGCTGCGATTCTCGACGTAGCCCTGGGCGTCCTTGCTGCGTGCGATCTCGGTGGTGGAGGCCTCACCCAGCATGGTGAAGATCAGCTCGAGGTTGTTCATGTGATCACGCAGATTGTCTGTCGGTTTGTCCAGAGCCTTGAACGCCTTGTACTCAGCGGGCGTCATGCCAAAGGTCGCGCGGCTGATTTCAGCGGTGAGGATGGCGAATTCGCGCTGCCTCAGTAACTGCTCAGTATCCGCCACGTCGGTTAAACGCTGTTTGCCATCCGCAGCGGTCATTTTCAAAGCGTTACAGCTTGTAACGGTTTCATTCCCTTCGGCTCGCAAGCGTTTTTTCAGAACCCGCCAATAGACTTGCGGGTTCGCACTATCGGTGAGTGCTGCGACCACATCAACGACAGCGAACAGCCAACGCTGAGCGCTCTCATCCCACACCGAACGGATATGCTTCGACTCGAATAATTTGATGCCGCTCACTTCATTGCCCCTCCCTGGTCAATGTCATTCCCCCTGAAAGCCCACAAATGCTGCGACCAACCCGCCAAAACTCTTGGGCGGATGGCGCTCGTAGCCAATCTGATCCACATACACAAACCGATAAGCGGCACCACCTTCGGACTCGCTTGCCGCTGTAGCATCGTCGCACCACTGCCGCAGGCGCGTCATCTTGCGAGGCAGGTCCAGCTCTTCACGCCCTTTGGTTTCGATAATCCATATCGTGCCATCGGCGGTCTTCACGATGAAATCCGGAATATAGTTGGAGATGTCACCATCGGTCTTGACGTAATCGATCTTGAAACCGATAGCGAGGTAGTTCTTGGTAAAGGCAACGACATCAGGCGCTGCTTCCAGAAACCCTGCGAAGGTAAGTTCGAAGCCTCCCGAGTTGGGCTCTCCCACGATCTTGCTGAACACCGACTTTCTCGGCGACAGGTACGGACGATTTTCCGTGCGAAAGGGCCGTGTTTCCCGCAGACGAATGAAGTCCTCGATGCGCACCGAGCCGCTGGCCTGCACGGTCAACGCATTGATCGCCGCCTTGAAGGTGTCGAAGAGCAGCTTGCCGACTTCCGGCTCAGAGAGGTTGCGCAGCACCACCGGGTCTTCCAGATTCACTGGCGATGCGACGAAAAGGTGATCACTCAGGAAGCGCTTCACCAAGGGGTACAGCACCTCATAGCCGCCCACGAGCCGCAGTTCCTTCAGCATCTGCCTCGCAAAGAAGGCAACCACCGAGCGGTAGTCCCCAGGGCCGGACTTATCCAGCTCGATGGTGTGATGCATTTCGGAGTCCAGCATGGTCTTGAAGACAATTTCGCGGGTCTCGTCAGCCGTGAAGGGTTTCAGAGGCAACCTCGGATTGCCAAAAGTGGCCGGATCGAGACCGTCCAGATCCTTGTATTCCCGGTTGAAGCGCCGGGTCAGACGTGGAATCGCGATGTCCAGCGCCTCGATGTCCTTGGCGTTGTCCTGCGTGTCAACCTCCACGATCAGCGAATCCTTGCGCTCCGCACCACCACCCATGGGCACATGCTCGAAGGTGACGCCTTCGCTCTGAATCGATTCCACAAACTCCATGAACGCTGGAGTGCCCATGACAGACACCGTTTCAGCCATGTCAGAACCGAAGTACATACGGCGCAGGCCACGGCCCAGCGTTTGTTCGGGAAGGATGTTGGATTGCGCAGCAAAGGCGCGCAACCCGACGATGGTGGTGACATTGCGCACGTCCCACCCTTCCTTGAGCATCAGTACGGAAACAATCGCCTTGTGCGGTGACTTCCAGGTGTCGATGTCGTTGGCCTCCTTGCGCAGAATCTCCAACTCTTCCTTGTTCTTGCCGGACGCAGCTTCAGAAATCTCACCATTGTTCTTGGTGTGAATCACCAGCACCGCCCCTTCCAGTTCAGGACAGATTTTCTCCAGATGAGCGCCGACCTCATCGCAATTGCGTGTGTCATCCACCATCACAAACAACACCGCTTTCTTGCCAAGCGCTTCATGCTCTGCATAAGTCTTGCGCCATTCTTCAATGCCCAACTGCAGATAGTCGGCATAGCGTTCTGTGAAGATGGCACTGGTGTGTTCCTGCAGCCTTGAGCGGCTGACCGCGTCAGGGAGCACAGGGTGCTTCACGACATTCTGATGAATGGCTTCCACCAGCGGATAATCGGACACGGTCTGTACGAAAATGGCACCGTTGTTGTGACGCGGGGTGGCCGTCACATCCACCTGCAGCGATAGCCGAACATCCTTCTGCAACATCCGATGGTGAATGTCCTGGATGGATTTAAACCACGCCATGCGGGGATCATGGATGTGGTGGGCTTCATCATTGAAAACCGCCAGTTCATCGATTTCACGAACGATTTCGCCAAGATCCGTCTTGCTGTCGGTAGTCTTGCCGACGGGTTTGGGGCCAAACGGGTCAAGGAAGTAATCCCGCAGGTCATCATCTTCCAGTGAGGGCTCCCGCACGTCACCGAGATAAACACGGTGGATATTCGTCAGGAACAGATTGCCGGTGGAGCGCACGACACGCACATCGTCCTGTATGTGCAGTGTCAGTTGAAAATCATCACGCCAGTTGCAGCCCTCATAACCATTGTCAGGAAGCACCGGGTCATTGAAAAAGATGCGCAGCCCGTCGAAGTCTGCCCGCAGACGGTCCAGCACAATGATGTTAGGAGCGATGACCAGAAAGTTGCGGGACAAGGCCGAATCGGATTCGTAGAGTTTGTGGTAGAAACTCCAGGCGATGAGCAGGGAGAGCACCTTGGTCTTGCCAGCGCCTGTGGCCATCTTCACCACATAGCGAGGCCAGTCTTCATCAAACATGTTGCTGGACACGGCGCCCGAGGCGTCGAATCGCAGCAGATCGAATTTGTCGCGAACCTTGCGCACGTCATGAAGCCAGATGACGGTCTCTACGGCTTCGCGTTGCGAGAAGTAGTAACGAAAGTCTGTCTGCGAGCCGTCAGCCTGCTCAACCAGATGGTCTGTCTCAAACCACCAATTCAGAAGTGCAACAGATGTCGCAGACGCACCTGCGTAGCCTGCGTTGCGCCAGTTCGATACTTCTGTACGGATTTTCGCCACCAGAGGGGGCAGCAGCTTCTCGTAGGCAGTGCCCCTTAGCTCTTCGGCTGCAGGAAACCAGCGCTGTTCAGGGACCAACTCGGCATAGGGGGAAACGGGAAATTCGGGGTGCAGCGCCATTGTGAACTCGTCGTCATTCGAAGTACCCCGAGTTTAGTGAGGAATGGCGAAAGATCAAGACAATCATGCTGGTAGGTTTCTGGAGTTCTGGAGGTTGGGGGCGTAAAGCGCAGTTGGGAGGTTGACCGCGCTGTAGGGAATCTGCCAGTAAGGGATGCCGACAGCGAAAAAACTCACCGCGATGGCGAGCACTATCCACGGCCAGTGGACTTTCGGAAACGGCCCGTCAGTCACCCGTGGCTTCCATGGGGAAAAACTCCATCAACTTCTCCCGCGTCAGAATTCCGCTGTGCGCAGTGAAGGTGTGGTCCGCTGTGTAGAAATAGCTGCGCGGCAGTTCGCCATGCCACGCCGGGTCGATGCTGAAACGCAGACGCTCGATGAAGGCGTCCGCGAACATCCATGACTCGATGGTTTCGAGCTCGTACTCTTCCAGGATGTAGACCGCCTCTTCGCGATTCTCGATGGAATCTGTGGAAATCAGCAACAGTGGGAAGGACGGATCTTCTTTCTTCAACTCGCCGAGCATTTCCAGCTCGACACGACAGGGAAGGCAATCGACAGACCACAGGCTGACCACGAATGGCTGGTCGGCAAATTCTGCTTTCAGCTCTGCGAATGTGGCAGTACCGAAACTCTGAATATTGTCTGCGACCGATTGAGAGCTGAACAGCGGCGTGCTCACCATCGTCAGCACTGCAGCCAGCAGGAATTTATTGATGCCCATGACTCAACTCCTTGAAGATGTAGCCGAACTCCTCGCTGGACCAACTGAGGAAAACGCCGTGCTCCGAGGATACCAGCAATGGGTGGTCGCTGGCGCGCCCGGTATTGAACAATGTTTCTGGTTGAGACCAGCTTGCACCATCATCCCGCGATTGCATCATCTGCAGTTGCGAGGCGATGCCGTTGAAACCTTTCCACACGATGTACAGAGTGCCGTCAAACGAGGCGAGGTACGGATGTCCGGCGCCTGGCGTGCCATCCACCTTGATGATGTCCTCTGCCGCGCCGTTTGCCATGTTGTAACGGCCGTAGTGAATGCCGCTGTGCAGATTACCGGCGCTGAACCAACTTATGTGGTATTCGCCCTCAGTGCTGGCTTCGACCATGCTCGGGCCGTGGTGCGGGCAGGCGTTGATGACCCAGTCGTCCACCGTGGCGCGATTCAGTCCGGTCACTTCGCCGTCGGTGCCAAGCACCGCGATGGCGTGATCGCGAATCTCTTCGTTGTAGATCTGGCGCCACAGGATGGCGATATCGTCTTCGCCATGCGGTGCCATTGCGATACGACAGCACTCGCAACTGTTGTGCGACACGCGGAAGTTCTGCGTGAAGGTCGCGCCGAGATCATCAGAGACGGTGTAATAGATGGCTGCACCCGGATAGGTTTCGCTGCGTGCGGCGGCAGCGTCGAGGTCGCGCTTGTCGATCCACGTCAGATAGAGCTTGCCGGAATCGGTGAGAAACAGACTGTCGAAGCGATGGCCGGTCATGAGGCCGTCGTCGTTCATGGTGCGCGGTGCTTCGAAAGTCCTGCCACCGTCAATGGAACGCGTGAAACGGATCTCGCCGGTGAAGTTCGGTGACGTTTTCGTCGTCCACGACAGCAGCACTTCGCCGCTTTCCGCGACGATGATCTTTGGTCTGTTCTCGCCGTTGTACTCGGTGTCTTCCGCCACCGCATTCACCTGTACGGGCGCGGTGTACGTCTGACCGTTGTCGTCGGAACGCGACACGAACACATGCTTGTTCTGTACAAACGCTACCCACAAACGACCATCAGCATCCAGTGTGGCGCTCGGGGCGCCGCCGCAATGGATACTGACCACATCGACACCGTGCAGCTCACGCAACGACTGACAACTCTCTGCGGCTACATGGCTGCTCATGAAGAGAGTGCTCAGAGACAGAGCAGTCAACAGCGCAACCAGCGGCCAGGCGGCACGCTTAGAAATCATAAGAGACATTCGCATAATAAGTTCGGCCAGGCCATGGGTGCGCAACATAGGAGATCTCATTCGTCACGTTGTCCACCCCGAATCCAAGAGCCACGCCGTTGGAAAAATTGTAAGTGCTCTTGAAGCCCAGGCGCGTGTAGCTATCCTGAGCGCCATAAACTCCGTCCTGGCGATCCCTGTTGTCATTGCGGCCGAAGCTGTCGCTGGCATACTGCAGATTGATTCCCGCATCCCAGTTGCTGCGCAGATGATACGTAAGCAACAGGTTGCCACGCCACTCCGGCATGCGCGGATAGACATTGCCTTCTATGCTTCTGTCGGCCGCGTTCTTCACGATTTCAGAATCGGTGAACACCATGTTGAAGCGCATCTCCAGATTGTCCACCAGCACGTCGTCCACGTTGGCGATGAATTCCACGCCGCGCGTCTCGATCTCATCCACGGGAATGAAGGTGCGCACAGTCAGACCACCTGGCAGGGTTTCCGACTGGGATTCCACGACATCCTTCACGGTTTCCTGGAACAAATTCACTCGCAGCACGCCGTTGGCAATTTGCCGCTCCATCATGAAGTTCTGGTGAATACCATCTTCCGGTTTCAGCTCCGGATTGGCGACACTGATCGCGTTGTACGCGGAATACTGGCTGAACAACTCTTCCACGATCGGGAAGCGGTACGCCTTGCCCAGCGCGTATGCAAAGCGCCAATTATCCACCGGCTGATAACCCAGAGAAAATTTCGGAGACACTTTTCTGTCAGAAGATTTCGGCACTGCCACGAGATCAAATTGAGGGGTGGCTGCAACATCGCGCGAGAAATACCCGTTGTCACTCTCGAACGCTTCCCAGCGGACTCCCAGGCCCATGTCCCACTTCGCATTGATGTCGTAATTCATCTGCGCGAACAGCGCATCCATCGAGGTTTCGCCACCGCTGCGGCTGGTGAAGCCATTGAAAGTCCCGGCCACATAGTTGGTGGAATTGAAGACATCCATGTTCAATTCGTAGGCGTCATGGCGCGCACCGATGATCAGTCCCATGCCTTCGACACTCATATTGTCAAAACTCAGCTTTGCCTCCGCGCTGCGCCAGCCCGTGTCACCAAATCTGGCAACCTGCCCATTCAACGTGTAGGCCGGGTCGGACGGATTGGACAAGGATGAACGATTCTCGTCATTCAATACCTGGAACTCATTGAGGTTGGCTTCGAAGATCACACCCTCGCTCACTTCACCACGAATCCGTAAACCAACGGACAAACTGTCACGCTGGAGTTCACTCACGCCAAGACGCGCAGCGGGAATATTGATGCGACGACCATCCTGCACCACATTGCCACTCCACACGGAGGCGCCAGATGCATTCCTCATGTAACTGTTCGGTGAGTTGCTGCCGTTGAAGCGATCTTCGTAGGCCACGTTCAGCAGGGTTTCCCAGTTGCCGAAGTCATGACCAATCTTGATCTTGTAGTTGTCAGTGATGGTCTCCTGCACACCAGTGTCGCCAAACCACAGACGTGAGGTTGAAAATTCGTCGTTGCCAATCACACCACCACTGACCGCAGCTGCGTTGGTGGCGCTGGAGTTGGCTCCGTAATAGAAAGTCTGCGGCTGCGACTCACTGTCCAGTCGGTTGTAGGACAGATACACGCTGGTGTCACCATATCTGTTGGCAAACCGGTCGCCGTAAGAGAAGAAGGACTTGTGGCCATTGACGGTGTCATCGAAACCGTAGGCATCAAAACTCTGTGAGAAGAAAGAACTGTCGAAATGGAACTCGCGCTCCTGCGGGATGGCGGATTCGATCAGCACCACACCACCCATGGAATTGCCGCTGAACTCTGCCGAGAAGGGGCCATACAGCACTTCCACCTGGGCAATCTCGCTCGCGGACACCATGGTCCAGCGCGGGGCACCGTTCCAGCGTGACTGCAACAGATAGTGCAATGGCACGCCGTCGGCGAACACCATCGAGCGGGAAGTCTGGAACATGTTGGAGCCGCGCATGCCCATGGTGCCGTTGGAATCGCCAATGAAGCGACGGCGGATCACCAGGCTGGGCTCGAATTTCACCACGTCTTCAGTAGTGGCGACATTGATGCTGACCAGATCCTGCTGGGTCAGCATGCTGCTGGGGTGAGAGCTGGCGGCACGGTGCACAGACGCCTGCCCCCACACGACAATTTCTTCCACTTCGGCTTCCCCTGCCGCGTTTGCAGCCTGAACAGAGGAGGTTGTCAGCGAGGCCAGAGCCAGGGCGATTGCCATGGGAGTCTTGGAAAATGTCAGATGTTTTCTTCGCATTATTTTGGATATCCGCAAGTGCCACCTGTACACGACAGGCACGATGCGAAGTCTAGAGGGTTGTGTCGAGGAAACAATGCGGCCTAATGTCGCAGGGCGTACAGTGAATTAGCCGCGGTCCCGGCCCTGGTGGATACAGGGATATCAGGACGCGTCGTGCGACACGATACCGCGCCGGGACGCTTCCAGCGCCGCCTCGGCCCGGCTGGAGATATTGAGCTTGCGATAGATGGTCTTCACATAGCCAGAGGCCGTGTTGTGGGTGATGCCGAGAAACTCGGCTACCTTGGCCGTGGTGTAACCTTTGGCAATGAGACCCAGCACGTCACGCTCGCGGCTTGTCAGGTGCGTACCATCACTCTCATCAAAGGAGACGTCACGCTGCCCCCTTGGAGCCTCTCCAGGCGACATTCCAGGCACTTCTGCGCGCAATCCATCACCACTCTCGCGGGGGCCGAAGAATCCCAGCAGGCGCCGTGCGATGGCAGGAGACAGCGGTGGCTCACCCTCAACAATGCGCTGCAGCATGCCGGTAAGGTCTTCCCGGCTTTGATCCTTGAGCAGGTATCCGGATGCGCCTGCGCCAAGTGCGGAGAACAGGTGTGTGTCGTCATCGAACACGCTGGTGACCACCGAGAGCACTTCTGGATGGTTGCAGTTGAGCTCATCGATCAGGTCGATGCCGAAACCATCCGGCAAGCCGATGTCGATCAAGGCTACCTGTGGCAGACGTGATGCAGCACGCACGCGTGCCTCGGCCAGTGTTGCGGCGGTCTCGATCTCGATGCCTGGAAAGGCTTCACCCATCGCGGCGATCAACCAGTCTCTGGCATCGGGAAGGTCTTCCACTATCAGTCCGTATCTCACTGTCACCTCTCTGTTGTCACCGGAACCTGCATTGCGAAACAGCCCAACCGGCGCTTGCACAGGCGTCGTGGGCTTTGCGGATGATGACTTGGACACAGACTAACTCCTTCATTTGTTCAGCTGCACCCCCAATACTGGGGAGCACTGGCTGCAAGACGGCGCAGATTCTCACACTCTCGCAATCCCCAGCCAACAACGAGGGGGCCAGACGCCAAGGTGTGAGACCTGAGTGACTTACGCTAGAATAGCCCCCGACTCGAACATAGCAACCCGCACAACGGGCCGAATGGGGACATATTTTGAATAACAGCAGGATCGCCTTCATCGGCGCAGGGAACATGGCCAACAGCCTGATACGCGGACTTGTCGCCAAGGGCGTACCCGCCGGGAATATCTCCGCTTGCGACATCGACAGTGTCAAGCTGGCAGAACTGCAGAGCGAGTGCGGGATTTGCACGGGCAGCATGGAGGAAGTGGCGAACAGCGCCGACGTGTTACTGCTGGCAGTCAAGCCTCAGGTCATGGCACAAGTCTGTGCAACGCTGCGATCCCTGTTGCCTGCCACCGGTACGCTGATCATTTCCATTGCTGCTGGCATTCCCTTGAAGAGCATGGAGCAATGGCTTGGCCCGCAGCAGGCCTTGGTCCGCTGCATGCCCAACACGCCCGCATTGGTGCTGGAAGGCGCCACTGGTCTGTTTGCCAACGCCAACACCAGCTCAGCGCAACGCGATCTTGCCGAAGCCATCCTTTCCGCCGTGGGCATCAGCCGCTGGCTGGCGACAGAGAACGACATCAATGCAGTGACTGCACTCTCCGGCAGTGGCCCGGCGTATTACTTCCTGTTGATGGAAGCAATGGAGCAGGCCGCAGTCAAACTCGGTCTGGAGCCGGAAATGGCGCGTGCATTGACCATACAGACTGCGTTGGGCGCAGCGAAGCTGGCAGCCAGCAGCGATGTGGCACCGGATGAATTGCGTCGTCGGGTCACTTCTCCCAACGGCACCACACAGGCCGCGCTCGAACAATTCGAGCGCGAGGATTTTCGTGGTCTTGTAGAGCGCGCCGTCACCGCTGCGCAGAAGCGTTCTGTGGAATTGGCAGGCTGAGTCATTGTGAACAACCAACTCAAGAGAGTGCGTGGAGAGAGAATGTAATGGGTGCAATCGGCAATGTCGGTGTTCTGCTCGTCCAAACCCTTGGTGGCTTGTATCTGCTGGCAGTGCTGCTGCGCTTCCTGCTGCAGATAGCCCGCGCTGATTTCTACAATCCGTTTACACAGGCCATCGTCAAAGTGACCGATCCGGCCGTGCGCATTTTCAGACGAATCGTGCCCGGTTATCGTGGTGTGGACTTCGCGTCTCTGGTGCTGGCGTTTCTGATTCAATGCATTGCAACCACACTGCTGATAACCCTGAGTGGTTATGCGATTCCAGGCGCCGGGCTGATCATCACCTGGTCTGCTGTGGGGCTGCTGTCGTTTGTGCTCAACATCTACTTCTGGAGCATGATCATCTCGATCATCGCCAGCTTCATTGCGCCATTCAGTGCTCATCCGGCGCTGGTACTGGTACGACAACTGACAGAGCCTCTTATGGGGCCATTCCGACGCCTGCTTCCATCGATGGGTGGACTTGATCTTTCCCCGATCTTCGTCTTTCTCACTCTGCAGATCATCCGCACGGTGCTGATCATGCCGATGGGAGTCAATCCGACCGTGGTGCTGGGGATATAGATCACAGCATCGCGCTTATGGAAATCAGGTGACGGACAGAGAAGATAATTACTATATGTGGCACGATCAGAATTTGATTCTGAATTGCCGCCTGCAACCGAAGGCCGCGCAGGATGAGTTTGCAGAAGTGGCAGAGGGCAGGATCAAGATAAGGATTACAGCGCCACCGGTAGACGGCAAGGCCAACAAACATCTGATCAAATTTTTAGCCAGACAATTCAAAGTACCTCAGAGCAGCGTGACCATCATGAGCGGCGACAACAGCAGACAGAAGCGCATTCAGATCACTGATCCGCAATGCCTGCCAATCGCTCTCAACATCCTTCGCCCTGCGACTTCTTGAACCCAGGACCCGAGTAACCAAGACCCTGAAATGCCAAAGACAATCCCGGAAAACTCTGTAGGAATCGTCACGCCTCAGTGCCTGCACTTTGACGAGCCACTCATATTGCGCAGCGGCAAGAGCATCGCCAGCTACGATCTGATGGTGGAAACCTATGGCACGCTGAACGCCGCAAGATCCAACGGCATTCTGATTTGCCACGCGCTCAGCGGCGATCATCACGCAGCCGGTTACCACAAGGAAGCGGATGCCAAACCTGGTTGGTGGGACAGTTGCATTGGCCCCGGCAAACCCATCGATACCAACAAGTTCTTCGTCGTGTGCCTGAACAATCTTGGCGGCTGCGCAGGCAGCACCGGCCCCACGTCCATCAATCCCGAGACCGGCAAATTCTACGGCCCCGATTTTCCCGTGGTGACTGTGCGGGACTGGGTCAACAGCCAGAAGCGCCTGATGGAACGTCTGGGTATCAATCAATGGGCCGCCATTGTCGGTGGCAGTCTCGGTGGCATGCAGGTCATGCGCTGGGCGATCAGCTACCCGGACAAACTGCGCAACGCCATCATGATCGCGGTGGCGCCCAAACTGTCTGCACAGAACATTGCGTTCAACGAAGTGGCGCGGCAGTCGATCACGGCCGACCCGCACTTCCACGAAGGCCGCTACCTGGAACACGGCACGTATCCGAAGAAAGGCGTGATGCTGGCGCGCATGGTGGGACACATCACCTACCTGTCCGACAGTGCGATGCGCGAGAAATTCGGCAAGGCAGCAGAAGCAATGACGACAGATGCAATCAAGAGCAACTTCGGACGCGATCTGAGCAGTGGCAAGTTGAGCTTCGGCCTGGACACAGACTTCCAGGTCGAGCGCTATTTGCATTATCAGGGCGAACGCTTCTCCGAGCGCTTTGACGCCAACACTTATCTGCTCATGACCAAGGCGCTGGATTACTTCGATCCGACCGTCGACTTCGATGGCAATCTCAGCAAGGCCTTCGCCAACAGCACCTGCAGATTCCTGTTGATGTCATTCAGTTCGGACTGGCGCTTTCCTCCTGAGCGATCACGCGAGATCGTCGATGCACTGCTGGAAGCACGCAAGCAGGTGACCTATCTTGAGATCGAAGCTGATCAGGGCCACGATGCATTCCTGTTGCCGGTACCCCGTTACATGGAAGCTTTCGGCACGTATCTGCAGCGTGTCAGCGATGAGGTGAACTCATGATGCGCCCCGATCTGGATATCATTCAACACTGGATTGCGCCAGGCAGTCGCGTGCTCGACCTCGGTTGTGGCGATGGCAGTCTGCTGGAGTATCTCAAGACCAACAAGAATATTTCCGACACTGGCCTGGAGATTGACGAGCGCAATATTCAGGGCTGCCTGAGCAAAGGCGTGAATGTGATTCAGCAGGATCTGAACAAGAGCCTGAAGAATTTCAGCGACAAGAGTTTCGACACTGTGTTGTTGACGCAGACTCTGCAAGCCGTGAATTATCCTGACGTGCTGATCGACGAGATGCTGCGGATCGGGAAGAACTGTATTGTGACGTTCCCGAATTTCGGCAACTGGCGCAGTCGCTGGTACCTCTTCTGGAAGGGCAGAATGCCCGTGTCCAATTTCATGCCCTATCAGTGGTACAACACGCCGAACATTCACTTCTGTACCGTGCGTGATTTCGATGAACTGTGCCGCGAGCGCAACATCAAGGTCATCACCCGTACAGTGGTGGATCACAAGCATCAGGGCAACTGGTACATCCGTATGTGGCCGAACCTGTTGGGCGAGACAGCCATTTATCACATCAGTCGCTGAGCCCAGTCGCCGTAAATAAAAGAGAGCCTCATGAAAAGAATTGTGCTGGCCAGCGGCAATGCAGGCAAACTCAGAGAGTTTCAGCAGATGCTTGGTGGTGCGGATATCGAGTTCGTCACTCAGCGTGCGCTGGGCGTGACGGATGCGGACGAGACCGGTTTGAGTTTTGTCGAGAATGCCATCCTCAAGGCACGTCACGCCTGTGCAATCACAGGGCTGCCCGCGCTGGCCGATGATTCTGGCATTGAAGTTGATGCACTGAAAGGGCAACCCGGCATCTACTCCGCGCGCTATGCAGGCGTGGGCGCAACCGATCAACAGAACAACGACAAGCTGCTCGCGGCTCTCGCAGATGTTGCGATTGAGAAGCGCAGTGCCCGGTTTCAGTGTGTGATTGTTTTCATGCGTCATGCGGAAGACCCGATGCCTTTCATCAGCCAGGGAACCTGGGAAGGCCGGATTCTCTTTTCGCCCTCCGGTGAAAATGGCTTCGGGTATGACCCGCTGTTCTATGTGCCCACCCATGGTTGCGCTTCCGCGCAGTTGGAACCAACAATCAAGAACAACATCAGCCATCGTGGTCAGGCATTGCGGCAATTGCTCGCCAGCTGGGACTTGCTGCGCAGCCGGTCTGCACTGTGAGTGCCACGTCGCTCTTGCATACGCCGCCACTGAGTCTCTATGTGCATATCCCCTGGTGTGTACGCAAATGTCCATACTGCGACTTCAATTCCCATCAGAAGAACGGTGAACTGCCCGAGGCAGATTACATTGCTGCGTTGTTGCGGGATTTTGCCGACGACCTTCCCTATGTGCAGGGACGCGAGATCAGCACCATATTTTTCGGTGGCGGCACGCCAAGTCTGTTCTCTGCGTCAGCCTACGAAACACTTTTCGCTGGTTTACAGAAGTGTGTACGCTTTGCTCCGGATATAGAGATAACGCTGGAAGCCAATCCCGGCACTGCAGAGCGTGAGAAATTCGCTGACTATCGTCGCGCTGGCATCAATCGCCTTTCCATTGGCATTCAGAGTTTTGATGACGGACAGTTGCAGAATCTCGGTCGCATTCATGGCAGCGACGATGGTCGCAGAGCCATCGAGTTTGCGCGCATGGCGGGCTTTGACAATCTCAATGTGGACATCATGTATGGTTTGAAGGAGCAATCACTTTCCTCCGCAATGAATGACCTGCAGGAAGCCATCTCATACAACCCCGAGCACCTTTCGTGGTATCAACTCACCATCGAGCCGAATACTGAATTCTTCAAACGCCCCCCCACATTGCCGCCAGAGGACGAGCTGATTGAGATTCAGGATAGTGGCCTCGCGTTGTTGGCACAACATGGTTATGTCCGCTACGAAGTCTCGGCATTTGCTCGCGATGAACGCCGCGCCCGCCACAATCTGAATTACTGGCGCTTTGGTGACTACCTCGGCATCGGTGCCGGTGCGCATGGCAAGATCACGTTGGCGCAGACCCGGCGTATCGTTCGTACCCGCAAGAAGAAACAACCGGGGCACTACTTGCAGGCAGGGCTGCAGATTCAATTGGCGGCCGACTCATCGACATTGACTGACTGCTTCAATGCGGAAACTGCCGAGATCACTCACGAGGACATTGCGCTGGAGTTCATGCTCAATGCCCTGCGGCTTGCAGAGGGCTTCACGACAGTGCAGTTCGAGGCCGCCACAGGGTTGGGTTTCGAGGCTGTGGAAAAACAGGTAGACTCGTTGCAACGCAAGGGCCTGCTGAGTTCCGATGGTGGTGTAATCCGTCCCACTCACAAGGGTCAGCAGTTCCTCAACAGCGTACTCGAAGAGTTTGTCTGATCCAGGCCAGATCATCGATCTCAGGAGGCACCTACATGTCCCGCTCGCTCTATGAACAGCATTGCCAGCCATGCGTCATTGGCACCCGTGCCATGCTGCCGGAAGATTCCAACAAGATGCTGGCATCGATACCACGCTGGAAGAAAATCGTGGTTGATACGATGGAGCAGATTCGCCGAGAGTTCTACTTCCGCGATTTCAAGGAGGCCGCCGCGTTCGCCAACAAGATCGGCATGCTTGCCGAACGGGAGAATCATCATCCCAGCCTGCTCATCGAGTGGGGAAAGGTAACCGTAACCTGGTGGACACACAAAGCCAACGGACTGCATCCTAACGATTTCATTATGGCCGCCAAGACCGATCTGGTAGCCAGTACCACAGCTGGGAATTGAGATGACTTCCTCTGCGGATCTGCTGACCCATCTTGATGCGCTGATCCGCCTTCCCAGTGTCAGCTCGGCCAATCCTGCATTGGATACCAGTAATGCTCCCGTGATCGAATACCTCGCGCAATGCTTCGAAGATCTCGGATTCACCACCGAGATAATCAAAAGCCCCGGTACCTCACCAGAAACGGCAGGCAATACAAAGTTGAATCTGATTGCGACGCTTGGCAGTGGGCCGGGTGGACTCGTGCTCGCAGGGCACACTGACACTGTCCCGCTGGACGAAGCACTGTGGACCGTGAATCCATTCCGGTTGACAGAAAAGGACGGACGACTTTACGGTCTTGGCAGCACCGATATGAAAGGATTCTTTCCGCTCGTGATGGAAGCGGCGAAAGAGTTTCAGGGCGCCGTCATCAAGCAACCGCTGATCGTACTCGCTACGGCTGACGAAGAGACTTCGATGCAGGGCGCGCGCACCATCGCTGAACTCGGCAGACCGAAGGCGCGCTGTGCCATCATCGGCGAACCCACGGGCATGCGACCCATCAATGCCCACAAGGGCATCATGATGGAATCCATCGATCTGCTCGGTCAGAGCGGCCACTCCTCCGACCCGGATCTGGGCAGAAACGCACTCGATGCGATGCACGCTGTCATCAGTGAACTGATCCAGTTCCGACAAGATTTACAAGAGCGTTACCAGAATCCGATTTTCACCATTCCGCGCCCAACCCTGAACCTCGGTTGCATCCACGGCGGTGACAATCCCAATCGCATCTGCGGTCAGTGCCGTCTTGAATACGACATCCGGCTGCTTCCCGGGATGGAGATCGGCGCGATGCGCGAAGAAGTGCGCCGCCGAGTAATCCCCATCGCCGAACGCTTCGGCGTCATCGCCACACTCAAACCTTTATTCGCTGGCCTCCCCGCCTTCATGACCGCCCCGGACAATGAACTGGTCCGTACCGCTGAACGCCTCACGGGCAACAGCGCCGCCACAGTCGCCTTCGGCACCGAAGGCCCGCTGCTCCAGAAGCTGGGCATGGACACGATCATCCTCGGCCCCGGCGACATCGACCAGGCCCATCAACCCGACGAATACCTCTCCCTCGACCGCATCCAGCCGTGCATCAACGTGTTGAAGAAACTGATTAAACATTACTGCATCTAGCCAATTCATGAATTACGTGCTGAACCAGGAGGGGCGCGTGTCGGGTGCCAGCAACGGTGACCGTCAGCCGCCAGGGACGGCGGATGACGAGCCCCCATGGATGGGTTCACGGCGTGTCACCGTTGCTGGCACCCGACACGCGCCCCAACCACTGAACAGAAAATAATTCATAACATCAATCAAATAGACTATATTCACCGCCATGAAAAATCTGCCTGAGTACATCGACTGGTTCAGACACTCTTCCAGCTACATCAATGCACACCGCAAGAAGGTGTTCGTTGTACTGTTGCCGGGGGAGGCGCTCGCGCATGAGAATTTCTACAATATTGTGCATGACATCACACTGCTGCACAGTCTCGGCGTGAAACTCGTACTGGTGCATGGTGCGCGTCCGCAGATCAATGCGGCGCTGGAATCGGCCGGTATCGAGTCAACTTACCACAAGGGGCTGCGCATCACCGATGCCATCAGCCTGCAGATCATCAAGCAGATCATTGGTGCGCTGAGTGTTGATGTAGAAGCACTGTTCTCGATGGGACTCGCGAACTCGCCGATGCATGGTGCAGATATCAAGCTGTCGCGTGGCAACTTCATCACTGCCAGACCACTCGGCGTTCTCGACGGCATTGATCACGCGCTGACCGGCGTGGTGAGAAAGGTGAATGCCGATGCCATTCAGCAGCATCTGGACAGAAACAACATTGTGCTCGTCTCCAATCTTGGTTACTCGCCAACCGGAGAAGTATTCAACCTTTCCCCGGAAGAAGTCGCGACCGAAGCAGCCATAGCGCTGCAGGCAGAGAAATTGATTCTGTTCATTCCGCAGCCCGGCATCATGGACAGCAACAGTCACATGGTTAGCACGTTGAGTCCTGCGTCCGCACAGGAGGTTCTCGCTGCTGTTGAATCCAATGATGACAACAAGGCCAATGGTGTTGCTCAGGCACTGGCGGCCGCGATCAAGGCCTGTCGCCACAACGTGCACAGAAGTCATCTGATCAGCTTCGCGCAGAATGGTGCGCTGATTGAAGAACTGTTCACGCGGGACGGTTGCGGGACACTCGTCTCCAAGGACACTTTCGAGATGCTGCGTCCGGCCACCATTGACGATGTGGGTGGCATTCTTGAATTGATAGAACCACTGGAGGATGCTGGAGTTCTTGTGCATCGCTCGCGCGAATTGCTGGAAGCAGAAATCGGATTCTTCTACGTCATCGAGCGCGAAGGGATGATCATCGCCTGCGCCGCGCTATACCCGCTCGACACACAGTGTGGCGAGATTGCCTGCATTGCGATTCACAAGGATTACCAGGATAGCGGGCGTGGAGAACATTTGCTGAAGGCACTGGAAACTCAGGCCAGGAAGAACGGCCTCTCGCAGGTCATCGTCCTGACGACGCAGACCACTCACTGGTTCATGGAGAAAGGCTTCGTACCAGTTGCCGTTGCCGAGCTGCCGGAGAAGAAACAGGAAATGTACAACTACCAGCGCAACTCCAAGGCGCTGAGGAAACCTCTGAACTAGAGAGCTGTCCAATCGGGTCTCTTGCCATCAAACCCTGTTCACTCACAAACGTTTGCTACCAGACCTCATTTTTGATCACAACCCTACTTACACAACAAGGAGATCGACTCATGAAGAAACTTATCCTCACCAGCGTGCTGACACTGGCTGCCAGTACAACTGCAATGGCTCAGGCACCAGCGGCTGCCAATGGACCATTCGTCGCCGGAGGGCCGCTTGGCACGATCAATGAAGCAGGCGTCGCCATGCCAATGTCCAGCAATGTGAAAGTGTATGGCAGCTTCCGCACCGCAGAGAGCTGCACGTTCGACCCGGCCCGCAACCTGATTCTCGCCATGAACAACGGCATTCCTCAGAACCTGCAGGAAAACGACGGTTTTGTATCGTTGATCAATCCTGATGGCAGTGTGCATACCTCCAAGTGGATCGGCGCAACACGCGATGGCCTGACTCTGAACCAACCACTGGGCAGTGCAATCAACAATGGCGTTCTCTATGCGGTGGACATTGATACCGTGCGTATGTTCGATCTGGCTACCGGTCAACCGATGGGCGCCGTGACAGTCCCTGAAGCCACTGGCCTGAACGGTGTAGGCGTTGCCCCCGATGGTACTGTGTACGCATCCAACACTGGAGGCACACAACGCATCTACAAAGTGACGCCCTCTGGTCAGACATCAGTATTCGCAGAAGGAGCACCACTGGCATCACCGAATGGTGTAGCGATCGATAACGATGGCAACATCGTGGTGGTAAACGTAGCGGACAACGCGGTCATTACCTTCAATCCTGCTGGTGAAGTGGTGATGACGGAGCATGCGGCCGAAGGTGGCAATGATGGTCTGGTAATAATGAGAGATGGCACCAAGTACGTGAGCAGTGTGCGCTTCGGCAGTGTGTCACGAATTCGTCCGGGGCAGGCTGCGGAAGTGATTGCAACCGGCATCCCGTCAGCAGCATCCATGTGCTACGACTCGATCCAGAATCAACTGGTCATCCCGATGAACCAGAACAATGCATTGGCATTTATTCCGCTGAATTGATTTATAGTTGATAGAACTCCGCATGCCGGTTTGTGGTGCGGGGGGGGGGGTTGACATGTCTTGCTTTTGGAAATGCCGGACACCAACCACAACCGCGACTATCAACTAAGTACGACAGACATGTATTTCAGAATTACGCACAGAGCTTGAGGAGCGTGCTGACGTTACCCGCTGCTGTGACCGTCGGCCGCCAGGGACGGCGGACGACGAGCCCCTTTATGCCCGCACGGGTACATGGATGGGTTCACGGCGTGTCACAGCAGTGGGTAACGTCAGCACGCTCATTCCACTGAAACGGTTTTACGTTCGAGGATGATGAAACTGTAATCGTAGGGATTGGGATCAGAGGCCTGATGATCTTCGCGGGTGAGCTCTTGCCACTCGTCGAGATTGAAAGCGGGGAAATGCGCGTCGCCGTCTACGTCGGCATGCACTTGAGTCATGTAGAGACGATCTGCACGCGGGAGTGCCAGAGCGTAGATTTCTGCACCACCAATCACTACAACTTCTTCTGCACCGTCGATCAGCGAAATATTTTCAGCGAGAGAGAGCGCATCATCGAGTGTGTGAACTACTTTCACACCGTCAGCATGAAATGTCCTGTCGCGGGTAATGACGATATTGGTGCGACCCGGCAACGGGCGACCAATGGAATCCCATGTCTTCCGACCCATGATGATCGGCTTGCCCATCGTTACGCGCTTGAAATATTTCATGTCTTCAGGCAAAAGCCATGGCAGTGCGTTATTGCGGCCAATGGTGCGATTACGGGCCATGGCCCAGATCAGGGCGAGTTTCATTGGCTACACCTTTCAGATGGCAACTGGCGCCTTGATATGCGGGTGTGATTCGTATCCAACAATCTCGAAATCATCGTAGAGATAACTGAAAATATCTTCCGGCTTGCGTTTGATGTTCAGACGCGGCAACGGCATCGGATCACGGCTGAGTTGCAGACGAGCCTGCTCCAGATGATTGCTGTAAAGATGCGTGTCGCCACCGGTCCAGACGAAATCACCCACCTCCAGATCACACTGCTGCGCTACCATGTGCGTGAGCAAAGCGTAGGAGGCAATATTGAACGGCACTCCAAGAAATGTATCCGCTGATCGCTGGTACAACTGGCACGACAATTTTCCGTTCGCCACATAGAACTGGAATAGAGAATGACACGGTGGCAATGCCATCTGATCCACATAGGCCGGATTATAGGCGACGACCATCAGGCGGCGTGAGTCCGGATTGCGGCGAATCTGTTCGATGAGCTTGCTGATCTGGTCGACTGACTGACCGTCTGGGCCAGGCCAGGAGCGCCACTGGAATCCATACACCGGACCCAGATCACCATTCTCATCTGCCCACTCATCCCAAATCGAGACGCCATTCTCCTTCAGATAACGAATGTTCGTGTCGCCCGTCAGGAACCACAGCAGTTCGTGAATGATAGAGCGCAGATGCAGCTTCTTTGTCGTCAGCAGTGGAAAGCCCTGGGCCAGATCAAAACGCATCTGATGTCCGAAAACCGAGAGCGTGCCGGTGCCGGTCCGATCAGTCTTGGTCGCTCCTTCATCGAGAATTCGTTGCAGCAGGTCGAGATATTGTTTCATGAATTATTCAGCTCACTCGCGAGGGTCAATGCTTGCGCTGCTCGGCCGCAGCATTCTCTGAACGGTAGGCAATCGTCATCAGTACGATTCCGGCGATGATCATCGGCAGCGACAATATCTGACCCATGGTCATCCAGTCCAGCGCCACAAAACCAATCCAGCTATCCGGCTCCCGATAGAATTCTACAAAGAAGCGTTGGCAACCATAACCGATTCCGAACAATCCGGACACGGAATAAAGCGGACGCGGCCGGGATGCGAACCACCACATTATGCTGAACAGGACGACCCCCTCCAGTGCGAACTGGTACAACTGCGAAGCGTGGCGAGGAAACTCGTCGACGTGGGGAAATACCATGCCCCATGGCACATCTGTCTGCCGACCCCACAACTCTCCGCCAATGAAATTGCCCAGCCTTCCGGCACCCAGTCCGAATGGCGCCAATGGCGCGATGAAGTCGAGCACCTCAAAGTAGCGTTTCCCGATCTTGCCGGCATACCAGTACAGCGCAGCCATCACGCCAAGAAAGCCACCATGGAAGGACATACCTCCTTCCCACACACGCAGCACCCACAGTGGATCACCGAGCATCTTGTCAAAATTGTAGAACAGCGCAGAACCGATGCGCCCGCCCACCACAGCACCCATGGCACCGTAGAACACCAGATCGGCAATCTGCTCATCCGTCCACAACCCGGGAGTTCGTCGTGCGCGAAGACGCGCCAAAAGCCACGCGCCACCAAAAGCAACGATGTACATGATGCCGTACCAATGCACTGTCAGCGGGCCGAGCGAGAAGGCAACGGGGTCGAATTGCGGATACATCAGCATGGCAGGTCAGTTCGGGTCAGGGGCTTGGAATGCAGGCCTGCAATATTGAAAAGCAGGGGTGCTCAGGTGTGGTGATGCTCCCCCATGGCCAGACGCATTGTCAAGATCAAATCGGGTGGACACATGGCAGACGACAGCGTATAGCGCTCAATCCAACAGATCGAGCAGCGCCTTTTTCTTTTCGAGAGACAATTCCTGAAACTTTTGTATCAGTTTCAGAGCGGATTCATCCAATTTCACTTCTGATGGCGCCATACCGATCCGCTCGACATCGCTCTGAGCACCATCTTTTGCCACGAATTGCTCAAGCAACAGCGTAATCTCGGAGTTCATGCTGCGACGATTCTTGCGGGAGATGGCTGCCAACTGTTCGTGATATCCCTTCGGCAGGCGCAACACGAATTTATAATCCTGCTGACTGGGATCACACTCACGGGCTGATTGGGCGTAGTTGCTTCGAGGCATTGTGTAATTTACTTCCTTGTGGCCGAACACGACAGTCAGAACTTGCGCTGTCTGCAAAACACTTGAATTGAATTGTTGAGAATACGCAATCGGAACTGCTACCCGATTAGTCTATTGGAATGAGGCTGACGATTCCATCCATAGATTCGTCAGGTCTCGATATATCCCTATGCCGCTCTCATCCAAGAGCTATCCTGACTGGGCATTATCCTGATATACGTGGACATTTCTGTAGGAATTTTGCCATACCTGCAGAATAAATGAGGATTCAGTCTTGAAAATCTGTCTTTCCGCCGACCATCCTCCCTTTAACCACTACTTCAGTTGTTACGGGAAGATCTCAGCAGGCGATCCACACCTGCATTGTATAGTGCCAGGTCTACGCAACTTCTCACCATTTGCGCATCATCCATCTGCATGACCTGATGCAGCAATTCCCTGGCCGAAGCCAGGGAAATAGTGCGAATAACGGCCTTCACTCGCAGCAAGGTGGTAGCGTTCATGGAGAGAATATCAAAACCCATTGCCATCAACAGGATGGCTGCTCCGGGATCTCCCGCCATCTCACCGCAGATACTGACGGTTCTGTTTTCCGCATGCGCCTCCGTCACTACGTGTTGCAATGCTTGCAGAACCGCAGGGTGAAAGGACGAGTACAGACTCGCTACACGCGGATTGTTGCGATCAACCGCCAGCAGATATTGAGTGAGGTCATTGCTGCCGACCGAGATGAAATCCACCAGTCTGCACAGGGCGCGAGTCTGATAGACGGCAGCCGGCAACTCGATCATCACACCGATGGGAGGCATGCGCACTTCGAGTCCTTCTTCCCGCAGTTCCCGATATGCACGCTTGATGATCTGAATGGAACCCGTCACTTCCTGCACATTGGAAATCATGGGCAGCATGATCTGCAAATTGTTCAGCCCCAGACTGGCGCGAATCATGGCGCGCACCTGGGCAATGAAAATCTCGGGGTGGTCGAGGGTGACGCGAATACCTCGCCACCCCAGGAAGGGGTTGGCTTCCTGAATCGGGAAATACGGCAACGCCTTGTCGCCGCCGATATCGAGGGTTCTCATCGTCACCTGTTTGGGAGCAAAAGCCTGCAGTTGTTCTCGATAGATTGCGGCCTGCTCCTGTTCGCTGGGGAAGCGTTCACTGAGCAGAAATGGCACCTCGGTACGGAACAACCCAATGCCCTCAGCACCATGATCCAGCGAACGGATGACATCGGACATCAGGCCGGTGTTCACCCACAGGTTGACACGATGCCGGTCCGGAGTCTCACAAGGCAGTTTGATCAATCCTTCCAATCCTTTGACCAGTTGCTCCTCTTCCTTGATTACCTCGCGATAGCGGTTTCGCAGTTGTTCCGATGGGTTGCTGTAGACCTGACCATTGTAGCCATCAACGATCAGTTCGCGACCGTCGAGCTGTCTGTAGGGGAGATCGATGACACCCATTGCCGTGGGGATACCCATGGTGCGGGCCAGAATCGCGACATGTGAATTACTCGAACCCTTGACCGAAACCAGCCCGCGCAGCTTTTCCTTGGGCACTTCGGCCAGCATGGCTGCGGTCAACTCCTCACTGACGAGAATGGTGTTTTCCACGTATTCCGTCTTTACCACGTCCTTATCCTGCAGATAAAAGAGCACCCGGCTGCACAGATCCTTGATGTCCGCAGCCCGTTCCCGCAAATAAGGGTCCTTCATCATCTCGAAGGCGCTGACGTGATCCTTGGCGACATCGGCCAGAGCACCTTGCGCCCACTGCCCCTGGCGGATGCGATCGATGACTTCCTTGCCCAGCGCATCATCGTCGAGCATGCGCAGGTAGACACCGAAGAGCTCGCGCTCCTCTGGCCGTAGCCGCGTTTCCAGTGTACTGGTCAGCGCTGACATATCGCGGCGCACTGAACTGAGAGCGGAGTTGAAGTAGTCCACTTCCTTGTCCACATCCGCGCAGGCACGGTTGGGTATCAGGTCGAGGTCCGCAGGGGGAAACACGACTACTGCATGACCAATGGCCACGCCTGTAGAACCGGAGACGCCTGAAAAGCTGGTATCGGACTTGCGTTGCCCGGAGGGGCTGACACCCTGGATAGCCCCGGTGGCTTCGGCGGCGGCAATCACACCCGAGAGCTGTGCCGACAGAGTGATGAGGAAAGCTTCTTCGCCTTCATCGAAGCTCCGCTTCTCGCGGTGCTGCACAACGAGCACTCCCAGCACTTTGCGATGATGAATGATCGGCACGCCCAGAAAGGAGCTGAACTGCTCTTCGCCGGTTTCGGAGAGATAGTGATAGTTGGGATGGGATTGAGCATCCTCGAGGTTGACGGGCTCGGCATTGCTGGCGACGAGACCCACCAGACCCTCGCCCACCTGCAGGCTGACATGGCCAACCGCAGCTTTCTTCAAGCCTTCCGATGCCATCAACACATGGCTGTTGATTTCAGAGTCGAGCAGATAGACAGAGCAGACCTGCGTATTCATGGCTGCGCGCACCCTGGTGACTATGACGTCAAGGGCGGACTGCAGGTCCTTCGCAGCATTGACCTCCTGTACAATCTCGCGCAGCCTTTCCAGCATGTTGTTATTCCGTCTCGTTTTACGGGTTTCCGTACTCTAATTCACAAATTCTTTGATTCGAGGCAGGGCCTGTTCGGGATCAGAGCAGGCTCAGGAACGCAGGAACTGATTCAGGGGGATAACCAGCTCTTTCAATGCCTGTCGGTAAACTTCGCGCTTGAAATCGATGACTTGGCTTAGCGGGTACCAGAAACTGACCCAGCGCCAATCATCGAACTCGGGGGTTCTGTTACCCAGAAGATCGATCTTGTTCTCATCGGAGCGCAGTCCTAGAAGATACCACTTCTGCTTCTGTCCGATACAGACCGGACTGGAATTCTGTCTGATGAGATTCTTCGGAAGCTGATAGTAGAGCCAGCCTTTGGTAGAGGAAATAATCTCAACGTCATCCGGTTCCAGCCCGACCTCTTCCTTGAGCTCGCGAAAAAGTGCCTGCTGCAGTCGCTCGCCATGACGAATGCCGCCCTGGGGAAATTGCCATGCTTCCTGGCCAATACGCTTAGCCCACAGGAGTTGACCTTGCGGATTGCAGATGATGATACCCACATTAGGTCTGAAACCCCTTGAATCTATCATCTTGCCGCCTGGTCCTTATCGAAAACTTCAATGGCATTGTTTCACAACTGTAACAGCTTGTTCAACGACCGGCTGGTCGTGGCTGCGATTCCCAGGAGAACAGGTATAATGCCCCGCTTTCAGCCCCTTCCGGAACCGTGACCACCATGAGACTTGCCATATTCGACCTCGACAATACCCTGCTTGGTGGTGACAGCGATCACTCGTGGGGAGACTTCCTGATAGGCAAGGGGTTGGTTGATGCCGCTGAACACAAAGCGCGCAACGACCACTTCTACTATCAGTATCAGAACGGTGGCCTGAACATGGTCGACTATGTTGAATTTGCAGTAGGCCCGATCAAGGGGATGTCGAGAGCTGAACGTGAGGCATTGCACAGGGATTTCATGCGGGACTACGTCGAGCCAATGATTCTTCCTGCGGCACTGAAGCTCTTGCAGGAGCATCGGGACAAGGGTGATTTTTGCCTGATCGTTACAGCAACGAATCGCTTCATCACCGAACCCATCGCACAACGTCTGGGCGTCGATGCTTTGATCGCAACCGATCTCGAAATGGTGGACGACTGTTATACAGGCAAGGTTGACGGCATACCCAGCTTTCAAGCAGGCAAGGTAGTGAAGCTGGACAAGTGGTTAAGCGACTGGCCCGATGATAACGCACTGTCCATGGACGACAGCATCTTCTACAGCGACTCATTCAATGATCTGCCGCTGCTTGAGAAGGCAACACGAGCGGTAGCAGTAGATCCCGACGCCAGACTGCAGAAAATCGCTCAAGAGCGCAGCTGGGAAATCATCAGCCTACGTTGAGCAGGCACATCACAGCTTGGCGAGATTAATCTCAACGATCAGATCATCTGCCAGCTTTTCCAGCTGTGCCTGCAGTGCATCCAGATCGAGATCAACTGGCACTTTCAGTACGGCCTGCGCATTGAACAGCAGCTCACCCGACATTGGTGCACTGGTGCATTGTGTAGCCAGTTCTTCGACATTGACGTGCTGTGCGGCAAGCGCCCGCGAAATTTCCTTGATGATGCCCGGCCTGTCGTTACCCACCAGTGAGAGGCGTAACGTACGATGACGCTGCACGGGTTCGGAGACACTAACCTTCTCCACCACGAGGCGAAGTACTGATGACAGCTTTTGCAAGTCCTGTACCAGTGCATCCGCGTGGGAATCCTCCACACTGACGCGCAGGATGCCAGCAAACTTTCCGGCCAGATGCGACATATTGCTCTCCAGCCAGTTGCCGGAGTGGCGGGCGATAGTCTCGGACAACAACTCCACCAGCCCCGGCTTATCGTCGCCAATGATTGTCAGCACCAGATAAGTTGCCATCTCGATACTTCTCCTTTTCTCAACCACCAATCATCACGCGACGTGTAAATTGTCCGAAGTCTTCCCAGAAACTGACCTTCTCCGGAAGGTCTTCAGCGCGCGCCTGTACCTTGCCGTTGACATCAGTGACACGTGACACCAGCGTGTGCTCGCCCGATTGTGCTCCCCGCCAATCAAACGTGAAGAGCTTCCAGGTGAACTGCGAGGACTGCGGGTCAATCGTGGCCTCTTGCCAGGGGCCGCCATCGATGCTGACCTCGACGCTCTGGATAGGCGTGCCATCATTGAGAACAAATCCAGTCACCCTGTGTATGTCGCCACTGCGAGTCACTCGCACGATCGCAGACTTGAGATTCATTCTGGCCACAGAATTTTCTACCCAACGCTCCTGATCGCCGACCATTTCCCGTTTCAGAGTCACATAGTCACGCCCCATGAAACGCCCCATGTAACGAGTGTCTTGAATGTGGATCTGTGTCAACCACTTGACGTTGGCAACGCCGTAGAACCCGGGCACCAGCAAGCGCACAGGATTGCCATGGAAATGCGGCAGCGGCTCACCGTTCATCTCGAACGCCAGCATGTTGTTCTCATTCATTGCGTCTTCTATCGACAGAGACCGGGCGAACGCTTTGGGTACCTTGCGGCCACGGATCTCTTCTTCGCCAACATCGGCACCGAAGAAGACCACCTCCCTGCCACCGGGTTGGACTCCCGCTTCCATCAGAATGTCGCGCAAACTGACACCGCGCCAGTTGGCATTGCCTATCAGGCCATGAAAAAGTCGTGCGCCATTACCGCCGCACTCGAAACCCACATCCTTTGCGATAACAGGGCGGCTGCGCAGTTGATCCAGAGTGAAGGTTAGCGGACGATCCACAAGTCCAGTCACACTCAATTCATAGGCGGCATTGTCCACCTCGGGTTGTCCGTAGTGCTGTACCAGGTAGAAGTCATCATTGTTCGAGTAGAAGGTCGATATCTTGCGGGTGTCCTGAAAGTGCGTAGCACCGGGTCTGACGGGCTGGGGATTGAAGGTATCGGGTACATCCACAAACGGCACTTCGATCTCGCCCTGTGCGAGCGCGGGCATCATCCAACCAGGAAAGGTGCTGGCGCCAAGCGCTACTATCCCGGTATTCATTGCACTTTTCAGCAGCTTTCTACGCACCGGATCATGAGCGCCTGGTTCGATTTGTTCGGGGTGTTGGGAATTTTCCTGATTCATTGGTGTACCTCTTTTTAACTACGGGTTTAACCACGGGTTTGAAGACGGTTTCTTGATTATGGTGTTTCTTGTTTTTGCGATGAAGCGACGATACCACACGCCCGGAGCTATGCCTACACGCCCCTGGTCACCTGCCAGGTAGCTGGACAGCGCAGGGGAAATTTGGAAAGATCGATCAGCCCGAACTGATTGACCTGATGTTGACTGCGATATGAAGTTGATCGCTGTAAGAGTCGATTGCTGCAAATTCTGCAAATCGCACAGAGACGTCTGACCGAGGAACAAAACAATGAGAATAAGACTGTTCGGCGCACTGGTCGCTCTTTTCAGCATGAACGTCATTGCCCAGAACACTGGCCATGACCCCATCCGCATTGCCTACATCGACCCGCTAAGTGGAGCCTTTTCGGCCACCGGCCACAATGGCTTGGTCCAGTTTCAGCATGCAGTAGAGGAACTGGTCAACGCCAAGGGTGGCGTGCTCGGAGGCAGGCGCCTGGAGATCGTGGCCTACGATAACCAGGCCAGCGCCCAGGAGTCACAGATCCAGTTGCGTCGGGCCATCAGCGAAGGCATTCAGTTCATCGCCCAGGGCAACAGCTCGGCGGTCGCGGGGGTTCTTACTGACGCGATCACCCGGCATAACCAGCGCAATCCCGCGCAACGCCTGCTGTTTCTCAACTTCGCTGCGGTCGATCCCGCTCTGACTAACGAGAATTGCAGCTTCTGGCACTTCCGCTTCGATGCCCACGCCGACATCAAAATGCAGGCGCTGACTGATCTGATTGCTCAGCGCGAAGACATCAAGCGCATCTACATCATCGGGCAGGACTATTCGTTCGGACAGGCTGTAGCCAACTCTGCGGTGGGTCAATTACTGCAGAAGCGTCCTGACATTCAGATCGTGGGCAATGAACTACACCCCATGGAAGCCGTGAAGGATTTCACACCCTACGTTACCAAGATCGCCAGCTCCCGCCCTGACGCCATCATCACCGGCAATTGGGGCGCGGACATGGTCAGCCTCGGCAGAGCGATCACCGATGCTGGCATCACAGTTCCGATCTACACCTATTACGCGGCTTACGATGGCATCACTGCTACCATAGGGGCTTCTGGCAGGGATCAGTTCCGCATGGTGCACGAAGGTCATTTCAACCCGGCACCCACCGAGGAATACGCGCAGTATGTGCGCGCCTTCAAGACCGCGAATCCGAACCACGACATCAGTTATCCGCGCATCATCAACACCGTACAAATGCTCGCCCGCGCCATCGATCAGGCTGGGTCAACCGATCCCCTGGATGTGGCACTTGCACTCGAGGGGATGGAATACACTTCCATGGGCGGCGACCGAGTCTTCATGCGAGCGGACGATCATCAACTGTTCCAGCCCATCCAGATTTCTGTGCATACGGATCAAAGTATCACCTTTGATGGTGACAACTCCGGTTTCGGATTGCTGACCGAAGTCAGTGTTCCGATTGAGAACACCATGGTCGATCACAGCTGCAGAATGCGTCGTCCCTGATCATTCCATCGGGGTACGGCGTTGTCATCAACCCGACAACGCCTCATTCCTGAGCTGCATGGCTGCGGCCACGAGATTCTTCAGCGCTGCCTCGGTTTCCGGCCATGCCCGCGTCTTCAGACCACAGTCCGGATTCACCCAGAGGCGATCGGCGTCTATCCGTGCCGCCGCCTTGCGCAGAAGTTTCACCAAAGCCTCGACACTCGGGATCTGCGGCGAATGGATGTCCCACACGCCTGGTCCGAACTCGTTGAACTGCGGCGATGAGTCCCCCTCCTTCGCACTGTTCGGTTCAAACACCTTCAGCACCTCCATCCCCGACCGACTGGCTTCCAGCGTGATCACATCGGCATCCATTGCAGCAATCTCGTCGATGATGTCGTTGAATTCCGCGTAGCACATATGCGTGTGTATCTGAGTGCGATCCTGTACTCCGCTGGCGCTGATCCGGAAGCAGATCACAGCCCAATGCAGATAGGCGTCCCAGTCGCCATGCTTTAGAGGCAAGCCTTCACGCAGTGCAGGTTCGTCGATCTGAATGATGCCAATACCCGCATCTTCCAGATCCTGCACTTCATCACGCAATGCCAGCGCCAGTTGTCGACAGCTCTGCTCGCGGGGTTGATCCTCCCGCACGAACGACCAGCACAGGATGGTCACCGGACCAGTCAGCATGCCCTTGACCGGCAGAGCCGTGAGCGACTGGGCATACTTTGCCCACTCCACAGTCATCGCCGCTGAGCGGGACACGTCCCCATAGAGCAGTGGCGGTTTCACGCAGCGCGAACCATAACTCTGCACCCAGCCATTGGCCGTGACTGCAAATCCGTCGAGAAGCTCACCGAAATATTCCACCATGTCGTTGCGCTCGGGTTCACCATGCACCAGTACATCAACGCCAGCCTGTTCCTGTTTGCGGATGACGGTGGCAATTTCCTCACTCAAGGCCTGACGATATTGATCCGCGTTCAGGTCACCGCGCCGGAATGCCGAGCGCAGTCCACGGATGGTAGTAGTCTGTGGAAAAGACCCTATGGTGGTAACGGGAAACAGAGGCAGGTGCAACGCTTCAGCCTGTGCCTTCTTGCGGACCGCGAAACTGGACTGGCGGCTGCAATCCTCACTGTGCAAGGAAGTCAGACGGGCGCGCACAGCCGGATTGTGCACTCTTGTTGACTCTCGTCTGGCAGTATTCGCCCGGGCATTGTCCTTTAATGCGGCCAGAACTCCTGCATCCTCACCATCCAGAAGGGCCTGACGCAAGAGGCTGATCTCGTGCAATTTCTGACAAGCAAAGGCAAGCCATGCATACAACTCGGAATCCAGTGCCGTTTCGGCTTGCAGATCAACCGGACAATGCAACAGTGAGCAGGAAGAGCCTATCCACAAGCGCTCCCCCAAAGCTGCATGAACTGGCTGCAATTGTGCAAGCACAGGATTGAGGTCACCCTTCCAGACATTGCGGCCATTGATCACACCAAGAGACAGCACCTTGTCCTCTGGCAGCAGGGACAGGATTGTCTCCAACGAGTCGCTGCCTGCAACCTGATCAACATGAATACCAGCAACAGGCAGATTGAACGCCAGCGACAGGTTATCCGCCAGAGAGTCAAAGTAGGTCGCCAGCAACAACTTCACCGGCAAATCCTGCAGGTTGTTATACAGCCAGCGAAAACCTCCTTGCCAGGATTCAGGTAACTCCATCACCAATACCGGCTCATCAATCTGCAGCCACTCCACACCAGCGTCACTGAGGCAGGTCAACAATTGTCTGTACGCGATCAAGAGGCTGGGAATACGTTCGAGCTTGGTATCGTCAAAGCCGGCAGAGAACTCCCCCTTGGCAAGATACAGGTAGGTCAGCGGCCCCGGAATGACGGGCTTGGGACGATAGCCCAGAGCCATTGCATCCAGACACTGATCGCGCAGCCACAGGTCACCAAGGCGGAAGGTCTGATGCTTTTCAAGCTCAGGCACGATGTAGTGATAGTTGGTATTGAACCACTTGGTCATCTCGCAGGCATGAGCGTCCTGGCCTGTCGGTGCGCGACCGCGCGCCATCCGAAACTGCAGATCGAGCGTGTTGTCTTCCGGTTTCAACGTGAAACGACGAGGGATGACACCGATAGCCACAGACCATTGCAGGATATGGTCATAACAGGCGAAGTCGCCAACACTGACGAAATCCAAGCCAGCCGCGTGCTGCCACTGCCAGCTCTGGCGCCGAATCGCCGCCCCTCTGTTCAGCAGCTCTTGCTGGCTGATGCCTCCGGCCCAATAGGATTCCAGGGCTGTCTTGTACTCTCTGTTCGAACCGATCCGGGGAAATCCCAGACAATGTGCTGTTGTCATAGTGCCGTTCCATCAGTTTGCGCGTAGTTGGGGAGTTCGGACGGCGGAAGCCCGAACACTGGTGCAATTATGGGATACGACTATTAATGAAACCATCTCATAGTTATAATCCATACTATGAATAATATTCATTATTTGAGAAAACACCGATGCTTTAGTGTACCGGCTGGCAATTTACCTTTTACAACGATGGCGACTCCGAACTGTGACTGAAAACCAGAACTCTCACGGCCACCCCATTAGCCTGGAAACACCGTCCATGCTGCCGACACTGCGGCTCGATCTGTCGGCCCTGCGCAGAGGCGTGAACAACTACCATATTGATGTGCGTATCAGCCCCAAATTCACTGGAGACGTGCGCAGACTGGTCACGGCGCTGATGACACAAGCTACTTCGCCCAACCCCCAGCTCTCCGACCACAGCCCCATGTTCAATGCTGTGCGAGCGAGCTACCTCGACATGATGACAGTGTTGTTACACCGTGTGAAAACCGACCTGAGCACGGACGCGGTGCGTCTACTGGAGTTCGCCGTGCTCAAATTGATTCTGGCGACCTCCAGAAGCCAGCTCGATGAGAACATCGACAGCCTCAAGGAGCGTTCAAGTGACAGTCAGGAACAATCTTCAGGTAACGCGCTGACGACAAATCAACGTCTGTTCTGGCTGCAGAAGAATTACGATGCCATTCTTCTGGAGGTGAACAGTCAGATCTTCGCTCAACTTGAACGCGTGGAAAGTCGCCAATTGCGCGATGTCCGCATTCAATACCTGCCTCTGGAAGAACACGATATCCTCGAGCTGCGCCTGAACCCAATGCTCCTGACCAGCGAGCCAGGGGCAAGTGCCTTTCTTATTGACCAGTACAGACTGTGGGGAGGCGATGGCGAGGATGCGGGTTTCAATATTCTGAATGCCGACATCGAAAAACTGTTTGGCGAGCAAGTACCAGAGACTGCTATCCAGTCACTGCTCCCTCTGTCAGTCAGCGGCACACCGGAACTATATGATGAACTGGGTGGACTCTTCCAGACACAGAAATTCATGGGCATGGCGATCGATTCGAAGAGCTTGCTCACAGAGGAGTTTTCATGGCTCGATCGACCTGTGAACCTGGATATTCTCTTCAACATCGAGCGTCAAGCAGAAGCACTTCGCGACCTGCGCAGGGAGTCAGGTCTGGGCGCATGGTGGCAAGAACGGAAACGGCTTAACAGGCGTCGTCGCATTCTGCGACTCGTCATCAAACAGCTCAAGAATCGGGGCGTATTCAAACTTCTGCTGGCGTCAAAGCATGTGAAACGTTTGTGGTCTCCCACTATTGCAGAACAAATTGAAGGCAAGATTCTCTGTCAATTCTTGAGCGGCCAGATCAATGCGAAAAAATTGCAGAGCAGGGTACTTGGCGGCAAGACATTCAGTCCGGCCCAACTCAAGCAGTTCGAAAGCATTGCTGGAGATATCAAAAAGGAAGCCAGTGCCAGACCGTATGAAAGCGTGCTCGGCATTCTGCAGGATATCAGCCGATTCCGTCTGCACCTGAAGTATTTCCGATTGGCTCATCGCGCTTTCAATCGCGTGAAAATTCTACGCCTTGAGAACGAACTGACACTCTCCAGAGAAGCTGGCAGTTTGTACAACATTCTGACTGCGCATGAGCAAGAAGATGAACAGGACCAAATCGTCCATCATGCCATCATCAAAGCCGACGTGCGCGGCTCAACAACCGTGACGGAGGAACTCCAGAACAAGTCGCTGAATCCTGCCTCCTATTTCAGCCTGCGCTTCTTCAGCCCTATCAACAAGCTGTTGCCGATCTATGGAGCCAACAAGGTTTTCATCGAAGGCGATGCCGTCATTTTGAGTTTTCTTGAGCACGAAAAGAGTCCGCAGCAATGGTTCGCCGTGGCGCGTGCGTGTGGACTTGCCAAGGCGATGCTGAACATTGTGCACGCCAACAATCGCCACTCTGAACAGATGGGGCTCCCCAAGCTCGAACTCGGAATCGGGCTTTGTTACGCGGATAATCCGCCACTTTATCTTTATGACGAAGACAAACCAATCATGATTTCGGGAGCAATCGGGAAAGCCGATCGCTTGTCATCCTGCACCTGGAAACTACGCAAGTTGATTCAGCCAGGATTGTTCAATGTGGAAGTATTCGCGCTCGCCGACGGCGAGCTGGGTCGGGGAGAGAAAGGACAGAACACCATTCGCTATAACGTGAACGGGATTCTCATGGATGCCATCGGTTTCGAAAAACTGCAGAAGGAAATCATCCTGAAACGTATCACTGCGAAGATCAATGGCGAAACCATCGTGCTGCATACGGGCAAGTATCCTGACCTCACGGGCAGGATGCACGATGTGGTCATTCGCGAAGGACAGGTAGGCCTTTGGAAGGACGATGCGCCGGTGCAAGGGGGTGCGTCGGACGAACGCTTCTACGAGGTTGTCACCAACCGCAAACTCATCTCACAGGTATGTTCGCCGCAGTCCTGACGGATGAGGTACGCACCGCGACGTGAAGGTCTCCGATGCTGGAACTGAAACATCTCAAAACCATAGTTTCCATCCATGAACATGGCAGCCTCGTCATGGCGGCGGAAAAACTTTTCCTGACCCAAAGCGCTCTCTCACATCAGATCAAGGAAATTGAGTCCCGTCTTGGCGTGACGCTTTTTATTCGCAAGTCTCGCCCACTACGGCTGACTGTCGCAGGCGAGCGAATTTTGGAAACTGCACGAACCGTACTGCCAGCGATGACTGCTACTGAGCGTGATCTGAAACGTCTGGCAGGCGGAGAGGCAGGGCGTTTGCATATCGCCATTGAATGTCACAGTTGTTTCGACTGGCTGATGCCCGCAATCAACCACTACCGCAATCACTGGAAGGATGTGGAGGTGGATCTAAGTACTGCATTCAATTTTGTGCCACTGCCTGCATTGCAGCGCGGCAGACTGGATGCCGTTATTACTTCCGAACCAAAACCGATGATTGGTATTCATTACGAACCGCTGTTCCGTTTCGAAATGCTGCTCGCTGTGAGCAATCAGCACGCGCTTGCGAGCAGTCAATTTGTATCTCCTGAACAATTACAACAGGAAACGCTCATTACGTACCCGGTAGAGCGCGAGAGATTGGATATCTTCACACGTTTCCTTGATCCTGCCGGGATGGAACCGCGCGACACGCGCACGGCCGAATTGACGCTGATGATGGTGCAACTTGTCGCCAGTGGGCGAGGCGTCTGCGCTCTGCCCAACTGGGCTCTGGCACCCTATCTCGACAGCGGACAGATCACCACATTGAAACTCGGCGCAGGGTTACTCTCCACTCTTTACATTGCGGTGCGGGAAGAGCAGATGGAGAACTCCTATCTGCAGGAGTTTCTGAAGATAGCAAGAGAGACCTGTTTTCAAACACTCAGGGGAATCAGTCAGGTCTAGCGCGCCTTAGAACAATCGCGCGGATTGATTCCAGATGTCTGCCATCCCTGATGTCCTTCCATCACCTTCAGTGGTGATGCCCGCCTGGCCCGTGCACGTGACGATGCGCCACTTCTTCTGCAGAGGCAGGGCGTAGGCCAACGACTTCAACCTCATAATGCAGAGTGCGACCGGCATAGGGGTGGTTGGTGTCGACATCAACATTGAAGCGACCGGCCTTGACCACGAGCCCATTACGCACCCCCCGGGAGGTCTGAATAGCCACTATTTCACCAATGTGCACCTGCTTCTGTCCAGGCTTCAGGTGCAGGTGCTTGATGGGAACACGCTGAACGGAGTTGGGGTGACGGGGACCATAGGCCTCATGAGGCTCCAGCGTGATCGATATTTTGTCACCGGGCTTCTTGCCAGTCATGGCGGCCTCCAGACCCGAAATCACATTGGCGTGACCGTGCAGGTACAGCAGCGGCTCCCTGCCAAAGGATTGCTCGATCCAGTCGGACTTCTCTCCATCGGTTATCGCACAGAGGCGATAGTGGAAGGCCACAACGCAGTCATTCCCAATAGTCAATTCGTCAGAGGTTGCTTCGGCAGCCTTGGTCTTGGGTGCTTTGGGCTTGCTTGTCTTGGGCTGGGCTGCCTTGGCCTTGGTTACCTTGGCTTTGGCTACCTTGGGCTTGGCAGTTTTATTTTCTACAGGGTCGGTCATACGTCAGCACTCCAATCAGTTTGCGCGATTCTAGCAAACAAGGGAGACGCAATGACAGACATGGCGCCGCATGTCGCACGGCGCCATGATTTCGCTTTCATGGCTTACCGCAATTCGAGGTCCATCATCTCGAATGATGTCGTGCTGAACCCCAGATTGGATACCATTTTGGTTGCCATTGAGAACGTACCGAACTCGCTCAACTCTGTTGTGATACTGGAGCTTCCTGCGCTGATCTGAATCGTCAGCGTCTTCACGGGAATGCCGTTGATTACGCGATTCTCGAGTTTCTGTGCTACAGCCTGATTGTCCTTGAGTTCATTGGCGATAGCTGCCTTCACAATGGGCTGCTCCACTGCAGCCAGGGCGAGCAGCATGCCACTGACAAGACCTATCCCAAAGGTGTTGGAATGCGGCATGGTCCACACCATTCCCGACTGGCTGAACTTCACGACCTCTCCTTTGGAATTGACCCACATTTCCGCGATGGACGGACTGGTAAGCGAACCTCCTGTCACCGTCACCATCAGCTTGTCGGTCGTCTCGCCGGAGATGGCCTCCTGGCCCAGCACCTCAAGAGCAACTGCAACCTTCGTAGTAGCAAATCCTCCTGTGGCGTACTCCAGTTTTATTTTGCGGAAATAGCGAATCAGATCTGCCAGATTGCTGGTTGATGCGATGTTCTTGAAAGGCTCTGTGGGCGACCCGCTGCTGCCTCCGAGAACAATCAGTGCATCCGCCACGGAGCCCTGATAAGTGACATCGCCTCCAAACGGCCCTCCCATCAGATAGAGATCACTGCCGTTGATGCCAACATAGACCCCCGTAGTGGCGTAGTACTTGTAGTAGAAACCTTCGAACGAACGCCAACTGGTGGCACCACTGAACAAGTCGGGATAAATCTGCTCCGCCAGGCTAACAAGAGTAATGGCGCTCTGACTCATGACCGAATCACTCACGGCCACGCCCGGCGTTGCATTGGCCAACGTCTTTTCACTCATGGTCATCATGAACACACAAACGAGCAGCACTGACAGAAATTTGTTGGATCTCATAATGCGACCTCTCCACCTTCAATGATCGAAACAACCTAAATAAGGTCAACGTACGGTCAATGGTAAGGACGCAACAGCCCCAAGAGTACCCCATGATCGGGGGGGGCAAGCACGAGCATGTATTCCAGTTTTGTGTGAAAAATATCCACGGGAACATTGGATTTCGCTATCAAAGCCGAAAGAAAAATAAATTTGAACTAATAATCCCGGTAGTCTATGGTCACTCAGGCTCTTCACGGAGCCCCTAAATCAGAGCCAACTCCCATTAGAAAAGCCCATATCAACGGGGCGCATAGCAATTACTCAGGAGACCAGCCATGTCACTCAAAGGATCCAGAACCGAAGCCAACCTGAAGGCCGCATTTGCCGGCGAATCCCAGGCAAACCGACGCTATCTCTATTTTGCACAGAAGGCTGACGTCGAAGGCTACAATGATGTCTCAGCTTTGTTCCGCTCCACTGCCGAAGGTGAAACCGGCCACGCCCACGGCCATCTGGAATACCTTGAAGAAGTCGGCGATCCCGCCACTGGCATGCCGATAGGCCCCACTGCTGACAATCTGCGTTCAGCGGTAGCCGGTGAAACCCACGAATACACCGACATGTATCCAGGCATGGCCAAGGAAGCCCGAGACGAGGGGTTTGATGAGATCGCTGACTGGATGGAGACGCTGGCCAAGGCAGAGCGCTCCCACGCCAATCGCTTCCAGAAGGCGCTCGATTCCCTGGACGCATGACCTGAGTCTGTCAATGGTGGCGCACGGTTGTGTGCCCACTGGTTCGCAATATCACAAAAGCGATCACAGACGAAGACATCCGAGCTGGCAGCGGCAATGTCTTGGTCTGTGATGCGTATAGCGGAAAGTATCTGCAACGCGAGCGGCAGCTCCGGAGTTTAGTCATGTCAGAAGAGAAGCGCGAGGGCGGTCTCAGCGCACCCACCAGACATCCACTCAACCAGCATGATCCAATATTCCATGACGCCACGGATCTCAACAATGAGTTGGCCCGTGTGTACGACATCTGTCACGGTTGCAGGCGCTGTGTCAGTCTTTGCAACGCATTTCCAGTATTGTTCGATCTGGTTGACGGGAGTCCGACACTGGAAGTGGACGGAGTGGCTGTAGCGGATTATCAGAAGGTGGTTGATCAATGTTATCTGTGTGATCTCTGCTACATGACCAAGTGTCCATATGTGCCACCACACGAGTGGAATGTCGATTTCCCACACTTGATGTTGCGCGCCAAGATCGTGAACTACGAAAACGGCAACACGAAGCTTCGTGACAACATCATTACCAGCACTGATCTGATTGGCAAAGTCGCCACTATGCCGGTGATCAACACTTGGGTGAATGCAGCGAACCGTAATGAAACACTGCGCGGAGCTCTTGACAGCACCATGCAGATCCACAAGGACGCGAGGTTGCCGGAGTACAAACGCCCTACCTTGCGTCAAACATTGCAACCCCGCATTGACGCAATGATCTCAGAAGACACAGACGCGCGCGTCATACTGTTTACAACCTGCTACTGCAACTACAACGAGCCTGACCTTGGTGACAGCCTTTACAAAGTGCTGCGACACAACGACGTCACTGTAGAAATCATGGCGCGCGAATATTGTTGTGGAATGCCAAAACTCGAACTTGGTGACCTGAAATCCGTTGATCATCTGCTGCAGAAAAATATCCCTCAGCTGTTTGAGAAAGTTCAGAAAGGATGGAAGATCATTGCGCCGGTGCCTTCATGCGTCCTGATGTTCAAACAGGAGCTTCCTCTTCTCTACCCTGATGACGAACGCGTACTGGCTGTCGGAAAAGCATTCTTCGATCCCTTTGAATACCTCCACAAATTACACAAGGACAACAGACTCAAGACAGAGTTTGTCAACAGCCTGGGCAACGTCAGCTATCACGTTGCCTGCCACCAGCGCGTACAGAATATAGGTCCCAAGACAAAGCAGATACTTGAACTGATACCTGGCACCTCTGTGAAAGCCATTGAACGCTGTTCAGGTCATGACGGAACTTACGGTGTCAAGAAAGAGTCGCTGGCCTTTGCGAACAAGATTGTGCAGCCGGTCGTGCGACAGATAAAGCAGCAGACTCCTGATTACTATGGCAGTGATTGTCCTGTTGCAGGGCGACACATCGAGAATAATCTCAAGGACATGGACAGTTCACAGGAACACGCGCACCCACTGGATCTTTTGTGTAAAGCCTATGGCATATAACACCGCAAGTAGTTGAGACGAGACATCATGAGAAAGTTGACTGTGGCAGATGTGGGAAGCTTGGACCAGTACATGGCTCTCAGGCCTGCACTGCGCCAAGCCATCATTGAACACAAGAAGAATCGCCGCCTTGATCTGGGTCCGAACGCATCCCTCTACTTCGAGGACTACATGACCATGAAGTATCAGGTGCAGGAGATGATGCGGGCAGAACACCTTCGCGATCCCGAGAGCATCCAGGAGGAAATTGATGCTTATAACCCTCTGATTCCTGATGGCAGTAATCTCAAGGCGACATTCATGCTGGAATTTCCAGATGAGAATGAGCGGCGCAAAACACTGGCCATGCTCGTCGACATTGAGCACAGGATATGGCTGAGAATAGACGGGTTTGAAAAAGTCTATGGCATTGCCGACGAGGACCTTCCCAGGTCAACAGAAGAAAAGACATCGGCGGTACATTTTCTACGCTTTGAATTCAGCAATGACATGATTCGCGCAGCGCGCAGCAGAGCTGCCTGGAGCGTGGGCTGCGACCATGCCCAATATTCGCATCACATTGATCCATTACCGGAGAACATCGCCAGTTCTCTGACACGCGACTTCGACTGATGGTGAGCGGGGTCTTGCCTGGGTTGTGAACGAGTCAACACTTCGGAGTTTGACGACAACTCGAACAAGTATTATTGTCTCTGTGACGCCACTCCTAACTGTTTGTTTTCAATTGAATTTATCGAGGATGTTGGCGGGAAAAACAACGATAATGACGGGCCATCAAAATACTTGCTCCGATGCTGCCGGGTCACTTGACCGCAGATGATGGCATAATGATATTATGTCGTCACTTTGAGCACGTAAGTGCACAACCCACTGACCCCCAAGACGCCTGGATCTCACGCGTACATATTCAGTAGCCATTACCATGTCAGATCAACAGCAGAAGTTTTCGCCGCTCACAATTCACATCAAGGAACAGGTTCGTCGCCTGCGTCTTCTGGCAGGCTACTCGATGGCCGAGGGTTCACGCCTGCTGGGTGTATCTCGCAAACAGCTTGAAGATATTGAAACTACACGGGATTATGGTTGCCACCTTGAGGTTGAACTACTGGCCAAGATCAAAGTGATCTACAAGGTGTCACTTGATGATCTGGTGGGAGATTTGCCTCAGGATCTGTATTCCGACTACTTTACACGTAAACGCCGCAAGAACGCAGGCTGATACCAAACTCCTCACAAACACTTGCATCGCAGAGTATCAGCGGGACGTCCGGTCACGCTGATTTTCGCTACGTGGCTTAGTTGTGTATAATGGCCGACTTTTTAACGAACCGGAACAGGCACCATTATGGCAACGAAACCCAAGAAAGACCCGGCTGTGGATAATCGCACCAATCTTGCTGAGCACGTCGACGCATTTCTGAAGTCCGGCGGCAAGGTTAAACAGATACCCTCTGGAATCAGCGGTCAAACTACTACCAGCGGGCCACGTCAAATTGTCCTAAGCCACAAGAGCAACGCCTGATATATCAAATGGTTCGTCCCGAACCGATAGCCGACAGTCCTCCATGGGTATAGCGCTCCGTCATGGACACCCAGAACCTGAAAGCATTTGTTGCCGTTGCCGTCTGTCGCTCATTCTCCATCGCGGCTGACCGTCTGCACATTACCCAGCCAGCAATCAGCAAGCGTATTCACATGCTGGAGCAGCAACTGGACACACAACTCTTTGACAGAATCGGTCGCCAGGTATCTCTCACGGAGGCAGGGCGTACTCTTCTGCCTCATGCAGAAGCGATCCTTGATGCCATGCATACTGCAAGACAGGCAATCACGGACCTTACGGGTGAAGTAAAGGGCCAGCTCAAACTCATTACGAGCCATCACATCGGGCTGCACAGACTACCGAGAATACTGCGGGAATACACTGAACGCTTTCCATTGGTGGATCTGGATATCCGCTTCATGGATTCAGGCGAAGCCTATTCGGCAGTACTGAAGGGTGAATGTGATCTGGGCATCATCACGGAAGTCGCACGACGAGACGAAGCTCTCAGCACCCGCACCGTCTGGAAAGACAGGATGTTGTTTGTTGCGGCACCACAGCATCCACTGAGCAGACTTGAGTCAGTAACGCTTGCCGACATCAGCCCCTACCAGGCGCTGTTGCCTGAGCGGCGTTTCTATACCACACAGCTCGTGGAGGAGTTGTTCACAAGGAACGGGTTGAGCATCAAGATCAATCTCGCCACCAACTACCTGGAAACGATCAAGGCTCTGATATCGGCTGGGTATGCGTGGGGTGTTCTGCCCCGGTCCATGTTGCAGGACGGTTCTCTCAAGGTATTGTCAGTGCACTCTCCAGACAGCGCAGATCCTGTTTCGATCACACGCAATCTCGACTGCATCTACCATCGTCAACGCTTGATGAGCAATGCGGGGAGGGCATTTCTGGACATGCTGTGGACACACGCGGACCAGTAGTCTGCAGGCTCACTGCACACGGCTGATCTGATACCCCTTTTTCTCCAGAAGACTCAGCAGCCCATCATCGCCTACAAGATGAGCAGCGCCTACCAGCACAAACTCCGTCCCCTCTTCCCTGAACATGTTCTCGATCAATGGCATCCAGTTGTTGTTGCGATCCACGAGCAACTCTTCATACAAGGCTGGGTATCCTTCTTTCATGTCATCAACAAACAAATCAGCAAGCATCTCATTGTCGCCGGCACGCCACGCGCTGACCATCTGGTCCATGGTCGTTGGAATCTCCTTCATGTCCTCAATTGAAAGCAAGACAAATTCGCTCTCATGGCCAACCCCCATGTTGGCAATGAATCCAATTTGTGCATCTATAGGCTCCAGTTGCCCTACCGGTTTGGCATCTTCCATCGCACGTGAATTGAAGTAGGCATCGACGCCTTGCGGCGTGAATCCCATTTTCTGAAACTCAATAACCTGCAGTGTGCTGATCAATAACCCGGGTTTGAATTTTTCCATCATTTGCAATGGTAAACCCACCGTTGCCACATGTGCCGACAGAGCGGCATAGGCCTCGTCGTTGAGAACGGAACGCAATGTCGTACTGTCGGAGTAGGTCAGCGCCTGCATCATGCGCGCCTGCACAGAGAAATCGCTGAGTCCCGCAATGTTCGTCTCGAAGAACAGTTTGTCTGAATCCTGATATGCCGTCTCGAAGGGAGCAGGAAGTGGATAATCAGTTGGTCTGAGGAGGTGAACTGTGCCACCGAGATACACTTTCTCTTCACCGGATGTCACAACCCAGACAGAGCTTTGAGTGTGAGCATACGACAGAGGAAGCAGAAGCAGCAGGCCGCACACAAGGGAGTTACGGATGATACTGCTACTCAGTAGAAGAACCTGTACCAAGCGTAAGGGATTGCTGCTGTTCATATTCCGATTCCTGGTATCCGATTTGATCGATTGGGCATGGCCAGTCCATAGGGCTTAAAGGTAGCATGCTCATCGAAAGGGTGGAAACGCCGCTTGGGCATGATGAGAAGTAGAGCCCCACAACCATGAGACCGCTGCATGTCGAAACTGCTGTTCAAACTACGCCACGTTCCTGATGACGAAGCCGAAGAAGTACGTCAACTGCTCACCGAGCACAACATTGACTTCTACGAGACCAGCCCCGGAAACTGGGGAATCTCGATGCCGGCACTGTGGGTGCATGACGATGATCGTTTCGACGAAGCACGTGTGCTATTGGAGGTCTATCAACAGGAGCGGGCTTTACGCATTCGCGAAGAGTATGAAGAACGAGTGCGTCAGGGCGAAGCGGAATCCCTCCTTACTTCATTCAGCGGCAATCCCCTGCGCTTCATCTTCTACAGCGTACTTATTGCAGCCGTTCTCTACCTCTCTATCAGCAGTTTCTTCAGCTTCTGACAGACCGAGTTACGCGCGTGGCCCGATGCTGATCGACAACGCCTCGAGATTATCAACTTCTCCCACCAGCACATCGCCAGTCACAACGGCGGCGACACCGGCCGGCGTTCCAGTAAAGATCAGGTCTCCAGGCTGCAATTTGTAGAAGGTCGACAGCTCAGCGATCAGTTCCGGAATACTCCAGATCAGGTCGTTGATCGCGCCGTGCTGGCGCTGCACTCCATTTACCTTGAGAGTGATTTGTGCCTCACCAATATCGCCAGCTTCTGCTACCGGCGTGAGTGCCGACATGGGCGCAGAATTGTCGAAACCCTTGGCGGTATCCCAGGGACGAGCCTTGTCCTTTGCCTCTGCCTGCAGATCCCGACGTGTGAAGTCGATACCCACTGTGTAACCAAAGATCGCTGTTGCTGCTTCTGCCAGCGACAGATTTTCGCCTTTGGCAGAAAGAGGCTCGCCCGCCAACGCCACGACGAGTTCTACCTCATGGTGCAGATCCGCAGTTCGCGAAGGGTAGGGCATCACAATGTTGTTCTCCGCGACAGCATTGGCTGGCTTGCTGAAGAAGAACGGAGATTCGCGTTCGGGGTTGCTGCCCATCTCCCGGGCATGCGCCGCATAGTTGCGGCCCACACAATAGATTCTGTTTACCGGGAAGCGCTCCGGGCGATTTCTGATTGCCACACTGGGGACGGAGATTTCAAAGAGTAATGCCATGTTCTTCCTTCACTGTTTGCCTGTACCGATGTAAGCGCGCAGTCGCGCGGGAAATTCTCGGTGCATGAGCACCTGTTGCAGTTGCCATTGCTCCTGCGCATCCACTTCTCGCAGAAAACTCACCTTGCCGCTTTCAAGCACCGCCAACGGCAGACCGTCCTTGTAGAGCACGCGATTCCGACTGGTCTTCGGCAGGCGGGCATCCGGCAGCACAATTCCCAGCAGGTTCACGGGATCTGCTGCCGCCAGGCTCACGTATTCAATGCTGCGTTCCGTAGCATCCTGATTCTTGCCGAACTGGCGCAGACTGGTCACGGTGTCCGGCAACGCAAACTGTTCACCGCCGACACCCGCAATGAAGCGGCCGCCGCGCAGGATGCCCTGCAACTCCATCCTTCGCAAGGTATAGAGAAGTTCTCGCCATGAGGGGGCAAAACTCTCCCGCTCCAATACGCGTTTGAACAGCACACCCCAGCGTTCCAGATAGATCATGATGAGGCGCTCCATCTGCTCGCTGTTCAATACAGCGCCCGAGGCTGATGGTTCAACTGCAACGTCATTGCCCAGCAAAGACCAGCGTCCTGCATCTTCGACACCGAAGGCGGCGCGGCGTCGACCATTGACATGCCCCCCGGGTTTACGCGCATCGGGAGTAAGCAAAGCACGCAGGCCTGTGAAGCTGTCACTCGTCAGCCTGCCGAGACTGACCAACTCTGCCAATCCCTGCTCCAACTGACTGCGTAGCAGGCCAGTACGACGGCTGATCTGATCGAAGAAACTCGCCCCGTGTCTGAGCAAATCGTCTTCGATCTTCAAGGCTGCCGGGCTCATGGCGGACTCTTCGCCCTGGGCTTGCAGGCGCTGGCCACTCGCCAGAGCTTCCCAGATATCCAGATTTCCCCGCGCCAGCATGGTAATGGGTGTGCCCTTCACCGGTCCGGCCTTGCGCGGCTTGACCGGTTCTGCAGACATGGCTGGATTGTTGCCGCGAAATGACGGCACGCTGTAGCGCCCCCATACCAAGCGGCCGCTGATACACATCACATCCAGCCAGGAAGGATCGTAGCCACTGATACGCACAGGATAGATGTCAGCTTCCCACTGTGTCGCGGGCGCCGCGAGCCCGTCGAGTCGCATCAGCGTTCTCTGTAACAAGCCCTGCCCATCTGCGCCAGAAGGAATCAGCACGGGTCGAGCGGGAATGCGCTGTGGTGTGATCTCGTGCAGGTCAAACAGAAAACGCATATAGCTTTGCAGCGACACCGGCTTGATGCTCTGGCGGTGCGACTCGATTGTGTAGCGATGGATGCGTTGCAGCAGGCGACGCTCGCACCATTGCACCTCTGGTGACTCCCTCTGTGGCTCATTCTGTTGAGCCGTGGAAAACTGCCCGCGAAACACGAAACCCTCGGTTTCGAGGCCTATCAAGGCAATCTCCACATCGGTGATGCATAGACCCAGGTCGGCAGCAAGCTGCTCGGCGGTCACCGGTCCCAGCCCCTCAAGTCGCCGACGCAGAATTTCACGCAGGGCTATGTCTTCTTCCCATTGCTCGGCCAGCAATACGTCAGGAAGGCGCAACACTGGCTCGCACTGCGTGCTCGGAAATATTGTCTGCAAACAGGGCAAACGTTCGGCAGCAGTCCAAATGCTCATTGGCCCCACCTTGAGATGGCAGGCGCGGCCCTGCTGCGCCAGCGACTCCAGCCAAGCCGCATAGCCGTGTCGTTGCACCTCCACGAGTGTCACAAATCCCAGTGAGAACAGCGCATCGTGCATTTCATCGGAAGATCGCACCAGCGGCCAGGCCTCTTCGCGGACCTGAGCAATTGCAGCCTCATCAAGCGCGCTGTAGGACTGTGTCTCCGCCGGGTCAAGCCAGCTGCGATTGCGGATGGCATTGGTGCGCCTTTCTTCAAAGGGTGCATCATCCAGGAACGCGTATGGGCGAGCGTTGATGATTTCCTGTGCGAACGGCGAAGGTTCCCGCAGATCTTTCGCTACCAGCGTCACGGTGCCGCTCTCGATTGCGCCGATGAGCTCCTTGAGTCCTTCAATATCCATGGCTTCGGTCAGACAGTCGTTGATGGTCTGCTGCACCAGCGGATGCTCCGGCACCTCGCGTTTGCCCTGAATATTCTCGAAGCAGGCAATCTGGTCGGGGAAGAGATGGGCCACCAGATCCTCTGCATCCATGCGCTGAAACTGCGGCGGCACACGCTTGCCGTTGCGGTTACGCTGAATGGCAAGGGAGCGGGTGGCATTCCAGCGCCAGCGCACCTCGAACATCGGCGCGTCCAGCAACGCTTGAATCAGCACATCTTCGACGCTCACCGTTTGCAGATACGCAAATACTTCCTCCAGTGGAAAGCTGTGCACGGACCCCAGTGAAATCACGATGCTGTCTTCGTTGGCCGCCGCCTGCAATTCGAAGTTGAAAGTGCGGCAGAAGCGCTTGCGCAGAGCCAGACCCCAGGCGCGATTCAGACGACTGCCGAAGGGCGAATGAATCACCACGTGCATGTCACCCACTTCATCGAAGAAGCGTTCCATCACAAGTGTGGTTTGGGTGGGCATTACCTCCAGGGCATTGCGCCCCACCTGCAGATAATCCACCAACTGCTGCGAGGCAGACTGCGACAATCGCAACGTCGTCACCAACCACTGCACAGCGGCGGAAGGAACATTGTCACGCAGGTACTCATCAATCTTTTCTCGCAACGCACACAGGGAGATAGACAGTTCCTTCGTGCGCCCCGGTCCTTCGCCAAACCAGAAAGGAATGGTTGGTCTGGCGCCTTGTGCATCGCGCACCCGCACCTTGAGGCCATCGACCTTCAGCAACTGCCAGCTATGACTGCCAAGGGTAAAGATATCGCCCGGCAGCGTCTCCAGCGCAAAGTCTTCGTTGAGACTGCCGACTACGGTATCGTCGGGATCAAGCACTACCTGATACTCAAACATGTCGGGTATCGCGCCGCCATTGGTGAGAGCGGTGAGTCGTGCGTTACGCCGCGCGCTGACACGATTGTTGATGACATCCAGATGCAACAGGGCGCCCTTGCGACCGAGGCGGGTGGAATAGCCATCGGCCAACATTTTTACAATGGTGTTGAATTCCTGGCGACGTAGATCGCGATATGGCCAGGCCTTTGTGAACAATTCATACAGCGAGTCGAGATGCCAGCCGTCCACTCCAGCACTGCTCGCTTCGTTCTGGGTAGCGGCCACCTCGGCAACAATCTGCTGCGCCAGAATGTCGATCGGTTTCTCCGGCATCAGGATGCGGTCCAGATCACCTTCGTGCAGACTGTTGAGCAAAGCTGTGCACTCCGCCAGATCATCTCGCGTCAGCGGAAAGAGGATTCCCTTGGGGGTGCCGCGCACAGAGTGGCCACTACGACCCACGCGCTGCAGGAACTTCGCGATGCTTTTCGGTGAGGAGAACTGCACGACGAGATCCACTGAGCCGACATCGATGCCCAGCTCCATCGACGCGGTTGCCACCAGCACCTTGAGACTCCCCGCCTTCAACTTCTGCTCGGCGGTATGGCGATGTTCCTTGCTCATGCTGCCGTGATGAGAGCTGACCAGCCCTTCACCGAGACGCTCGCTCAGAGCCAATGCAAGACGCTCGGACAAGCGCCGCGTGTTGACAAAAACCAGCGTCGTGTCATGGGTTTCAATCAACTGCACGAGGCGTTGATAGAGTTCATCCCATACCTCGTTACTCATCAGTGCGGAAAGGGGGGAACCTGGTACCTCAAGAGTCACATCAATCTTCCGTCGATGCCCCGAATCAACAATCACGCAATCCGGTTCCGCGCCCTTCACTCCACGCGCACCGGTAAGGAAATTCGCCACGAGCGATATTGGTCTCTGGGTTGCTGATAGGCCAATACGTTGCAACGGTTTGCTCACGAGTGCTTCCAGGCGCTCCACCGACAGCGCCAGATGCGCTCCGCGCTTGTCACCCAGCATGGCGTGAATTTCATCGATGATCAGCGTGCCAACAGATTGCAGCATCTCGCGACCACCTTCGCTGGTCAGCAGCAGATACAGCGATTCCGGGGTCGTCACCAGAATGTGCGGCGGATTACGCAACATGCGCTGCCGCTCAGCAGGCGTCGTGTCTCCGGTGCGCACTGCAACCCTGATACCGACAGGGGCCAGGCCCCTTTGTAAAAGCTCATCTGCCAACCCTTGCAGGGGGACTTCCAGGTTGCGGTGAATGTCGTTGCTCAATGCCTTCAGAGGCGATACATAAAGAATATGCGTTCCCGCTGGCAACGAACCCTGCTGTCCCAGCCAGAGCAGGTTGTCTATCACGGCATAGAACGCCGCCAGCGTCTTGCCGCTACCGGTGGGAGCGGAAATGAGAGTATGCCGACCCGCCTTGATCGCAGGCCACGCTTCTGCCTGCGCCTGTGTGGGCGCACCGAAAGACTGGATGAACCAGTCACGGGCAGCGGGATGAAAATGAGTCAGCGGCATGGGAATCGGTATTCCACAGTAATGTCACGCAAGCGTATAAGAATTGCCAGAGAGACTCCATCACGTCACGCAACTCTGGTATTTCGCGGATACGCCCGACAGACAATTGACTGTACGATTGACAGGCAGGAGGGCAATCGCCTATTGTCGGTCGGGCATCCAATCCAGAAACATGGTCGGGGAAGTACAACAATCATGAAGAAGTATTTGTCAGCGTTTTGGCGAGAGAACAGGAAATTCCTGGCTCTGCTACTGACCATCGTGTTCTTCAAGAGCGCCATTGCCGATCTGAACTCCATTTCCGGACGTTCCATGCAGCCCACGCTGTTGGACGGCGACAAGGTCTGGGTCAACAAGCTGGCCTACGATATCCGCATCCCTTTTACCGATTTCTTCCTTGCCTCTCATACCGATCCAGGCAGGGGTGACATCGTCATCATCGACTCCCAGGCCGCGGGCAAACGGCTGGTCAAACGCATCGTCGGTCTGCCAGGCGACACCATTTACATGCGTAACAACACGCTGGTGATCAATGGTCAGCCAGCCGACTACGAGATTGTTTCCAGCGATGAGAATTCCCTCATCATCCGCGAGCAGCTTTTCGAGCATTCCCATCAGGCGATGCTGTCCGACTCATTCCCCAACCGCATCTCCCGCAGCTTTGGCCCGGAAACCGTGCCTGCCGACCAGTTCTTCGTACTGGGGGACAATCGAGATAACAGCGCAGACAGCCGCATCTACAGCTTCATCCCTCGCGGCCAGATCATTGGTCGCTCCAGCTCCGTGATCTTCTCACTGGACAGCGACCGCAATTATCTGCCCCGGTCAGACCGTTTCATGGCGGAACTGCAGTAATCGTACTTCACACCGACATCCTGGTACCTTTCTGTCCGAGTCCTGCGCTCATTATGAGCCGCAAGGCATCGCCCGGCTCCATGTCGATTCTTTCGGTCTGATCCATGGGAACCACCACCATGTAACCTCCTGCCTGATAGCTCATTGGCAGATAGACGGCCACTTCGTTGGCACCAATCAGTTGTGACAACCTGGAATCGCTGCTACCGCCCCGCTTGGTGACGATCCCCATAAGCCGGGCATTACTGTTCGGCAAGGTGACCCACACCACCGACTGGTCCGAGAAATTCTTGCCACCCATCATGTCCACGAAGTCCTTGATGGTGTTGTAAAGATAACTGACCACAGGAACGTGTTCGAGAAGGCGACCGGGCAGCTTCCACAACTGGCCCAGAAGCCACATCCTGGCACTCAACCCTATCAGGATCGCCAGCACCACGAACATGAAGGCGGCCATGCCCGGCACATAACGCTGCTCCGGCAAGGCAAACTGCAGGAGCGAGCGCAGCCAGCTCTCCAGGGTGACAATCATCCACAGGGCAACCTGCAGTGACAGCACGACCGGCAACAGCAGCGACAGGCCAGTTAAGAGAGCGCGGGTAATTTGTTTCATGGACAACCTCACAGGATATGGAAAAACAGGCACTGCAGGCATCCTACCACTGCTGCCGCAACAGCGTGCTATCCAAGCCTGGCAGTCGATCTGCCAGCAATTCTGTCCTGTCAAAAGAACGGCTGAACGAGTAGAATGGCCGCCTTGTTTTCGCCCTGAACCGCCCGCCAAATCGGCTCTGATGATTTGGAACCTGCTACCGGCGCCTGCGCTCAAGGCCAACCACTCAAGACCATCGACTCAGGAAAATCCTGTGGGCTACCAAACCCCTCTCTATCAGAAGCACATTGATGCCGGTGCGCGTATCGTCGACTTCGGCGGCTGGGACATGCCGATCCAGTACCAGTCGCTGCTGGAAGAACACCACGCTGTGCGTCAGCACGCAGGGGTCTTTGACGTCTCCCACATGACCATCGTGGACATCGACGGCAGCGATGCCAAAGCCTGGCTGCAATATCTCCTGGCCAATGATGTCGACAAGCTGAACGAAGTGGGTCGTGCTCTCTACAGCGGCATGCTCAATGAGAGCGGCGGAGTCGTGGACGATCTGATTGTCTACCGTCAGGAGGTCGGCTATCGCCTGGTCGTCAACTGCGGCACCCGCGAAAAGGACCTGCATTGGATGGCCCGGCAATCCAAAGGTTACCAAGTCTCCATCACTGAGCGTCCGGATTTGGCCATTCTCGCCGTACATGGCCCCGAATCCATCGACAAGGTATGCACATTGCTGGACCCGGATCTCTCTGCTCGCGTACAAGCCTTGGGTAATTTCCGCGCACTGGAATCCGGTACCTGGTTCATTGCCCGCACGGGCTATACCGGCGAGCGCGGCCTGGAGTTGCTGGTGCCAAATGAAGATGCACCTGCCCTGTGGGACCAGTTGCTCACCCAGGGCGTCAAGCCCATCGGTCTCGGCGCTCGCGACACGCTGCGCCTTGAGGCCGGCATGAACCTGTATGGTCATGACATGGACGAAACCGTATCGCCATTGGCCGCCAACATGGCGCAGACCATTGCCTGGGAGCCCGCATCACGCAATTTCATCGGCCGTGCTACTGTGGAACAACACCGTATCGATCAGACCAACGGCCTGCTGCCTTATCTCACTGGACTCGTCATGGAAGAACGTGGAGTGTTGCGCGAAGGGCTGCGTATCGTCTGCGATGTGAACGGTCAGGAGCGCGAAGGCGTCATCACCAGTGGCACCTTCTCGCCAACATTGAAGCATTCCATAGCCTTGGCTAGAATCCCGACAGGCAGCACCAACTGCCGTGTGGACTTGCGTGGCAAGCTGATCCCCGTGCGACTCGTGAAACCCAATTTCGTGCGCTTTGGCAAAAAGGTTTTTGAATAAATTTCTCCCTATCTAAGTATGAGGATTGGTCAGTGAGCAGCTTCCCGGAAGACTTGAAATACGCAGCAACCCACGAGTGGGTGCGTCTTGAAGATGATGGTACCGTCACGATCGGCATCTCCGATCATGCACAGGAATTGCTCGGCGATATCGTGTTCATCGAACTGCCGAAAGAAGGAGCGGTTATCACTGCGAAACAGGAGATCAGTGTGGTCGAATCGGTCAAGGCCGCTTCCGACATCTACGCGCCGATCTCTGGAGAAATCATTGCCATCAACGAAGACCTGGTCGACGCACCGGAGACTGTGAATTCCTCACCCTATGGCGATGGCTGGTTCTGCAAGATTCTCCCCAGTGATCCGACTGAACTGGAAGAGCTGCTCGACGCAAACGGCTACGCGGAAATCTGCGAATAAGTGTCAGTCGGCACCATCGCAACGTAAACCGAATCAACGATTACTGATCCACTTCGAGCCGGGGCCCCGTATCAACAACGAGCCCCGGCTTCTGTCATTCAATTGAGGCACTTCATGGCTCGCACTACAGCTTCTTCACAGCACTCTCCCATCAGGACGCTCGACAGCCTGCAGAACTTCGACGAGTTCATCGGACGGCATGTCGGCCCCGATGAGTCAGACATCAAAGCAATGTTGGCAGAAATGCAGCTCTCATCGCTGGAAGAACTGATCAGTCAGACAGTGCCGGAATCGATTGCGCTTCGCCGTCCGCTGGCACTCGGTAAATCAGCCACTGAGACGCAGGTGCTCGCACGTCTGAAAGCGATGACGAGTGTCGACCAACCCGCACGCTCCTTCATCGGCCTCGGCTACTACGACACCATCACACCCAATGTCATTCTGCGCAACGTGCTGGAGAATCCGGGCTGGTACACTGCCTACACGCCCTATCAGCCGGAAGTGTCCCAGGGGCGTCTCGAAAGCCTGCTGGCATTCCAGCAGATGATTCTCGATCTGACTGCCATGGATCTGGCCAACGCCTCACTGCTCGACGAAGCCACTGCAGCTGCTGAAGCAATGGCGCTCGCCAAACGTGTGAGCAGGAACAAGGATGCCAATACTTTCTTCGTCGACAAGGATTGCTTCCCGCAGACCATTGACGTGTTGAAGACCCGCGCTGAATGTTTCGGTTTTGAACTGATCATTGCCGATATCAGCGAGCTGACGAAGCATAATGTCTTCGGAGCGATATTCCAGTATCCCGCCTGCACGGGCGAGGTGCGTGATCTCGGCGGCCTGATCGAGGCGCTGCATGCACAGGGCGCCATTGCTGTTGTCGCGGCCGATCTGATGAGCCTCGTGCTTCTGAAAGCGCCGGGAGAGATGGGCGCAGATGTTGTGCTCGGAAGTACGCAGCGCTTTGGTGTGCCGATGGGGTACGGCGGTCCGCACGCCGCCTACTTCGCCACCAAGGATGAATACAAGCGCGCAGTGCCGGGTCGCATCATCGGTGTCTCCATCGACGCACGCGGCAAGCAGGCATTCCGCATGTCACTGCAAACCCGCGAGCAGCACATCCGCCGCGAGAAGGCCAACAGCAATATCTGTACTGCACAGGTGTTGCTCGCCAACATCGCTGCCATGTACGCCATGTATCACGGGCCGGAAGGGTTGCGCACCATTGCCGGACGCATCCAACGTCTGACAGCCATTCTGGCGAACGGATTGCTGGCGCGTGGTGTGAGCTGCAGCAACTCACAATTCTTCGACACGATCACCATATCGACCAACGCGCAGAATCGTGCCGCGATTCTCTCCCGCGCTGCACAGGCCAGCATCAACTTACGTATCGATCAGGAGAACAGCATCGGCATCAGCCTCGACGAATGTACGACCGTTGCCGAAATCGAAAGCCTCTGGCAGATCGTGTTAGGTGAGCAGGCGAACGATCTGTCCGTTGCCGATATCGATCGGGAAATTTGTGCAGGCCGCGCTGCAGTGAAGGGGATACCCGGCACGCTGGAAAGACAATCTGCGTTCCTCACACATCCGTTCTTCAATCGCTACCACAGCGAGACGGAGATGCTGCGCTACCTGAAGCGCCTGGAGAACAAGGACATCTCGCTGACCCACGCAATGATTCCACTCGGTTCCTGCACCATGAAACTGAATGCCACCGCCGAGATGATTCCGATTACCTGGCCGGAATTCAGCAAGCCACATCCGTTTGTACCTGTCGAACAGACTGCCGGTTATCGTCAGATGATCAGCGAACTGGAAGATATGCTCGCAGAGATCACTGGTTTCGACGCCGTGAGCATGCAGCCGAACTCCGGCGCCCAGGGTGAGTATGCAGGCCTGCTCGCCATCCGCAATTATCTGATCAGCAAGGGCGAGACTCAGCGCGATGTGTGTCTGATTCCCAGCTCCGCCCACGGCACCAATCCCGCCAGCGCGCAGATGCTCAGCATGAAAGTCGTGGTGGTTGCCTGCGACGAGCATGGCAACATCGACACTGCCGACTTGCGTGCGAAAGCTGAACAGTACAAGGACACTCTTGCTGCGTTGATGATCACTTACCCGTCGACTCACGGCGTGTATGAGGAGGGCGTGAAGGAAATCTGCCAGATCATTCACGACTGCGGCGGTCAGGTGTACATGGACGGAGCGAACCTGAATGCGCAGGTCGGTGTGGCACGTCCTGGCGACATTGGCGCTGATGTGTCCCACGTCAATCTGCACAAGACTTTCTGCATTCCGCACGGTGGCGGCGGACCGGGCATGGGGCCAATCGGTGTGAAGAAGCACCTGGCGCCTTTCCTCGCGAACCACACGCTGGTGAATCTGGAAGGACCGAACGTCGGCAACACCGCCGTCTCTGCCGCTCCCTGGGGCAGCGCTGGCATTCTGCCGATCTCCTGGGCCTATATCAGCTTGATGGGAGCCTCAGGTCTTCTGAAGGCGACGCAGGTGGCAATACTCAACGCCAACTACATCGCTCGCAAACTCGAGCCGCACTTCCCGGTGTTGTACACCGGCAGAAACGGCATGGTGGCACACGAGTGCATCATCGATCTGCGGCCACTGAAGGCAGCGTCCGGTATTACCGAGGAAGACGTGGCCAAGCGTCTGATGGATTATGGCTTCCACGCGCCGACCATGTCGTTCCCGGTGGCGGGCACGCTGATGATCGAGCCGACGGAGAGCGAATCGAAAATGGAGCTGGACCGCTTCATTCAGGCGATGATCAGTATTCGCAAGGAAATCGCGAGAGTCGAATCTGGCGAGCTGGATGCACTGGACAATCCACTGAAGCATGCGCCACACACGCTGGCGGACATCATGGATGGCAACTGGCAACGCGGCTACAGCAAGCAGGAAGCCGCATGGCCGGTGCCGGGCCTGAAGGAGAGCAAGTTCTGGCCGTCAGTGAATCGTATCGACAACGTGTACGGGGACCGCAACCTGTTCTGTGCTTGCCCGGCGATTGAGTCCTATCAGTAACTGTGGGAGCGGGCCCTGCCCGCGATTTGTGTGAATTGACCTCGGTGCCAATGCAAAAGCAATCGCTTGCAGGGCAAGCTCCCACAGGTTATTGGGCAGGCGCCGCCTCCACCTGATGATCCAGATGCGCGATCAGGTCTGCGGGCAGATTGAGTTTGTGGCCCAGCGCCTGGAGATAGGCACGCTCTGCAGGGTGATCCACGTCGATGGCGATGCGGGAAATCAGGTACAGCTCCGTGGCCTGTTCGATGCCCTTCGCTGAAGAGGCAATCGCCGCGATATCCACCGGGCGTGTCAGTGCATCGAATACAAAGGCCTTGCTCTCGGCATCCAACCCCATCTTCTCCACCTGCTCGAACAACACTTTCTGTTCCTGTGCGTCGATATGACCGTCGGCCTTGGCGGCCGCGATCATGGCCTGAATCATCACTAACTGGAAGGGCATCCCATTGGCAGCCGGAGAGGCTTCCGGCAGGAAGCTCTGATCCATAAGCCCAATGTCGGCCTGTGTGGCGACAGGCGCTGTGGCTGCAGCCTTGCCCTGCTGCCAGTTCTGGTAGGCCTTGTAGGCCATGGCGCCTGCGACTGCCGCGCCGCCATAGCCTACGACACCCTTGGCCATCTTCTTCATCTTCTTGCCGCCAAGCATCAAACCCAGGATGCCACCAACAACGGCACCTCCGCCGAAGCCCCCCATGCCCATGCCATCGAGCTGCTGTTTGGCATTACCGCCGACCTGACGCATGGAGTTGGCCGCATTGGGGCCGAGAAACTGTTCGAGTAGATTGTTCGGGTTGATCATGGTTCCCTCTCTTTCCTCTGTCTGTTTTTAAATAGATTCATGCAGATACTCCGTTCGAGATCAAGTGCTTTTCAGATGAATGTCGCTGAACAAGCTGCTTGAATCGAACGGAACATCGTTCTTGATGCAGGCCCAAAGTCCCGTCAGGTACTTGCGCATCACTGCACACAGGGCCTGTATTTTCTTCTTCCCTTTCGCTACCAAGGCTTTGTAAAAGGCTTTGGCTCTGGCGTCGTGTTGTATTGCACTCATCGCTGGCATGTATAGAGCCGCTCTGAGATAGGCGTTGCCCGCTTTGCTCAGCCGAGCAGGTCTATCCACACTCGTGCCCGACTGGGTCAGCCGCACATCCATCCCCGCATAGCGACTCACCTGCGGGCTCTTCAAACTCATCGACAGCACACTCAACTCGCCCAACAAAGCGATGGCGCTGGTGTTGGCAATCCCTTTGGCGCTACACAGGTGGCTGAACTGTCGAGTCAATATCGGATCTTGCGCAATCAACTCCAACGCAGCCTGCTGCAACCGCTCGATCCGCCGATCCAGCAACTCAATTCCCTCCACCTCGTCCTCTACCAACAAAGGCATGGTCATCTGCTTGGACTGCAATGCATGCAGCCGATTCTTCGCTTGCGTGCGAGCCCCCGTCAGCCGATTGATCTGTCGCCCCAAGTCCCGCAACATCAGCTTTGTCGGCTCAGGTGCTGTCCACAGGGGCGGGGTCATGCGCTCGGCATACTCGGCCAACAGCGCTGCATCCTGAGCATCGGTTTTGTTTTGATTCAATTTCAGCTTTGCAAAATGGTGGTAGCTCTTGGGGTTGATCACCGAGACCGGTAACCCGGCCCCATGCAGTGCCACCGCAAGGTCCAGGTAGTAAATGCCCGTGGCTTCCATCACCACACACGCAGGCTTCAACGCCTTGAGCCGCTTGATCAGCCTGGCGTGTCCCTGGCTGCTCTGCTCATATGTCTCTGCCTTGCTGTTCTTGCCATTGACCCGAGACACCAACTCCACAAAACGAGCACCAACATCGATTCCTGCGTTCATCGCTTTTGCCTCCCCGTGTCAATTGAGCCAGAATAGTTCCCGGTTCCCCGACCTCGCACTTGATGCCTCTCGACCTTGTGATGCGAAGTCCAGCATGCTGGCTTCCTGATACTCCTCGAGATAAGCAATGAGGCGGGGAGCCTCTCTACAGACGAGGTCAGAAAATCTCTGCCTCAAGGAGCGTACGGCCTCCCCGGTAACTGCCTCAGAGCATAGCAACTGCCACGGGATGAACATACAAGGAGCGAGCTTGCTCGAGAATACTCCGGGGCGGTGCTGGCTGAGAGCATTCGCCTGCAAGCAGGTTCCTACATGTAGCCCTTTGCCTGGAGGTTGAAGAGGTGGGCGTACTGCCCATTCCGCGCCAGCAGATCCTCATGTGACCCCTCTTCCAGAATCACTCCCTTGTCGAGCACGATTATGTGATCGGCAATCCGCACCGTCGAGAAGCGATGGGAGATTATGATCGAGATGCGATTCTCCGTCAGCTCGCGGAAGTGCGCAAAGATGTCAGCCTCGGCCTTGGCATCGATAGCAGAGGTCGGTTCATCCAGGATCAAGACATCGGCATGATTGCGCATGAAGGCACGGGAGAGCGCGATTTTCTGCCATTGTCCGCCCGAGAGCTCCTTGCCTCCCTTGAACCAGGTGCCGAGCTGAGTGTCGTAATTCTGCGGCATGTATTGAATGAAATCGGCGGCGAGCCCATCGCGCGCGGCAGCTTCAACCTGCGGCCTGACTTCCATGTTATCGACATCGCCGATGCCGATGTTGTCGCTCACCGTGAGTTGGTAGCGGCTGAAGTCCTGAAAGATCACACCGATCTTGTTACGCAGAGCCTCGATGTCCCACTCCTGCAAGTCGAGCCCCTCCAGCAGGATGCGGCCACTGGTCGGCGTGTACAGGCGCGTCAGCAGCTTGATGAGCGTGGTCTTGCCGGAGCCGTTCTCGCCAACAATCGCCAGACTCTCTCCCGCCTTGATGTGCAGATTGAGGTCGTGAATCGCCGGAGTCTTGCTCTCCGGATAGTAGAAACTGACATTCTCGAAACGAATGCCATCGGCACGGTCCGGCCCTTCGGTCTTGTCGCCGGATACTTCCGGCACCTTGTGTTCCAGATATTCGACAAGGTTCGACAGGTACAGGTTGTCCTCGTACATGCCGTTGACGGCTGTGAGACTGCTGGTGACGGCGTTTTGGCCCTGGCGAAATACCGCGATGTACATCGTCATCTGACCAATGGTAATCGTGGTGGCGATGGCAGCAAACACGACCCAGCCATAGGCGAAGTAGAACGCAGCGCTGGCGATCAATCCCAGCACATAGCCCCAGAAGCCTCGCCGCAGTACCAGATTGCGGTCTTCCTTGTAAATGTTGCGGAAAATGTCGATGTAACGCTGCAGGAAGAGTTTGCCCATCTTCAGCAGCTTCACTTCCTTCACTCCGTCCTCGCGGGTCAGCACCATCTCCAGATAGATCTGCATGCGCCGCTCTGCAGAACGATGGCGCTGATTGCGGAACGCCTCGCCGGAGAATTTTGCCTCGGCCAGGAATGCGGGCAGACCGGCACAGGCCAGCAACAATACCGCCCATGGCGAGAACTGGAACAACAGAAATCCATAACTGACCAGCGAAATGGATTCTCGCAACAGGTCGAAGGTACGAATGACCAGGCTGAGTGGGCGACTCGACGCTTCTCTGCGTGCCCGCACCAGCTTGTCGTAGTACTCGGAATCTTCGAAGTGCGCCAACTCGAGAGTCAGCGACTTCTCCAGAATCATCACATTGATCTTGTTGCCAAGCAGCACCCGCAATATCGACTGACAGACGGTGTTGATCCGCTGCACACCCGTGATGAAGATGACAAGCCCGGCCTCACACAATACGTAGAAGATCGTCAGATCGGTAGCCGCTTCACGCTCTCCGGGGCTGGACTGGATGGCCGCCACGACTGCATCCACGATCAACTGGCCTACATAGGCAATGGCAGCGGGCAGCACTCCGGCCAGCAGAGTGGCAACTGCCATCAATATGGTCAACCCGGCACTGGTACCCCAGACAATCTGGATAGCAACACGGCTGTACTTGAAGACAGAAAAGAATTTGGCAATCAGGGAAAGAGGTGTGGCTGGTGTCAAGGACGTACTCGGGGAATGCGGATCTTCAGGACTTCGACGCGAAAAACGGCCCGGAAAATCCTGATTCCCCGAGCCGTTTGACATGACAGACAAATTACCGTGGCTTGACCAGTTTCAGGGTGAAGCGGTCAGTATTTCTCTCCAGCTCAGCAGCAAACGGGGCCTGGGTGTGATTGTCTGTAGGGACATTCAACAGATCGCTTTCCGCAGCAATCTCGAACCCGGCCTGAATGGCTGCGGCACGCGCATCGGCGACGGTCATGCGGTGCAGTGCAGCGTTATCTGCACCAGCAGTGCCTTCGTGGTCGATCAGACCAAGCACAGCACCAGGCTTCAGAGCACTCTTGATGTTCAAGAGGAATGTCTGGGCAGCAGCCGGATCACGGTTATAGACGTCGTGGAAGTTCAGATTGGTGATCGCGAAATCGATCGAGTTCGCGGGCAGCCCCAGGTCCACAGTGACGTCCTGATTCAGACGTTCTACATTGGTCAGACGGCCATTAAGGCGCTCATCCACTGTCGCTTGTGTTGTGCCACGAGCAAGAGCTGCTTCGGAATTCTGCATGTAAACCCTGCCATTCGGACCAACAGCACGTGACAGCACTTCGGTGTACCAGCCACCGGCGGACATCACGTCCAGAACTGTCATGCCTTCTTCCAGGCCCAGAAAGTCCAGAATTTCGGCGGGCTTGCGCGAGCTGTCCAGTGCCTTGTCCGCATCACTGCGGCTTGGATCGGCAAGTGCCGCATTCACTTTTGCGACGTCAATCGCCAGGGCATTGCCCCCAGCGAGCAGTGCGGTTATAGCAACGAAAGAAAGTAGCAATTTCATAATGACCAACCTTTATTGTGTTGTTTTCCGGGAGTTTCGCTTGCAGATGTGAGTATTCCATCCTGCTTCGCACCAAGACCGAGAGAGTGCAGAAATGCTTGCGCAGATCGAGCAGAAACTTCGGCAGGCCATCAGGGAAGCGGGCGTTCAGGCGGGGTCAAGGATAAACCAAGCTACAGAGGGAGTACACCAATAAGTGCCAGTGCTGCGGGGCGCTTTTCAGTGCAACCTGCGACTGGTCATGAGTTCGGTCTCGAACAGTTGTTTGACTCGCAACAGCTCGATCATACCGCCTTCGGATTCAATCAGGGGCAGGTGGTTTTCGATGTCTGTGAGGATATTGGTGATGCTGCCAGTATCCAGCACACTCAGGTCCATGTCGAAAGGCCAGGACGGGTCATTTACCAGCATGGTGATTCCTCACTGCAATTCTGCAAATTGGCGGGCCCGGGATCATGTCAGGTTAGAGAATGGAGCAGGGCCATACCCGGTAATCGACCAGCAGAGGAATTACTTTAGTCTCTTCCCGAAGACAAGGTTGAGAGCGAGAGCTGAAAAATCATTCGATGCCCATGGCAGAACGCATGATGCGGTTCTTGAGCGGCGCAGTCCGATCCAGCGCGGTCATCCCGGCGTTGCGCAACCATCGCAGCGGCAGAGGTTGATCGGCAAACAGTTGCTTGAAGCCTTCCATCATCCACATCATGCCCAGATTGTGACCAATGCGGCGACGCTGGTAGCGACGCAAGGTACGCTGATCGGCGAAGCTTCGGCCCACTGCATGGGCCTGACTGATTTCCTTCGCCAATGCACTGGCGTCCAGAAGACCAAGATTGACCCCCTGACCGGCAAGTGGATGGATGGTATGGGCCGCATCGCCGATCAAGGCAATGCCATTCTGCACGTAGCCAGCTGCATGGCGCTGACGCAACGGGAAGCTGTAGCGCTTGTCAACGTCGGCAATGTCTCCCAGGCGGTTCTCAATGGCGCCTTGCAGGGCTTGAGCGAAGTGCCTGTCATCCAGCGCCATCAGGCTGTGTGCATAGTCCGGCAGGACAGACCACACAATGGAGCAGTAATGCTGATCATTCGGCTCGGCGCCACCATCTTGGCACAACGGCAGGAAAGCCAGAGTGCCTTCATCCATGAAGCGCTGAATCGCGGTCTGCTGATGGGGAAGTTCTGTACGTACGGTGGTCACGATAGCGTGGTGTTCGTAGTCCCATTCCCGGGTATTGAACCCGGCCAGTTCCCTGACCCGCGAATTCGCACCGTCTGCCGCCACCAACAGAGACGTGGAGAGATGTCGGTCATCGGCCAGGCTCAGTTGGACCAAACCCTGGGTGCCAGCGTCTGTGACGGCCACCGGAGACCGCAGTGCGCTCAACGTCACGGGCGATAACAATGTGACATTGTCGTACCGCATCAACCTCTCGTGCAGGGCGGCAAGTATCACTGAATTCTCGACTATGTGACCCAGCACATCTGCATGTATCGCGGTGGCTGAAAAATGGATTGACCCGGTACCATCTGCTTCCCAGACGTGCATATCTGTATAAGGGGAGGCACGGCGGGCCATAATGGCGTCCCAGACACCAAGGCTTCTGAAGAACGCTTGCGAGGCCGCAGTGATGGCGCTGACTCTGGGGTCGAAGCTGTCCGATGACACATCTCTGACCTCGATAGCCTGACTATCCAGCACCGCGATACGCAAGCCGGTCTCAGCCAGCGCGCAGGCAAGGCTTGCACCCACCATGCCGGCCCCGACGATGACGACATCAAACTGCGCTGCTGTTTCGCTCTCTTTCATGAGTTACCCGAATTTGTGGATCAGTCCAGCTCTGCGAGCCGCCAGAGCATCGAGAGGTCAGATGATTGTGTGAGACGAGTATAGCCGCAGCCAGCGCCGGGGCCCAGACCGGAGTTTGCGTTTCAATGGTTTTGCCAATTGCTGCCATCATGAGAATGGTCGATACTGGTTTGCCATTGCCACTTTGACGACTTCATATCGACTCTCAAGTCTGTAATCACGTCATTAACATTTCACCTGCCAGGCTGGAGAACGCCATGCCCAATTTCGTCACCCTTGAGGATGCACAAGCCTATGTTGGACAGGAGGTGGGCAGCACACAATGGTTCGAGGTCACCCAGGAGCGCATCAACCAGTTTGCCGAAGCAACCGGCGACTTCCAGTTCATCCATATCGATCCGGAACGAGCCAAGGCGGAAACGCCGTTCGGTGGCACCATCGCGCACGGCTTCCTGACCCTCTCACTGCTGAGCATGCTCTCCTCGCAAACAGACACCATCAAGATCAAGGGCTCGGTTGTGTCCATCAATTATGGGCTCGACAAGGTGCGCTTCATGAGCCCGGTAAAGGTCGGCAAGCGCATACGCGCGCGCTTTGAATTGATGAGCGCAGTGCAGAAAGGCAGCAACGTGCTGCTCAAGCACAAGGCGACCGTGGAGATCGAAGGCGAAGACAAACCCGCGATGATCGCGGAGTGGCTGGGAATGCAGGTGATCTGACCCCTTTCTTGTGGATTCTGTTCCAATAGCGTAACCACTAACCTCGTTTATTTTTATCAGAGCAATATAATATGCAAACACGGAGCCTTCTGATCATGATCTCACTGTTGACTCTGCTCGGTTGTGCTGGCGAGCGCCCCGCGACTCTTGGCGCACAAAATGGTCAGCTCGGCACCTGCCCGGATTCGCCGAATTGTGTCTCCAGTAACGATGTCCGAGAGAGTCACAACATCACCCCTCTTTCTGCCACGCTCTCCGCCGTGCGCGAGGCCGTGCGACAAATGCCTGGAGCACAGATCATCCGCGAAGATGGTAATTATCTCTACGCAGAGTTCACAACACGCCTGATGGGATTTGTAGATGACGTTGAGTTTCTGGCAGATCCGGCAGCAGGCGTTGTGCATGTCCGCTCGGCATCACGATTGGGGAAAAGTGACCTTGGTGTGAATCGCAAACGCATTGAAGCGATACGATTGGCGGTACAATAGAAGCGATAGGAGACAACTCAGGCCCGTCGAATACTACGCTCAGCCAGTCCCATTGCCTGACGTGTGAAAGTTTTCTTGAAAGCTGGAATCAGATCGATCGAGAAGAGTCCGAACTTGCGCGCCCACACCAATGCTGGGTTGGTGCTGGAGAATAGTTGCGTCATGTAGTGGCTGAAACTGATTGTGGCATCCTGGTCACGACGCTGAGTATCTACATAGCGCTGCAAAACTGTCATGGAACCCAGCGATAACCCTTTTTTCCGGGTTTCACCGAGCAATACCGCAAGCTCCTGCGCATCCCGCAACGCCAGATTCAATCCCTGTCCCGCCACCGGGTGCAGCGTGTGCGCCACATTGCCCAGCAACACCAGACCGGGCCTTGCCTGCTCTCTCGCCACCGACAGACTCAGCGGATAGGCAGCCCGTGAACCAACCTTGTGAATGACGCCAAGGCGATGCCCGAAGCGCTTCTGCAGTTTCTGCACAAAGGCCGACTCCGGCAACGCCATGATCTCGTCGGCCTCGCTCTCTGACACCGTCCAGATCAGCGCGCCACGCTGTTCGCCATGCAGCGTTGCCAGTGGCAACACTGCCAGTGGCCCACTCTCGGTGAAACGCTCATATGCCACGTTCGCATGTGAGTTTTCAAAAGCGATGTTGCTGATGATGGCCTTCTGATCGTAATGGTTCACACTGAAGCTGACGCCAAGCTGTTCGCAAAGTGTGGACTTGCCGCCATCCGCAAGTACGACCAGGGAGGCGGTGATTTCAGTGATATCTCCGGACGGATGCTGGACTTGAAGGCGCATGCCTTCAGAAAAGGGCGTGAGTCCGGCGATGGTCGCGGGGCTGAGAAAATCGATGCCTGGGGCTTTATCCAGCGCCGCAGTCAGCACTACACCTAGGTACTGGTTCTCCACCACATAGCCCAGCGCCTCCACTCCCATGCTCGCATGGTCGATACGCACAGCTCCGAAGCGCCCCCGGTCCGAAACATGAATCCTGTTGATGGGTGTCGCGAAAGGCGCGAGCGATTGCCAAAGCCCGAGCTGCTCATAGATTTTCCGGCTGCCATAGGACAGCGCAGTGGAGCGCGCATCAAAACTTGGAGACGCCTGCAGGGATTCGACGGCTTCCGTGACCAGAATGCGCAGGCGGCCATCGGGCGCTTGTGCCTGCAGTGCACAGGCGAAGCTGGCACCGACCAGACCTCCGCCGATGACAACAACGTCGTAGTGCTCCTGCAGGGCTGAGACTCTCATTCAAATTTTCTCATTCAAGCTACAGCCTGTGCACGTGACTGCGCCATGAAACTTTCGATTTCTTCAGCGGACTTTGGAACGCCATGACTCATCACTCGATTACCCGTGCGTGTCACCAGTACATCATCTTCGATGCGGATACCGATACCGCGCCACTTCTTGTGAACATCCTTGTTGTCGGGTGCAACGTAGATGCCCGGCTCGATGGTCGTGACCATTCCCGGTTCCAGCAGGCGCCACTTGTCATCTATTTTGTAATCGCCCACATCGTGCACATCGATACCCAGCCAGTGTCCTGCACGGTGCATGTAGAATGCCTTGTACGCTTCGCTCTTTATCAACTCATCCACATTGCCTTTGAGAAGACCCAGCTCGACCAGGCCAGCGGTGATCACACGCACGGTGACGTTATGCGGCTCGTCCCAGGGAGTACCAGGTTTAACAACTTTGATGGCTTCCAGTTGTGCCTGCAACACGATGTCGTAAAGCGCCCTCTGTTCCTTGCTGAACTGACCGCTCACAGGAAACGTACGGGTAATATCGGCGGCGTAGTATTCGAATTCGCACCCGGCGTCTATCAGTACCAGATCACCGTCTTTGAGCAGCGCATTGTTTTCGATGTAGTGAAGAATGCAGGCGTTCTTGCCTGCCGCCACAATGTTGTTGTAGGCAGGTGCGCGACAGCCAGAGCGTACGAACTCGTGCAGCAGCTCCGCCTCCAGATGATATTCACTCAGACCTGGACGGCACACGGCCATCGCACGCTTGTGCGCCTGGGCGGAGATTTCTCCCGCTCTTTCCATCAGTTTGATTTCATAGGGGCTTTTGAGTAGACGCATCTCATTGAGCAAATGGTCCAGCACCAGGAACTCTCCCGGTGGATGGGCACCTTGACGCGCCTTGCCTCTTATAACATTCACCCAGTCCATGACCCGTTGATCGAAGCGCTGATCCTTGCCCATGGAATAGTAGACGCGATCCCGACCTTCTATGAGTCCCGGAAGGATGTCATCGATGTCACCGATGGGGAATGCATCATCGATCTTCAGTTGCTTGATCGCCTGTTCAGGCCCCATGAGGATACCTGTCCACAGTTCCCGCAACTTGTCCTTTTCCTGGCAGAAGAGGACTACTTCACCCTGCTCCCTACCAGGGATCAAGGCCAGCAGGGCATCGTGTTCCACAAATCCGGAGAGATAGTAGAAGTCACTGTTCTGGCGATAGGGGTATTCGGTGTCATTACTGCGGGTGCTCTGCGGAGCTGCGGACAGCAGAGCGATGCTGTTCGGCTCCATCTGCTGCATGAGCTCTTTGCGCCGTTTGGCGGCTTCTTCGTAAATGCTTGTCATGGCGCGCTTGTTTCCTCAACCATTCCTTAACCCGCGATTGACCGGCATAGGTCTCATCTCTATAGTAACGGGGAATTTACCAGTGGGTTCCTGCATACATTACATGCATACGGCGAACATAATAATGAATGACGAAAGATTTAACACGCTGGATCAAAAGATTGATGCTCTCATTGAGCTTTGTGCTGCGATGAAGCGGGAAAATCAGGTATTAAGAGCGAAGGAGCATAACTGGCTATCCGAACGCCAGCAACTGCTGGATAACAACAAACTGGCCAAGACCCGCCTTGAGTCTGTACTCCATAGACTGAAGTCGATTGAGCAGGCACAGTCCGTTTAGTTCTGTCGTAGATAACCCCTTACCACAGCATTCTGCAGAATATAGAGAGAACGCATGAGCTCAGAAGAAAACACGCCCGGCACCGTTGTCGTCAGGATTCTCGACAAGGAGTATCAGGTCAGTTGTCCTCCCTCCGAACAGGAGGCTCTTCTGAAGTCTGCCCGTTATCTCGACGAGAACATGCGCAAGATCAAAGCCAGGGGCAACATCCACGGTCTTGAAAAAATTTCCGTGATGGCAGCTCTCAATATCACTCACGAAATGCTTAGCAAGAGCCTGCAGTTGAACGAGAACAAACACATTACCATGCAACAGGTGAAGTTTCTCGAAGACAAGATTGATCGCAGCCTGCAGGCCAATCGACAGATCGAAATCACCTGAACCACCCTCTCAGCACGCCGTAACTCCCTGCAATTCCTGCGTGGAAAAAAATTTCCATCCTTTGCTCGATAGCCCTGATCAAGTTGTATATACTCGATCCAGAGTTACCTAGAGCATTAGCCAATCAAAAGTGTTCTTGAGCCGATATTGTTAAACCGGAGACTCCTTGCCAGACGCTGTTGTGCACGTCCGCTCGACGGAAAGCCTTATGCGCCGCTGGAGTCACCACCTGGACCTTTGGGTTCAGGACTATTTTGGTAGCGGTGCTCCGGGTAACTTCATTATTTCCCCTGCCTGTCACGCCTGACTTTACAACAGCGACTTTAAAACAAGCGACCTTATAAAGAAGTGACTCCACAAGAGCGCACAGCATTACGCAAAAACCTCCGCAACACCCGCCGCCAACTCACTATCAGAGAGCAGGACGAAGCCGCCGCACGTCTGTACAACAGCATTGCCGGTCAGCGTTTCTTCCACTCAGCAAAACGTATTGCATTCTACCTGCCCAGCGATGGCGAAATTGATCCGGGCTTTCTGCTCGCAGCCGCTCTGGCACGAGGCCAGCATTGTTATCTACCGCTGATCCATCCCTGTAAAAAAAATCGGCTTCTGTTCGTGCGCTATCGCAGTGGTGATGTTCTGCGGAGCAATCACTGGGGAATTTACGAGCCTGTTTTGCGGAGCGCGACCCGCATTTCTGCTCGCGTGCTTGATCTGGTTTTTGTGCCACTGGTGGGTTTCGATGCGGCGTGCAACAGACTGGGTATGGGAAAGGGTTTTTACGACCGCACATTCAGCTTTCGTATGCACACAGGCAGACACCGACCAATGCTGGTGGGCGTGGCGCACGAATGTCAGAAAGTGGGAAAACTGGAGAGCAGCGACTGGGATGTCAGGATGGATAAAATAGTAAGCGACCAGCAGACCTATCAGCCTGATCGAATATAAAGGCCGATATAAAAACAGAAGCAATTTGTCTCAGGTTTGCGTCTTTTACAGCAGGCCGCTTTGCACGACCCCGCTGGCAAGAACTCCCAACGCAAACAGGACGACGACGACCATCAGCATGTCTGGTTTCTGTTTCATTAATTACCCGGCTTTCCAGTCTATTGAAGTTATTATCTCAGGAGCCTGATCAGCTATTCAGGCTAAGGTGCTGAAGACTAATACAATATATTCAGTTTGACAATCATAAAAACAAGAAATTTCCAATCCTGGCAATAACTTGGATCGGAGCACAATTCACCTGCAAGCAGTCCCTACATAAAGATTCGATCCGGCAGTGCTTGTTGACCAAAATAATGCTGCTGATATATACAGTGTTTGGAGTGGGTAAGCGTGTCGGTTGGTACTGACATCAGATAGTGTCTGCAATACACTCCGTGAACCGCTGGATCGCACCACAGGCAATCACACCGCTACTACAGCTTCCTGTAAATCGCTTCCAGCCGTCGCCTCACCAGCCTGCCAATTTCCCTGTCCGAAAGCAGCTCGATGCAATCAGTCTTCGCACGTGCGCCAATGCGGTGACGCAGTGCGGGGTTGTCACATACGCTGCGCATCTTCGCCGCCGCGTCGTCAAGATCAGGCTCAGCCCATATCTGACCCTTGCGGTACGGGCCGTAGTCCTGCTGCAATTCGACAAGCGTGTAATCCACGGGCAGCGAGTTGGCACCGTTCATGAACTCCATGTTGCCGGACCAGCCCGTTGCAATCACCACCTTTTCACGCGCCATTGCCTCGGCGATCACAAGGCCAAATCCTTCGGAGCGGTGCAGTGAAACAAAACAGTTGACGCTGCGGATCAGCGTGAACACTTCTTCGCGGCTCAGATAGCCCTCGAGGATGTGGATGTTGCTGTGCTCGGCCACATGACGTTGCAGGATCGCAGTAATGTCTGGCCGCGCTTCGCTGTTGGAGAGTTTCACGATCAGTTCCGCTCTCGAGTCACCCGCGAAGGCCCTGATGAACGCTTCAACGGCACCGAGAGGATTCTTGCGCTCGGGAATGCTGAACATGTCCGCCATGGAGAGGAAACAGGTGGTATCCTCTCCCAGTCCGAACCTGGCACGATCACCTGCTTCGGTGGACGGAATGATGACGGTGTGCGGAATACACACAACGGGAATTGGCGATTTGTTGGCAATGGCTTTCTGGCAGAATGTCGAAGGCACCCAGATCTCATTCAATGGCGAGAAGCTCTCCAGCCACTCGTCGGGGAACTCCCCCAGCTCCCATGCCCAGTAGCCAATGCGATAGCGACTGCCGAAAAATTCGCTGCCGAGGAAATCCCGTGCGACACCGATCTGGTCGGCGTTGACGTGGAAGAGGTTGACGCCGTAGTGAAGTCCGGATGGTTTGTCGGTTTCCACTTGTTCGCCTTGTCGCGATGCATTGCCGTAGTGATATCCAACTACTGCATGAGGAACATCGGACGCGTTGAGTGCGCGCAGCATTGAACGTGCGGACTCCCCTACGCCACTTTCAGCGTTCAGATAGCCAATCACATTGACGCCGTGCACATCGGAGCTCACGACGCTGCCGCTGTTGTTGGCGATGCGCCCCTGCTCCGTGGCTGTCAGTTCAGCGTGATAGGCCTTGCGCAGCAATAACATACGCAGGCGGTGGCGTAGCTGCGGACTGAAAAAAGGACGGAACAGATAACGGATCGACCATGCGATGCGATAGAGCAGGTTGTAGAAAGATTTTCCCACTGATGTTGGTGCAGATTGCGGCGCGGTTTCTCTCGTCACTGTTTCGTCCGTAACGCTGTCACCAACAACAGGCATTGCAGTCACCACAGACACATTTGCCAGCATCGGCGCGATGAACACAGGATCGATTGCCGACTGCTTCGTGGCGTTGCCAATAAACCAGTCCACGAAGGCAAGTCGGTGGATACCTTCCATATCGGGGAATGCGGCAATCAGGTCGGGACGTGCGCGATACAGGTTCGCGGCAAGCGCAGTGACCACAGGCCTCCTGTTGTCGATTGGCGTGTTCAACTGCGTGATGATCAACTGCTCGCCTTCAGCAGTCCGGAAGTCCGGCAGTGGCTTGCTCCAGTCGAGGGTCTTGCGCAGGAAGCTGCGTCCGGCATCCGGCATGCGGATACCGCTGTGCAGTTTTGCAAATGCGTAGGGCATCTTCGCATAGTTGGAGCGACCACTGTCATCCACGCAGCGATTGTAGATCTCGAACAGTCGCTGGCAGGCAGGAGTCAGATCCGCAAGATTGAAGCGATCCTGGTGCTTGCTGATACGCTGGCTGCCGAGTTCCAGTCCGGAAAAATGAAAGAAGAACAGCGGTACGCCATTCGCCAGGAATTGCGGGCTTCCATCTTCAGAAGTCACTTCTTCAATATGACGATGCTTCAAATTCCAGTAGGCCACGTTCCAGCCTGCGTTGCGCACGATTTCACTCTGGGGAAAAACCCCCGGTACGAGATCCATCCACTTCTGATCGGTGAACAGTCCATTGGGAATGTCCACAATGCAGTGACGCAGCAATTTTTCCTGCCACCAGTTCAGCAATTTCATAGCGGCGTCTGAGCGCGATAGCGCCAGAAAGCCCAGATTGTAGGTGCCGCTCTGCAGGATAGCGACTTCCGACGGCTGCTTGTCGTCGTTGAGAAAATCGGTCAAGTGAGGTGTCAACACGATCTCGGCACGATCAAGCGTGTCCAGCAGTGGCTGGCCAGTGGAGAACAGTTGAATGTCAGGATCGAAGTAGATGACCTTGGCGTGCTCTGCCGTTCTGAATATGTGAGAGAACAAGAAGGGCTTGATTGCCGTGTTCAGTTCGAGAATGGAGTATTGCACGAGTAGCTTGTCGAGATGTGGAATGTTGACGTCTTCGAGACTGATGACTTCGAAGGGCAGGGACTGCAGATCGAGACCATCGGGCCGATCGCACAGCGCGACGACTCTGCGGGCCTCGGGCATGAACGTTGCCACACTGGCCATCAGGTTGATCGCGTAGTGCATGTAGTTCTTGGATACGATGGTGAAAATGCAGCAGTCTTTCGTCGTCATGCCAATCTCTGTTTCGCCGCCAGTGCGGCCGATGATTTTCTGTGTGTCCTTCCTGTCGAGGAAGGTTGCTCAGGATTTATTCTGTACCAGCAGCTTGCCAAGCAGCCAGCGACGGCTGCGGGTGGCGGCCTGCAACGTTTCGAGGCTGGCGCGCACCTGGGCAATCTCCACGTCCCGCGCCGCCAGAATGTCCTCCAGTCCGCGTGTGTGTGTCTGATAGTTGTTGATCTCGTCATCGCGTGACGCGAGCATGGCTTTGAGGCCGTCGGCCTGTTCTTGTGCGGAGGTTTTCAGATTTTCCTCATGAATACGTGCCGCTTCTTCAGTAATTCTCTGGTGCTCAACGAGCTCGCCTACCTGCGCCATTTTATCTGCCAGTTCTCGATACAAATCTTGCGTATAGGCCATTAGCCGCGAGTAGCGGGCTGGCGACAACCGCGCGAACCATTTCTCCTGCAGTTGCTGCACACGCTGCTTGTTCGCCTCGGGCGCACTGAACACGCCAGAGCCATCGCTGGTATTGAAGTTGTAAAAGGCGGATACATGCCCCGTACCGGAGAACGCGCCCTGATTCGAAATCTGCAGCCAGAAGTCCCAATCCTCGAACACGTCCATCGCCGTATCAAAGCGGCAGGCCCAGTCGTCACGCACCTGCTGCACGCGGAACAGCACGGAGTGGATGGGCAGATAATTTTCGAACAGCAGCCGACACGCATCGTATGTCGCGTTGAACTGATGCTTCACCTGCCAGCGCTCCTGCGCGTCTTCAGTCTTCACGAGCTGGCCAAACTCGACACCGGAAAAAGCGGCAGAGGCATTCGGATTGTCACGCAGGTGATCGACGAGTCGAGCGATGTGATCCGGGGCAAACCAGTCGTCGTCATCGAGGAAGATGGCAAGATCGGAGTTGGTATTCTCCAGCAGCAGGTTCGCTGCCTGGGAGCGCGGTACGTTGGTGGCACTGTCGATGAAGCGCAGCGGCAGTGTGCCCGCGCGGCTTTCAAGCACGCTGTGTCCTGGCCCTTTCGCGTTGAGCACCACAACCTCGATGTTCGACCAGGTTTGCAGCGCCACGGAATCGAGTGCGCGACTCAGGGACGGGCGATCCATGCTGCGAATCAGTACGCTGACTTTTTCCTGCTGGCTTCGTGTGTTCACAAGATTCAGTCGCTCCTGTCGATGGAGTTCCGGTTCTGCTATGAGTACGGGCTGCAAAAGTTCTTCAGTCTGCAGCAGGCGATACGCCTCGGCAAATTTCACTTCCGCTGGCAGTGTATAGGAGCGGAAGCGATTCAAGCCCATGATCAGTTCGTCGTAGCGAGCAATGGCGAGTTGTGAGCCATAGCAGCCTACCGCACTGCGTTTAGTGGCTTCATGAGCCGTGATATCAACCAGCACATTCACTCGTGGCAGCGGAGAGCCGATTTCATAGAGCGCCACACGCAGAGTCTTGCCTGCTGTTACAAGGCGCCGGGCGGCCTCTATCGCAATCCAGGCAGTTGCGCGATGGTCAGGATGGATCTCACTTGTGGATGGCGCAATCACCAGATCGGCATTGCAATCCAGAATCGCCTGCTGCGCTGCGGCAATGGTACGTTCGTTGTAGGCAACGCCGCGATCGGGTTCACGCCAGAAGATGACGTTGGCGATGCCGAGCAGTTCCGCCGCATTGCGGCTCTCCTGTTCACGCACATCCGCACCAGCCTTGCCATGTTCTCCGTGATCTCCGGAGGTGACGATGACCGCCGTCACCGGAATGCCAGCCGCCTTGTATGCGCAGACCAGACCACCACAACCCAGCGCTTCGTCATCGGGGTGCGGCGCAAACACCAGCGCAGCTGTGCACTCGATCAGCGGGCTGGCCTGGTAGGGTGTCAGTCTGGTTTCCATTTCAGCAGCCTCCCTCTCGCATCGTCGTTCAGATTATTTTTCTGACGATGACTGATTCGAGCACTTCCCCAATGAAATCCAGGAACATCGTGTCCAGATCAGAATTGAAATACTCCTGCGCCTTGTTGCCGATGGCCAGCACGCCGAGCATTCTCTCGCGGCCAATCGGGCATAGTGCAGCAGAGCGAATAGTGCCACCGTGCGGGAACAGAAAGGCAGCAGTCTCCCTGTCGATGGCACGGCACTGGGTCCGACGATCACGCAGGAGTGTCGGAAAGCTCTGTTGCAGGAATTCCGCAGACTCCTGCCGTGCGTGTTCAACATTCTTGAGATGGTCGGCCTGGAACAGGATGACGCTGCACGCATCAATGCCCGGTTGTGTACACAGATTGGCTTCAGTGGCACTGGCGATCTGCGCGACTTCATCTTCCATCAGCAGAGCGATGATAAGTGCGCGGGTGACGTTGAAGAGCTGATCGTTGTACTTGGCGTTCTCCAGCAGCGTGTTGAGCGTGTGGCGCGACTCGATGGTGCGTTCGCGCAAAATCTTCACCTGTCGCTCCAGTAGAGAAATGGCCTTGCCACTCTCATGAGGCAGTGTGATCTCGGCGAGCAGGTTGTCTCGATCCACAAAAAATTCGGGATGCTTCTTCAGGTAGGTTGCCACCTGTTCTGCTGTCAGATCAGTGTGGTTTTCCTTGCTGGACTTTACGCTGGAATTTATGGATGGATCGCTGGTCATACTTTTTCTTCGCTCGTCGTTATGATGTTGTTATGAAGATGAATGTCAGATTCTGATCGTGCCTTCGTAAACCGTTGTGGCTGGCCCGCGCATGATGATGGACTGACCTTCGCCTTGCCATTGCAGTTGCAGTTCGCCGCCGGTCAGGTGCGCGAGCGCCGTGCTGTTGAGCAATCCTGCCGCACAACCTGTCGCCATTGCTGCGCACGCACCGGTGCCGCAGGCAGTGGTTTCACCTGCACCGCGTTCGTACACGCGCAGACGGAAAGTATCCTTGTCCAGCATCTGCATGAAACCAACGTTGACGCCCTTCGGAAAATCCGGATGCATACCCAGTGCCGTGCCGACACCTTTGACGTCGACGGTGTCGACGTCATCGACAATGATCACGGCATGCGGGTTGCCTACAGAAACAATGCGGAAGCTCACGCTCTGCTGCACACCATTCACGGAGATGGTGCGCTCATGCACCGGTCCCTGCTGCGTAGCGTTGAACGGCAATGAAGAGGGAGTGAAATTCGGTGCGCCCATGTCGACGGTCACAAGGCCATCTTCCTGCACACTCAGCGTGATGATGCCATTCACAGTCTTGACGCGAATCTCCCTGCGTGAGGTCAGGCCCTTGTCGATCACGAAGCGCACGAAGCATCTGGCTCCGTTGCCGCAGTGTTCCACTTCACTGCCATCGCAGTTGTATATACGGTAATTGAAATCCACATCCGGCTGCGTGGGCGCTTCGATCATCAGCATCTGGTCAAAGCCGATGCCGAAATGCCGATCACCGAGCGTGCGAATCTGTTCCACAGACAGTGTGATCGGATGCGAGATCGTGTCAAGCACGACGAAGTCGTTACCGAGGCCGTGCATTTTTGTGAAAGGTATCTGCATATGTGCTATTTCAAGATCGATTCCAGTGACAACTGATAATCCAGTGTCTCGCGCTCTCTCACCACGGAGGCCGTGCTGCCATCCACCATGATCTCCGCTACGCGGTTACGGGTGTTGTAATTGGAGCTCATTACAAAGCCATAGGCACCGGCGCTGCGCACGGCCAGCAGGTCGCCCTGCTGTATTGCGAGGTTGCGCTCCTTGCCGAGAAAATCTGACGACTCGCAGACAGGCCCGACTACATCGTATGTACGCGTCGGAACACTGTTGCCAGCATTTGTCACTGGCACGATGTTCTGCCATGCGCCATACAGTGCGGGCCGCAGCAGGTCATTCATGGCGCCGTCAACAATAGCAAAATTCTTGTGGTCGGTAAGCTTCAAATACTCTACACGCGTGACGAACAAACCCGCGTTGGCACAGATGGAGCGGCCCGGCTCCAGGAACAGGGACAGATTACGACCTTCCAGTTTGGCCAGTATTGCCTGAATCAGCTCCGCAGGTGCAGGGGGCGCCTCGTCGCGATAGCAAACACCGAGCCCACCACCCATGTCGAAGTGACGAATGTGGATGCCCAGGCTGGCGAGGGTGTCCACCAACAGCAGCACTCGGTCTATGGCATCCAGATAGGGCGCGATATTGGTCAACTGAGAACCGATGTGGCAGTCCACACCAACGATGTCGATGTTGTCCATCTGCGCGGCGCGCTGATAGACGGCGACCGCGCGGTCGATTGCAATGCCGAACTTGTTCTCCTTCAGTCCCGTCGAAATATAGGGGTGCGTGCCAGCGTCCACGTCAGGGTTCACGCGTAGCGAGATGGGGGCACGGTGTCCCAGTTTTGCAGCGACGGCATTGATGCGGTCGAGCTCTGGCTCGGATTCCACGTTGAAGCACAGAATGCCAAGCTCAAGAGCATGAGCGATTTCATCCTCTGTCTTGCCAAGGCCGGAGAAGATGACTTTCTTCGGGTCGCCACCGGCGCGCATGACCCGCTCCAGCTCACCACCGGAGACGATGTCAAAACCGGCGCCGAGTCTTGCCAGCACATTGAGCACCGCCAGGTTGGAGTTGGCTTTCACCGCAAAACAGACCAAGTGGTCGCTGCCGGTCAGCGCCTTTTCATAGGCAAGCAGGTTGTGCTCAAGGGCGACGCGGGAATAGACATAGCAGGGCGTGCCGTGGCGGCGGGCGATTTCGGCCACCGCGATGTCTTCGGCAAACAGTTCATTGTCTTGGTAATGGAAGGGGTCCATGGCAAAGGTTACCTGATGTTCCGGGATTGGGTTGGACGTCCGTCAACTGACAGAAGTCGTGTCGGCGGCGGTGATGGTATAGCCCGCCTGTCCCGGTCGCTGCAGAGGGCCCTTCTGGCCACAACTGAACAGCACACTGGCGATCAGAACGATCAGGAACAGTCTTGCAGGGATTCTGGTCTGTAGAGTTGGAAATTGCATCACGATTCTGGTGTGGTCCGGGGGCTTGAAGTGGCGGGATTATACCCGTAGAGAGCCTGCAATTGCCAACCTGAGCGGCACAAAAATAATCACGCAACTATCGGAAAAACACGGAAATTTCGTAAATGTCACGAATGTTGTCCAGCCTTGAAATGGTGAGGTAAGGAGCCTATATTTGCCCCTCGACTTTTTGGGTAAAAGATAATTCATGCGGTCCATGACCTTGTGAATCCGTCCGCAGAGCGCCTGCATGGCGGGCACTCAGATTGGGTAACCATGCTATTCGGAAGAATTAAATATGATTGAAATTAGTCACTTAACTAAGAAGTTCGATAGTTTTACCGCAGTGGATGACTTGAGTTTCACGGTGGCAGAAGGCGAAGTGCTGGGCTTTCTGGGGCCAAACGGGGCAGGCAAGTCCACCACCATGAAGGTCATCACCGGTTTCCTTGCGCCCACTGCAGGCTCTGTCACTGTCTGCGGCCATGACATCAGCACTGATCCTATTGCAGTGAAGTCATTGATTGGCTATCTGCCGGAAGGCGCACCTTGTTACCCCGACATGACCGTGCTCGAGTTTCTGGACTTCATTGCCGACATTCGTGGATTCCACGGTGAGGAGAAGAAGCAGAGCATTGCCAGAGTTGTCCAGCAGGTCGAGCTGGGGGAAGTCTGCCACAAGACCATCGATACCCTCTCGAAGGGCTTCAAGCGCCGGGTCGGTCTGGCGCAGGCCATCATCCACAACCCTAAGGTGCTTATTCTCGACGAGCCCACCGACGGACTTGATCCGAACCAGAAACACCACGTTCGGCAATTGATCCGCAATCTGGCCAGGGACAGGATCGTCATCATCTCCACGCACATTCTTGAAGAAGTCAGCGCGGTGTGTACGCGGGCGATCATCATCGCTGCGGGCAGAATTGTTGCCGATGGCACACCAAAGGAACTGGAGGCACGGTCCCGCTACAACGGCGCGGTGAGCATTCAGCTCACGCAGGAATTCGATCTGTATGGCGCCCTGGAAAGTGTGACCGAAGTGGTGGCTGTGGAGGAGAGCGACGAAGAACGTCGCCGCTATACGATCGTGCCCGCCGCAGGGAAACAGATTTTCAACAAGATGCTGGAGAGGGTGCAGGGGGAGCAATGGCCTGTGGCCGAGTTCCATCTGGTGGAAGGCCTTCTGGAAGATTACTTCAGGAGTGTGACACAGGGCGCCTCACTGTCAGCTCACGCCCAGCGTCGTGAGCGCCAATCCAATTCAGAACAGCAGGTGTAGTACTATGAACAGTGCCAAGAATAGTGTCATGAGAAATCTGGGAATCATTTTCAAACGCGAACTGGCTGGTTACTTTGCCACGCCACTTGCCTACGTATTCATCGTGATTTTTCTGGTGATGAGCGGCATCTTCACATTTGACCTCGGTGGATTCTACGTGCGCGGTCAGGCCGATTTGATGCCATTCTTCAGCTTTCATCCATGGCTGTATCTGTTCATGATCCCCGCGATTGCAATGGGGTTGTGGGCGGACGAGCGCAAGTCCGGCACCATCGAACTGTTGATGACGTTGCCGGTAAAACTCTCGGATGTCGTACTTGGCAAATTTCTCGCTGCCTGGGTACTCAGTGGTTTGGCATTGCTGCTGACCTTTCCAATCTGGATCACTGTCAATTATCTCGGCAGTCCCGACAACGGAGTGATCGTTGCCGCATATCTCGGCAGTTGGCTGATGGCCGGTGGTTTCCTTGCGATTGGCTCGTGCATGTCCGCGATGACACGCAACTCCGTCATCGCATTCATCCTCACTGTCGCCATCTGCTTCGTCTTCGTGGCTTCCGGTTCCGAGATTGTATTGAACGCCTTCGGCTGGGCGCCGCAGATAATGGTCGACGCGATTGCTGCGTTGAGTTTCCTGACGCACTTCGATTCGATCAGCAAGGGCGTGCTTGATATCCGCGACATTCTATTCTTTGTAGTGTTCATTGGTTCGTGGCTGTTTGCGTCGGCAATCGTCATCGAAATCAAGAAAGCGAATTGAGGGGCTGATGATGAAGAAAAAATCTATATTTTCTGCGACAGGTCTTGCCCTCACCGGGGTGTTCCTGCTCGTCAGTGTGGCAGTGATCAGTTTGTTTCCGCGGCTGCGGATCGATCTGACTGAAGACAGTCTCTACACGCTTGCCAGTGGCACGCGCAATATCGTCAGCGGGCTGGAGAAACCGGTGCAACTGCTGTTCTTCTATTCCGAAGAAGCCACCGCCGATGTGCCACAACTGAGGACCTATGGCATGCGCGTACAGGAACTGCTGCGCGAGATGGTGATCGCCAGCAACGGCAATCTGGAGTTGCAGGTGATCGACCCGGTACCGTTCTCCGAAGAGGAAGATCTGGCTGGTGAGTATGGCGTGCAGCCTGTGCCGCTGACTGCGGGCGGCGAGGCAGTGTTCTTTGGTCTGGTGGCGGTTGATCCTGCGACTGTGTCAACTGAGGGTGCGGAAGCCTCGGGTGGGAAGATTTTCAAAACCATCGCACTGATCCGTCCCGATCAGGAGGAGTTTCTGGAGTATGAATTCTCCAAGCTGATTACGCAGGTCGCGAATCCCGAGCCACCGATTGTAGGTTTCATTTCCGGCCTGCCAATCGATGGTGGTATCAACCCCGCGAACATGCAGCCGACTGCACCCTGGATGTTCATGGATTCGATCCGTCAGCTTTACGAAGTACGGCGCGTGGATGCCGATGCGGAAGATATCGATCCGGCTATCGACATTCTATTGATAGTGCATCCGCAGAACCTGGGCGAGCAGATGCTGTATGCGATTGACCAGCATGTGTTGCGTGGTGGCAAGGCACTGGTGGTGATCGACCCGAATGCTGATTCCACAGCTCAACGCGGCCCGGATGGTGTGCCGACCATCGTGAATGGCGCATCCGACCTTGATCCACTGTTGGCAGCCTGGGGCGTTGAGTACGACAGCACCAAGGTGCTGACAGACAGCGAGCAGGCCTTGATGGTGAACGTGGGCGATGCCCCGCGCCCCATTCAGCATTTTGGCATGATGGGTGTGCCACGCGAGAGCTTCGTCAACGACATCGTCAATACCGGTTTGCAGGTGATGAACTTCTCCACGCCAGGAGCATTGGTCCCGATCGAAGGTGCGACCACAGTGTTCGAACCGCTACTGCTCTCCAGCAACTCTTCCATGCTGATGGACAACTTCTTCTTCACGGAAATGGCTGATCCAACCATCCTGGTGGATGAATTCGTGTCAGAGGACAGGCGTTATGCCGTGGCTGCCCGCGTGCAGGGCAATGTGCGTTCGGCGTTTCCGAATGGTCGCCCTACACTCGAAGTGCCTGGAGTCGAAGGTCTTGATACAGATGATCCGGCGGCCGAACCGACAGTGGCAGCCGATTCGGCGCTGCAGCCTCATCTTAATGAGTCAACCGGCACTGTGAACCTCATCCTCGTGGCAGACAGTGATTTCCTGGCCGACAGAATGTGGGTGCAAATCCAGACTTTCCTGGGTCAACGTATCGGTTCGCCGTTCGCGAGTAATGGCGCATTTGTGATGAATGCTCTCGACAATCTGTCGGGCAATGCTGAGCTGGTGACGATTCGCAGCCGTGGTCGTTATGCGCGGCCGTTCGAAACCGTGCTGGATCTGCAGCGTGCCGCAGATGCGCGTCTGCGCGAAGAAGAGCGCGAGCTGCTGGAGAATCTGCGACAGACCGAGCTCCAGATAGCGTCGCTGAATGCCAGCCGCCAGGGCAATGAGATTACGCCCGAGCTGCAGGCCGAAGTTGATCGCTTCTACGCGCAGCAACTGGAAACGCGCCGTCGCCTGCGAGAAGTGCAACTGCAATTGAATCAGGACATCGAGAATCTCGGTAGTGTCTTGAAGTTCATCAACACCGCGCTGGTGCCAATACTCCTGATTGTATTTGCCCTGACACTGGCGTACCTTCGCAATCGTCGAAGAGATATCACTGGTTTTCCGGCTCCCGGTAGTCAAGGGAAAGTAACTGCATAAAAACAACTGAGGAAATTTTCATGAAGCGCCTATTTGCAAGACTTCTCGCAATCCCGACGTTCTTTGTAGCAAGTGCGGCAATCGCTCAGCCTGAGTACGTGACAATCAAAATGGAAATCGATGTTGCCAAACCGGCTGCAGAAGTGTGGGCCGCTGTCGGAGGGTTCTGTGATATATCCGAATGGCTGAGCATTGAGTGCGAAATCACTTCCGGCGACGGCGGGATTGGCACGGTAAGGTCTCTGGCCGGCGGTCGTGTAACAGAAGTTCTCGTGGGGCAAACCGAACTTTCTCAAGGTTACACCATGCCGGCAGTGGAAGGTGCCTTCTATAACCTCTACCACGGTTTTGTGGAAGCACGTCCAGTGACGGCCACAACCTCCAAATTGATTTATACGCTGATGCTGGATGTATCGAACCTGGCGGATCAAGCCGCCAAGGATGCAGATGTCGCCCGACGTCGTGCAACTTTTGAAAGGGCCTTGGCAACGATGAAAGGGATTGCTGAAGGCGCCTGAAGTTTACTCTGATCCATCCTGATTGGGGTGTTCCTGCTCCTGCTGATAGGGCAGGAACACCTTCACGTGAGTTCCCACTCCCAAGACACTGCTGATCTCCAGGCGTCCACCATGCGCCTGTGCAATCAGGCGACACAGATACAAGCCCAGACCGAAACCGCCAGTGTGGCGTTGGCGCGCACTGTCGGCGCGGTAGAACGGCTCGCTAAGATGTTCAAGGTGTTCAGCGGCGATGCCTTCTCCCTGATCTTCCACTTCCAGAATCGCTTCGCTGTCAACGAAGGACACTGTCACCGTAATCGGCCCACCCTCACCGTGTCGGATGGCATTGTTTACGATATTGGTCAGCAACAGTCGTGTGCGCAGTTTGTCGATGGAGATCGACTCATCCACTTCGGGGCGGTGGTAGACCAGTCCGCCTTCGTAGTCATGATAGACCTCCAGCACCAGGCCTATGTAATCGGCAAAGTCTACGTATTCGGCGAGCAACGCGGCATGTTGATTGCTCAGCCTCTCTGCCTCAATAAGATCAGAGATCAGCAAATCAATCTCGTTGATGTCATCATTGAGATTGCTGCGCACAACTCCCTCATCCATGAATTCCAACTGCAGTTTGGCTCGTGTGATGGGTGTGCGCAGTTCGTGACTGATAGCGAGCAGCAACTGCCGCTTGGCTTCGAGCATCGACTGCAGGGAATCGGCCATGTGGTTGACCGAGTCTGTCAGTTCTCCCAGTTCGTCAGTACGACTGGTTTTCACACGATAACTCAGATCGCCATCGCAGATTCTTTCCGCGCCCTCGCGCAAGCGGCGGACAGGCTCAAGAAGTCGGTGTACCAGACCATAATTGAGCAGCAGCACCAGTGCGGCGATTGCAAGGCCAATGTACACCACGGCCAGATCGTAGTCGCTGAGACTAGGCACACGGCGATTGAGAAAATACTCGTAGCCACCACGCGACACACGTATCACTTCTTCATCGCCAACATGCATCATGTCGGCTTCGTCGGACAGCGTACGAATAAACTCCGCGTGGGAAATGTCGAGATCATTCTGATCATCGGACTGCCAGTTGATGTGTGGGCTGCGGATGATAATGGTGAGTGCGAGCTCTTCCGACAACTCGGAGGCTCGCTGCAGGTCCGGCGGTACGCCGATGTTGCTGACAATCAGTGTAATGTTGTCGAGAAAGAAGTTCGGTAGCGGATTGGCGCGTTCCGCGCGCCAATTGGCATCGATTTGCCGCAGTGAGACGACGATGATAAAGAAGAACACCAGCACTGTGGCGCTGAAGATCAGGAAAAGGCGAAAGAACAAGGAATTTCTGAGAAGCCCGGGCAGAGTCACAGCAACCCTCCGGGCTATTTGGGCTCGCCGACAAATGTATAACCTCTGCCCCACACAGTTTTGATGAAACGAGGTGTCTTGGAGGTGTCATTCAGCTTGTGGCGCAAACGGCTCACTAGCGTATCCACTGCTCGTGAGAACAATTCCGCATCGATGCCGCGCAGGCGATTCATCAGTTCATCGCGCGTGAAGGTCTTGTTGGGAGACTGCATGAAGAGGATCAGCAGCTCGTACTCCATTGTCGTCAATTCGATGACCTCATCATCCAGTTTGACGATCCTGCGCACGGTGTCCACGTCCAGCCCCTGGATCTTTGGCACTTCCTGCTGGCTGCGAGCCTCGTCGCTGGTACGGCGCAATATATTGGTGATACGTGCCACCAGTTCGCGGGGTTCGAAAGGTTTTGGCAAGTAATCGTCGGCGCCGAGCTCGAGGCCAACAATACGGTCGGTGACTTCTCCGTGGGCGGTAAGCATCAGAATCGGGAGCTGGCCATAGATGGAGGATTTTGCACGAATTTCACGGCATATCTCGAAACCGTCTTTCTCTGGCAACATCACATCAAGGATCAGCAAGTCGGGCTTGTTTCTCTTCAGGTGCTCGAAACCCTTTGATGGCGTGAGGGCAGCAGTGACAGTCATGTCATAGCGCTCCAGATATTGGGTCAGCAACTGGCCCAGTTTCTCGTCGTCATCAATCAGCAGTATCTGTTTCATAAAGTCCTGCTTGCAGGGCGGTCCGGAAAAAGTGGCTTGAGTTTACGAATTCAGCCGGGGGAAATCAATCGACACGGTGAGCGCAGGGAATCCGTGCACTCCCCCTCCCACCAATAGTATTATTGCGCGCATTTACGCCCCGGCACCCTTGCCGACCTGTTGGCGACTCATGGACGCCAGAGCTTTAGCAATGATATCCCTGACCAATGCCACGCTGATGCGCGGCGAACTCACACTGCTCCAGAACGCCAGCCTCGCCATTCACAACGGCCAGAAGATCGGCGTGATCGGTCGCAATGGTAGCGGTAAGTCCAGTCTTTTCGCCTGCCTTCTGGGGCAACTGGCACTGGACAGTGGTGAATTGTCCATCCCCGATGGGATGCGCTGTGCCCACATGAAGCAGGAAACGGTCGCATCGGCAGTATCCGCAGTGGACTACGTGATTGATGGCGACGAGCGTTATCGCGAGATCGAACGTAAACTCGATGCAGCAGAAAAAACCGAAGACGGAGCGCAGATCGCCCACTGGCACAGCGAAATGGACAAGATCGGCGGCTACGACATCCGCTACCGGGCGATGCAACTGCTCTCCGGCCTCGGCTTCAGTGCCGCTGAATTCGACAATGCTGTCTCCACCTTCTCCGGTGGCTGGCGCATTCGCTTGAATCTTGCTGCGGCACTCATGGCACCTTCTGACCTGCTGCTGCTCGACGAACCCACCAACCACCTCGACATGGAAGCCACGCTGTGGCTCGAACAATGGCTCAACCGTTATGAGGGCACCCTGCTGATCATCTCTCATGACCGCAGTTTTCTCGACGGTGTGATTTCGTATGTGGTGAGTGTGGAACAGCAACGTTTGAATCTGTATCGCGGCAACTACAGTAGCTTCGAGTTACAACGTGCCGAGCGTCTCGCGCAGGAACAGGCGATGTTCGAGAAGCAGCAGCGCCGCGTGGCAGAGATCGAAGACTTCGTGCGCCGCTTCCGCGCCAAAGCGACCAAGGCAAGACAGGCACAGAGCCGTCTGAAAGAACTCGACCGCATGCAACAGATTGCACCTGCGCACATCGATTCCCCGTTTCAGTTTGAATTCCCCACGCCGGATCGTCTACCTGATGAAGTGATTGCGCTCGACAAGGTCAGCGTCGGTTACGACGGCGTGGCGCTCGTGAACAACATTCGCCTGACTGTGCGCAATACTACTCGCATCGGCCTGCTCGGTTTCAACGGTTGTGGAAAGTCCACACTGCTGCGAACCATGGCGGGGCAACTGGTACCTGTTGCTGGTGAGAAACGTGAATCCAAATATCTGCAGGTCGGTTATTTCGCGCAGCATCAGGTGGATGTGCTCGATCAGCGCGCCAGCCCGGTACTGTTGATTCAACGGCTTGATCCCTCCGCGCGCGAACAGACCGTGAGAGATTTTCTCGGTGGTTTCGATTTTCGTGGCGAGCGCATTAACGAGACGATCGAGAATTTTTCCGGTGGCGAGAAGGCACGTCTCGCGCTCGCACTGGTAGTCTGGCAGAAACCGAATCTGTTGTTGCTTGACGAGCCCACCAACCACCTCGATCTGGAAATGCGCCACGCACTCACAGTGGCGCTGCAGGGCTTCGAAGGCGCGCTGGTGATTGTCTCTCACGATCGTCACTTGCTGAGCAACACCGTGGATGAGTTCTACTCCATTCACAACGGCCGCTGCCAGGAATTCGATGGCGATCTGCATGACTATGAAAAGTGGATGCAGGAAAACAGCAGATCCGGTACCGGTACGGCAAGCAGTGCGCCAGACGAGAAGAAGGGCGACAGGAAGGAGCAGCGCCAACAGGCCGCTGCACAGCGTCAGCAGCTTGCGCCATTACGCAACGAAATAAGAAAACTGGAACAGAAGCTGGAAAAACTCCACGCCGAACTCCAGCAGGTAGAAGAAAAGCTGGCCGACGCAACGCTCTATGAAGAATCCAGAAAGAAAGACCTGACGACGTTGCTCCAGAAACAAGCTACCCTCAAATCTGAAGCCGACATTGTCGAAGAACAGTGGCTGGAAAAGAGCGAGCAGTTTGAATCACTTGGTTGAACTTGCTGTAATCCGCCATTCTCGCAACTACAAGAATGGCGGGAAAAATCACACCAACGGATAATTCACTCCACCACGTAAACACCTCAGCAACCACCAACTCTCGGAGAATTCCATGAAATCCAGAATCCTGATCCTGCTAAGTACGCTGTTGTTGACCCTGTCAGTCCATGCCCAGCCAGGCGGCGGTCAAGGTCGAGGCGCAGGAATGATGAACCCCGAAGCCCGCGTCGCGGAACTCATCGCCACCCTCGAAATTACTCCACAACAGGAACCTGCGTTCCGCGAAGCCATGGCCAAGATCGCTGAGCAGCAAATGGCTGCCATGCAGGCCCTGCGTCAGGGCGGCGGAGGCAACGGTGGTGGACAGGGACAAGGGCAAGGCATGGCACGCCGAGCGGAAATGGAACGTATGACTGAGGAGACGCTTAGTGCTGTGCTGACCGAATCCCAGATGGCCAGGTTTCGCGAAGCAGAAGCAGCCCGAATGGAAGAGATGCGTCAGCGGATGATGCAGCGGCAGCAGTAGCTCACGCAATCCAAGCAACACTGGGACGATGTCTACACGTCTAACTGCCGATACGTATGACGTTCGGGATCACGAGCGAGGTTGCTCGACACAAACATGTCGAGCAAGTTCCGGTGAACCCCTGTGTAGTAAGCTCGTTCAACACACCAATCTCCGCCTCCAGCAGATCCGCCAGTGTCAGCAAATTCCTCCGCTTGCCAAACGCATCAAAACTCATCTGCGCCACAACGCTGCCCACCACGTTGGTAATGATGTCGGTAGAGCCCAGGGTGTCCTTGTGCGTGTAATGCTCGGTCGTCGCCGCGCTGCTGGACTCGCGACGTCAGGCGGTTGAGCTCGTCGTAGTGGAAGGTCTCGGACAGGGTGCTGTCGTTTGCTTCGATGAACCGGCTGCGGTTGGTGAGAATGCCGATGGCGTTGTAGTCGTGGCTGTTGTCCTGAATGGTCTAGATCTTGTGGTAGACACAAATGCTGCCAGAGTGAACTTATCCTGCTAGACTTGCGGCATCCCGGCGACGTCTGGCAACCCAAGCGCCGCGTACTGGAGGACCTCATGAGCTATCACGACATCATCACACTTGAGCCCGGAAAACGTGGGGGCAAGCCTTGTATTCGCGGCTTGCGAATAACCGTCTACGACGTGTTGGATTCTCTTGCTGCTGGAATGACTGCGGAACAGATTCTTGACGATTTTGATTATCTGACCAAAGACGACATCCTCGCCTGCCTGGCTTATGCTGCAGATCGCGAACGACATCAGTTGGTCATCAATGCATGACGCTGCTCTTTGATGAAAATCTCTCTCCAAAACTGGTGAGCACTCTCGCCGACATATTCCCCGCTTCAGTCCATGTAGATCGGGCTGGGCTCGGTAGCGCAGACGATAACGATGTCTGGAAATTTGCTCAGCAGAATGAACTCACGCTGGTAAGCAAGGATTCAGACTTTCACGAAAAAAGTCTCTTGCATGGCTATCCACCAAAGGTGATCTGGATAAAGCGCGGGAATTGCACCAACAAGCAGATCGAATTCCTTTTGCGTAGCAGGGCAGAACAGATACACGATTTTATCAATGACAAGGAAGCTGCTTTTTTGATATTGCTGTAGTGGCAACAAAATTATTTACAGGCTCTCCCACTTCCCTACAGAATAGGCTTTTGCGACTTACCAATACGTCTCTGCTATCGACCAAAAAATCAAGTTCCTCTGACCCCTTTGATTCTTTGATTATTCCAATAGACATCTTTCAACTTGCTTCGATGTGTAATGAACCGACTCCCGTAGCTCTTGAAGGCATTGTGCTTTCCTCTCTTGAGGGTTTAGAAAAAGTGAAGACTCTCCCTGTTCATACATGCCAATCAATGACGCCAAAGCATCTTCGTTCCCTTTTATCGCCGAGTACGTAAGTAGCTCAAAGAATTTCCTTCTTCGTAAAAGCTCAGAGTCAAACTCTCCGTATCCGAAGTCAAGATAGAGTATGGCTAGCTGCCCTAACGCCAACCCAGAGGCCGAACCAACTTCGCAGCGCTCTAATAGAACAAACGCCTCGTCGTAATGCCCGGCACTAAATGCTTCCGCGCCGCTTTCTTCGTCACAGATCATCCTGCCACCAACATACGAACAAGAAACAATCAGCATTAAGAGACAAGACAATGCAAGGCTTCGAATCAAAATGGTATTACTCCATTCAGCTGCTCAAGTGTTGAAGAATTCCTGCGATAGTGATTCGCTCCATTTCTAAGTAAGAATCGATCCTGCACCATTGCTGCTTGCTCCTCATTTCCGTAACTACTAAAACTCTTATTTGGCTCAATTACATAGTCATAATTCGGATTCTTCCTACGGTTTTCTGCCATGCAAATGCGGCCACAACCTACTGTCCTACTCTGGTAGACATGCACTAATTCGTGAAGGAATTGTGATTGGACGCGCAAGGTTTCGACTGAATAGTCTTCGGACCATGGTACACCCTGCTCATTATTCAACCCAATGTAAATATCTCCATTGGGAGCGATAACCTCCCTCTCAATTCCAAAGTACCCGCGATTGTGTACTTGAACCCTGTCTATATTGACTATGTTCAATCCGTTGCTCGACGCCAGCAATTTCTCTCCTTCTGTTAATCTTCTCCAACTGCGTTGAGCTGTCTCATCCGCCACATTCAACGCCAGAATCACCTTAAACCATTCGCTAAATTCTTCAAGCAGATGTTCACCAAGCATACTTCGATTGTTCTCGCCGTTAATAATTCCTGCCATTATTAGTACGGCTGACATCCAAGGATCCTCACCTGCATCGATGGCCAGCATTTGTCCTCCATGACCTCCACTTCTTTCGAGAGTT